>CAVZSL010000007.1:0-406062 GCA_963777935.1 uncultured Chloroflexia bacterium
TGTAGGTCAGGCAATCCCTGAGTTTTGGCTGGGTTTAATCTTGATTTTAATTTTTTATGTTTGGTTGAAAAATCCCCTGACCGGTGATTCTCTACTGCCACCGGGTGGAATGTACACCCAGGGTGCCGCCTTCTCGCTCATAGACTGGACCAAGCATCTTATCTTACCGGTCACCATGGGCGTGGTGGGCTGGGTCACCTGGTACTCGCGCTTCCTGCGTTCAAGCATGCTGGATGTCATCCACCAGGATTATGTTCGCACAGCCCGTGCGAAAGGATTAAAGCTGAGCAAAGTGTATTACAAACATGCACTACGTAATGCACTCCTGCCACTGGTGACCATATTTGCACTGGATTTACCGTATATATTTGCAGGATCTTTGTATGTAGAGATCCTGTTCTCCTGGCCTGGGATGGGTCGTTTATATTATCAGGCTGCCATTGACCGTGATTATCCAACGCTGATGGCCATCCTGACGATTGGAACCCTTGCAGTCATCTTTGCGAATTTACTGGCGGATATCGCATACGCCAAACTTGACCCCCGCATCCATTATGACTAACGCGCAACCAATATTAGCTAAAGAAGAAACAATGCGAGCGTTGATCTGGAGACGCTTTCGCAGGCATCCAGGTGCAATCATGGGTTGCATTGTGCTGGGTTGCATCATCCTGGCTTGTACATTGGCAGGTCTTTCACCCTATGATCCAATTAAGTCTGATATGAGCCAACGGTACCAGCCGCCTTCCCTGGAGCACCCAATGGGAACAGATGCATTAGGACGAGATTTAATGACGCGCGTCCTATATGGCGGGAGGGTCTCACTTGCCGTTGGATTTTCAGTGATGATCATCACGTTGCTCATCGGTGTACCGGTGGGGGCGATAGCTGGTTACTTTGGTGGATGGTTAGATAACGTATTGATGCGGATCACAGATGCAGCCTTAGCATTACCATCTTTGTTGGTGTTGATCTTGCTGGGTGCAATCCTGCGCGAGGTGGATGCACCATTACTAAAGAGTAATCCAGTACTGACTATAGCTTTTGTCATTGGTATCCTGGCATGGATGTTCACGGCGCGCCTGGTGCGAGCTTCGTACCTGACGATCCGGGAGATGGATTTCGTAGTGGCTACCCGTGCATTAGGCGGCTCGAATTTTCGTATCATCGCTTTGCACATTTTTCCGAATGCCATTGGACCTGTGATCGTCGAAGCCACCCTGGAAGTGGCTTATGCTATTTTGGAAGAATCAGGGCTGAGTTATCTAGGCTTTGGCATCCAACCCCCCACACCATCCTGGGGTAACCTGCTCAGTAATGCGCAAGAGTACCTGGTGAAATATCCCTGGTTGGCGATCTTCCCAGGTTTAATGATCTTCCTGTCTGTAATATCGATCAATTATATCGGTGATGGACTACGAGACGCCTTTGACCCGCATAAAGTGCTGACAAAAATGGGTGAGGTTTGATGGAAACAGCATTACGGGTATTATCCGATGATGAATGCTGCCGGATTCACGAAGAAACACTCAAAATATTATATGGAACTGGTGTACGTATCGACACCGCAAAAGGACGCAGCTATCTTAAACAGGCAGGCGCAGTAGTTGATGAAAATACACACATTGTACGGATACCCAACAACCTGGTAGAGGAATGCATTAAACAAGCTCCGAAGGATTTTTACCTAGGATCGCGCAGAGGGGATAGACGACTTTCGATGAACAGTGGTCAGTGCAGCATAATCATGGATGGCGGGGCGATCTATACCTATGATGCCGAAGCAGGAGTACGCCGACCTGCAACTAGGGAAGATTGGTACCTGGCAACCCGACTTGGAGATTGCCTGGACGATATCGATGTGTATTGGAGTGCAATCGAAGGTTGTTGGGGGCATTCAGTTGGAGATTCGGTGGCATACTGGACAGCTATCTTCCAAAATTTCTCCAAGCATATACAGGACGCAACAATAACTCCAGAAGAAAGCCGCTGGATGCTGGAAGTATTCCAGGTGGTATTTGGAAGTCAGGAGGAATTCAAGAAGACGCTGCCCGTATCATTTATTCTATGCCCAGCATCACCTCTGATTATCGAAGCTGAATACACTGATGCGTACCTGGAAACCCTAGATTGGGGCATCCCTGTGGCAGTCATGACCATGCCACTGTATGGATTAACCAGTCCAGCTTCGTTGATCTCTGAGCTCATACTTATGAACAGTGAGACCATCGCCATGTTATGTCTCATCCAATCCGCAGCACCGGGAACACCATTTATCTATGCGGCTGCGCCTGGAATCGCAGACATGCGTTCAGGCAGGTATGGAGGTGGAGAGGTGGAGCATTCCTTGCTGGGTGCAGCCGTCACCGAGATTGCCAGGATGTACCATCTTCCGGTGGAGACTACTGTAAGTGGATCTGACCAGAATGTCCCTTGCATTCAAGCGGGTTATGAGAGGGCACTCAACTATACTTTACCAATTATGAGCCGACCAGATTTACTGGTGGCACCCGGGTTACTGGGTGGCGCAACCATTTTCAGTCCCGAGCAGTTGGTCATCGATATGGAGGTCATTCGGCGATGCAAACGCCTGAGCCTGGGAATTGGCAGCAGTAAGGAAAAATGGTTGGGTGAAGTGATTGCCGACCTAGGACAAGGTGGGAATTATCTGATCCATCGCTCCACTCGAAATGCTGTGCGCTCGGGGGAAGTATATTACAGCAAGCTGGGATGGCATGGTTCTTATGACCAATGGGTGAATTCGGGTTCGCCTGACTTGCTGGAAGAAATCCGACAAAACATAAAGGAGTTACTCGCTTCGAAACAACCCCTTCCTTTATCGGAATCTGCGGAGCGAGAGCTGGAATTGTTGGAAACACGCGCAAGAGCCAGTGAAAGGAATAGATAATATTCAGCGGCAGTAAATTCAGTAAAAATTCCTCATGCGCTGTCTTACTCGATAAAGTGAAAATATAGCCAGAAACGGAGCTTGACACAATGATGACACAATATTCCCCGTTAGAGCCATTACGAACGACCTACCATTTGCAATTTCTCGCTGATAAACAGCTGGACGATTTGCAGAGGGCCACATTGGAAATCATGGAAAGAACTGGAGTCCGATTCCCATCAAAAAAGGCATTGACCATCTTTGCGGAGCATGGAGCTCAAGTCGATTGGGAATCCCAAATTGTGAGGTTAAAACCAGATCTGGTGTTTAAAGCGCTAGCGACTATACCAAGATTTTTCCGGCTGGGTGCACGCAACCCTGCTTATGATCTGCAATTGGAGGAGGGTGTAACATATTTCACCACGGATGGCTGTGGTGTGGAAACAATCGATTTTGATACACGAGAGCGCCGTCCTTCGCGAAAAGCAGACGTCGGCATGATGGCGAGAATCGCCGATTACCTGCCTTCGATTGGTTTTATCTGGCCGATGGTCAGCGCCCAAGACCATGGTGAAACTGCGCCATTGCATGAGATTGATGCATGTTGGAATAATTCGATCAAGCATGTACAGAGTGAGACCGTGATGGGTGAAATACCTTGCAGATATGCGGTTGAAATGGCAACAGTGATATCGGGGGGCAAGGAAGCGTTGCGCAGAAGGCCACCATTTTCGCTGGTAGTATGCACCATTGCTCCCCTGGTGCAGGATACTGCTGGAATCGAAGGAGCATTAATCCTGGCCGAAGCTGGATTACCAGTGGGGTTCTTAGCCATGCCAACTCTGGGTACAACAGCACCAGCAACCTTAGCAGGGGCGTTTGCAATGGGTGATGCAGAGATCATTAGTGCGGCGGTGTTAATGCAGCTACATGCGCCTGGTGCCCCAGTTTTCCACTCGCTGATGCAAGCCTGGGCAGACCCTCGCACAGGAGGCTATGTGAGTTATTCGTTGGATAGCCGGACCCGATACGCACCAGTGGAAATGGCGCATCATTGGGGAATGGCTTCATTGGGGGCTTGTTATGGGACCGATTCACATGAAGCAGGGACCTGGCAAAGCGCAGCGGAAGTTGCACTTGATCCATACATGGCAGGCCTGGCGAGTGCCGATATCGTTACAGGCTTGGGACTTTCTGAGACTTATACGCTACTATACCCGGAGCAGATCATCCTGGATGATGACCTGTACCAAAGGGCACGATACCAGCTGATGAATTTAGATGTGAATGTAGAAACCCTGGCACTTGATACAGTACACGCAGTTGGTCCTGGTGGTCATTACCTGGGGCAAAGGCATACCCGCAACCATTTCCGTGAATCGCTGGTGCGAGGTGTCACCCACCAGATTGGGGAGGATGGGAAATATCGCGACCCACGTGAGGTGGCGATCGAAAAGGTTGATTGGATCCGCAAGAATCACATTCCTGAACCGCTGGAAAATGACAAACAGGAAGAACTCAGACGAATTCTGAGGTGCTGCAGATAAAGAAATCTGCAAAGGATGAGTAGTATGGTTAGTGAAACTCCAAGTTTACAGCCTATCAAACCGTCATATCATGTGCGCATCCTGGAAGATGAGCAGTTAGATCAGCTGCAAACTGCCACGCTAGAAATATTGGAGCAGGTGGGAATCAATTGCCCATCGGAGAAAGCTCTGCATATCTATGCAGAACATGGTGGTATGGTCGATTTCTCCCACCAGGTGGTGAAGCTACCCAGGCATATCGTCATGGAAGCCATGAACCATGCACCACGATTTTACACAATGGGTGCTAGAGACCCATCGTTTGACTTGAAATTGGATGGCAAGACACTTTATTGCGCCACGGATGGCTGTGGGGTAGAGACCATTGATTTCGTCACCCGACAAAGGAGACGATCGAAAAAAGATGATGTAGCAACAATGGCGACGGGTTAGTGATTATCTAAGTGCACTCAGCTTTTACTGGCCGATTGTCAGCGCACAGGATTTTCCGAAGACGGCACCATTGCATGAATTAGATGCATCATTCAATAACACGGTAAAACATGTACAGTCTGAGACCGTGATGGGAGAATGGACAGCACGGCTATGCAATTGAAATGGCTGATGTGGTGGCAGGTAATGAGATCGTAAGACGCCAGCGCCCACCGCTATCTTTGCTTGTTTGCAGCATCGCCCCCCTGGCACAAGACCGGGATGGTCTGGAATCAGCATTGTTATTTGCAGAGGCAGGGTTACCGGTTGGATTTATGTCGATGGTAAATACAGGTTCAACAGCTCCAGCGACCATCGCAGGTACGTTAGTGACCGGGGATGCAGAGATTATCTCTGCCCTGGTTTTAATGCAAATGGCTTTCCCGGGTGCTCCCGTTTTTCATTCATTACTCCCTGGGGTCATGCATCCTCACACAGGCGACTATCTAGGCTCAACCCTGGAAGGATCTCAGCTCTATCCCGTGGCAACTGAGATTGCACATCAATGGGGAGTTCCGACATTGGCAGGGATATTTGGAACCGATGCCCAGGTGCCTGGCTGGCAATCAGCGGCTGAGGCGGAATCATCTTTGCTGTTATGTGCACTGACTGGTGCAGAGACTGGAAGCGGTTTGGGACTGGTGGAATCTTGCACATTATTGTATCCAGAATCGATACTGTTGGATGCGGATGTTTATCATCGAGTACGCATCGAATCAAGCAGACTGGATACCAGCCCAGAAGCTTTGGCACTTGATGTAATCAAGGAAGTGGGTCCACGGGGGCATTTTCTGGCGAACCGGCATACACGCATAAACTTGCGCCGACGCCAATTCTCAAACTTGACTGGTCAACCACGGCAGGGAGGGGGATATCGCGACCCGGTGGATGTAGCGCGTGAAAAGATTGATTGGATTCTGGAGAATCATCACCCCAAACCATTGGAAGCAGCTCAAAAGGAAGAACTTACCAGGATAATGAACGCAGCCGATCGTGAAAAAGGACTTTGATATCACTTATTGGGTTATAGAATAATCAAAATAAACTACTGAATGAGATGGAGGATTTATGCGTTTAACGGCCCAAATTCTGACAGAGGATGAACAACACCGCATCCACAACATGAGTTTACGCATCCTGGAAGAGGTGGGCATACGTTTCCACGGTGACCGGGCACCTAAAATTCTGCAAAAGCATGGCATAAAGATCAACACAGAAGATAAAATTGCGAAGATACCCCCCGAATTTGTCCAACAAGCACTGAAAACAGCTCCGAAGTCATTCGTATTTGGAGGGCGAAACCCTGAACATAACTTTTCACTGCCACTTCCAAACACCCGCTATGGAATTGATGGGACGGCTGCCTTCACGTTGGATTTTCAGACTGGTGAGAGGCGTTACGGCACGAGCAAAGATATTGAGAATGCCATGCGTATCTTCCAAAACATGGACATGGGGGTAATGGCATGGGCACCAACCAGTGCTACGGACGTACCAGCTAACATCCGTGCTTTATATGAATTCCTCAGCATGGCAAGATACTGTTCAAAGCATGGTGAGCACGAGCTTCATCGGGTCGAACAGGTGCCGTACCTTGTGGAAGGCTTGACTGCCATCTTGGGAAGCGAGGATGCACTTCGGAAAAGCAATGCATATTCCTTGATCTATTGCCCTGTCGCTCCATTGACTCATGATGGGCAAATGCTGGATGCATATCTTGAGCTTGGTGAGGTTGGACTACCGGTGATAGCGATGCCGATGCCAGTGAACGGCACGACCGGACCAGCAAGTTTATACTCGAACATCGCAATGGCTAATGCAGAAATGCTTTCGTCGATGGTGATTTTCCAACTGGCACACCCTGGCAGACCGATCGTTTTCTCAAGCTCAACCGCTACTGTTGATTTTCGAAGCGGAGCATATCTTGCCGGGGTACCGGAAATGAGCCTCCAGACAACTGCTATCGCAGTGATGGGGAAATATTACGGTTTTCCAACCAGCGGAGCTGGATTTACGGCAGATGCAAAGCAGCCTGGACCTGAAGCAGTGCTCGAAAAGTTTATAACGACTCTGCCTCCAGTACTTGCTGGGGCAGATATCTTGATTGGTTTTGGTGTTCTTGAGAGTGACCAGCTATTAGTTTTGGAGCAAATCGTGGTGGATAATGAAATTGCTCATCTAATACAGCGCCTAGCCGAGGGGGTGGATTGCTCAGTAGATAAGGATTTATTCGAAGATATCGCCCATGTGGGACCAGGTGGTCATTTTTTGGGGACCAAGAATACCAGGAAAGCTGCCCGAAGCACGGAGTTTTACAATTCACAGCTGATAGATCATCATCCATATGAGACTTGGGTTAATCTGGGTAAACCTTCCATGTATTCAAAAGCGAGAGAAGTGGTGGCAGAAATTTTATCGCAACCATTGGTTGACCCACTACCAGACGTGGTCAGTGATAAGCTGGACCAGATTCTTCGGAAGGCAGAAAGAGAAATTCCTGAGAGATAAAGCTGTTTTTTTGCGCTCTTGAGGAGAGAAAGTATGCAAACATTGGCATGTGGAAAATCAAAGCAGGTCAAGATTGACAGTGAGGGTGTCTTTACAATTATCGGAGAAAAAATCAATCCGACCGGGCGGAAAAAGCTGGCGGCAGCTCTACTTGAAGGCAACCTGGATTATGTAATTGAACTGGCAACCACTCAGATCAACGCGGGAGCTGATTTATTAGATGTGAACGTGGGTGTTCCGGGTGCTGATGAAGAAGTTCTATTGCCCCAAGTGGTAAAGATGCTTGCGGATGTGTTTGACGTACCTTTCTGCCTCGATTCAGCCAATCCCAAGGCACTGGCACAGGCATTACCAATCACTCCTGGGAAACCGCTGGTGAATTCGGTGAATGGCAAGCTAGAGTCACTCGAGTCAATCCTGCCACTAGTGAGGGAGCGGGGAGCCTCGGTGATTGGATTGACCATGGATGAGCAGGGTATCCCCAAGGATGCGGAAGGGCGAGTGAAGATTGCGGGCAGGATATTGGAAGTGGCAGCCAAGATGGGGATACCTGCTGAGGATGTGATCATCGACCCATTGGTATTAACCGTAGGAGCAGAGAGCCGGGCGGGGATGGTCACCCTGGAATCCATTGAATGTGTGCGTCGCGAATTTGGAGTTAATATCAACGTGGGTGCGAGCAATGTATCGTTTGGATTGCCTGAACGTGATACGGTTAATGCTGCTTTCCTGGCATTAACAATTGGGGCAGGTGCGACCTGTGCTATCACAGACCCGATCAAGTTCACACGGGTATTACGGGCGGTAGATCTGCTGCGTGGAAAAGATGCTTATGCAGTGCGGTATATGAAGTATTGCCGGGCGCACCCGCTGGAGAAAGTGTAATCCTCTCAAACATCTCCAAGTTTCAGATAACACCGGAGTCAGGGGAGGAGCAAGAATCATCCACGAAAACACAAGTGCATGACCATTCTGGATTTAATATTCAAAAGGTTGAAAATTGGGAATCAAGAAAGCACGGTTTACTCGAGGCGTTTCCAATATTTACGTTTTGGACCATCCTGAGGTTCTTCGAAAACGGACCAGCTGAAACCCTTTGAAACCAGAAAATCATGCGCTCTGGATTCGGAGAGGCTGGTGCCGGGGCATAGGATGAGCATGCCCCGGGTCTTGGTAACACGCTTCATTTCAGTGTATTCTGCATCCGGATAGTCACCAAAGACATGCCCGGCCATGGTGATATCTGCAAAGCCAGCCGGGAACGGCAGGTCAGTGATCAGACCATCCACGGGATAAATATTGGTCAAGCTCGTCGAGTGGGATTTTTGCTTGATAAACTGGCGTAGGTTGGCAACCGGCTCAACCGCATATACAACAGAAGCAGTTTCTGCAGCGATGAGCGCCAGTTTGCCCGTTCCGGAGCCAACGTCGATGACAACCTTTCTATTGAAATCGGTCAATTGGAGTAGCTCGTTCGATTCCCAACCCAGGAAAGGCTGCGCGTCGTAGATGGATGGATCAATTGCATAGACCAATAAATCGTTAATGGTGTTCATCACCGTCATCTCTGCCTGACGGATTTGTTCGGGTGACGTGGAAGAAGAATATTTATAGCTCGCTTGAACCCGATCCAACCAGGAGATGATCTCCGGGCATTTGTGGCGCAGGTACCAATCCACGGAAGGATTAGCTTGCAGAGCTAACGCCAATGCATCCTCAGGAACCCAACCGGGAAACCAGCTTAGCTGAACGCTCTCAAGCAAGAATAAATTATTGAAAGACAGGCTGGAGACATCGAGCCAATTGAGGGTCATGAGATAACTAAATAAATGCTGCGTGATGAGTGGTTGATAATATCAGAACCTCAATGACATACAAGTCAGACCACCATCCATCTTTTGGACTTCACTAACGTCCAATTCTATGATAGGCATGCCTAAACGGGTTAATTTAGCGAATGTAATGGGGAAACCTCTGGGCGTCAGCAGTGTGTCATTAATCCAGAGTGTATTGGCTGCATACTATTCACTGGAATCTAGAAGGATCTTTTCATATCTGGAAAATGCAGGGTGATCAGACAGGATATTCGTGACCAGGAGGGTGCCATGGCCAATATAGTTGACACTCGACTTCAGGTGTAGCCCGGAGGCAACCAGGATGGTCTCTGAGGTATGCCCAGCGGCTGCTAGTAATTTCGCTAACTGGGCTGCTCCATCGTTGTTTGTGCGGTCGGATAATCCGATAAAAAAATGGTTTTCCACCATGAGGATATCGCCACCCTCAACAGTGCCAGGTGGCTCAATATAGAATACCCGCCTGTATTGTTTCAAAACAGGTTCCAGGGTTATCTCCTCCCCCTGACGGGTAGGAGCACCCGGGCGGGTGATCACGGCAATCTCGGGAGTGACGATGGCAGGATCTTCAACGAAATAAGCATCCGGGTAATCAGGCTCCGAGGGAAGTAAAAGGACGTCAAGTCCGAGATCCTGCAAAGCCTGGCGGTACGCCTGATGTTGTTGAAGCATGACCTGGTAACTGGGACGTCCAAGGGAGGAGGTTGTTATCCCATCGGCAAAATTCTTACCGGGAAGGCGGGTGATGGCGTGAGTAAGCATGGATCAATTGTAAGCCATAATTGCTGCTTTCTCATCAGGGAGTCCACTCGTCATGGATCACCCCAACCAGATACCAGGTGTCGTTGAATTTGGAAAACACCAGGCGTAAACTACGCCAATCCATGCCACCATATTGGGGATCGAAACCTGGGAAATAATACTCCACAATCTTCGCTTCAGGATAAAACTCGGAGCTATTATCGATGGAATTACCGCCACTCAAACGATTGTTCAACGACATTTCGGGTGCATTAGCAAAATCCTGATCATAAATGAACTTTGAATAATATTCGGAGAAGCTCAAATCGATGGGTTCCCCATTACCTGAATACGCTCCCCAGGGATAGACACTACTATCGGCCAAGATATTGGCAATCTCAGCGGACGAAAAAACCTGATCGGTATCTTTCACATAGGCATAGGGTGAGAAACGGACACCATCGGTTGGATGAATGTAGTTGGACAGGGCAACCATATCCTGGGTCTTGAGAGTTTGGATCACCTCACTGGCACGGTCGAGTACAGCCTGGTTAAGCGATATGGGTAGGGTCGTTTGGGGAAGGACGATTACAGTGGGGTTTTCAGTTGGTGGCAAAGAGGTAGGAAATGGTAGTGAAGTAGGAGGCAGAGTTGTTTGGTTGGATGGTTCGATAATTGGATTGGAAGAAGTCAGATTACATGCGGTGAGAAGAGCGAAAAAAAGAATGGAAATCAAAGCTGATTTAACTTTCATAAAAAAATCTCCTTAAATTTAAATTCTATATGCAAATAGTAATTATCGTCAAATGAAAAGCTTCTATAAAGACGCTTTTGTAAACAAAATTGTTTCTGCTTCAAGATAAGATTATTTTCCATAATCAACGATAAAACTATGCTAGGGAACTTTTTAATGGTGATATGAAGATCTAAAACCGTTATAAATTTCTGTTCGCTCGAATTAACAGGTATAGATGAGTCCTTTGAAGAAAGAGATATTTTTGACTTTTTTCAACATCTTATCCTGGTTTTTCCGCTGGAATGACCTGATACAATATACTCACTGGATATTATGACCAGGTCAGCAGACCAAACGACTATCCATTATAAGGAGTTTCCAATGCCAACTTCTGAGGTGAATATCAAACGGATCGCAATCAGCACCGGTGGGGGTGATGCTCCTGGCTTGAATGCGGTCATACGAGCAGCGGTTTTGTCTGCCATCAACCGAGGATGGGAAGTATATGGAATCCGGGATGGGTACAATGGACTGCTGATGCCCGAGCAGTATCTCGAAGGAGGATTAATCCGCTTCACGCGTGAACGGGTACGCGGCATTACGCACCTGGGGGGAACGATCATTGGCACCACCAACCGTGGCAACCCACTTAAATACCCGATCAAAGGACCGGACGACACGATCATCGAAATCGACCGATCGGATGAATTAATCCGCGCCTTCAGACTGCACCAGATCGACGCACTCATCTCGGTGGGTGGCGATGGATCAATGTATATTGCGAACGAACTGGCAAAGAAAGGACTGTGGGTGGTGGGTGTTCCAAAGACGATTGATAATGACCTGGAGAAAACTGTCATCACATTTGGTTTTGATACAGCTTGTTCATTCACCGTCGACTGCCTGGACCGATTGCATACCACAGCAGCTTCGCATAATCGCATCATCGTGATGGAGGTGATGGGACGCTACGCTGGTTGGATTGCTCTTGAAAGTGGACTGGCGGGCTCAGCTGATGTGATCCTCATTCCGGAAATCCCGTATGACCTGGAAAAAGTTGCCCAAAAGGTCCGAGACCGGGAGGAGCGGGGCAGCCTGTTTTCCATTGTGGTCGTGGCTGAAGGGGCAAAACCAAAGGGTGGAGCAGTCTCGGTGATCAGCCGGGAATCAGGCGGAGCTGAACGGTTGGGAGGATGTGGCGAGAAAGTGGCGGATGAATTACAGGAGCTGACTGGCAAGGAGACGCGCCTGGTGGTATTAGGGCATCTGCTAAGAGGGGGCTCTCCAACCCGGTTTGATCGGTTGATCGCCCTGCGTTTCGGTGCAGCTGCAGTGAGGGCGATTGCTGAAGGTCAGAAAGGCATCATGGTGGCACTCGATCCCCCGACGGTCAAATACGTCCCACTGGAAGCGGCGACAAAACGCATGAAGACCGTGCCATTGAATTCAGATATCATGCTAACAGCACGCGATATGGGCATCTCTTTTGGTGATTAGAGATTTGGGAAGCTGATCCCCTATCAAAACAGGGATTCCACCTGTTCGACTGATAATTGATCCAATAATTCCACAACGATATCCGCCTGGGTTAGAGCATCGGGCGGATTTGTGGTTGTGACGGCTATGCAGCGCATGCCTGCGCTTCGAGCAGCTTGGATCCCGGGGATGGAATCTTCAATCACGATGCACAAACTCGCAGGAATATCAAGCTCTTGAGAGGCTTTTAGAAACACTGCAGGATTCGGCTTACCGGGAAGATCGCCAGGGGTAACCAGGGCTTCGAAGAAATCCCGGATTTTTAATACCTCTATCACATGCTCAACATTCTCTGGGGGTGCAGAGGAAGCGACTGCCTGTTTCCAGCCCCATGATTGGAACCGACTAAGCCAGTCCAATACACCAGGGAGAGGCAGAAGACCGGGTAGGGCTTGCCTGAAAGCCAGCTCCTTTTGATCCGAAATCAATGCAATCCGATCGGCCTCCAATGGCGCACCTACCAGGTAGGGGAGCAGGTCTTGGTTCTTTAAGCCATAGACCCTATGAAACCTCTGACGGTCGAAGGGAATACCCTGTTCGGTCAGGATGCGCGTCCAAGTTTCGAAATGCAGTTGGCTGGTATCTGCCAGGACACCGTCCATATCCCATAATACGGCTTTAGGAAAAGACATGGGCACAATTCTACCACCATGAGGTGTAGAAATCGTGTATGGAATTCCACATTACCTTGATACATGGCAACAATCTATAACCTGGAATTGGAACCTGAAGCCAGGAAAAGGATAATGAATCTTTTTATAATCCAGGATGGTTGTCATACCATCATGGTGATACTCTGCCTTGAAGTATATAAACCAAAGGTATAAAATATATTCAAAATACTGAATATCTTTTTATATAAATTGGATTTCACACGCTGGTCATTCCTATGACAGAATTAACTCCTCCCTCAAATATATTTAAAGCATTAATGCATCCATCCAGGCTTTGCATCCTGGAAATCCTGCGGGATGGTGAGCAATGCGTGTGTCACCTGGAGGCGGTGTTAGGCTGCCGGCAGGCATACATCTCACAACACTTGATGGTATTACGTGAAGCTGGATTGGTGGAAGACCGACGGGATGGTGCAAGGATTTTCTACCGGGTAATCAAGCCAGAGGTATTCGACCTGATGGATTCGGCATCCCGGATGAGCGGAGAAAAAGTGCTCCAGGTCAGCCATTCTAAAGTAAAGGATTGCCCGTGCCCGAAGTGTAATCCGACGGGAGAGGATGTCGTGACCGAGGATTTTTAGTCTGAATCCACAGATCCAGTCCGTTTTGTGAGCAGGTTTCGTAGCCGGAATACAAAGGAGACCCATGCAGGATTACCTTGAATTTCAAGTGGACAAATTCATATTTAAGGTTTTATTAGACCGTTTATACAGTGAAGAAGGCCTTTGGGTAATGCTGGAAGATCAGCATGTTCGGATTGGCATTTCTGATTACCTGCAGCAGCGCAGCGGTGATGTAGCATTTGTAGAGATCAAGCCCACAGGAACCGATTTAGCCCATGGTGATGAACTTGTGGTGATTGAAACGATCAAGGTGAATATCAGCCTGACTTCACCGGTAACAGGTAGAGTGATGGTGATCAATCCAATAATGGAGATATCACCCGAGGTCATCAATCAAGATCCATATGGAGCTGGCTGGCTGGCAGTGATCGAAGTGTCAGGGGGGGAAGCTGAGCTGAAGCATTTACTTGATGCACATACGTATTATTCCAAAATTAAGCTGGAGGCAGAGCAGGAGGTCAATAAAAAATGACCGTCAATCAGAAACGCAAGGTGGTGATTGTCGCATGCAGCGGCATTGGAAAAACATATGGAACTGTCAGCCGGGAGGCAGCTTATAACATCACTGAGGATATGCGCCCTGAGGAAACCAGGTTGGTGGCCCTTTCGAAGCTGGTTATGGGAGAAGAAGAAGCCCGGTCAGCGGTGGAGGGCAACCCTGCTGTCACCATCGATGGATGCAAGCTGGCGTGTGCCACTAAAATGGTGCTGGAAAGTGGTGGTGTGATCGCGAAGGATTATGCTGTTTTGGAGGTATACCGGCGGTATAAGCAGTTCAAACCCCAGGGAATTGCCGAATTGAATGAAGGAGGGGAGCAGCTCGCCCGGGCACTGGCGAATGAGATTGCACAAGTGGTGGATGAGCTGACCTCTGGCAAAGGAGGTGAATAGAATGGTTGCCCTACCCCAGAAGAAAGTTGGGATCATTGCCTGCTCTGGAGAGGAATTAGCTGAGGGGACCATCACACGCCTGGCAGCACTGCGCGTGTTGGAACAGTTACGCCCGAACGATACGGTAACCATCTGCCTGCCGCTGTTCCTGGCAGGCGGTGAAGGTGACCGAGCATTTGCGAAGTTTTTCCCGACCATCTCAGTGGATGGGTGTGAGCTACGCTGTGCGGCACGGGCGACGGAGAAGTATTCCAATAAACCAGCAGCAGGCATCATGGTGCGTGAATTGATCGAGGCCAATAAACTCGAACTACCTGATGGGAAACGCCGTCTAAATACTGCCGGTCAACAAGCAGTTGACCTCACCGCCGAGAGAATAACAGCCACAGTAGATAAACTATTAGGAAAAGGATGGAGCAGAACGCAGGGAGAATTCGTCCAGCTTGAGGTGATGGGTGAGGTTCAGTTAAAGCCACCCTCAGAACCGGTCATAACTACCTGTGCATGCGGCTCGGGTATACCCATCCAAAAAGTGATCATTGCAGGAATAGAAGTGACTCTGGTAGGTTTACCGCTCATCTTCCAGCAATTTTATGAAGCTGGCAAGAATCCGACTGCCGCCAATTTAGATGAGCTGATGGATACCATCAAAATTTACAATCCGATACCTGCCGATGAAGAATCAGCCTACAGGGATGGGATACAAAAAGCTTACAGGAATTACTGGTTCAAGGAAAAAGATAAATGAGCCAGACTTACACCTACCACACGAGCGTCACCTGGAAAGGTGAACATCGGGGGCACCTCAAGATGGGTAATGGTCCTGAGATGGATTTTTCTGCGCCACCCGATGCACAGGGTTTTGCCGGGGTGCTTACCCCCGAGGATGCGTTCGTGGCAGCTGTGAACACCTGCATCATGATGATGTTCCTATGGTCTTGTGAACGTTTGAAGATAAGACTGCTTACCTATGAATGCCTGGCTGTAGGTACTAAGTTAATTGAGTTGGATCACACCGAGATATTCACCCAGATCAAGCTTTCTCCAGCCATCCGGGTTATGGCAGATCAAGCGGCAGGCACAAAGATTGAAAATCGAATCCAAAGGGCACTGAAAGCTGCCCAAAAGTACAGCCTGGTGGCAAATTCAATCAAGTCAGAGGTGATCATTGAGCCGACAATTGACGTCGTTTAGTCAGCTCAGATGTAAGCATTAGTTTTCATTGTTTCCATCGCACATTCATTTTTTTCTTACGGAGGTTCCATATGCTCACTGTGAAAGTACTTGGATCAGGTTGTGAAAATTGTAAAAAGGTTGAAAGTATCGCCCGAAAAGTGGTGGTAACGATGGGTTTGCAAGCTGAGGTGATCAAGGTGACCGATTGGGCAGAGATTCATAAGTACCCAATCTTAGGCACACCTGGGTTGGTTATTAATGAAAAAGTGGTATGTGCCGGACGCATCCCGAGCGAAGCGGAAGTGACCACTTGGATGGTAAATGCTTTGAGTTGAGATGAAAAGAAAAGTACTCTTCCTTTGTTCTGGTAATTCCTGTCGCTCGCAAATGGCTGAGGCTATCGTCAACGCCCGACTGGGCGACACCTGGAAAGGCGTAAGCGCGGGAGAAAAGCCGACTGGTTATGTCCATCCCAAAGCGATCGCCGCACTCTCGGAGATTGGCATTCAACACACTGGCAGGTCCAAGCTAGTCGATGAATTTCGCGGGGTAGATTTTGATCTGGTAGTGACCCTGTGCGATTCGGCAGCGGAGGAATGTCCTGTCTGGCTAGGAAAAGGAAAACGCCTTCACCACAACCTCCCCGATCCTGCTAAAACGGATGACATAATCGATTTTCGCAAGGTACGGGACGATATTGCCTTAGAAATCATTGCACTATTAAATAACTTTGAAAAGGGTGCCGCATGAATAATAACAGCTCTACCAAAGCTCCTGCTGAAAACGTGACCAAAAAACTGTCCTTCCTGGATCGTTACCTGACTCTGTGGATTTTCCTAGCAATGGTGGTGGGAGTAGTTATCGGCTTTTTGTTTCCGGATGGCATCCAGAAGTTCAACAATGCGGTTTCGGTGGGAACCACCAACATTCCGATTGCGATTGGTTTAATTCTGATGATGTACCCTCCTCTGGCAAAGGTACATTATGAAGAGTTGGGCGAAGTGTTCAAGAATTGGAAGGTTTTGGGGTTATCGCTATTACAAAATTGGGTAATTGGTCCTATCTTGATGTTCCTGCTGGCGATCATCTTCCTACACGATTACCCCGAATATATGACCGGTCTGATCCTGATCGGTCTGGCGCGTTGCATTGCCATGGTGATTGTGTGGAATGAACTGGCAAAAGGCGATACCGAGTATGCCGCCGGTTTGGTGGCTTTCAACAGTATCTTCCAGGTCTTATTTTATAGTGTTTACGCATATGTATTCATCACAGTTTTGCCCACATGGTTTGGCTTGCAGGGTAGCACTGTGGCCATCACGATCGGCCAGATAGCCAAAAGTGTGTTTATCTACCTGGGTATCCCCTTTATTGCCGGTTTCATCACAAATATGGTTTTGACCCGCACCAAGGGCAAGGATTGGTATTATAAAAAGTTCATTCCCAAGATAAGCCCACTCACGCTGATTGCCTTGCTTTTCACCATTGTGGTCATGTTCAGTTTGAAGGGCGAATACATCGTGCAGCTGCCCATGGATGTGGTACGGATTGCTATTCCATTGCTCATCTATTTCGTGATCATGTTCTTATCGAGCTTTTTCATGGGCAAGGCAATTGGTGCCTCATATCCCCAGACTGTGACATTGTCATTCACAGCTGCCAGCAACAACTTTGAGCTGGCGATTGCAGTGGCAGTGGCAGTATTTGGTATTGCCTCTGGTGAAGCATTTGCAGCGGTGATTGGGCCTTTGGTGGAGGTACCGGTGATGATCGGATTGGTGAATGTAGCTTTCAGGTTAAAGAAAAGATACTACACGAATGATTGATGTAAAAATCCTTGGCTACCATTCCGCCCAACGATATGCAGTCAAACAGACCGTGGTGGCAGCGCAAAGAGATCTAAAAAATGAATACCCTGAGCTGAATATGGCAATCACAGAGGTAAAGGATTGGGCAAATATTGAAAAATACACCTACGTGCTCTCAGCACCGAGCCTGGTGGTGAACGAAAAATTGGTTTGTATAGGGAGATTTCCATCAAGGCAGGAAGCGCTTGAATGGATAAAGAATGCCATCGAAGAATAATCGGGCAAGAGTGCCTTCACCTGTTATGGGAGGGGAGCTGTTATGAAGAAAGGTATTAATCTAGTTTTAGAAGATGCGCAGATTGTGGACTTAATGCGGATTCTCATCGATGATGATGCAGAAGAGGCGTTGAAATTCTTGAAGGTGCACTTCAAAGGAAAAGCGCGTGAATTGCTGGAGGGTGGCTGAAGGGTGTTGATTGAGGTACCCGGTGCGGGTATCGTTCAGGTAACCAGTAACATGTTTAAAGCTTAAGGTATTATGTATCTTGAATCGATCACCCTTACTAAAATTTTGCCCTGTCTGGCAGAGCCTGGCAAGATCATCGTGATTGGTGAGCCCTCACGGAGGCTGGATGAAGTACTCCCTTATCTGGCGACACTCCCCAATGTGATCACATACAATCCGGAAACCTGTACGTTGACGCTGCGCCGCCAGCCTGGTTTTATCTCACTTTATTCCGATAAAGCATACATCACGAAGGTGCGTGACACTGAAGAGGGGTTGGAATTATTCCAGGCGCTGGTGGAAGCGATCAATGCGACCTGGGAACACCGAGTAGAGCTGGTGGCAATGACTGCCCGTAAACAATCCCCGCGCCCACTGGATATATGGACATTGCTACCACAAACGAACTGCAAAAAATGTGGTGAGGCAACTTGCATGGCATTTGCATGCAACCTGCTCCTGCAGGAACGTACCCTGCAGGAATGCTCTCCATTACTGGAAGATGAATCCTTCACTGAGCGACGGGCTACCCTGGAAGCGATGCTGAATTGAGACCCACTTAACAGTTATAAATCCATGCTATTATTAATCAGGGAAGGGGATATTCCCGGTTTCCCGGAGGTGCACTCATGTGGTACAACTCAATCACAATTTGGCTGCTACACTCACCCCTGCATGGATTGTTCAGTGGGAATACAATGGTGGTAAGTTACAATGGGAGGAAAAGTGGAAAGATCTATCATACACCAGTCGATTATTCACATTCGGGAGAAACACTGCTGACCATCAGTTACAAACGTCGCATGTGGTGGCGTAACATGCGAGGCGGAGCTCCGGTAACCATCTTTCTACAAAGGAAGGAGTTTGCCGGGCTGGCGGAGGTGATTGAGGATGAGCAGGGGGTGATGGAAGGATTAAATGCATTTATCGCTGGGAATCCGCGAGTAGCACGCATGATAGGGGTGAAAGTTAGTGCAGATAATCAGCCTGAGCCTGAAAGTCTGAGGCATGCGGCAAAAGAGCGAGTGATCATACGAACAACATTGACATGAGAAATTCACCAAGGATTCCCCTGGTTATCTGGCGGATGATGAGGCGTTTAAACCGGAGGATGCTATCCAGGTATGGATCACAGAGCAAGATAGCTGGCAGGGTGCTGGTACTGACAACGATTGGACGAAGGTCAGGGCAGCCACGATTGACCCCGTTACAATATGAGGATGTAAATGGGGTTTATTATGTGGCATCCGCAAGGGGTGTACAGGCAGACTGGTATTGTAATTTGATCGCAAATCCTAAAGTAGATGTACAGGTAGGTGATAAGCACTTTTCCACAATCTGCCCAGTTGATGACTGATCCAGGAGAGATCGCTGATTTCCTTGAAATCCGGTTGAAGAGGCATCCATACTTCATGGCTGCAATGCTGCGCCTGGAGGGATTGCCGCGTGAATACACACGCGATGATTTAGAGAAGTTTTCCAACCGGCTGGCGATTGTGGCACTTCATCAAGAAAATTAATAGTATGGCAGATAGGTGTAAATGAACCAGCGAATGCGATATATCTGCTATCAACCAAAAACCATCCTTAATAAGGGCAAACGAGCAGATCATTGGTTCTGGACGCGTTATAGCGCCTACCCCTACATGGGCTGCCAGCATGGATGCGCTTTCTGTTACTGCAGAGAGCAAAAATATATCCCCTATAAGCCACAAGTGGTAGACGAAGTATATAATGAGGATGCCGATGAATTCGCCCACCTGATCAAGATCAAGGAGAATGCTGCTCAACTATTGCGCAAAGCACTTACAAAAGTGCCTATGGATATGATTTTTACAGGAGATTACCAACCAGCGGAACGCAAGTATAAACTCTCGCGCCAGATGCTGGAGGTGTGCCTCGATCTTGGATTTCCGGTTTTTATACTCTCACGTTCACCGCTGGTGTTACGTGATTTAGATATATTAAAAGCGATCAACCAACGCGCCAGAGCTGTGGTGGCTTTCAGTATCATTTCGACCCCAGAATCACCCAATCATATCCATATACAACGAATGGAAGGACTTGCCCCAATCGCCGAGAAAAGGTTCGCGGCGATGGAAAAGCTCGCGGAAGCAAATATTCAGACTGGAACGGTTGCCATGCCGTTATTACCAGGATTGTGTGATGATGATTTGAATCTTCAAGCATTAGCACAGTGGACTGCCAGGCATGGGGGAAAATTCGTCCTTGGAAGTGGACTGACCCTGGCAGACCAACAGAAAAAATTCTTTATACGAGTACTACGCCAGGATTGTCCGGAATTGTTGCCTATTTATGAGCACTTGTATCCAGCAGGGAGTTACGCGCAAGCACAACCATGGCGCCCAATTGGTCTACGCATCCATGAATTCTGTCTGCTGGCAGGCATCACTGATCGAATCCCACGCCCAATCATCCCCGGCGAAAAACGTTCCTTGAACAAGCAAATCGTGGAAAAACTGGCAAATAAATTGTTTATGCTTGAGCTGGAAAATGCCCCATCTCCCCTTATCTGGGCTTATCGAAAAGCTGCCTGGGCAGTGGAAGATCTGGAACAGGATATAGGATTGGTCTACCGGAGCCTGGGTCTGAAAGGTTTGGAAAGCATCCCGAACATCAGCCCTCAACTTGCGAAGGAAATTGAAGATCTACTGGGGACTGTCAAAGTTAATTAAGGCATCTGATACAGCTCGACCAGAACACCATTGGCACTTTTAGGATGAATAAAAGAATACAACCTGCCATCCTCACTGACTTTTGGCTCATCGTTGATCAATTGAACCCCATTGGCTCTAAGCTGGGCCAGAAGGCCTAAAAGGTCAGTCACCTCAAGGCAAATGTGATGCATACCAGGACCGCGTTTTTCGAGGTAACGGCTTATGCCTGAGTCGGTGGTGGTCGGTTGAACGAGCTCAATCTCAGTTTCACCGAGGGGCAAAAAAGCGATCTTAGAAGCTTCCACCGGTAAATCGGTAACCCGTGAAGGTTCAATTCCAAGGATCTCATGCCAAAACCTCAGAGATGTATCCATATCTTCGACCAGTATTGCGATGTGATTAATGCGTTTAATTTCAGGCATACTAACCTCTTCGGATTTGTGTTTTTCCTTCACACCCAGGCAGGTGGGTGATATTCACCAAACACATCCCGGAGAACGGTACAAATTTCTCCCAAGGTGATATTATTCTCCACACATTCGATGAATATGGGGAGTAAATTTTCGGTACCCCGAGCATTATACTCAAGCTGGCTGAGTAGTTGAGCCACTCTGCTGGAATCACGCTGGTCGCGCAATGATTTGAGGCAGGCTCTCTGCGACCCTTCAATGGCAGGATTGACTTTCAAGCGATCCAGATGGATCTTTTCATCATTTTGATAGGAGTTGACACCCACAACTAGCTGTTCATTCTTTTCGATTGCCTGCTGGGTTTGATAAGCGGAATCCTGGATCTCTCCTTGAATATATCCCAGCTCAATGGCTTTTAGTGCCCCACCCATTTCGTCGATCTTGTTTATGTAATCCGTCGCAAACCGCTCAATTTCATCGGTAAGGTGTTCAATCAGGTAGGAGCCAGCCAGGGGATCAATGGTATCTGCAACACCGGATTCTTGAGCGATAATCTGCTGGGTACGCAATGCCACCTGGACGGAACGCTCTGTAGGCAACCATAAAGCTTCGTCCATGCTGTTGGTATGAAGGGATTGTGTTCCACCAAGAACAGCAGCCAGTGCCTGCAATGAAACCCGCACTACATTATTTTCTGGTTGCTGAGCGGTGAGGGTGGAGCCTCCTGTTTGTGTATGAAAACGAAGCATCATGGAACTTGCCTGCCTGGCGCCGAAACGCTCCCGCATCAGCCGTGCCCAAAGTCGACGGGCAGCGCGGAATTTAGCAACTTCCTCCAGGAAGTTGCTATGGGCATTAAAGAAAAACGAAAGCTGTCCAGCAAATTCATCTACATCCAAACCAACCTGGATGGCGGCTTGAACATAGGCAATGGCGTTAGCCAACGTAAATGCCACTTCCTGAACAGCGGTAGACCCAGCTTCACGAATATGGTAACCAGAGATGCTGATGGTATTCCAATGAGGAACTTCCACCTGGCAATAGCGAAACACGTCAGTTACCAGACGCATGGATTGGGATGGAGGAAAGATATAAGTTCCACGAGCGATATATTCCTTCAAAATGTCATTTTGGATGGTTCCACGCAGGTTTCTTACTTCCACGCCCTGACGCCTGGCAACAGCGATATACATTGCCAGCAAGATAGCTGCTGGGGAATTAATGGTCATGCTGGTGGAAACTTTATCGAGTGGGATTTGTTGGAATAATAACTCCATATCCTGCAGGGAGGAGATCGATACCCCCACTTTTCCAACCTCACCTTGTGACAATGGGTCATCTGCATCATAACCGATTTGGGTGGGAAGGTCGAATGCGACTGAGAGACCAGTCTGTCCTTGGCCGAGCAAGAAGCGATAGCGCTGATTTGATTCTTCTGCTGAGGCATAACCTGCATACTGGCGCATCGTCCAAAAACGCCCACGGTACATGGTGGGTTGGACGCCGCGTGTATAGGGATACTCACCAGGGAAACCTAACTGCTCCAGATAATCTGGATTCGGATCAGTGGGAATCAGGATAGGGGGAATAGAGATACCGGAAGGGGTTTTAAAATCAGACTTGCGCTCATGAAACTTGTGAACCTGGGGTTGGAAGGTTTGTTCTTCCCAGCGTCTTTTTTCATCATCTAAGGTCATATTGGCCTCACTTATGTATATATATCCAGAGTGTTATCAAACTTTTAGAGTATACCTTATGTTGCTTCATTCTGTATTCCAGCGCTGTATGGCTAATTGCTGTGTGATTGTGGTAAACTGGCAGGCATGAAAATATTAGCGGTTGACATTGGCACGGGCACCCAGGATATTTATCTCTATAATTCCAGCCTGGACATGGAGAATAATCTTAAACTTGTCCTGCCAAGTCCAACCATGATCGTCCATAGAAAAATAAAGCAGGCGACTGAGCATGGAGATCCTATCCTACTGACTGGCAGGACCATGGGAGGTGGACCAAGCGCATGGGCAACTGAAGCCCACCTGCGTGCTGGCTTTCAGGTGTATGCCACTGCAGATGCAGCTCGGACTTTGAATGATGATCTGGAAGCCGTGAAGCAGATGGGGATCAAGGTGCGTTAACGAGGATGAAGCAGTTCGTCTACCCAATTCGGTCAAACGGTTGAAGCTGCTAGATTTCGATATCTCATCGATTAGCAATGTTTTTCAAACTTTTGGAGTTAATTTAAACGACCTGGCAGCGATTGCGGTGGGAGTATTCGATCACGGGAATGCCCCCTTGAATGTTTCCGACCGGAAGTTCCGGTTCGATTATCTCGATGAGCGCATCCGTGAATTGAACCGCCTGAGTGCGTTTGCCTTTCGTGCAGATGAAGTACCAGCAATTATGACCCGCATGAAAGCGGTGGCTGATTCTACAAAGGTAAGTAAAGTGCCACTTGTTGTTATGGATACCGCACCTGCCGCTGTATTGGGTGCGACACTGGACAGCAAAGTTCGTGAAAGGGAACGGGTGATCATCGCCAATGTGGGGAATTTTCATACGCTTGCATTTCGGTTAGGTCAACATGGGATTGAAGGTTTGTTCGAACATCATACTGGATTGATAGACCTTAAAAAGCTAACGAGATTATTATATGCCCTTGCTGATGGAACCTTACAAGGTGAGGATGTTTTTGGAGACCAGGGTCATGGCGCATTAATATACCAATCCTCTCCGCTCAACCTTGGGGAGGGAGATTATGATGTAGTTATTACCGGACCCAGACGAAGTATTTTTTATTCCAAAGCCACAAGCATCAGGAAAAAATCATTACGACCATACTTCCCTGCTCCATTTGGGGATATGATGATCACAGGTTGTTTTGGATTGCTGGCAGCGACAGCGGATGTCATGCCCGAACTGGCTGAACCGATCAGGGCTTCATTGTATCAAACCAGCCAGGGTGGTGTGGCTCCCTGGGATGCGGAGTGATAATTATTTACCGGGGGATCAAATGCACGGCAGTGGCTTTAAAAGATGCGGTCACAGATTGACCATCTGAAAGTTTCATATCATTGGCTGATCCGCGGGTGATCAGAGAGACAACAGTCAAACCACAATCTACAAACACCCTCATGAGCGGCCCGCTTGGTATCATGCGCATAATACGACCGCTGATACGGTTACGGGCACTGGAAATAACATCCTCATCAGAGATGGTTAATGTTATATCCTCCGGGCGCAGGCAAAATAGCACATGGGTTCCAGCAGGTAAATCTCCAACTGCTTCGAGGTGTAAACCATCCGCATGAACTGAGACCAGGCCATTTTGGGACTCTGCCACAGTACCCGCAATTACGGTTTCGACACCAACAAAAGCTGCTACCTCACCATCGCTTGGGGCGGTGAACACATCCTGTGGGCGACCAACCTGGCGCAGCACACCTCCCAATAAGACTGCTACCCGATCACCGAGCAGCAGGGCTTCATCCAGGTCGTGAGTGATAAAGACCGTTGTAATGCTGGTTTGGGATAATAAAGCGCGCAGGTCTTGCAATAATCGTGAACGGGTGGGGGCATCGAGGGCGGAAAATGGCTCGTCGAGCAATAACAGCTCAGGTTGCAGGATGAATGCTCGCGCCAGGCTAGCCCTTTGAGCTTCACCACCGGATAATCGATGACCTGGACGGTCGCTTAATTGGCTGATTCCCAGGCGTTCCAGCCATTCGTTGGTACGTGTCTTGACCTCTGCACGAGGTAATCCCCGAAATTTAAGACCCGCAGCGACATTATCAAAAACAGACTGATGTAGCAGCAAAGGTTCCTGGAGAACAAGAGCAATCCGACGGCGATAAGTCAATTCATCTTCTTGTTCGAATGGTTTTCCTCGAAAATACACCTGGCCCGACTGATACTCGAGTAAACGTGCCAACACAAGTAGCAGCGTGCTTTTCCCAGCTCCATTGGGACCAATGACAGCCAGAACCTCACCCTCCTGAATATCCAGAGCGCTAACTTGCAAGACGGACTGATCGTCGCGCCTGACGAGCAGTTCTTTTATATTCAAAATGGTGCCCGTCATGTCAGCTACCGAGTTCCACGCTGTTGAATAAGAGTCAACCCCAGATTGACCAGATATGCCAAAATGAGCAGCATAATACTAAGCGCAATTGCGTTTCGAAATTCACCCTTACCTGTCTCAAGTACGATAGCAGTGGTTAATACGCGCGTCTGGTGACGAATATTACCGCCCACCATCATCGATGCACCCACCTCAGAAATCACGCTACCAAATGCAGCCATGAGGGCAGCGAGGAGAGGCAAACGGGCTTCACGCCACAGAGAAAACACCATCTGGATGGGGGAGGCGCCTAAACCTAAAAGCTGCAAGCGCAGCCTCGGATCGAGTTGTTGCAAAGCGGCGGCAGTTAACCCGGTAACCACTGGAGCAGCAATGATCGTCTGAGCGATAACAATGGCGGTGGGTGTATATATCAAATCCAAACTACCAAGTGGACCACTACGCCAAAGCGTCATGGCGACAAACAAGCCCACCACTACCGGTGGTAAAGCCATTCCGGTGTTGATGATGCTAAGTATGAATCCTCGTGCGCGCAACTGTTTTCTTAATGCAAGCCAGGTTCCAAAAGGAAGACCAATGAATAGGCTGATCCCGGTAGCTAGCAAGGAAACCTGTATTGACAGAATGGTAATTTCAAAAATATCACTGCTCATGCGGGGTATTGTATCATGCTGATTTTTAAATATTGACTGCGGGTGAAAACACCCGCAGTCAAATAATACAGAAAGACTATTTTGTTAGGGTCGATTCATCTTTTCCTGCATCAGGAGTGAAGAGTGGTTGCCCAAATTTTTCAGTACCAAAACTTCCAATCAAGGCCTGGGTTTCGGGAGCAACCAGATAATCTGAAAAGGCGATCGCCCCAGCGTTATTCACAGACGAGCAGTTAGCTGGATTTACCTCAATTACATGATATATATTCAATAAACTTGCATCACCCTCGTAAATATTATCGAGTTGTAAATTTTCTTTATTTGCCAAATAGGTTGCCCGGTCGGTCAAGGTGTAGGCAGCCTGTTCAGAGGCGATTTTCAAAGTAGCACCCATCCCCTGGCCTGATTCGGAGTACCAGGATCCTTCAGGAGTTATGTCAGCAGCTTTCCAGATGGCAAGCTCTTTGGAATTCGTCCCTGACTTATCACCCCGGCTAATAAATGGAGATTGAGTTTCAGCGATCTTAGCAAAGGCTTGCGCTGCTGTAGGAGCTCCTTTGATTCCAGCTGGATCCGATGCGGGACCAACGACAATAAAATCGTTATGCATAACCAACCTGCGATCGGAACCATAGTTATTGTCCATGAACTCCTTTTCGGCTGAGGGTGAATGGACAAGAAGGACATCTGCATTGCAATCCTGACCCATTTTCATGGCTTCACCAGATCCTACCGCGACAGTCTTGACCGTATAACCAGTCTTTTCCTGGAAATCGGGGACGAGAACATCCAGTAAGCCCGAATCCTGTGTGCTGGTGGTGGTTGCCAGGATCAGGGATGGGTTAGCCGGGGCTGCCGGTTGAGTGGGTTCCTGGATTGGAGCTTCTGTCGAAACGGGTGTCGCAGTGGAACAAGCCACCAGGACGATAGCGACGATTAATAGACTGACAAAAACGCTGTTGAGATGCTTCGATGCTTTCATATTCTTCTCCTTGAGTGGGATTAATCGACCCCGACCATTACATTTGAAGCTTTTATGATGGCATAAGCTTCTTTACCTTCAGTAAGGTCAAGATTTTCAACTGAGCTGTTGGTGATAATCGAAACTAGCTGTGTGCCACCAGGAAGCTCGATGGTGACTTCTGCATTTACCGCACCGCGAATGACTTTTACTATCCTGCCTTTTAAGATATTCCTTGCACTGATCTTCATTTCAAACCTCCAATAGAATCATTTGATCTTCAAAATTGAAATATCCTTGATACCAAGGGCTGTCGTCCTGGTGGTGAGATTCAAAGTTGGTATATGAAATCAGCTATGAGATTTGCTACACCTAATTTATTATCCAAAACCAACTAAGAGTAATTCCAAAATCTGTTAAATAAAAACTTAATGGCACTATTTAGTTTAATTGGACTTGACAAATATGTCAATATAATCAACATCAGATGATCATCTATTTATGAATGCTAAAGGAAAAATTCAGGGACAAGATGATTGTGCCGGAGAAAACTCAAAAGGAGTACTATACCTGGAAATATAGGTCTTATCTTCCAAGCGGGGGTAGTTGCCCCCAAAATATTGATTGAAGATTATGCGAAAGGTGTTCACAGGAGTTATTGTTGGGTATAAACTTGCATTTCCATCTCCTGGCAAGTAATAGGCACTCAATATCCCCGGATAATTCTCCTGGTCGCTGATCATCGCCCCATGGTCAGCCTGGATGATAATCACCGGTGGATTAGCTGAAACCGAGATGATTTCACGCACAACTTGCAAGATGCGTTGGTTCACATATTGGATTTCATCGGTATAAGCCTTACGCCAGCCTGCATCGGAAAGATTTTCAGGCAAATTCACCCATTCTCCATTAACTCCAAAAACGAGCGGTGGATGAGGAGCAACGATATGGGCGTAAACAAATTTAGGACTCTTTATTTCCAATGGAATATCGTTTAACTGATCGAAGTCATAAAGAACCATCTCTCGATGAAAACGATCGGGGTAATCAAGGTCAGGCTGTAAATTATCTGGTAAGAAAGACAACAAATCGGTTAGCAACACCCCAGCAGATTGACGGATCAACATGGCTTCAAACCCGTTGACCTTCAAGCGGGACTCGCCAGAGTTCAACGCTTTAGTTTCGGCGCTGTAATATTTATCCACATTTTTCAGGTTCAACCAATAATAGTCAGTACCGAACGTAACGATTGAATACCCTAACTGCTTAAATGTATTCATCACCGCATTATTATCCAATAATGGATAAAGGACCGATGAAGAATTATTCGATAAATCTACTTGTTCAAGTGAATCAAGATAATTAAGATTTAAAGAAGATGTCATCGAAAGAGAAGTTTGAGTGTAGTTGGCTTGGCTACAAGTCGCTATATAAAAACCCAACTTTTGTAATTCAGCGATAAAAGAAGAGTCATCAAAATTGAAATTTGTTTTTAGTATGTCAGGTCTGCTGTAGCCGTCCAAAATTATATAGTAAACATCTGGGGGAGAGGTGGGAGTGGAAAGTTGAGTGCTCCCAACTGGACTGACTTGAAATGCATTTGATTTTCTAAGATCTTGTTGACGAATATTAAATATCACAATCTGAAAAAACGGGAAGAGAAGTAATGTAATGCTAATCAGGTTAAATAATTTCGTTGTATTGTTTAAGTCCTTTAGTTTGGTTAATACCAACCATGTACATAAACCAGCTATCGTTATGAAAATAGCTATCAAAATACGATGCCGGCCTAATTGCAATCCCAAGATTGGATTTGCCTCAAGATAATGGTATATATGACCATAGGAAAAAAACAATATCAGATAGATTGTCGTTAAGACTGCAGAGCGTTGCCAATTATTTAGTAATGTTTTCAATATTACCAACATGAATAGTGCTGTAAGGGGGACAATCCATAAAGAACGGAAGACAGCATTTACCTTTATCTGGTCAATATTAATGGCAAAAAGAGATATCACTATGTATAAAGAAACCAGTATTGGATGGAAGGGGAAATTAAGTAGAGATCTGAAGTGTTTAAACATTCACAATTATTTATCAAGCCATATAAAACTAAATTAATAAATCCAGAGCTGATGAACAGCTCTGGCTTATTAGTATTGTCTGTAATTAGGATTATATTGTTGGTGGTAAGGGTTCGTCAGGGTTGGAAGGAGGCAATGGTTCGTCAGGGTTGAAGGAGGCAATGGTTCGTCAGTGCTGGTAGGTGGCAATGGTTCTACAGTAGTTGTATCTACTTTTTTCTTGCGCAGGAGGAAGTAAGCGACCAGCACAACAAGTGCAATTAAGAAAATCCCACTGCATACACCACCAAAAACGGAAGCCAGCAAACCATTTTGATCGCCTATGCCAGTAATATCCCAACTACTATTAGCGATGTCGACAAAGGAAAGCAAACCCCAACACAATGCAGTTAATCCGGGGCATCCACAACATAATATTACAAAAATAGTGATGATAATTGCAGCTGTTCGATTTTTCATAGATTCTCTCCTCTAAAAATTTTGAATATTAGAACGAGATAAGTATAAGGCATACCTTAACAGACTGCAAGCTGAAAGCACATCATATTTGTAACCCAGCGATAGTGATCTAAAAGGAAATGCATTTATGAACGCAATGTGGCACCCAGTTCCTGATCCAATCTACGAAGGATACGCTGACGCAGCTGAGTAACATCAGTATCGGTGAGGGTTTTATCGGCTGATTGATAAGTAAGTGAATATGCCAAGCTCTTATGACCTTTTCCAATTTGGTCACTGCGATAAACATCGAAAAGGGTGAGATTGGTTACAATACGCCCTCCAGCTTGCCTGATCACATCAGCGACACGCCCAGCTGGAATCTCTTCATTGACCACAATGGCAAGATCTTCAAGTACCGGTGGATAGGCAGATACAGGCTGCATATCATAGCGATCCGGTATCAGGCTGATCAGAATATCCATGTTAATATCCGCTGCCAACACGGTATCAGGTGAAAAATCGTAGCGTTCATGCACCATGGGATGTAGCTCACCAAAGACACCAATCTGCTGCTCTCCAACCACCATACGAGCACATTTTCCTGGGTGGAAAGTGGGGTGTTCGAATGGTTCCACTACCATGTTGATATGGAGTTCTTCCATCATGCAGGAGATGATACCCTTTAAGGTCATAAATATCCATTGGCTCAATAACGGCTTTTTGCCAACCTGATAACGAACGCGGCCCAGTAAGGGCAATTGCTAAGCGGTGAAGTTCATCTGGCCTTTCACCTGCCTCTGAGTCAAAAAATATTGGTCCTACTTCAAAGAGAGCGAGGCGTGTACGGATGTGAGAATTTCGCTCAATTACCTCCAGAACGCTATTCAGCACACTATGGCGCATGACTACCCGGTCGGTGGAAATTGGATTAATAATACGAAGGTAGGGAAGGTCATCTACAGGAGTTCCAGGTGCTAGGCGACGGGCTTCGCGTTCAGGTGTTGTCTGGCGGAGGCTTACAACTTCCTGTAGACCCAGATCCATCAAGATGTCGATAATCCGCTCTTCATTTTCAATCGAGGGATTACTACGTTGAGGCGGGAGTTCTGATGAAAGACGGGTTTCGGGTATACACTCATATCCATAGATACGGGCGATCTCTTCCAACAAGTCGGCTTTACCGGTCAGGCCATCACCAATATCCAAGCGATGGTCGGGAGTGTGGGCGCGAATGATGGGCTGGGTGTTTCCTTCAGAAATAAATTCACATCGGAAACCCAAACTGTCCAAGATCTTTAGGATCTCACCTGCGTCAAGTTTAATCCCAAGCATGAGTTCGGTTTCTTCGGGAGTAAGATCAACGACTGGATCCCGGGGAGGTAATGGATAATTATCGACCAATCCCTGGTAAACCGTACCTCCTGCAAGCTGATGCATTAGTTTTAAACCTCGTCTTACCCCACGTTCAGCCATAGCAGGATGCACGCCACGGGAAAAACGAAAGGCAGCTTCTGATTGAAGCTTTTGAGCAGCGGCTGTTTTACGAATATTGATATTGTTCCAGGCTGCACCTTCAAGCAATATGCTGGTTGTGCTTTTAGCTTTGGAAGCCAACGGTTTTGAAGTTACATCGTCATCCGGTTGATCCATTACGATCGAACTTGTAGAGATCTCAGAAGCATCGAACACTTCAGATTCCATCCCACCCATGACGCCTGCGATGGATAGAGAACCCGCGGTATCACAAACAAGAACTGTGAACGGATCCAGGTGTCTGTCGACACCGTCCAATGTGGTGAGCCGTTCATCTGGATAAGCTGTGCGGGTGATGATGGTGGGGGAATTCCCACCTGCACGTCGAACCAACACATCATAATCAAACGCGTGTAAGGGTTCACCAACTTCAAGCATGGCATAATTGGTGACGTCCACAATGTTATTAATTGGACGCATACCAGCCAGCTTTAAGCGGCGCTGCATCCAATATGGACTGGGTCGAATGGTGATATTCTCGATCAGTCCAACGACAAAGCGAGGGTTCAGCTCAGGCTTAGTGATTTCAATAGAAGCTTTGTTGGCGATATTTAGTCCTTCAGCCTTGATCTGGTAGAAATCATTAGGGATGTGCAAAGGCTGACCAGTGAGGGCAGATACTTCGCGCGCCACACCCAAGATATTTGCAGTGCGGGCAATATTGGGGAGAATCTTTATATCGAAAATTGCATCTCCAATATAGTCAACCAGAGGCATACCCACAGGGGCATCGTCGTCAAGAATGATCACACCTTCGTGGTCGTCCGAAATCCCAAGCTCTTTCTCAGAACAGATCATCGAATAAGAGTCAATCCCACGGATCTTTGCTGGTTTAAGTGTGGTCAGCACCTGACCCGGCTGGTGCCCGTCATATATCCGTGCTCCCTGGCGAGCATACGCTACTTTGAGAGGTGTGGGTAATGCACCCAATCCCTTATACGGATACAGGTTTGGGGCTCCAGTCAACACAATGTGCTCACGCTGACCATCGTTGAGCTTGCATAAAACCAGCCGATCTGCATTGGGGTGAGGCGTGACCTCTGACACAGAAGCGACGACAATTTTATCGGATTCCCAATACAAACCAGAGACACTCTGGTTGATATTTCCACCATCATCCTGGTTGCCAGTATGGCTGCGTTGAGGGAGTGGGAGGCCAATATATATTATCCCCTCCACTTCCAACCCTGCTAAAGTAAGGCGCGAAGCAAGCTCTGGGAGCGGAATAGTGATGTCGACAAAGTCTTTTAGCCATGATATGGGGGTTTTCATTTTTTTCTCCTAGAATTGCTCCAAAAAACGCATATCGTTAGACCAGAAATAACGGATATCATCGATACGATGTTTGAGCATCATGATTCGTTCAGTACCCAGCCCAGCAGCGAAACCAGAGAACTCCGCAGGATCATAGCCGCCATTTTTTAACACGATTGGGTGTACCATACCGCATCCACCAATCTCCAACCAACCCGTTCCTGCACATACGATGCAACCTTTACCATTACATAGGAGGCATTCAAAATCATACTCAGCACTGGGCTCGGTGAACGGGAAGTATGAGGCGCGAAAGCGGGTGCGGATGTTTTGTCCGAAAAGGCGACGTGCAAAATCGCTGACTGTGCCTTTCAAGTCTCCAAGGGAAATGTTCTTTCCAACAGCTAGCACTTCTAATTGATAGAATTGAGTTTCCTTGCGTGCGTTGATCTGTTCATAGCGATAACACATCCCAGGTAGGATGGCGCGGATTGGCTCGGGGGCATATTGGCGCATGACATGGATCTGACCAGGAGAAGTGTGGGGGCGAAGTGACACGTTGGGCATGGAGGTGAAAAAGGTATCCCACATATCTCGGGCGGGATGGTCGGGGGGCATGTTCAGCAAGCCAAAGTTATATTCATCGGTATCCACTTCCGGAGAGCGATAGACCTGAAAACCCATATCTGCGAATGCACGTATTACTGTTCGTAATGAGATGGTTGCAGGATGCAGTCTGCCATGTGGGATATTTCGTCCAGGAAGGGTGATATCCAGGCGTTCCGATCGAAGGGAATGCTGTAATGCTGTCTCATGTAAGGTATTGGAGCGGTTCGAAAAAGCAGATTCCAGCGCCCGCTTTACTTCGTTGGCACGCCTACCAACGTCTGGACGTTCATCTTTGGCAAGCTTACCGAGCTGGTCAAAGACCAACATCAGCAACGAGGACCGTCCAAGGTTAGTGATCCGCCATGCTTCAAGACTGGCTTCATCTTGAACGGATTCTAACAATTGCAAGGCTTTTTTCTCAATCTGTGCCAAATCTGGTAACATGTTCACCTCCAAGATCATGAAAGATTATCAATTTCAAGCATTAAAATTTATTAAATTTCCTAATGAATCAAAACTCCCGCCCCATCAAGGGACGGGAGGCGTTTCCCGTGGTACCACCCTTGTTGGTCGCAAATGCGACCCACTTTCTCCGACAGCTGAATGGCGATCGGTTCCCAGGTTAACGCTTGGGTTGCGTTCCGCGCTACTAGTGCAAATAACATTCACCCGGACAGCTCCCGAGGGAACTTCATTGGATGTACACCCGGTGGGGTCTCAGTCTATGCCCCAAGCCTCCCTGTTGGTTGCGATCCAGCTACTTTCCTCGTTCACGGCTTTTATAAGTTATCCTCCAATTATCTGCAAATATGAGCTTCTGTCAAGACCATTAAAAGCGTATCCCTAACCACCACACCATGAACAAAAAGAACGATTTATGCCTGATGAATGATCATTCTGGACCATCGAGTACAGGATTGAATAACGTGTATAATTTATTAAATGAGTAGCCGTTGGTCACAAATTGCTTTTTTTGTTCTATCCTTTATATTCTTATCAGCCTGTAATCACAGCAGCCCAATCACTGCCCCCCCGTCAACGATTGCAGTCACTAATCAGCCTACGAATACATCTCCAACAGAAACGCAAACTCCAAATCCACCTACAGCGACCCCGATCTCATTAGCTGCACTCGTTAATGGTGAAGGAATCACGATGGATGAGTATATGGTAGAACTCACCCTATTTCAATCAGCATCACCAATAACTGGCACGAATTTAGCATCTGATCCTGGTGCAATTGTCCTTGATGAGTTGATCAACCAGACTCTATTAGCACAATCAGCAGTTCAGAATGGCTTTATTGTCGATGAGACTATGTTGAAATCCAGAATTACCTTAATCGAAAACCAACTCGGTGGCTCTCAAGCATTGGAAAATTGGATGACCGCCCATGGATATTCAAGCGAGGATTTTGGTCAGGTATTAAAACGGGCGATTGGTGCTGCATGGATGCGCGACCAGATCATTGCTAGTATTCCGGCGACAGCAGATGAAGTACATGTGAGACAAATATTATTGCCCGATGCTGGACAAGCCGATGATGTTTACGCCTCATTACAATCCGGTGCAAATTTTTTAGATCTCATTACCCAATATGATCCACTAACGGGTGGAGATTTAGGTTGGTTCCCTCGTGGCTACCTGGACGAGCAGGCTATCGAAGAAGCCGCCTTTGCCTTACAGCCTGGACTATACAGCCAGGTGATTAAGACAGACATTGGGTATCACATCCTTTACCTGGTTGAGAGGGATGAAAACCATAGCCTACAACCAGATGCAAAAATGGCATTACAAGAAAATGCATTGCATAAATGGATCAGTGAACAGAGAGATAAAAGTGAGATCCAAATACTTTTACCGTAAAGTACAATCGTTGGGGAGATGAAGTATGGATAGTTTTGAGTTAATCGACGCACAGGAGCCTCAACAAAGGAAAAAACCTTCTGCATTGGTGTGGAATGTCTTAACCATCGTGGTACTGGTCACAATCCTTTGCGTCATATCGGTTTTCTTTTTGATTTTTGTGAATCCTTACAGTAGCTTCAATCCATTCCCCCCACCGACATTGTACCCTTCCATGGTCCCACCAACTGTGACGGTTACCCCGCGTTTCACTCTGATCCCATCCTGGACGCCAACTAATTTCGTGTCTCCGGAAACAAATACACCAGAGGCAATCAATCTACCTGCCAGCACAGCGATTGCACCGGAGAGTACAGCAGCTATGCAAATAATCAGTACTGCCCCAGCAGGTGGGTTTTCATTCGTGCTACGACAAGGAAGCCCATCTGCAATCGATGGGGAAACGTTTCACCCGGATGCCAATTGCAATTGGTCAGGTGTAGCCGGACAGGCTACGAGCCTTAACGGGGAGTCTGTGCGAGGTTTATTTGTTCAATTGGGTGGGTCGATGCCTGGCGAGGAGACTGTCGATAAATTAGCGATGACAGGATTGGCACCTCAATATGGTGATGGCGGTTTCGAATTCACCTTAGCTGACAAACTGGTCGCTTCGAGTGGCACTCTGTGGATCCAATTATTTGACCAACAGAATCTACCATTATCAGACCGGATTTACTTTGACACTTATGATGACTGCCAAAAGAATTTGATTATTATTTACTTTGATCAGGTGAAGTAAATAGTTTTGTGTAAGACGATTCTTATCCCCATAGCTCTTTCATGTATAGGGCATCCTCTTCCATTATAGGGCTTTCGCACAATATCCTTCCACGGCAGTGAAATGTCTTCAAGGATTTAAATAAATCATTCATATTCAGATCTGAATCTCTTAGGGCAAGATGTTCTTTTTCACCTTTTTCTCCATACTGGATACCAGAAAGGTGAATATGTAAATGCGTAAGCGACTCTTCACCCAAAGCCTCTCCATATAGCCCTAAAATGTGGGAGAATTCATCATAGGTATTGACTGATCCATCTCCAGGTCGGGCGTGAAGATGGGCAAAGTCTATGCAAGGTTCGACCCCAGGCAATGCTTTTGCCATTACGAGTGTATCCTCCAATGAACCAAGCATGGCTGATTTGCCCATGGTTTCAGGACGGAGCGTCACCAAATTTCCCACGGATCTGAGTTCCTCAAGGCACCCCTGTAAGCGCTGGATGGCAATTGGTAAGACTTCTGAAGGCTGTTTCCCAAAGTAGGAACCTGGATGGAATATGATATCCGTTGCGCCAGCCAGGTTGCCATAGATGGCAGCATCCATCAGACGCCTACGCGAGTTCACCCACTCCTCAGCGGTGGCATTCAGGTTGATAAAGTATGGTGCGTGGACGCTGATCAATACATTTTGACTGGACGCAGCTTGTTGAATAGCCATGCACACATCCTCATTTTTACGCACAGCCTGAACCCAGCCAAGTTCAAGGGCATCCAAGCTTAATTCCCTCATCCGAAAAATAGCACCGACACTGCCACCTGGTTTTTTGGGTGTGGATTTTGGTGAACCAACTGTTCCAAAGAAGAATTGTGCAGACATAAATTCCTCCAGCAAATGAGTGACACCTATACTTTAATGGCTAATAGTACACGTATTGTTATACTGTCTCTTAGAGCCTTAAAATAATGACTGAATGACTGACCAAAGAGGCGGACCGAGTACTAATAAACCGATAATGACACTGGTGACTGCGGCGATTAATACTGCTGCAGCACCTACATCTTTACCCACCCTGGCAAGCTCATGTTGCTGATGATTGGAAGCTAAGTCAACCACCGCTTCCAAAGCCGTATTGAGGAATTCTGCAATCCAAACCAAAGCTATGGCCAATAAAATCAGAGCCCAACTGGTGGCGTTGATATGAAGCAGGAATGACATCAGGATGACTGTGATACTTACGACCATATGGATCCATGCGTTTCGCTGGGTCCGAATGACAAACCACCATCCCGAAAATGCATGTCCAAAAGCCTTGACCCGAGAATTGATAAAATCCATGATCAATTACGACATAATCAGAGTTTAATTTTTAGACTTACTCCGAGCAGGGTTAAAATACTGTCCTGTGCCGTTTGCATCTTTATTTTATCGGCCCCTCCCATATGATCATAACCAAGTAAATGTAAGGTACCATGTACAACCAACAGCTGTAGTTCATCTACCAATGAATGACCGCCTGCAACAGCCTGGTACTCAGCACGAGGTAATGAAATGAGGACATCTCCAAGATAAATCACATGAGTATCTGGATCATATTCGTTCGAAGGAAATGAGAGAACATCGGTGGTGGCATTGATCCCCCGATATTTCTGGTTGTTTTTTTCTAAGAATGCATCATCAGCGATGACGACACTTAAGGATGATTCCTTCGTTACATTTTCCAGATCCAAGGTGAGCTGAGCAGCGTTAATAATAATTGCTTTATCCATTGAAAGTTTTACTTTCGGTCTTATCTGAAGGTTTATCATGTGTTGAAAATAGTGCTACCCAGATTTATCATTGGCTGGTGACGACTCAAAGCCCGGTGGATTAGGGGGAGTATCTATATCAGGAATCCTGTAAAAAACTGGACGAGTTTTTATATCACTATCTGATTTGGGGTATTGTATGCGAGGATGATATACACCCCGTAATGTTGAAGTGAATGAATTGATTACCCTTTCGAGATCTTGCATGGTAATTGGAGTGTCATCGAGCTCACCACCATCCTGTTTATCTTTCACCACACTTTTTATGAGCTCAAGTAATTCGTCTTCATCCTTCGGTCTTTCTGCTCGCATCCGTGCTTCACAGGTATCTGCAAGCATAAGCAGGGCAATCTCGCAAGTGGTCGGTCGAGGGCCTGGATAACGGAACTTATTCGAGTCTACTGCTTCCTTATCCATGCTTGCCAGTTCAAGAGCCCGGCTGTACTGATAGCGGGTAATTGTAGTCCCGTGATGCTGTTCGATGAAGTCTGATAACTGCCTTGGAAGGTGATATTTACGTGCCAGATCCATGCCATCCGAGACATGCCTGATGATGGTGGCAGCGCTTGTTTCTGCATCCAGATCATTATGTGGATTTACATTGCCTGGTGGTTGGTTTTCAATAAAGAAAAATGGATTTACAATTTTACCAATGTCATGGTATAGGGCACCAACTCGGGCGAGCATTGAATTTGCTCCGATGGTGTCAGCTGCCTGTTCAACCAGGTTTGCCAACTGAAGACTATGCTGATAAGTACCGGGTGCATTTCGCAGGAGAAGCTGTTGAAGTGGGTGGTTGGGTCTAGAAAGTTCAATGAGTTGCAAAGCTGTGGTTTGCCCTACGAATTGTGCCAGGTAGTAATGAAGGATCAATGCAATGCTTGCGGAGGCTATGCCGTTAATGACCGCAGCAAGAGACAATGTGGCAACACCAATCCAATCTGCAGTTGGCTGGATAATACGATAAGCTACCGCCACAGCTGCACCAGAAATGGAGATCGCAGCACCTGCCCAAAAAAAAGATGTAAGTCTTTGAGCTCTGGATAAAGCAAAGATCCCAAACAGGCTTCCTAAGAAATAATAGAGAGTGAGAATTCCAGCATCCGGTAGACCGTAGGGAATCAGGAATGTTAGAGGAACTACGGAAATGATCGCAAGTTCAGCAGAAAATAATGCCGAGATGGTGAGAGCATAACCCATCACTGGATATACATAAGGGATGACAGCATGACCAGGAATAATCATGCGAGCGATAAAAAGGAAGATAAGAAAAAGCACCAATAAAAGCGTGAGTTTCCTCATCCCAAAATATCCCGAGAACAAACCTGGGTGGAGACGGATATATAAGATAAAGATAGCTACTGAAAGTATAGTCAAACCCAAAGAGCTAACGAGATCCTGCCAACGATTTTGGGGTTGAGCGAGTCCATATTGCTGGAGGGCTTCATAATCCGTAGCGGTGATCACCTTGCCTGCCTGGATTATGGTCTCATCGGTGATGAAGGAGCGCATTACTGGTGGAATATTTTGACGAGCTTGCAGTCTGGCAGCTTCAGTCAGCTGTTCATTGTAAAGACTATTAGGAACAATGAATTCTTTCACAAGCGAGGTTATGATGGCAGACTGGTCTTCTGGAAATGATAAACTGATTAAAGTTGGAATTTTTTGATCAGCAACGCCAAGCTGGTCTTCGCGGATTGGCTCCCGCATAATCTGGTCCAAGATTGAGGTTGTTTCTTGGGAAATGGATTGCCACCTAGAATCACTCAAGGAGAGGATACCCTTTATGGTATCCCTGCCAAGTTGAATATCCTCCAATGCAACCAGATCAGTGGTTTTTTGTTCAATGTTTGAAAAATTGTCTGCACGGACGCTATTAATATACACCAGGGTGTTCCGTAAGCGTTCCAATTGCTGCCGAGCAATGTTCGTGTCTGCAGGAGAGTAAACCAGGGGAACTTCGGATGCAGCTGTAGCTTGTTGACGGTTTGTGAGTATCTGACTTTGATAGGTGATGGCAGATGGGGCGTGTATGTCGTAAGGGGCAACATCCCCCACCAGTAAGGGTGATGCGGTTAAATTCTCAACGATTGGGATTATTAAAGCCAGCAGGATAAACCCGAAAAACAACAGGAATATCGAAATCAGGAAGAAATTACGTCGGTTTAGTTTAAAGGCAGACACGTTTTATTGTAGCAACTTTCGAACTACCTGACTGGCTTGTTCGCTAGTTGCTCGACTCTGTAAACGAGGGATAAGAATTTTCATTACCTGCCCCATTTCACGAATTGAAGTTGCTCCAACTTCGATGATAGCAACTTGAGCCAATGTTTCCAATTCTTCCTCGGATAATGCTGGTGGTAAGTAACCCTGGAGGATCACGATCTCCTGTTCAGACTGAGGAATGAGATCCGGACGATTAGCTTTTTCTGCATCTGCAATCGTTTCACGACGGGCTTTAATTTCCTTTTGAATAACTGCTAAATAAGCAGCTTCGTCCATCTGAGCACCTTTTTCGACTTCAGCTAATTTAATGGCAGTTAATGCCATGCGCAAGGTGCTCTTACGTGTTTCTTCTCCATGACGGATGGCATCTTGAAGGTCAGATTGGAGGGTAGATTTTATATCCATGGAAAATTGTACTTTCTTGGCCATTGATTATGGATTGGTATTTAGATTATAACGTATCTTGGGAGCCCGAATACCGCGATTGGATTGAGGAGATCTCGCCCACCAATTCACCGCGATCTATGCCGGTTATATGCACATTCATCATTTGGTTATGGCAGGGTGAGGAAGATTTGGCACTTATTCGCAAATAATTATCCGTCAAACCACTCAGCTTCCACACTGCTCCATTAGTTGGGGTAACTTTCTCCCAAAGCACTTGTAAATCGTGACCAAGGTATTTTTCCTGATAGCTGAGGGAGGATTTCAAAAAAATCTCACGCATCCTTGCGTTGCGTTGTTTAGAGATGGCATGTTGAACCTGGTCAGGTAAAGAAGCAGCGACTGTCCCAGGTCTGGCTGAATAGGTAAATACATGCCCATTGGAAAAGTCCATTTCTCTAACAAAGTCAAGGCACTCGGAAAATTCTGTTTCCGTTTCTCCTGGAAATCCGGTGATGATATCCGTGGTGATTGCTATACCTGGGATGGAATCACGAGCTTGTTGAATCAAGTTTGCAAATGCGTCAGGGGTAATCCGACGACCCATGCGCCTCAATGTGGTTTTACTTCCCGACTGTAAAGGCAAGTGTATATGGCGACATAAACGGGGATTTTGCCAAAGGTCGAAGAACTCAGGAGAAATGTCCCAGGGTTCTATTGAAGAGAGGCGCAAACGCTGGATTTGTGTTTTGGTAAGGATGGAGTTGACCAGCTTTAAGAGGTGCGAGGGCGGCTCAAAATCATTTCCCCAGGAACCCAAGTGAACCCCGGTTAGCACAATCTCCTTGGTACCACCATCGACCGCAGATTGGATATCAGCCAGAATAGAGTCAATCGTACAGCTCCTGCTAGATCCGCGAGCCAGTCGTGTGATGCAATAGGTACAATGATTATCACAGCCATCCTGAACCTTTATGAACGCACGCGTCCGCAGACGAGTACCCGGAATTGGCTGGCGCTCGATCGTGCTCTGAGAAAAATCAACTACTGGGATTTTCAAAACCGTTGAGACCAGGTCGTCTTTTTCCTGATTGTCAATTACACGGATGTGTTCTGATAATTTTGATATTTCGTTTGGATTTAGGGTGGCATAACAGCCGGTCACAATGATCTGGTTGGAGCCCGCTCGTGCAGCCTGGCGGATTTTATGCCGTGAGTCGGATGCAGCTGCTGCAGTGACCGTGCAAGTATTAATCACGATCAGGTCGGCAAATTCGATATCCGGGGTCAGGCTATGGCCGGCAAGACGGAATTGGCGTGCAAATAACTCCAACTCGCTTTGATTAAGGCGGCAGCCTACCATATCCAAGAATATCTTCATAGACCTAATACGTCCTCATCCAGATATGAAACTCACTAAACAGATGAAACCGATTCAAAGGGTGGCAGGCTTTCAAGTTTCAAAGCCCATAAGGGAGCATGTCGATGGATTATCACTTATTATGGTTTGTTCACAACGAAATTATCAAAAAGAATGTCTGTACCCGCAGTATCAAATGTACCAGCTATCAGGCCTACATTTCCGATTGTCAAATCCGTGTCTGTTTGTTGATCGATCTGAGTTCCATTGACATATAAGGAAAGGGTTGATCCATTACAGTCAAAACGGATATGATTTGTGGCATCACCCTGTAAAATCTTATCACTTTCAAGCATGCTGTCATTTCCGATAGGCGTTCCACCATTATCTGTCATTTTCATGATCCCATAATACCCGTCGCTACTGATGATGGCATAGTAAAACTTTGCTGCATCGGTATAGCGGCATATGATACCTATGTCATTATCATCCGGACCACCGTTTTTTGTGGCATCGACTTCAATTTGAACGTCGGTGAAGCTTTCATTTCCGGGGTTAGCCCACGCATCAGAATTGGTGTCATTAACCGTAATGCGATAGGCATTGTTGTAATAATCTGTTGTTGCGTTGGAGTTGGTTACCTGATCCCATTTTTTATCGGTTGTAGAGAAATCATCTGAGAACAGGATAGTGCTGGGTGAACTCTGTGTGGAGGTACTAAAACAAGCCAGGCTTGCGGACGCCAATATGAGCATCATTATTACTGGACGGAAGAATTTCATGCAGACTTCTCCTTGTGGGTTTGGTTTTGGAAGGATTGTACCATCTATATATTTGGGTTATTGCTTGGGTAATTGATAATTATTCATAATTGGTCTACGAATGCCAGCATAACAGGAAAGAAATGCTGAACTAGGAGCGCAAAGGTTACTCTCATAATTTGATTCATGGGAAGTAATAGTCCAGCATTCTTTTTGCCTGCGAAGCTATCCAAGAATCTGGGTCAACAGTCTCAGCCAATTCAAGCCAACGGCGAGCGAGGGTAAGATTCCCCGAGATAGAGATAAGCTGTACCCAGGTGTAAATAGGCTGGGGAAAAATCAGGATCTGCGTGCAGAGCGCTTTGGGCATAGCGTTCAGCGGAATGATAATCCTCCAACATCAACATCACCTGAGCCATTACATCCAGGGAGCCGGCATTACCTGGGTCGAGGTTGATTGCCTGCCGGATGGCGGGAAGGGCAAGCTCACGGATTTGGATTTGATATTGCAGGGCGAATTCAGCCAACAAGCGGTAAAAAAGGGGGTCTTGTGGGGTTAATTGGATCGCTGATTCATAAGCTGATTGCGCTGCTGGTAAGTCACCTGTTTTGGCTAAAATATTCCCTAGCTCAGAATATAAAAAAGGATCGTTGGAGCTTGTGTTAATGGCACGCTCCAGGTAAATTTGTGCTTGTGAATAGTCCTCCTGCCGTTCCCAAAAAAGAGCCATGAATGTGTTCGCCAGAGTCGAATCGGGATTCAATTGTAAGGCATAATCAAGTTCATCGAATCCGGCATTGGATGGTATGCCAGTGCTCGAAAAATCCATTTGATAGTGGGCCTCTCCAAGGAACGCCCATGCATCCACGTAATCTGGCCGGAGCATAATTGCATTATGGAACGCTTCTGAAGCTAATTCCCACTCCCCCCAATTTGCCAATTGACGTCCAGTGATCAACATGGTGTAGGAAGGGTCATCAAAAAGGCTGGCAGTGCGAATTTTTTCATATAGGACGTGTGCACGGTCTGCATTGACCGCATCGATTTCCTCTGCCTGGGCTAAAAATGGAAGAGCTTTTATTGGATCGGTAATGGCATAAAGAGAGCCAATCTGGTAATACAATTGGATATTCGAAGGGTTAATGCTCAGGAGATCTTCTAATATGGTGACCGCTGATGCATAATCCTTCCGCTGAAGATAGAGATCGGCTAACCGCTCAGTTGCCTGGCCAGAATTATCCAACTGAGAAGCATGCTTCCATATAGCCTCTGCCATAAGGGGGTCTCCGCTTTGATGGTAGGCATCACCCAGAAGGATCAAATCATCGTAAGAAAGGTGTGAAATTGTTCCAGAGCGTTCAAGATATTGAATGGCTGCCTCAGGATCACCAGCCTGAAAAGCGAATCGGCCGGCTGCAAGGTTTAAGTCATAACGCCAGGGGAAGAATTCTGCGGCATTGGCTAGATTCTGGGAGGCAACCAGTAAATCACCGTGTGCTATGGCCTGCCCAGCATTACGCAGAAAAGTGTCAGAAGAATGAGGGCGAGGGGCAAAGCCTAATAGCGCAATAATAATACTTATCAGAATGATGCGAAGATAATTGCTAATGGCTGCAGAAATTTTCACTGGAATTGATTATATTGCATAAGGCTGTGATATAAAAAACAAAATAAGATTGCAGGTTATTAAGATTAACCCAGAAATGGCGAGCCTGGATTATGTTGAACCACGAGGCATGATTTATAATGGGGTTATTAAACATATTTTGGAGGATTTATATGGATTTTGCATTATCAGATGAACACCGCATGGTACAGCAGATGGTAAGGGATTTTGCTGAAAAAGAAGTTGCTCCGATCATTAAGGATTATGACCGTGCCCAGGATATGGCACCATTTATTTTGCCACGCATGGGTAAATTGGGCATCCTGGGTATTTGCGTGCCTGTTAAATATGGTGGGCAGGGGATGGATTACATCTCACTTGGATTGGCATGTGAAGAATTGGAAGTGGTTGATAGTACCCTGAGAGTAGTTTTATCGGTTCATATAGGTCTCAATAGCCTGGCACTGTTCCAGTGGGGCTCTGAGGAACAGAAGCAACGTTTTTTGGTGCCTCAAGCGCGGGGTGAGAAATTTGCCTGTTTTGGATTAACTGAACCTGGAGCAGGTTCGGATGTGGCAGCGATTGTCAGCAGCGCCCGTCGAGACGGTGACGGGTATATCTTGAACGGTGAGAAGATGTGGATCTCGCTTGCGACCAAGGCACATCATTGCTTATGGGTTGGGCGAACAAACCCGAAGGCAGCTGACCCACATGAAGGCCTGTCTGCATTTATTGTTGAATTGGATCGACCCGGGGTAACCACAGGTGATTTACACGGTAAATTGGGTATGCGGGCGGGCTCGACAGGTTGGATAAACTTTCAGGATGTTCGAGTATCGGCTGAACAGCGGATTGGTGAAGAAGGTGAAGGGTTTAAGATTGCAATGTCGTGTTTGGATAACGGACGTTATACTGTTGCAGCTGGGGCAACCGGGTTGATCCGTGCCAGTTTGGAAGCGAGCATAAAGTATTCCAAAGACAGGAAAGCTTTTGGACGTGAAATTGCCAAGTTCCAGCTTGTGCAGCAGAAGATTGCAAAAATGGTGCAATCGTACGAGATGGCAAGATTGTTATACCTGCGTGCTGGCTGGATGAAAAACCAGGGATTGCGAAATACGCGGGAAACCTCACTGGCTAAGTGGTTTGCCACCGACGAATCATTCAATGCTGCTTCTGAGGCAATCCAAATCCATGGTGCATATGGATATAGCGATGAGTATGACGTAGAGCGATTTTTACGAAATTCACGTGGGGCAATTATCTATGAAGGTACCAGCGAGATCCATCAGCTGATGCAAGCAGGATATGCACTTGGGCTGCGTGAAGATGCTTCCTTACGTTGCGAACTTCCTGCATACGATGCGGAAAAATGGCAGTAGATATATCCCGGATAGATATTAATCACAATTATCTGAGAGAAGTAATTTTTAATACAATCCTGACGCTTGATTCACAGGCGGTTTAAATCTTGCATCGGGTTTGTATTACTATGGACAATAACATACAATCACTAGATGTAATTCCAGATCAACTTAAGGGAGGATATAATGGCAGATTTCTAAACGTTATCCTGCTCATCATGTGGGGATATACTTCAGATTACTGATGCTATTGATAGATTCGCCTGTGCTCCTTGCGAGAATGAGCAAATTGTAGACCGTAATTGAGGAATTGTCACATTAAAATCCGTCATAGACGGGATATCGTAACTCCTGACTGAGCACCATTGGTACAATTATTGCAGGATTAAATATTAAAGGATATAAGGCATGCTATGATAGTAGACTCGATTCTTGATGTCATCGGTAATATCCCACTCATCCGGTTGAATAGAATATCATCTGGTAATGTTTTCGTTAAAGCTGAATTTCTTAATCCTGGTGGCAGCATTAAAGACCGTGTCGCTAGTTACATTATTGAAAGGGCGCTTATGGATGGAAGACTTAAGCCTGGGATGGACATTATTGAAGCTACATCCGGGAATACCGGTATTGGATTGAGCTTGGTGGGAGTACAAAAAGGATTCCATGTGATTTGTGTGATGCCGGAAAACGTAAGTGAGGAGCGTAAAAGAATTATCCAGGCTTTTGGTGGGGAGACAATATTTATTCCTGCAGAAGAAAGCCTTACGGGGTGTCTGAAACGGGTTCAAGAAATCACCCAGGTAAATCCCGATAATTATTTCTTTGTCAACCAGTTTGAGAATCCGGATAATCCAGAAGCTCATTATCAGAAAACTGGACCTGAGATATGGCATGACACGATGGGGGATATCGATATTTTTATTGCAGGGATCGGCAGTGGTGGAACTCTTCAAGGGGTTGGAAAGTATTTAAAAGAAAAAAGACCTCAGGTAAAAATTGTTGCAGTAGAACCTCGTAATGCAGCTTCATTGTTGGGGAGAGAACCTGGGCTCCACCAAATTCAAGGAATTGGCGATGGTTTTATCCCTGCTGTTTTGGACGTTAATTTAGTTGATATGGTTTTTACAATATCAGATGAAGATGCCATTAAGACTACTCGCAGACTTGCGCGTGAAGAGGGTCTTTTAGTCGGGACTTCATCCGGGGCGAATGTCTTTGCCGCTCTACAAATGGATAATGGGAAGAGTAAAGTTATCACCGTATTACCGGACCGGGCAGAACGATACTTCAGTACAGCACTTTTATAGATCTGCATACCAGCGATTTCATTGCTATTCGTTAATTCGGACAGATATTAATCAAATTAACTATTCTAATTAATATGTTTTCAGGATTTCGGTTTGGTTCTTTGATATGAACACTACGATCATCAAGAACAGAAGATGGTTATTCCAGTCTAAATCATTAAAATTTATTATTTCATCATCAGCCAATTTTGGCTGTTGGTTAAAGGAATTTTTAGCGATCCATCCCGGTTCATTAATTTATGCGTTGTAAAAAAAAACGATTTGTGCTGCCTTAATAATTATGAACTTATCCATAATCAGGGAACCTGGCTTCTGGTTGCACCGTCTTGGAAAAGGAGGATGCACCTATGAACACGGATCGTAAGCCTTGGTTTACCTACAAACACTTCATCGCGCTGATTGTTATAATTCCCGCAGCCATATTGATCATCTTAAAACTCATCCTGCCCATCTTCTCTGACAAAGGAGAGAACACACCCATGTCCTACACGATTGAGACGGGGACTTCGGGATCCGGTGGAGGAAATTCTTCCGATGCCGGTGAGGATTACAACATCCGGGTTGGGCTCAGCGAGGGTCAGGCCCAGTCCCAAACACCTGTGCCCGTGCCGATGGCGACTTATGAATCCCTTTCACCCCAAGAGATCGAAACGATTTTTGCGCGCCTTCCAGTTCTGCCTGTCTCTCCTGGCGAGCAAACCGAGTTCAACTATCCGGTTGAATTGCTGCCCCCTCCCCGCCCAGGGACAACCGTCCAGGAGCAGTTCCCACCTTATGAGGTGTCGCCTACACCCGAAGTTGGCCCGGTAGAGCCCCTGAAAGTGTTGCGCTTCGCCCCGGAGGGAGAGATCCCGCTCGCCCCGTTTGTCTCCATCACCTTCAACCAGTCGATGGTACCGCTGGGAACGCTGAGCGACCTGGCGGCTGTATCCGTTCCAGCTCAAATCGATCCGCAGCTGCCCGGTACCTGGCGTTGGCTGGGAACGAAGACGCTCACCTTTGAATACGACTCGGAAGAAATCGACCGCTTACCCAAGGCGACGTCCTACACGGTTACCATCCCCGCCGGGACGAAATCCATCACAGGTGGGGTGCTGGAGGAACCTATCAAGTGGACCTTCGAGACCCCCCCGCCAAAAGTGGTTACCCTGTATCCGCAAAACATCCCGCAGCCGCTGGAGCCGCTCATATTTGTCAGCTTCGACCAACGGATCGACCCTGGTGCGGTATTGAAGACAATCCAGCTGTATGCCGGCAACGAGCAACAAAAATTAACCCTTGCCACCCAGGCGGAGATTGAAAAAGACAAACAGGTCAGCCAGTATGTCGAGGATGCACAGGCCGGGCGCTGGCTGGTCTTTAAAGCTACGCAACCCTTCCCCGCCGATACATCGATTTCGATCACGATCGGACCGGGCACGCCTTCGGCGGAAGGCCCGCTAGTCACCAGCTCCCCACAGTCTTTTGGATTCTCAACCTATGCGCCATTGAGAATCGTGGATTATGGGTGTAACTGGGGCGACAGCCCATGCCCTCCCCTGACGCCATTCTACATCCGCTTCAATAACCCACTCGACACGCAGGCTTTCAACCAGGAGATGCTGCGCGTCAAACCCGAAATCCCGGGGATGAGCGTCAATGTCTATGGGGATACGATCGGCATCAGCGGCGAAACCAAAGGCCAGACCACTTACACCATCACGCTTTCAGCCAAATTGAAGGATATCTTCGACCAGACATTGGGCAAGGATGAACAAGTAAGCATCAAAGTCGGTAAAGCTGAACCGCGCTTGTTCAGCACCAATCAGGTCTTTGTCACCCTCGACCCGGCACAGAAGAAACCGGTCTTTTCTGTATATGCCATCAATTACAACAAACTTGCCGTCAGTATCTATGCCGTCCAGCCCAGCGATTGGGAGGCATTCACGAAATATCTGCGTGAGTGGCAGCAATCGGACAGAGCCGTACAAGTGCCAGGTACACTGGTGTTCGATAAGACCATCAGCCTGGAACTTCCCGTTGATACGTTGTCGGAAGTGAATATTGAACTAGAACCTTATTTAAAAAATGACTTTGGTCACCTGGTGGTGATTATCGAGCCTCCGAAGGGGATGTTCGAAACAGAAAATGAGAAATGGCAGCGCTATTACCAGACGATTAACGCCTGGGTACAGGTCACCCAAATTGGCGTGGATGCATACACCGATTATTCCGATATGCTCGTCTGGGCGACTGATCTGAAAGATGGTGCACCCCTTGCGGATGTAAGCATTCAACCCAATAAAAGTGGCAGTAGATTCACCACAGGCGCCGATGGCACGGTGCGCTTCGCCATCCCTAACGGTGCATTGTACCTGGTTGCCAGCAAAGGCAAAGACACAGCCATGCTGCTGCACTCCACGGATTACTGGGAAAGCTACGGCTGGGGACCCAGTTCGCCTTCCGACTCATTGCGCTGGTATGTTTTCGACGATCGGAAGATGTATCAGCCTGGCGAAGAGGTGCACATCAAAGGCTGGATGCGACGCGTAGGTGGCAGGCAAAACGGGGATGTTAGCCTGGTGGGCAGCGAAGTCAGCTCGGTTTCCTACCAGCTCATGGACCCGCAGGGTAACGCCATTGGCTCCGGACAGGCAGATGTGAATGCCCTGGGTGGCTTTGATTTTACCTTCACCCTACCGCAAGTGGTCAATCTTGGGACGGCATATTTGAATTTATCTGCTCAAGGTGGCTTAAGTGGGTTGGATGGAGCTGGCTACAACCATGCATTCCAGATCCAGGAATTTCGCCGACCTGAATTTGAAGTCTCAGCCCGCAGTGAGACGGCTGGACCTTATTTCGCGGGTGGAAATGCACTGCTCGTTGTGGAGGCCAAGTATTATGCGGGCGGCGCATTACCGGATGCCGATGTGACCTGGGAGGTGAGAACCTCACCGGGTATTTATACCCCACCCAACTGGCCTGACTTCGTCTTTGGCGAATGGCATCCTTGGTGGTGGGATTACTACCGCTACGATGATCTCGGGACGGATAGTGAGACAAAGATCGAGACATTTGCGGGCAAGACGGATGAATCCGGTAAGCATTATTTGCAGCTCGATTTCAGCCAGCAAGGCAAGCCGGATGAAAACCCACAACCCCTGAGCGTGGTGGCACAGGCTACTGTGATGGATGTGAATCGTCAGGCCTGGGCGAGCACCACCACCCTGCTCGTTCATCCCGCTGACCTGTATGTAGGACTGCACAGTGAACGCTATTTCGTCGATAAAGGCACCCCCCTCAAGGTGGATTTCATTGTCACCGATTTGGATGGCAACCCGGTGGCGGATCGATCGGTGGTGATCACAGCCGCGCGGCTGGAATGGAAATTATTGGATGGCACCTGGGGAGAAGAGGAAGTTGACCTCCAGAAATGTACAAAGGCATCCAAGCTTGAACCTGATTCCTGTGCCTTTGAGACTCCCATTGGCGGAAGCTATCGCATCACCGCGGTGGTCACCGATGAACAGGGGCGTCTAAATCAAACGCGCTTCACGCGTTGGGTCAGTGGAGGTCAGCAACCACCCGCCCGCAATGTGGAACAGGAAGAAGTGACGCTGATCCCCGATAAGCAGACCTACCAACCGGGTGACACAGCCCAAATCCTAGTGCAGTCCCCATTCACTCCTGCGCAAGGCTTGCTAACAGTCAGCCGCAGCGGATTCCTGTATACTACCCGCTTCTATATTGGAGATGGCTCCACTACATTGAATATCCCCATCAAGACTGAATTTATCCCCAACCTGAACATTCAAGTCGATCTGGTTGGCTCTGCACCGCGTACCAGCGACACGGGAGAGACACTGACCGGTTTAGAACCCCGCCCGGCGTTTGCCACGGCGCAATTAAAATCTCAGCATCCCAGCATTGCAACGCACGTTGTCACTGCAAGTGAGTCCGGAGGCAACTCAGCTCGAACCGGGCGGTGAGACCACGTTGAAGGTTTTCTTGAAAGATGCTAATGGCCAGCCGGTATCAGGCGCAGAACTGGCGGTGGTGGCGGTGGATGAGGCCATCCTTGCGCTGACGAATTACCAGATGGTTGACCCTCTGAGTATCTTCTATGCTGAGCGGGCTTCCGGTGTAATGAGTGTTTACGGCCGTAGCAGCATCCTATTAGCAAATCCGCAGATCCTAGCCACCGATCAAAACCGCATGTTGGATGGCAGTGGTGCAGCTTTACTCCCGCAGGCCGTAATGGAAGCCGCTATGGCTCCCTCCGCTGAGGCCCCTAAGTCAATGGAAGCTCAACAAACGTCCATCACGGTGCGCTCTGACTTCAACCCATTAGCCACATTTACCCCGACGGTGCGTACAGGTTCCAATGGCGAGGCACGTGTCTCGATCAAATTGCCGGATAACCTGACGCGCTATCGCGTGATGGTGGTGGCGGTGGATGAAACTGGGCGCCAGTTTGGCATGGGCGAGTCGAACATCACGGCGCGCCTGCCACTCATGGTACGACCTTCGGCTCCACGCTTCCTCAACTTTGGTGATAAGTTCGAATTGCCCGTTGTATTACAAAATCAAACCGATGAACCGATGACTGTAGAAGTGGTTGCCCGTGCCACCAATCTTGAGCTTGATATTGCTGGTCTGCGCGTGACCGTTCCCGCCAATGATCGTGTCGAAGTACGCTTCCCAGCCAGCACGCAAATGGCTGGGACTGCACGCATCCAAATCGCGGCTATCTCTGGAACCTATGCGGATGCTGCGGTCGTTGAACTGCCGGTTTATACGCCCGCCACCACCGAAGCCTTTGCAACCTACGGTGTAATTGATGAGGGTGCGATCGCCCAACCTGTGCTTTATCCAAGCGATGTATTCCCGCAGTACGGCGGTCTGGAGATCAGCACTTCCTCCACCGCATTGCAAGCCCTCACCGATGCGGTGCTGTACCTGGTCGCCTACCCATTTGAGTGTTCGGAGCAGTTATCATCGCGCATTTTGGCCGTGGCTGCACTGCGTGATGTGCTTACCGCTTTCGAAGCCGATGGTTTACCCACGCCCGAGGAAATGGAGGCTGCCGTCACGCGTGATATCCAGCGGTTGCAAGGCATGCAAAATTACGATGGTGGTTTCCCATACTGGCGGCAAGGCTTTGAATCGATCCCATTTAATACCATTCACGTTGCGCATGCGCTGATCCGTGCCAGGGAAAAGGGCTTCGAGGTCCCCGAGGAGATGCAGCAGGGTGCTCTGAATTATCTGCGCGATATCGAATCGCATTACCCTTATTGGTACAGCGAGCAGACGCGCCATACACTGAGCGCATATGCCTTGTACGTGCGCAACCTCTCAGGCGACCGTGATGCACAAAAAGCCCAGCACCTGTTCAGCGAGGTGGGGATAGAAAACCTGACGATGGAAGCCATCGGGTGGCTATGGCCGGTCATCGATAGCAATTCTCAACTCGATGAAATCCGCCTTTTTGTAAACAACCACGTGGTCGAGACCGCCGGTGCGGCAAACTTCACCACCGCTTATGATGACCAGACTTACCTGCTGCTCAGCTCTGATCGTCGTACGGATGCCATCCTGCTGGATGCGCTGATGGAAGACAACCCACAGAGTGACCTGATCCCGAAAGTGGTCAACGGGCTGCTGGCGCATCGCACCAAGGGACGCTGGTATAACACCCAGGAGAATGTCTTTGTCCTGCTGGCTTTGGACCGCTATTTCAACACCTTCGAAACAGAAACCCCAGATTTTGTCGCCCGCGTGTGGCTCGGTGATACCTATGCAGGCAGCAGTGAGTTCATAGGCCGTACCACCGAGCGGCACGAAACGCTCATCCCGATGGCCTACGTGCTATCAGAGACGGCTTCAGGCGGCGGCATTCAGGATCTGATCATCAGCAAGGAAGGAGTGGGACGGCTGTATTACCGGCTTGGGTTACGCTATGCTCCGACGGACCTTAATCTTAAAGCGCTCGATGCCGGCTTTGTGGTCCAGCGCCGCTACGAAGCGTTGGACAATCCTGAGGATGTATCACAAGACAGTGATGGCGTATGGCACATCAAAGCGGGTGCGCGGGTGCGTGTGCACATCACACTGGTGGCTGACAATCGCAGATATCATGTTGCGCTCGTTGATCCATTACCGGCTGGCCTGGAGATCGTCAATCCTGCACTGGCCGTGTCGCAAAGCACGACTCAGGATGATCCATCGACTCTTCGCTATGGTTGGTGGTGGTGGGGTACATGGTACGAACATCAGAATATGCGCGACGACCGCGCCGAGGCTTTCACATCCCTGCTGTGGGACGGGGTGTATGAGTATACTTATATCGCCCGCGCCACTACGCCCGGCACGTTCGTTGTCCCGCCAACCAAAGCTGAAGAGATGTACTCTCCCGAAGTCTTCGGGCGTAGTAGCAGTGATTGGGTGATTATCAAGTAGTCGCCCTACCTTACTTCAATATAATGATAATACTTGATATAAGTCAAAAATAACAAATCATGTGGATGGGAAAATCTACAGGAAGAGAACCAGCCTGAAAATTACCAAGTGATTATGTGGATTAGTGGTTGGTCTCCTAATAACCAGAATTAATATTAATCAAATGGATAATGATTCGTCTTAATTAAAGCGCTATTTACCATTAGTAAATATTAAACTGAATTTGTATCCTTCCCCTTGGACAGGGCTGCTTATCACATTTCCTGTCTTCATGCTGTGGTGCAATTCTGGTGTAATTCAGGTATCCCGAGATGGAAATTATGGATTTTAAGACAGTTGTTCCCCAATCGATCGTGATTGGATGGATGTAATATCACCATATTTACGGGTGGACGATGAGCACAAACATTAGAACTCTATTACACTGAGAAAATCATTTGGTTGAGGCTTATTCCGCTCACGTCCCGATTGGATAATGAGTGACGATCAGGAGATATTTTGCAATAATAATGTTGTGAGTTTAGCATGTATAACCAAACATGGTATGGAAGAAGGTAAAAACGAAACCAATATTTATTCTATTTCTTTCTACTGTTTTACTTGCTTCTTGTTTATCTGCGCCTTCTGTTTATGCGATGAAAACCGCGATTGATCAAACGTAGATAGCACAGCCTACTAATACCATATCACCCATCCCGACTGATCCGCTAACCCTATCCCATCTACCCCGATTCCACTCGCGGATTTAGACCTTTCATCAAGCCTCATACAACCAGGCGATCTCCTTGCTGGCATTTCAGGTGCGCAAATACGCAGTTCTCTTCCAAAAGGTGTTTGGGATAACGCTCCCAAACGCGTTTTTCAGATTTACCAGCAACTTTCACAAAATGATAATGATAGGAGCAGTTCTATTTGATTGAAAGCACACGTTTCCGGGATTTTTGATTTAATTCGCATTATAATAAACCTTACCCGCATCAACCTTGACCGGGATGATTTAACTAAATAAATTCCAAATATATTTTTAGTTTGGCCCCTACCAGAAAAATGAAAGGAGGGTACCATGTCAGCCAGTCAATCCCCAAGTACAACATCTTCGGAAGATCGAAAGAAAGTGACTATTCACCTCATCGAGGCAATGAAGACGCGGCATGAGGTAATCAGCATGCTAACCGCGTACGACTATCCTACCGCGCTGGTGATGGACCAGGTGGGTTTGGATATCATCCTGGTAGGTGATTCTCTAGGAATGGTGGTTTTAGGCTATGATAGCACCCTGCCCGTGACAATGGACGAAATGATCCACCACTGCAAAGCAGTAGCTAGGGGAGCTAAATATGCGTTACTGGTAGGTGATATGCCTTTTTTGTCCTATCAAATTTCCACAACTGAAGCGGTACGCAATGCTGGGAGATTCCTGCAGGAAGGCGGGATGAATGCCGTTAAATTGGAGGGCGGTAGCGAAAGGGTGGAGACAATCCGAGCAATTATTAATGCAGGTATCCCAGTGATGGGGCATTTGGGATTAACCCCGCAAAGTGTATTCAAGCTGGGTGGTTATCGACCACAAGGCCGTGATTCAGAGGCTGCATACAAGTTGGTAGAAGATGCTCTGATATTGCAAGAGGCAGGCTGCTTTAGCCTGGTTCTTGAGTCTATTCCTGGAAGACTTGCTCATTTGGTTTCACAACGTTTACACATCCCAACCCTCGGTATTGGCGCAGGAGCCGGTTGCGATGGTCAGGTATTGGTGACGCATGATTTACTTGGAATTTTCGAGCGCTTTACGCCCAGGTTCGTAAAACGTTATGCCAACCTGGCTGGAACGATGAGGGAAGCTTTTAGCGAATTTAAAACTGAGGTTAAGGCGAATACTTTTCCGGGTGGAGAGCACACCGTTGAAATGGACGATGATGAATGGAGGAGGCTTGAAGAAAGGATCTCCCAAGGTAGCTGATTATTCCTGTAATCAGACAATGAGGGTAAACAAATGAAATTGTTAATTGCAGGTACAGGGGCTATGGCGTGTTTGTTCGCTGCGCGGCTTGCCAGCTCTGGGAATGAGGTAACCATGTCAGGTAGCTGGAAGGAGGGATTAGCAGCTCTTCGTCACCACGGGGTGCGTTTACTCGACCTGGATGGCAGGGATCATAGTTACCGTGTTGAGGTCATGAATTCCTCAGAAAACAAGGGTGATTTCCTGCAGTGTTTTGTGCTGGTTAAATCCTGGCAGACAGAGCAGGTGGCAAAACAACTTGGAAAATGTCTATCTGAGAAAGGAATTGCGTTAACCCTGCAGAATGGATTGGGTAACGATGAAATCCTTAAGGCGATCCTAACTCCCGACAGGGTGGCATTCGGAGTTACAACCGTAGGAGCCAGAATGTTGGAGCCAGGTTATGTCCAATTCACTGGAAATGGCAAGATTTTCCTTGGCGCTCATCCCCAGGCGAGTGGATTGGCTCGTCTTCTGGAAATAGCTGGTTTTCAAGTGGAGGTGGTTGTAGATCCGATCTCACTATTATGGGGGAAGCTGCTAATTAATGCAGCAATCAACCCACTAACTGCGCTGTTACGGGTGAAAAATGGTGAGCTGCTTGAACAACAAGCAACACGAGAGCTTCTCGAAGGAGTTGCAAAAGAAGCAGCCTCTGTAGCCATACAACAGGGGATCAATCTGCCTTATCCAGATCCAATTCTGGCGGTTGAAGAAGTAGCTCGAAACACTGCAACCAATTATTCCTCCATGTTGCAGGATGTGATGCGTGGAACGGGCACTGAAATTGAGGCGATTAATGGAGCAATTGTCAGGATGGGTGAACGAAACGGTGTGCCAACACCAATCAACCGAGTTTTATGGCAGCTGGTGAAAAGCCTGCCTCATCATTGAAGGAGAAATAATGAATGTAGTTGTGACGCTGGATGAATTACGGGTAGCTCGAAGAAAATTAGAAGAGCCAGTCGGGCTTGTTCCCACGATGGGATTCTTGCATGATGGGCATTTATCTTTGGTCAGGCAAGCCAAGCTTGACTGTGCCAGTGTGGTAGTCAGTATATTTGTCAACCCGACTCAATTTGGAGAAAATGAGGATTTAGATAAATACCCACGCGATTTGCAGGGTGATTTGAGATTGCTTGAATCATCTGGAGTTGAATTGGCTTGGACGCCCACCAGTGACGTGATGTACCCAACCAGTTACCAAACCTGGGTTATCGTGGAGGAGATATCCAAGCCGCTGGAAGGGACAATGAGACCAGGGCACTTTCGAGGGGTGGCGACGATTGTGGCAAAACTTTTCAATGCCGTCCAACCTCAAAGAGCATATTTTGGTCAAAAAGATGCTCAGCAAGCGGCTGTAATAAAGCGGATGAGCCGCGATCTAGATTTTCCAATTGATATTGTGGTTTGCCCGACGGTGCGGGAGCCTGATGGATTGGCAATGTCTAGCCGGAATGTATACCTCTCACCTGAAGAAAGAAAAGCAGCAGTGGTCCTTTCAAGGGCATTATTTCTGACTAAAGAAACCTTCGATGAGGGTGAACGGGATGCGAAACGACTGCGTAAGGGGGTGCTGGATACTTTAGCGACCGAGCCATTGATAAAGGTTCAATATGTATCCTGTGCTCATCCAGATAGCTTAATGGAAATAGAAGGACATGTTGAGCGAGCATTGTTATCACTGGCAGTTATATTAGGAAAAACGCGGCTGATAGACAATATTATGCTTTAAGAGGTCAAGTGTCGCGTTATTAATAGGGAAATATTTCTGGAAATGAGGAGATCATGTTATTAACCATTGACATTGGAAACACAAATATTACACTCGGACTTTACCAGGGTAAAGAACTTGGTCCGCGATGGCGCCTGGCAACAGCATATGACCATATGCCGGACGAGTATGGTTTGCAATTATTAGGCTTGTTGGAGCATGCTGGTCATAAGCCAGAGGGGGTGACTGGGATTTGCATTGCGTCAGTGGTTCCACCCATTACCAGTAAGATTATCGATGCGTGCCGGCGGTATCTTAATACGGATCCATTGGTGGTCGATGCGGGTGTAAAGACTGGCGTGCGCGTGAGGTATGAGGATCCTCGCACCGTAGGCGCTGACCGGATTGTTGATGCTGTGGCAGTTTTGCATCTCTATGGAACACCGGCATGCGTGGTAGATTTTGGAACGGCCACAACCTTCGATGCGATTGCAGAAAACGGAGATTATCTGGGTGGGGCAATTGCTCCAGGAATTGGTATCGCTGCTGATGCTTTATTTCAACGTACCGCCAAACTTCCACGGGTTGATCTACAAAAACCTCCTTCGGTTATCGGTAGAAATACAGTTCACTCGATGCAATCCGGTTTGCTATACGGCTATGTGGGTCTGGTTGAAGGGATGGTGGAACGCTTTAAGCGGGAGTTGGGCGAAAACATGAAAGTTATTGCCACTGGTGGACTTGCAGATATCCTGGCAAATGAGACTGATGTCCTTCAGATCGTTGCACCGTGGCTCACATTGGATGGATTACAAATCATTTGGGATATGAACCATGTAAATTAATTTTACTGACGCAGGATTTGGACTCAATTCAGGAACGATAAAAGCATTTGTTTGTATTTAAGAAATTTATTAGGGATTAGACGGAGCATGCGAAACCGTAATGAAAGAGTATAATCCATAGTTGAAAACCTATGGAAACAGAAATCATGAAAGCGGACCATCCGTGTGCTATTATCCATTCTGTTGATATATTACGGCATGGTGGGCTGGTTGCCTTTCCGACGGATACTGTATACGGGCTGGCAGCTTTACCTTTCAAAGCAGAGAATGTTGAGGGATTGTTCTCAGCGAAGGGGCGTAGTAATTCGCGTGCCATCGCAATATTGATTGGCGATTACATCGATCTAAAGAGCATTGTGGTGCAATTTGATGAAAGAGCACAAAGTTTGGCACATCGATTTTGGCCAGGTCCACTCACGTTAGTCTTGCCAAAACTACAATCCTTACCCGATGTGTTATCACAGGATGGCACGATTGGTGTTCGCATGCCTGACCACCCCATTGCTCTGGCATTGTTACAAAAGGCTGGTCCATTGGCAGTCACATCTGCGAATGTTTCAGGTGAGGATAATGCCACTACAGCGGAAGAAGTACGTAAGCAACTAAGCGGGCGAGTGCACTTGATTCTGGATGGTGGAAAAACATCGGGAGGTGTTCCTTCAACAGTTTTGGATTGTATCTCATCCTGTCTGACGGTATTACGCCAGGGACCAATCACTTTGGCAGCGATTGAAGCGGCTTTGCAATAATCCCACTTTTATTCTCACGAAGTTATTAATTTTTATTCATACCAATTTTATCTGAATGTATATAATGATAGTTGCATTCTCCTCACTCAAACTCGCCCAATGAGATTGGAGCCATCTCAGAGGGCGATTTGTGTTTAAATGGTGTTTCCTACTGCCTGAATATCATCGACAACCAGGATTATTTATACTGAAATTGGGGCAGGGACTTCGGAAAGTGGCCAGTTGGGGAGTACATCCATGTCCAATGCGTCGCGCTGACCTTTAACGAAACGAAAGTATGCAACACCAGCAATCATAGCGGCATTATCCGTACAAAGCCAAATGGGGGGAATATGCAATGGGCAGGTGGCTCGAACCTGGATTGAATGGCGTAATGCCCGGTTTGCAGAAACCCCACCAGCGACAACGATATTTTTAGCTGAATATTGTTTGGTAGCTTTTATGGTCTTGGTTACCAGTACATCCACAACAGCTGCCTGAAAGCTGGCTGCCAGGTCTGCGACCGGAAGTGGTTTTTCAGAGGTATCCATCTGGCGAACTTCACGCATCACGGCGGTTTTCAATCCGCTGAAGGAAAAATCCCAACTATCTTCCAACCAGGCACGGGGAAAGTTATAAGCTAAAGGATCGCCATCCACGGAGGCATTCTGAATAGAAGGACCACCAGGGTATTCCAGACCAAGTAGGCGGGCCACTTTATCAAACGCCTCACCTGCAGCATCATCAAGAGTTGCACCCAAATGTTGATACTGTAAATGTGATTTCATCAAAACGAGCTCAGTATGACCCCCAGACACGATCAAAGCGATTAATGGAAATTTGGGTTCATGGGGGGGATTTGTTTCCGGCTTGTAAAGCCAGGCAGAGTATAGATGGCCTTCAAGGTGGCTGATACCAATGATTGGTAAGCCTCTAGCCAATGCCATTCCTTTCGCAGCATTCATGCCAACCACCAATGACCCTGGCAGACCAGGTCCACGAGTGACTGCAATAGCATCGAGATCGGCTAGAGTTAGATGTGCCTGGTGAAGTGCTTCATCGATCACTGGATAAATCGTCTTAATATGTTGCCTGGAGGCTACTTCAGGGAACACACCCCCGAATTGGGCATGTAGGTCAACCTGGGAAGCTACAATGCTTGAAAGAATCAGGCGACCATCTTCCACTACTGCAGCGGCAGTCTCGTCACAGGATGTCTCGACGCCAAGAATCCGAATGGGAGGTCCTTCAATTTGAGAATTCTTACTGGCGGAGGTTTTAGGCATGGTTAGTTCCCTTCATAGTAATCTTATCCAATAACTATTAACCTTTTTTTATAGGCAAAACCAGGTCCATTGGAAAATCTGCCAACATTTCCATCTTGCCATCTGGAAGTACGCAAAAACTGTTCTCAAGGCGGACACCCATGCCTTTATCAGGATAATACAAGCCTGGCTCAATCGTGAAAACTGAACCAGGTACCAGACAATCTTTCTCATCACTACTGATCCCACTCCAGGGGCGTTCATGGATGTTCAAGCCAATGCCATGACCCACACTATGAACATAGCCTTGCTGAGTTTGCGGATCTTCTTTAACGGTTGGATGACCCTGGGATGAAAATAGGTCGCATGTCATCTGCTGGTAGTCTTTAAAAGGCTTTCCCATTTGCAGCTCATGGGTGATCTTCGAATAAACTGAAAACACGGTCTCATAGAGTGCCAGGGACGTCATCAGGTGCATATCCGAGGCACCATGTGCGGGTGAAATCGTAAAAATAACCACCGCCAGCTTCGCATGGATAAATGTCGAAGACGATCGTTTGTCCGAGCTTGAGGGGATCTGAGGAATTTCCAGAAGAGTGAGGCACCCCAGCATCTCGACCAATGGCGAAAATTGTACCTTCCGGATTTTCCGCCTCCAACTCGGATAGCCATAAGTTGATTTGGCTTTTAACGGATCCAATCGTCAGAGGCATTCCACTTCTATCCATTAAAACGTCATTTTTCACCGAATGAGAAGTGATAAAGTCAGCTACCTGACTGACAACCTGGGTGGTAATCATGCCCATCTTACGGATGCGTTCAATTTCTGTCTGATCCTTGGTCATCCGGGCAAGCATTAATACTGAGTTGTCAATCTCACCAAGGAAGATCAACCCTGGCATTTCTTTTTGTAACGCAGAAAATATCGCATAATTCGTACCAATATCTGATCGGCCATATAGAGCAATCCTGCCGTAGGTTATGCCAAGCTCGGTAAGCATTTGCTGGTAGCGATTGACAATTGCTTTCAGATAATCGCCATTGGATTGGTTTAATAACCGGATGAAGTCGTAATCACCCAAGTTTTTTGTCCTCAGACCTGATTTGGCTGCTTCATCCCTTTCGATGGGATTGTGAAATAGAACAGCACCTTCTCCACGTTTTTTGATCAGGTCCGCATTTGTCATATGTCCACCACCGGTCATATAAACCATGGCAGGATTATGTTGACCAGGACCAGTCACCAAAATGGCATCAAGATTGTTGGTTTGCATCAGAGAATCGAGGTCATTTTTCATAAGGATAGTTTTCCTCAGGTTGAATTAATAACTTAGTGTATATCGAATAGCAGATAACAATTCATTTTCCTGTTCCGGCATGATTGTTCGTGGATCAAAAATGACTTTATTCGCCTCCACTCGTGCAATAACCGGTGGCTTGCCGGACCGTAAGCGCTCCAATGCGCGATTTGGCGAGGGCACTGACAAAGCCAAAACAAACGTGGGTAATGTTTCATCAGGCAATGAACCACCGCCGATTGTCGAATAGCTTTCAATCACATCTCCAATCCCAAGGATTTTCGTCCAGTTTTGAACCCTTAGCCGTAAGACATCAGCTGACATTGCAATCATTCGCCAGATGGGGATTTCTGCGACGGCTTCATCCTTTAGATAGTGGAGTAATGTGGCTGAAAGCCCTGCCAAACATAGTTTATCCGCCCGTATGGCACGCGCCAGCGGGTGTATTTTTAATCTGGCGATCAACTCCGATTTACCAATGATAATACCAGCCTGAGGTCCACCCAGAAGTTTATCCCCAGAAAAGCACACCAGGTCTGAACCGGCAGCAAGCGATTCACTCACCGTAGGCTCATGACCCAGACCGAATTGAGCTGTATCAAGCAAAGCGCCTGAACCGAGGTCATTAACGAGGGGTATTCCAGCCTGGTGAGCTATTTCAGCCAGATCAAATAGGGATGGTTCGCTGGTGAAACCAGATATGCGAAAATTGGATCGGTGAGCGTGTAAAATTAACGCGGGCGAGGCTTCATCTACTGCGGTTTGATAATCTGATGGATGAACACGATTGGTGGTGCCTACCTCAATGAGACGAGCACCAGATTGCTTCATTACATCAGGGATACGGAAGCCGCCTCCTATTTCAACCAGTTGGGAACGGGCAATGATCACTGCCCTACGTTTAGCAAATGCTGATAAAACGAGTAAAACGGCTGCCGCATTATTATTAACTATTAATGCAGCTTCAGATTGGGTCAGACGGGTCAATAATGATTCCGCGTGGACGAGGCGAGAGCCCCGCTTCCCATCGTGAAGCTCATACTCCAGATTGGAGTATCCCAGTGCGACATCCTGAATAGCTTTGATGGCAGAAAGACTAAGGGGAGCGCGTCCGAGGTTCGTGTGGAGGATGACACCGGTTGCATTGATCACGGGCTGTAACGAAGGAGAAGCCCATATTTTGATTATTGCTTTGGCATCCTCCAATAGTTGATTAAGTGATGGAACATCCTTCGATACCATATACCCTTCCCGCGCTTTTTCCAGAGCTCGCCTCAAGGCATCGAGGGTCAAAGGTCGACCATATTCTGCGATCCATGTAACTACAACGGGATTTATTAATAATTGATCAATTGATGGCAGGTTACGCAAACTACTCATGGACTGGGCTTTTGACGGATAAGTGAGAACCACCTGGAAAAGATTATGGTTTCCACTGGCTTTTCTCGCTAAGCCGTAATAGAAACTCAATCAAAGCCAGGCCAATAGCAAGGAGAATGGCCAATGCTGGGTTGAGCACTCGGCCCATCTGAAGCCAAACCAGAGTGGAAACATAGATCGCAAACCAGAGCGATTGCCTTACCACGACCATTGCTGTGGGTGGAGGGGTGCTTGTAAATCGCCGATTAAGGAAGGCAACAATCGGTAGCATTGTCCCTGTAATAGCCATTACAAGTAAAAAAAAGAACAACCAGCGTGGTCCAACGGTTGGTAAGGTTGTGATGGCTAAAAATATCAGTCCTCCCCAACCAATAATAAATAGGAACAAAGCTGCTGGAAGGAAATTGGCAACACGAGGTGAGGTATTAGATTTCATATCTAGATAATTCTATCACAGGGAATAGTTAAAATAAAACAGGCGAGAGGGTGATCCATTCGCCTGTTGTTCTTAAGTACCTTTTTCTATATTTCTTTAAATTCACCTTCCAGAATTTCCCCCTCTTCATCCGGATTTTGGGGTTTATGGCCATTATTATCAGAAGAAGAATCAGCAGATTTACCATTCCCAGGTTGACTGGTGTTTTGAGAAGCATAAAGCTGTTGGCTGAGAGCATAGAAAGCATCTTGCACAGCTTGGTTCAGGTTATTGATGAGTGCGATGTCGGTTCCCTTAATCGCCTCACGTAACTGGTTCAACTTTATCTCAATATTTTGCCTCTCAGAGAGCGGAACTTTTTCCTGCAACTCACTCAGGGTCTTTTCGGTTTGATAAACAAGATTATCTGCAGTATTTCGAGCCTGGATCAGCTCGCGTTGGCGCTTATCATCAGCTTCGTGTTCATGACCTTCACGGACTTTTCGATCAATCTCGGATTTGCTAAGGTTGGTTGAGGCAGTGATGGTCACCTTTTGTTCTCTACCAGTGGCTTTATCGTGAGCAGTAACATCCAAAATGCCATTAGCGTCAATATCGAAAGTGACTTCAATTTGAGCTGTTCCACGTATTGTTGGTGGTATTCCTTCCAGGCGGAAACGGCCTAAACTCATGTTATCTGCTGCCATGGGGCGCTCGCCCTGGAGGATATGTATGTCTACCGCTGATTGATTATCTTCAGCGGTCGAGAAAATTTCAGATTTCTTCACCGGGATGGTGGTATTGCGTTCGATGAGGGCGGTCATTACCCCTCCCAATGTTTCTACACCTAATGAAAGAGGAGCCACATCAAGCAACAACACGTCTTTCACCTCACCACCCAGCACACCACCCTGGATAGCAGCACCGATGGCAACAACTTCATCGGGGTTGACACCTTTATGGGGCTCTTTTTGGGTAAGGGAGCGGACCAGTTCCTGAACCATGGGCATACGTGTAGCCCCTCCAACCAGTACGACTTCATCTACTTCGGAGGCATCCAGGCTGGCATCTTTCAAGGCAGCCTGGAAAGGTTGACGCAAGCGGGTCACAAGGTCTTCCGTTAGCTGCTCAAAACGAGCGCGAGTAAGTTTTACCTGAAGATGTTTAGGTCCATTCATATCAGCTGTGATGTATGGCAAGTTGATTTCAGTTTCTAAAACACTTGAAAGCTCGATTTTGGCTTTTTCAGAGGCTTCACGCAAGCGTTGTAATGCCTGCTTATCCTGCCGTAAATCGATGCCATTATCCAATTTAAATTGGTCTGCAATCCATTTAACAATGCGTTCATCCCAATCATCGCCACCCAGGTGCGTATCGCCATTCGTCGCGCGTACTTCGATTAATCCCCCACCGACATCGAGAACACTAACATCAAAGGTGCCTCCACCGAGATCGAATACCAGAATAGTCTCATTCTCCTTCTTCTCCAATCCGTAAGCCAAAGCTGCAGCAGTAGGTTCGTTAATGATACGTAGCACGTCTAATCCAGCAATCTTACCGGCATCTTTAGTGGCCTGGCGTTGGCTATCATTAAAATAAGCCGGGACTGTAATAACGGCTTGTTTGATGGACTCGCCCAAATATGCTTCTGCATCTTGTTTTAGTTTTGTCAGGATCATGGCTGAGATATCCTGAGGAGTATAATCAGTTTTCATCAAGGGCACCCTAACCCGGACATCGTTGGAAGGTCCACGGATGACTTGATATGAAACCATCTTGCGTTCATTTTCCACCTCGTCGAAGTGCCTACCCATGAATCGTTTGATTGAATACACGGTATTATCAGGATTAATTACTGCCTGACGTTTTGCTATATGACCAACCAAACGCTCAGCATTTTTATTAAAACCAACCACTGAAGGTAAGAGATGAGAACCTTCTGCAGTAGTGATCACAGTTGGATCACCGCCTTCCATTATGGCTACTACACTATTGGTGGTACCAAGGTCAATACCAATAATCTTTGACATATGCACTCCACTGTATATTCCCAAGTATTTGAGGAGAAATACAGATTTTTCTAAAGGATTTGTTTCTCAAAGGATACTTAAATAATGCAAGAATCCCATTAACAAGTTGTTGGAGATATGTATACATTCTGGATTCCAAATAAGTGAAATATGTTGGTTAAAAATCGAGCAGACCATTCCTGAATTTATAGGCATAAATATGTGATTCATATTGAGCATTGTCAGAGGCATATTTTGTAAATGGCTTATAAAATACTCCATATTTGGTGAACTATTTTGGTCGGAGAAATTAAAATCACACAGTGCATACAAAAATACTATATGCCATATATAGGCAAATGAGGCGAAATATTGATATTTATGCCATATATAGGGATAAGAACATGTGTTCCCCAATCATCAGGGCAAATCACTGAAGAACTATTAATAATTTGCTAGAACCAGCGAAGAGAATTTTGAATAATTCTTTAACATTTCGAATCTTAAATAATTGGGATTTTTAAAGTAACCGTAGGGTAAAGGTATTGCGCAACAAGCAGATTTTCTGCTAGAATGGTGCAGTAATCATAGCTTATAGTTTTTTGTTGTTATGGTTAGCCAGCCTAAATATGGAATTTGCCGGCTGGCTTTTCCGTAAAAAATAATAGCAGGTGAATATAGGAAAAATTCCCCCAGCTGAATTCAGGGTGGGGGTTATCTATACCGCTGTGCACTCAACCTGGACAGAGGAGGAAGGGTTGATTATGAAACCTGATCAAGCATGGCAGGCTGTTTTAGGCCAGTTACAAATGGATATGCCTAAAGCATCCTATGATACTTGGGTACGAAACGCAGAAATTGTTAGTTATGAGGATAATGTATTTATTGTTGGCGTTCCTAATGCCTATGCTCGCGATTGGCTGGAAAGCCGATTGTCGAGTAAGGTTAAACGCTTGTTATGCGGTATTCTGAACCGGACTGTGAGTTTGAGGTTCATTGTATGGCAAGCAAGTACGGAACAAACTGTCATAGATATTCCTTCTCAGGTCGATGAGCTCGAATTTCCATCGACTCAGTATAAAACTTCGGCACTAATTAACCGTTATACATTTGAAAATTTTATAGTTGGTTCAGCCAACCGCTTAGCACATGCTGCATCATTGGCTGTGGCAGAGCGACCAGCACAGGCGTATAATCCTCTCTTCCTATATGGTGGAGTAGGATTGGGGAAAACTCACCTCTTACATGCTATTGGTAATCATTGCATGAACCGAAAATTGAATGTTTTGTATGTCACCTCGGAGGAATTCACCAATGATTTGATCAATGCCATCCGGTCTCACAACACCCAGGCGTTTCGAGAAAAATATCGGCGCAGTGATGTTTTACTGATTGATGATATCCAATTCATAGCAGGTAAGGAATCCACCCAGGAGGAATTTTTTCACACATTCAATTCACTTCATGGCCAGGAGAAACAAATCGTCATCACCTCAGACAGGCCTCCCAAAGCGATGGTAACCCTGGAAGAACGACTTCGCTCCCGCTTTGAATGTGGTTTGGCAGCGGATATTCAACCACCGGATTTTGAGACACGGGTTGCGATTCTGACGTCAAAATCGGAGCGCATGAGCCGACAGATTCCATCTGAAATTATCGAAACGATTGCTAGAAGGGTCCAATCAAATATACGCGAGCTCGAAGGCAGCCTGACGCGTGTACTTGCCCTGGCAGACTTGGGCAACTTACCCTTGAACGCTAACCTTGTTGACACAGCCTTAGCGGATCTATCCCCCAGGCGGAACTCGGTGAAGCCCGATGAAGTAGTGAGTGTGGTAGCTGACGCTTTCGGTGTGACAGTACAAAACCTGGTTGGTCCTGAACGAAGACAGGAAGTGGTGTTGCCAAGACAAATTGCTATGTATCTTTTACGGGTGGAGGCAAAATGCTCATTACCAAAAATAGGTGAAACACTGGGTGGGCGTGATCATACTACGGTGATGCATGCATGCCAAAAAGTTTCAGACTTGATCGAACGCGATGATAAATTGCGTCACCAGATCATTGAAATTCGCGAGCAAATTTATGGCCAATCAAAACTATCCATATAGATAGGGTTGTTGACCATTTCGCATGTAAATAGATGTGGAGCGTGGGTGGATTGCTTTTCTTGCCTACGCTCCTTGTTTTTACTGATCTGGCGGTTTTTTTCTTGATTTCCACCAGACACTAATATTTGTTATTAGTTTATTTATCCTTGGGAAACCTGAAGGTTGCAACGGCTCTCCAGTGTCAACCCATGGGTCTCGATCAAACATCTTATGGATGGTATAACGACTCACAAGATTGACAGTGGCCAATACCGGTGCTGCCAGGAGCAAACCTACCAGGCCAATCAGATTTGCAGCAATAATAGCAACGACCAGAACCGCAGCAGGATGAACACCAAGGCTTCTACCCATAATACGTGGAACCACGAGATTATCGTAAATTTGATCCATGATGATTGAAAGAATAATAACAAGGGCGGTGTAGAAAAGGGGTTGCAGGTTGAAATAATTTCCAGGCTGGAATAATGTCACTAATCCCATGACGATATAAGTTACGAGAGGGCCAATGTAGGGGACAAATCGTGCCATCCCGGCTAATATTGCCAGAGCGAAAGCGTACCGCACCCCCAGAATGGTTAAGAGGATTGTATAGCTGATTATGACCATTATTACGATCGTCAGATGACCGCGCAGGAAAACATTCCAAATCCGCCCAATAGCCTTGCTCATCCTTTGAATATCATAAGAATATCCGGGGATATTGATGAAATATTGGGGGCTGGGTACTTTACCGATATCAGCCAAAACAAAATACGAGATGATCAGGACGAAAAAACCCCATCCAAACAAACTGGCTGTGGCTGAGGCGAGCGAACCGACTACAGTTCCAGCTCTTCCAATGAGCATCTGTAAAGTGCTGATCACCTGATCACCAAGCTTACCCAGGTCGGTAAACAAGGACAGATCAAATGAATATGGACCAAGGATGATTACTTGTTTTGAAATGTTATCAATTTGGCTAGGAAGGTCATTAACAAAACGTTCAATGACTACCAGTAAACTTTGGATCTGTTGAATCGCAGCCAACCCAGTCAGTGTGGATGTAATGATCAGGATGATAATCAGGAAAATGTAAATGATATTTGCGGATGCACGCCAAGACAATTTGGTATGGGTATTGAGGAACGCAGCTATGGGATGAAGTAAATAAACAAGGATAAAAGCTATCAATAATGGCCCAATGATGGACCTAAAGTATATCAACATTGCCATCAGTAAACCGGTAACCGTGAGCCCAACAATCATCTTTGATGTTGAACTCCATTTAGGAGAATTTGGTTGGGATTTTTCCACGCTCATAGCTGCTACTCTCTGTTATGACGTCTTTGCCACCAATAAGATTTTGGAGGAGGTAATGGTTGTGTGACACTGATGGGTGTCCATTTCATGTCGAATAAATTGGCAAAAATATAACGCCCAATTATCCTTGCTGAGGCTATGGTTGGGGCTGCTAAAGGAATTGCCAATACTCCTGCCAGCAAGGCAGCGGATACAATCCCTAGAATAACGACCAAAGGAGGCAGGTGGACACTGCGTCCGATGATGCGGGGGATTAGATAATTCAAGTCAAATTGCTCGAAGAACAAGTGAAGTCCGATAACGATCAGCATGAACGCCCAATTAGGAATTGGAATCCAGGTAGAACCCAAGAAAAAAGCGAGTAAGGAAGCGATGAATAACCAAATGGCATGGCCGATACTGGGTAGGAATTCCAGAATACCTGCGAGTATGCCCATTGCAAAAGCGTATGGTAATCCGATTATTGATCCTATCACAATAAAAATGATGGAGACGATGAAACTCAATAAAAGTTGTCCGCGAAAAAATGCACTCCAAATCTGGTTAATCTCATCATGTATCCAAAGGTAGTCTTGTAGAAACACTGGAGGTAAATGAGAAGTGAACCATTCCTCAAGCTTGGTTCCATCCTTGATCAGGTAGAAGGACACCAGGATAATAAATATGATCCAGATGATGGATGTGATAATGCTAGTTACAATGGTCACAGTTTGGCCTATCACTGGCTGTATAAAACCTCGCAGAGCAACAATCGCCTGATCGAATAATGCAGAAGGAAGAATCGTGATCCCAAAAATATGATATTGCTTAGACAAAGCAGTCTCCAAAGAATTAATAAGCTGCTGCGTGTTTATCTCTGTTGAAGGAAGTTTGCCTGCAAAAATGGGAATGATCACGATGCTAAAAGAAATTAAGACAGCTAAAACGATGATGAAGGTGAGCAGGATGATCAATGATCTTGGAATGTGAATCCGCCTTTGGAGATAATTTACTATCGGACTAAGGATATAAGCGATTATGACCGCTATTATAAAGGGGGGAATAATTTCATTAAAACGTGATAGTAAATATATAAAAAAAACCAACAGCAACAGGCTAATGGTTAGTTTGGTTGCATATGGCCAGCGAGTTCGTTCCACATTCCCACCTTTACCCGAGCAATAAATGCTCACTCTGTATATGAAGTAACTAATGCAACAGTATTGTTAACAATACTAACACAACGATAAATGAACCTGCCAAAATTCCTACACGGCGAAGGTCCCTGATGACATACTGGTAATCGGGATTGAACCCTGAAGGGCGATTGGTAATCAATGGATCAGAAGCAGATTTTTCAGCTGAGGGATTAACTTCCCTGCGAGTCGGACGTTTTGTTCTTTTTGCCATTCAATATCTCCATGAATCTTTTGGGTGCCAGGAATGGTGATTTCATTAATCACCAATATAATGTCATATATTATAAAGCTTATTTACTAGCACTCTGTAAACTTGCTTGCACAACGATACGCTGGTTATCGATCAAATATGGGTAACAGGAAATTAGTGTGACCGTGGGATCAGGAGTAGTCGACATAACTTCCACATCGGTGGGTTTAACGACTTGAATATTTGTAATGAGATAAGTATACGCATGTTGAGGAGTGTAAACTATGATCTGGTCACCCCGCTCCAATTGATCCAGATTTCTGAAAATCTCACCAAACACATCGTTGTGAGCTGACATGACCATATTCCCCGCTTGGCCTGGATTGGCTGTACCAATTTGCTGACCAATACCTTTTTTTAACTGTTCCCATCCATCTCCCTGAACCACAGGAGCATCAACATCGATAATCGGGATCTGGAGCTGTATTGCTTGCTCCAGACCTGGTGTAGGAATCGGGATTTGAGCCAGGGATTGGTAGAGAGGTAATAAATGGGTTGGAATTTCTGCCTGGTTCGGTTGAGCGCCACCTGGAGAATTTGGGGGTGTATGCCCGGAAGGTAAAATCACCGGCATGATGAGGGGAGTGGGGGTTAGTGTTGCAGGTGTAAGTGATTGAGCAAATTGGGAGTTTAAATCCCTGAGAATCTTGATTCCATTAAATATGATGACGAACAACGCAAGAACAGCCAAAACTTCGATAACGAGTAAAAAACGATCCAATACATGCGTTTTTCTTTGTTTCCTGGGTTGTGGGAGTTCATCGCTTTCATCCAGAGGTTCAGACTTCTGTGGGTAAATTCTCATCAGATGTGTATTCGAGATCCTGTGTTAGAGTCAAAGCCCTACCAGTGTTGCGGAAACGTTCCAAATGTTCCATGCGGACTTTGCGTCTTTTTTCCACCAATAATTGGCGAAGCTCATCAATGGATAAATCTTCGGGTTTTTTAACTTTACGCACGGGGTGATTATACTCCGATTAAACTTCCGGGATTTCATCAGGGGTTGCGTTATTGAATGGTGCGGTTGTTTTGTTATGTGGGCGATCCTGGCGAAAAAACATGATGAATCCTAGAAGCCGTATCCCCGTGCTGAACAATAGTGCACCTGTTAATCCGATGTGAACAGATAAATAGGTACCCACTAAAGGGGCGAGAATGAACGCCAGATAAGTTATGGACTGAGCTAAAGAGACAAATGTCGGACTATAACGTGGTGGAATGGTTTTCATCAGTTCGTCGAAGAAAACCAGATCGATCCCTGCTTGAAAAATACCAGCTACACCCGCTAAAATAAAAATCAAATTTTGGTTGTTGGTAAGCCCTACCAAACCGGGATATAGAGCGAGGAGTAAATGTAGTGGTTAGCAGCACGAAACGTGACCCTCTTTTGCGTGACATGCGTGTCCAAAAGAAGTAGCCAATCACAAGGATTGCAGTTTGTAAAGTGTATAGATTACCAATCCACGCATCGGAGGCATCCAATTCGCGCACAAAGTATAGTGGGAATAAGGGTGTGGCTAATGTAATTCCAAAAAGGTAGACAAAGCGTTTAAGCGTAAAGGATACAAATGCTGGCTCCTGATTGATCAGGTGATAATATTCACGAACGCTGGATTTAATCGACCCCTTCGGGGACGTTGGAATTGGGTCCACATCAGGTATCTGGATACGGCTTGAGAAATAATAACTAATCAAACCACCCATCGAAAGGCCAATGAAAACAATCTGATAATTGAGGTGGAAACCAATCCGATCTAATAACTGACCGGCGATGGCAACAGCGATTGCCGTGGTTATACCTAAAATCGACCAGCGACGGCTCATCAGCTCATAACGACCCTCTGGACCTGAAACTGCATTCATGACCACGGAAAAACCAACTGCAACCATCGTTTGTGGCAAGGTGGCCACTGCCCAAATGAAGAGAATGACGTAAATCAGGATATTATCCGGCACAAAGAAGGGAACTATTCCAGTGAGTGCATAAGCGGAAATAACCAGCAATCGAGATAGACTAAACCAAGGGACGATATTCCGTTGTCGCTGCAGGAAGCGTCCTACCCACAATGCCAAAATAAATCCAGTGAAACCAGGCATAGAGGTTAATAAACCAACCTGAACTGCAGTTGCTCCTAGGCGGGTAAGGAATACAGGCAGGAAGGGAGCTGCAGCACCTGCTGTTCCTACACCAATGGCATCTATTTGAACAAAGCGTTTATTACGTTCCTGGATGCCTTCTTGTTCAATTTGGTCTTCAACGGCTGGTTTGGGAGAGGTACTCATGCGACTAATCTGTCTAATATATTGATAAATTTTGAAGCGAGATCGGACCTATCAAAATGGGTCACCACATAACATCGTGCTTGTTTTCCCATCCGGTGTGTCAATTCGGGATCATCGGCACAGGACAGAATTGCGTTTGCAAGTGCATCCGGATTACCTGGAGGTACCGGAATCCCTGCACCTCCATTTTCAATCACTTCCCGGATGACACCGTCAATCGCCAGTAAAACCGGCTTTCCAGCAGCCATATAATCAAATACCTTGTTTGGGTAGGTGGTTTTATAAAGCTCCAAGGGTTTTAATATAGCTATGCAAGCATCTGCAGCAGCCAGGGCAGCTGGCATCTCAACTTTCGGAATGGGAGGTAGAAAGATAATATTATCTAAACCATCATGGATCGCCCTGGCTTGCAAAGCAGGCTTGTCCTTACCATCACCGAGTAAGACAATGAGAATATCTTTTCGAGAGAGTAAACTACGAGCAGTATCAAGTACCACTCCCAAGTCGTTTGATAAGCCATGAGCACCAGCATAAAGTACGATAAACTTTTTATCAAATCCATGGGCCTGACGGAAAGCAGTACCATCCACCGATGGATTAAACATGGATGTATCGGTGCCATTTGGTACCAGCTCAACCTGGCGTGCACCGTGGCTTTGAACATGTTGAATAAAGCCGGGAGAATTGACCACCACCAGGTCTGCCCGGTGGTATAAAAATCGCTCCAACCATTCCGAAAGTTTAATCAATATAGGTTGACGTAATACGCCGACGGCAATTGCAAATGCAGGCCAAAGATCCCGCACTTCGAAAAGAAAAGGAACACCTTTCAACCTGGCTAATGCCCAGGCAGTAAGTCCTTGAAAAATCGGTGGAGATGTACCCCAAATCAGATCTACTTTCTTGACTCTCAAGCCAATCAAGAAAGATGAAGCCATAAAACTAATGAAATTGATCACGCGGTATGCAAAGCTGCGGTGCAAAGCTGGATACGCGTAAGTGCGGAGGATTGTGATGTGCTCCCCATCATCTTGTTTATCGACCCAGGGTATTCGTGAGAGATGCGCCTTCCCTGTTAGGTAGCTGATCGGACTGGTGATAATCGTCACCTTGTGACCATGTTCAGCAAAATAACGGGCGAGCTCATGATGGCGTGTGCCGCCAGGTTCATCTAAGGCAGCGAAGGCCTGGTGGATCAATAAGATATGCAAGGCTAAGCTCTTTCTGGAATAAAGGCGCTCATATCGAAATGCTTTTTGTATCCATCATTTCATGGGGGGAGCAATCTGGCACAATAAGAGGGTTATCGGGCCATCCTTCACGATTTGAATTCTGAACGAATTCAGCCATCAACCTGGGCAATACAGGTCGATCCACCAAGGTGTCAACGCTTACCCAAACCGGGAGGTAGCTGCCTCTTTCAGAATCTGCTGGACTACTCAGCTCAGCACCAGCTCCGCTGCCAAACTGACCATTGATTGATTTACCCAAGAAGTAATATTGGGGTGTTCCTAAATACCAAACTTCAGCAACCATCTTTCCAATTTTTATATTCAAACCAAGCTCTTCTTCAGCTTCACGGACTGCTGCTTCTGCAGCGGATTCATCCATCTTGATCTTGCCACCCGGAAAAACGAAATAACGCCTGCCTGACCGGTAGCGTTCGATCAGGGCAATTTTATCATTCTCAATGATGATGACAGCTGCTCTAGGCTTCATCGGGCAGGATCCACTCACTGAGGAATTCTACAGGCAATGTATGCGTAATATCAAGTATGCAAGCCAAAGCTGGGACTTTCTCTCCGTAGGTTGGTGAAACCCATCCTACGATTGGTTGTACTTTTCCAGTACCATTCAAAATATCTCCGGCGCGTGCGAGTGTAAAAACCATTAATTGGTTGGGTAGCTTACTTCTTTGGATAGAAGTCATTCCTATTTTTAAACGAATCCAACCATGTATGGATTTGAAGCGAATTTCGTAGAGTGGAAAATCATTTTCATCGAATAGATTCTGAATCTCATATTCACAATCAGGTATTAACCAGTGAAGGCGGGCAGTGTGAATATGGTCTGGAGGTCCATCCAGGCGATCGATGACTTCCCAGCGACCATCGGGAAGGATAGTGATCTTGCGAGAGTGAATCACGCCACTTTTTCTATACCCATTATGCTCGGCGGTGATACTGACAAAGTCACCATTGGGGGATGAATGATATTCCAAGACCCTTGCTTGAGCCCAGTCAAGAAATAAGAATCGACCGAGTCGCTGCATGTACTCACGACCATCCACCACTACTGTGTTGTGCACAAACGCACTGGTCAAAGAATTTTCCCAAGGAGGTGGTGAGTTGTAAAGATAAGTGCCGGCATCCTGGGCGAGATTGGATCCCCGCCACCATAGATCCAGGTGTAGCTGATCTGCATGAGCAGGACGAGAGGTAAAAGTACCCACGTGTAAGGTAGCCCATGAATTATTTTTACGATTAACTAAAATATGCGGAGGTTGGGTGTTTAGCTCCTTATGCTGGGGTAATTGGTGCCAGTAACTGAATCCAGTTTTCTTCAATGAAGATGGTGGAGGGAATTGCAACCAGGTAGACATATCATCCCATAGACCGTTGGGGGTCAGGTTTATCTGAAGGAATGTTCGGGCAGCAGCGTGGATGACCGGTCGATAATCGTGGTATGGGCACGCGGAAAGAGGGAGGATATAGGATCCGTCATTGTGACCTAAATTAGGAACACTTCCTGAGTCAGGATCAACCAATTTCCACAACCAAAGGGTCGCAGCTTCAAGACGGCTGGAGTAATCCAGTGGAATTGGCTCCTTGCTGAACGAATTGGCGTGAACAGCATGAGCCCAAAGCGCAGCTTGTAACATAAGTCGGTGATAATTCGAACTGTGTTGGATATATGTGCCATCTGGTGAAATTTGGGTAAGAACGGCATGCTTCAACCAATTCCAACCCAGCTTGTGCCATTTATATGCATGTGGGTGTTCAGGCAGCACAGCTGATGCAGTATAAAGACCCAGAGCTTCTGTGATCAGGTGATTATTGTCTTGAGAACGTGCATAGACCAAGGTAGGAGGAATTCGTTCTGCGTGGATTGCGATGGATTTTACGATCTTTTCGAGACGTTCTGAGGTAGTATGTTTTGATTGGGAAAAAATTTGAATTGCGTAAATCAGTGCAATCAGCCGGATCGCGACTTCCTGTGCAGAAGCCCAATGAGGGCCAAGATACGGTGGATTGGATTTTAAAAATTGTTCCGTGTAAAGCCAGAATGTTTTAGCGTACTTTTCATCCATCGATAAATGGTATGCCATGGCAAGCTTGCAAGCCCATCCAAACCGGCCAGGCTCCCAAATGAACTTAATGTCCTGCCCATGGTTCAGTGTTTTCCCCTTTTCATGCTTTGACCAATATTCAAGCTGAAATGGTAGTGTCAATGTCAAGGGAATTAGCTGACCACCAAAGAGGTGTACATTACCGGTAATAATCTCATCTGCTTCTTTATAAAGCTGATCGATCTGGGATCCGATTTGGTCAAGCAGAACATTACGGTCAGGTAAACCTGGCAGGCAGGGTTGGAACGTAATGTGCGTGCCTGAGGAAAGTTCTTCTAGTTTTTTATGTGATGCAGTAAGTACACGTTCGTAATGTCCGGTACGTAGACCAAGCTGGTAGAGCGCGTAAAGCCCCAGTTGACTGGGGCTTAATTGACGGAAGGCTTTAAATAACAGTATGAACCGAGTGATTTTGCTCATTAATATTGGACCACTGATCAAACCATCGGAGGTAATGGTTCAATGGCGATGGATTTTCTATTTCGCAAGGCATCAATAACCGCAAACGTAGATTTGGTGACGCTAATTAGGTGCTCATAAGGGATGGGTGCAGGACCACCAGAAATGATAGCGGCAGAAAATGCTTCCCATTCTGCCCGATGTCCTTTATCCTGGCGCAATGATGAGCGAATTAGCTGACGTTTACCTTGATGAACCATCTCGAGGGTACGGAAATCGTCCAATGTAGCAACCCTGCCTCCTGTAAAAACTTCGATCCGTTCCTTGGGATAGGCTTTATCTCCATTTGCCAGATAATTAATTGAACCCACTGAGCCATCCGCGAAATTAAATACCATGACCACATTGTCTTCCCGGTAGCGACCTTCATCAGGAAGAGCTTGGGCAAATACTGAAGTGGGAGGTGAACCCACTAAAAAGGTCAGAAAATCGATGAAGTGACAGCCTTCCCCGATAATTCGTCCACCACCTTGATGGGGGTCCTGAACCCAATGAGCAAGGGAGATAATTCCAGCATTGATGCGATAGGATGCTACCAGAGGTTCCTGGCGTATTTTTATGAAATCATAAAGCTTTCGTGCTAAAGGGGCAAAGCGACGGTTGAAACCTACCATCAGCAGTGGTGAATTCTCTTGTGAGAAAAGTTGATCTTTGATCTGGGCCAGTTGTTCGTGATTGGTTGCTAAAGGCTTTTCACAGAAGACATGTTTACCAGCCTGTAATGCGCGAATTATTTGTTCAGCATGCAGGTGGTGGCGAGTGAGTATGCTGACTGTGTTCACTTGAGGATCTTGAAGCAAGTCATTTTCGCTAGCAGCAGCATATTTAAATCCGAACTTCTTTGAAGCATGTTCTGCATGAAAGCCTGATCCGGAAGAGATGGCTACCAACTCAATCGATGGGATTTTCTTCAAAGCTGGCAGCATGACGGCGTTAGCGAAATTGCCTGCCCCAAGTACGCCTAAACGAACGTTATTTACTCCGCTGATTGGTAAGCTGGTTATTTTTATCGGCTCGTAGGTTGTTTTTGATTGAAGCGCACTCAAGCCAGATTCAGGATATGTCAGTATTACACCCAAGAAGGGTTGTTTTGTATTCCCGGCAATCAACTCATAAGCTTCCGGTGCTTTCTCAATCGGAAAGTGGTGAGTGATCAGGGGTCTTACATCCAGATGGTTTCCTGCTATGAGCTCCACAAAAGCTTGCAGGTTACGTCCTTCGGACCAACGTACATAGCCGAGAGGATAATCCAGACCGCCTTCTTCATAAGCTGGATCGTATCGCCCAGGGCCATATGAACGTGAGTTAATGAACGACAGCTCTTTTTGGTAATAGATTCTGCGTGGTATGGTGAGACCAACAGCTCCGATAGCGACCACATGACCACGATCACGTGCAATTTCTCCTGCCAGCTCAACCGGATCGGAGGAGGGAGTGTCGGCACAGATCAGGACGTGATCGAATCCTTGCCCGTGGGTCACTGACTGGGCACCTTCCACAGCCTGTGAACGCAAGACGGCAAAGGCACCCATCTGTTGCGCTAATGCTACCCGGGTTTCATCGAGGTCGACGCCAAAAACCTGGCAACCGGCTGCTTGGGCAATCCCAATAGCCAGGAGTCCTAACAATCCAAGGCCGATCACGCCCACGGTTTCACCAAGCTGAGGCTGTGAAAGACGAAAACCATGCAAGGCGATGGCACCCAGAGTGGTGAAGGCTGCGGAATCAAAATCAACATTATCTGGTATAGAGGCCAGTAAATTATGTGGAATGAGGGCATATTCTGCGTGGACTGCATAACCGCCTCCTGCGCAAGCGACCCTATCTCCGACTTTAAAACCCTGCACACCTTCACCAATCGCTTCAATTACCCCTGACGAAGAATATCCTAATGGCATGGGCTGATCGAGGCGGTTAAAGGTAGCTTCAACAGTGGATAACACCCCCTCACGACGGGCTTTATCCAACACCTGGCGTACCAAGTCTGGCCTTGAGAGTGCTTTTCCTACCAGCGATTTTCCGGCAAACTCAACCAGCATTCGTTCAGTCCCTGCTGAAACAAGCGATGACCGGGTATGGATTAATGCCATTCTTGGCTGAACCTGTGGGATGGGCACTTCAACGACTTCAGTTACACCGTTGTGGATGTTCTGTAAGAGCTGTTTCATTCAATTACCTGTCTGACTGACACATCAACGAGGATATTACCGGAGATTATAGCGCGGATTCCAATGCCATGTAATAATCCTCAAAGAGATATACGTCAGACAACATAGAATCATAATTTGTAGCTAAGTTAGAATTAGTCTCAAATATCTAATTTTATTATTGTTGATATGCGTCCAAAGGGAGGATGGGAAAAGCACAACCAAAACATAACATCATACACTCTTAGTCAAAGGAATGGGAGAAACCGGTCCTCGCTAATCAGAAAAGAAATAAATTTATGGGCTGTTTTGGACTGACTGAAGCAAATTCATAGTGGCTTGAATAATTTGAGCCTGTTGCTCTGTACGACTTACTGTGGCAGGATTATCTCCGGGTTGGTCACCATACCATCCAAATTGAGCATGGTTCCCACCTTCAATTTGTACCCAGGTGGTATCTGCGGGAAGCAACGCTCGTGAGGCATCGATTTTCTCTTTAGTAGCCAATCCATCTTCTACGCCATAAATGGAGCTAACTTTAATGGTGCTATCAGATAGATCATTGCTGCTGGCTGGATAAGATGCCCACAATGCCAGACCATCGATTTGATCGCGGTGCTTATCTGCATAAAGAGCAGCCATTGAGCCACCTAAAGAATGCCCACCGATTATCCAATGCTGAATTTCTGGATAATCTTGAATGACAGATGCGGCGCGATTTGACCCAAAAACAGCCAAGTTGAGAGGCATTGGAACAATAACGACCAGATATCCTTGAGCAGCGATAGCGTGAGCAATGGGAGCGTATGCGCGTGGGTCTACCCGGCCACCCGGATAGATGATCAGGCCGGTAGTTGGTGTTTGTTCGATTGGTTGGAAGACAATCCAGGGATCAGTGGTTACTGTAACCTGTGAATCGCTCTGCATTGCTGCCAATGCTTCTGGCATAGGTTTTGGGATTACCAAACCCCAAGCGATGAAACCAATCACCGCTAATAATAAGATACCAAGAATAGCTACCCACCAATATTTTTTTATCCAGTGCATGCTTTGTCCCTCACGTTGTTAGATATAGAAATGATTTTATCAATAATTGTTTAATTCTAGATTATAGAATTTGGTTATAAAGCTTCCACATTTGACAATACAACCCTTGAGCAGATATTAACTCAGTATGAGATCCATGTTCGATGATGCTTCCATCCTTGAGAACAAGGATTTCGTCCATCGCCTCGAGCCCAACAAGACGTTGTGTAATTGTAACCATACTGCGACCTTGGCTAAGTTTCTTGATCGAATCCATCACAGATTTTTCTGTGGTTGGATCCAGGTTATAGGTTGGCTCATCGAGAATAAGCAAGGGTGCATGCTTAAGCAAAGCCCTGGCTATAGCCAACCGTTGACGCTCCCCTGCGCTGAGACGCAAACCATGCTCACCAATCCAGGTGTTATAACCATCCGGTAAAGATTGGATCACGTCATCCAGGTTGGCAGCCTGGGAAGCCTGGATAATATCATCATCGGAGGCATCAGGTCGGGCAATCAGCAGATTTTCTCGAATTGTTGTACAGAACAAATAAGGATTTTGAGGGATAGTGGCGATACGGCTTCTGATTTCCTCTTGCCTTAATTGGTGATAATCAATTCTACCCAGCTGTACTGAACCAAGTTTATATTCCCAATAGCGTTGTATGAGATTTATCAAGGTTGTCTTGCCCGCGCCATTACGACCGATTATTGCTATGTGCTTACCTAAGGGCATGGAAAAAGAGATGTTTACTAAACCAAAATCCGAAAATGTCGTTGAGGGCTCTTCAATTATCCGGGCAGGATATTGAAAAGAGAGATCTTGTACTGTCAGGTGATTACCTTCGGGAAGAGTAACTGATTCTAGCGGATCGTTGACAATTGGTTCGGCATCCACCAATTCGTAAAGCTGTCGTGCAGCGGCTTGATTGGCCTCTAAGTGTTGGGCTGCGATCGGCAAGGGCTGTACAGCTTCAAAACTCATTAAAGCTGCCAGTGCGATAACACCTAATAACACACCTGCAAGTTGATCTTGCGAAACGCTTTGAATTGCAGCTATTAATACTGTGATCATGCATAGATTAGCTATTAGAACAACTGATGCCGATTGAAACGCAGATACACCTGCCATGCGAGCTTGCAGTCTGGTTAAACGGTACCCATACTGATCCACTCGTCGAATTTGGGAAGTTGATTGAGAACTAGTCAGAAGGTCTGGCAATCCTTGGATTCCATCAATAATTGTTTTATTGAGAATAGTACGCGCCTGTACCATCTGTGGACCCAGATTGTGAGATAGATAAGTCATCAACGCTGGTAATCCGAGACCAGCCAAAACAAGAAACGTGATTAATATCCAGCTGAATTCAGATCCAAAAATGCTGAAGAATCCACCCATTACAACCATAACCAATATAGCTACAAGCGGAGGGGCAACGGCTCGAACGTAGAAGCCCTCCAATATCCCAATATCCCCAATCACACGGCCAAGCAAATCACCGCTATGGTATTGTAGCAAACGAGCAGGGGCAAGTGGCTCCAATGCCTGAAAAAACCAGACGCGCCATCGTGCTAGAAGGCGGAAGGTCACATCGTGAGAAACCAACCGTTCAAGATAGCGGAAGACACCCCGCGATACTCCAAAAAAGCGTACTCCCACAATTGCCACCTGTAATTCAGCAATGGATGGATGTAAGGCTGCTGCTGAGATAATATAGGCTGAAGTAGCCATCAATCCGATACCACTGGCAATTGTGGCAAAACCCAAACAGATAGATAATAGTATTCGACCAGTGAATGGGGAAAGTAACTTTATTAACCTGGGCAGAACAGGTTGTGTATATCCCGCTCTGATTTCCACCTGCTCTTGGTCTAGATTAATCCCATAGATTCCAGGCTGGACAAGTGAGGTGGATTGACTCGAAATACTCTGTAATCCTCGGCTAAGCGGCATGGTTGAAGGTTTGGACTCTTTGATATCCTCCAACTGACCATGACTCAATTTTATGACCTGATCAGCCAGGTTGAGAGTGGATTGCTGATGAGCAATTACCAGCACCGTTCGATCATGGCTCAGTCGAGTCAAGGAATCCTTCAATAAGGAATCCGTTTCAGGATCCAGATGGGAAGTAGCTTCATCGAGGATGAGTAAAGGCGCATCCTTGAGAAATGCACGTGCCAAAGCAATCCGTTGTGCCTCACCTGCACTCAACCTGGCACCACGCTCACCAATCAGAGTGGAATAGCCTTCCGGGAGGTGCCTGATGAATTCATCGGCATGAGCAAGTCGAGCTGCATTTTGTATATCTGCCTCAGTTGCATCTGGGCGAGCGAGTTTGATATTCGCAGCGATGGAGTTATTAAATAAATATGGATTTTGTGGTACCCAGGCCAGCTCATCCCGCCATAGCTGGGCTGGAATTTTAGACAGTCTTATTCCATTGACAAGAATATCTCCGCTTTGAGGGCGCAAGAACTGTAATAAGAGCCAGGTGAGGGTGGTTTTTCCGGATCCGCTTTCACCCACCAATGCGGTCATTTTCCCGGCAGGGATTTCGAAGGAGACTTTTTGAAGCGCAGGGCGATTATTAGAATACGTAAAACTCACATCTTTAATAATTATAGCAGGGAGCTGCTTCTCCTTCAAAGGATGATGGTCTGTATTGACCGAGGTGGAGTTATCTATTGTTATAGGAATATCGAGTATCGCGAATAGACGTTTACTGGCTTCAATACCTGCCATGGCGGCATGAAAACGAGATCCTAATAAGCGTAACGGCTGGTAGAATTCGGGTGCAAGTAAAAGGATAAAAAAAGCCTGTTCGAATGCCATTTTCCCGTAGAGAAGGCGAATGCCAACCTCAACGGCCACCACTGCTGTGCTAAGGGTGGCGATAAGCTCTAACACCAGAGCAGATAGAAAAGTTACCTTGAGCACTTCCATAGTAGATTGGCGATACTGATCGCTAACTTTCTTGATGACTGCCACTTGATCCTTACTACGTCCGAAAGATTTCAGGGTAGTCAATCCTTGAAGCACATCCAGGAAATAAGCACTCATGCGGCTTAGCCCGAGCCATTGTTTGCGAGTGAGAGTTTCAGCTACACTACTGATAAGGTACATGAAAATGGGGAGTAAAGGCGCCGTAAGCAATAAAATCATCCCTGATAGGAAATCAGCACGAAAGACAAAAAACAATATGCAGCTAGGAATCAACACGGCTAGCGCAATTTGAGGCAGGTACTGGCTGTAGTAAACATCGAGTGCATCTACCCCTTCCGTGGCAACGTTTACCAACTCCCCAGTTCTAACTTCCGTTTCACCCGCTTCACTTCTCAGATAAGCTGGTCCAAGATCAATAATGTGTTTGAATAATCGATGTCGTAGGTCTTGTTTAATCCGACGTGCAGCTGCACTAGAACACAAATCCGCCGTCCAGATGAATACTGCCCGAAGAAATAGGATAATAGTTACGCTAATTAATATCCCAGATACATCTTCGAGCACTTTACCTCGCAGGAAGACCTGGTTTATAAGATTGCTTATCCCGCGGGCTTGAAGGATAATGCAAACTCCCACCAGCATACCTAAACTAATAGATATAAGGAAGAAGAATCTAGATTGCCTAATTTCCTTAAGCAGACGGGGATTTAGCTTCATGAAGATAAATAATCAGCGGTCAGCATTTTTCAGTAATGGTGATTCAGAAAAAAAGCTGACCGTTGTTGCATTCATACGACCCTAATAGGTCAGCTGCTTAGGTTCATTGGAGACGCGTTTTCGGAATATCCAATAAGACCATCCCTGGTAGATAAGCACAAAGGGTAAAAATATCAGGGCGACAACAGTCATTATTCTTAATGTGTAAGGGGTAGATGAAGCATTTTCAATGGTGAGGTTCCAAGCAGGATTCAAACTGGAAATCATCACATTTGGATAAAGCAAGACAAAAATTGTGAGCACAAAGAAAGCCACTGTGAGACAGGTCATAAGAAATACACGGCCGAATTGTTGCTTGCCTAAGAAAAATCCAACCACCAAACTAGCAGCTATGGTTATCAGTGGGAAAATAATCGTAAGGAAATTAATACGTTCCAATAATCCTGTGATAATGGCAGAGGTGATGAGCAAGATGACTAACAATAGAGCCACCAGCAGCCAGAGCCAATGGATTAGTACGTTTGCTCTTTGCTCGATTTCACCAGTTGTTTTAATGCTTAAGAAACTAGCTCCATGCAGTGTGAACAAGGCAGTTACCACCAGAGCAACCAGAACAGCGTATGGATTTAATAAGGTAAAAAAGCCACCCACATATTGCATATTTGCATCAATGGGGACTCCACGTAAAATATTGGCAAACGCAACCGGGAACAAGATGGTGGGTATGAGGCTGCCAGAAAAAATACACCAATCCCAGAGGTTTCGCCATTTCGGATTATCGTGCTTGCTTCGAAATTCAAATGCCACCCCGCGAATAATTAATCCAACCAGAATCAGGAAGAAAGGCAGGTAGAAACCACTAAATAATGTGGCATACCAGTTGGGGAAGGCGGCAAAGGTTGCACCCCCAGCCACAATCAGCCAGACCTCATTTCCATCCCAGTGCGGTCCAATAGAATTGATAATGCTACGTCGCTGAACATCGTTTTTACCCAAGAATGGTAATAAAATCCCGACTCCGAAATCGAAACCTTCCAAGACAAAGAAGCCTGTGTATAGGATTGCAATGAAAATGAACCAGAGTGTATTAAGGGTCATGAGAATGCCTCCTAGAGGGATTCGGGTGGGTTGACCAGGTATGGAGTTGCCTCGGCAGGGGTTTCACTGGCTACCATTGGACCTGCCTTCGAAAATTTCAACAAAAGGTACAAAGTGGCAATGATAAGCAGGCCATAGACCAATATGAACCCAATCAAACTTATCGTGAGCATGCCGCTAGTCACAACCTTCGAAACGCCATTCTTTAATAGGACCAACCGATAAACCACCCAAGGGAATCTGCCAACTTCGGTAAGTATCCACCCCGTAGTATTTGCAAGATACGGAAGGGCAACCGTAAAGGTAAGTATTTTAAGAAACCATGGGACTTTCTCGTAGAAGTTTTTTCAAATCAATACAAAAGCGCAAACAAGCTAATCACGATCATCAACAACCCAGCGCCTACCATGGTTCGAAAACTCCAATATAAAATAAGCGATGGGGGGACGTAATTTCCAGGGCCGTATTCCTGCTCATATTGTTTTTGAAGGTCGTTAATCCCCTGTATTTCACCCGAGAAACGGTTGTATTCCATGAAGCTAAGCAGTGCTGGAATCACGCAGGTCAATGATGACCTCACCGGTTGATGGATTACTCAATGTAAGTACGGATAATGAAGCAGGATTTTCCGTATTATATAAAGCTTCAAGCGAAGCTAATTTCATGGGTTGGGTTTCAAGTAATTCCTGACCTTGGGTGTGACCAAAAATACCCACCGAAATCGTTCCAATCACGCCAATGATCGCTGCCATGCGGAAAGAAGTTCTGAATAAATCCGTTTCATTGTGACGTAACAGGTGATAGGAGCTGATTGCCAACATAAAAAAGGCAGCAGTTACCAAACCTGCGCTGATTACATGCGGGAAATGGCTGAATATTGGTTGATTAAATACCACTTCAGAAAAATCGGTAAGGACTGCCCGGCCGTCTACAACAGCATATCCAACCGGGTGTTGCATGAAAGCATTCGCAATTAAAATCCATAAAGGCGGAAAGATTTGATCCGATTGCCACCATCCAGATAGGAAGCAGCGTGTAATCCTTTGGAAAGCTTATCCCAGCCAAAAATCCATATCCCTAAAAATGTGGATTCCAGGAAGAATGCAGTTAATCCTTCAATCGCGAGCGGAGCACCGAAATATATCCCCTACAAAACGGGCGTATTCAGACCACGACATGCCGAATTGGAATTCCTGGACGATCCCTGTGACGACGCCGATGGCAAAATTAATCAGCAATAACTTGCCCCAGAATTTGGTTAACCGTTTGTATTTTTCATTACCAGTTTTTACATATATCGTTTCAAGGATTGCAACTACCAAGGACAGACCCAAGGTAAGGGGAACAAAGAAGAAATGATAGATGATTGTAATTGCGAATTGAAGCCGAGCCAAAAGCAATACATCCATATTGATTCTCCTTATCTAAAGTTGTGAATCCCGTTGCTTAGATTGATATTATAATTCTAGTACAAAAAGTGAATTACATCCTATTGATACGATATTTTTAGCATATGTGAAAGCAGGTATTCCCACCAAAACCAAGGAGAAAAGGACGGACAGCCTCAGTACTAATTCAGGCACAAGAATCTAATTTTTTTAAGCACATGAGATGTACCCTCTTACTTGTTCAAGGGGTATTTATATAAATACCAGTGCTGATAGAAATAATGAGCTAGTTTCATGAACCATTGCCTTGTATTTTCTCCAAATATTACAAATGATCCAATGTATTACTGGTTCAGGCTGATAATGTAAGCAATCACATCAGCAATTTGCTGTTGGGTGAGAACTTTGCTATCCCCCCAAGCTGGCATTTCCTTTACCGGGGTATTACCCGCTGGGATTGAGCCATCTTGTAGGAAAAGGTCAAGGTTATATGCAAAAGTCTTATGATCAGGGCCTACCAGAGTTGGGTCAATCGGATTGAGGTTTGGTACCATCCCGTCATTGCTGCCTGGATTCAATACACCTTCTTTACCATCCTGCCCATGGCACACCTGGCAGTCATCAACAAATATCTGCTCACCATTTTTTGGGTCACCAATCAGGTTTATGGCCTCTCCTGGTCCTCCGGGGTTATTTGGACGAGCAACTTCTACTCCAGTTAATTCCTCAGTTGGATTGGCATTCGCCGTACTAACCGGGATTCCAGCCTGGATCGTTGGGCCATCCGGTGCAACCGCTCCAGGTGGTCGACCAAAAGGCATTAGCTGTTTTACGAACAACATGTCATAGAGCTTGGATTGTTCCCAAACTCCCCCACCGAGAATGTCCTCACCCTTTGCGTCCTGAGAAGTCCGCTTTCCACCTGCCAGAATGCCTGGATAACTACTCAAGTCCATATTTGCCGATGAAGTTGCAATATCAGAGTTATGGCAAGAAGAACAAGCCAACGCGCCGTTATACCACATGTTAGATTCGGTAAATAGCGGCTTCACATCAGAAAAGGTCGCCTGGCATGTGTTACTGTTGCTATCCAGGAATTGAAAGGGTTCTGTTTCAAGATAACCAGACGAGACCCAGGCAGACAGCAGGGTGCGCGCCGTCACTGTGCATTTCAGCCTCTACGCCTTCTGTATTGCCCATTCCAACTGCAGGTAATGTCGCCGGAATCAGGGTAGGGATGGGGGTGTGGATGATTTCCGGCAAGCTGGCTTGCGAGCAGTCTGTGCTGAAACCACAGAAGCCCACGTACAGTGCGACAATGAAAAGCAACAGAAAGAGCGGCAGACCGAAGATGAGATAAAGCATTATTGCTTTGAAGTCTCGTTTCATGACCACATCTCCATTTCGGGCAGGCAGGCTGGTTTCATTTTGCCAGCGTTCGGACGAAATTGACCAGATCCCAGCGCTCTCGCACGCTGAAATTCTCATTCAGGGGAGGCATGCGTCCTTCTTTGCCATTGGAAATAACCAGGAAGATAGAACCATCGCTGAGTGCCTGCACACTTGAGGTAGTCAGATTGGCGGGTTTATTGGTAAAGAATGTCCCGATTACCCCATCACCCATGCCTTCCTCACCATGGCAGATAACACAATTCAACCCGAATAGCTCAGCACCGCGCTGAATGGATACAGCGTCTGCTTCCACCGGGTTTACCGGCGAGCCCATTCCGGGGATATACGCTGCCCCTTCAATAGGGATTGAGTTGGCTGGGACGGGCAGAGGATCTTCCATTGGCTTGTAGGATGGCTGGATTTCCATAAAGGATATCCAATCAAGCTTGATCACATCAAATGTGAATAACATCAATATACTGCCGAGTACAGCTGCCAAAACCAGCAAAAAAACGAGGCGTTTTATCATAACTGCCGCCTTTCTGCAGGTGTAATTGACTGCGCCCCGATGCTGCTCAGTATTGAACTGATTGCAGGCTCTATTTCTGAGGGGATACTGAACAGGATGGCAATCTTACCATCGCTAATCTCCTCGATATATTCTTTCGGTCGGTAGGAGGGGAAGCTGCTGTCCAAGAATACTCCAAGGAAAGTGCTTACCAACATCCCGAGCATGGTCATCTCAAATAGCACCACTACAGTTGGTGCGCCAGCTATCAACGCTTGCCTGCCGACCTGGATTGGATAAAGATTTGGGACGACGACTGCCAGGAAGATGCCTATCATCATTCCCGCCACAGCACCACCCAACGCAAGCCGTGGTACATTGCTCCATACACGTGGTCGGCCCAACATGGCTTCGGTCAGGGGGATACCTGAGATGACATTCATATCTTCATCGGCAACACCATGTTCGCGCAATTGGTCAATGGCTTGAACTGCTGGGTCGATATCAGTAAATAATGCAAGCAGGGTTTTTATCTCACTCATGCCGGGCTCCTTCCTACTCCAACTCACTGACCGTCTTCACAACAGCTTTACCAACCTTACGCAACCCATGCGCCATCTGCCCCTCCTGAACTTCCCACACTGGAACCAGTGGGATCAAACGCGATGCGATCATATAGAGCAGGATGAAGAAGGATAGTGTACCAATGCTCAAAAATATCTCGATCCCTGGTTTGTACAGTTTCCAGGTGAAGGGCATGCGGTTGATGGTCAGAGAAACCGGGATGATAATATAACGCTCAAACCACATACCGATATTTATTATCAACCCGATGGCGAACAGCAATCCTGGAGTGCGGCGGATTTTCTTATTCCACAAGGTCAGGAAGGGAACTGCGATATTGAAGATCAACATGGAAAACCACATCCAGCCCAGCGGACCTTTTTCGTGAAATTCCAACAACATCTCGGTGAATTTGTCGCCACCATACCATTGAACCATGTAATCGTTGAAAAAGAAATAAGACCATGCCATCGAGACGATTAGGATGAGCTTACCCAGAGCGTCAAAATGCTCGGGTCTAATGAAGTATTTCATGTTCTTCATCGTCGCCCGAATGACCACCAGAACCATCGCGACTGCCGCAATGCCTGATTGCAAAGCACCAACTACAAAATAAGGTCCAAAAATGGTTGAAGACCAACCCGGACGGGTGGCAGCAGCAAAGTCCCAAGCTACGATCGTATGGACCGAAAACATGACCGGGATAATGGCAAAGGCAAAGATATTCATGGCAGTACGCAGGTGTGTCCATTCGCCCTCGGTGCCGCGAAATCCCAATGCAAGCAAGCGATAAAAGATCTTACGCCAGCCTTTTGAGCGATCACGTGCCATGGCCAGGTCGGGTATGAGCGGGAGGAAAAGGTACATCGTGCTGGCAAGCAGATAAGTGTTAATTGCCAGAAAGTCCCATCCGAGCGGTGAGTGATAGTTAGGCCAAAGGGTGCGCTCATTTGGGTAAGGCATAAGCCAATAGGACAGCCATACCCGCCCCATGTGCATGAAAATGGAGAGTCCAGCCTGTACCAAACCAAATGTTGTCATCAACTCAGCTGCCCGGGTGAATGGGCGACGGAATTCGGCTTTGAAGACCCTGAGCAATGCCGAGACAAACGTCCCAGCATGGCTGATACCAATCCAGAAGACCGTGTTAACCAGGAAAATCCCCCAATATGAAGGGCGATTCACACCTGCTACGCCTAATCCTTCGGCGATCAAATAACCCCATGCCCCAAACAAGCAAGTCGTTACGAGTAATCCTAATATGACCACCACTACCCAGAACTTCCATGAGGTGGTCTTCATCAACTCCATAACCATGGCATTCATCTCACCACGTGGTTTTGGATCAAGCATCAGGTGCTGGCGAGGATCTTCATGTTCATCGACAAGGGCTTGTTCGAGAGGTTCAGCTGCTGCGACCATATGATGAGCCTCCCTTCAGGTAAGTCACGCTGGGCAGTGTGCCCAGCTCTTCTAAAAGTTGCACTGCACGTCCATCGCGCACCAGATGGCTGACCAGGCTCTCAGGGTCATCCAAGCGCCCAAAAACGATTGCACCTGTCGGACAAACTTGCGAACAGGCAGTAACTACATCTCCTTCTTCCAATGGGCGGCCCTCCGAGTTGGCTTTATCTTCCGCCCTCAAGATACGCTGCAGGCAGAAAGTGCACTTTTCCATTATTCCCCTACGACGCACGGTCACATCTGGGTGTAGATGATTGGATAGCGGTTCAGGTCGGGAGTAATCCCGCCAGTTGAAAGCCCGCACCTGGTAAGGGCAGTTATTGGCACAATAACGAGTACCCACGCAGCGGTTATATACCTGTAAATTGGTCTGTTCAGCCTGGCTGTGTACTGAGGCGTACACCGGGCACACCGGTTCGCAGGGGGCGTGTCCGCATTGCTGGCATAACACAGGCTGAAATGGGGTGGATTTCACATCCGGGTATATCCCTTCCCAGAAACGTTCAATGCGTATCCAATGCATGCTACGCCCGTATCCTGCATCGACCTCACCGACAAATGAAATGTTGTTTTCCATAGCGCATGCCGTCACACAGGACTGACACCCGGTGCACAGATCCTGGTCGATCACCATGCCCCACTTGTGATTGGAAGTCTCAGCTAACCGATTGCCCATGACCGAACTCCTTGGAAAATACCCTTTACTCTCATTCTTTCACCGTCTCACCATACACACCCATGCGGCTTTCCAAACGCATAAGAATCTGCTTACGGCCAGTCTTCTCAAGGCGTACCTTGTTGGCACCGAAGGCCAGGTCATCTGCCCCATTAAGCTTAAGGCTTAGCAATTTAGCTAGATTGACTCCCCTCCCCTGGGCATAGCGACCAAAGGCAGTATGACCTTGTCCAAAGGGGATGGCAATAGTGTCTGGTCTGATGGCAGGATAGCGATATACTACCGCTTCGATCTCTCCAACCGATGAGATAACCTTAATGATGTCGTCGTCAGTTAAACCCAGCTCTTCCGCACTTTTTGGGTTTATCTCAACCCATGTATTCCACATAACTGTGGTGGTGGGATCGGGTGTCTCCTGTAGCCAGGGTTTGTTCGCCCCGCTGCCGTCACCCAAGATGGGTGACATGAAGGGGAATAAATAATAATCACCTTCTCCATCAAATTCTGGTGAGACAGCACCAAGTGGTTGGTTCAAAGCAGTGGAACCATCAGGGGTTGATAAACCTGAATGCGCACTCCACCAACCTCCATATTGTTGGAACAATGTCATAAAGGTTTTAATCTCCTGGGCACTATAGTTGCCTTTCTTTGTAACCAGTGGTGCTAGAGCTTGCTGTATGTAATCGACTTCGTCTTTGTATGGCACAGCCTGCGCCAGGCTTCCGCCAACCGCCTGGACTGCTGCCAATAGGACATCAGCTGTGGATCGAGTGTTATAGAAGGGAGCAACCACAGGTTGCGATCCTGACACGGTTGAATAGTTGGAACCGGTAAACACCTGTTGATACCCCCACGACTCCAAGGCTGTATGGTCAGGAAAGGTATAATCAGCCTGAAGACTGGTTTCATCGGGAAATGATGCGAAGGAGATGACCAGGGGAACGTTAGCCAGAGCCGAAGAAAAACCTAAAGCAGCGGGTAACTCGAATAATGGGTTTATCCCATGCACAAACAGTGCTTTCACGCTTCCATCCCGCATCCGGGTAATCAGGTCGTTTATGTCAAGGAGCGAATTAGGCATAAGAGGAATTTCTGGATGAACTGGCGTGGTCGGGCTAAGGAATAAACCACCTGGATTACCTAGATTTCGAACCAGAGCGTTCAATGCCAATACAGCCTGAGCAGTTTCCAGTCCGTTACTCTGACCCAGTGCTCCACCCCCGGGGATTGCTAACGGATGGGGTGTCTGAGAAAAAATGGACGCCAGTCGCTGCAGGTCAGCTTCGCTTACCCCACTTTCTGATACCACACTCGTTAGGTCTACTCCCAGGAAAGCATTGGGAATTGTAACTCCACGTTCCTGCGCAACCAATCGGCCGATTGCAAGCGCCACCAGGCCCTCACAACCTGGTGCAATAGGTATCCATTCATCAGCCGTTGCTGCTGTCTGTGAGAGGCGCGGCTCAAACTGCACCATGTAACCTCGCCGACCCGTCTGTCCGCGCCGCATTTGTGCAAACCCTCGGCTGAATGATATCGGCGAGAGGTAGGTTTCCAGGAGATTCGCTCCAAATGAAAATGTCACATCTGCATTAGCCAGGTCAAAATAAGGCATGGCATACGCCGAGAAAAGCTGCTGGCTGGCTCTGGCCAGTGTAAGCCGTGCATCGAAAATCTCGTGTGCCCCATAACGGATTGGCTGAAATGCACCCAATTTTGTACACAGTTCACCGACAAGGTCAAAAAGATGATCTGGCGTCATGCCCATCAGAAATGCCAACTCTTCTGGTTTAGTGGTTGCAAGTGTATCTTTTACCACGCCTACTGCTTCATCCCAGCTCATATCTGTGAATTCGAGGCTACTGCGCTCCGCCTGCTTGAGCGGATTACGGATACGGTCGGGATTATACAATCCCTGGAGAGAAGCCTGCCCTCGAGCGCAGGTCTTTCCCTGATTGACTGGGTGGTAAGGGTTCCCTTCAATTTTAAGTGCACGACCTTGCTCTGTGCGCACCACGATCCCACAGCCTGCAGGGCATTCACGGCAGGTGCTGGCGTAATAGGTACTCTGACCATTATAGGTATATTCAGGCATGCGTGTGTAAGGCTCGCGGACTACATAACGGGATGCTGGTCCACAGCCGGTTAAAACAGCCGTAGCTGCAGCCGTGATGCCGGCCGTCTTGATAAAATCACGCCTGCTAATCGTTCGGGTCATACCATGCTCCATATACGAAAGTTTCGTTGTCCAAACTCATCCTAACGGTGGCAGGTACCACAATCGGTCAACTTGGTAAAAAGGACCTCATTGTCAGCTGCCCGGGTGCGGTGGCAATTCAGGCACCAACCCATATTGAGTCGTGGGCGAGGTTGTGCGACTGTCTGACGACTTATCTCACCATGACATGTCTCGCAATTCAATCCCCCGGCGATATGTGGGCGGTGATTGAAGTAGACGAAATCTGGCATGATGAATACTGGCACCCATTGGATTGGCTCATTATTCGCCACTGCATCTGCCAGCTTCTGCTGCTCTTCATTCTTGATGGGAATCTGTTGGTGGCAACCCCAGCATTTTGTTTGGGTGGGCAATCCTGCGGATGTTCCTTTCCATGCCCCGGGGTGGCAATACAAGCATTGGACCCCAAAACCTACGTGGATACTGTGGTTGAACTGGATCGGTTGTTCCGGAGGCTGCTGTGTCAGCCAGACGCCATAGCTGGCACCGCACAGAAAGAGAAGCATCAATATTCCCGCGAGCGCTAAGAATATTGGTTTTTTTACCAACGATTTTACCTTGTCAATTAAAGGATTTGTCTTGATCTTCTCAAGCATCATTTTGCCTCACTAATTGCGCTTACTTCTACCCCGCAAAATGGTAACCACGATCACACCTACCACAATGAACCCACCGATGAACAAAGCTGCATAAATGCCCATCCCCATGAACATCCCCAGTCCTGTCAGCAAACCGGTCCACAGGTTGGTTGCCGGTCCGCCTCGCAACGGAGCAGGCGTGCTCGAAGGGTTTTGGGTTGGCTCGCTAATAATCTCGCCTCCGGTGGGTAATGCCTGGGCATAAGCAAGAATATCGCGTCCATCTTCTGGCTTCCAACCCAACCTGACTCCTACTGGCATGTCTGTCCCTGCGTTGCCGAATAATGTGCGGTGCAGGAAGCGCCAGGGATCGCGGTTTGCCACGCTACCCAGGAATTCGCTGATGCCCTCCGTGTGGAAAACGATCATCTTACCATCCGAACCATGACAGGCTATGCAATTTGATTGGTAAAGTTGCTGTCCGTGCTGGACGTCTGCGTTGATTGGCCGTAATGAAACCGGGTTGATAAACTGGGAATCATCAATAACACCGAACTTTAAGAACTGTGCTAACTGAGTAAGAGAAGTTTCATCAAGGTATGGTGAGAAATCATGCGCTGGATCCTTGTTTCCTTGAAGGTGGCTGACGATGTCGTTAACACTCAGCTCTTGTGCAAGGGTCATCACGTCTGGGAAACCCGTGTAATGTGAGCCTGAACCATACGCCCCTTGTACGCCATGGTAATCCCACCCATGACATTCGCTGCACCGCCAGGTATCAGGACCGGAGCGGGTATTAGTGGATTGACGACTCCAAATTGGCATGTTTCCAGCAGGTGCATACTCGCTCAGAACGACATACCATTCGTCATATAGTTGAGCTCCACGGATTATGTCTTGTTCTAATGGATTCTCATTCTGCGCCCAGGCGCCTGATGTGATCAATAGCGCAACTGCACCCATTAAAATAAAAAAGAGAATGCGGGTGTTCTTAAGGTATTTCATAAGTGCGCCTCTTCTCCTTGTGTACTCGAAACCCATCAGAAGATCGAGCAGATGCTGAAATTATACATCAAGAGTAAAAAAATGAGAAAAAATTCGATTTCTCTCATGATATACTTTAACTGCTCTACTGCAAATTTCCCTAAGAATTACTTGGGTGGTTCTTACCACATACTTACAACCTATTCTCAAATTGGACGCGTCTGTGGTGATCTTCTGACCTTATCCAAAAGGAACAACATATGAAGCATGTTGTTATCATTATCATTTTGGTTGTCGCCTGCACCTTCCTGATTCACACCGGTTTGATCAATATTGGATTGCTCCCTACAGAAGCTAGCGCACAATCGGTTGAAATAGACCGGCTTTTTGGCGTCCATATCTGGCTGATATCCGCACTGTTTTCGTTAATCATGGTGGTCCTTATTTATAGCCTGATCGTCTTCCGGCGAAGGAAGGGCGAGATTGGGGATGGAGCATACATCACTGGCAACACTACCCTTGAAGTGCTTTGGACCGCTATCCCACTCCTGGCTGTCATTGTTCTGGCATATATTGGGGGAAAATCATTGGGTATTATCCGGCGCGTAGATCCTTCTGCAATGAAAGTGAAGGTAAATTCGGGGCAATGGTTCTGGCAATTCCAGTACCCTGATTTTGGTATCACCACCACCGATCTCTATCTGCCAGTTGGACGCCAAGTTGACTTAGTGATGACCTCGAATGATGTCATCCATTCGTTTTGGGTGCCCGAATTTCGAGTGAAGCAGGATCTCGTCCCCGGACGCTTCACCGAGCTGCGCATCACCCCCAACCTAATTGGTGATTACAAGGTTCGTTGTGCTGAGTTATGTGGGGCGTCACATGCTTATATGGAGGGGTTGGTTAAGGTTGTCTCGCAAGGTGATTTCGACAAGTGGATATCAGAACAGCAATCCGCTGCGCCTATGGACCCAACATTACGCGGGCAACAGCTAGCCCAGCAGTATGGTTGCACCAACTGCCATTCCACCGATGGGTCAGAAAAAATCGGTCCTACATGGCTACACTTATACCAATCTGAAGTGGAATTATCTGATGGAAGTAATATTGTTGCTGATGATAATTATTTAAAGACCTCAATTGTAAACCCCAATTTACAAGTGGTAACTGGGTTCCCAGTGAATGTTATGCCGAGTTTTGCTGATTTGTTGGACCAGACGGAAGTTGAATCGTTAGTGGCATATATCAAAACTTTGAAATAATGGAGATGCTATGAGGAAATTCTTTTCCCTTGGACTGGTACGTGGCTTGCTCTGGCAGATCATGGGAACTGCACTTGGCATAGGCATCCTCACAGGGATTCGCATCCTATTTGGTTTACCTGCATGGAAGCCTGAATCTGCTTTTGTTTTCGGAGCTCTACTGGGAGCCATGTTCTTCCTCTATGGTGTGGGGGTCCTGAATGACTGGATCAAAGTTGCTTTAGGTAAGGAGATTACGGAACACATTGAAGAATCCAGCCTGGGTTGGATGCGCTACTTCAGTGTTTCGCTTGATCACAAGGTGATTGGTATCCAGTACCTTACCCTGGCTTTGATCTTAATGAGTGTGGGCGGATCATTTGCACTCATCTTCCGTTCCGAGCTGGCGAATACCGGCATGCAATTCCTCACCCTGATGGAATATAACACCCTGATGTCTTTGCATGGCATAGTGATGATTGTCGGCATTCTTATCGGCGTTGCGGCTTTTATGAATTACCTCGTCCCGCTGCTTATTGGGGCGCGTGACATGGCTTTCCCTCGCCTGAATGCCTTCGCTTTCTGGTTAGCAGTTCCTGCAGGTATTATCTTACTCTCCAGCATGGCCTTAGGTGGTTTTGATACAGGCTGGACCGGCTACCCACCGCTTTCTGCACGTGCACCCATCGGCATGCAGATGTTCTTCCTAGGAGTCTCCTTGGCAGGTTTCTCCACCATCCTCGGTTCGTTGAACATCATCGTAACTGTAATCCGTGAACGAGCCACTGGCATGTCTCCCTTCCGTATGCCCATTTTCATCTGGGCTTCTATCGCTACTTCCATCATCAGCTTGACGGCAACCCAATTGATCGGGCTATCCTTCCAAATGGTTATGTTCCAGCGCCTGTTTGGGATGGGTTTTTTCGATCCAGGCAAGGGTGGTAATCCAATTCTCTTCCAACACCTGTTCTGGTTTTATTCACATCCTGCGGTTTATGTTTTCGTCCTGCCAGGTTTAGGATTGATCAGTGAGATGCTTCCGGTGTTTGCCCGAAAGCCACTGTTCGGCTATAAGTGGGTTGCTATTTCATCGATTGCCATTGCTCTCATCGGTTTCCTGGTTTGGGGGCATCATATGTTCGCCTCCGGTATGGCAGAATATCTACGAGTGCCATTCATGTATAGTACGTTGCTGGTAGCAGTACCAACCGGCGTAAAGTTTTTCTCATGGTTGGGAACACTTTGGCGAGGTAAGATTACTTATGAAACCCCAATGCTCTTCTTACTGGCTGGTATTGTGGTCTTTTTATTTGGGGGCCTTACCGGACCACCCAATGCCACCATCTCCACCGATTTGCACCTTACCGACACCTACTTCATCGTCGGTCACTTCCACGACACCATGTTTGGTGGATATGTTTTCCCATTTTTTGCTGCAATTTTCTATTGGTTCCCCAAAATGACCGGGAAGCGGTTGAATGAAAAGCTGGGAAAGATTCAATTCTGGCTGATGGTCCCCGCCTTTATCGTTCTCTCCCTGGTTATGATGAAGGTTGGATTGCTTGGAATGCGACGTCGCATCGCCGATTATGACCCGGCATTACAATTTGTCGACGAAAATCAGATCATGACCGTGGCAGGCTTCCTGATCGCCTTGGGGGTATTGGTTTTCTTCATCAATGCTTTTTGGAGTATTCGAAAGGGTGAAGTGGCTACTGGTAACGTTTGGAACTCCCGTTCTCCTGAATGGCAGGTGCCTTCACCGATGCCCATGCATAACTATGAGAGACCTTTTGAGGTGGTTGGTGAGCCTTATGATTATGGGCTGCCAGGCTCAGTTTACATTAAATTCAAGGAGAGTGAGTGATATGGAACATCAAAATAAATCCTCAGTTCTCCAGCTAGGGTTGCTTGTCTTCGGGGCATTGTGCGTTATGACTGCGGTAGAATTCGCCCTGGCACTTACCACCAATCTGTGGCAGTTCCTTGTCTTAATTGCGCTGATTAAAGCAGGGTTGGTACTGTACTATTACATGCACATATCACGTCTTTTTGAGGCAGATGTGGATAACAACCACGAATCATATGCATACAAACTGTCAACGAACCGTATAGGACTTTGGCTGTTTTTACTCTCAGATTTGTTTATTTTTGGTGGTTTATTACTCTCGCGTATCAACCTGATGGGTCTCACCCGGCCGGACCTCACCCAGGTGCTGGGCTTGGCGGTCACAGCCATATTGTTGATCTCCTCCTTCTTCGCCAACCGCGCAGAAATCTCGATGGAATACGGTGACCGCAAGCAGTTCCTTGTCTGCATCGCCACCACCATCGCTCTCGGCATCCTGTTCCTGGTAGGGGTGCTGGGTGTGGAATGGCGGTTAGCGCCTTTTGGTCCAGCTGAAAACATCCAGAGCGCTATTTTCTACGTGATGACCGGTTTCCATGCCTTCCATGTCTTTAGCGGCGTCATTTTCCTGTTAATCGTCTTGCGAAATGGATTGCATGGATTATATTCTGCAGAGAAACATTGGGCAGTCGAAGCCTCGGTTGTCTACTGGCATTTCGTGGACGTGGTGTGGTTTTTCTTCTATCCTGCTTTATACCTGATTGGTACGCTGGCAAAATAATCACCAGGGTGTCTTAAGCTTTTCAACGAAGATAATTATGAATCGGAAATATCTAATCGGTGCAATGTCTCTCCTGGCGGTGGTAGTCATTGGCGCGTTGATTTATGAGCTTATCAATTACATCAACCCTCCCTTCCATGGCTCGCTCATCTCGCCACCCACGCCCGCAGGCGACTTTGCCTTGAGTAGCCAAAATCAATCCACCGTACATTTGTCCGATTTTCGTGGCAAATACGTACTGTTATTCTTTGGCTTCACCAACTGCACCGAGGAATGCCCCCTGACGATGGGATTTCTAAAGCAGATGCACGACAAGCTAGGAAACCAGGCGGATAAAACCCAGGTCATCATGATCACCTCAGATCCCGCCCGCGATACTCCCCAAGCACTTGGTGATTTCCTGAGCCATTTCGACCCGTCTTTCATCGGTCTTACCTCCTCTCTTGCTGACCTGCAGTCCGTCTGGGCGGATTATGGTGTTACCGTACTGGATAATGGCGAGACACACACTTCTTATGTCTATCTGATAGATCCCCAGGGCAATCTGATCGCGACCTATCCCACCCTAGATAATGCCGATGGCATCACGACCGACCTCAAACACCTGTTACGAGGGAATTAACTGTGCGAAAAGGAATCATCTTGCGCATGGTAGTTTGCCTGACGATCGGCATTCTGCTTGGGGCAATCGGTAGTGAGCTAGCCTTTCGTTTACAGGGCAATACCTCTAGCCGGAGACCACAAACCATTGAGCTGGTCATTCCTGTCGGTACTGCTCAAAAAGTAGCTCAAGGTGAAAGTATATTGCCTGCCAGTCAGACCTTTGTCGTCGGTGATACATTGCTAGTGCACAACCAGGACTCTACTACTCACAACCTAGGTCCATTGGTTATTCCTGCCGGTTCTTCAGCCAGCCTGAAACTCGATCAGGTTGGTAATCTGGATTACACTTGCTCCTTCGAACCATCCCGATATTATGGTATCGATATCCAGCCTGCTCTGACCCTGGCCACACGCATGGAGGCTTCATTAGTGGCTGGTATCCCCTTGGGCATTTTATTGGGTGTATATAGCCTGGTGCTAATTCCTTTGAAGCCTAAAGAGAAAACCACTCAACCCTGACCGTCTGGATTTTATTCATAAGCACATGTTCCGCATGATGTTCTCTCGTCGATGGTGGTGGACTACATTAATCGTGGTTGCGGGAATTGGAGTGGCAGTCCGGATGGGCATTTGGCAGATAGATCGCAACGCTGAGCGGAGGAAAAGCATCAGTAATGTCCAAGCGGTCCAAGTTATGCCCGTGCTGGACCTAAATCATGATCCACTTCCATCTGACCTGACCGACATGGAATACCGACAGGTGAGAGTATCGGGAGAATTTGATTTCGAGCATCAGGTAGCGCTACGCAATCAGGTCTGGACACAATCCTGGGGTGACGAACCTGGCTATGCTTTATTAACCCCGCTCATCCTTTCTGATGGACGAGCGATGTTGGTCGAACGTGGATGGATCCCCAATCAATACGATTCGCCTGCCTCCTGGAGGCAGCTTGACGAGCCTGGCAAAGTTACCGTCGAAGGCATCCTGCGTCTGCCAAGGGAGAGGGGAGAGATGGGAGGTGGAATGCCAGATCCGACCCTCGTCAATGGTGAGACTCACCTGGATTTCTGGAATTTTGTCAACCTGAAGCGCTTGCAACAACAGATGCCTTATCCTATCTTCAATATGTACATCCAACAATCACCAAGCAGTAATCCCGAAGCCTTGCCATATCGTTGGCTATCTCAGCCTGACCTCGACCCTGGTGTTCACATTGGCTTTGCCTTGATGTGGTTCTTCTATGCTGGTCTACTCTTATTTGGATATCCTGTATGGCTTAACAAGCAAAAAACCCCATCCACTTAGAAAAACAAAGTTAGGACGAGATTCCTTTCTTATTTTGTATCTCCTCGAACAAAATCGTGAATCTATTAAATAGGAAAGTATCATCAATCCGTAAATTTTGAAAATGGGTTAATCCGAGGGAGGATTTACATCCCTTAGTAATTCAGTAGGAGTTACGCTCTCCAAAAACCTCGTCTGACCGGACGGACATCCTCAGCAGTGATGAAAGCTTCTGGATCGATTTCATTAACTAACAATCGTACCGTATCCACCTGTTTGCGTAACACAGAACAATTGATCATCGATACCATGCCATCTTTACCACGACCTGATAATTCAGTCACCGCATAACCATTTTGCCGTAGATGGTTAGTGATGGCGGATCCACGCCGTGGGCTGATAACGTTTATTAATACATGTCCGATAGCAATGCGCTCTTCAATATACATTCCCACAACATTGCCAGTAGCAAATCCTGCTGCGTAACCGATTATATTCAGCGGATTGTCCAATTGGGTAAGCACTTTACCAATGGCGAGCACGAAAATCGCGGATTGGAAAAATCCCAATATCCAGGCAATTCGCTTCTTACCGCGCATGACAAATAAAACACGAAGTGTGTCAAGCGTCATATCTGATACGCGCAAGATAAAGATCAATAATGCGCTCAACCAGGCTTGCGATGAAAAGATGAGTTCCATTTTTATCGTTGAGTAGGTAAATACATCCGTTCGGTGTATTCTTTAAGCATGCGTTGAATACTGAAACGCGGAGTGAGGGTCTGGATTGACTCTTTCATCACGGCGATCCAATCACTGGGTAAACCATCGGCTGAACGGTCCGAATAGTATAAGGGAATGATCTTATTTTCCAGGGTGTCGTAAAGACTGGCTGCATCGGCAGCATCTTGCAATTCATTTGTCTCACGATCCTGGTCATCACCAATAACCCATCCATTTGAGCCATTGAAACCTTCACGCCACCATCCATCCAATACAGAGAGGTTAAGTACACCGTTCATGGCAGCTTTCTGTCCAGAGGTACCGGAGGCTTCATTTGGCCTGCGAGGTGTATTCATCCAAATATCGACTCCTTGGACCAAATATCGAGCCAGGTTCATATCATAATCTTCCAGAAAGACCAAGCGACCACCGCTTTCGGCTTTTTTAACGGTTCGATATACATCTTGGATGAGCAGCTTCCCAGGTTCATCTGCGGGATGAGCCTTTCCGGCAAAGATAATCTGCACAGGTTGGTTGGGTCGGTTGATGATCTCCATTAAACGATTCAAATCATGCATGATCAAATTAGCACGTTTATAGGTGGCAAAGCGCCGGGCAAAGCCGATTGTTAATGTGTAAGGATCAAGCAATGCTCCTGAGGCAATGACCTGTACTGGATGAACGCTGGATCCCAGCCATTGTTCACGAGCACGTTCAAGAATATATATGGTTAATTTTCGTTTTAAATGGCGACGAATCGTCCAAAGTTCCGAATCTGGAATGTTTTCAATTTTTTTCCAGGTTTCTGGATCATCCACCCGTTCTTTCCACCCATTCCCCAGGTACCGATCATACAAGTTACTCAGGCGTCGGGCTAACCAAGTGGCTGTATGGACACCATTGGTGATATGAGTAATCGGAACTTCATCTTCTTTCAGATTAGGCCAATAGAAGTTCCACATCTTACGGGCTACTTTTCCATGCAACTCTGATACGCCGTTATGCTTGGTGGAAAAACTCATAGCCAAAATTGGCATGCTAAATGTCTCATTCCATGGAAGCGAATGTCGGGCAAGGTCGATGAATTGGTCGCGCGATAAACCTAACTGAGGCCAAAGGTAGGAAAAATACTTGTCAACCAGCCAGTGGGGAAATTCATCACTCCCCGCAGGAACATTCGTGTGGGTTGTGAATATGGTCGTCGATCGAACACCCTCAGCAGCTTTATCAAACGAATTTCCTGCTGCAACCAGCTCACGGATACGTTCAAGCACCATGAATGCCGAATGACCTTCGTTCATATGCCACACGTCCGGGTTATAACCCAAGGCGCGCAAAGCTCGTACACCACCAATACCGAGGATGATCTCTTGAGAAATGCGTGAATCCAGATCGCTGATGTATAGACGAGAGGTCAGCTCCCGGTCTGAAGGATTATTGCTTTCAATATCACTATCTAGTAAATATAAAGGTACACGACCGATGCGAATTTCCCATAAGCGCGCTTCAACTATTCTCCCCGGTAGCTCGATGGAAACGGTCAATGGATTGCCATTGTTATCCATGAAAGGAAGAACAGGTAGCTCGCCAAATTTTAAGCGGACATAACGAGCCTCCTGCCACCCATCCTCGGAGATGTGCTGTGAGAAGTAACCCTGAGTGTACAGGAAGCCGATGGCAACGAAAGGCAAACCCAGGTCGCTGGCACCTTTCAGGTGGTCACCTGAAAGTACCCCTAATCCACCTGCATAAATCGGTAAGGTCTCATGTAAACCAAACTCGGTGGAAAAATAAGCAATGGGTTGGTTCAAATGTTCTGGGTGAGTATTTGCAAACCATGTGGTCTTTTTATTCATGTACTCGTCAAAAGATCGCATGGTGCGATCATAATGATCCAGACCATAGCGGTCATTTGTAAGGTTTTTTAAGCGGGCATGATCCACCAATTGTAAAAATCGGATTGCATTATGATTGATTTTTTCCCATAAGATGGTGTCAATGCGAGCAAAAAGGCGTTGAGCATCCGGATTCCAGGTCCACCACAGATTGTATGCTAGATCACCCAAACGATTGATTCTTCGGGGAAGGGTGAAATGATTTGGTATGATCGTTTTAAAATTATCCATTATGTAATAATCCTGACAATCGTATAAGATTGAGTATTCAAAACGGGCTTAATATTACCACGTCCGATTAGTTTTTGTGGTAATGACTGGTCTTCCGCTTGAACAAACAATAGCTTGATTTTTTCATAATTCGTTTTAGGTTTGAATATGCAGCTCAATGGATAATCGACTACAATTACATCAGGAGAGAGCAATGACGACAACAGTCCAACTATTTATCACCTGCATCATAGATACGATTTATCCAGAAACCGGAGAAGCAGTGGTGCGGATACTTGAGAAGGCGGGAGCAAGGGTATCATTTCCACCCAACCAGACTTGCTGTGGTCAGCCTGCTTTTAATGCTGGATTACGGGCGCAAGCACGAAAAATGGCAACCCAGACAATCCAGTCATTTGAGCCATACCCCGGACCTGTGGTCGTGCCCTCAGGCTCGTGTGCAGCTATGATCCGTCACACCTATGCAGAGTTATTCGCGGACGATCCCGAATGGCTGCAACGAGCCTCAGCGCTGGCAAGCCGCACGTATGAATTCAGCGAATTTCTAGTGGATATACTTGGGGTGACTGATTTAGGCGCTCGATATGAAGGGCGATTGACATACCATTCCTCCTGTCACCTGCTGCGAGGTTTGGGAGTAGATAGGCAACCACGGGCTTTATTAGCAGCAGTCCATAATGCTGAGTTTGTTGAGCTGCCCGACACAACAGATTGTTGTGGGTTTGGAGGTATCTTCTCAATTGAACATCCAGAAATATCCAATGCCATGTTGGAGCGGAAAATTGAAAATTTGGAGAAGAGTGGGGCACCTATTGTGGTATCGTGTGATGCAGGATGTGTTACCAACATCAATGGGGGACAACATAGAAAGCATAAAAATCAACGTGCAGTGCATATTGCAGATATATTGGATAAAGTTTAAATGGCTGATGACTTTCACACCCACATTAAGACCTCTTTGGCAGATGCGAATTTACAGCTCGCACTGGATGCAAATTCAGAAAAGCGTATCAAGGTGCGTCAAATTGCTTTTGAATCTCTGCCAAATCCGCAGCAGCTACGCGCTCGTGCCCATGATGTACGAGCAGACGTGATTGAGCATCTTGACACCTACCTCGAGGAGTTTATCGCCCATGCTCACGAAAATGGTATCGTGATCCACCATGCATTGGATGCCCAGCAGGCGATAGAAATCGTCACGGAGATTGCCTTCAAACAAGGAGCCAAGCTGATTGCCAAGGCAAAAACCATGGTCAGTGAAGAGATTAAATTGAATCATGCGCTTGAAAAACAAGGTTTTCAGGTGGTTGAGACTGATCTGGGAGAATATATTGTTCAATTACGGGGAGAAGCTCCATCGCACATCATAACACCAGCAGTCCACCTGCGACGTCAGGATGTTGGGAAGCTCTTTGAGGATAAACTCGGATTACCTTATACAGAAGATATCAGCGTCATGACCAACGCTGCCCGGCGCACCTTGCGCCAGGTATTTCTGGATGCGGATATCGGTATCTCAGGGGTCAATTTTGGGGTTGCGGAAACTGGCGCAATTTGCGTAGTTACTAACGAAGGCAATGGTCGTATGGTGACCACAGTACCTCGTACTCATATTGCCCTGATGGGTATTGAACGTATCGTCCCCACCATGGATGATCTGGCACTGATGTTATCCTTATTACCTCGTTCAGCAACGGGACAAAAGCTCTCGGTGTATACCAGCTTAATAATGAGCCCGCGTAGAGCAGATGACCCGGATGGTCCGCAGGAACGGCATATCATCCTGGTAGATAATGGACGACTCAAAGTGCGAGAATCTGAGCTTCGAGAAATCTTATTCTGCATACGCTGTGGAGCATGTTTGAATGCTTGTCCGGTCTTCCGTGAAATTGGCGGGCATGCATATGTAGGAAAAGATGGGAAAGGCAGCACATATCCAGGACCGGTGGGCAGTGTTATTTCGCCGGCATTGTTCGGCCAAGATGAATTTGGTCATTTAGCACGTGCATCAAGCTTGTGCGGGGCTTGCAAGGAAGCCTGCCCGGTGGATATTGATCTACCTAAACTATTATTAAGGGTGCGCGCGGGTATTGGGGTTAACCAACCTCGAAATCTAGCTAAACCTAACCCGCCGAATATGTTAGCTATGGGTTTGGGTTTATTTACACTGGCGGCTACCTCACCGAGTCGTTTTGCAATCGCTCAACGGCTGGCAGGAATATTTGGAACCATCTCAACCTTGCTTGCAAGAGGAGATCCTTGGATTCGTTTACCAGCTTTCAGCGGATGGGGATACTCCAAGGATTTCCCTAGCCCTGCTGCCAAACCCTTCCGAACAAGGTACAGAACTCAGGTTATACATGAAGTGGATGAGGATAATGATTTACCTCCACATAGTAATTCATCACGGGTAAGCTCACCTGAGCCAGATATTTCATCACATTTTGATGAGGATTTATTGTCAATATTCACTGATGAGCTGCAAGCACTCGGAGGTAAATTTCGAATAAGTTCAACAGAAGAAGTCTGGAAACCAGTCCTGGAGATTCTGCAAGCTCATGGCATCCATGAAATCCTGGCATGGAATGAAGATACCCTTCCAGACATGCTTTTTAGAAAGCTATATGAAGCCGGCATACAGATTATTTTTCCAACAAGCGAAAATATTCGGGCTAACAGCCAGGTCAGGGCAGGTCTATCAGGTGCAGCGGGGGCAATTGCTGAAACTGGCTCGATCCTAGTCCTGGGTGGTCCTGGACGGCCCCTGACTGCTTCCCTCTTACCGGAAATTCACATCGCAATCCTGCATGAGAAGGATATTTTTATGCAACTCAACCAATTATTGAAGCTGGAGGAAATAAAACGGGCACCTGCAGCGGTTCTGATAAGTGGTCCTTCACGTACCGCAGATATAGAAATGACCCTGACCATTGGCGTCCATGGCCCCGGTGAGTTAGATATTATATGTCTTAAAGATAATAATGCTAATATGGCTATGGATAACAGGCAGTGATGAGAGAATGGATTGGCCAGGATAATAATATTATCCCTGTAAGAATGGGTATGATATAATCGTCGCGAGATACAGGCTTGCTGCAGTGAGATGACCGCGCGACGAAGTGTCGGGGCGGTATTTTTTTGGAGGAGAGATGGATAATAAATTGTATGTAGGAAATTTGCCTTTCAGCACCACTGAAGAAGACCTGCGCAGTATGTTTGCACAAGCAGGGAACGTCGTTTCTGTCAGCCTGATCAAAGACCGGGATACTGGACGCTCACGAGGATTTGCTTTTGTTGAATTTAGCTCTCAGGCTGAGGCGGAAAAGGCAGTAAGCCTATTCAATAACACACCCCTGGATAACCGCACGCTGAAAGTAAATCTTGCCCGTCCGAAGGAGGATAGTGGAAAGTATAGACGGTCGGGCGGAAACCGGCGTTATTAAAATATCAACCAGATTACATTAATTCACCACACATGGCAGGGATAATCCTGCTTGTTTTCGATTAACCTGGCAATTCGATCATACGATATGTCCCATCTTCGTCTGGAATAAAATCCGTAACTGAAATCACCGAATCCAGATTGATGGGTGCGTAGATATGGGGAAATAATACACCATCAACAGCTTCCCAAGTGATATCAGAGGTTACTTTACCGGGGTCAATCCAACACAATACCAATTCTGATACATCTCTATAGAAGGTGTTCGCCACTTGAAGAATTTGTTGAGGTTGTGAGCAATGAATAAATCCCTCTCGATTGAAGGAATTGCTTATAAATATCCCCCGTTCCTGCGCGCTCAGCCATTCCTTGCGCTGGCATAGGTGGACAAGTAGGTGTGAGGATGAGATTTCTAAACAACGATTCTGACCAGAAAGATCATTGAGAATCTCAACCCTGGCAGCGGGGAAGTGGATGCAGGCTAAGTTTTTCACCTCAGCTCCTTGAGATGACTCGATCTCCAGCAATAATAATCCCCCTGGAGTAAGGCAACCTCTAGCCTGGTAAAGCAACCTGGCGATCAACTCAGTCCCGTTCTTCCCCCCATCCAGTGCAAGACGGGGTTCCCAATCTGATACAACCAGCTCGTTGAGCATCTGGCTCGGAATATAAGGCAGGTTAGCGCAGATCAGATCAAAGTGATCTGCAATCCCATCCAATAAATCTGTTGATTTGAACTCAAGCCTTCCTGTAAGCCCAAATTTATTAGCATTAACCTGTGCGACGTTCAAAGCGTTCGGTGATATATCCGTCATGAGGACGGTTAAATCAGGGATGCTCATAGCCAGTGATATCCCGATACATCCCGAACCGCTTCCCACGTCGATAACCTTACGCTGATTTGGATGATCCTGCAGCCACTTTATGGCACATTCGACTATCAATTCAGTCTCAGGGCGTGGAATCAGCACTGCGGGGGTGAGATAAAAATCCAAACCAAAAAACTCCCAGGATCCAAGGACATATGGTAGTGGTTCACCATGTTCTAAACGTTCCAAAGCCTGGATGATCTTTTTATAATGATCACTATTTATTTGAGTTTCTGGGTGAGCAAGCACCCAAGCGCGAGGTTTGCCTAAAACATGAGCAATCAGAACCTGTGCGTCCAAGATGGGCGTATCAGTATGTTGAGAAATCCGCTGGCTGATTTGAGTCAATATATCCTGGATGCTAGTTGCCATAAGAATTATAAGCAACATCCCTTTGACGCAGACTGTAAGGGATGTTTAATCATTAACTTTATAATAATTCACAGAAGGTATCTTAAGTCGAAATTCGATGATTAACCATCACTCTCTGCAACTGCCTCTTCGCTTATCGCAGAAAGGCGATCTGCTTCATCGCTGGTGGCTAATTCGTCAATAAAATCATCCAATAATGCACCCGTCATAAAACCAGTAAGGTTGTAGGTCGAAACATTGATGCGGTGGTCAGTCACCCGCGACTGAGGGTAGTTGTAAGTGCGGATTTTTTCTGAGCGCTCGCCCGTCCCTACTTGCGAGCGGCGGTTCTCATCAATCTCTGCGTGTTGTTTCTCCTCCTCGATCTCGTATAACCTGGCACGTAAAATACTCATGGCTCGCAGGCGATTTTGGAGCTGAGAGCGTTCATCCTGGCAAGCTACGACAATCCCAGTGGGCAGATGGGTGATACGGACTGCGGTGGCATTCTTTTGGACATTCTGCCCACCTGCACCAGCAGAACGATAGACATCCATGCGAATGTCTGATTCGGGGATATTAATTTCAACATCGTCAACTTCCGCTAAAACAGCTACTGTAGCTGTGGATGTGTGAATACGCCCTTGTGATTCTGTCACCGGTACACGTTGAACACGGTGGACACCAGATTCATATTTAAGACGTGAATATGCTCCCTTACCCTTGACAAGAAAGATGATCTCTTTGAAACCACCGATACCAATTTCATTGGTGGAGAGGACTTCGATATTCCATTTTCGCATCTCCGCATAATGAGAATAAAGCCGATAAAGATCGGCAGCAAAAATCGCGGCTTCATCACCGCCTGTGCCTGCGCGGATTTCCATAATCACATTTCGCTCATCGCGGGGATCTTTCGGAAGAAGAAGGTTTTTAATTTCGCTTTCTAACCTTTCGAGCTTCGGTTCCAGATCGAGAATTTCGGCTTCAGCCAACATTCGCATCTCGACATCTTCTCCATCAAGCAGGGAACGGGCTTCTTCCATGTGATCGATAACCTGACGGTATTCACGCGCTCGATCCACAATCGGCTCCAGATCGATGCGTTCTTTATTCAACTCTGCAGCACGCTGGTAATCGTCTCCCACTTCCATAAAGAGACGGTTGAGCTCTTCATAATGCTGTTCGATACCGACCAGTTTGTCTAACAAATCCGATGCCATCTGTTTTTGTAAGTCTCCCAATCAAGAAAATGATTATACCACCGGAACTTTTAAGGATTCGTTATCGTCTTATGCGCAAACAGCCACCGTTGCCACGCCAGCAACTCAACTGATCACTCAGGAGGAGAAAATGAAAGCAAAATCTGTTCTACTCACCACAAGCATGTTGGTCATCCTAATCTTGGCATTGTTCTTTCCCGCATCAGCATTTGCTGATGGAATCATCATCCCTGACCCACCAATATGTGATCCAGGGCCATGCCCACCGGTAATTATCCCAATGGACCAACTGGTGATCCGTTACCATCATGTGACAGTAACGATAAAAGATCAACTGGCAGTCACCCATGTGGATCAGGTTTTTTACAATCCCAATGACTGGACCATCGAAGGAACCTACATATTTCCCATCCCGGATGAAGCAGCCGTTTCCGGTTTCATATTATGGGTAGATGGCCAGCCTGTAGAGGGAAAAGTACTGGATGCTGCCCAGGCACGCCAGACCTATGAGCAAATAGTCTCAAGCATGCGTGACCCAGCGCTACTCGAGTATGTTGGACGAGGTGCCGTGCAGGCACGTATTTTCCCAATTGCATCTCAAAGTGAGCGCCGGATTGAATTGGAATATACCCAGGCACTTACTGCTGAAGGGGGCTTGGTCCGGTATAATTATCCGCTCAATACCGAAAAATTCTCAGCCATGCCGATCGAATCAGTCACGATAAGTGTGAATATTCAATCCAATACGCCTATCCGGGCAGTGTATTCGCCGAGTCATGATGTAGGTTTGAGCCGTGAGAGTGACTACCAGGCTGTGGTTGGTTACGAAGCTGCCAATGTGATCCCTAACACAGATTTTACGCTGTACTACTCATTGGGTGAAACGGAGGCTTTCCACCTATTGACCTACCGTGATCCATCCGATTCCGCAGACCCAGACGGTTTCTTCCTTGTGTTACTTGCACCGAGGATTAACACCATTGACCAGGTCATTCCCAAGGATCTAATCCTGGTACTTGATCGGTCAGGAAGCATGGATGGGGAGAAATTCCAGCAAGCACAGCAAGCCACTCGCTATATCCTTGATAACCTCAACCAGGGGGATAGATTTAGCCTGATTTCTTTCAGCACAGGTATTGATATGTATGCCAGTGGATTGAGGCCAGCATCTGAGGCAGCTGAAGCGCGTTCGTGGTTAGAAAATTTAAGGGCAGAAGGTTCAACAGATATCAACCGTGCATTACTTGAATCAGCAGCCATTATTGATCCTGAACGCTCGACCTACGTAATTTTCCTGACAGATGGCTTGCCCACAGAGGGTGTGACTGATAGCCAATCCATACTTTCAAACTTTAAAGCCAGTGCGCGTGATAATCTTCGCCTGTTCGCTTTTGGCGTGGGGTATGACGTTGACACCATCCTGTTGGATACGCTATCACAGGATCACCATGGGAAAAGCACTTATGTACAACCAGGAATGAGCCTTGATGAGATCCTGTCGTCCTTTTATGCAGGTATCAGCACACCTGTACTTACCAACCTGGATCTGGATTTTGGTAATTTAACCACTTATGATCTTTATCCATACCCTTTGCCAGATCTATTTGCCGGCTCACAGGTAATTTTATTGGGGCGCTACCACGAGGGTGGTGAGACAGATATAATTTTGCGCGGCGAAGTGAATGGGGAAAGACAGACTTTCACTTTTAGCGACCAGGTGTTTGACAAGGAATCTCCAGCAAATTCAATTCAAGCAGCAATTCCACGCTTATGGGCGACAAGGAAAATAGGCTACCTGCTTAATCAAATTCGCCTACTGGGTGCCAACCAGGAAATCATCGACCAGATCGTGCGCATCAGCATCCGCTATGGTATCGTCACACCTTATACTTCCTACCTGGTAACCGAAGAGGCGCCACTTGGTGAAGCTGAACAACAGCGCCTGGCAAACGAAACTTTCAACCAGATGTTAGCAATGCCAACCGCTGCTCCTTCAGGTCAAATAGCAGTTCAAAAAGCTGCTGATGCAGGTGCGATGCAAGGTGCTGTAAGTGCACCGGAAGTGATGGGTGAGGCCTCATCGACTGTGCGGGTGGTGGGTGCGCGCACCTTTGTGTTCTCGGAGGGAAAATGGATCGATACAGGTTTTGACCCAGATACGATGCAGACCAAGAAGATCGATTTTCTTTCACAAGATTACTTTGGCCTCGTGGCAGCCCATCCAGAATTGGCCGTTGCATTTGCCCTGGGTGAGCAGGTGATAGCCCTTTCCGGAGGGGAAGCGTATGAAGTGATACCAAGTAGCTCCAATCCGGTGACCGCGACCACGCCTACTCCTGCACCAAGCGGTCCAAGTTTGTCTACCCCTATCCCGGTTTCACCAACCACTCCTTTTCAGACACCGACTCAGACTCAAACTGAGGACACACCCAAACAACCGTTTAGTTTGTGTAAGGCAGGATTTCTACCCCTTATTCTTGTCCCGTTTTTACTGATATTTACAAGGAAACCAAAACGAGAGAGTTAGAAATAATGACATAACATGCAGGACCATTACCCCCTGGATTTTGAACCAGGGGGCTTGTTTTTGTATTGTTGCTACAGATTACTTCCAAGCCATCATTCCCGTTAATAAAAGGCTAAACGGCAAGTAGATATCGGCTATCGGTATATAATCGTATGTGGAAGTTCTAGATATATTTTTTTAGTAAGGAGAGAGGCATGAGGCCAAGACAGTTTTTCTTCGTATTTATTATTCTTGCGGTTCTAACCTTACATGTACAGGGTGGAAATATAACCTATGGACAGGCTTCATCACCGATATATATAAGGGGAATATTCAACACCGTGTGGGGAGATGCACTTCAAGGATCTAGCGAAACACCGACGGCTCATTTCCTCTTTTCCCCGAAGTATGGGAATATCCAATTATTCATCGATAGGGATTTATTGACATTGCACGGTGGTCCACTTGCGCTCAATCATAAAAAAGTCACTGTACAAGGGATGTGGCAGCATGTAGGGAAATCCTTATTGGTCCAATCGCTGATTCTGGTGGAAGGAGAGGTGAGAAGCCCGGAAGGAATATATGGTCCACAACCCTGGGTCTCAATCCTGTGTAAATTTTCAGACTATGCGGATGAACCGAATGATCTGCAGTATTTCCAAGAGATGTATTCAGCTGACTATCCCGGACTTGATCATTATTGGCGACAGCAATCCTATAATCTTGCCAACCTGGAAGGATCTGGTGCACATGGATGGTATGTGTTACCTTATCCACGATCGCACTATGTTCCTCTGCAAGGCAATATGGATTGGGGAGCTGCAGCTCATGACTGTACAGCAGCAGCAGAACCATATGTCGATTTCACTCCTTATATTGGGATCAACCTGATGTTTAATGCAGATCTGGATTGCTGTGCATGGGGTGGCGGGTGGTATCTTTGCCTTGACGGAGTATGCAAGAACTGGCGTATGACATGGGAGCCACCCTGGGGTTATCAAAATATCGGGGTTATCGCACATGAGACGGGGCATGGATTCGACCTCCCGCACTCTCTGGGGAACTGCCAGCTTGGATATGATAACCGCTGGGATGTGCTCAGTGAACTATGGGAAAATAGTCCCCCCGATCCCATCTATGGGGTTATGGGACAGCATACGATCTCGTATCACAAAGAATTAAATGGTTGGATTGAACCTGCTCAGATATATATTGGCGACGTAAATACGATTGATACAATCACACTTGAAAGAATAGCGTTGCCTCAAATGGGGAACTATCTTGGAGCTCGCATCCTTATCAATGGGATAGAGGACTATTTCTATACACTCGAAACTCGCCAGAAGGCAAGCGATCCGATTAATTATGACAAATTTATACCAGGATCGGCTGTAATCATTCACGAGGTAGCGATCAATCGACCGGAACCTGCCATACTCGTTAACCCGAATGGCAAATGTGATACCAGTGATGAAGGCGCCATGTGGAAACCTGGTGAAGAATTTGCGGATACCGCGAACGGTATTTATGTTTCGATTGATTTAGCGACCGAGACAGGTTATGTGGTGACGATAAATAATCGTTTTACACTTATGGAAGGTGTGGAGATTGAGGGTGCAGAGAGCGGTTATATCAGTGAAAGCATGCCTTTCACCGCCACTGTCAGTCCGAGCGATGCAACCACACCGATCACATATACCTGGGAGGCTACTGGTTTCCCTCCAGTTGTGCATATGGGTGATCCTGTAGATTCTGTTGGTTTTGCCTGGGATGAGATTGGCACTAAAGTAATTACGGTGACCGCCTCCAATGACGGAGGTTCAGTGGTGGATACGCATGTCATTGAAATTGGGGCAACAATCCCGGTGGTCTCTCTTAGCGGTCCTGAAAGTGGTCGGGTGAATGATGTAATTATCTTCACAGCGACCGTTGTACCCGTGGATGTGGTCCAACCCATCACCTACACGTGGCAAGCGAGTGGGCAGATGCCAATCACCCACACCGGTGGCATCAGTGATTCAGTCAGCTATGTGTGGGAAATGCCGGGGACACAAGGGATCACTGTAACAGCCGCGAATATTCTGGGATCGACGGTGGATCATTATGCATTGCCTATCCTCATTCCACCCATTAACCTGGAGGTCAGTGGTCCGGAGATTGGCTATATGAGCCAACCGAGTATATTCATCGCTACGGTAAATCCAATTACCACAACGATACCAATCACCTTTGTTTGGTCAGTGGACGATCAAGCGGTGTTCACGCACACAAGTGGTATTTTGGATACAGCGACATTCATATGGGACAATCCGGGTTTACACAAGATGGATGTTTCTGCATCCAACCCAGCGGGAATAGTGGTTGAAAGCAGGTCAATCATGATATATGTCAGGGTATATATGCCGATGGGCTTGAAAAATTGAAAATATATAAGCGCTGGTCTCCGAGCATCTCACCGCTTTTCTTGCTTGATTAATCCTCGCCTGGGGAAAGAGGGATGGGGGAAACTTTACTTGTTCCAATGGATTTCGCGGTGGTTATCAAAACCACACCACTCAGGATGATTAAGGCTGAGACGATATCCTGCGTATCCAGGGATTCATGAGCAATGAGACTACCCAGGAAAAGGGCAACTACCGGATTGACATAAGCATAGGTGGATACGATTGGGGTGGGGGCGTTACGCAACAACCAGGTATATGCCGCGAAGCCAATAAATGAGCCAAATATGATCAGGTAAATCAACCCACCAATAGATCGCTGAGATACAGATGAGATATCAAACCGGCTCCATTCACCGATTGCAGCACTGAAGGCGAAAAGACCCACTGAACCCGCTAGCATTTCCATCCCGGTCCCTAACAGTGAGGAGCTTGGCAGCGAGGCCTTACGACTGTAAAGCGAGCCTATTGACCAGGACAGGGCTGCCAGTACCAAAACCAATACGCCGAGGGGATCAAGTGCCGGACTTCCAGAGTGGGATTGCCAGGGATTGGCCAGGATGGCGATGCCGGTGAATCCTATGATAACACCCAGCCAGGTCATCCAATTCGCCCTCACGCCATTTGGTCGCAGTGAATCTATCAACACCATCCAAATAGGTGTGGTGGCTATGAACAATGAAGCGATGCCAGAAGGGATACGTGTTTCCGCCCATACCAAGCCACCATTTCCGGCGAGCAGCAACAGAAGACCAATGATGATTGCAGACCGCCACTCAATTTTTTTGGGAGCAGGAGCACCAGTTAAACGGTTAAATCCATATAGGATCACACCAGCAACCAGGAAGCGGATTCCAGCTGACAGGAAGGGTGGAATTGTCTCTACAGTGAACCGTATCGCCAGGTATGTGGACCCCCATACGATATAGATAGCGATCAAAGCGATCCATGCACGTGCATTCATATATTAGAAATCTCCGGATTTCAGCTAGCAGGGCTTGCAACATTTGCCATCTCCCAGCCAAGCAGAGCAACTTTACGTTCCTTACCGAAGTGGTAATGGCCAAACTCGCCCAAGGAGTGGATTACACGGTGACAGGGAATCAACACAGCGATGGGATTACGGGCAAGCGCATTGCCCACAGCACGCGAAGCATTGGGTTCTCCCAGGTAACTGGCAATATCACGGTATGATACCACATTGCCCGATGGGACACGCAACAAAGCTTCCCATACCTTAAGCTGGAAGTTAGACCCGCTCAGGTAGAGATGCAGAGGTTGATCCGATGGATGGATAGGAGGATGAAAGATATTTTCAAGCAATGGTTGCCCAAGACCGGATTTCTCTACCAGTTTGGCGAGTGGCCAATTCTCCTGCAGGGTATCGAGAGCATCCAAATGGCCAGATGGCATAACAAATGAAAGATTGCAGATGCCACGGTCTGTACTACCCAATAAAATCTCACCGAATGGAGTTGGATGAAAGCCATAATTGATCGTGAGTCCATCGCCACGCAGCTTGAATTCACCCGGCGTGACGGCTTCCCAGGTGATGAACAAATCATGTAGCCTTCCGGGGCTGGACAGACCAACCTGAATAGAAGTGTCAAGAATGCTGTTAGCCTCGGCCAACAACTGTTTGGCATGTTCCTTGGTGATGAATTGAAGAAAGCGTTTAGGGCTGACACCTACCCAGCGGGTGAACAGGCGTTGTAAATGGTATTCACTGAGGTGGATGTATTCGGCGATTTCATCCAAGCCTGGTTGGCGGGGGGCATTCTTTAGTAAATAATAAATGACTTGCTCAATACGAGAATAGTCATCAGAGAGTTGTGAGTAATTTATCATGCCATCATTATAAGCAAATGGAGGTTTTAATCCACCCGAATCTTGCTCTATTGATAATTGGGAATTATATAAGTATGGATGAGCGTACTGAAAAGTGATTATCTTCATGATGCCAGAACAACCCCTTTTGGATATACTTGCCAGATAGAAATATGGTTGGAGGATAACATGCGTGAGCTGATCAACGGAGCACAGGCAATCGTCCGAGGGGCGATTCATTCAGGTTGTGACTTTTTTGCTGGTTACCCGATCACCCCAGCAACCGATATTCTTCTATACATGATCCGTGAGCTACCCAAGGTGGGTGGTGTTGCCATCCAGGCGGAAGACGAGATTGCCTCAATGGGATTCTGCATTGGAGCAGCCATGACTGGAAAGCGTGTCATGACTGCCACAAGTGGACCAGGGATAAGCCTGTATAGTGAGAATATCGGGCTGGCGATCATGGGCGAGGTGCCAATGGTCATCGTAGATGTCCAACGCATGGGCCCAGCAACGGGTGGAGCGACAACCGTAGGGCAAGGGGATATCCAGTTTCTACGCTGGGGGACATCGGGAGGTTACCCAGTAATCGTGTTATCACCAACCAATGTGCGGGAGTGTTACAGCCTGACCTGTAAAGCCTTCGATCTGGCAGAAAGATTTCGGATACCAGTTTTTATAGCGACTGATAAAGACACCGCGTTGACCCTAACAACAGTGGATGTTGAAGAATTCATTCCAATCCAGGTTCGCGATCGTGCTATTGCGCCTAAAGAAGGTGAGTTTGTCCCATACAGGGTGAAGGCAATCGATGAAGTGCCAGTGATGTCACCTTATGGAGGGGAACATATACTACGCTTTACTACTTCAACACATGACGATCATGGACAGCTCACTAAAAATCCTGAAAAGGTGGGCAAGCTTAATGAGCGCCTGGCAACAAAAGTTGAACGGCATGTGGATGAAATTTCGATGGTAAAAGCGGATTTACAGACTGAAGCAGATACATTGATCATCAGTTATGGAGTGTCAGCTCGGTCGGTAGAAGAAGCAATCGCAATGGTGCGCGAGAGGGGAAATAAGGTTTCATCATTGACGATATATTCCCTTTGGCCAGTTCCAGAAAAGGAGATTAAAGCAGCACTGGCGGGTATTCGCAAGGTGGTCATACCCGAGCTAAACCTTGGACAGTACAAGCTGGAAGTGGAGCGATTAGCAGCAGATGGTATTGAAATAATTGGGGTAAATCGAGTGGATGGAGAGCTTATTTCACCAGAGGAGATACTCACTCAGGGAGGCCTGCTGTGACCGATCCATTGAATTCAACATACCTCGATGAGGCGTTACTACCATATTTCTTCTGCCCGGGATGCGGACATAGCACGATAACCGATCATTTGAATGCAGCCCTGGTCAAATTGCAGCTTGATCCACACAAGGTGGTAATCGTAACTGATATTGGGTGTAGCGGGCTAGCGGATAAATATTTCACCACCAATACATTACATGGCTTGCATGGCAGGTCGATCACATATGCAACGGGAATCAAGCTGGCTAACCCGGAACTCAAGGTGATCGTCCTTATGGGGGATGGTGGGTGCGGGATTGGCGGCCACCACCTGATCAACGCCGCCCGGCGAAATATAGGGGTAACCGTGGTGGTTTTCAACAATTTCAACTACGGAATGACAGGGGGTGAGCATTCCGTAACCACACCTATTGGTGGCGTGACGAGCTCGACTCCGTATGGGCAGCTGGAATACCCCATGGATATCTGCCAGACTGTGGCGGTGAATGGAGCCAGCTACGTCGCCCGAACGACATCATTTGATAAAGGACTGCCTGAACTATTAGTTGCTGCCATAAAGAACGATGGCTTCTCGCTTGTGGATATCTGGGAACTGTGCACAGCCTATTATGTGCCAAACAATCGCTTTAGTAAAAGTCTGCTGGAGAACACTCTGACAGCATTGAATTACTCCACCGGGATCATCCATCAGGTGGCACGACCTGAATACAGTCAGGCATACCGCCAATCGGTGGCCCAAGAGGCAGGGAAAACACCCGTACCCACTCGTCCAATCCAATTAAAGTATGAAAGCAATCTGGATCAACGTCTGGGTATCGTCATTGCCGGGGCAGCTGGGAAGAAGATCAACTCGGCGGGTAATCTTTTTTGCCGTGGAGCATTGCTTTCGGGTTTGTGGGTAACCCAGCGGAATGATTACCCGGTAACGGTGAAATCGGGGCATTCAGTCTCGGAGGTCATCCTGGCACCGAAAGAGATTGGATATATTGGGATCAGGAAACCGGAAGTGATGCTATTGTTGTTCAAAGAAGGAATGGCTGCCGTGCAAAGCCAGGTAGATGAAATGACTGAAATGGATACTTTATTTATCAACAGCGACCTACTACCGGTTCAGACCAGGGCGAAACTAGTTCAAATTGATTTTAAGGAAGCTGGTCGATGGACAAATAAAAAGGAGTACTGGGCGATCATTGCCCTTGCCAGGTTGTTAGTCGAGAGAGAGATTTACCCACTGCAGGCATTCAAAGAGGCGGTCTCTGCCAGGGCGGAATTTGCAGAGGATAATCTGGCAGCGATTGAAGCAGGGGAGAAGACGAAATGATTGTGAGGTAAAATGATTGCTATGTGACGCTTTTCGCACATTTCGTAATTTGATGTCATCGGAGTAAAAGGTTGAAGAAAAATATTTGGGATTACGTTTTCTTATTATCAATCGCCTCGATTATTGTTATATTAGATCAATGGACGAAGAACCTGGTGCGAACCCAGGTTCCATTTGGTGAAAGTTGGTCACCCTGGCAATGGCTAGAACCTTACGCCCGGATCGTCCACTGGCAGAATACTGGGGCGGCGTTTGGGATATTTCAGGGATTTGGTATGGTTTTCACGATACTGGCATTCATCGTAACGATTGCCATCTTGTACTATTATCCTCAAGTGCCTCATAATGAGTGGGTAATGCGATTGGCGATGGCAATGATGTTGGGTGGGGCGGTGGGAAACCTGATCGATCGTCTGACAATCGGGACAGTAACTGATTTCATCTCAGTTGGAACGTTTGCAGTATTCAACGTGGCGGATGCCTGCATATCGGTCGGGACAGCGATCCTGATCCTTGCTGTGTGGTTTAATGAACGCAAACAAAAGAAATTGGCTGAAACCAGTCAGAAACAAACGGGGATTTCACCGGAACCATCTGACTCTCCAAATCAGGTAACCGGGCCTTCTGATGTGGAGAATCATCCAATTGAGTGAGAAAGATTTGAGCTTTCTGTTTGAAGATGAAGAAGCTTCACGCCTGGATAAATTCCTGGTAACTTGCGTACCAGAGCTATCACGAACACGCTTGCAGAACTTGATCGAAAATGGTTCCATCCTGGTGGATGGAAAAGTGGCACATAAAAACGGTCAGACAATCATTCGGGGGAATATCATCCAGGTGCACATCCCAGCTGCCGAACCGACAAAGCTGGTGCCTGAAGCCATCCCACTGGATATCATCTTCGAGAACGATGACCTCATGGTGGTGAACAAGCCGGCCGGGATGGTGGTACACCCGGCTGTAGGGCATAAAAGCGGTACCCTGGTGCATGCAGCCCTGGCACATGCGCCTGAGATGGTCGGCATCGCAGGCGAGAAACGTCCCGGAGTGGTCCACCGTTTGGATAAGGACACCTCAGGCTTGATCCTGCTGGCAAAAAACGACCAGGCTCATCACTTGCTGCAAGACCAATTCCGGCTTAGAAAAACAGTAAAAACATATATTGCTCTAGTTGATGGAAAACCACCAACACCTTCTGGTCGAATTGAGGCTCCAGTCGGGCGGGACAGTGTGCATCGAAAAATGATGGCAGTGACAAGCAGTGGTAAAGGACGGGAAGCAGTCAGTGAGTATCGCACACTGGAAGTATTCAAGGACCACACGCTACTGGAAGTTCATCCATTTACCGGAAGAACCCACCAGATTCGTTTGCACCTGAAGTTTATAGGCTGCCCGGTTGCGGGAGATTGCGTTTATGGTCATAAACATGCGACCATTCCAATCAAACGGCATTTCCTGCATGCCGCCCGTTTGACGATTTTGTTACCGGGGGAGGTAAAAACGAATACGTTTGAAGCTCCTCTACCGTTGGAATTGGAGGAAGTATTAGATAGTTTGAGAAAAGCGTGATGCGATTTACAATTTACACCACTATGGAAATTATTTAAATCACGATCGACTTTAGAAAATAATGTCCACATTTTTTACCTCAGACCAACATTTTAAACATGGGAATATCATGAAATATAGTCATAGAGATTTTCCCGATATCGAAAAGCACGATGAGATATTAATCAAATGCTGGAATATGGTTGTAGGGAAAAATGATACAGTCTATCATCTGGGAGATTTTACGTTTGCGAACGCTGAAAAAGCAGGTTCGTTGTTCAGTAATTTAAATGGACATATCTACATCCTAAATAATTATTGGCATCATGATTCTCGATGGATTGGTCGTGGTGTTTATTATTCCAAATCTGAGAAGACAATAGAGATAGTGCCACCAGTCTTAGTACTTGAAAATATTGGGTTTGAGAAAATCCCGGTTATCTTGTGCCATTACCCATTCGAGGTATGGGATAGGAAACATTATGGTGCTATACATCTGCATGGCCATACACATGGCGAAATACAAAAAATAAATAATAGATTGGATATTGGCGTTGATAATGCCTACAAGTTATTGGGAAATTATCAGCCGTTCAGCATCGAAGAAGCCTTCCTTTTTGCGAAAGAAAATGACTGACACTATTCGGTATATTGAAATTTCATATACGATTGAGTAGGAGATTGCTTACCTTTCGTCTAGCTCGGGGCATAGGTAGCAAGGTTCGTCTGTCGCACTGACAATTATTGGATATTCCCGGTAAAGTATGCCCTCACGATGACGAAAGTAAAGGAGAAATCATGGATTGGATAGATTTACGCTCAGATACGGTCACTCACCCAACAGAAGCCATGCGTCAGGCAATGGCAAGTGCCAAGGTGGGGGATGATGTGTTTGGAGAAGATCCAACTGTAAACAAGCTGCAAATGATGGCAGCTGAGAAAATGGGTAAAGCTGCAGGATTATTCGTCCCCTCCGGTACGATGGGTAACCTGGCGGCGATTCTGGCACATTGTGGTCGGGGAGATGAGGTCATTTTGGGGAATAAAGCCCATACATTTTTGTATGAAGCGGGAGGGATATCAGCATTAGGAGGGGTGCACTCCTGTCAGATAGCCAACCAATCGGATGGAACAATCTTAATAGATGATATTTCACAGGCAGTCCGGTCAAATGATGCACACCAACCAATCTCTCGCCTGGTGTGCCTGGAAAATACACACAACCGATGTGGTGGCGTGGCTTTAACAATGAACTATACCCGAGCTGTTGGAGAGGTGGCACACCAGAGAGGTATGTTACTACACCTGGATGGGGCTCGCATTTTCAATGCTGCTGTTGTTCAGGGAGTACCTGCAAAGGATTTGGCAGAGTCTGCCGATTCGGTAACTTTTTGCCTGAGCAAAGGATTATCTGCCCCCGTCGGATCGGTGTTGTGTGGAAGCTCCGAATTCATCTCGAAGGCTCACCGCATCCGGAAGCAACTGGGTGGTGGGATGCGCCAGGCAGGAATTCTGGCTGCTGCGGGGGTCATCGCTTTAGAGACGATGGTGGAACGATTAGCTGAGGACCATAACAGGGCACGATCTCTCGCCCAGGGCTTATCCGTTATGCCATGGCTCGTATTGGATAGTGGAACTCCGTTTACGAATATGATTTTCTTGTGCCTGGCAGATTCATTTCCGATGGATGCAAAGCAAGTGGCAGATGAGATGAGTAAACTCGGGGTACGAGTGGGGGTGGTGGGAAAGCGACGGTTTCGCCTGGTCACCCATTATTGGATTGATGATACTGCAGTTAAAAAAGCAATTCTAGCTTTTCAAGATGTAGGTGGACAGATAGGATCAAATTAAGGCAGGCTAACAAGTCCCACATGTTATAATGATTTGGATTATTAATTGGGGAGGGTTGGTTTAGATTAGCGTTGCTCTAAGGAGAGGCAGTCTTAAAATGAGCGAATTTTACCAGTTGGAACAGATCGACCGGATCGCAAATTTTATTCGTTCAAAGTCAAGCTATCACCCCAAGGTGGGAATCATTCTAGGCTCGGGATTAGGTGCACTGGCAGCCAGTGTGGAATATCCGACCAGCATTCCATATAATGAGATACCAGATTGGCCGGTATCAACTGTCATTGGACATCATGGTCAGCTGGTAATCGGTAAATTAGAAGATGTAGAAGTTGCGGTTATGCAGGGAAGGGCGCACTATTATGAGGGATATAGCATTGCCCAGGTAGCACTCCCGGTACGAGTATTGCAACGGTTGGGAATGGAAATTTTGATTGTAACCAATGCAGCAGGCGCAGTGAATCCCGGATATACACCTGGAGATTTAATGTTAATTACTGACCACATAAACATGATTGGCATGGCAGGGTTAAACCCGCTACGCGGACCAAACCTGGACGAATTTGGTACTCGATTCCCTGATATGAGTCATGCATATGATCTTAATTTACTGGATATTGCTCGAAAAGTGAGCCTGGAAGATAAGATCATGCTACAGGAAGGTGTGTACATTAGCCTGGCAGGTCCTTCATTTGAAACACCAGCTGATTTGCGTTTCTTACAAATTATTGGTGCAGATGCAGTCGGAATGTCTACGGTTCCCGAGGTCATCACTGCTCGACATGGAGGCACGCGGGTTCTTGGAATATCGGGTATCAGTAACAAGGCTAATCTGGATGGTTCAACCGTTACTACCCATAAAGAGGTATTGGAAGCAGGTCAGATATTAGCCCCCAAACTAACGACGCTTATCAAAGGGGTACTGCGCCGCCTGTAATCTCATATATGTTAAACACGTTCCATTTGAGTGTAATACGGAGAAAACAGTCGTCGCATGGAACAAGTTCTTCAATTCTTCCGAGCATATGAAATATGGATTTACATTATATTGGGGGTATTGATTCTGTGGCAAATTCGGAAATTTGTCCTGGCATGGGAAGAATTACGAGGAGCAATGTTTGGTTTAGAACGGGAGGCTGCTCAATCACGAGTCAATTCTGCTGCGACTATGATTGTGTTGTTAATTATTATGGCTGTCGCTGAGTTTACGATCGTCACGTTTGTAGTTCCGACCCTCCCAGGTGCAAATCCTCTACCTACAGCAACATTGGACTTGTTGGCGACACCTACTTTTACCTTACCCCCACCTACTCAAGATGTTAATACAACGCAGGAAGCTACACCTACGCCGGGCGAAGCTCCGGCTGCGGAAGGGTGTGTAGCTGGGCAAATCAACCTGACCGAGCCATTAAATGGGGATAAATTTAGTGGCAGTATCACAATCCGTGGAAGTGCAGATATCCCTAATTTTGGATTTTTCAGCCTTCAGATCGCACGTCCTGGCGATTCAATTTGGTTACCGATCTTGGTGGGGCAGCAACCTGTGAAAAACGATGTTTTAGGTACATGGGATACTTCATCACTCACACCAGGTGAATACATGTTCAGATTGTTAGTCACAGATAATTTGGGAAACGAGTTAACCCCGTGTGCTATTCTAGTGATGGTGGAACCAGTACTATAGCTACCGGTTGGAGGATACATGCCTGAAATTGAAATTCGCCCACCGACGTCAGCCGACATCCCGAAATTAGTGGAAATAGATCATGATTACGTCAGTGATTTTGTCTGGCAGATGGAGGTACAACAAGAGAGTGGACCGAAACCGACAGACTTGCGGGTGGAGATAATCTTTAGACAATTGAAATTACCCAGATCAGTACGCGTGGCGTATCCGCGCCCATCTAGCGAGCTGAACGAAGATTGGAAAAACCGTTCTTGCCTGTTAGTGGCAGCTTTGCAAGGTGAAGTTGTAGGGTATGCAAGCATGATGCTGACCATCGCACCTCATACCAATTGGATGACCGATTTGGTGGTGATGCGTAGGCTTCGCAGGCAAGGGATTGGCAGTGCATTGGTAATCGCTGGCCAGGATTGGGCAAGGCACAGGAGATGCGATCGGATGGTGCTGGAAATGCAACCAAAGAATTACCCTGCAATTTGTATGGCTCAAAAATTAGGATATGATCTTAGTGGATATAGTGACCATTATTTTCCTAACCACGATATTGCATTATTTTTTTCAAAGTCAATAAGATGATCATAGATAGCTCGATTACCAATTGCATGTAAATTAAGTCGGTGGTATAAAAAGTTTTAGTGATAATTCAGTGATTATTTAATATGTTGGTGCCTTTATTGTCTGGTTTAAAATTCACTAACCAGCTGCTCACAGCTGGGATTGCTATTACCGCTTTCTCATTATTGCTTTATGCATTGACTTTCAATTTACGGGACAGAGTGGCGAGATCATTTGCCCTCATCCTTATTTGCATCGCGATCGTCTTTGTGGGGGATGCAATCAGTAGCATAGTCAGTTCAGACCAGATGCTGCAGTTATGGTTGCAATTAGAATTAGTAGGAATAATATTTTTACCAGCATGCTATTTCCAATTTTCAGAGGCATTGCTGGTTACGACTGGCCGACCATCACATGGAAGAAAACGGTGGATAACATGGTTGATGTATTTGATCAGTTGTGGGTTCTTAGTCAGCTTACCATTCATGCTTCTGGTTGGACCACTTGACCCAAAAGCCAGTCCAGCACCACATTTGGAAAGGACATGGCTCACCTGGTTTTTTGCGATTTACTACATGGCTATCGTGATCTGGTCGTGGTTCAATTTTAGACAGGCATATCAGCGTACCATCACACCAACTAGTAGACGTCGAATGAGGTACTTGATCATCGGGGCTTTAGCGCCTGTATTAGGTACATATCCTTTTCTACTTTTCGGTTCAAGTTTGGCGACCAATCATCCACTATTATTTTGGCTTGTAGCAGTGCTGAACAATTTTATTGTGCTGGTATTAATGATCGTAATGGCATATGCAGTGGCATTCTTTGGTGTATCTTGGCCTGATCGGGTGGTAAAAAGGAGGCTGTTTAAATGGTTAATGCGTGGTCCTGTGACTGCTTCTTTCGTTCTGGCAATGACCACTCTTGTTCGTCGAGTGGGGGATTATTTTGGATATGAAAATAATGCGGCAGTTCCAATTATCATGGTGGGAACGTTATTATTATTCGAATATGCAATAACATTGGCAGCACCTTTATGGGAGCGTTGGCTTTTCCAAGGAGGAGATAAATCTAATCTGTTGCTTGTTCAGACTTTGGACGAGCGGCTACTCACCACCGGTGACTTGCGCCAATTCCTTGAATCAGTATTGGCAGCAATCTGTGACCGTATACAAGCATCCAGAGGTTTTATTATTGCGCTGGGGGCAGGTGATCTCGAGCTTCTGGTATCCATTGGAGATCCACCTCAAGCTGATGAATTGTCCGAAGGTTTGAACCATGTTGTAGCCCAAAATGGAAATGGAGGAAGTTTTTTCATTTGGAATAATTTTTGGCTGGTTCCACTTCACAGCCCCAGCCTGAAAGAAGAGGTACTCCTTGGAATTTTGGGAATTGGCCGTAATTTGGAAAATGCATTGGGAGATGATCAAAAAGAAGCTGTTATTTTCCTGGCAGAAAGGGCTGCAACAGCCTTGGAAGACCACGTCAGGCAACAAGAGATATTTAATTCAATTGAGATATTAAGTCCGCAAATCGATTTAATCCAGCGCTTACGCGCCGCATCGCGATATGGCGGAACCGAGGTTTTGACCGCACAGGATATTCCCCTGGAACCACCTGATATGGCCCGATGGGTAAAAGAAGCGTTGACACATTATTGGGGAGGACCGAGGCTTACCGATAGCCCATTAATGAGCTTAAAAATTGTTCAAAAAACTATGCAAGAGCATCAGGATAACCCAGCGAATGCCTTAAGAGCAATCTTACGCCAGGCGGTTGAGCAGGTTCGACCAGAAGGCGAGCGGAGGTTTACCGGGGAGTGGATTTTATATAATATTCTAGAAATGAAGTTTATGGAGGGAAAAAAAGTCCGTGAAATAGCAACACGATTATCGATGTCTGAAGCAGATCTTTATCGAAAGCAACGTGTAGCAGTTGATGCGGTTGCGAGTGCCATCCTGGATATGGAACATAAAGCCAGGGCAGGTTAATAACTAGAATGAATATAATAACAAGTTTATGTCCGAATTTGTAAGGAGGGTTTAATGGTGACCAAGCAATCCAACACAGCAGTGCCTCCGGAAATTGATGAATCCTGGTGGACAGCATTATTGACTGAAGAGGATAAGTACGATCAGGCTGGATCAAAGGAACAAATCCCAACTGAAGAATTTATGGGTCGTGGCACAGAAAGTTTGCGAAGAAGTGGAAAATCCAGTGAAATCGATTGGATGAAGGTTCAAGAGATTTTTTCTAGGGATCAGGTAGTAACCCTTGAGATAACAGGTTTTAATCGTGGGGGTTTATTAGTAACCGGTAGTGGTGTACATGGTTTTGTACCCGTCTCGCACTTACTGGAGATCAATTGTCTGACTGAAGAAAATGAAAAAGAAACAATTCTTTCCAGTTATGTTGGACGCACGGTGGCATTTAAAGTAATTGAGTGCGATCCCGAACGTGGACGGGTTGTGTTCTCAGAAAGAGCTGCTTTGGCAGAGTCGGGGAAACGGAACCTTCTTTTTGATGAAATGTTCACCGGAAAACATGTGTGTGGGATTGTGACTAACATCACTGAATTTGGGGTGTTTGTAGACCTGGGTGGAGTCGAAGGATTAATCCATGTTTCAGAAATTTCTTGGGGAAGGGTGAGTCATCCGAGTGAAGTAGTCAAAGTAGGTGAGACGGTCCAGGCATACGTCCTCCAGGTAGACCAAGATAGATCGCGCATTGCGTTATCGATGAAAAGATTGCTTCCAAATCCTTGGGAAAATGCGGAGGAACGCTATTATCCTGGTCAAGTGGTGAGTGCAGTGATTACAAGCATTGTCCCATTCGGGGCGTTTGCCCGACTGGAAGAGGGCTTGGATGGATTAATACATTCTTCAGAAATAGCCGGTGAAGCTTCCGAAACTGATACAACAGATGGATTGTATGAAGGGCAGATTGTCCAGGTACGGATTTTAAATGTTAATGCTGCGCGACAAAGATTGGGTTTGAGTCTAAATCTAGCTTAACAGGTCTGTCTGGTTATTTATTTGCTTATATGAATAAGTCATGGTGGTGGCTGGCAAGTTTTATCATTGTCGGTTTATTATTTGGGGTAGGAATTATATTTTTAATTACACGTCCCCCGAGAGGTGAACCCATCATATTATTGCCTCCTCCGACGCAATCACCAATTATGGTTTATGTCAGTGGTGAAGTAGGCAACGCGGGGCTTTATGCTTTACCGTTGGGCAGCCGGGTGAACGATGCAATTCAGGCAGCAGGGGGTTTCACAGCTAACGCAAATACCAAAGCTCTCAATTTGGCAAAATTACTTGAAGATGGTGAGCAAATTGAAGTACCTGAGGTTTTCTCAACAGGCTCGACAGAAAATGGGACCAAGTCATTCTCACCATTATCCACCTTGGTGAATATTAATACTGCTACATTCGAGCAACTGGAAGCACTTCCGGATATCGGGCCGAAAACAGCTCAAAATATAATCGATTTCCGAAATGCAAATGGTCCGTTTAACAAAATTGAGGATATTCAAGATGTGCCTGATATCGGTCCGATGACATTTGAAAAGATCAAGGATATGATCACGATTGGAACGTTCCCATAACACGTTGACGAGCGTTCTCGATATGATCCATCATCACAGTGCGGACCTTTGTTTCGTCGTGGTGGCGGAGAGCTTCCAAAATCCGATAATGTTCTTTGAGAGAAAATTCAGCATTTGAATCACGCTTCCAGGAAGCAAGGTTGAACCTTGTTGCCACCTGGTGGAGGTGAAGCAGATGTCGGCAGAGAAAACGATTTCCAGTCGCATCTGCCAGGATATGATGGAATTCATAATCCTGAATTGCAATTGTAACGAAATCTGATGTCGAGGAAGCATATTCACTCTGTGTAATGGTATTTTCAAGTAGGAAGAGGTCTTCATCGGTGAGGTGTTTGCAGGCCAGTGAGGCAGCCGGTCCTATCACCATTGCCATGGCTTCCATAACTTCGACAAACTCAAAGACACTCAGTGGAGTTACCACTACCCCGTGATGCGGAATGATTTGCAGTAATGACTGTTCTGCCAGCCTTTGGAAAGCTTCCCTTAATGGTGTCCGGCCCCAATTATAGCGTTTGAGCAAACTTGCCTCGCTGATCGCCATACCGGGTTCAATCTCAAGGGAAAGTATCTTTTCCCGAAGCTCTTTTTCGACTCGATCGCTTTCCCGGATGTGTGAAGTTAGTAAAAGGTTCATTGAATCCTCTCTGAGATTAATTAAACCACAAAATGCAATCTAGAAAATTAGATATTCAACTTGTATACAAATTGGATATTATTATTGACACATTATGTGGATGTGATTATATTTATACATAATCTCATGATAACCGGAATGATTTTTGATATCAAGCGCTATGCCATCAATGATGGACCTGGCATTCGGACAGCAATTTTCTTCAAAGGTTGTCCTCTCGAATGCTGGTGGTGCCACAATCCGGAAGGCCAAAGCAGCCAACCACAATTAATGTTTCGTTCGAATCGATGCAAGGCTTTAAAAGATTGCAACAAAGTATGCCCACGAAATGCAATTCAATGGGAAGATGAGTCAATCACTGACTGGAACGTTTGTGATAATTGTGGGATTTGCGCTGAGGTGTGTTATCCAGGGGCGCGAGAGATGGTTGGTCGTATCGTCTCAGTCAATCAACTGATGGAAGAAATCGAACGAGATATACCTTACTATGACCAATCTTGTGGGGGGGTGACTTTTACAGGTGGTGAACCGATGTTTCAAAGAGAATTCCTGCAAGAGTCACTGCTTGCTTGTAAAAACCAGGGAATCCACACCACCGTGGATACGAGTGGATATGCTTCGCGAGAAGCGTTTGAGTCCATCTATCCATTTGTGGATCTTTTCCTGTATGACTTGAAGTTAATGGATGAACTCAAACATATGAAATATACATCTGTTTCCAACAAAGTGATTCTTGAGAACTTGCGAAAGCTATCAGAAGTAAAAGCACATATTATTGTCCGCATTCCCTTAATACCCGGTGTGAATGATGATGTAGAAAACATAGAACGGTCGGCAGAATACCTAGCTGGATTACCAACTATTGATGGTATTGAATTGATGCCATATCATGAGATTGGCCTGGCAAAATACCAGGCATTAGGGATGGGATATAAATTAAAAGATACGCGACCCTCAGCAAACCAGCATATCAAAGAAATTGAGGATATCTTTTCACGTTCTCTTTTACCAATAAATATGAATTATTCTAGGAGGACGAAATGAGCATGACAGATCGAGTAAAAAAACTTCGCCTTCAAAGCCTCGAAGCAAAGGAGACATTGTCATCTGAACGAGCAGAGCTTTTGACTGAGTTTTACACCCAGAATGTTGGAATAGTTTCCACACCAGTTCAAAGAGCACTGGCTTTCAAATACATTTTGGAGAACAAACAGGTCTGTATCCAAGAAGGAGAACTGATTGTTGGGGAGAAGGGTCCAGCGTTGAAAAATGCTCCCACTTTTCCCGAGTTGTGCTGCCATAGCTTGAATGATCTGGATGTGCTTAACCAACGCGAAAAAACATCATTCGCAGTCGACCCTACGACAAGGGCTCGATATGAAAATACCATCATCCCCTTTTGGAAGGGGAAAACGATGCGCGAGCTGATTTTTAATGAAATGACGGATGAGTGGAAGGCAGCGTATCATGCAGGTGTTTTCACCGAGTTTATGGAGCAGAGGGCTCCAGGCCATACCGTTTTGGACGATAAAATTTATAAAAAAGGGATGTTGGATTTCCAGACTGAGATTAATAAACAGTTGTCTGGGCTGGATTATCTCCACGACCCGCAAGCTTATGAAAAGCAGGAAGAACTACGCGGTATGAATATCGCTGCGGGTGCGATTATACGCTACGCTGAACGGCACGCAGAGCTTGCCCTGGAACTGGCAGCACAGGTAACAGACGTTCAGCGAAAAAGCGAATTAGAAAAAATCGCTGAGGTATGTAACCAGGTTCCAGCACATGCCCCACGGAATTTCTGGGAGGCATTACAGTACTATTGGTTTGTCCATTTGGGAGTGACCATTGAATTGAATACCTGGGATGCATTTTCACCTGGGCATCTTGACCAGCATTTGTTGCCCTTCTTTCAGAATGGACTTATCAAAGGAGAAATTACCCATGATAGTGCTGAGGAGTTGTTACAGTGTTTTTGGATAAAATTCAATAATCAACCTGCACCACCCAAAGTTGGAGTGACCGCGGAGGAAAGTGGGACCTATACTGATTTTGCACAAATCAATCTGGGTGGGGTAAGACCGGATGGAGCTGATGGGGTGAACGAAGTGACCTACCTATTATTGGATGTGGTTGAAGAGATGAGGTTATTACAACCATCTACGTCCATCCAGGTGAGCAAGAAAAATCCTGACCGTTTTATCAAACGTGCGACGAAGATCATCCGAACTGGCTTTGGGCAACCATCGGTTTTCAATGCTGATCTGATCGGGCAAGAATTAATACGTATGGGTAAAACCATTGTGGATGCGCGCTGTGGAGGATCGAGTGGTTGTGTCGAGGTGGGAGCATTTGGGAAGGAAAATTACAATCTGACTGGTTATTTCAATTTACCCAAGGTTTTAGAAATCACCCTACATAACGGAGTTGATCCACAAGCAGGCAGACAGATTGGAATAGCAACGGGGGACCCCAGTGATTATCAAGGCATGGAGGATGTATTCACAGCTTTTGAGAAGCAGGTGAACTACTTTGTAGATATAAAGGTGCGCGGGAATAATATCATTGAACGATTATACGCACGCTATCTACCTTGTCCATTTCTATCGCTATTAATTGACGACTGTATAAGCAAGGGGGTGGATTACCATGCTGGAGGTGCCCGTTACAACACCACATATATTCAGGGTGTGGGTTTGGGCACAATGTCAGATGCGCTGAGCAGCATCAAGTATCATGTATTCGAACATAAAACGCTTTTACTTAATGAATTCATTGGAATCTTGCAGAATAATTTTGATGGGCATGAACGACTGAGGCAGCAAATCCTTAATCGAACACCAAAGTATGGAAATGATGATGATTTCGCTGACAACGTGATGCAGCGTATTTTTGAGATTTATTTTCATGCTGTTGATGGACGCCGAAATACAAAGGGGGGTGAATACCACATCAATTTACTGCCAACCACGGTGCACGTTTATTTTGGATCGGTTACTGGTGCAACACCCGATGGACGGTTAGCATGGACTCCACTATCAGAAGGTGTATCTCCAGTTCAAGGGGCTGATCACAAAGGACCAACTGCAGTTCTTAGGTCAGTTGCCAAAATGGATCATCTACGCACCGGCGGCACATTACTGAACCAGAAATTCACCCCTCAGGTGCTTGAAAGTGAGGAGGGTTTGGACAAACTTGTCCAGCTTATCCGGACATACTTTCGCTTGGATGGGCATCATATTCAATTCAATGTCGTAGATGCAGCAACTTTACGTCTTGCGCAGCAACATCCAGAACAATACCGTAGTTTAATTGTGCGGGTTGCCGGATATAGTGATTACTTTTGTGATTTGAGCAAAACTCTTCAAGATGAGATCATAGCCCGAACAGAGCATGAAGCATTTTAAAGTTTTGGTAATATGATGGTCTGCTGTGCTTGATATTTCCCTTTTTTATCAGCGTAGGAAATTTCACACTGCTCGTCAGCCGCGAAAAATAATACCTGGGCAATACCCTCATTTGCATAGATCTTAGCAGGTAAGGGGGTGGTGTTGGATATCTCCAGAGTAACATAACCCTCCCACTCAGGCTCAAAAGGCGTCACATTGACGATAATTCCACATCGCGCATAGGTCGATTTTCCCAAGCAAATCGTAAGTACTTCACGAGGAATGCGGAAATATTCAACAGTACGGGCTAAAACAAAGGAATTTGGGGGTATGATGCACACGTCTCCCTTGAAATCAACCATTGAGCGCGAATCGAAATGTTTGGGGTCAACAATCGCTGAATAGACATTGGTGAAAATCTTGAACTCATCGGCAACCCGAATATCATAGCCATAGGAGGACACTCCATAGGAGATAACCCCATCGCGTATCTGGCTATCGGTAAAAGGCTCGATCATACGCTTTTCTAGTGCCATCTTGCGAATCCAATGATCAGGTTTTAAGCCCATGCCATACTCCTTTTAAAGGTTTCGGTATACCAATTGCCCGACATTCAGGCGTTATGTGAAACACGCGCCTGCAATGAATGGTCATCCACGTTTACCATCCACTGGCTTTAAAAATGATTTCCAAGAAGTGCGCCCGTTCTTCAGGTGTCATCAGTCGGGGACGGGCTGTATCTATAAAGTGAATGGTGATGAGCTCAGTGCTGATGTGTTGGCCGGCATAAAAAACATGGCGGTCAATAAATGCATTGTCACATGCATAATCAGCACAAAAGTGGTACTGGTCGAAGAATAAATTTCCCAGTCCGTAATGGATAAAAGAACCATCGTTGAAGGCAAATCCATGGGGTTGGTGCGCCTGACTGCCACTCACAATGGTTGCTCCCGCTGCAGCCACCTGCCCAAAATCAGTTGCCAGGATTGGCTCTGTAGCGTAGGTATAGTATTCGCGATGTTGGAAGGTGAAAATTACCTGGTACCCTTGCTCCCGCAATGCAGAGATTTCACTGCTTATCCAATTCAGGTCACACTGAGCTGCACCTGGATGACTATCGGTTGCGATGGAGTCACATGGGATTTCATTCTTGACCTGGCAGCCGACATTACACCCCATGAAGGCTAACTTGTTCCCGTTATTTTCCAACAGGACAGGCTGACGGGCTTCGTCAGCATTCGCCCCACCGCCAAAATAGGGCCAGCCAAGGTTATCATACATTTGAAGGGTGTACATTGTGGCTTCTGGTCCATAATCCATGAAGTGATCCCCGGTTAATTCGACAATATCGGTACCGACAACTTTTAAAAGCTCAATGTAGCTTGGATTGGAACAAAATAACAACGCATCATTCTTTGGAGATGGATAGGGACATTCTGGAGAGAAGGGGATTTCATTACTAATATGGGTGATATCTGCATCCGCCAGGATTGGACCGATATCCTCGGCGGGATAGGTAATACCTTTATGCTCCATGGTAAAAGCAGTAGCGCGTACCAGGGCAGTCACACCGGTCATCGCTACTGTGGTGAGTTTGTTGGGATCACGATTCGTAGCTGGTAAAGCAAATAGCTCTGGTTGTTGGCTCAGCTCGCCTGACAGGGAAAACGGAATATTGAGAGCATATTTGGATGGGTCAAAATCCTTGCGCAGCGGGGATTGGTCATCAATAGTCAGGACTTTCCAGCGTGGGCTAAGAGATTCAAAAGGGACGATTGCCCAGGATGGGCTATTTGTCCAGGCGTAATCAAGCAATTCGTCTAGCCGGTAGAACCTTCACTGCCTGAGGAGCTGGAGATCCCCATAGGATAGATAGAACATCTTGAGTGCTTTTATCCATTAGAAGTGGAACATCATTGAAGGGAGGAACAGCGATACCCGTCCATGCATCATGAAGCGCTTCAAATGTAACCCCATCGGTAATCGTCGGAAAGCGCACCACCAAGGAATATATCCATTGGATTGCAGGTTGTCCATTCCGGCTTCCTACTTCGAGGGAAATATCCGCCTGTTCTGGTGTGAGTGCCAGGATATATCCATCAGGGAGCTTGAAAGCTGAACGCATCATCTCGGGCAGATATGGTGGAAGCCACACTGAAAGTGGGGGCTGGGTTGGAGATGCAGAAGGTATCGGTTGTGATGTCCCTGTCGGTGAGATATTTATTGTTGGGAATACTGGTAGGGGTGTACCAGTTTGAGGTGGATTTGATATAGAAGTGGGACTATTCTGATAACACCCAGCAGTCAAGATGCATAAAAAGAGTAAAAATATGATCCTTATCAGGGTTGCTGTATTAATCCACACAGAACCTTTTTTAATCAAACCAGACCAACAACGCATCAACTACAAGCCCCGCTCATGCAAGGTTTTATTTATCCGCGCTTCGATATCTACCGCACGCTGCTCAAGCACCGTCAGCTCAGATAGTAAAGGCGCGGATATGGTTGAGGGCAGTTGCGAAGTATTGATGCGGATGTTATACCCTGATCCAATAATCGCTGCACGTGCAAGTGCCGTAGCAGTGGCAGCATCACTTAATGCAGAGATATTACCGTGCCTGATCACTTGTTCTGCTAATTCAAGCACGCGGAGTGATTTGTGAGCGACTCCCAATGGAGCCTGGGTGGCAAGCAATGTCGCCTGTTCAATCGATTTTTGGCGTGATACCAGCTGTTCGGGAGTGTCCTTTGGTAATTTATATGCTGTCATTACATTCTGAAATGCTGAAGCATCCAGCTGGATGGAGAAGGTTAGATCATTTCGCAAGGCTTCTGCCTGGGTTAGGATGGACTGCATGGTGTTTTCAACTTCAGCATATTTTTTCCTACCAACCGTCAATCGAGCGACCATGGAAACCAAGCTTGCCGCTGCAGCTCCTGAAAAGGCGGCAGCAGATCCTCCTCCCGGAGTGGCAGATCCTGTGGCTAACGCATCCAGGAAATTCGTACCGTATTCAGAAGTTTCAGCGGTTGGTGTGAGTTGTGCTTGTTGTATCGCTTGCAACTTTTCCTCTAAGATTTGTTCAGGCTTAAATTGATCCAGCTGCAGGTACCAGATAGCTGCATCCACTATTGCAGCTTGCGGGATCAGGCCGACCAGCTCCGCATGGTGAATCATGACCCCATAGCGAGAAGCTTCACGGCGGATAGTCTCAACGATGAGGGGTAGAGATGTCTTATGATAATTAGTGAGGTTCATCGAAATCTGTGCACGACCCTCCACCAACATACCCAATGCTTTTACAAAGCGTAGTCCACCGGAAGAAAAACGTATCGTCCTGGCGATTTTCTTAGCAATGGAAATATCATCCGTTGACAGGTAGATATTGTAGGCAATCAATGGCTGACGCGCACCAATGACAGTTGCTCCAGCGGGACCTACCTGATTCGGACCAAAATCAGGATTACGTTCTGGAATCCGTCCCATCTCTTGCTTAAGCGCTTCATACTCCCCTCGGCGAAGGTTTTCCAGGTTAGTACACTCAGGGCGGATGGCTGCCTCCTCATAGAGGTAAACCGGTATGTTTAACTCTTCCCCCACTCTTTTCCCCAGGTGGCGTGCAATTTGGACAGAATCTTGCATCGACATTCCAGATATGGGCACAAATGGTACCACATCTGTCGCACCGATTCGGGGATGTACACCTGTATGGTGGTCAAGATTGATCAACTCGGCAGCCTTGGAAATTGACCGGAAGGCTGCCTCTTCCACAGCATCTGGAGGACCGACAAAAGTCAGGACAGTACGATTGTGGTCAAGATCGGAATGCCGATCTAATAAAGTAACACCCTCCACAGAGGTGATAGAACCTATGATCGCTTCTATCACATCAGGACGGCGCGCTTCAGAATAATTCGGGATGCATTCTAATATGGGTTTTGTCATAGCAGACCTCACCAATTGGAATATCAATATTATACCCTCGCACTCAGATGAAGTGCTTTATAGGTTATTCTGCCACTTGTAAGTTGGACGAGGCGTTGTTGACTTGAATTGTTCTTCACAGTAGAATGCACGGAGATAATCCAATGCATTACTCACGAATGAAAAAGTACTATCCCTTTTTATTGGTGTTACTTATAACGCTATCATGCCGTCAACCTATCCAGCCGGTGGCTATTCCACCGCTCGATTTTAATAAACCAACTTTTACACCAGCTTCGCCTCCGATGCCCTCCCCCACATCTTCCACTTTTCAACCGGCGATAAGGCGTCCAGATGATCTTTCCATCGAATCTCCAACTCCAGATGTCCTGAGACAATTACCGGAAATTCGGAGTGAGGAAGAACAGTATATTGTGCAAAGAGGGGATAGTCTGGGTAAAATTGCAGCTACTTTTGAAATAAATGTGCCAATGATACTTTCAGCAAATCAAATTCCAAACCCCGACTTGTTAGAAGTAGGACAGGAACTGACTATCCCTGCTCCTGTTCCGGGGGAGCCTGGGACGGATTTTAAGATTATTCCGGACTCGGAGCTTGTTTATGGCCCTCTGGCTCAGAGCTTTGATGTGACAAAGTTCGTTGAGCAATATGACAGTTACTTATTTCGTTATCAAGAAGAAGTGGAAGGGCAAACACTGTCTGGTCCTGAGATTGTGCAGTTCGTTGCTCGAGATTATTCAGTAAATCCCCGGTTGTTACTTGCGGTTTTAGAATACCAAAGTGGTTGGGTGACCCAGGCAAATCCTGCTTTGGAGACCAGAGATTTCCCGATCGGAAACAAGGATAACTGGCGTAAAGGCTTGTATCTACAATTAGCATGGGCAGCAAATAACCTCAACCGAGGATATTATCTTTGGAAGGTGAATGGTGTTGGGGGTTGGCTCTTATATAACGGTGTCATCATCCCAATCGCGCCATCCATAAATGCAGGAACGGCGGGTGCGCAACAATTATTTGCCTTGTTATATGATCGCGCAGGTTGGGATTATGCTGTCTCACCAGATGGTTTATTTTCCACCTTTGGTAATTTCTTTGGGCATCCGTTTGATTATGCCATCGAAACGATTGCTTCTCAAATTCCAGAACAACCAGCTATGCAATTGCCCTTTGAGCCAGATGTAGACTGGGCGTTTACCGGAGGACCACATGGAGGCTGGGGGGATGGATCAGCATGGGCAGCACTTGACTTTGCGCCAGGTGGTGAAGGCCTTGGATGTATTCCAAGTGATTTATGGGTAGTGGCGGTTGCGGATGGATTGATCACCCGTACAGATGAGGGCAGGGTGATCCAGGATTTGGATAACGATGGGAACGAGGGTACTGGCTGGGTCGTCTTATACATGCATATCGAAGGCCGTGATCGGGTTCAACCGGGTGCGTACCTGAAAGCTGGAGAGCGGATTGGGCACCCTTCATGTGAGGGTGGTTATTCAACCGGCACACATACCCATCTGGCAAGGCGGTATAATGGTGAGTGGATTCCAGCTGACCAGGCGGAGTCAGAATTTGGGATTCCATTCATAATGGATGGCTGGATTTCCAGTGGAAATGGTATTGAATACGATGGGCTTTTAGAACGGGATGGAGAATCGGTTGAAGCTTGGGAAGGTTTTTACCCAGAGAACACTATCCACAGGTAGACAAAACGTATATTTCAGACTTCACAAGGTACTGATTTGTGGATTGACGTTGGCTTTTGTCAACCTTGCCTGTGCAATCGGGGTATTAGATCAAAATGACCCGCTCTTTAATGCACCGAATAGTGTAGGTCTGTGGTCACCGACACCTTCTATTAATTTTCCAACAGATCGACCCATGCTCACTGAGACTGTTGATCCTCCGGTTGCTGGGATAGAACTATTATCCACGGATATCCCGACTCTTGAATCAGTTCCTGTAGACACAGCACCCTTGCTTTATTACACCCAGGCTGGCGATACACTTCCGGTTGTGGCGGCTCGCTTTGGAGTTGATGCACCTGAGATCAGCTCTCCTTCAGGTTCACTACCTGAAAAGGGCTTAATGAATCCCAACACTTTATTGGTCGTCCCTCATAAATTGGTGAATACAACCAGCTCAGCGAAAATTATCCCGGATAGCGAGCTTATTTATTCTCCATCGGCGGTTGATTTTGACATCGAGGCTTTTGTTAATGATGCAGGTGGATACCTGAGCACCTATAAAGAGTGGTTAGGTAGTACCCAATGGACTTCAGGAGCGCAGATTGTTAAGCGAATTGCATTAGAAAATTCGATCAATCCACGTTTGTTGTTGGCATTGTTGGAATACCAAAGTGGCTGGGTGTACGGACAACCAACCAACCCAAAGCAAGAGGATTACCCAATGGGTAAAGTGGATTTATCCGAGAAGGGATTATACCGACAGCTTGCATGGGCAGTGAATCAGCTTTCCATAGGATATTATGGCTGGCGTGAGGGTTGGAAAACCGATATCCAATTTTCCGATGACATTACAGCCCGTCTGGCACCGGATTTAAATAGCGGGACTGTGGCATTACAATATTATTTTTCTCAGGTGTATGATACAGCTGGCTGGTTGGGAGCACTGGATACAAAGGGTGGAATCACAACACTATACGAAGATATGTTCGGTAATCCATGGCTTAGAGCAATGGATGTCGAGCCTTTGTATCCTCCAAATTTGAGTCAACCAAAATTGATCCTTCCTTTCTTGCTTGAGCAAATTTGGAGTTATACAGGTGGTCCACATGGTGCATGGGAAAGAGATGGTTCCAGGGCAGCTATCGATTTTGCACCAGGAAGCACCGAATCAGGTTGTGTGCCTTCGAATGCATGGGCTGTGGCTGTTGCACCGGGTTTAATTGTGCGTGCAGATCATGGTGCAATTGTTGAAGACCTCGATGGTGATGGAAACGAGCAAACTGGGTGGAATATTCTATATTTGCACATCGATGATCAACGTGTTGAAGTAGGAGATTGGGTTGAGACTAGCGATTTACTAGGTAACCCATCTTGCGAGGGTGGGATTGCCACGGGAACCCATATCCATATTGCACGAAAATATAATGGCGAATGGATCTCAGCGGATGGACCTCTTCCCTTTGTATTAAGCGATTGGACCGTTCATGCTGGGAGCGTTCCATATGAAGGGACCATGACCAGAGGGAGTGACACAATTACCTCCAGTGTATATGGTGCTCGAGAATCGCAGATCGTACGAACCAGGGGAAATCCTTAGAAAATGGGTCCTTTATAAACGAGATCTGAGGATCTCAGGATGTTTAATCGAAAGATGAAATTCTTGAATAAAAGCGCACATCTGGTGAGTATATTTGCTTTTTTCTTGTGTGCATGTGGAAATGCGGGCATCCAGGATCAATTTCCATCGATCACAGAAATCCCTACCCCTTCATTGACTGTAAATTTACCCATCGATCAGTTAGCCATTACGACAACACCATTGCCAACTCGTCCGCAATATCCACCTGGTGATCTGGTGGATTACACAGCACAGGCTGGCGATACGCTTGACGGGATTGCAAAGCATTTCAACACAACGGTAGATGAAATTCTTTCTGCAAACAGCTTTATCCCAATTAATGCTACGACAATGCCCCCAGGCATGCCGATGAAAATCCCAATCTATTACCAGCCATTCTGGGGATCACAATATCAAATAATCCCTGATAACTTATTTATCAATGGTCCTGATCAAATTGGTTTCGATACCTCCGCATTCGTTGCTGAGCAACCCGGCTGGCTGCATACTTATACGGAATACGCTTTTGGAGGTAACCGGACTGGATCGGAGATCGTTGATTATGTGGCAAAAAATTTCAGCATCAGCCCGAGGGTGTTACTCACCTTGCTGGAATATCAAACTGGGGCATTGTCTATTTCCACATTACCTGAAGAATCACACCAATACCCACTTGGGTATCATGATTGGCAACATAAAGGTTTGTATCTTCAACTGGTCTGGGCTGCTAATCTCCTTAATAATGGCTATTATAGCTGGAGGAAAGGTGACTTAACTGAGTTTGACCATTTGGACGGTTCACAAGAACGTCCTGATCCATGGCAGAATGCCGCGTCTGTGGCATTGCAAAATTATTTTTCCCGGCTCATTGATGGCGACCAATATGCACGTGCGGTTGCACAAGACGGATTTGCTTTCTCCTATGCCAAGTATTTCGGAGATCCATGGCAGAATGCCACACCGCATTTACCAGGAAGTCTAATCCAGCCCACTTTTGCCTTACCATTTTTGCCCGGGTTGACCTGGGCATATACAGGTGGGCCACATACTGGTTTCGGAGAAGGTGAGCCCCTCGCCGCGATCGACTTTGCTCCGGGAGCATTAACCAGTGGATGCACACCGACCGACGAATGGACTACTGCCGTGGCACCAGGGATCGTGTCACGGTCTGAGCCTGGAGCAGTTGTGCTGGACCTCGATGGTGATGGCGATGAACGTACGGGATGGGTAGTCTTTTATTTTCACATCGAGAGCAAAGATAAGGTTAGTGTAGGAAAGGCCTTACAAACTGGTGAGCCAATTGGTCACCCATCCTGTGAAGGTGGACGGACGACTGGGACACACGTTCATATTGCCCGAAAGTATAATGGTGAATGGATCATGGCAGATTGGGTAATTCCATTTGATCTTGACGGTTGGGTGGTGCATAATGGACCTGTTGAATATGAAGGAACACTTACGAAGGCAGGCAACACAATAATTGCATGTACCTGCTCTGATGCAGCAAGCCATATCAACGCGGATGAGTGACCCGTCATGCCAGGAGCACATTTGCGATACATCATTGCTGGGCAATTAAGACGCGATTATGGGCTTCTTCCTGATGGAAAAGCATTGGTGGATATTGCTGGTGGTAATTTGATCTATGCAGCAGCAGGTCTTGGGGTGTGGGAGTCAAAAAAACAAGCGGGATTGCTAGCACGGGTAGGAGAAGACTATCCCCGGGAATGGTTGGCTGAGTTCAATGTGCGGGGATATGACATTCAGGGTATCCGCGTGCTGCCTGAAGCCATTGATCTACGTTCTTTTTTTGCGTATTCAGATATATACACACGTGTGCATGAGGACCCGGCAGCGCATTTTACCCGAATGCAACAACCATTTCCAAAGGCATTACTTAATTATTCGCGGGTGAGAAATTCTATCGATAGTCGGACGCATCTAACCCAAACATCTCTCCGCCAATCGGATATCCCTGTAGATTATCTTGATGCTACAGCAGCCCATATTTGCCCAATCGATTATTTAACACATACTTTGCTTCCTGCAGTACTGCGTCAAAATGGTTGTACAACGGTTACTCTTGATCCATCCATCGGATCGATGACTCCCAGCTTTTGGGATGATATCCCAGCGTTGGTAAGTGGTTTAACTGCATTTCTCCCCAATGAAGAAGAGATGCGAACACTTTTTCAAGGCAGAAACACAGATCTAAGGCAGATGATGGAAGCCATATCAGATTATGGTTGTGAAATTGTGGTGGTAAAACGCGGTGAACGTGGTCAATATCTTTATGACCGAGCGACAAAAACACATTGGGAAATCTCCGCTTACCCAGCACGAGTAGTGGATCCAACCGGGGCTGGTAATTCCTTCTGTGGAGGCTTTTTAGCTGGATACAGGCAGACTTATGATCCACTTCAGGCGGTGTTATATGGAGGTATATCAGCATCACTAACTATTGAGGGAAGTGGAGCATTCTACGCACTAGATGCTTTACCCGGATTGGCACAAGCCAGAATGGAAGCATTAAAAGAGGGTGTGAGAAAGGTATAAACTTGATAATCGATCCATCGATCAGCGAGCGGGTTATAAATCTGGCGGTAAAGATCCAGCAGATACCAGCACCAACATTTGACGAACGTCAACGTGCTGAATTCATCCATCGAAATTTCGTTGATTCAGGGATCAAGGATACGATATGTGACGATATTGGAAATGTATATGCAGTCATCAAAGGCCAAGGTGAGAAACCTCCTTTAGTGGTCTCAGCACATTTGGATACCGTCTTCCCCGCAAATACTGATCTATCGATCTCGCTCACGGAGGATAAAATCTTTGGACCTGGAATAGGAGATAATTCTCTAGGGCTGGCGGGATTATATGGTTTGTTCTGGGCTCTTTGTGGTAATGGCTATATGATAAATCAAAAGCTTAAGCTGGCTGGCGATGTGTGGCTGGTTGCAAATGTCGGCGAAGAAGGACTGGGTAATCTATCTGGAATGAAAGCTGTTGTAGATCGGTTTGGAGAAAAAGCCCGAGCGTACATCATCCTGGAAGGTATGTCATTAGGGCAAATTTTCCACCAGGGATTGGGTGTTAAGCGCTATCGCATTACCATTAACACTAAAGGAGGTCACTCCTGGGTGGATTATGGAGAAAAATCAGCGATCCATGAATTGGCAGAGCTGATTGTGTTGATAAAATCTCTTAATTTTCCATCAGAACCGCGGACATCCTATAATATTGGGACAATTTCAGGTGGTACTTCAGTGAATACCATTGCTGCAGAAGCGACCATGCAGCTTGATTTACGGTCGATCAGTCCAAGCGTGTTGGATGAGATTTCCAGTCAGGTAGAAGCATTGGTGAAACTGGCCAACCAGAAGGATGGTAATAACATCAGGGTGGTTGCAGAATTGATCGGTGAACGTCCTTCCGGGGGAATTCCCGCAGATCATCCTCTGGTTAAATTAGCTGAAGAATGCCATGTTATAAATGGATTGAAAGCAAAGTTGAATATTGGTTCAACAGATGCGAACGAACCCCTTAGCCGAGGTTACCCTTCCATTTGCATTGGATTAACCACTGGAGGGGGTTCCCACACAACCGGTGAATATATCAACCTCAAATCTATAGGGCAGGGATTAGGGGTATTGGTCGATCTCATTCGGATGGTTTAGCGATAGGTCGACACTCACCATCCATAATATATTTATACTAGCTTCATGCGGACATCGAGAGCAGCTACACCCTGTGAGGATGGGAAAACACGTAGTGGATTGATTTCGATCTCTGCAAGTTGAGGAAAATCCGCAGCCAATTGGCCAAGACGTTTAATGGTATCTAAAACAGCTTGCCTATCCGCTGGAGGCAGGTGACGAAATCCACGCAATCGGCGACCCGCCCATGTGTTCTCAAGCATCCATTCCGCATCTTGATTTGTTACTGGCGCTAAGCCAAAAGCAACATCTTTTAGCCCCTCGACTTCCACTCCTCCGGAACCGAACATAACCATTGGACCAAACTGCGCATCCTGGATAGCCCCCAGAATGACTTCCTGACCAGCAGGTAGCATAGGTTGTACATAGATACCGTCGACAATCGCATCGGGGTAAGCCGCTCTTGCATTTGAGATTATCTCTGAATATGCAATCGAAACTGCTTCTGTATCTACGAGATTAAGCATCACACCTCCGATGTCAGACTTGTGAGAGATATCGGGTGAGGCGATCTTCATTACGACGGGGAAACCGACCTCATGTGCATATTTAATAGCTTCTTCAGTGTTTATAGCCAAACGGAGGGGTACATCAGGAAGATGATATGCTTTCAGGATGAGAGAAATGTCCTCTGAATTTAAAAAACCCGAAACCAATTTGTGAGAATTGAAAAACTTCCCGACACTTCCTTTGTCAACTTCCAATTCATCCGTCTTAGAATCTTTATCTTGTTGCAAGTATTCAGCGCGCTGTGCCAAAACTGCCAGGGCAGATGCAGCTCGCTCTGGAAAACGATATTCTGGAACACGGGCTGCGCGGAAATGCTCAACGGCTTCCTGGATCAATCTTTCTCCCATTAATGCAATGGTGACGGGTTTTTCAGAATTATGAATCACTGGAATCATGGTTTTTGCTACTGCTCCGGTGGTATGCATTGGTGGTGGTGGTGTTACCACGAGGACACCATTCACACCGGGGTCTTCCAGTAAGACTTGAAGACAGGCAGCAAACTGCTCGGGGGATGCAGATGCAAGCATATCCACAGGATTGTTCAAGCTTGCAGCAGGTGGCAGAAGCTGTCCTAATTTTGCTCCAGTTACTGGAGATAATTCTGCCAATGACATCCCGTTCATCTCCAATGCATCCGCGGCTGTAACTCCTGGACCACCTGCGCTGGTTAAAATAGCAATTGCGCGACCTTTGGGAAGTGGACACCAGGCTAGAGCACGTGCCCAATCGAAAAGCTCCTCACTCGTATCAGCTCGAATAACGCCAGCTCTACGAAATGCAGCGTTGAAAGCACTTTCCTGCCCGGCAAGGGCACCTGTGTGAGAGGCAGCGGCACGTTGCCCGCTTGGATAACGTCCTACTTTTAATGCAACAATCGGTTTGCGGCGAGTGATTTTTCGAGCTTCTTCAACGAAACGCAGTCCATCACTTACTCCTTCCAGATATAAAGTGAGCACCCGAGTGAAGCGATCATCCGCAACAGGGGCTAAAACGTCGGTTTCATTAACATCTGCCTGATTTCCCAGGCTAACAAGGCGTGATAGGCCAAATCCCTGTCCACGTGCCCAATCTATGACAGCAGCACAGATAGCACCAGAATGTGAGATAAAAGCAACGTCACCTGGAGGTGGACCTGGGGGAGGCAGGAAGGTAGCATCCAATGGCAGGTGAGTATCAAGCAGGCCGATACAGTTAGGACCTAATAGGCGAATCCCGTATTGCCTGGCAATCTGCATGAGATCTGATTCCATCTCAGCTCCGTGGATACCAGTTTCTTTGAAACCTCCGGAGGCGACAATAACCGCCTGAATCCCTCGAGAGCCACAATCTTTAAGCACATCCTTTACACCTTTGGCAGGGATTAATACAATGGCTAAATCCACCGGATCTGGCAAGTTTAATATGGATGGATGAATAGGGCGACCAAGCAGGTTGCCCCCTTTGGGATTAACAAAATGAATTGCCCCTTGAAAATTACACTGCACCAAGTTTCGTGCCAAGCCATAACCAAGCTTGGATGGGTCTGTGGAAGCGCCTATGACGGCAATTCCACGAGGTGAAAAGAAGGGAACAAGCGAAGAGGGAGAATTATTAATCGGCATGAGTAATTGTACCTGTAAAAAATATTATTGTGGGTGAAGGGAATAATCTTTTCCAAATGTAATCGATATCTATCCCATATATAATCCGGTCTACGCTGGTTTTATCTTTAACAACACAAATATTTATGAGTTATACTGGGATGGCATTACTTGATAAGCTGGGATATAAATATAACTCAAACTAGGGAAATATGCGACGAAACTGTTTAGGGTGCATCTAAATAATGAATGATAATGAAAATAAAGTCAGAGACGAAGGGTTTTCATTAACATTGTTACAAGAAGGAGACCCAGAGGAATTTTCAAGGCTAGTAGATACATATTCGAACAAGATATATCGGCTGGCACTAAAAATGTTAATTCAACAGCAGGATGCGGAAGATGTATTGCAAGAGACTTTTTTAAAGGCGTACCGAGGATTAAAGAATTTTGATGGACGCTCGAAGTTATCAACATGGCTATTCAGGATTGCTACGAATGAAGCATTAATGGTCCTGCGTCGTAAACATCCAGATTTCATTTCCATCGATGAGCCAGTGGATTCAGATGAGGGTGAACAAGAGCCTATACAGATTGTCGACTGGTGTTGTTTACCAGAAAACGAATTTTTATCTGAAGAGTCAAGAGAAAAACTTGATGCAGCTGTTGAGAGATTGCCCGAGCGCCTGAGGGTGGTTTTTCTGTTGCGGGACATAAACAACCTATCAACGCGCGAGACAGCGGAAGTATTGGGATTGAGTGAGACAGCAGTAAAAACTAGATTATCGCGTGCGCGTTTGCGATTGAGGGAAGAGCTGTCTACGTATTATGGCGATCGTGTGGCTATTATTCAAGAAGCACAGCCTCATCAAACGAAGGCGACCTCCAATAAGAACCTAGAGATGCTAATTCTACGTTCCAAAGGAGTAAACGAAAATGACTGAAACAAAGAAAAAACATGAGCATAATAAATGCCGGCAGCTCCTTGGAACACTATCAGAATATGTGGATGGTGAGTTGAGCGAAGAGCTATGCCAGGTGCTTGAGCATCATATGGAGGACTGTGAAGATTGTCGAGTTGTGGTAGATACATTGCGAAAAACAGTAAATATTTACCACATGACTGCCGAGACTGAAGTTTTACCAAGTGATATCCGACAGCGTTTATATAAATCATTAAATATTGAAAAATATTCAGAGTAACCCCCGGTATAATAAAAGCAAGGCTTTGGTCGTTATTTTTTCAAGCGTCGGCTATCCCCATCACGCACAGTAGTGCCCTGCGCATCGAGAAACTCTAATAGGGCAAGTGCGTAACGTCGGCTTGTATTGAAGTGGTCACGTACTTCTGCTGCGGTAATTGTCCCCCTTGAGTTCAGCAAACCAATAACCTCAGAAATCATCACATCATAATCCTGCTTGCGAAAGACCACATCTGGTGAGATTTGAATAATTAAATCGAGATCAATCATTGCATTATATATTTCCTCACCTACTTCTGCCATACATTCTTTCACCGTTGGTGGTGAAAATGGGGCATTACTGAAACGAGCTAATAATGCATCTACGGATTGTTGTTGGTGAGGGGAAAAACGAATGTTATGTCCAATCCTTCGTACTATTGTGGCATTTTCTTGTAATTCACCTACAGCGACAACTCTTCGTAATATTATATTGAATAGGCGAGTAGATAACTTTAAGCGAGATTTTAATTCTTCACGAGAAATTCCCCGACGCAATGGGTATTTCTTATGATAATCATCGACTGCTTGCATTATTTTGTCTGATAGCTGATCCCAATATTCCTTGGAGGTCAATATTGTGGGAGGAGAAATTGAATCCTTTTCGATATTCTCCAATATGATGAATTGTCCGGATGTAAATAATTCTCGCACAGTATTATTGGCAATGTTTGGATCGAGGTTGGAACGGATTATGACCTCTTGCCAGGAAGCGATTCCCAAGGCAAGCATCGCTTGAACCAGGATTTCAGCGGGTGAGCCTCGTGCGAGGGTATCTAAATTAGATAGCTCTTGTGCGGAAAAACGTTTGTGCCGTTTTTTGGGATGGGGATCGACAACAGTACCACCTCCCAATGTTTCTCCGGGTGAAGGACGTCTTAGAATATATCGATCTGCTCGGGTTGCAACTACTGGCGTATCGAGCTCGAGTTGAAGCCAACCTTCTTCACCTGGAAGAAGCTCATCACTACCCAATAAGCGCACTCTGGATGAAATTTCTGCTGAACCGAGGAATAGCTTGACCTGGGTATCATGTTTTAATGGGTGGACGACATCGGGAAGCAAGCTGAAACGTACATCGATGCGTTGGCTGGGTTTATAACTGCCCGGGTAGGCTATTACATCCCCCCGCTTTACCTGATCGACATTAATCCCGGATATGTTCACTGCAGTTCGGCTTCCAGGGATAGCAGTATCCTCCTTCCTTTTGTGGGTTTGCAGACCTCGGATGCGAGAATGCAATCCGGAAGGGAGAATTTCCACTTCGTCGCCCGTATGTAGGCTGCCATCACTAAGTGTGCCTGTTATAACCGTCCCAAAACCAGACATTGTGAAAACTCGATCTACTGGAAGGCGCGGGCGTCCACGATCGGGTCTTGGAGGACGGTCTGCCATGCAATCGCTTAAAGCATTCAATAATTCAGGAATTCCACTCCGAGTGCGCGCTGACACGCGAATGATCGGTGCATTTTCGAGAACTGTATTCGTTAAAACTGTGTGAACATCATCTTCCACCAGGTCGAGCCAGTCTAAATCATTAACCAGATCGATTTTTGTTAGTGCGATGACGCCACCCTGTACTTGCAGGATATCCAAAATCGCTAAGTGTTCTCTGGTTTGAGGCATTATCCCTTCATCAGCAGCGATGACAAATAATGCAGCATCAATGCCTCCTACACCAGCGAGCATATTTTCGATGAAATCGCGATGTCCAGGCACGTCGACAATGCCTATTTCTTCGCCAGAGGGGAGTGTCAGCCAGGCAAAACCCAAGTCTATGGTCATTTCCCGCTCGCGCTCTTCTTTAAGGCGGTCGGGATGTGTCCCTGTTAAAGCTTGAACAAGGGTGGATTTTCCGTGGTCAACGTGACCAGCAGTACCAATAACATGCATACGTGTTAACGACTATGCCCCATGGTACGTTCGTAGGTGGTAACCCAATCATGAGCCATTGCCAGGATTGCTTGCAAGCGTTTTTCCACCAACTCGTTTGCTTGCTGCAGCATGTCATTCATTTCTTGTAATCCATCTTCAAGGTGAGTGGTTTGATCGGCAAGTTTATCATACTGGCGAGTAGCCTCATTACGCTGTTCCTCTTGGGTAAGGGTGTAATTTGTCCACCGTTTCTGGTCATCACCTTTGAATGAAACCCACTCCTGCCTGAATCGGTCTTCTGAAAGCCTTTGTATTTCAGTGATTTCGCTGATACGACGTTCAACCCGTTGAGTTAATTCCTCCAGGACCTTTTGGGTGCGTTTTACTTCACGATGAGTTGTGTCGAGACTGATTAATTGGGATTCGATATCCACAGCTTGTTTTTCAATCGTGTCAAATCTCGACTGCCATTCCTTCCACAGACGATCTCTATCGACCTGGGCGGTGGATTGCTTGTCTAGAAAATTATTTATCACATCTCGACGTTCGCCTTCAATTGTAACGAGCTCATTCATGCGTGTTTCCAATTTATGCAGGTTTGTGTTGATAAGCTCTGTCTGGCCTCTTTGATCATCCATGCGTTTTCTGAGAGCATTGGCTTCACCTTGCAAGTCAACAATCCGTTTTGCATCCTGGCGACGTCCGTCTTCAAGTAAACGAATTGTACGTGTATATTCTTCCTCTTCAATTCGGACTGAATCAATATTGTTTCGTAGCTCGTCCAATGAACGCCGGATTGCGATCTCAATATCAATACGAGCCTGGATGTTTTTTTCCAATTTTGGGATTGCTTCAAGTTGTTTCTGTAAGTCTAGAATACTGTTTTCAAAGGTTCTGGCTTCAGACTGCCGGAATTTTTCTGATTCGTCTAGACGGATCTTGATACCCTTATCCAGGTCGTCGATAGTTTGTTTACTCTCCACCCGAGCCTTAATCAGAGCTTGGTCATATTGATCCATTCGAATGATTATGGCAGATAAGCGGGTGATTTCGCTGCTTAAATCTTTGCCTTGTTGTAACACAGCAGCTAAGCCACCCTCCAGTCCATTGATTTTATTTTCAAGCAGGGCTATGGCATCTTTCTCTTTACGGCGGTCTTCTTCAATCCATTGAATACGTTTTTGTAGCTGTTCAATATCCATGAAAGCTCCTAATATTATTTGTAAATGAAATAATCATTCCCGCGCATATAGAAAATCATGTACGGAGATTATAGCATGAGGACGCTTTATGGCACTTGCCAGGTAATCAGGTGCGGAAAAACTTTAGCCACATCAGAAAACAGGGGAAGGAACCATTGTGGAACTAAACCCACCAGCAGTAATAAGATCAATCCAATAGATAGAAAAAAAATCGCGCCTCGATTCTCATGAAAGCTCCATTTTTCTTCGCTTTGCCCCATGGTTAAGATTGCCATCGTTCGAATACCGCTGACAAATAATCCAAAGCTCCCAATAAGTGTAAAAACAGTAACAATCGGTGAGAGCATTGCCAACCCTCTCCAAAGAGGTATATGAACGGGAAAACCTGCCAGTAGCGGCATTCCAGCTACTGAAAAACACCCCAAGATAATGGCAAGGGAAGATAGAGGCATTCGTCGAGCGATTCCGCTCACTGAGTGGAAAAGTAACGTCTTATGATCGGCGAGGGATTTTGTGTTATAAAAAGATGAAAGACCAAGTGCCCAAAGTCCTACTGCTAGAGTATATGGAAGCAGCATCATGAAGAAAAGAGGCACACCCAATGGGATGGTTATTGATAGTAAAGACGTTCCAATCCCAGTCATACAGGCATAACCCATCATTCGCCCTAAATGACGTTGAAATACTGACCAGATCCCTCCAACAAAAACCATCATGCTACCACTTAATCTCAGCAAATTGATATTGACTTCCGAGTTCCGTAACCATGTATAACTTTCCAAAAATCCAAGACCAAATAATGTGACCATCCATGGCAGGATGACTAAGACGAAAGCAACAGCATAAGGATGGTTTTCCTCTGCCAACATTGGAATCCAGGTGTGAAACGGGAAAATTGCTAATAAAAAAATAAAACCAAATGCAAGAGCAAGTGTTGCACGCGTCACAAGAGTTAATTCCTCCGGACTGGCCTCGACCCCTAGAAGTAACCACCCTGAAAATAGTATAAATGGCATACCCAATGATTGGAAAATTAGGAAACGTAATACACCCTTTCCTGTCGTTTTACCTGGTTGAACGAGGATAGGAATGCATATCAGGGCAGCTAGTTCAAGTAATAGAGCAGCATAAAGGAACGGCTCCACTGCCAGGGCAGCAGTTAATATTGCAACAAGTACCATGCCTAAGGGTATAAACATCCGCCCCGATTGGGCTACAAATACCACTGCAAACCAGAAACTTGTCAGGAGATATATTGTTATCAATAAGGATCGATCAGTATTGTCCAACACAAACCGTCGACCCAAGACCAGGAGTGTATCGTTTATGGTAAAAGACCAGGGACCGACTTGAATAACCTCATTGATAGGAAGTATCCAGGCGATTATGGTCAATAAAAGCATGATGCCCGTGCCAGTTATGACAGTGAGACGGTAGAATTGTCTGAGGAAGAATAAAATTGCACCGAAAATTAAAGGGACGACTATCCAGATAATCGGTGAACTCATTAGGAGCCCTCCATCGTGGGTGCAAGCAATAAGTATGCACCTACAAGAGCAAGCCCAAGATTGACACCAGCCAATAATCCAGTTACCAATAGCGAGACTTCGATCGCCGCATAAAGTATTTCAAACCCTGATAATGCCGTGAGCAAACCGACGATCACCCTCAGGGGGTGCGAAGAAAGGCTTAGCTGTAACAGTCCAATGGATATCAGGATGAAGCTACCCCATTTGACCGGTATACTGATCAGCGATAACCAATTATCTGAGCTTAGGACCAGAGAGGATATAGCCAAGGCGATAATGATCGCAGCTAATATCCTGAAGATAGGACCAAATTTAAGAGAATGTTCAGGCTTTTTCCAAATATCCGATCCACTGTACATTGCGGTTCCAAGAATTGCCCCAGCCATCCAACCAGCGACCATTTTTACAATTGCCATTTCTACAGGCCAGGAAATATATACCAAAATAAATACGCCTGTGTATTGCAATGCCAAAGCTGCTATACAATAGCGCCAATCGGAGCTTACAAGAATAAAAATTGATGTCAGGCTGACCAAAAGGACAGCACTCAGTACCAGCAAATCAGGAACCATTTGCAGATTTCACCTTAGCAAGAAAACGAAAATCAGAGCAAACAGGACAAATGCCCAGAGGATCCCTCCATCACCCTCCAATATGGTGGACATTAGGTCAATAAACCTTGATAGAGAATGATAAATACTGCCAAATAAGTGAAATAACCATTCCAGCGATAAGAATTTGGTAAAAAATGAAGATGAAGGATGCTGAATCCTTCGTAAGTTACCTTGGACATAACGCATGTGTAAAACCCAGATGATCCCTGAAATAACAGCTGCAATAGCACCTATGATCCACCCTGAGACAGGAATTCTCCTCAATTCTGGATAAAGCATAACGCCAATGAGAAAATGAGCGGCTAATATGAAGATCAATCCAATAGGGAATAAGAACCAGACCCACCGTTCTGTATGAACTTCTAGTTGCTCTTCATAGGGGATGATGCCTCTTAATATAATTCGGATGAAGCCAGCTAGGAAAAGTGAAAAGGTAAGGAAAAAAGCAAGAGCTAACAGGAAAGAAAGAAATGGTGTAATTCTGCTTGTCGCTGTGCCAGCCATTGTGAAAAGATCTGTTCCCAACCAGGTTGGGCTAAAAGGAAGCGTGGAGAAACAGACGAATCCCAGGAAAGCTATAGGAATAAGATTCTTGTGATGTATAAAAAAGGAAAATATCAATCCTCCAGAAAGTAGGCAAGCAAGGCTCCAGGCGATACTCGCAGAAGGAAGGTTTAAAATGGCGGAAGCAATTGCCAGGGACGCAATTCCAAGCATCCAATATGGCAGACCCTTCAATTCGTCATCAGAACTCATCCACCGAAAACCTGTATAAAGGCCAACAAGGGCAATAAAACCCAAAAGGTATGGGCTTATAGGTCCAATAATGCCAAAATTTGCTACTCTGACCACCAAAATAAGACTTGCAGCTACAGGAACCAGTTGGAATATCGTATTGAACTCTCGCATTTTGGAATGCTGAAGGATAATTTGATGTTGGAGAGGTAAAACAACTAATCGCAGACAAACAGCTAAAATAAGGTAGACGCTGGTGATTTCATCGATGGTATTAAAAGCTAGTGAGACGCCATATGACCAAGCATCAATCCCTGCCACCAATACTATCCCGATCCCTCCCACCCGTAATGAAAATGACAGGATGGTACGTTCGCGCGATTTACTTTGTAAATCTAAACCCAATAATAAAAACAGCTCAAGTATATCCAATGCAGCCCATGCTAATAATATGGTAAGCATATTCCCAGCGATGACTGCTACCAGACCCAAACTCGTGAGGATTAGAATTCCTGCCCACGATTGCCAATTGGACGTGGATTTGTTATTAACGACAGGTGTAGGCTTGGTTGGTGATGTTTTCTTCTCAGTTTGATCCTGGATTTCTACAACCTCAATTTTGTTTTCGCCTAAATTGGGATTATTCTTATAACTCTGACCTAAATGTGCAATGGAAGTAACAATTGACGATAATGCCAGGGTAATTACCCCAAATGCAAAGTACCATGAAATATTATCAATAAGCAATGAGGGTGAATCAGGAAAGAAGATCGCAGGTTGCCAGTGCAGTAGTGTAATCGTTCCAGGGATATCTTGCCGGGCAAGCAATACCATCAGCCATCCAGCCAAGACTGCCAAAACAGCCAAAAATCCCTGGATGCTGAATTTTGGCCTTACCATGTGAGTGATCAACATGGCAAACGGGATTAATAATAGGAGAAATATCGTCAGCAGGATGAGCATATGACCCTGTTGAAGCGCTTATAAGATCGTTCCAGGGTTTCTGACTAAATATTTACCCATCCCAGCTTTGCCATTCCAATTATCACCATCAACAATCAGGGTTCCACGCAAAAATACTTTCTCTGGAAAGCCTACTAATTCCCAATTTTCGAATAAATTGTAGTCAGTGCGGTGGTGGGAATGAGCAACCCCATATCTTAATCGACGATTTGGGTCCCAAATGACAATATCAGCATGTGCGCCAGGCAATATAGAACCTTTGCGGGGATATAAACCGAAGATTTTTGCAGGATTTGTGCTTGTCAGAGCAACAAACTGGTTTGGAGTAAGTCTGCCTGAACGAACAGCATATGTCCATAAGACGGGAAGACGATCACCAACACCCGGCAATCCATTTGGAATCTTGGTGAAATCATCTTTACCCAATTCCTTGCCCGGTATGGCAATAGGATGGCCTTCATATATTATTGGTTTGCTCCCGTCGAAGAAAAATGGACAATGATCTGTACCGATGGTTTGTAATGTACCATCCGACAAACCTTGCCATAGACGGGTGTGATCTGCGGGAGTTCTTAGAGGTGGAGAGCAAACCCATTTTGCACCATCTTCACGTTTAAGCAAGTCCATTGAAAAAAACAGGTACTGAGGGCAGGTTTCTCCCATCACATGCAAACCATGCTGACGGGCATATTGTAGCTGATCTACTTCTCCAGCAACATTCATATGGACAATGTAAAGAGGCGCATCCGCTTGTGCAGCCAGGGCTGACCCCCGCGATACAGCTTCCACTGCTCCCCAGGCTGGTCGAGTGAGGGCATGCCATTCCGGCGAAGTGTGCCCATTTACCAATGCATCAGCAATCAGAAGATCAATAACATCACCATCCTCAGCATGCAACATGGTGAGTAAATTGCTTTTATTTGCCAGCCGTAAAACCTGAAAGATTTCTCCATCTTGCAGCCGTAACCGGTTGTTGTAGGCGGTAAAGACTTTAACCGAAGTAATCCCAAAATGGGGTAACAGGGGGATTTCATCTGCAACTTTTCGATCGAAGTGGCTGATATTCATATGAAAGCCAAAATCGATAGCTGCATTTGGATTCGCCTTTTCATGCCACCGATTGATACTGTCTGATATGGATTCCTCGTCCAGCGGAACGAAATCCAGCACTGTGGTTGTGCCACCGAAAGCAGCTGCTTTATGTCCAGTATAGTGATCATCAGAAGACACTGTACCGAACATAGGCAAGTCGAAGTGAGTATGTGGATCCACACCACCAGGCATCACAAGTTTGCCAGAGGCATCGATAATCTCTGCCCCTCTGACATCCAAATCTTTGGCGATTGCTTCAATTTGCTCACCATTGATCAAGATATCAGCCTGGAAAGTTTCAGATGCAGTAATAATGGTACCGGATTTTACAATGATTGGCATGCACTGGCTCCAAATCAGGATATTGGGGTTTGAAATAACTTTAAACTGGTCGGATCAACTGAAGACCTTAGCTGTTGAATCGTTTTACCTAGAACCGGATGGATCAGGTCAGGTGCAATTTCTGCCATTGGAACAAGCACAAAGGCACGTTCCGCGAGCCGGGGATGCGGGATAGTCAACTGTGGTGAATCCAGAATTATGTCATCATAGAACAAGATATCCATGTCTATCAAGCGAGGACCGAAGCGAAAAGTTTCCTGGCGCCCCATGGTTACTTCGATCGCTTTAATATGTGTGAGTACTGAATATGGGTCGAGTGCGGTATCGGCTTTTATCACGAGATTTAAAAAGGTGGGTTGGTCAATATATCCCCAGGGATCTGTCTCATAGACTGATGATAGAGAAATTGGTTGGATTTTTGGTGGTAATGCCGAAATTGCAGTCCGGAGATTGACGAGGCGATCTCCGAGGTTGCTGCCGAGTGAGAGATAAATGGTATGGATCATAATGTGTGTGATCTTTTTCCAAGTTAGATCCGTTCAATAATAGATGCGGTTGCCATTCCATGGCCAATACACATCGTTTGTAATCCATAAGTTCCATGCGTTCTGTGAAGTTCATGAACCAACTTGGTCATCAGGATGGCACCAGTGGCACCTAACGGATGTCCGTGGGCAATTGCACCACCGTTTGGATTGACTCTAGAAATATCTGGTTCAATATCTTTGATCCACCCTAGAACGACCGAAGCAAACGCCTCGTTAATTTCGATGATGTCAATCTGATCCATGGATAAGCCGGCACGTCTCAAGCATTCACGGGTGGCAGGGATGGGACCATCCAGCATGATTACTGGATCGGAACCGATCACGTAGCGAGTGATGATACTTGCAAGTGGGGTGAGGTTATACGCACCAACAGCCTTCGCAGATGCTAAAACTAATGCTGCCGATCCATCGCTGATCTGACTGGCATTGGCTGCTGTAATCACTCCATCCGGTTTGAATACAGGCTGTAGAGAAGCCATCTTCTCACGGTTGGGTGGCATACGAACACCCTCATCGATTTTGATCACTCTTCCATCCGATAAAGTAATTGGGAGTATTTGGCTCTCGAAATTGCCATTTTGAATTGCTTGCATCGCACGCATATGGGATCCGTAGGCATAATCATCCAGAGCCTCCCGTGAGAGTTGATATTTTTCAGCCATCATTTCAGCGCTGATGCCTTGATGTACTAATTTGTAGGGAATACCATCCGGCCATTCTTTTGGATAATCAGCACCCAACGGTTGGTGTGACATCATTTCAGTGCCACCTGCGATTACAATGTCCATATCACCAGCCAGGATGGCTTGGGCTGCAAAATGGATCGCTTGTTGACCTGAGCCACACATGCGACTGAGGGTAACCGCAGGTATGTGCATTGGAAATCCAGCCCTTAATACACTCAAACGGGCGAGGTTGGCGCCCTGATCCCCGATTGGTGTAACACATCCCCAGACCACATCATCTACCTGGTCTGGTTCGATCCCTGCCCGTTTGACGGCTTCCATCAGTACCAAAGAAGTTAAGTCAACTGGTGATAAGGAAGCGAGTGCTCCAGTGGGTTTTCCGAGTCCGACAGGTGTACGTACAGCGGAAATGATGAATGCTTCGGTCATATCAACACCTCCTTAGACGATATCCATAGCATACCATATTAATAGTCGTAGCAGATACTATGAATAAAAAGAATGTTTGCAAAGATAGCCTCAAACAGCTAGAATTAGGGATGGAATTTAAAGACAAGGAGAATTCATGGTAAAAGCGACATTCCATTTTCCACGTGGATTTTTATGGGGGACCGCAACCGCAGCTTATCAGGTGGAGGGTAGTAATATCAATAGTAACTGGTATGCGTGGGAACAGGAACCAGGAAGGATTATTCATGGGGATAGAGCCGGATTGGCTAGTGATTGGTGGAATGGTCGTTGGCGGGAGGATTTTCACCGAGCCGCAGAAGGATATCAGAATGCCCACCGTATGTCGGTTGAGTGGAGCAGAATCCAACCGACACCCGATCGTTGGGATGAAGATGCTATAAACCGCTATGTTGAGATGGTGCGAGGAATGGTGGAATTAAATATGACACCACTTATTACGTTGCACCATTATTCGGATCCTCAATGGTTTGTGGAAAATGGCGGTTGGGAGAATGAGGCTGCTGCCGGATATTTTGAAAAGTATGTGCGTAAAGTGGTCTACGCTTTAAAAGATTATGTCAATCTATGGTGTACGTTTAATGAACCGAATGGATATGCTACCCTGGGTTTTTTGCTTGGAATGTTTCCACCAGGAAAGAAAGATATTCGACTGGCTTATACAGTCATGGTCAATATTTTACGTGCTCATGCAGCTGCATATCATGTTATCCACCAGATCCAGCCCCAAGCACAGGTTGGAATGGCAAATTATTACCGCAGTTTACAACCTGCAAAAAGCTGGTTTCCATTGGATAGATTGGTAACCAAGGTTTTGATGAGCTTCAATGATATATTTCCATCTGCAGTAAAGGATGGGGTAGTCAAATTCTTGACAAGCAGACAGCGTGTTCCAGAAGTAAAAGGGACTCAAGATTTCCTTGGAATTGATTACTATACGCGAGATTATGTTAGCTTTCACTTGTTAAAAATGAATGAATTATTTAGCCGGCGATTTTTTCACCCAGGTGCAGAGTTGAGCACCACCGGATTCCTGGCAAATGAGCCCCTGGGAATGTTTGAAGCGCTGAAATGGGGATTAAAATATAATGTACCCATCATTGTCACAGAGAATGGATTTGACGATTCGGAGGACAAAATTCGCCCACGATATATTGTTGAACATATCCACCAGATGTGGAGAGCAGTTAACTTTAACTGGCCGATCAAAGGATATTTTCATTGGACTCTGGTGGATAATTTTGAATGGGAACGTGGCTGGACGCAACGCTTTGGACTTTGGGAGCTGGATATTGAAACCCAGGCAAGACATAAACGCCCCAGCGCTGACCTCTATGCAGAAATATGCCGGGAGAATGGGGTCTCGGATGATATGGTCAGACAGTATGCACCTGCAGCTATGCCAGGATTATTCCCTGAATAGATAAAGGGATTGAAAATGATAAATTTCAATCATCTGGATATGGTTGTCTGCAGGCCGGCACTGCGAAAAGACAAAGATGAGGTCTTTGAGTTATGTTCGCATATCTGGGATGGTGGCGATTACATTCCCATGGTATGGGAAGAATGGCTGGCAGATCCAGATGGTTTGTTCGGCGTGGCAGAAATGGGTGGGCGAGTGGTGGGAATCTTTAAACTCACCAAATTCGCTGAGGATGAATGGTACATGGAAGGATTGCGCGTACACCCGGATGTACAAGGCATGGGTGTTGCAGCCCATATCCATGAATATGTGCTGGAAACCTGGCGTCGCCTAGGGAAGGGTATCATCCGCCTGACAACCGGATCATATAATGTAAAAGTCCACCATATGTGTGAGCGATCCGGTTTTAAGCGGATTGCGGAATTCATCCCTCATCGAGCTCCTTGTTTGACTGACGGGGAAAGTCAATTTACGCCACTTAATATTGAAGACGCTGCGATTGCGATGGATTTCATTTTACATAATCCAATCCACCAACTTTCGTGGAGATTGATCAATTTGGGGTGGGTATATGCCGACCCACAGCTCAAGCACATTCAAAAGGCAATCAATGAGGGGCATGCGTGGTGGTGGAAAGGGGGACTGGGTTTGCTTTCTATTTGGGAGGACCACGAAGATGACAGGCAAGAGCCTGGGATCCAGCTAGCTGGTTGTGCAATTGATGACCTGGGTGAATTCTTGCATGATTATCGCAGTTTGATGGGAAGAATTGGATATCAATCAGCTGGGTGGGTGGCACTGAACCATGTAGAGATCCTAGAATACCTGGAAAATGCGGGATTTCAACGAAGCTGGGATATGTCACTGTATGTATTTGAGTTACATGCCTAGGTTGGTTTTATCTGATATTAGGGATATGAACACCATCAATGGATAAGGGGCGGATTGCATTTATGATATAATGCGCTTCGCTGTGGAGAGAAAACCGCAGCGATTTTTTCACGGAGAGATCGCGTAGTCTGGCCTAGCGCGCACGCCTGGAGAGCGTGTTTCCCGCAAGGGAACGAGGGTTCAAATCCCTCTCTCTCCGCCAGGGTAATGGTGGGGGTAGCGATACTCCCACCTGCCATATATGGGGGTATTATAGGAACTTTGTATTTTTCATTCATAATAATCGTACGCGCTTACTATCAAGTGACGAGTTAACAAAAGTATATTTATCTTATAGTGACTCCTTCTGAAGAAGGTCACAACGTTCTATTCTTCTATGATAAATCATAGCAACATTAGGGACGTAGAATTACAGAAGCTGAGGTATATGACTTACAGATTTGTTAACTTCATAGCTTTCTTGGGATACCATTTATGATTAAAATAAGGATGCATATCCGTTTAGGATAAGGAGATTTTATTCGTGATGGCGATCAGCCAGAAGGGTAAGCATCCGACACAATGGTTCGGTAAGGCCATTTCTTCCTGGTCTCATACTGAGAAAATGACCGTTGTCATCCTGGCTGTCATGATCGCGTTTTACATCATTTTTTTTTCTGCATACCAAATCCAACGACACGCCTCTTTTGAAACCAGTTTGGATACACTGAGCGTAGAGCAGCCTCTGTGGAATACACTTCATGGACACTTCATGCGGTCAACCTACTATCCAGTGACCGGTGAGACGGTGACGAATTTTAACGACCGGAAAACAGAAAGCCTCCTGGGAGACCATGTCCAACTTAGTTTATTGTTTCTATTGATTCCATATGCGATCGTGCCCAAGAGTGAGACATTATTTGTTGTCTTATCATTTTTCGTTGCACTTGGTGCAATCCCTTTATACCGCATCACCAAACGTAGGCTTAACTCACCATGGTTGGCTCTTTTGTTCTCAGCCGGCTATCTCTTGCTTCCAGCGGTAGAAACCAATACTGGATGGGATATTCATGCTGCCTGTTTTTTACCCCCGCTACTGTTGGCTGCTATTGATGCGGCTGATACCGGAAATATCAGGCTCTGGTGGGTGATAACATTGTTCGCTATGGGATTCAAAGAAGATTTTCCCTTCTTTGTTGGGTGGGCGATGATCTGGATGGTACCGCGTCATCTGCGAAAGCAAGCCCTAGCGCTTTTTGGGGTAGGCCTGCTATTCGCCCTGGTTTCATTTTTTGTAATAATTCCACATTTTGGGGGTGGAGGCACCCCATACATTGTGCGATTTTTCCCGTTAGGAACTCCTATCACCCTGCAAGGCGTCTTGTCAGCCATCGGTCAACCGTCCTTCTGGAAGTTCGACTTGGTTAATTTGATCACCTACAACCTGAGATTGGGTCTCCCATTGCTCTTTCTTTACTTTGCCTCAGCTCCAGCGATGTTGGCAATGGCTCCGTTGATTTTAGTTAACAGCTTGAGCTGGTACGAGCCAACTAGATATCCAAATATCTATCACTATAGCGCTCCATTAATCTCCTTGGCCATCATCGGATCAATAGATGGTTTTAGAAAAATTACCAGCTCGTTGAAGCAACGTAGACCAGCGTTGACATGGTATGGGATCATCGGAGTTGCCCTTGCCACGAGCATACTGACCAACCACTGGATACTCGGTTATACACCATTATCCAAAGGGTTTATCTGGCCTGAATCGACTGGAAGGGAAAGCACAACCAATGAGTTCCTAAACATGATCCCAAAAGAAGCGGATGTTTCAGTTGAAGCCCACCTGGGAGCTCACCTTGCGCAATATGATACGGTGAGGATTTTCCCCGATATAAGAAATGTCTCCTGGTTATTACTGGATACCTGGTATGGGAGTTATCCATATTATCTACCCTTGGCTAGCACCCAAGCCCAATGGGATGCAATCCGCCAGGACCCATCCTGGGAAACGGTGGCAGCTCATGACGGGTTGATTTTACTGAAGAAAGGCAATGGTCCTCCCCAGAATATTGCTGATGTTTACAGGATCAATAACCCTGGACTGCCAGAATTCAGTTATCAATTTGGAACTGAACAAAGAATCAGTCTGGTGGATCTCAATGTAATCCACCATTCCAGGGATAAAACTACTTTCTGTACTGAATGGAAAGTTGTCGGGACAGGCACAGGTTTATATCCAAAGATTCAGTTTCTATCCAGTGATAACAACCTTACAGCAGCACCTGAATTTGGTATCAATTTGATCCAGGAAATATTGACTCGACCTGGGAGTTATCGCTTTTGTAGACGGATGCCCAGCGCATATTTCAATGCTCAGCGAACTGCATATATTTTTCTTGAGGCAAATGATACGCCAGATACGCCGGTTATTATCCAGGACACTGGGAAATGGGTGCCATATGTAAACATTAAAAATAATAAGCTAGAGATCGATCTTTCCAAAGTAAAATAATTGAAGAAATACTAATTAGTATATTCACAACCAGGCGAGGGTGCCAAACCCGAAAACACCAATCAGGTACGATCACCAGGCTGGTGGGGGTATGGGAAAGCACCAATACTCCCACCTGCAATATAAGGGGTAATACAGCGACGTTGGTTTTATTTGCTATCAAGCAACAACACATCTTCAGCGGGTCTGTTCAGCCTTTGAATAGTGTCCTCTGATGGTCGATGGCTCACGTTAACTGAATAGCTATATAACTCTATTCGAAGATCCACGCATAACGACACGGTGAACAAACCAGATCGCCAGCAGCAATAGCACCAATCCGGCACCATCGAAGACGATAAAACGGCTCAAGCTGGATTGTAAAATCCGATGAACCGGAGACAGGCTCATCAAAATTAGTGATTCTCCCAGCAGGCCTATGCCTTGCATCGCAGTAGCTTCATAGAGCGAGATGCGATAACGCATCGGGTGGATAAGAGCCACCGTATAGGGTATGTTCCACATCAAGAATAATAAACCAATGCCGCGTATGGCTGCTTCTCCCGGTGGACCAGATAGCTCGAACTCAGCGGTGAAGTCGATCAGGCCATAACAGAAAGGAAATTGCGCACTGGACATTCCAGATAAGGACCGGGGCGATGGCTAGACGGGCAAGCAGAATATATCTAGGTTGCTTCATATTTTTTGATTGTGAGGTAATTTTACCGGGTTTTTGGTCACAATCCCAATTGTATGTGATAAACTAGAAGCACGGTGTGATTCACTAATCAACAGGGACAGCTGTATGAAAAAACCTAGATCATTCTGGCTGATGGTTGTGCTGGTTGGATTGTTACTTGTAGGGATTTCCACACGCGGCGTAAAAGCTGCGAATTATAAGCAATTCCAGGTAGAAATGAAGATAATCAAGCAAGAAGCAGCCCAAACACCCAGTCCCACGCAGCCTGGAACCACCGAAGCAACTGAAACTCCTGAAGAGCGGATCCTACCACCGGTGGGGGGGAATGCCAGCCTGGTTATAGGGGCTAGCGTGCTGGTGCTGATCATCATCGGTGGGGTAATGATTTTTTCATGGCGAAGATCAAAGCATTGACAGGGGAAAATTCCTGAGGTATGCTTGCTGCGCTCCGGGTGGGTCCAGCGCGGCGGAACCCTTCGAACCCTGTCAGGTCTGAGAAGAAGCAGCAGTAAGGAGGATATTCCGGGTGCCGCTGGGTAGCTTGCCCGGAGTGTTTATTAAATAAAAACAAGCGGTGCCATCCACCGCTTGTTTTCTCAATTTATTAGTATTGATTATTTGTGAAGCTCCATCGAGGTGGGGGAGCTGGCAGCTAGATTTTCATTGTAAGTGAGATTCAAGGTAGCATCCCCTCCAACTTCCACATTCCATCCTACGATCTGTCCTATATAGGTATTACCACCAGTACCAGTCAGCGTCACCTTTGAACATGGTGCAACGATGCTTCCGAAAAATGTGGATGTGCTAGTCCCATCTAATTTGACTGTATGATTCGTGCACAGGGAGGCATTACACGGATCAGGTGCAGGAACATAAATGAGTACACCAGGGATTTCAGGTGAGGCGTGAGTGTCGGTTGAAGCAGATAAGTTAATTTGCGCGGTACCATTGATGGTAAAGTCTCCATTTTTCACATAAATCGTTACATTATCTCCTTCTAGTATATTATTGGAGTTTATAGTTACATTACCAGTAATGACACCATAATCCTGAAGCCATCGTGTACAGTTTGTTGGGCTTGAGTAACTTCTCAAAATCATTTGCTGTGATATTATGAGCAGCAGGATCGGAACAATCAGGATTAATAGCGGTAAAATCCTCAGGATCAATTTGTTCTACTGGCGATTCAGGAGGTGGAGTCCAAGTTACCATTACATGTCTCAGGATCGTTACCAAACGAACCCAATCCCGCCGGATTACAATTAGGATCAGCTAGCATAATCGCAGTCATACAATTATATTAGGTTAGCCATTACATTTGACGCAACCATTGGAAAAAATGCTTCCGTTGTTTACTCTTAAAGTAGTATCATCTTTGGGTTTATAAAAAAGACATCACCATTTTGGTTTCCATTACATTCCGGTGAGTTAAGTGCAATGATGGCATTTCCAGGCGATACCGGATGGCGTGGATGGATACGGGTAACAGCATCCACTTCGTTATGTAGGGCATCGGGGAAGACCAACTGGAGGAAATTGCTTGGTGTGGTAGCTGAGATCTCCACGGTGACATCGATGTATTTACTACCGTTATTGCATGTGGCATCCACATAATTATGACCACCACTAGTATCTTGGAGATGGTGAAATTATTGTTTGCAGCACGTGTGATGGCAAAATCTTCACCATGACTCATGTGCGAATCCGAGACTACTACAGTTCCAATTTTTGCGATTGTTATATATGCTGCTTCCAAATCAAGCGCGACTTTACCACCACCAGCTAATGAGGCGGCATCTGCTGCATTCTGCTCATGGCGACGATCGGCCAATGCCATGCCACCATCGATCGCCAGGGCGACGAAACCAAGGAAGACGACCAGACCAATTACCAGGTAGACAATTGCTTGTCCGCTTTCGGATTTATGAGGTATATCGTTCATAGGAAAATCCTCCAACAATCACATTTTTTTAATTACATGGTGGGGTCAAGATTGTATCGTTTATTGTGGCGTGGATAGGAATAGTTTGACCACCCAGAAGAGTGCCTAAGAATGGCATGGCTAGGGGAAATTCTTCGATAGTTTACCCTTGATTCAATAGTATTCCCCAAACAAGGTGTGTTGACAATATCAATGTTTATAGTAATAAATTGACCAATTTCAGCTCTATCTTTGTTAACGGTTAGTAACAGATTGTCCCATATTCTTTCACAAATCTCAGGTCCCGGATCGGTGGTGGTTTCATCACAGGTTAAATCCGAGCTGGGGGGATTGATGGATCCGAATGAAGCGCCTTCTTGGGCAGCATCACGCATCGCCAACCAGGTGAAGAAAGCACGCCCTAGATCGATGGTCCCGGCCAAGAGGACCATTAAAATGGTGATGGTTAACGCCAGCTCCACCAAGCTCTGACCGTGTTCTTTTGGCTTGGAATGGATAACCTTATTCATAAATATCTCCTTCTCATGATGCTCCGAAGATCGATATCACGATTCCTGAAGGGCAAGAAAAAAACTAGTGAGGTATGAATTTCATTCATTATTTTTAATCATTTGCGATGATATGGCATGAAAAATTATGCATGACATATATTATGGGTATGGCATAGGTATATTCACCAAAATGGTGCGGGCATTTTCTGCGTTGATTGGGAACCCACTTACACCAAGAAAACCACCAATTACTGGCTCATATTGGGCGGTAGCATGCACAATGATCCTGTCTCCCAATTTAATCGGGTCATCATCGTTAGACACATCAGTTGCAAGGTCTTCACAGGTAGGCGCAACCTCTGCAAGACCAGGACCTTCATCATAGCTGATATCGATATTCTCGTCGGGAATAGAAACCAAGACCGCTGTGCGTTGAACAGCATTCCGGATCCCATCACAATCAGCGTAATGCAGGAGTCCCATCACCGCCTATCACCGGCTGCTGCACCATACCGGGCACCCTCACGGGCGGCACCGGTGACTGCAGCATATATGAACACCATACGCCCAAACTCGATGATTCCATAGGTGATCAATAATATGATCAGGAAATACAATGGCAAACTCCACCATCGTCTGGGCGACTTCCTTTTTTGAATGAGTCAACTTTTTTATAGGTTTGATCATATTCACAACTCTTCTTAGAATGATGCTATTTAGCAAAAAATGTTCTTAATATTCAACAATCCTGCAATAAAAATAACAATACCTAATTTTACCTTATAAAACGAAACAGATTGTGATTTGTTACACCATTTTTCTCTATATTACAGCCTAGTCGATTAAAAATTATTATCACTTCTGATAGGTGTTCCCAAAAAAAGAACTGAACCAATCCAGCTACCTTAATGCCAGCACCCCAGACTGGGCGACCTGGATGGCCAGGTTTATCCCCGGATGGGCAGAGGTTGGTGAAGACCCTTTTAATACATTCAGCATGAAAATCTCGCTAGATAATGTATCCCTGAACGAAGCAACCGAAGAAACTGAGAACTGTTGGATCATTCTCTGTAATCTCATTCAATATGTGTAACGAGGCAATAATCTCCGACTCCATCCGGGTAGCAGCTACGGGCAGTTGCTCATACTTGCCTTCCATCACCAGCTCAATAAATTCCAGGGAGCGCTCCCTGAGATTGCTGGATTTGGAGATTCGTTTTATCCACCGGATCAAAAGTAAGTGCCAGCTGGAGATCTTCAATCATCAGTTTGGTGGAATAAAGAGGATCACCCGGGATGGATAGCCGGGCAGTTATCACTGCACTGTTGATCATCAATGCGAAGAGTAGAAATACGATAATGGGTGCAGCTATATTAAACACCCAACGCTGAGGGGAGTATCGCCTGGTGAGACGTTGCCAAAATCCGGTGGGATGCGTGGATTCAATTTTGGCTTCCAGGTATTTACGCGAATCGTGGATAAATCCTGGTCTGGTGGCGACGGAAAGCTTGACTTGTCCCAACCAGATCACTGCTTCGAGCCTGGGGCGAAGCTCAGAAGCAATCTGTGGATACCTGGCAAGGATCGAATCAAGGGTCTGCTCACCAGAGGCAATGGCGGGTAGATTTTCATTAATGATCTGATCTATCTGACGTTCTATTTTCATCTTTATCCTGTCTTATCCATTTCATCCCGTAAAGCTGCCAGTGCCCGGTGCTGTAAAACTCGGATGGCACCTACAGAACGGTTCATCACCTGAGCAGTTTCCTCAGGTGAAAGCTCACTGATAAATCGAAGCGTGAGAACGGATTGGTAATCGGAGCGCAGCCTGTGTAATTTCCGGAGTATGTGTTGGTGCTCAATTTGGCTGCCGACAATATCAACCGGTTCCAAAATCCCTTGTGCAGTAAATCCGTCCATATCCTCCGGGTCTTTGGATTCCAGGCGATTATTTTGACGGTAGTGATCCACGAGTACGTTTCGGGCAATCCTAAAAAGGAATGCCAGGAAGGGTACACCACGCTCGGTATATTTTGGTAAGGATTGCCAGGCTTTCAGGAAAACTTCACCGGTGAGGTCTTCCGCATCCATCTGGCTATCCAGGTGGATATAAAGGTAACGGAAGATAGCAGGGGCATGGCTTTCGTAAAGATCACCGAATGCGTTGGGATCACCTTGTTGGGCTTTCCTAATCAGCTGTTTGTCTTTTTCCAGCCTGCCTGGCATGCATTCACCTTATTGAACGACAATCATAAGAATTTGTTACATGCGTTGCAATAATGTAACCAGAACAGATGGCATCCCCTCATGGTAAGTGAATCAGGGTTCAGGTGACGCAATGGCTATATTTTCGTGGAGAAAAGCCCAATGTTGGGGTGGCAGGTAGATCAGCTCAGCTCGTCCGATGATATTCTCAAGGGGCACAAATCCCCAGGAGCGTGAATCAGACGAGTTATTTCGGTTATCCCCCATGACAAAAAGTTGTCCAGCAGGTACAGTCCAATCGCCACCGCGATTCGTTGTAACCACAAGGTAAGGCTCAACAACCGCCTGACCATTAACATATACTTTTCCATCAGCAATATGGATCTGATCACCCGGTAGACCGATGACGCGTTTTATGTAAGGGATCGCTTCGGGGTTGGGTGGGTAGCGAAACACAATGACGTCACCCCGATCGGGATTGCCCTTTAAACGATATGCCAGCTTATTTACGATGACATAATCACCAGGGAAGAGAGTTGGCTGCATGCTGATTGATTCAACTCGTATGCGCTCCGATATTGCGTTGATCGCCAGAAAAAGAACCAAGGATAATATGATCGTTTCAAGTGTGTCCAGAATTGTCCGTCGCCAACCTGGTTTTTGCTCTTCAGGTAGATTATCTGGAACAACATCAGCTTGCCATAAATGCACTCAAACCTCCATATACCTGTATAAAAATCATTCGCGCCAGATTATACACCCATCAGATTGCCTGATGGCCAGCCTCAGAAAAAGGATCCTCCCGGAGAAGCTGTACCGCATGGGGGAGAACGGGGATCAGCACAGCGAGGTTTTCTACAGCTGCCTTGGGGCTGCCGGGTAGATTGACGATCAATGTGTCGGACCGAATGCCAGCAGTGGCACGCGAAAGCATGGCATGTGGGGTGATGCTTAAACTTGCGCTACGCATGGCTTCAGCTATCCCTGGGGTGAGGCGCTGGATAATTGCCAATGTTGCTTCAGGTGTGACATCTCTGGGACTGAATCCGGTCCCTCCAGTGGTCAGAATGACATCCATTTCGCCACTATCTGCCCACTCAGCCAACGTTGCAGACAATTGACTCAATTCATCAGGCAATATGGTGGTTCGGGCGACCTGCCAGCCTTGCCCGGTCACTGCGCTTACCAATGCGGGACCTGATTCATCGGGACGTTCTCCTTTAGAGGAGCGGTCAGATACTGTGATGATTCCTATGCGTATAGACATATTATCCCCTGGTTACCTTTTTTATTCTATATCCTTGGTGAGAATCAGGATGTCCATCTGCTCCCAATTCTGAGCTTCATAGAACTGGATGGCGTCTACATTGTCGTGTGTGACCAACAAATAGGAGCGGATACAACCTTTTTGCTTCATCCGCCTCTCAAGTTCTATCATTAGAGCAGTGCCAATTCCCATTTTTCGGTAATTGGAATCTACTGCGAGATGGTAAACCAATCCACGCCGTCCATCAAAACCACCCAATACGGTACCGATAATTAGCCCACCCAATTCAGCAACCAGGAAAAGATCAGGATCACGCTGTAGCTTTTTTTTGATTTCCTCTTCACTGTCTGAGCGACGGATATGGATGCCTGGGCCGGCATTTTGCCAAAGGATAATTACCTGGCTGTAATCTGAGGGAAATTGAAACTCACGCAGAGTCAAATGATCTGGCAGGGTTGGATTACTCCTCATCACCACCAACCAATGCTTTCCAGCGACCGTGAATTCCGTCCTCCGTTACACCAAAATACAAACGGAATCCTTTGTTTGTACGTTGCATCAGGTTGTAACGTATGTTCTTCCCCTGCCGCTGAACTCCGAGTAATCCGACATTCCCCTGCCATTGGATTTTTACCTTTGAAAGGTCACTCGGGAGCTGGTCGAATTCTGTTATGGCATAATGCCACAGGCGGCGGGCGGAAACACGGGTAACATTCTTCACTTCATTCCCGTTGCGTAGATCACGCATGGTGTAATATGAGATCCCATCCCGCTCTTCAACTTTTACCACTTCCACGCCTGTGCGCGGGGGAGATTCACCTTCCTGCTCGATATTCGCAGGCAATTGGGTTGCTACTGGTTCCTGAATCTGCTTCTCAAGTTCCGGTTGAGGCTGAGGAACCTGGTGAATAGTACCTGAACGTAAAACCAGGCTTACGATTTCGTCCCGAACCGCAAGACCAGTCTCTGCTTCATCACGAACATAAACTTTGTTATCATCCACGGCATACGGAGGTTCACCACCACGAGGTATGAGCACTCGTAGGATCTTCTTACCGTCGGTTTCATGGACATCAATCGAACATTGAATTGGAGGGGTGATGCGGGTGCTGATCTCCTTATCAAGCTGCGTGATGGCTTGTTCTGGTTGTTGACACACCAGTGATTGGTTTCTTTGGTTCGTTGCTTCATTCCGATGTACAGTGTGCCTCCATTCGTATTCGCAAAAGCGCACACATCCGCGATGATGGCGTATAGTTTTCCACCGCGAACAGTCATGTTTTCATGGAAGTCCTGAATGATATTGGCACCTTCTTCCCGCGCAGCCTGGATGAAATCAAACGCAGGTTGTTCCTTTTGGTGGCGTGGTCGGGTGCGTGAAAAATCATTACTTAAAAACAGCTCCCTGAGCTCTTCAAAGTTCGCTTCTGGTAGCAACACTTCGGTGACCCTATCACCAATTCCAGGATTTTTCTTGCGTACTGGATCTGTGCGTCAGCCTGTGGGCATCAGAACCCTGAATGCAATGCATACGCCGTGGGTATTCTGGTTTGGTGCCACTGAAGAAGGTAGCTGTTGTCCTGGCACCGCGCTGTTCAAGATCTGTTACCTCCAATGCGTGCAAATGTGGATCCTGAGTGTAGGCTATCTTGGTTTGACCACCGATGGGGAAACCTCGCATAGCAATACCATTGTTCGAATTGGCATGCGCAGCAATGACAATTCCCCCAGCTTCATCAATCATACGATAGGCGGTAAGAACATCTGAGGTGGCTCCCACAGTAGCTGAACCGAGGTCTAGCTGCTCAGTAGGAATATTCAAGTCAATAAGCAAGTGCTCGATCTCACGAACCGGCGTCTCAGGTGGAAAAAGACCGATGATGTGAAAGCCGAAGGTGGCGGTGAATTCAAAGCCAGGCAGAATCAAAATTCTTTCAAGTAGACGCCTGAATTCACGCAACCGATTTTGCTCATCAGGCAGGATGCGGTTAAGCCTCTCCAATAGCTCAAGCTGACTTATCTCATCCTGCAGTTTTCGGTAACCTGCGACGGTATTATGGTCGGTAAAAGCGATGATATCCAACCCACGCGCTTCTGCGCGTTGAAGTAGCTCAACATATTTTATATCAGGTTGCTGGAAATCACTCGAAGCAGGGGTGTGGAGGTGCAAATCCATTGAGTGCCATTGCATTTGAGAGCGTAATTTTTTCTTAGTCACTGTTTTCTTCTTTACTTTTTTACTTTACGACATTATTCATTTTGATTAATATTAGCATGGATCAGTTTTATTAAATCATCCGGCATAAAGGGTTTTTGGATAAAACCATCCGCTCCAGCCTGGATGCATTCATCACGTAAATTTAAACCTGAATACATGAGGATGCGGGTATCGATGAGCTCTGGTTCCTGCCTAATATCACGCACTAAATCCAAGCCACTACCTAATTGCAGGTTGACATCCACCAAGGCTAATTGTGGACGTTCTTTAACGATATCGCTGAGTAAATAATCCATGTGCTGATTTGTGGGTGTTTTTACTGTATATCCTTCAAGATTTAATACCATAGCTAATAAGGAAACCATGGTTGGATCATCTTCAATGAGCATTACTTTTAACATCGGCATCACCAATCAAGTCTTTTTTATCTTTTACAGCTTTTATTTTGATATTTTTTTTGGGATGAGTTATTGGCTCAAGTGCAGCTTGTAAAACCTCATCCACCGTTTCAACATATACAAATTTCATTGATTTACGGACTTCCTCCGGAATATCCTCAAGGTCGCTTTCATTACGTTTAGGCATAATTACAGATTTCAAACCGGTGCGATGTGCAGCCAAAACTTTTTCTTTAATTCCTCCAACCGGTAACACCTGGCCTCTAAGAGTGATTTCACCAGTCATTCCCACATCTGCGCGGACTGGTCTTCCAGAAATAAGTGAAACCAGTGCCGTTGCCATCGTCACCCCAGCGGAGGGACCATCTTTAGGCTGCGCACCAGCAGGTATATGCAAGTGGATATCGGATTTCTCAAAGAAACTCTGGTCAATATTGAGCGACTCTGCCCGAGATCGGACGAATGAAAGAGCCGCGTGAGCAGATTCCTGCATCACATTTCCAAGTGAACCCGTGATCTGGAAACCTTTATGGCCAGGCATACGGGTTGCTTCGATAAACAAGACATCGCCTCCCACTGGAGTGTATGCCAGTCCAGTTGCGACTCCAGGAATAGAGGTACGGATTGCAATCTCTTCATTCCCAAAGAAGTGTGGTCGTCCGAGATATTCGAGTACCTTTTCGGGTGTAATAACCACCGATTTGGTCACTTTTTCTGCAATGACCGTCACTACTTTACGACAAACCGAACCTATTTCCCTCTCGAGATTACGTACACCTGCTTCACGTGTATATGAGCGAATGATGGTCAGCAACGCTTCATCGGAAAATTGAATCTCATCAGCATGTAAACTATTTTCTTTGATCTGTCGTGGTATCAGATAATTTTTTGCGATGGCGCTCTTCTCATTTTCGGTATATCCAGAGAGGGTGATGATCTCCATACGATCACGTAGCGGATCAGGGATCGGTTCGAGCAAATTTCCCGTGGTAATGAACATAACCTGAGAAAGGTCATATGCCACTTCAAGATAGTGATCACGGAATTCAGAATTCTGTTCAGGGTCCAACACTTCGAGGAGAGCGGAGGCGGGGTCGCCATGGAAATCCATGACCAGCTTATCAATCTCGTCCAACATAAAGACAGGATTGTGCGATTCGATCCGCCGAATTGCCTGCAAAATGCGACCAGGCAAGGCACCTATATATGTTCTACGGTGTCCACGGATTTCTGCTTCATCGCGCATGCCACCCAAGGAGATGCGGATGAATTTACGTCCCATTGCATGGGCGATTGAACGCCCGAGGGACGTCTTTCCAACACCAGGGGGCCCGATAAAACATAGGATCACACCCTCGCGTAAGCGGCGGATCTCATCCTTATTCTCTGGCATGGGCTCATCTTTACGTTCCTGGCGTAGCTTACGCACAGCCAGATATTCCAGGATGCGCTCTTTGATGTCATCCAAACCATAATGGTCCTGGTCGAGCACTTCACGCGCATGAGCGATATCCAGGTTATCCTCAGTACCAACCGACCATGGCAAGGTAACCATCCAATCGAGGTAGGTCCGGATGACACCATACTCAGCAGCAGCGGTAGGAAGGCGAGATAAACGATCAAGCTCATGACGTGCTTGTTTATCTGCCTCTTCTGGCATTTTTGCAGCATCTATTTTTTGACGTAACTCATCAACTTCGGCAGCCTGTTCATCTCCTTCACCAAGCTCGCGTTGAATAGCTTTCAACTGCTCGCGCAGGAAGTAATCCCTTTGCATTTTTTCGATCTCGGAACGGGCTTCATTCTGGATCTTTTGGCCAATCTCCAGAACCTCGATTTCACGCGTCAAAATGGTGACTAATTTGTGTAGTTTTTCTTTGACCGAATCCAACTCAAGAAGAGATTGTGCCGCGGCCAGATCCATCCGTTGGAAATTTGCAATGGTATAAACAGTCTGCAAGGGATCCTCGATGGCTTGTACGGAGGCTACCAACTCACGTGGGATGGAGGTAATCAACTCTCCGATGTGTGCAAACTGGTCGCGAGCATTTCGGGCAAGAGCCTCAACTTCCACGCCTTCTTCTTCTGCTTCAGGGATGAGGTGAATGTTTGCTTTAAGATAAGGTTCTTGTTGAATAAATTCGCCTAATTTGAAACGTGCTGTACCTTGAACCAGCAAGCGAATAGTACCATCAGGTGCCCTGAAGAGGCGATGAATCATCGCTACAGTGCCAATTTCAAAAAGCTCTTTTGGTTCTGGAATTTCGAGATCAGGATCACGCGAAGCAACTAAGCCTATCAACCGATCTTCACCTGCGACAACATCATCAACGAGGCGGATAGAACGGGGTTGTCCGATCGTCAAAGGCACAGCAGTTTCTGGATAAACGACCAGGCCACGCAGAGGAAGAATGGGTAAAACAGGTGGAATTTTTAACTGGGGTTGGTCAGCTTCCAATAATTGAGCTGAGTCTGAAGATTGAATCAGGGTACTTGATAGCTGTCCGGGAATGTCGGAATCCAATATCATTTCTTTTAGCTCCAAATCTTCATCAGGCCAACCATGCTCCTCCAGCCAGCGCATTAAATTTAGGGTATTCCAGCGTGTTGCGGACATAAAATCGTTTATTTATCTTCCACGTTAATATGTTTTGGTTGCGTTAGAGGGAGAGTAATTAGTAAAAATCCATCATGGTAGACTGCTTCAACCTTATTTGAGTTGATCATATAGGGCAATTCAAACTCCGTACTGAATTCACCAAAAGGAATTTCCATTTGGTGGTAAGCACGTCGTTCTGAGGTATCCTGACGAATCCCACGGATAGTCAGATTGCGACCAACCAGTGAGATCGTAAATTCAGTTTCGCGCATACCAGCAACTTCAACCCGAACAATTATGGCATTGTCTGTTTCATACACATCCGTGGGCGGCCGCCAAGCATGGGGGCGTGAAATAATTCGCCAGCGAGATGTATCGGTAAGCGAGTTTTGGAAATCTTCTGAGATATGCCAGATACGTCGCATTGAATCTGATGAAACAAATATATCATCCATATTATTCACTCCTTTTGATAGAAACCCAACTCAATTAATCCCGTAAAGCTTGGCTGGCTGCAGCTAAAACTTCAGGGTAATTGGGCTCATCACCGATGGCAGGCATATAAGCTGAGTAAACGATAATATCGTCCCGATTGACCACAAAAATCGCCCTACGGAGAAAGCGATGTTCTTTTATTAAAACTCCATATTTCATGCCGAAGTCAGCATCTTTATGGTCTGATAATGTTATTACACGATCGATACCAGCAGCAGCGCACCAATTTTTTAATGTGAAAGGTAAATCCATACTGACGGTGAGTATGACAATCCTCTCATCCAAATTGGAAGCTTCCTGATTGAAACGTCGGGTTTCACGGTCACAAACCGATGTGCTCAGAGATGGGAGTGCACAGATGACACGCACTTTAGCGAGGCTATCGTGTAAGCCATTGAAAGGTGACCAATCTTGGGCTTGAACGGTAAACTCAGGTGCTTTTTGGCCGACTGTAATATCAGGACCGAGAACAGTAACTTCTTTGCCTGCGAATTTCCATATACCAAATCTCTCTATTGTCATTTAATACTCCAAATTAACCTATATCAACATATGTATTTTATTTTAATACAACGCATGCCAAATCAAGTTGTAATGTAAATGGCGCCCCTGGCCGGACTCGAACCGACAACCAACAGCTTAGAAGGCTGCTGCTCTATCCTTTGAGCTACAGGGGCAATCATACTTACCCCTCCAATATTGGGCGCAAACCCCGGTAAATTTGCTCACCGGTCATGACCCGCAGGATTAACTCAGGCGATCGGCCTGATTGCTGGGAGAGTTCCATGGGTGTCATGGGCATGTTCCCATTGGCCAAGAAGATGCGGAAGATCGCATCAACCAGTGTGGTGTACGGAGAAATAAATCCATCCAGCTTGGCACAATGAGTAATTAATACATGTTGTAGTCCATCCACTCGCTGCACTTCCGCTGTCAGGGGGTCGACAAAATCGACCATATGATCCTCGGGTAATTCTGCAAAGGCTTGCTGGTGATCTGAACAGAGTAAATTTTGTAAGAAAATGCGCCAATCGCGGTCCCTTTCTTGCCACCAACCAAAATCAATATGGAAATCGGTTTGAATGGTCGGTCTAACCCGACTTGTGCGTTTCACATCTGGCAGGGGAGCCATTTATATCTTCTCCGAATCATCGAAGCGATAATGCAGATCGCCCACATGGATGAACCAAGATCTGGATGCCAGCAGAGCAAGGATTGGACCGGGAGGACAGCGACGAAAGATATTCACTGCAGTATAGAGCTCACTAGCATGGACGTGGCTTTGAGGGTTTAGTTTTGCCAGGTCGCGCAGAGTATTGACTACAATCCGCTCGAATGGAATGCGATCCTTTTGAATTTGCTTCCAGGCTGTATCAAGCCCTTGTGGATCGGGGATTGCGATAGCCATTCGCTCATCATATGCGGCGGTGATGATTTGTTTGAGCATTGCAAAGACAATTCCACCATCGGAACCAACAAGAACTGTACGAATCCACTCCCGCGAGCCACGTTGTGAGTCACATTGGACGATAACCTCTCCAGGATTTTTACCGCGCTTTACCCTTATCAAACTGCCTGGCATCAATCCATGTGTTTTATACCAATCCTGGAGACCATACACATAATGGTTCGCACGTACAACCCAACCGGGAAACTTTTGACCTGTTTCACCATCAACCAGCAAAAAACGGATGCGGGGCGCTTCATATGCAGTAGGGAAGAGGTGAATTAACCTAGGAGTGAGCGGAAGTGTCCCAGCACGCCAATGGGGGAAAGTAAGGGTTAATTGAATTTCATTAGCCACTGGATACTTACTCGTTAAAGGAGAAAGCTCGTCGTCCAATTTTCGCTCGAGCTCAAGCATTTCTCCCGTGAGTAATGAAGGATCATATTCCAATGGTTGATAACGTAGATTTATTGGTATTTGTAACACACTCTCAGGTTCAAGCCGATGTAGAAACCAAAGGACTTCTCCCGAAGGGCCAACTTCATCAAAACGAGGGTCTTCCTGTAAAGCATGGTCGAGGGAAAATTCTACTAATTTCGAATTTAAATTCGAAGCCAATCCAACCTGTTCTAGTAATGGATGGGTTGGTGATGGTCCGCCACCTGCCATATCCAGAATTGCTTCAACGAGATTCAAATGTCCTACGTTGATGTCAATCAAGAGCGTACGAGGAAACCATTTTCCTGCGATGCGCACAAATTCCTGATTTTTGATCAAATCAGTATTGATGATCTCAAGTAACTTTTCACCATAATTAGCTAAAACCGAACCTGTGTCCAGCGATGATTCTTCGATAGAAATCTCTTCGGGTTGATTGAGAGGATGATTGGGAATATTGGATGCAAACTCACGTGTGTCAGCATTATCAAACTTCACCTGAATTACCTGGAAATCACCCAGGTCGGGATTCTGCCCTGCACGAACACCAACTACGCGGGCATGTTGCCATCCGAAAGCAGGAAAAACTAAGTCCTGGTCTTTTTTATAAATATTCGCCGGAAAATAAACATCTCCACCAGATTTGCGTTGTTTTTCCAACGCTAATTTCTCCTGACGTATACGCTCGTTTACCAAGGCAGAAAGTAATTCAGGAGAGGTTAGTGGAGTTTCAATTTCCAGGAGATAGTTATAAATGAATTCACGATCTTCATCTGTAAGCTTAAAAAGCTCCCAGTAATCTTCACGAAGTGATAATGATGCCGTACTTGCCATTATTCTTGTAACCTTAATACGTCAACCTTTATTAATAGAAGGGCTTATAGGATTACATCCAAACAAATCATGCATTATTTTGGCGCGCCTAACTATCGCGTATTTGACGCTTTTTAGTCGATATCTTTTGCTTGCGTATTATACTCGATGATTAAATAATTCAGTATTTCTGGATTCATTTCAGTATAATACCGAATAAATCAATTGGGACTATAATTAATATCAGACAAAAGTGTATTTATAAGTGCGCTGATATCATGAGGTAATAATTCTGGAGTAGTAGTATGGCAGATGATGAATGGGTTCTGGTTGAACAGGTGCAAGGACAATTACAGGCAGAGATAATTCGGGGATTGTTGGAAGCCCAAGGGATCATGGTATGGATGAATTCACAGGGAGCTGCGCATGCTTATGCGCTAACTGTGGGGACATTGGGAACAGTTGAATTGTTGGTTCCAACTAGTTCTGTTGATCAAGCCCGACAGATATTAGAGGCATATTATCGGGGGGATTTCGAAAATATGGAGTTAGAGGGATCGGACCCTGACGAGGATCCAACCAAATAAACCAATCTAGTAAATTTCATTTAAGGAAATTCTTGATTCAACCAATCGAGAGGATCCACTTGCACACCCCCAACCAGGACCTCAAAATGCAGATGGGGGCCTTCGACTCTTCCGGTATTACCAACAGTTCCAATCAATTGACCTTTCTCAACATGTTCTCCCGCACTAACGAGTATCTCTGATTGGTGCATGTACGCAGTATAGATACCCCAACCATGATCAATCATGGTAGCTTTTCCGCGTACAGTCAACGAATCTGCAAAAACCACAATACCTGATGCTGCAGCATAAATTGGATGTCCAACCTGGCCACAAAAATCAAGACCGGTGTGAAAATAAAGATACTCACCGTTATTGTATGAACGCCGATTTCCGAATTTCGATGAATAGCAATTAGCGTAAGCCGGATCCACCGGAATTGCAAATTCACCGGTCCATAGCTTTTCAGGACTTACAGCAGAGGAAAGGTTAGACCAAAGCTCGTTTTCTGTGCGGTTCGTCTCAGGATCAAGAGTTGCAGGATCAACAGGCAGCGATCTATCGTATGGAAAGTCACCAGCCTGCACCAAAACCATCTGCGAATAATCATACTGTGAGTTATCTGGGGTACTTACCTGTAAATTTAAGGGATACAAACCGGGTTCCGCCATGGCATGCACCCCTTGCAATGCAAGATACTGTTCGGTTCCATAGGGGAAAAAATTCAGGTTATGATCGATCAAGGAGCCGTTTAAAGTAATCCCTTGATCACCAGTCACCTGGATCTCAGCAGTTTTGCCCTGAGATAAATTGGTTATGGTAGTAGAAGATATACTTGGGGGCAATGCGCCTGGTCCAGTATCGTCATCACCGGGAGAACGTAAGACTTTACCTGGCATTACAGACCAGTTGTCTTCATTGTCATTAGCAATCATCATCGTCCAGGGATCAGTATTATTTAATATCGCTAGCTCCAACATGGATTGACCGGCCTCCAGGTTAACCCTTTTACCCAAGGCTGGGGAGGTATCGTTTTGTGGAATGATAAGGGAGTAACCTGCATACAATTCATTTGGGCTGGTGATATGGTTAATTCTCATGAGAGCATTCGTGGAGATATGATTACGAACGCTAAGGCTGTGTATATTTTCTCCATATGGGACAGGCTGGGTTGTCAGTATTCCGTCGATCCCTTCCAATCCTGGAATAACTAACTGCTGTCCGGCTCTGATTTGATCTGCGTTTATGATCCCATTTGCATTCGCCAATTCCTCCTGGGTTACATGAAAACGATAGGCGATTTCCCATAAGGAATCTCCTTCTTGAACAATATAAACAGGTCCGGAAGAAGATGTCTCTTGTGCGTTAACAACTCCGTTTAATGATAAAAACATCAAAGCAATAAATATATAAAGGGTTTTTATCCAGAATTTATCCATTTGGATCCGATAATGTATCTTCAAAATATACCTTATCACCAACCTCGAAATCATTTATATGATCCACACCAGTTTCCAAAACATACATCGCAGGACTTTTAGGGAGATACCCCAGCTTCCAACGCCGTGCCAATACCCGGTCAACGACTGTATATTCACTGTTGATCCAAATTACAGCTAAATCCATCCACATAAACATCATATGGATGGCTGAATTTATCTTACTATCAGCTTTTTGCACTAATACCAAACCCTGGTCATCCGGTATAATTTTTCTAAACATCAAACCACGCAGCTGACAAAAAAAAGACTGGCAGTATTTTGCCAGAATTGGTTGCGATAGCGGTTTCGTTTGATTACTAATCTTAATATATTTCACAGGTTATGATTAGCCCCGAAATTTCATTAAAAAACGGGGAAAAGTACATAATTTAAACTGGGCGAGAATATACATCTAATAATGCGAAATTGCCTGGAGTGGTTATTTTTTTTGTTTCGATAAAACCTGTTCCACTCTTTGAAGTAACTCTTGTGGGCTAAAGGGTTTTGCTATGTAATCTTCCACTTTGGCAATGCGAAGCCCTAGAACTTTGTCAATATTTAATGCCTTTGCGGTGATCACAATAACTGGTATATCGCGGGTTAATTCTTCTGATTTCATCTGATGATATACATCCCATCCGTCCATATCTGGCATCATGAGATCCAACAACACCAGGTCAGGCAATTCCTTCCGAATAAGCTCGAGTCCTTCACGACCTCCGCTTGCTCCCAAAACTGTATAACCACGCCGACCAAGGATCAAGCGCACAAGGTCAATCATCTCTGCTTCATCCTCAATGTATGCTAATCGTTTTGGCTGAGTGGTCAAGGATTCCTCCTGTACAGTTTTGGATCCAGTAAAGTTTACCACAAAATGATTATTCACCATCACCAACAGCCTGTGTGGGCATGTATTTGGGATATCTGACCTTGCCATAGGAAATAGCCTAAACTATAATCTCTATCTAAAAATATACAGATAATGAGGCAATATTATGATTGATGTTAATGACCTACGAAAAGGGGTAACCTTTGAATTCGATGGGAAACTCTATAAAGTATTAGATTATCACCACAACAAACCGGGTCGTGGTAATGCGACCATCCGGATCAAAGCAGTTGATCTACGCAGTGGCACCACCATAGAAAAGACCTTTCAAAGCGGTGAGCGCGTGCAGGATGCGCGCCTCGATTTCCACAACGTTCAGTATTTATACAATGACGGTGAGTTGTATCATTTTATGGACCTGGATACATATGATCAACCAGCATTGTCAAAGAGCGTGCTTGGTGAAAGCGCAGAGTATCTAACCGAAAACATGGAGATCAAGCTAACCTTTTATCAGGGAGAGCCGATTGATGTCGAGCTTCCAATCACCGTTGATATGGACGTTGTTGAAGCAGAAGTAGCAGTTCGAGGTGATACCGCCACAGGCGTCAACAAAAAAGTGAAAACAAACACCGGACTGGAAGTACAGGTACCAGCATTTGTAAATGCGGGAGATCGAATTCGGATAGATACTCGCACTGGTGCTTATGTGACCAGGGTGTAAATTCCACACAAGAAAACATTATGCGCACACCTGCTGGCAAAGAATGCAGTTATTTTTATGGTAACTATTTCCGCGGTCGTTCACAGGAAGAATGCCGACTATTAGGGGACAACAATCCTCCAATTATATGGAAACGAGAATTATGTAACACATGTCCCGTGCCTGGTATCCAGCTGGCAAATACATGCCCGTATATGATCCTGAAACCTAAACTAGTACGAAAACTTCCATTTGGTAAGCAAGAAGTAAGGGTACAAACATTTTGTAGGAAGACGGAACGCTCTGGTTTCGACCCCCATATTGGCTGTGGGGAATGCCACAAGCTGCCACCTGAGTTTGAAGAAGGCTTCAGTGACTCTAATTCTGTTTGATCTGGATGATACTCTGCTTGGCAATGAGATGAATAACTTCATCCCAGCCTACCTGCAATCTTTAGCAAAAAGAATGGCAGTTGTATCTGATCCAGCGTTATTAATCAAAACATTATTATCTGCAACTCGACAGATGATAGAGAATCTCGACCCAAGTCAGAGACTGGAAGAGAAATTCGATGCTGCGTTTTTCCCAACCCTGAACTTGATCCGGCAGGATGTTCAAGGAATCATCGATGCTTTTTATGTAGAAGATTTTCCCACGCTTCAGGGGTTAACTCAATTCCGTCCAGAGGCGGTGAGAGTGGTGAAGCAGATCATAAACCAGGGGGACCAGGCAGCGATAGCGACCAATCCACTATTTCCTCTTACTGCGATTCAACAACGTCTTAATTGGGCTGGATTGCCGGTTGATGAGATTCCTTTTGTAATGGTCCCATCTTATGAGACATTTCACTTTGCAAAGCCTAATCCTGCGTACTATGCTGAGTATCTGGCACAGCTAGGTTGGCCAAAAATTCCAATCGTAATGGTGGGAAATGATGTCGACTCAGATATCGACGCTGCCAGGCAGTTAGGTTTACCTGTATTTTGGATGACCAATAATGGAGCTTCCAATTGGAATGGACGTGAAGCTATCCCACCCCATGGTGAAATAACCGACTTGATTCCTTGGTTGGATGGATCATATTTAGAACCCCTTCATATTAACTTCACCACTCCGAATTCTCTTCTCGCTGTGTTACGCTCAACACCGGCAGCACTGGATACCCTTTGTAAACGGCAGAATGTTAACCTGGAATGGAGACCAACACAAGGTGAGTGGAGTGCAGGTGAGATATTGTGCCACTTAAGAGATGTGGACATGGAGGTTTATTTACCACGTCTATATAAAGTGTTTAATGAACAAAATCCATTTCTTCCAGACCAGGATACAGATGCATGGGCAATCGATCGCCAGTATTGCAAACAGGACAGCCTACTGGCATTATCAGAATTTACCAAAGCACGCCTAGAAATACTTCGTTTACTTGTGGATTTAGATACCAAAAGCTGGGATCGCAAAGCCCAGCACGAGATATTTGGTCCCACCAGCCTGCTTGAATTGGTTAATATCATCGCCGGGCACGATATATTGCATATGCAACAGGTTTATAAAGTTCTCGAAACTCAGAAGTAAAATCGAATCTGGTATACTTCTATTTCTATCGCCTAATTAAGGTAGTTGGACTATAAACGCCAGAGGTCTAAGAGAAACCACAAAGGTACCTATTATTTACCGAAGGAGGTATTAATGCGCAAAAGGGTCGTGATCACTGGAATGGGGTGTATTTCTCCATTGGGAAATGATGTGACAACTTTGTGGAGCAACATCATTTCGGGAAAATCTGGCGTGGGGAAGATCACGCATTACGATACCACCGAGTTTAAAGTGAAGATTGGGGCTGAAGTAAAAGATTTTGACGGGACTGCATTGTTAGGTTTGCGTGAAGCTCGTCGTATGGATCCATTTACGCAATTTTGTATGGCTTCTGCACTCCAGGCGGTAGAGAATTCTGGTTTAGTGATCACAGAGGAAAATCGCGATCGCATTGGGGTTGTAACCGGCACAGGCATAGGAGGGATGAATACCCTATTCGTACAAGCGAAGGTATTCTTTGAGCGTGGGCCTGACCGGGTAAGCCCATTTATGGTGCCAATGATGTTACCTGATACCGCTCCAGGTATGGTTGCACTTCATTTTGGTTTACACGGTCCCAATATGGCAGTTGTTTCTGCTTGTGCGAGTGGTACGAATGCATTAGGTGAAGCTTCGGAAATCATCAGGAGGGGAAGTGCAGATGTTCTCCTGTCTGGTGGTACCGAAGCAGTTATCGTTCCGATCGCGATGGCTGGTCTTGGTGTAATGACTGCACTTTCAACGCATAATGAAGAACCTGAAAGGGCTTCACGACCGTTCGATTTAAATCGGGATGGATTTGTGATGGGTGAAGGTGCTGCTATTTTGGTGTTGGAGTCTTTAGAGCATGCTCAGGCTCGGGGCGCTCATATCGTGGGTGAGATCAGCGGTTATGGAGCCTCAAATGATGCTTATCACATCTCAGCTCCGGCAGAGAATGGAGCGGGCGCGGTATTGTGTATGCGGAATGCTTTGAAAAGTGCCGGATTATCAGCAGATGATATTGGCTATATCAATGCCCATGGTACTAGTACGCTGCTCAATGATAAAAGCGAAACTGCGGCGATAAAAACCGTTTTTGGAGAAAACGCGTATAGAATCCCGGTTTCTTCAACAAAATCTATGACTGGCCATCTGCTTGGGGCAGCTGGAGCATTAGAAGCATTGATCTGTGTAAAAGTTCTTCAGGATTCGATCTTGCCACCAACGATCAATTATGAGACACCTGACCCTGAGTGTGACCTGGATTATGTTCCCAATCAAGCACGGCGAGTAAAAGTTAACCACATCATGTCCAATTCATTTGGGTTTGGTGGACATAATGCTTCTATCATAATAAGCAGATATAGCGGATCTTAATCATGAGTCCTTTTGCACATATCACTGGATGGGGGATGGCTGTACCCGCCAGAGTGTTGACCAATACAGATCTGGAAAAAATTGTCAACACTGACGATGAATGGATCCAATCGCGCACAGGAATTCGCCAACGCCATATCGCTAATGAGAATGAATCCACAGCTACGCTTGCTAAAGACGCTGCCCTTAATGCGCTTAGAGTAGCAAATCTCAACCCAACAGACGTCGATCTGATCATTGTTTCTACATCTTCTCCCGAGCACTTTTTTCCGGCAACGGCGTGCCTGGTTCAAGATTGGATCGGGGCATCCCATGCGGGTGCTTTCGATTTATCGGCGGCTTGTTCTGGGTTTATATATGCATTGAATATGGCTACACAAGCAATTCGAAGTGGTTCGGTACAAAACGCATTAGTCATTGGTGCAGAAACCTTATCACGGTTTGTGAATTGGGAGGATCGTAGTACATGTGTCTTGTTCGGGGATGGAGCAGGTGCATTTGTATTACAGACAGGTGATGAACCCGGGGGGGTGCTATCCGCTGTGATGCGATCGGATGGATCAGGTGCCGATTTGCTTTCTATCCCAGCAGGGGGCAGCCATCTTCCAGCCAGTCAGGAAACGGTATTGAATAAACAGCACACCATTCACATGAATGGACGGGAAGTATTTCGCTTTGCCACGCGGGTTATCGCCCAGGCGACCAGGGAAGCGTTATCATTAGCCCAATTGCGGATTGAAGACATACAACTGGTCATACCCCACCAGGCGAATCTTCGAATCATTGAAGCAGCAATGCGAGGGCTGGAGATTCCTCTCGATCAGTGCTTTATTAATATTGAGCGCTATGGTAACACATCCACGGCGTCCATACCCATAGCAACCTGTGAGGCAATCCAACAAGGGCGGTTGCACGCGGGTGATAATACAGTATTTGTCGGTTTTGGTGCTGGTCTCACTTGGGGAGCCAGTGTTGTCCGCTGGACTGGACCCTTTCTGCCTCACCGTCACGTTTATCCAGCATCGTATCGTTTGTGGGTGGCGATACGATCAAAGCTACTCCGAATGTTACGTCATATTGAGGGTTGGATCTGGGGACGCAATATTTAGGCAATAAAATTGTTGGCACCAGATCCAATAAAATTGCTTTTTATCGGTGCACACCTCCAAGGTGCAGGAAGAGATCCAATAACGTGGGGAAATCGTATAATTCCCAACCAGGCATGAAAGTTTATCGGCAGGTATGAAGTTATTTGGCAAAAAATCAGACCGAATTGTTAGAGTGATGTTAGAGTTATCGGTTTAGCTTATTGTATTACTATCTATCGAGGCAAGAGGTTGGTATAATCAAAATTGACCTTTATATAACTTGCTTCTGGGTAAGTTTATGTATTGGTCAGGGTGATAAATTTTGGAGGTTTAAGTGAATCCAAATCGTAGTCGTTCAACGATTATATATGTTTTACTATTTGCTGCCATCATAATTCTTGTGTTTTATAGCTTCAATCAGAATTCCACTGCACAAGAAACACTATCCATCAACGAGGTTGCTGCTGATATTCAAAGCGGTAAGGTTTCGCGCATTGTTGAAGAGCAGGATCGGTTAGTTGTTATTTATGGAGATGGTAGCAATGCGATAGAAAAGACATCTCATAAAGAAACAGAAACAACTCTGGTACAACAACTCAAGGACCTGGGAGTTACTTCTGCGCAGTTAGTTCCAGAAAAGATAATAATCAATGTGAAACCACCCAGCCCATGGCTTGGCGTGGCTTCTGCAATGGGATATATCCTTCCATTTATTATCCTTGGTGGTGTTTTCTGGTTTGTTTTCCGACAGGCACAGGGTAGTAATAATGCAGCAATGTCGTTTGGGAAATCACGTGCCAGAATGTTCACGGGAGACCAGCCTTCGGTAACATTTGGGGATGTCGCAGGGGTTGAAGAGGCGAAGGAAGAACTCCAGGAAGTGGTAGAGTTTTTACGTGAACCCGAGAAATTCATTATATTAGGTGCACGGATCCCTAAAGGTGTGTTACTGGTAGGTCCACCTGGAACGGGGAAGACATTACTCGCAAAAGCCGTTTCTGGAGAAGCAGGTGTACCATTCTTTTCAATATCCGGCTCTGAATTTGTTGAAATGTTCGTTGGAGTTGGTGCTAGCCGGGTACGCGACCTTTTCGACCAGGCAAAACGGCATTCACCCTGTATCGTATTTGTCGATGAAATCGATGCCGTTGGTCGCCAACGTGGAGCAGGGTTGGGGGGAAGTCATGATGAAAGGGAGCAGACCCTGAATCAGATGCTTGTAGAAATGGATGGATTTGATACCGATACGAATGTAATTATCATGGCAGCAACCAACCGTCCAGATATCCTTGACCCGGCGTTACTACGCCCTGGCCGATTTGACCGGCGAGTGGTGCTTGATCGACCTGATATGAAAGGTCGAGAAGCGATTCTTAAAGTACATGTTAAAGGTAAGCCTCTCGCAGCCAATGCGGATTTGGGGATTTTAGCCCGTTCTACACCTGGTTTTGTCGGAGCCGATCTCGAGAACCTGGTTAACGAGGGTGCGATCCTGGCAGCACGTCGAAATAAAAAAGCCATTGAGCAAGAAGATCTTGAGGAAGCTATTGAACGTGTAATTGCAGGTCCGGAACGTAAGAGTCGTTTGATCAGCGAGGAAGAAAAACGAATTGTGGCGTATCATGAAGCTGGGCACGCGGTGGTGATGAATGCTGTCCCAGAATCTGATCCAGTACATAAGGTGTCTATTACTGCCAGAGGAATGGCAGGTGGATATACCCTGGCGCTACCTCAAGAAGATCGCACATTAATGGGTCGAAACAAGCTGCTTGCAGATATGGTGGGTTTAATGGGTGGACGAGCTGCGGAGGAAATTGTGTTTAATGACATCACCTCTGGTGCTTCGAATGATCTGGAGCGAGTTACAAAAATGGCGCGTGCCATGGTTACCAGATTGGGGATGAGCAATGAATTGGGACCCATGGTTTATGGACAAAAAGAAGAGTTGATTTTCCTGGGACGTGAAATCTCTGAGCAACGGGATTATTCGGAGGCGGTGGCTGAGCAAATTGATAAAGAAGTAAGGATACTAGTTAATGATGCCCACGATAAAGCCAAGAAAATACTCATTCAATATCGAGAATCATTAGATAAGATTGCTAAGAAATTATTGGAAGTTGAAACCTTAACCAGGGATGAGTTTGAAGCAATTTTCCCACCACCAGTACCCAAAAATGGGGGCACACCGATACCGAAACCGGTATAAGCAATCAATCCTGTGACAGAACTCATCTTTCGGGGTTTCTGGCTGGTTGGTTAAGCTTGAAATCCCGAAATTGTTTAGCAATCAATATATATTTTTGACTTTTTTTTCTCAGCTTGGTATAATCTAAGTTTGCATAAAAATCGGATAAGTGGAGAGTTGGCTATGGATACCAATACTATTATGGGTACTCCCAGCAACATAAAAGATATTAAACATAAGATGTATTTCAAAGGAAGAGTGGTTAAGACTACTCTTGCTGGGGCATTAGTGGATATTGGTATGGAAATCCCAGGTATGGTTCATATTTCGCAACTTCAGAAGGAACCAGTTAAGCGAGTTGAAGATGTGATTCATGAAGGCGATGAGGTGGAAGTATGGGTACGGAGAGTGTCACCCAAAAAAAACCGCATTGAGCTGACCATGATCAAGCCATTAGGTTTAGAGTGGGGTGAGATTAAAAAGGACATGGTTGTCAGCGGGAAGGTAATACGCCTCGAAAAATTTGGAGCTTTTGTGGATATTGGTGCAGAACGACCAGGTTTAGTACACATCAGTGAAATGACACATGACTACATTCACGCGCCCAGTGATATTGTAAAAGAGGGAGATGTAGTAGAAGTCAAAGTATTGGAAGTAATCAAACCTAAGAAGCAGATCAAGCTGAGTATGAAGGCGCTACAAGATAAACCTGAAGATGTGGTAAAAACTGTTTTAGAAAAGACTGAAAAGAAAGAACAACATGGACGGGAAAAGGAAAAAGAATTAGACCAAGCAGAAGAGGTAAAGGATGTTCCTGTACCTACCGCGATGGAAATGGCATTACGCGAAGCGATGGAGCGAAAAGGTTTAGATAATGTCAATGAACCTGTGGATAAGAAAAAGAAACGGAAGAGCACAGAAACTAACCCTGAGCTTGAGACGATATTTTCTCGGACTTTAAAAACTCGTTCACAAAAATAAGAAGGTCTGTTAATTCAATTCCCTGCGAAGGATTATACGCAGGGAATTTTTGTTTAAAGATATTAATCAGAAGAAAGGGTAACTTTTCGTAACGAGGTTTAATTTATGTTGTTACGTCCTGGATCTTTTGTGTTGCTTCCATAGGAAAGTCAGGATTGAGGCAAAAAGGATGAATATTATCACAGTAATAGTGGAACGGTGAAGTAATATTTTGCGCCTTTTTATTTGGAGAAGTTGTTGATTAATAATTGCTGCTTGAACCTGGTATTTCCAATCAGGGATGTTTTCTTTCGGAGGAAGACTATAACTGGTCGTCCAAAGAGTTTGATACTTAGCTAATTCATACAACCAGCGATCCTCATTCCAGCCTAATTCAGCCATGCAAATTAGTTTGACTTTTGGAAATATCGCTTCTGCTCCATCAGGCAATATCAGCCCAAGCCTCGTCCGACGGAGTAAAAGATCATCCAGATGACATATGCCTTCAGAACGTGCTGCCCAGCGTAGCTCCGCCCAGAGATATCGTGTTCCTGGAATTATTTCCATTTCACCGGGTTGAGCTACATTCACCATGAGTAAGGCATCAGAGCCAAGCCGGCCTAATAATCGACGTCGGCAATTATCGCTCAAATCATTACATTCTGGTATTTGATAGTCAATCTGATTAAGCACAGGCATGTGATGATCTGGCTCGTGCATCTCTGGGAAGCGGTGGCGGATTGCATTAAGGACATCCAAACCGATCAGACGGAAGGTGGTCAGTTTACCTCCAGTCACGGTGAGTAATCCGTTTTCTTCCCATATGATATGTTCACGAGATTCTTCAGAAGGATTGAGCTTACCGCAACCAATCACTGGTCTAACACCAGCATATGTTGCGATGATGTCCTCCAGATTAACCGATAAGGATGGAAATTGATATTCCACAGCTGCCATCAGGTATGCAACTTCCTCAGGACTGATCTTTGGCTCAACATCAAGCGGATAAGCATGATCCACATCTGTGGTTCCCACCAAAGTAACACTTTCCCAAGGAAATATGAAGACAGGACGATGGTCAAAAGGGTGTAAAAAGCTGACCGCTTGTGCAACAGGTAAACTCCAGCTTGGGAAAATGAGGTGGCTTCCTCGCAAAGGGCGAATGTGAGCAGTACCTCCGACCTGTTTTCTAAGGAAATCTACCCATGCACCGGTTGCATTAATCACAGCCTTGGCAAAAGCATTCGTTTGTTGTCCATTTATCTGATCATAGAGCTCCACTCCAATAACGTGGTTCCCGTCCATGATCAGGTTATTCGCTTTTGTATAATTTATGGCGGTCGCGCCATCAGCAACTGCTTCTCGAATCACCCGTAAGGTTAAACGGGCATCATCCGTTTGGGCATCTCCAAAACGAAAGCCGCCTTTCAGACCATCCTGACTGATATGGGGTGCCAGTAGTTGAAAATCCTGGGGTGAATAATAAGTATGATCCCACCGAAACGCCAGTAAGTCATACACAGTCAGACCCATTGCGTACGTCAACCTACCTGGAAAATCTCCTTTGTGAACTGTCAATAAAAAACCTAGAGGATCGATCAGTCCTGGACCATCGTGGAGTAATTGTTCTCTCTCATGAACAGAATCACGAGTGAGCATAATTTTTCCTTCTTTGAGATAACGAAATCCGCCATGCACCAATTTAGACGAACGGCTGGATGTTCCCCAGGCAAAATCACGCTGTTCGATCAATAATGCATGTAAGCCAAGACGGGTGGCTTCACGTAGAATCCCTGCACCAGTTATTCCTCCACCGATAATCAGAATATCCCATGGACCATGGATCGATTCCCATATTTTTTCACGCCAATTCTTTTCCCACATAACCTTTTCTCCACCTGGAAGTCATCATATGGCCGGAACAAAGACTATGCTACTAATTTGCCCGGATTTATAATTCCCTTAGGGTCGAATTGCCGGCATAAAGCAGAAATAGCTGCCAAACCCAGAGGCCCTTTTTCTGGTGCAAGATATGGCAGGTGATCCAAACCAACACCATGTTGGTGACTGATTGTCCCACCTGCGGAAACTATTGCTTGGGAAGCTGCAGATTTCATCTTTTGCCACCTTGCCAGAGTTTCGCTTGGGTCCGCGGTCAGCCTAAATAGATAGGTAGTATAAATGGATGATCCAAACAGATACACATGAGATAGGTGGGTAAATATGTGAATCCTATCTCCAGTAGGTGAGATAGCATCCCGAAGGGCGGATTTGATCTCGTTAATCATCCGCTGAGTATTCCCCCAATCGGTTGCAGTTTCAAGTGTGTCCACTCCATAACCCATTTCCCAAAGTGCATTTCTTAGGTATGGAGTTCGAAAACGATTTTTATGCCATTGCGCACCAAATGTTTTTCCAACATGTATCCCATTATATTTTGCAGTTATACCGAGAGCTTCATTACGGTTTAGACGAACTAAACCTGATTTACCACTAAATCCTAGCAGCAGCAAACATTTGCTATCTCCAAGTCCACGGATAGCCAATAATCGCTGCATTGCTCCGATTAAATTTTCGTGCCCAGCGAGTGCAAGTGTGGTTGTGGTTTCGTTTGCCGTACTCAAACGCAACATACAGAGAGATAATCCAGAAGATAGGATCTGACGGACTGCTTCAACCCCATGCTGAAAATCGGGGAAAAAGACAGCATGAAACTCTTCTCGTTCAGGAAGAGGACTTATCCGTATACGGGCTTGTGTCAGGATTCCCATTCTCCCTTCCGAACCTAAAATCATTTCCCTTAAATCTGGTCCAGCCGCTGAGGCAGGAAAAGCGGGAAGAATAAGCTCGCCAAGGGGGGTTATCACCTGACCACCAGCAAATAATTTTTCAATACGCCCATAGCGTAATGACTGTTGTCCGCATGAACGAGTAGCCACCCAACCGCCTAAGGTTGAGTATTCGAAAGATTGAGGAAAATGCCCTAAAGTGAAACCATGAGCGCGTAATTGGGCTTCCAGGTCTGCTCCGGTCACACCGGCGCCGAATGTAGCTTGCAGGCTTTCGGTGTCGAGATCAATTAACCTTTTCATTCGACTCATGTCGACGGTCAAAACAGGTGATTTATTATTTATTGGATCGATGTGACCTACCACACTCGTGCCGCCGCCATAAGGGATGATGCGGATCCCCGACTTGTGCGCATATTGGATCAGGTTGACCACGTCCTCATTTGTGGTTGGGAAAGCGACACCATCTGGGTATGAATGTATTGGTCCACTTCGAAGCTCAACCCAATTTGGAAAGCTCTGTCCCCGTGCATGGAGAAGACGTGTCAGCTGATCAGTCATCACCAATGGATGTTTTAGAGATTTGGCTTTTGGTACTTGGGAGATCGCTTGATCAAGGTTTATATCATTCTGATGTTGACCCCTACCTACTTGTTTTTCTAAAAATAATGCTGCAGATACTGGAACAGAATAATTAATTGCATCATCACCCCAACCATTCCACCGCCTCATATCTCATCTCCTGAACGAGATTCCCATAGCTTTATACTCTCCGTCATCATAGAACGGGTGATATTTTCAGCCGAGATGGCATCATTTTGTTTTCCAGCTTCATATAACGAACGGTAAAATACCCATGAAGCCTTTCTTGCGTCTACCTGAGTAAAATACATACAAGCCATTTGTTCATAAAAACCAGCGAAACCATTTAATATCAAAGTATATATTGGATTTCCACTGGCAATAGTCAGGGTGTAATGTAATCGCCAATCAAAGTAAGCATAATCTTCAGGAAAATCTCGAATGCTTATATATTCCCTCAAGTAATCGGAAACCTGATTTAGTGAGTTCTCAAAAGCTTGACGGGTATAAGCTGGCGCAAGCGCTAAGCGGACGTGAAGGAGGTTGAGAATGAAATCTGATGGTAATTTATTCGAATATTGCACTAACGCATTTAGCACATTAAGTCCACCCTCTTTCCAGTAATCATTAACCCTTGTAGATTTACCCTGTTGGATACTCAACCACCCATCTCGTCCGAGGCGCTGTAAAGTTTCCCTCAAAGTTGGTCGGGTGACTCCAAGCATCATTGCCAGCTCACGCTCGGAGGGGAGGATTGATCCTGGTGGAAAATCTTCGTTTAATATCGCTAATATCAGAGATTTTTCGGCATAAGCAGCCGGTCTTTTTGGGGGAGACCAATCGGTCATATATTCCTCGAAAATGGCAGCCGTATCTGGTAAGTGGTCTGACCAGTTAACTTGATTTTAGCATTTATAATTCTCGATGTCAACTATTCGTATAAACAGAGTGCTTTTCTATAAAAACAATAAGACTTATAATAATCCAATGTTTAATCCAATCCATGATAATTTATATTATCCTCCGACGGGAACTCTAAAAGATCGATTGCCAACACCGGCTTTATTGATTAACCTTCCACTCCTGGAATTCAACCTTTCATTAATGAGCGGTTATTTCCTTAATAAATCCGTAAAGTTACGGCCGCATTTTAAGACCCATAAATGCCCCATCATTGCAAGAAAACAAATGGAACAGGGTGCAATTGGAATCACTTGTGCCAAACTAAGTGAAGCAGAAGTGTTGGTGAATGCCGGGATTTCAAATGTGTTAATTGCTAATCAGGTAGTTGACCCAGCAAAAATTGCCCGATTGGCAACTCTGGCAGGTTTTTGCCACATAATTGTAGCAGTTGACGATTTGGATAATCTGCTCAAGATAGGAGAAGCTGCTAATAAAGCAGGAAATACAATCCAGGTGGTTATTGAAGTTGATGTCGGATTGCACCGCTCAGGAGTTCAACCAGGCACGCCTGCACTAAGACTGGCGAAGGAAGCCGCCAAACTTAATGGGATACATTTTTCCGGTCTGCTCGGTTATGAAGGCTTTACCATATTTGAAGTTGATCGTGGAAAACGGCATCAAAATGTACAACATGCGATGAATGCTTTAGTTAGTACCGGTGAGCTGATACGACAGGCAGGAATTCCCGTCGAGATTGTTAGTGCGGGTGGGACAGGGACATATGACATGACGGGAGAGTTCTCAGGAATTACAGAACTAGAAGCGGGATCTTATGTATTTATGGATACCAAATACAATCAGCTTGGTTTAAATTTTAAACAATCATTGTCCTTGTTAGCGATGGTAGTGAGTGTTCAGAGCCCTGAACGGTGTATTATAGACGCAGGCATGAAAGTTCTAACAACTGATAACGGCATGCCTGATTTAACTAAACCAGATGGTTTGAAGTTAGAGAAATTGAACGAGGAGCATGGGATTGTTGGTGTTAATACTGAGAAAGCACATCCTGATGTGGGGATGTGTGTAGAAATCGTTCCAAGCCATGCCTGCACGACGGTTAATCTGCATGATAGATATTATATAATTCAAGATGATCAATTAGTAGATGTTTGGGAAATCAGCGGAAGGGGAAAATCACAATAGAGATCACAAGCCAGGATAAATTTCACCATAATCCTGATGGGAATGGATCGCTAATGGCATTCTCAAAGGCTGTTTTGATCTCTGTTTCTACATTAGATTCGATAATATGTTTTTCTTTTGGAGTTAGCCGGCTTGCATGGATTTTAATTGGATCGTAAGCCTGCCAAAGTTGATCCACCATGTGTGGGTCACGCGTGTCATCACCTTTCGAGTGGGGACCAAAGCGATGGGTATTCAGTATCAGCGCAACGGGTGAATGCTTGTGTCGTACTTCCGAAAGGAGATCAGCAGATACAGGAAGGATCTCAAGGACGTCGGATGTTTCCAGCTGGTGCGCCGGAATTCCAAAAGCTATAAATCTGGTGGTGATTTCACCAGCCAGAGATAATTTTATTTCTGTAGTTTGAGCAATTTGATTATTTTCTAGCACGAAGAGGATGGGAACTTTCCACAAAGACGCCATATTCAACGCTTCATAGATGACCCCCTCTCCCAAGGTGCCATCGCCCAAAAAAGCGATTGTGATTGCACCCGTTTTTTTATATTTTTCTGCCAAAGCCATACCCGTTGCAATCGGAACAATGCCTCCCTGAACTCCATTTGAGTAAAAATTTCTCCAATGAAGATGTTGCGAACCTCCACGTCCTCCACAGACTCCGGTGGTACGCCCCATTAATTCAGCAAACAACGCATGTGGCTCACCACCATAGGCGAGAAAATGCCCATGGCATCGGTGATTACTAAAAACAATATCGTTCTCCTGAATGGATGACAGCACACCCACTGCATTAGCTTCCTGTCCAAGATATGTATGGGTGGTGCCGAAAAAGAAGCCACGAGGATAATTTTCCAGGACGGTCTGTTCAAACCTTCGGATAAGATAAAGAGAGCGGTATAAAATGTTGTTAGATATCATCATTCTTATAATTATATGCTATGACAAAAAAAGCAATCCGACACCTGTTACAGCCAATATTGTACCTGCTACAGCCCGCCAGGTAATTTGCTCTTTAAATATATAATGTCCGATTGGAAGGAGAAATATTGGGGGCAAAGCTATGATCGTACTGGCGATACCGATACTTGTATTTTGAATGGCAAACAAGGAAAGCGAAACTCCAATTAAGGGACCAAAAAATGCACCCCCCAATATATAGGGAAATCCAGATCTATCGTTCTTTGCCCTTTGGATCGTCGACCTTACCTGGCCTTGAATAATCGTAACCAGCCATAATGCCAGGAAAGCTGCGGTCATCCTGATTACATTTGCAGAAAGAGGTGGGAAGTTTCCTGATAATCCCACTTTTGCCAGTACCATCCCAAACGACTGGCCTGCTGCTGCGATTAATCCCGCAAAAATCCCCTTACTGTATTTCTTTTGATTGATATTGGTGTTATTTTGATGGGTGGATTTTCCATTTGGATTACTCTCCAATACTACCCAGGCGAGTCCTGCCAAGGTTAAACAAATTCCCAGAATATTAGCAGCATTTAGAGTTTCTCCAAGGAATATCCATGCCAGTAGGGTGGTTAATACAGGGGATAGACTAAGAAACAAAAGACCTAATCTCGGTCCTACTATGATGTATGCCTGGAAAAGGAATAAGTCTCCAATCGCCAGGCCAATAATTCCTGAAAAACTTAACCACATCCAGTGTTCTGGTGCAGCATCCAATGGTATTGGTGTACCAAAAACGATCCAATGGGTGATGCCTAAAAGCATAATAGCAACAATAAGCCGGAGGCGATTAGTCACCAGCGGACCAAATTTCCGACCGGCTATGGTAAAAAATATGGATGAAGCTGAAAAGCAAACTGCTGTCATGAGCGCAGCGATCTCACCAATATTAGGAGTCATGCCTACCCATGAACTCTTCAGCGGTTGCATGACCGGGTTGGTTAATACCTTCCCTACGTAAAACCTTTACAGCTGTAATCAGGAGAATTTTGATATCCAATCCAAATGACCAATGATCCACATACCAGACATCCAAATTAAATTTTTCTTCCCATGTCAGTGCATTTCTGCCATTGATCTGTGCCCAGCCTGTGATCCCTGGCAGCACCTCGTGCCTACGAGCTTGTTCCGGAGAATAACGCTCAAGGTATTGCATGAGTAAGGGACGAGGCCCAACCCAGCTCATTTCACCCCGGAGAACATTGAATAATTCCGGTAATTCATCCAGACTGTAGGAGCGCAGGAACTGACCCAGCCTTGTGATTCGTTTACTATCCGGAAGCAGGTTGTTATCTGCATCCCGGGCATTCGACATTGTGCGAAATTTATAGACCCAAAAAGGCTTCCCAGAGTGTCCTGGACGTTGTTGGCGGAATATGATCGGAGTGCCATAAGAAATGGCTACAAAGACGGAGATCAAAAAAAGGATGGGAGATAAAATCAATAAACCTGGTATTGTCAGGGATAGATCCAGGATCCGTTTTGAAATGGGTACTGACCTATTATTTTCCGCAGATTGCATAAATAGAATTCTACCAGATGTCATGAGAGATTAAAAATAGTAAGTCGATACCAGGTTGTTTGGATCAAAATTGCTATATTGGCATCCTGTAAGACGAGGTAATTAATAAAAAAAAGCTGAAACCAAGTAAGGTTCCAGCTTAGAAATTTGGTAAGACTTATTGTTTTATAGTAAAGACACTTCACAAGGGCGGATAATCATGACTATCTTTCCCTGTATATCAACGGTAGACGGATCATCAATGAAAATTGGTTTCATGGTTGGATTAGCAGGCTGTAAGCGTACTTTACCATTCTCAAGGAAGAAATACTTTAGCGTAGTTTCATCCTTGTCGCGCAACCAGATTGCAACCAGGTCACCATTATGGACATCTTTGGCAGGCTTCATAATGACAATATCACCATCGTTGACCATAGCATCGATCATTGAATCTCCGTTTACTTCCAAGGCGAATAATTCTTCAACTTTCTCACGAGCAGGCAGCATACTACGAGCCACACTGACCACTGATTCTGTATCGAGATATGCAAAGTCTGAAGGTGGGACTGGTACAGGCTCGCTAGCAAAGATGCGACCCATTATCGGGATGCGCAAGACCTGTTGCACCGATTCGCGAACATTTTGCAATGTCCGGGAGGTTGTCTGAGAGAGTTCAGAAAATGGACGTACCAAACGTATTCCTCGTGAGACATGTTCTGAACGTTTGATATGACCCATTGTTTCTAATTGTTCCAAATAATAATTAACCACGGAGGTTGAGGAGAAATCACCAATATCCTGGATATCTCGAATGGATGGGGGAAAACCATTGGTATTCTGATAATCTTCGATGACTCGCAAGACTTTTATTTGCGGATCGGTTAAGGTTGAGCTTCTACGTCTGGGTGCCATTATTCGCCTCCAATATATTTAGCAGTACACTTGTTCTATGAATATATAATACCAGAACATTCGTTCGATGTCAAGTACCTTTGCTGGTGTTGAAGAACATAAAATACCGTCCGGTTCTGACAAACGAATTTCCTAGCTGAAAATTGTGGGATAATTATTAATCTAAATAGTTCAATCATGTATGTATAGAATCAAATCCATAATTCCAAAGCGGAGTGCTAATGAAATTTAAAAAAATATGTGTTATTGGCTTGGGTTATATTGGTTTACCAACTGCCAGCACTTTTGCAGCTTATGGATTACGGGTAGTAGGTGTTGACACAAATCCTCGGGTTATATCCACACTACAAAACGGGGGAGTTCATATCAGTGAACCTGGATTACGGATGCTCGTCCGTGAAGCCATAGATTCGGGTAATCTTCGGATAAGTGGCAACCCCGAACCAGCAGATGCATATATCATCGCAGTACCTACACCATTTTTTGAAGATGAGCAAGGAGTATATAATGGTCAGGCGTACCGTCTGGCAGATATGCGGTCCGTGAAATCGGCAACCGAATCGATCGTGCCACACCTGCAATCCGGCAACCTGGTAGTGTTGGAATCAACATCGCCTCCACGGACTACTATCGATTTGGTACAACCTATCTTAGAGAAATCAGGTCTTAAAGCAGGAATGGATTTTCATTTGGCATATTCCCCAGAGAGGGTCTTACCGGGGCAAATAATCAGGGAGATGACTGAGAATGCGCGGGTGATCGGAGGCATTGATAAACCATCTGCCGAAGCGGGAAGGGATTTGTATGCCCATTTTGCTAAAGGCGAAATCATACTGACTGATGCAACAACAGCAGAGATGGTTAAACTAATGGAAAACACCTCTCGGGATATAAATATTGCCATCGCTAATGAATTTTCACGATTGGCGCAACGATTCGGAGTGGATATCTGGGAAGCGATCAAAATTGCTAATCGCCACCCACGGGTAAAGATATTAAATCCTGGGCCGGGTGTTGGCGGGCATTGCATCAGTGTTGATCCCTGGTTTTTTGTTGAAGCAGCACCGGATTTATCTGAATTGATTTTCGCTGCCCGACATGTGAATGATAACCAGCCAAAATTTGTAGTGGAACTCATCCGGACAGCACTTAATAATAATCTAGCTGGAAAGCACATCGCTGCATTGGGACTGGCCTTTAAACCTGACGTAGATGATCTGCGAGAAAGTCCTGCGATTGAAGTGGTTAAGCTGCTCAATCAAGCGGGTGCAATTGTCAAGGGTTATGAGCCTTATAAAACGGATGCCGATATTCCTGGCGTCAGGATATCACGGTCACTTGAAGAAGTGCTTGTGGATGCGGATCTTGTGGTTTTATTGGTGGCACATCGGGATTTCAAGGAAATAGATCCAAATAGATTGGGTGAATTAACCCGACGCGTCTTATTATTGACACAGTGGGAGGTTGGGATATCCAATCCTGGTCTGATGCTGGTTTTAAACTAATAAGGTTAGGTGTGGGTGGTTTTCAATAAGCAAGTAATTCTTTTATATTTGACTTAAGGTGATCAACTACAAGAAGATATCCAATGAGACACGATGTTTATTCCAGGTTGGTAAGCGCGCGAAAAAGCCCTTTGATTGGGAAAATTGCCTATTACCTGCTTAAACTTATTGGTGTTGAGATTCCCCTTTCAGTAAATATCGGGGAAGAATTCGAGCTAGCTCATGGTGGTTTTGGAGTCGTAATCCATCCATCTACTACCATTGGCAATCGAGTGAAGGTTTATCCTGGGGTTACATTGGGACGTGCAGACATTTACCGTCCAGCCATCCAATCACAATTCGAAGGAATTATTGTTGAGGATGATGCCATTCTATGCCCTGGTGCAAAAATATTATGTAAGGAAGGAATGTTACGAGTTGGTAGAGGCAGTGTAATCGGGGCGAATGCTGTGTTACTCGAATCTACGGGGGTGAATGAGTTATGGGCAGGAATACCAGCCAAGCGTGTGGGGGTGAGGAATGGGGACAATTAATCGCTCCAACCGAGTATGCCTGATCCCGAATGTATCGGGAGTGGGAGGAATGGTATCTTTCCGTGGAAAGTTGATGCAGGGATTAACTAAACATGGTATTGGAGTAACCTTTGATCTTGCTGATAGGCCTTATGCTGCCATACTCGTGATAGGAGGTACACGTGATTTAGCTGGTTTATGGCATGCCAGGCGACATGGAGTGCGAATTGTTCAACGTCTGGATGGGATGAATTGGATCCATCGCAAAAGACGCACAGGTTGGAGACATTATGTGCGTGCTGAATATGGAAATATCATCCTATCCTTGATCAGGTCACGGTTGGCAGACCAGATTGTCTATCAGAGTAAATTCTCACAGAAATGGTGGGAACGGGTCTATGGGGTTGACAGAACACCCTGGGAAGTGGTTTATAACGGAGTGGATCTGAATCGCTATACACCTTTCGGTGATGGGAAGATACCAACAGACCATAAAAGGATATTATTGGTGGAAGGAGCCATCGCTGGCGGTTATGAATGGGGACTTGAGACAGCCATTCAGATGGCTGAATGCCTTCGTTCTACATATAATCATTCGATTGAGTTGATGGTTGTCGGTTTTATATCTGCAACTCTGCAAAGTGATTTCGTTAAAAAGACCAAGCTAAAAATGAATTTTACCGGTCGGGTGCCCGGTGAAAATATTCCAGAATTGGATCGGTCTGCGCATGTGCTTTATGCGGCTGATATAAATGCTGCTTGCCCAAATTCTGTCATTGAAGCCATGGCATGTGGTTTGCCTGTGGCGGCATTTGACACGGGTGCATTATCAGAACTAGTAACGAGTGATTCTGGTCGGCTTAGTCCGTATGGGGGTGACCCATGGAAGTTAGATCCTCCAGATATTGATACGCTTGCTGAAGCAGTAAATGCCATCATTAATAACCAGATTGCATATCGGACAGCAGCCAGGAGAAGGGCTGAAGAAGCTTTCAGCATAGAGCATATGTTGAAAGGCTACATGGATGTATTAAATCTATGAATGAAGTTTTTACTGGTCGCGTAGGATTTCAACAAAGGGTAATTCCTTCTTACAGAGCGGTGTTTTTAGACGCACTAGCCAAATCCTGCACAAGTGGAATGTCTGTATTCGCAGGAAAACCTCTTCCACAAGAAGGTATTGAACCAGTTATTGATTTACAAATCGCTCAGCTCGTTCATACGGACAACACGAACTTCTTAAACCCCAGCTCTTCACTTTATATTTGCTGGCAAAGTGGTTTTGTAAAATGGCTGGAAGAATGGCAGCCTGAGGTTTTGATCGTTGAAGCCAACCCGCGTTATCCAGATACACGCAGAGCAATCTCATGGATGCACCAAAGAAAACGTAAAGTAATTGGGTGGGGGCTTGGAGCACCAGCCATTAGCGGACCCCTTGCGAATATCCGGAGGCGGGAAAGGTTAAGTTTATTTCATTCATTAGATGCCATCATTGCCTACAGCCAACAAGGAGCAGAACAATACCGGCAGATTGGAATCAGCGAGGATCGTGTATATGTAGCTTTCAATGCAGTTGAAAAAGCACCAAATATTCCGCCACCATTTAAAACGCTACAGGTAAATGAAAAGGCAACCGTCTTATTTATTGGGCGTTTACAATCTCGTAAAAGGGTGGATCTTCTCTTACAGGCTTGTGCATCACTACCACATGAACTCCAACCTCATGTGGTAATCATTGGTGACGGACCGGCACGGGAGCAGTTTGAAATTCTTGCCTCCCAAATCTATCCTGATGTGAAATTCGTAGGGGCAAAGCATGGTGTGGATATTGAACCTTTTTTTTCACAAGCGGACCTATTCGTGTTACCAGGCACCGGTGGATTAGCCATTCAGCAAGCAATGGCGCATGGCTTACCAGTGATTGTCGCGCAAGGAGATGGAACCCAAGACGACTTAGTGCGAAAGGAAAATGGCTGGCAGGTTCCACCCAATGACCTTAGCGCATTAACCGAGGTTATCCACCAAGCATTATCTGATCCCGTTAAATTGCAGCAAATGGGGAATGCCTCCTACCAAATCGTGGCTGACGAGATCAATGTTGATAAAATGGTGGAAGTATTTATCCGAGTGCTAAACAACGTTTGCAGGTAAGACAAATAGCTTTTCAATGGCTACCTGAAGATCAATGGTAAAACCACGATCAAGAAAATTGACCAAACTAAATACGCGGTGGTAGCCTTGCTAAAGACCTTTTGTAAGCGCTCGTTCCAAGCAGTGAGGTTTTTTCGGAACTGAGTTAAAAGCAAGGCGATAAGGAGGACGATATTAATACTATTCCACCCAATAATTGTGGTTCGGTTGAGGGTAATCCCGTCCAAAACAGTCCGGTAAATAACAGCTGAAAGAGCATAGATGCTGATCACAAGCGCCAGGATAGACACTGTGATAATCCCTCGTCGAAGCCAGGTTTGCAGTTTTTCTGATAGATCATCCAATTTTAGTGGGGTAGCACCAATTATCAAACCGATGATGGCAAACTGCATCACATTGTAAACGATGAGAAGATTGCGGTTTTGGTACGGTGCAATGAAATTAAATGGAATCACGAAAATATAAGTCACCAGAACCAGAATGGTGAGAGGCAATAATAATCGTACCAGGGTGAAAATGAATTTACTCAAGCCTTGATTAAAATCTTGTTCCTCAGGCGATATCTGAGGATCGTAAATAGTGGCCACGGCCATGATTGGTATCAATCCAAAACCACCAAATACAAGCAAACGCATAATTATTTCTGGTGGTGTAACATTCAATGCGGAAAACATTCCAAGGGTTATTGCACCCAGTGCAACACCAAATATCAGGTAGATACCTGCGGTAATCATCACTTCAATGGATTTGATGAGAAAGGAGAAGCGATTCGTATCGCTGGATTTGAAACCAAGGACTGAAATACCTATTCCAATCCAGCAAAGAAGGGGGAGGGTAATAATCATGAGAAAGAGATAATCCCGGCTGTAAAATGCTGATATACCCGGTGCTAGCAGTAATATATAGACGCTTGCAACGATCAGACCAACACATGAAAGAGCGGTATATAGATAATTCCTTTTAGAAATCACAGCCAGGTAGATTAAGGTCGGAATAGTGGCGATAGGTGCCCAGAGAAGAAGAAAGTAGGGGATTTTATCTAGGAAGAGCCATTGGAAATCTGAGACCGCCCACAAAATAAGACCGGTGATAACACCGAGCACCACCGCTATTCCCCAGTGGGTTGTTCGCTTAGGTTTTGGCAGGGGTAGGTGGGTAAAACGAGCGTGCCAGGCTGATAAGAGTATATTATCTGGCGTTTTTTCGAAGATATCCTGCAGATCAGCGCGAAATTCAGCTTCTTCATTCGCCTGGCGAGATGATTGGTAGAGCACTTCAAGCTGTTCAGGATCGTTTGCAGTTTCTTGGATTATGGTTGCATATTTCATGAGCATGTCTCCAGTGTGTGGTGATTAGCCATTCACTCTATATCAAAAACGTAAACTGATTGAAATACTGACACATTATATGGGAAACAGATGAGATTATAAATGGAACACTCCAATGGGACCATTGCTTTTCTTGGCGATGTGTTGTACCCTATAGATGATGAAAATATTATACATCGCAGATGGTCACTCACCGATTGCTCTGAACTGGATAAGCTATTTTATTCAGACGGGGCATGAGGTTCACCTGGCATCATCCTTTCCATGCCAACCGATCGCTGGATTGGCGTCTTTTACGGTAATCCCACTAGCTTTAAGTGGTGTATACGGTAAGTCAGATGTTGGACACAAGGGTCGAAGGCATCTGCTTCGACAGGTGATGCCAGTTACACTACGGACCAAAATCCGCCAATTCGTTGCCCCCTTATCTTTTCCTCGAGCTACAAATTCATTGAGTGACGTGATTAATAGAATCCAACCAGACCTTATCCATGCTATGCGCATTCCTTTTGAAGGCATGGTGGCATCCAAGGCATACAAACGTAGTATAGCAATTGGAGGATATGTAAAGAGATCACCATTATTGATCTCTGTGTGGGGGAATGATTTTACATTGCATGCCAGGTCTACACCCATAATGGCTTATCATACCCGGAATACATTGCAAGGATGCGATGCATTACACACTGATTGTCAGCGAGACCTAAACCTTGCGAGAGATATGGGTTTCTCACCCACAAAACCAAGCATTATCCTTCCAGCCGGAGGTGGGATAAAACTGGATGTGTTTCATCCGATTGAAAACCAGAACGAGAAAGCAGGGAATCGTGTCGGAGCGGATAAACACGGCATTACAATCATCAATCCACGAGGATTTCGCGCCTATGTTAGAAACGATACGTTCTTCCACTCCATCCCCTTGGTTTTAGAAAAATATCCGGATGTGCACTTTATTTGCACCGCAATGAAAGGAGAGGCTCAGGCGCAAAAGTGGATCAAGGAATTGGGTATTGATGGACAGGTTGAACTGCTACCCCATCAAACGCAGGAAGAAATGGCAGACCTGTTCAGGAGGTCTCAAATTAGCCTTTCCATAACCACCCATGACGGTACACCCAATACCCTGCTGGAAGCGATGGCATGTGGATGTTTTCCTATTGCTGGAGATATCGAATCACTTCGTGAATGGATCAACCCGGGAATAAATGGTCTGCTGGTGGACCCAGGTGATCCGAAGGCTCTTGCGATGGCAATGATTGATGTAATAACACAGCCTAGTCTACGCCTGCAGGCCAGAGAACAAAATATCCGAATGGTGCAAGAGAAAGTTGAGTATCACAAGGTCATGGGGGCAGCTGAAGATTTTTATATGAAGTTACTTTTGGTATGATCGGAATTGTTCTAAAAAAGTTATTCAATTAGCATTATGTATTTAAACACTAATAAAAGATTTCTTGATTCCTAAAATCGGTTGAAAAAGATGACACTCGTTTGGTCTGCGACGTCATTTAAATAAAAGTAACGATGCCTGATCAAAGAAAAAGAAAGGCGGGCTTCCTGCCCGCCTTAGCAAAAAATTGAGATTACTTCTGTTGGGTTACTTGAGATACTCATCGGGGAGTGCTTGAACCTGGACGATCAATCTGCGACCATTCTCGAAATGCCCATTGAATATCCACATTGGTTGAACGTAAAGCCAGGGAGCCATGTTTGGATCCTGTGCCGCCGATGCCTGGCAGCGGTCCAAATTGATAGCATCATAGGCAAGCTCAATCGTGTCAATCGTGACATTTCCTTGCAGGACTGCACCTGGATTTGAGCCAGGGTCCTGAGAGTGATCCCAGATAGAAATCTGGGCACTATCTACCACACCATCGCCTGGATAAGAGCCGGCCAGGTCTTTTAGAATCGGATATCCTCCAAATTGCTGGTCTGGCTTAACATAGCCTTCAAGCTCGATCAAATCACCAAGGTTTCCAATAACATTGCCTTCGGCTCCCCAATCCAGCGAAGAGTTCACCACATAACTTTCACCTGTTGAAGTCGTAAAGAGGACGACATCCTGCCCTTCCAAAGAAACGATTTGCTCAGTCCCATTCCAAGCCTGGATTTGTATCCCTGGATATACTGGCTCATAGCGATCGATATTTATGAAAACAATTCCATTATCGAGATGGTCAACGGATCCCCATATCCGTACCGGCAGATTTTGATATTGTTCAATTCCGGTTAAATTCTCTCCAATCAATGTATAGCCCCAACCTGGTGCTAAACTATCGGGAGGATCAGGGTAGAAGTTTACCTCGATGGACGATTTATCACCAAGATAGAGATGTTTGGTTATGGAGGCTGTTCCTGTGACAGCTTGAACCCCATCCCCAGGCTGATATGGGACGATTTCCTGAGTGGCAACAGGAGCAGGTCCTGTATCAAAATTAGGAAATGCGAATCCGCCTCCACCGAAGTTGGCATCAGGTGTGCTTCCACCTCCACCTCCACCACCACCGCATGAATTCGATGCCCCATAGGAAAATGGAATCTCACCCGTTTCAATGAATTTCCAATTGAAGGTTGCAGGGTCGCCTTCCAGAATTACACCTTGAATGCCCACCTGGAGACCAGCAGAAATATCAGCAGGTGGATTTACCAAAGTTAGAATACGGTGAGGGGTTACAAGCTGTAACGATCCATCCTGGGTCTGGAGTGTACCGGTAATATATTCTTCCACCAAGGAAGAGTCCTCCCAACCAGTCAGGTTCAGTGCAATTCCATCAGTAGTATTGCCCTGGATTTCTCCCCAGGTATGTATAAAGCGAACATCGTATGGATTGGAGGGGACCATATCGGATGGGGCTCCGATGACTGGCAGGTTATTCATCATCACCAGTGGTGGCATGGTTGCATCTACAGGCTGGTAAGTATTGACCCAGCCATATAGATCAACCTTCTCGCCGGGTTGATAACTTTGCACCCAACCCTGGTAGGAGTTTGGTCGCTGCGGTGATAAGACTGCGTAGCGTGTATGTTGTCAAATCTACATCGTTAGCGAAACGGTCCCAGGCTTGTTGGGCAGATAGAATTGGATATTCACCAATTGGTAAATATTCATGGCGGCTATACTCCACTAATGTAACCTGCCCAGACGTATTTACTTTAACATCTACCCAACCGATGTTACTGCGATCCACACCAATCTCCTGGACCACCGGGTAATTATCCAGGAGGGGTACGAATGCCACCATCCCCCGTTCTGTCTCAAGAGGCATCGTTCGGTAGGGAAGATCTAGAATACCAAACGGTTCAAGGAAATTGGTGGCGATTCTGACCTGCTCATCGAATGAAGGCAGTGGACCATTATCCATTAATGCGCTGCCATAATCCGGACTGACATAACCGACCTCATAAATAAACTGGTCGGGGAAGTTCAGGAAGCGCATAGAGCGTGAGCCATCCATGGCTTCGAAAATACTATCATCCATCCCTTCACTGGGTATGGCATAAACCCCACCATTGATACCCCATTGAGAGGCAATTTGGCGTGCGTTATCCGGATTAACAGCTTCCGAAAGCTGTTGTTGGAAAACAACCAAACTCTCGGGAGAAGTGGGGAAATCGGAACCAAAACTAAATGTGACGTTTGGGAACACGGAGGCTGAACTTGAAGGCAGGATACCCGGGACTGGTGTAGGAATTAGAATTTGTGATGATACCTGAAGCGTAGGCAGAGGTGATTCGGTTGGCAGCAGGGAAGCGGTGGTCGCTTGGGGAGAAATTACACCTGCAGGAACCTGATCGGGTATGGGAGCGAGTGTTTTTATTGTCCAAACCAGGCTTACTATAAGTAAGACAACCAGTGCAACCCATCCGAGGCTTCTAAAAGTGTTTGCCGACCTGATTTTTAACTGGTTCTTCCGCACCTCGGGTAGGATCATTGAAAGTTTGGATTCGATATCTGATTCAGTATATTGTGCACCAGGCCAGCGTGATTGCAGAGAAAGCTTGATATGTTGGTCGAAGCGTTGTATTTCCATTGCATATTCACGGCAGTCACTGCAGTCAGCAAGATGCTGGTCCAGGTCATTTGATTGCACATCCGTTAACGAGCCGTCCAAAGCCGATTGAAGAAAATTCCGAGCTTGGAGATGGGTGATATTATTCTGAGGATTCATCTGGCTTCTCCCAAGATGGATTCAGATGCTCCAATTGACCATAAAGCTTTTGACGGGCATAATGTAAACGCGAATGCACCGTCCCTTGATTAAGGTTAAGGATCCTGGCTATATCTGGCACTTTCAGCTCATGTACATAGTGTAAGATGACGGGTATTTTATGTTTCTCATCTAAACTATCGACTGCCTGCCAGATGGATTGGTCAATTTCACTTAGAATCATGCGATCTTCGGGTGTTGTTGGTGAGGACCGATGCAGGTGAAGTGACTGAAGAGTGGCGGTTAATATCTGCCGGGTTTTACGTTTACGCAGCCTTGCACGACAGGCATTGATCGCAATGGCAGTCAGCCAGGTCTTGGGATCGGCTTCAGCACGAAACCCTGATAGTGCACGATGAGCAGAGATGAAAGTTTCCTGGGCAGCATCTTCAGCTTCAGGTAAATCATCCAGAATTGAGAATGACACCCGGTGGATATAGGCAAAATAATCTCTCACCAGAACCTCAATCCGTAATTCTGTATCGACTATCTCTTGTTGTGATATTCGGTTGAAGCGAGTCATTTGATATGCACTTTGATTGGGCATCTTGCTATATTAGATGCATCCCAGGCGGAAATCCTTCAAAATAAATAAATGCATGGCTGCAGAAAATTACAACCATGCAATCATATCAGGATTAAAGTCTTTAGATTATATTATTGGCAATGAATCATCCAATGAACGACCAGGGACGTATTCCCATTGTTGATCGAGCTGTTGGCGTATATGGGCAAAAAGTGTTGAGATAGGCAGATGGTTTGGGCAGGATTGCTCGCACATGCCGCAACCTGCACACGAAACCAACCAGCGCATCACATCTGAACGATCATAATGACCATCTGAAGATCGGGCAGGTCGGTTCACAGAGCAGATTGGGCAAACTTCCATGCAATCCTGACAGTCGCCACAACATTCCAGCTGGTTGATGACTGCATCCACATCTGCTGGAAGTAATTCGCCCAGTCCTTCTTTAATAGCCTCCATGGTACGTTGGTGTCGCTCAATCATTTTTGATACTACCCGTTCATGCTGGCTGATCAGGTTTTGATCAGCTCTTCCATCCAAAAGTTTCGTAAAGTGAAAGCGATTCTCAAAAATGGAGTCGTTTATAACAACCAGGATGTATTGGCGGACAGGCAGTCCCAAAATATGAATATCTATATCTGCGTGTTCAGCTGCAGGTGAGGTGCACACCTGGCAAGCAGCCCGATACCTGTATGGTACTATGCCTCCCTGCCGGGCGAAGCGTAAGGCTTCGGCAGCCAGCTCATCATTTGCCTCGATTAGCCTTTCCCCTTCCGGAGGAAGGTTTTTACCAATGCGTTCTAATCGCCATTGATATTCATCAGCGGGCAAGGTTCCCAGACAATCAACGCTAATTGTGAGGAGATTGTCAAAGCTAAGAGGAACATGCTTGGTCATCTCGATGAAGGCGCGCATTTCGCAGGGTCGCAACAGAGCACCGATCTTCGAATCTGGATGGTCTACAAGCAACCCTGGAATTAACCTGGCCGCATTGATTTCCATTAAAGGTTTAAAGGGATTTATCTGATTTATATATGCGATGTCTGTGATGTAACGAGGTACCGTTAGAAACTCATTCCCTTCATTCACGGTGACCAGCATACCATCCAGACCAGCATCAAGCCATACTTTACCAATAAAATCATGCAATTTACCGAGGGGGTCGCCACGGGTTTCAAGAGACCAAACTTCGCTCATTAGATTACCTCCAGAAATACCAATAACGGTCAAGGATCAAGCAGACAATTGCCGTTCCAGAACTTCTGCGATATCCATTACCTGTATCTGCTCATTTACTCCTTTGGAGCGGATGGCATCATCAAACATAATCATGCAATACGGGCAGGCGGTAGCAACCACATCCACTTTCGCCTGGAGAGCTTCTGCAAGGCGGCGATGGTTGATGCGAGTATTCGGATCAGTTTCCAACCACATCTGGCCACCTCCTCCACCACAACAAAAACTGTTCTCGCCATTGCGTGGTAATTCAATAGATTTGACTTTTGCATCCTTAAGCAACTGGCGGGGGGCTTGATATATTTCATTGTAGCGCCCGAGATAGCATGAGTCGTGGTATGCGAGGCGAGCTTGTAAACCGTTCCCATTAGGAGAGATGTTTTTGGTAAGCGGTAACTCGGATAAGAATTCGGTATAATGTTGAACTTTATAACTGCTGCCAAATTGAGGGTATTCGTTCTTGAGGGTGTTGAAGCAATGTGGGCACTGGGTGACGATACGATTGAATTTGATTTTGCTCATCGCCTCCAGGTTTTGCTCAGCGAAGACCTGGAACAGATACTCATTTCCCATACGGCGGGCAGTTTCACCACAGCAGGTCTCATCCAAACCCAAAATCCCATAATTTATACCGGTTTTATTCAAGAGATTAACAAAGGAACGGGCAACTTTCTTATTCCGGTCATCAAAGGCTGCAGCACAACCCACATAATACAAGACATCCGTCTCGTCACCGGGAGCCAATTCGCGCAAACCCAAACCTTCGGACCAGTTAAGACGATCCTGGGCGGGGAAGCCCCAAGGGTTGCCCTGACGCTCAATATTGCGTAATGCATCTGCAATCGATTTTGGCAGTTTTCCCGTAGTAAGCGCCTGGTAACGGCGCATGTCAACAACTTCATCCACGGGATTGATAAATGATGGGCAGAGTAATGTACACGCGCCGCAGGTGGTACATTGCCAGGTATAAAAATCTGTAAACGCACCAGCAAAGAGCTCCTGGCTGGATTTCTCTTTCGGTGTTTCCAGGGATTCGACCATCGTCTTGCGCAAGGTTTGCACCAACCAGCGGGGTGAGTAATCCATGCCACTGATGTTGGATGGGCAGGCTGCTTCACAGCGTCCGCAATTTAAACAGGCATCAAAAGAGAGCAACTGTTCAGAAGTGAATTCCGATATCTTACCCACACCCAATATCTCAGCCTGGTCAATATTCTCAATTTTCTCCACAGCACCCATGTTGCGTAAAGGCCGGAAAACTATATGCAAGGGCGCAGTAACCAGGTGGCGCATTTTCGTGAAGGGTATACTGGCAACCAGGAGCAGTGCAACACCTGCATGGACCCAAAACAGGATGTCATGAAGGTGGGTCGCCCCAAGGGGAGTCATACCCAAACCTGCGAGTACGTGGGAAGTGAGATTACCAATGGGTGAGTACGCTGCCCAAGGTGGATTGGATGCCAACAGGCGCGTCGCTTCCATGGTGAAGCCAAGGATTGGGATCAAAGCCAGTAAGCTCAGAGCATAATAGTCATCCCATCGAGTCTCGAGATATTTCGGTCGAAGGACTATACGTCTGAAAAATGCCATGGTGACCCCAATTAATATAGCCAATCCAGCCAGATCCATAACAACTTCATATACCAGGTATGCGGTGCCACGAGGAAAAGTAATCACCCAGGGAAAGAATAACAACATGTTCAGGATATTTATGATCGTTCCCACAACCTGGATTGCCACACCCCAGAAGATTAGGAAATGCATAATCCCTGGGTATGCTTTTTTCAAGATACGAACCTGACCTAAAGCATGGACGATGAAGTCGCGAATGCGAGGAAGTATCTTTTCGAGCGCAGCTCCAAATGAATGTCCACGATTGGCTTTTGAATCAGGTTGGGTGGTGGCTTGAGCAGTCATGCCTCACCTCCGATGAATATCTCATTATTGACTACACTGACAGGAATTTCAGTCAGAGGGCTTGGGGGAGGTCCGGATACCACACTACCATTTAATGGATCAAAGTAGCCATCATGGCATGGGCAATAAATCAAATTTTCATCAGCTGACCATTTGACGATGCAAGCAAAATGTGTGCACACAGCTGAATATGCTTTTAAACCAGTAGAAGTGTTGATAATAATAGCCGGATAACGACCATAGCTGATTGTCTTGCTTTCGCCGGCGGGGAGTTCATCGACATTACAGACCCGAACAGGCTCCGAGGGAGTTTCCTGTAAATCACTTGGGTAAAAATAAGCGACCACTGGAGCTCCGATGACGAAAGCACCAGTGACCACCAATCCCCTATTAATCAACTTCATGAAATCGCGAACGCGTAAGCTGGCTCATGGTTAGCTCACCTCTCCCCATATCGTAAGGGCAATGATGGTAATAACAGCGACAATGGCAACGGCCAGGCGGATCCAATACGCTTTTTTAGATTTATCGGGCTTATTGTCCAGGAATGGCCAGATGAAAACCAAACCGACCAACACGATTGGGATGACAACTCCAACAATCTTTCCCTCAATTCCCAACACCATGGGTGGGATTTTCTTCAGAATCTGGTATAAGGACAAGAAATACCATTCTGGTTTGACATGTAGCGGAGTGTTCAACGGATCAGCAGGCTCCCCGGCGCCAACGGGGTTAATCATCCCAATAATGCCAATGATCAAGACAATTACCAGCACCCCTAAAACAACAAAGAACTCTGTCCGCACATGGTCGGGATAGAACGGGATTGTATCTTCTTGTAAGTGTTCAGTATCAGACATCGGAATTCTCCAGTGAAATTATAGGGGTTTGGCAATCCCCTGACGACGGATCATCAGGAAGTGGGCGCCCATGAAAGCAACAGTTGCCAGGGGTACAACGATCACATGCAGACCATAGAAGCGACTTAGCGTTTCACCGGACACATTCCATCCAACCCGGAGATAGACGAGAGCAAGATTCCCAATCGCAGGGATGGCGCCGGCAATCTCTGAACCAACGGTGGTAGCCCAAAAAGCCCTTTGATCCCAAGGGAGCAGATAACCAGTAAAACCAAAGACAAGTGTGAGCACTAACAGAAGCACTCCAGATACCCAATTCAACTCCCTGGGTCGTTTGTATGCACCCATGATGAAAACCCGGAGCATATGGGCAACGCACATGACAATCATACCGTTAGCACACCAATGATGGATGGCACGGATGGACGACCCAAAGTAAACCTGATTTTCAATGTATTGGATGCTTGCATAAGCAGCCTCTGGGGTAGGTTTGTAGTAGAAGGCTAATAGAATGCCTGTTACCCCCTGTACGACAAAGAGAAACGCAGTGATGCCACCCAGACAATACCACCAGTGCAGGGCATATCTGGGAACTGGCTTTTTAAGGATTTTTTGCAGAGGAACAGCTATCTGATAGCGTTCATCGAACCAGTCGAAAGCCCGGTTGGTAAGTGGTTTCCAGGGTGCGCGAGTTTTCCAGGTGCTGGCACTCCGATATACGCCAAAAGCAAAAACCAAACCCAGACCACCAAAAAGGATCCAACGTCCAAGGGGTGTCCACAAGCCTTTATTTTGCCCAAAGATATGGCAGCTCAAACAGGTATCTTCGCCTGGGGGTGGAGGAGTGACAACGAGCTGTGGTGAGGACTGCTGGATCTCCGCTAAAGTCCAATTGGGTGGTGCAGATCCATTCGACTGGCCATCTGCATTGGGTGTATATGCTTTCGCATGTGTGGAGACAAAAATGAATAGTCCGAGTGCAATCACCAGCATAGCCAGCAAGCCAAGACGCTTCAGTGAAAAGAATCGCATAGTGCCACCTCGTATTCAGCTGGTATTGGGAAAATGCATTGTGACAACCGTCACTTATAAAGTATACACGAAATTTCCTCAGGCGTAATCATTTAAATACCTGAATTAATCTAGGGTGTTCACCTTACTTTGATCTAAATATCAATAATTTTCCGCTGGATTGCATATTTGATCAGCTCAGCACGGTTGTGTAAGATCGAGTTTAGACATCAGGTTCATGCGATGAGTCTGGACGGTTTTGATGGAGATGCATAATATCTCAGCTATCTGCTTGCTGGAATAACCTTCAGCAATCAGCTGAAGTACTTCACTCTCGCGTGGACTCAATCCATCGATTGTTCTATTCTTCTGGAATTCTCCCCAGCGAAGATAATTCTCAATCACCAGCCGAGTGATGGCAGGTGAGAGAATTGTTTCACCACGATGGACTGCACGAATAGCCTCCAAAAGCTCATGTGCAGGAGCATCTTTGAGGATATATCCCATAGCCCCGTTGGTAAGAGCAAGGCGGATATATTCTTCGTTGTCATGCATGGTCAAGATCAACACCTTTACGTGCGGGCAATCGTGGATTATCTGCCGGGTTGCTTCCAAACCATTTAACAATGGCATTGCAATATCCATTAAAACCACGTCAGGTTTTAACTGGCATGCAAGCCTGACCGCTGTTCGACCATCCTCAGCCTCGCCAGTGACAGTCATATCTGACTCTTTTTCCAACAACGCGCGAATACCATCCCTCAGAACGGTATGATCATCAACGAGTAATATTTTTACTTTATCCATTAATAAATATATTCACTTCAGCAAGCATTTACCATTCTTATTGTAAATGCGACTTGTGATGATTATGCCCTCTACTCTTTATTTAGCTCGATGAGATTATTAATGCCTGTGGAATCTGGTTATATTCAAGCATTCATTCTCAACACACTTTGCGAGGTCAAAACACATAAAAAAGTATATCACAAAGAAAAAAGGGTTGCTTTGTGTAGCAACCCTGCATGTTCATTTCATATTTATGAATTATATATGGATCGAGTGACCTTCAGAACCGTGGGCAGCTTCCATCAAAGCTTCGCTGAGGGTTGGGTGAGCGTGAACATTCCGGGCAATCTCCGCTGTGGTGAGCTCCATCATCTGGGCAATGGTCAGCTCTGGCAATAACTCGGTCACTTCAGGTCCTACCATGTGGGCTCCCAAAATCTCACCATATTTGGATTCAGTGATAATTTTTACCCATCCTGAGTAGTCACCCAAACCGAGAGCCTTACCGTTTGCCTGGAAGGGAAACCTACCAACTTTTATCTCCAAACCACGTTCCCTGGCCTGACTTTCTGTTAATCCAAAGGAAGCCACCTGTGGCTGGCAGTAAGTGGCTCGCGGCATCATTTCGTAATCAAGTTGAATTGTTTCAACCCCCGCAATATTCTCGGCACAAACAATTCCTTGGGCTGAGCCGACATGCGCAAGCATCAGCTTGGCAGTGACATCACCAATTGCCCAAATTCCCGGTACATTGGTTGCCATCCGATCATCAATCTCAATAGCACCTTTATCATTCATCTTGACACCCTGCTGTTCTAAGCCAAGATCATGAGAATGGGGACGGAAACCAATCGCAACCAACGCTTGTTCTGCCTGCAAGGTTACTTCTCCATTTTCACCAGTGGCTCGTAAAGAGACACCAGCTTCGGATGCTTCCAGTGATTCCACCCGGTGTCCGACCAGGGCGCTGATCTTTCGTTTGGCGAATGCCTTAGCTAATTCAGCGCTTACTTCTTCATCTTCCAGAGGAACCAGGCGAGGTAGCATCTCAACGATGGTGACCGGAACTCCATAAGCGCTCCAGATTGTGGCAAATTCAACCCCAATTGCACCTGCACCGATGATAATGGCTGATTTGGGTAATGCGGGTTGGAGGATGGCTTCGAGATAGGTGAGGATATTCTTTCCATCAACCTTCCAGGCGGGTGGAACCATAGTCGTCGCTCCGGAAGCAACGACAATATTTTTTGTCTTTAGCTCAGTTATTTTCCCCTCGGAGTCTGTGACCGTTACTGTATCTATGGAGGTTATCTTTGCTGAGCCCATATGTACAGGGATGTTATTCTTCTTCATCAAGAATCCAACACCCTTGGTTAACCGATCGGATACTTGCCTGCTCCGCTTGACGGCCACCCCGTAATCCAAGTTGAGGTTATCGAAAGAGAAGCCAAACTCCTTACTGCGTTCACGAAGGATGTGGGCTACTTCAGCGTTTCTTAGCAGCGATTTGGAAGGGATACAACCCACGTTCAGACACACGCCACCCAGCCATTGTTTATCTATAATGGCTGTTTTTAACCCCAATTGAGCAGACCGGATGGCACAGACATATCCAGCTGGTCCTGCGCCGATAACAACAACATCATAATTCTCCATAATGACTCCTTATCTTAATTAATGTCATGTGCCCATACCATTATACGTTATCCAGATTGTGGTCGTCACTTTATTACGCCCAATTCCGTAAAGCCTCCACGACCTGTGCGAGGAAGTAATCGGCTATTGCCCCGTCAATAATGCGGTGGTCGAAGGTGAGGGATAGATACATCATTGGGCGGATTGCCAGTACATCACCCAAATTCGGATCAGTGATGACGACTGGGCGTTTTTGTATCACACCAACACCCAAGATGGCACACTGAGGTTGGTTGATAATTGGCATGGCAAATAATGAACCTGTAACACCATGGTTGGTGATGGTGAAGGTTCCCCCCTTCACTTCCTCAGGTAGTAGTTTATGGGCACGCGCTCTCATAGATAAATCATTAACAAGGCGTGCAATCCCCAGCATTGAAAGATTATCTGCATTCCGGATGACCGGGACAATCAGCCCTTCCTCACCAAGGGCAGTTGCCATACCGATATTGATGGCGTTATAAATTTTTACACCCTGCTCAGACCAGGAGGAATTTACCAGTGGGTAGGCTTTTAATGCGGAGACTGAGGCAGAGACAAAGTAGGCGGTGAAGGTCAAATTTACGCCCTCAGTTGCAAATATCGCTTTATTTAAATCGCGATGAGAAATTACCCGGGACATATCGACTTCCATGACAGTAGAAACATGCGGTGCAGTGTGCTCGCTCAAAACCATATGCTCAGCAATCAATTTACGCACTGGGGTTTGAGGTAGCAACGTGAAAGACCCTTGGATAGTCGATCCTGACAGTGATGTGGTTGTCGGGGTAGGAGCAGGTGAAGTGGTAAGCCGCGGTGATCCGGTGGATTGCTCTCGGCTTTCAAGATATTTCTCGATATCTTTTTTGGTGATCCGACCACCCATTCCGGTTCCGGGGACTTTTGATAAGTCCACATTCATCTCTGATGCGATTTTTGCAACCACTGGTGAAATAAAACCAAGCTCCCGTTTGTAAGCCGGATATAGTGAAGGAGTTACCTCTGCGGAAATAGAGGGTATTTCTGAGGTAGGTGTCGAAGGTATTTGCTCAGGTGCTCCTGCCTGCGGGATAATTTCACCTGGTTGGCCTATCCAACCCAACAAAGCTCCTACTTTAACCACTTCACCTTCTTTTACCATTTCAGCCAGGATCACTCCTGATATTGGGCTGGGGATTTCGGTATCAACTTTATCGGTATTAATTTCCAGGATCGGTTCATATTCCTCGACCTTGTCTCCAATTGACTTGAGCCACTTCGTTACTGTGGCATCGGTTACTGCTTCACCCAGTAGGGGCATAATCAATTTGGTTGCCATGGCTGCTCCTTTTTACCCAGGAACAATATTTTTAAAGTGATCAATAGAGTACCGGAAAATCTAACGGTGAACCCTCATGCATCATTTTATATACAGCTTCAAAAATTGTATCAACGTTGGGTTTTGACCAATAATCACCGTCTGAGCCGTAAGCAGGGCGGTGCGCTGCTCCAGGCAAAGTGCGAGGGATAGAATCGAGAAAGTAATAACCACCTTGATTTTCAATTACTTCTTGAAGCATATACGCGGTTGTTCCACCGGGGACGTCTTCATCCACAAAGATAATATGACCGGTCTTCTTAAGTGACTCCAATATTTTTTCGTGAATATCAAAGGGAAGAAGGGTCTGAACATCGATCACCTCGGTCTCAATTCCCACTTTAGCCAACATGATTGCCGATTCGAGGGCGATTTGGCAGCATGCACCATAGGTGACCAGCGTAACATCCGTCCCCTCGCGAATCACATCAGGGACACCGAGGGGAATGGTCATTTCACCAATATTATCTGGCAGGCGTTCCTTTTGCCGGTATCCGTTGAGTACTTCCACAATCAGCGCTGGTTCGTCTGAGCGTAACATTGTGTTGTAGAAACCTGCAGCCTGGACGAAATTGCGAGGCACTAAAACATACATCCCGCGTAACAAATGAATGAGACCAGCCATTAGAGAACCCGAGTGCCACACACCTTCCAGACGATGACCACGAGTGCGAATAATCACAGGCGCTTTTTGCCCTCCATAAGTGCGCCAATGCAAGGTGGCGAGGTCATCTGACATGATCTGTAAGGCATAAAGCACGTAGTCCAGATATTGGATTTCAGCAATTGGGCGCAAGCCACGCATAGCCAAACCGATGGCTTGACCCAAAATTGTGGCTTCACGGATGCCTGTATCTGCAACACGCAATGCTCCATATTTCTCCTGAAGCCCTCGCATACCCTGATTTACATCTCCCATCCGACCGACATCTTCACCAAATGCGATCAAGCGCGGCTCACTTGCAAAGGCTGCATCGAAATATGCATTGATGACTTCAAAACCATTCAGGATGGGGGAGGTATCCGAATAAACAGGTTTCACCTCAGAAACACTCAAAGCTGATTCAACCGATTGACTGTACAGATGTGTATCATAACGATTTTGGTTGATTCGTTCGTTGGTATTTTTCCAATCGATCAAGGGTTGCTTAACTGATATTTGCTCATCTCTTGCTTCGATCAAACCTTCAATTACTGCAGTAATGTTGTCCCGATGGAATGGTGTAGGGATATTGAGTAATTTATCTTTGATACGATCCAGTTCAGTCAGATGAGATGTATTGTTTTTTAATTGGTCAATGAGATTTACCACTTCGGAGCGTTCGACCAGAATAGGCTGGATGTATGCATTCCAGGCACGTTTTTGATCATCCTGCACTAATTGCTGGTCCTCCTTCTCAAGCCGTTCTAACTCATCCAGAGCAATATAATTTTTTGATAATATCCATTCTCTGAATTTTTTGATGCAATCAAATTCCTGCTCCCAATCCAGCCGTTCTTTGGATTTATAACGTTCATGACTGCCTGATGTGGAGTGCCCCAGAGGCTGGGTAAGCTCAGTGACATGGACAATCGATGGCATATGCTCAGCTCTCGCAACTCTGACGGCTTTTTGGTACGCCTCAATCAGGGCAAGGTAATCCCAACCTTTTACCGTGTAGATATCAAAGCCATCGCAGCATTCCCCTGGTGGACGGCGAAATCCCAACAGGAGCTCGGAGATATTTTCTTTAGCGACCTGAGATTCGTTGGCAACTGAAATTCCATAACCATCATCAAAAATCGTCAAGATTGCCGGACAACGTAAAACCCCAACAGCATTCACGGATTCCCAAAATAGACCTTCAGCACACGATGCATTCCCGATGGTTGAAAAAGCTACTTCATTACCGCCATTCGAGAATTGACTAAATTGCTGTAAGGAAGGCATCTGTCGATACAGTTTAGAAGCATAAGCCAAACCAACCAGGATGGGCATTTGTGCTGCCGTTGGTGAGACATCGCCAGCAGAGTTGGGCTGCGCGGTTAGGTCTTTCCATGATCCATCGGGATTAAGGCTACGGGTTGCGAAATGAGCATTCATCATCCTGCCACCACTGGATGGTTCGGATATCACATCCGAGTTTGCATACAGCTGGGCAAAAAACTCCTGGACGGAGGTCATACCAGTGGCAAACATAAATGTTTGATCACGGTAATAGCCGGAACGAAAATCACCCTTGTTGAAGACATGCGCCATGGCAAGTTGGGGTAACTCCTTGCCATCTCCAAATATGCCAAACTTAGCTTTACCACTCAATACTTCACGCCTGCCAATATAACTTGCCTGCCGGCTACGAAAAGCCTGGCGGTAATCCTGAATAATGTCCTCAATGCTGGGCAGATATGATTCTCCCATCATCTATATCTCCAATCTATTGGCAACAAGCTCAGCAATATCGAGTAATTGAATCTCACTATTTGCAGTTGTTCTGGCATCGGTAAGCATAATCATACAAAACGGGCAACCAACTGCAAGAACATCTGCTCCTGTCGATTCTACCTCCCTGAAGCGGTTAGCGTTTATGCGTTCTAGTCCATGCTCTTCTTCTTTCCACATCTGAGCTCCACCAGCGCCACAACAGAATGATTTCAGACCATGACGAGGTAATTCAGTTAGTGAAAATCCAAGCATATCAATATCGGTGCGTGGCTCGTCCATTATGTGATTGTGGCGGCTTAAATAACAAGGGTCATGGTAGGTTATTTTGTGGAGGTTATGCCCTTCAATTTTTGGTTTCAATTCAAGGTGTGCACCTGCAATGAGCTCAGCGATTAACTGGGAATGGTGGATAACCGTGTAGTTACCACCAAATGCAGGATATTCGTTTTTCAAAGTATGTAAACAGTGAGGGCAAGTAGTCACAATACGTTTTGGTGCTACATGGTTGAGTATTTCGACATTGGACGATGCTAGCTCATTAAATAAATATTCGTTACCTGAGCGTCGGGCAGAATCACCTGTGCATTGCTCATGTGTACCAAGAACGGCATAATTTACATGAGCCTTATTTAAAATGCTTGCAAAGGAACGGGCGACTTTTTGGGCACGTTCATCCGTGGAAGGTGCACAACCTACCCACCAAAGTATGTCGGGTGTGGGATTATCATCAATTGTTGGAACACTTAATCCTTCAGCCCATTTCAACCGCTCAGTTGGAGAAATATTCCATGGATTGACATTACGTTCCATCCCACGGAAGGCTGCCTGTAGTTGCTGAGGGAATGCATTCTCACCCAGGACCAAAGATCTGCGGATATCCAAAATATCGCGCATGGGTTCGTTATTCACCGGGCATATGTCGATGCATGCACCACAAGCGGTGCAGGCCCAGATTGCTTCGGCTGGGATGGCGAACTCAATCAGCTCTTGGGGGCTGGTTTTGCCTTTAGCAAGGTTAGCCCCATAAGAATTTAAAAAATATCGCTTGTTGATTTCCAAAGCTGCTGGAGATAATACCTTGCCGGTATTATATGCCGGGCATACCTGCTGGCAGCGATAACACATGATGCAGGCATAAGCATCCATGAGCTGTTCCCAACCCAAATCCTCCAATCGGGAGGCACCGAAAGATTCGATACTTTCATCCGTAAAATCCAAATGACTTAATTCGCCGATTGATCTTCGAGGAGGCTTGAGAAGAAAATTCAACGGCGCAAAAAAAAGATGGATATGTTTTGAGTATAAAAAGTAGGGTAAGAAAGCAAGGACTAATCCAAATGATACCCAGTAAGAGATATGCTCGCCAATTAGCAAAGCGGTTGTACTCCAATATTGCCAGAGATTGGATACAGCTGATGCAAATGGCTGCCAAGCATCTTGCCCTTGCTGTGCCAGCTTGAATGATTCTCCAATGAATCGAAATCCCACATGTAAGATAACGAATGAACCAACGATAGCAGAATCCCGCATAATCCCATAGCGAGCCATTGGATGAAGCAGCACATCTGAGCGGGTAGATAGGGTGGCTGGTTGGATGATAAACCGGCGGATTATCATGGCTGCCATACCTGCTAAGATGGCGACACTGGAGACATCAGCACCCAACCGGAATAGATTACCGATTGTTGTTTCACCAAGAAATTGATATTCTGGAAGAAATGCTTGTAACAAATCCCCAAGATTAACAGCTAGAAAATATATAAAACCCCACCCTATAAGAGCATGAAAAAAACTGGGAAGAAATCGAAACCGGAATATTGGTTGAAAGCTAATAATCTTTACTGAGGTTTTAAATATTCGCTGCCGCAGAATGTTCCAATTTGGTCTTCCGTGGCCGCGCTTGATAATATTTAGAATTCTTAAAGCAGCCTTGAAGGTGAAAAAAAGAGAGAGAATAACTAAAACTACGATAATAATCCTCTCTATTAATGTAAGCATGAATGAATATCTCCTAATAGAAAAGCTTACTGCTCAGATAAATATCCTATCGCTGCTAAAATCACAGGGTCATTCTCTAAGGAGAATTCATCAAATTCTCCTGGTTGAAATGAATCAGGAATGATACCTACCTGTTCCCAGTTCTGATCAGGATGGTTCAAAGGTCGAAAGGTTTCATTTGCAAGCCATAGTTTTGAACCATCTTCCAGGTCGTATCCCCAGAGGATCTCAACATTACCGTCAGTCGTCTGTCCAATGAGATAAGCACGCCCTACATCTTGAAGGACACCAGCAAATATCTCTCCAAAACTCGCCGTCTCAGATCCAACCAACACAACTAAAGGTACTTGAGATGAGCCATTAATATCATTCAGATCTATCTGTAGTGGGCGGACTTCATCTCGATTGATGAAATTTCCCAGGTTTCCACCTACAAAATAGCCGAGCATCGGTTCTAGGACCGTGTTTGTGCCTCCACCATTCATCCTGTCATCCAATATCAATCCATCCAGGGGGGCTTCTCCAGACATCTGTCGTAATGCAGACGCGACTTGTTCGTCTACTGTACTATCATCGAACGTGACTAAAAGTATATAACCGATCCGTTTATCATCGGGAGTGGTGATGACTTTATAAAGGATAGGAACCTCGCCAGTTATCCGATGACGAGTCACATGAATTTTCCTTGGTTCTTCTCCCGGCGTTTGCACTAATCAAATCAATGCCTGTCCCTTCAGGTCCACGGACAATATCACGCTGATAGCCATCCTCATCCAGGATGGCGTTACCATCCACGGATATGATGCTGTCTCTGGGTTGCAATCCGGCTTCTTCCGCCGGGCTGCCAGCAAAAACAGATAGAATTACGACACGTTGTCTTTCAGGGACTGCACTGACCAGGATTCCTATCCCTACGTAGTCATATGTTCCCTGATATTCCGCTTCCTGTTTTGCCACTTCTTGGGGATTTAGGAATTGGGAATGATCATCACCAAGGCGGGTGATCAATTCACTCATAGCCAGATAAAATTGTGAATTAGTCATGCCTGCGAAAATTAATTGCCTGTACTCCTCGTGGATTGCATTCCAGTCTACGCCATTAAAATCAGGATAAACATATGTGTCATTGACTATTGACCATAGATTTTCATAGATACTTAGCTGAGTTTCCAATGTGATAAGTGTTGGAGTTGGAGTGGACGTCGAAGCCGGACTTGGAGTAGGGCTCGGACGCGATATAGTTGGTGTGAATGTTACGGATGGGATCAGGGTTCTTGTGATGGGTCGAGAGGAGGTGGATCCTCCAGAAAAATTTTTTATTGCCGATGTAGAGGATGGTTTTGATTTGAGAGGTGGAACGAAAGTTGCGCATGCCATTATGGCAAGTAGTACAGGCAACCAAAAGAAAAGACGCATTTTAGAGGTCATATGCGGAAACAAATATTATCCGTCCTGAAAATGATATCTTTTTCCAGTCTCTCTCTTCTATTTATTGCGATGGTTACTTAGGCTCCACCTTCACCATAGAATTTCGGATCCGTAGGAGTTTTTCCAGATGGATCCCAGACATAAACCCAATCCCCCTCATTTGCCCAATCAAACAACCAATGTGCATCCGCGGGATTCAGATTTACACACCCATGAGATTGTGGAAAGCCAAAAGCTGTACGCCAGTATGCAGCGTGGAGAGCCCGGGCATTGTCATAGTACATTGTCCAGGGCACATCTTCTAAATAATAATAATCCGTGCGGTCTGCAGCAAAACTACCTGACATAGGAGCTGCATCCAACTTTCGTTGGATCTGGAATAATCCTGGTTTGGTAAAAAATGGATCCATCCCAGAAGCTATTAATGTTGCATAAATCAATTCGTTCTGATCATAAACAGCAAGAGTTTGCCCTTCCAGGTTTACTTCAATCCAGCGACCATTGGTAACACCTTCAGGCGGGGTAGTGTTCGGGATAACCTTTCCTATCAGGCGTCCTTCGACCCATTCATCAGGTGCAACTAAATACCATTCGACACCGTCCACTACCTGGGTAGAATAAACTGGAACAATTTGATATTGATTTAGAATATGGCCGGTGTTGGTATCGGGGCTATATCCTGGAATCCGTTTGGTTTCTAAAGTGGGATTGAAGGGTAGAACCCAACCAAATGAATGATTGGGTGTCCGATCCAATTCAATACCTCCTGGGTAACTATGAGGGATGGAGACACGACTGGAAACACGCACCCAGGTTTCATCATGAAGTTTGAAAAACCGTCCGTTATCAGTATCTTTATAATCAATATAGGAGACAAATCGCAGCTTGCCAGGTTCAATCGAGCGGATGGCATTTTTTCCAGAGATGGCTTCTTCCAGGGAGGCGTACACCGGAGTTGGTCCGTCACCGAGTATGGCATACGAAAAGGGGAGATCCCATAATGACCCATCAATTGGATGATAAGGAATTGATAGCAGAGGCATCTCCATCCCCACGGATGCCATTTGGGTAAGATAGCTGGAAGGCCCTACCGGTAAACAATCCTGAGGGTCTGTCGTGTAGATACCAGGCAGACATAATATGGCAGTAGGAGAGTCAGGCACAGATGATTGCGCTGAAACTGGGTGAATATCTGCAGAAATCGCTTGAAGAACAATAAGAAGAAATATGACTAATCGTTTCATTATTTTGTTTGAGGAAAGATTATACCAGTGGAAATGGCTCAAACAAGGCTGGCTGGATAAATATCTGATGAACCTTTTCTGCCTATGATAATAGCCTTATACTATAGGAGTGGAAAAGCAACCAAGTAAAATTTCGATAGGCAGCCATGTCATGCTTCACTTATTGGACAGAATGGGCAGTAAGGAGCTAATGGAAATTGATATCGTACCCGATGAATTGGCTGACTATATTCATGGTTTCCTGGGTGAAAGCACACCTCTAGCTAAAGTATTATTAGGTGAGAGAGCAGGCAGTGTTATTCCATATCTGAAAGATGATCTATTAGCCATAGAGATATTAAGTGTGACTCCTTCAATAAACAAACCAGCGGAAAATACTAAGGAAAAACGACAAGCAATGATGGACAAAGCAATTCGAGAGGTGGAGCATACAAATGCAGTAGTTTTTGCTTCATCATTTAGCGGAAAATGGGGAGACTATGATCCGGATAGCCTACCAGCAACAAAAAATCCCGAAGAAGATGAACCTGGGGGCTAATCGGTTGTCTCCCATGTGATTGTTTTTAACCTGATGCACGGGGAAAAAGTTGGTACTGTAATTGCACCCAACGGATGGAAGGAAATTTATATCAAGCCAAACATTTCAAGCATATTTTCATAGAGTTACTGTAATCATAGAATCAATGTTAATTGGCACCTTATTGCACGTTGATTGGGAGAATAACTTTGGCGAAATCACGTTCACAACTCATTGTTGAACATCTTCGAGATATGCAGGCTTCATCCCCAGATATTGAAGCATCAGCATTGGTAACCGTAGATGGATTGACGATAGCATCTGCATTACCGCAAGGTGTGGAAGAAGATCGGGTGGCTGCCATGTCGGCAGCAATGCTTTCATTAGGTGAGCGGATTGCATCAGAATTGGGTCGCGGCTCGCTTGAACAGGTATATATCAAAGGATCGAATGGTTATGTGTTATTAATGTCGGTGGCTGAAAACGCTGTGCTGACCGCGCTTGCGTGTGAGAATGCGAAATTAGGATTACTCCTTTTAGACATGCACCGCACAGCTGAGGCGCTATCCAAGCTTATCTAGATTCTCCGAGCCGCTGAAAGCCAATTTAGGAAAGTGTAAATAATTGCATCCAATTAAAGGACAGATCCAATTTCATTCGAATCAGTTCTGGGTACATCTGTTTTTCAATCCTATCAACGTAAACTGATGAGGTTGATAGTATAATTGGAATAAGTAAATTTCATACGCAGCGGAGAGCCATGGTTGAACGGTCTCCGCTTTTTACTGCCTATGACCACTGAAATTCTTCATAAGCCCAATCCAATATTGAAATGGAACCTACGCCAGTTATATTGGGATATTTTCTGGTTTGGTATCCTTGCTGGGAGCACAATCGCTTTTCAGGCTGTCTATGCAGCACGCCTGGGAGCAACAGGGATCCAGATTGGCCTATTGACTGCTGGACCAGCAGTCGTTAATTTGATCTTTACCCTACCGTCTGGCCGGTGGATGGAGGGAAAACCGCTGATCAAGGTATCCTATCGCTCATCAATTTGGCAGCGCTTGGGTTATGTGTTTATGGTAGCCATACCATGGGCATTTACTTCTCCGGAAGGGCAGATTTGGGGATTGATATGGATTACCCTGGTGATGTCGGTGGCTGGGACAGTATTAGCAATCGGATTCAATGCAATGTTTGCAGAAGTGCTGCCGCCTGAGTGGAGGGCTCATGCTGTTGGACGAAGAAATATCATTTTAGCGATCAGCATCACTGTGGCAACCGTGGTGAGTGGACAAATCCTTGACCGGGTGGAGTTTCCGGGCAATTATCAAATTGTATTTCTGATTGGAGCCATTGGGGCAATGTTGAGCAGTTACCACATCGGGAGACTGCGAAAATCAGAGGTGACTGCTCAAGCTGTTACATCTCAGGGTGTAAATACCAACACAGCTACAACCCAGAAAAAACGGGGATCCTTATTGCGTGTAGATTTACTCACCAGTCCATTTGGGATATTCATGGTGGCATATTTGGTGTTTTATGCATTCCAATTCTTCCCTGTGCCATTATTTCCACTTGCATATATAGATCAGTTACATCTTTCTGACGGAATGATCGGGGTAGGCAATGCATTATTTTACGGAACGATGATGCTTGCATCCTTTAAACTCAGCACCTTAAGTAACCGTTTTGGGCATCGTAAAGTATTAATTGCAAGCTCAACATTGTTTTTTATATATCCATTACTTATTGGTATGGCCAAAGGACCAGAGTTATTTTACCTGGCATGCTTGATCGGGGGTGGCGTATATGCATTGCTAAGCGGAGCGCTGATCAATCGCTTAATGGAACGTGTACCCGCAAATGACCGTCCGGCACATATGTCAATTCACAACCTGGCATTAAATGTGGGTGTATTAGCAGGATCGTTATTAGGACCTATTTCTGCTAATTTGATTGGATTACAAGCTTCAATTTTCTTGAGTGCGGGGCTTCGCTTGCTTGCTGCCGGGATAATTTGGCTGTGGGGTTGATTTATTCCATCGCTTGATGAAGTTGAGCGATGTATTGAGTGGTTAGATGATGCCACTCGGAAATATCGAGGGTTTCTGCGCGACGCTTGGGATCGATATCAGAAGCAATTAATAATGCTTCAGCCGTAGCGGATGGTATACGTAGGCCACCAGCAAGGGCATTTCGCAAGGTTTTACGCTTTTGACTGAAACCGGCTTTGATCAGGTGGAAAAAGGATTCCAATTCGGGTGCTGGGATGAGAGGGGAGGCGAATAGATCAATGCGTAAGACGCTGGAATCTACTTTTGGTGGAGGGTAGAAAGCACTGGCTGGGATGTGGGTGATAATCTCCGGATGACCGTACACCTGCACACTGAGTGCCAGGAGGCTCATGTCTCCCTGCCTGGCACAGATGCGCCTGGCTACCTCTCTTTGCACAGTCAGGATCAAGCGCCGTGGAGGAACTCGGGCTTCCAAAAGGTGGCGTAGCAGGGCGGAGGTAATATAGTAGGGGATGTTAGCTACCACAACATAATCTTGCTGGGAGACAAGCTGAGTTGGATCATAGGCGAGAATATCACCTTCGACAACCTGGACATTTGCATATTGACCGACCACCTGAACAAGTGGTGGAATTAGCTTGCGGTCCAACTCCACTGCCACAACCGAGTGGGCATAAGTTGCCAAATAGCGCGTGAGACTACCCAGACCAGCACCAATTTCCAAAACAACTTCCTGCGGAGTGATCTCTGCAGCCTTGACCACCTGCTCAAGGGCATATTCATCCACCAAGAAGTTCTGTCCCAAAGATTTTTCGGGATGAAGTCCGTGCAGGCGCAATAAACCGGGAACATCCAGCGAAGCCAGATTCACGGAAGGATCCAGACGATATTAGCCGGAGGCGGCCAAAGAAAGTAAACCGTAACGAACTGATGCCAGGGAACATAATCATCATCGCTATAACCGAGATCGATCCATCGACCAACTACCCCACCACCGATATCTGCAGCAACAACCTCACCGTATCCAGGGACAAACATGTGTGTGTAAAAGGGAATCAGGCTGGTATCCACTGCTGCGACACCTTTTTTAAGCGGTAGACCTGAGGCTGTAGTGCTTCCAGTATTCGAAGGGTGATAAGAGGTGGCATACATATTAATGGCACGCCAATATTGGATGGGCACACCATCTACAACTGCACTATGCATAACAACCGAGGTGCCGTAGCCGATGATGCGTGGCTTGGGCTGACGGGCGATCCACTGGCTTTCCTGTTGGCGAGAGATTTCCTGGCCATCTTCATAACGCACACGAACACGTTGCGCAGACAACCCATATTCTCCGGTTTGGAGAATAGATTGACTGTCGATTTCCAAGTCTGGGTCCGGCTGAAATTGAGTCTCAAATGGCAGGGGGAATTGCTCCACCAGAACTTCCTCATTCACACGGACCAAGCGGATTTCTGGAATAGATGGAATGGGAGATTCCGGAGAGGGGATGCTATAATCCGATCCCTGGAGAGAAAGACCAGCATCTTTAAGCGCCTCTCCAACTGTTGTGGCTGCAGTACGAGTTGTCACAACAGCATCCTGGACCCGAACAGTTACCTGCTGGGAAGGCTTTAAAGTGCTAGATAGACCAGGGGTCAGCGGGGTATTCGCCGGTGGGTTTAATGGATCCGCAGCGAAGATGGTGTAACCGGCAGCCCATAACGCCGACCCAAGCGTCGAGGCGGTGGAAGTCAAATCCGTTCGTTTGCCGTCGATTGTTAGAGAATAATTGATCAAGGGAGAGATTTGAAGGGAGATGGATCTAGAATTTGCCGGGAAAGGTTGGGAAGGATCGATCTCTTGACCATTTGTGAGCACTTGGTCACCCTTTTGGACATTTAAACCTACACCTGCGAGAAGGCTGGATGGTGTTCGTTCAGCACTATATAGGGACAGGATCTGTCCGTTGGCGAGGATCTGAACCGGTATGGCTCGTGTGAGCGTGACCTGGCCACCATTTTTAAGCCATGTATCGACAGAAGGAGAGAGTTGATCCACCGGTGAGAGTGGAATTTCCAATTCATCGAGTAGATTTCCAACAGTGATGGCGTATGTTGTGACGGATTGGGATTCGCCATCCATGGAAAGGGTCACAGTCTTATGCAGACCAAGTGCGAGGGCGATGCTAATGATTACAATCACCGCAAGTAGAATCACTACATTACGGAAGCGAGATGGATTAGACATGCGGTTAATTAATATTGAAATCCTGCAATAATTTACTTAATCAGCCAGTAATTTCCGTGCAATAACCATACGCTGGACTTCGCTCGTGCCTTCACCGATTGTCATCAGGCGAGCATCGCGGTAAGTCAGCTCAACGGGATATTCACGGCTGTACCCGTAGCCTCCATGGATCTGGATGGCATTACGGCAAACACGTTCAGCCATCTCAGTAGCGAATAGTTTACCCATAGATGCTTCCTTGGTGAATGGACGTTTTTGATCCTTCATCCAGGCGGCATAGTATATCATTAAACGGGCAGCCTGTATCTCGGTGGCAGCATCAGCAAGCATCCATTGGATTGCCTGGTGCTCTGCTATGGGTTTGCCAAAGGTCTGGCGTTCTTTGGCGTAACGAATGGCATCTTCCAGAGCGGATTGGGCGAGACCTACTGACAAAGCACCGATACTAATTCGACCGCTATCGAGAACGGTCAGGGTTTGTTTCAGGCCGAGGCCTTGAGATCCAAGCAAGCTGCTGTAGGGCAGGTGCACATTTTCATAGGTGACCCCATGGGTGGGAGAACCTTTCAAGCCCATTTTCTTCTCTGCGGCTGAGATGCTCAGACCGGGTGTATCGCATGGGACGATGATCATGCTCAAGGAGCGAGAACCGGCGGAGGGATCGGTACGTACAAGGGTGATGATGTAGTCGGCAATGCTGGCATTGGTGCACCAAGCCTTGGAACCATTGATGACCCATTCATCATTAATGCACTCAGCGCGGGTGCGAACCCCACCCTGGATATCTGAGCCAGCACCCGGCTCTGTGAGTGCCAGGGCAGCCAGCCTGCTCTTTCCAGACGCGGCAGTGGGGAGGTAACTTCTTTTTTGCTCGTCAGTACCGAACAGAACAATCGGATTTGTTCCTAAACCATTGTGGGCGGCAATTGCCAGGGCAGTGCTACCACAGCCCCAACCGAGCTCTTCGATGGCAATAGCCGCGCTGACCGCATCCACGCCCGAACCGCCATATTCCTCGGGTATATTCAAACCAAGTAAGCCAAGGGGACCCATCTTACGCACAGCTGGCCAATTAAATTCACCAGTCTCGTCCACTTCATGGGCTTTTGGTTTGACTTCGCGGGCTACAAAATCGTGCACGGCATTACGCCACATACGCTGTTCATCGGTCAGGTCGTAGTTCATAGTCGGTATCTCCTTTCACGGTAAACCTGATTTTCGTTTTTCATAACAGCCAGATAATCAATACGACGATACCGATAATGATCAGCAATGGTAAAAGTATGTATCCTAAGATGGTTGCAGTAAGTGACAAGATATCGCGAAAAGAAAATTCATCCTTTGATTCGGAACTGAGGCGATGATTGCAGACGGGGCATTTTTCAAGCCCTGGTGGTAACTGGGCATTACATTTTGGACAATATTGAACCATTTTTTTTCAATTTACCTTGATCCTATAGATCAATGTAATTGTATATCCGAATTAGAAAACCATCAAAAAAGATTCAAGAAATGCAAAAAAGAATGCTATTTACGGATTTGCACCGAAATAATAAGCCGGCAGGATGAGCAGGATGTAACTGACAAGATTGGCAATGAGAATGAATATACTATTCTGGCGGAAGGCTTCACGTTTGAAGTAGGTCATCACAGAAACCTCTATGATGAGGGAGATCACAAAAGAAACTGGAAGCCAAACAAATGGAGAACGCTGAAGGAAAACCAGAAGTATTCCGTTGACGATGCCTGAGATAATATTCATGATGAATGAGACAGTCATGGAAATACGAAATGGATTCCAGCTTAATAAGGTGAGGGTGACTCCTTCGATCACTGCAATTAGTAGATTGACGACTAGGAGAGCCAGGAAACCAAAGATCAGTAGCAGGTAAGGGGCAGCAGGTCCAGTGATTTCAGTGGGGAGGATGATGGGCATGTCGGTGAAATTGGGAATGTTGATTTTCGCAATTATTTGTTAGTGATTGGATTTCATCTGACAGGATGAGTATACCGCAATGTTAGGAGGAGCGTTGTATATGTAGGTATTTTGTTGCGATAGCCAGGGGAATTAAAAAACACCTACCAATATTAACTCATACCCTGTATTAGCCTGTCTTCACCAGGGCAGAAACAATTGATGAGTATAAAAATATTCTAGATTATCAGGAGGGTAATAAAATGGGTTTGAATATCATCTTATCCTTTGCTGCGATCCGCCTGACGACGGAGTAGGAGGGGTCCCAGGCGGTCAATCAGCCAGCCAAAGGTGTTTTCAATGTAAGGAGTGAGTGCTAACCAGGAAGGCACATAAACCACTCGACGGGGGTGTTCCAGCAGATTCCATATTTGTTTTGCAACAGCATCTGCAGTTACGCCGATACGCTCGGTGGGGAGATGCCTGCCACCTTCAAGCCTGGCAGCAGTATCACTAAATTCGGTGAGGACGGGTCCAGCGCGTAATACGCTGACGTGCAGGCGGGTACCGCTAAGCTCGCGATAAAGGGCGGTGGTGAAGTTATCCAGGAAGGATTTAGTGGCGCCATAAACAGCAACTCCCTGGCTGGGGAGGCTGCCAGAAATGGAACCGATATTAATAATATGTCCTGAGCCATTTGAACGCATCTTCTGCAGGAAAAGCAAGGTAAGGTGGACCGCAGCAGTAACATTTACCTGTAGGATCTCGGAGGCTGTCGTCCAGGGCATATCGGTGCCAAAGCCGTACCAACCCAAACCGGCGTTGTTGACCAGGACATCAGCATGACCAAATTTAGTCTCCACCTCGGAAAAAACGCGCAGGCGCTCGGATTCGTCAGACAAGTCGGCTGGGATTATCTCAGCTATGCCTCCAGAGCGACGAATTTCAGTTGCCAATTGCTCAAGGCGGTCACGGCGTCGCGCTACCAGGATGACATGGAGACCTTGTATGGCAAACTTACGGGCTGTGGCTGCGCCAATACCACTCGAAGCACCGGTGATCACGGCGATTTTGTTCAACCATTTCGATTCATAAATCTTTGGCACGGGGATTAATTCCGATAATCGGCGCAGCTTATTGATGTGGATTTTTACTCAGGGTTTTATTTTTAATAAACCACTGGACTGTGTCACTCAATGAATCTCGCAGAGGACGGGGTAGATAACCCAATTCTAGACGAGCCTTGGCATGGGAGATTACCGAGTTTGATGCAATGGTCGCCAGTGAATAGGCAGTGAAACGCGGTTTATTGTGGGTTAACCGGTAGTATAGGGGAGTTATATTGGCAGTAAGGGTTGCCAATCTCATGGGGATTTTTAATCTAAATATGCGCTCTCCCAGGATTTCCTGGACGATTTTGATAATATTCGGGACTTCTATACGTTCACCTGATAGGATATAACTTTCACCACAGCGGCCCTTTTCTCCGGCAAGAAGCAGTCCAGTGGCCACGTCACGTACATCGACAAAATCATAGGCACCATCTACATAGAGCATAGGTTTACGCTCAACACAATCGAGGATAAGCTGGCCCATCTCGGAGCGGCGAAAATCGTAGGGACCAATCACCCCGGTAGGACAAACGATCACCGCATCCAATCCATTGTGAATGGCGTCCAGAACCTCCAATGACGCACTGGCTTTGGATGAATCATAGCTGCTGATGGCATGTTCAGGATCAAAGGGCACGGACTCGTCTATCAGAATCCCATGAGGAACGCGCTTCAGAGCATGGATAGAGCTAGTGTAAACCAGGCGGCGAATACCGGTATCATGGGCAGCTTGAATAACATTGCGAGTGCCTAAGACATTCACTGCCTGAACAATGGGTTGCTTTCCCGGAAGAATTGAGATGATTCCAGCGAGATGGTAGACAATATCGATATGGTCAAAGGCTATAAGCAGGGATTGGTAATCAAGCACATCAGCTTCAACGATTTCAACGTCCAGGTCGCTGAGTGGGGTTGGATCTTCACCAGGCATAATCATGGCACGAACCCCTTCGCCTCGGTCCAGAAGTAGGCGGACGAGGACATTTCCGATATGCCCGGTGGCACCAGTAACCAAATTCATTCAATTCTCCTTACTACACCATTTAAGAGCAATTCCAGGCTTTGCCTGGCTTCCAGTCGCCAATCCGTGACCTGGGGGTTAAAGAGCGATTCCATCAACAATCCAACCGCCAAAGAAACTATCACACGGGCAGCCTGGTGAGGATCAACCGGTTTAATGGAACCCTGGTTGATTCCTTCCTGGATCATCTCCGCAAAATAGGTCTGATAACGGTGATAGGGAGCTACAGTCGCCTCCCAAACCTGGGGGTCATGATTGGCGTGGGTCCAAAATTCCAGGAAGATGGGTAAATGGATATCACTGGTCTGGAAGAGGGTGCCGACCATTTCTGCCATCTGCAGGATCACCTGAGGTACATCGTGCGTCTGCTGACGCATCAGGTTGAAACCTGCTTCGATGGAATTCATGTAGGAGTTTATAAGCTCCATGAAGACAGCCTGCTTGGTAGGGAAGTGGTGGTAAAACGCGCCCTTACTCACCCCGGCTGCCTGGCAGATCTCAGCTACACCGGTAGCATCATAACCAGACTTTGAAAAAAGCTGGCTGGCAACCTCAAGGATATGATTGCGTGTTTCTACGCTGCAATTCTGCATAATAGATAGTCCATCAAAATAAATACCGACCGGTCGGTATGATTGTAGCTTATATTGTTATTTACGTCAATGAGAAGTGAGGATTTACAATAAATACATCAAGAAACAACACTCTACCAGGTTTAAACAAAAAGAGATATTGGGGCAGGTAATCAGGAGGACTATAACTCCAATTACAAGCTTAATCGTTATCTAAGACGAGTGTCTCAATAAATATTTTATTAATCTTGTCTTTCGCCCATAATTTGATCGATGGCATCCTGGAGATTGGATGATTCAGTCCATGTTCGGGCTGTGTCGACCGTCTCTGGTGGAAGGATGGTTTCAAGTTCAGCCCTGGTTACGATCACCCTTTTTTGGGTATCAGCTTCGATCTGTGGATGGTTTTCAATCTGATTGCATAATCGTAATGCCCGTTCCCGATGACCCGTATTTGCATAAAAATAGGCAAATCCATGTAAGGTATGCAAGATTAGAGGGATGCTATCCATTGTCATTGCAGTCTGTAATGATTGAAAACAGGAATTCAATGCATCTTTCACCAATCCTACCTGTAGATATGCTTTGCTAATGTCATAAAATGAATAAGCAAGCCCACGTAAATCTCCGAGATCAGTAAATATTGCGATACTTTGGTGATAAGTACGAATAGCTTCCGATGGGAGGTGGAGATACTTCAAGTTATGGAACGCAAGGTTGTTCAGGATGATGGCGGTAAGGCGGCGATCACCTGTTTCCTTACATAAATTAAATGCAGTGAGCAAATGCTGATAGGATTCAGATGGAATACCCATACCTCCATACAACGCACTCAGATGGTTATGGATGTGGGCCATGCCATGCCGATCGTCTATCATTGTTGCTGTTTCCAAAGCCTTCAGATAGAGATCCCTGGAGCGAATGTATTCTCCCTCAAGATATGCCAATCTTCCTAATCCCATTAGAGGGTGGATCGTCCCATAGAATGTTCCGAGCTGTGTATGTGCTGCCAGACTCGATTCCATGTTTATGCGTGCCAGCTCGATTTCACCCAATTCCATCAATATCCTGGCAAGGATAGATTTACAGTGAGCAGTGAAGGCAAGAACGTAATTTGACTTTAAGCTGATATCCTGTTGTAATATTCGCAAGGCTTCAAGGATAAAATTCTTGCCTTTTCTAGCATCTCCTATTGTACGGTATGCCTCTGCCAGGAATTGAAGTGACATCGCTAAATCCCATTTAGAATTATATCGGCGGAATGTTGCTATGGATTTTTCTAACCCAGCTAATCCTTCGGAAATAAAACCAATCCTGAAGGTCAGCCATGCTTCTCTTTGTTGCATTGAAGCCAGGATCAGATCCAGTGAAGGTAGATTTAGTTTGTTCAACTTTGTTAAACAAAGGTGGAAAAATTCTCTACCATGAACGAAATTACCCAGGATCACATGATAAGCAAGGATTGGTTCTTTTACTTTGTCGATCATTTCCCAGAGGTTCAAATCGATCATCCATCCCCAAGCTGTACGAATATTCTCTATCTCGTATGTCAACTCATCAATGGCTTGTCGTTGAGTAGGAGAGTTCAACTCATGCTGTTTCTTCGTACATAAATCCGTATAATATTCGCAGAATTTGGTCCTTGTTACTGATAATTCGTCATCGACTACATTAAGCTTCTCTGTGGCGTATTGATGAAAGGTGTTCAGCATTTCATAACGACCGTCCTGGCGACGTTGAAGAAGCGACTTATCAACGAATGCTGAAAGCAACACCGGGGAAGCCAGGCAGATTTCGTGGGCAGCATGATAGGTAAAAGCTGACTGAAAGATGGAAAGCCTGCTTAATATCACGCGCTCTTCTTCGGATAATAATACCCAGGAATTATCAAAAACCGCCCTTAGACTACGATGCCGAGGAGCTAAATCGGGAGCAGAGTTAGCAAGGAAATCGATATTTTTCTTGATTTCTTCTGCTATCTGTGGACAACTATACACACGCACCCAGGAGGATGCAAGGATAATTCCCAATGGAAGACCGTTCACGAGCCGGCAAATACGAATAATGGAAGCTGCATTATCCTCATAGGAAAAGCCTCGCAAAATCCTTCGAGCTGTATTAAGGAATAATTGGATGGAGCTATATCGTTCAGCATCTTCTACCATATCCGATGAAGGTATAGGTAAACCATGAACTTCCACTATCGTTTCTGAGATCAAGTTCAATCGTTCGCGGGTAGTGACGATGATTTTCAGAGATTGGGTTTGGTTAAGCAAAAAAACCAAGAATTCAATACCCTTCTGGCGTAAATGCTCAAAATTGTCAAATACAAGTAAAACTTTCATGCGGTTAAGATAACTTGCAAGCTGTTCGGTGTGATTGCTTGGACCAAAAAAGCTGAATTTTAATGCATCTGCCAGAATGATTGGTATAAATTCCGGATCTTGAACCGCAGATAATGAAATAAAAAAAGCGCCATCCGAAAAATGCCCGGCGATCTTAGTGGAAAATTGAACCGCTAAACGAGTTTTTCCAACTCCACCAGGACCAACCAAGGAGATGATCCTGGTGCCTGTATCATCGATCAGTGTGGTAAGTTCTTTAAGCTCTTCTTCACGTCCTATGAATATTGGTGCATATATTGGGAAATTTACCGATTTCGGATTAACCGTTTGAAGCGGATGGTGCTCAATAGCAAGAAGATGTGGATGTAATAACTCATATACATGGACAGATTCTATTGAGTCTATGAGGGAGTGATATCCCAGATCTTTTAACCGCGATCCAGGAGGTAGATCAAGGTCCTTCAGGGTCTGCTCTGTGATGATGATCTGTCCACCCCAGCTGATCGATAAAAGGTTGGCAGCCGCGCGGGTGATCATCGAGAAACTATGGTTATTAATATTATCTGTTGCTGCGGAATATAAAACCATACGGATGTTAGGTGCACCTGCTTTTCCCCAATCTATTTTCTTTATTTTTAAGTGGATCGTGACTGCACAATGCAACGTCTGACCATTCTCAAAAAGCACAGTGAAGCTATCTTCAGATTTCTGGAGAATTTGCCCTCCAAATCGCTTGACGGTCTCTTTAAAGATATCGTGATACTTAATAAGAATTTGAGGTCTATCAATACCCGCTTTAGACCAATATAAAGCTGCTTTTTCAATATCTGATGTCAAGAAAACGGGCGATTTTGCTTTTTGAGAACCTGATGGTATGGTAAGTCCACTGAGGATTTGCTTATACAGGATGATGATTTCTTCTGATGGCTCAATCCCGAGCTCACGTGAAATAAAATCCTTATACCGTTTGTATTGACTGATAGCAATTGCTCGTTGGCCAGTGATCGAATAAAGTTGGAGCAAATCATATTCAGCGATTTCGTTATAACGATCGTGACTTAGCCACCTACGAGCGTAATGGATAGCCAGATTAAAATCACCGAATGTACGGTGACCTCGGACAAGCTTCTCAAGTGCGTCTAGATAAAGGATATGAAGGGTTTCACTTTCCTGCATACGCCATTCATCAAACGCTTGGGCTTTTGAGAGATTAATACCAGATAGAAATGCGCCTTGATACAGCTCAACTGCTTCGGTAAGGTTTTGAATACATAAAAGGCATATTTGCGCAGAAGGATGACCATGGGTTGAACATTTATTAATCTTTTCCTTGAAATCCAAGGTGTCTATATCAATGGATTTTTGGTAATTCAACGAAATCTCATTGTGATCCAGGATGATCCAGTCTTCCAGCCCAGCTGAGTTAAGTCTCCAAAGTGTTGTGCGTAAAGAACCAAGGGCATGGGGAAGGCTACTTTCTGACCAAAGCAAACTTGCGAGAGTCTCACGGGTCTGGCTGACTCCGCTGATTGCCAGGTAGGCGAGTAAAGGTATGGCGCGGAAGGTGGGAATCTTTACTTGCACACCATCGAGAGTAATTCTTGGGGATCCCAAAAGAGAAATTGAAAGATGTGACATAGAAATCCGAGGTCAATTTTAAGAGAAAAACAATAAAAAATCAAGAATTGTGACGTATATTGTGACGTTATTTTGACGATGGCCGAGTATAATATGTTTAGACAATTCCTGAGACCAGCGTGAGAGGGGACTTGCTGGTCAGAATCACCTCTCTGCCTCTCCTATATAGGGCGGCTTTATGGGAGAGGCAGGGATGGGGGTTGACCAGGTTATCTAAAACAAGTGAGTGACGCGCGTCGTCACTCACTTGTGATTAATTCACTGATTTTACTGTTCTTCTTCTTGTTTTGGTGTTTCTTCTTGTAGAGTTCGAATACCATTGCGGACCTGGTTGATGAAGCGTTCCATTTCCATTTCAAGCTTACGCAGAGTCTCAAGTACATATTCGTCAGCTTCGTTACGGATATCTTCACCATCGGTATAAGCCTGGGCTTTGATCTGTTCAGCCTGGGCATAGGCAGCCTGTACTACCTGGTCACGTTCGACAAGCTCGCTACTTCGATCGCGTGCAAGGTTGACGGTGCGATTAGCTTCTTCCTGAGCCTGAGCCATCAACCGATCTCTTTGAGCCAATAATTGCTGCGCTTTCTTGACTTCCTCAGGGATTGAGACGCGCATCTGGTCAATCAGATCCAGCATACGGTCTTCATCGACGATGACATTATGGGTGAAGGGAAGAGGGCGGCTCTCATTCAAGAGCTCCTCAAGCCGGTCAATCATTTGCAATATATCCATATGTTCCCTCCAACAAACCCGAATTTATCTAAGGATAACGACAATTAACAAACACAGCCTATGATAGCTTAATCAAGAATGGTGCAAGTTCTATGCACAAGGTTACAACGAAATCTTCAAAACGTCAACATTATCAAGCAGCATTGGTATCCAAGACATCAATCTCGCATTGAAGTGGGAGGAACGATTTGATCGCTTTCACCCAATTCCTGCAGCCGACGTTTGAGAGCAATTTCCACGTGGGGAGGAACCATGCTGCTAATATCACCATTCAAGGCTGCAATTTCACGCACAGTTGAAGAGGATAAGAACGTGTGCTCCTCATTAGTTATCAATGAAACGACTTCAATATCCTGTGCCAATCTATGATTGGCTAACGCCATGCGGAATTCATATTCGAAGTCTGAGAAAACACGTAGACCCCGAACAATTACCTGAGCGCCGATCTTGTGGCAGAAATCAACCGTCAAGCCACTGTAGCCAACGACAGAAATCTTTGGGTCATCGGTGATCGTTAGACGAGCCAACTCGATTCGCTCTTCGGGTGGAAAAATAAGAGATTTCATCGGACGGTCATATACGGCTATAACGACTTCATCAAAAAGACGGGCAGCGCGTTGAGCAATATCCAGATGACCATAATGAATAGGATCGAAAGTGCCAGGGAAGAGAGCTTTAACTGTCATTCAAGTATTTTATTCTCCTTGTTAGATTGATTTTTCCCGTTAAGTTAACTGATATCACCCTGGCCATGACTCCAGAATTGCTTCAGCGATTGAGCCAGCAAGTGATGTTCGGGCAATTTCAGATCTGGGTCGATATCAAAAATGGCTTTAGCCGATTGTCTTGCTTTTTCGATCAAACGGATATCGGTTAAATTTGCCAGACGAAGCTCGGAGTATCCTGATTGGCGTGTGCCGAGGAATTCACCCGGACCACGTTGTTCAAGGTCACGCTGAGCAAGCACAAAGCCATCATTTGTTTCAACCATGGCAGCCAGGCGTTCGTTTTCAGCAGCGTCGGGAGTATCAGGAATAAGAATACAGTAAGATTGATACTGACTTCGTCCAACACGCCCACGGAATTGGTGTAGCTGTGACAATCCGAAACGATTCGCCCCTTCAATTAGCATCACAGTCGCGTTTGGGATGTCCACACCTACCTCTACCACCGAGGTGGATACCAGGATATGGAGATTACCCATACAAAAATCAGTCATGACCGAATCTTTTTCATCGGCTTTCATACGACCATGAAGCAAACCAACCTTATAATCAGGAAAAACCTCTTTTCGTAAACGTACATGCTCTTCTACTGCTGCCAATGACTCTATGCTTTCACTTTCCTCCACCAAGGGATATATAATGAAACATTGATGCCCTTGATCGATCTGGTTACGAATAAACACGTAAGCACGTTCACGCTCACGTGGGTAGAATACCTGGGTTTCGATGGGTTGACGGCCGGGTGGCATCTCATCCATCACTGAGAGGTCAAGGTCTCCATAAACTGTGAGAGCTAATGAGCGTGGGATGGGTGTGGCAGTCATTACGAGCAAGTGAGGGTTCTCACCCTTTGATCTTAACAGGGCGCGTTGATCAACACCAAAGCGGTGCTGTTCATCAATAACAGCCAACTGAAGGTTGTTAAAACTCACTGGTTCTTCAAGTAGAGCATGGGTACCAACTACAAGCTTGATTGAATCATCAGCAAGACCATTGCGGATTTCCTGTTTTTCTGATTCTGATGTAGAGCCCAGGAGCAAACGGATTTGTCCTGGATTTAACGGACTGGCGATCGCATTCCCTTCTTCACCTGAGTCGCGTCCATCCCAGGCAAGCAAGTTGAGCATGTTTTTATAATGTTGTTCTGCCAGGATGCTGGTCGGTGAAAGCAAAGCAGATTGGGCATTATGACGGGCAAGCATGGCAATCGCAAGCGCAGCGATGACAGTTTTTCCTGATCCCACATCTCCTTGAAGCAACCGATTCATTGGGTGTCCGGATGCCAGATCAGTTTTAACATCTTTCAAGGCATTTTGCTGGGCAGTTGTTAATGGGAAGGGCAGGTGCGCAACCTGAATCTCCAACCACTCGTCCGGAGTTTCATATATACGGGCTGAGCGATTTTGCCAGTTTCGTTTTTGACTGAGGACACCCAGCTGAAGCATCAGGATCTCATCGAACGCCAAACGGTAACGTGCAGATCTTAACAGATCGGTTGAGGATGGAAAGTGAGTTTGGAGAAGGGCAGTTGGTAAATCCACAAGCCCGGCATCTGCGCGGATAGTTTCAGGCAGGGGTTCTGTAACACGGGGAGCCCAGTATGTAACAACATCATACATAAAACGGCGTAACCATCGTTGTGTTATGTTGGATGTTAGTGAGTAAACCGGTACAATGCGATTAGTGTGCAGGTTTTGAGCTTCCAAGGGTTCCCACTCAGGATTGTTCATGACCAATCGACCCAGATACTGATCAATTTTTCCTGACAGGACTATCTGTGAGCCGTCTAACAATCGTTTTCCAATCCACGGTTGGTTAAACCAGGTAACCCTCAGGTAACCGGTACCATCGGAGATAATAGCCTCGGTAATTTGATGGCGCCCACCACGAATAGGGTGTGAGTTAATCGAATCAACAGTCCCGATAACGGTGACTTCTTCACCATACATTAATCGCTGAATCGGTTTGAGCTGGGTATAGTCATCATATCGACGAGGAAAGTTGTAGAGCATGTCCCCCAGGGTGTGCAATTCCAACCTGGAGAGAGTTTGAGCATGTTTTGGGCCTACACCTGGCAAGACGCTTGTAGGAGCTGATAAGGCTGCGGGTTGCGAAGCCGGTTTTTCCTTATTTACCTTGAATTCGGGAGTTTGACTGGTTTGATGAACAAAATCATTTTTACGTTGCTGAGAAGATACACTCGATTTTTCCTCATCCACCGGTGCTTTGGAAGGTTTGTCGATTGGAAGAGGAAGCGGCGGAAAAGTATCTCCGGTCTCACGTTGGAGGCGGTTCCAAAGACCGTTTAGGGTTTCATAGCGAGATTTAGGTGAAAAGCTTTCGTAGTCTCGTAGGCGACTTGTCACAGACTGAATGAGGTCTGGCGGGAGATTATCAGCTTGCGCCTCTGCCAGCCATGGTTCAAGCATACGCTCAAAGCCACCAATAACTGCACGGTTACCATAATTTTGCTGCGCTTCCAATAAGATGAACTTTTTTAGCTTTTGAAGGGACGGTTTCATTGATGGTATTTTACCATCAGGATGGTGTGGATGGACAACCAGCGAGGAAATATACCTAAATGATATGACGGATCAGGAAGGATTAAAAAATTACTGCTACGAACCCCAGCCCATTTGGACCGACATGGACTCCGATAACCGAGGTGACATTTACGATCAAGGGGTGATGTTTCACGTATGCCTTAAATTGATCGGCAAATTGAAAAGCATCCTTTTCAGCATTGGTATGCAACACGGCCAGCTGTTCCAATGGACCCAGATCTGATAACATTTTTTGCAAACGCTCAATACCTTTTTGGCGGGTGCGTGTTTCTCCCATGCGGATCACTTTTCCATCATCGACGCTTAGAAAAGGTTTGATCTGCAACAGGTTGCCAAGGTTAGAGCGAGCCCAAGAGACGCGTCCACTGCGGCGAACGTACTCCAGGGTGTCAAGCATGGCAACCAAATGAATACGTTTACGGATATCTTCGATGTTATTCTTTATTTCGATGATTGATTGACCAGACCTGGCGCTTTCTGCAGCGGTAAGAACTTGAAAACCCATTCCAAGTGTTAGATGACGCGAATCAATAACATGAACACGTTTGCCGAATGTTTTTGCTGCGATGGCTGCTGAATTATAGATACCACTTAAATTGCTGGCAACATGAATTGAAAGAATATAATCAATCCCCTCTTTAAATAGATCTTCATATACCTTCTGAAATGCCCCTGTGGATGGAGCTGCTGTAGTAGGGACGGTTTTCATGTCTGGTAATTGCCGATATAGTTCTTCCCTCGATATCCCCCGCCCATCTTCAAGGCTGCGACCATCGATTACCAAGATCGCCGGGACAACACGGATATCATTTTTGATTGCTTGCTCGGAGGAGATATCACCTGTGGAGTCGGTGACAATTCCAATTTTCACATCATGTCTCCTTCGGGAAATTTTCCATGGCTACCAAACCGATACAATGTGGACCAAACAAGGTTGCCATGGCGACGCTTAGACTATGCTCACACAATGGCGTAGTACGAATATTTTGGTTGATGCGATCACGCAGATTTTTACTCTCTTGTTCAAAAGTTGTTATTCCTTGGAGTAAGGCGAGATATTTCAGGTTTTCAAACTCAGCAATAAATTCATACATTATATCCACCAGATGACGAGGGCTGCGAATCTTTTGTGTATGCACAAGTCTGCCGTTTTCAAGAGTAAAAAAAGGAATAACGCCAAGCATTTCTCCTACCAGTGCTTGAGCAGGATCCAACAAACCTGCTCGAGACAGATGTGAAAGATCAGGAATACAGAACACTGAATAGATATGATTGACCATTCCCCTGATCATCCGGTTAATTTCAAGGCCGGCATAACCTCGATGAATATATTCAGCTGCTGCCTGTACTAACAAACCTAATCCGATGGCTGTATTCATTGAATCAATAATAAAAATATTCGCCGGGGTCTTACAAGTTTGGTTAGCGGATTGCGCGTTTGCAACTGCCATACTAAGATGAGAGGAGAGAAGGATAACGAGTATCTCTTTGTATCTCAGACCCAAAGAAATATATGCACTTCGAAAAGCATCGACTGATGGCGGAAAGATCAGAGGAGGGTGGAGATTTTGAGTTGACAGGCTATATATGGATAAGTCATTACTGTCTGAGAGATACTGATCATTTACCAGGATGGAATGTGGAAGGATGGTGACGTGCTCTTGTCCCGCAAAGATTGACTTAGTGAAACAAGCGGTACTATCCGTTAGTATGCAAATTCGTGGCATAGACTGGGTGCGATCTTAATATTATTCGATTGAAATAATAAACTGATAGTGAGGTTGTCCACCCTCCTGGACTTCAATCTCTTGCTTTGGATATTCTTTTCGAATTGAGTCTGCTATTGAATCTACTTCCATGCGCGACACGTCTATTCCATAAAAAAGGGTGATCAACTCATAGTTTTCAGCATGGGCTTTTTCTAATAATCCCATAGGTTGCAGTATTGAGGTTATCGGATGCAAAAACTAAATTCCCATTGAGCAGGCTAATGATCTGACCTTGGATGACGTTAACTCCATCAATTTCTACACTACGAGTGGCAGTGGTAATTTCACCAGTCTCAACATCATCGATGACTGATTTCATATCAGCAGCAACTGCCTCAGGGTCTCCGGTTGCAATCAAACGCATCATCGCGGCCATACCTTGAGGCACTGAACGGGTAGGAATGACGGTAACATGTTTGACGGTTAATTGGGCAACAGACTGGGCTGCAAGGATAATATTCTTGTTATTAGGCAGGATAAATATCTGATCGGTGGGTAAATTCTCGAAAGCATCCATGATTTCCTGCGTACTCGGATTCATCGTTTGGCCGCCTTCAACAATGGCTGATACACCCAAGCTTGCAAATACCCTAGCAATTCCTTGTCCGGGAGCAACTACGACAGTTGCAATTTGACCTGGCTCAACGGAAGTTAATTGGATTGATCTACCGCTGTCATAGTCAGCTTGTTCCATTTGTGCGCGGAGGTTTTCAATTGCAGCCTTGGTAACCACGCCAATGGTCTTGGTATATTCAATAGGAGCATAGAGATTATCTGACGCTACATGAATGTGCATCCGGAAAATCCCATCACCTTCACCAATCTGAATGGATGTACCAATACGTTGTAACTCTTCATAAAATTGAGGAATATTCAGATCATTAATGGGGCGGAAATCAACCACAACTTCGTAATCCTGCCCTGGTTCGATGCGATCAAAAACATTCTCAAGCTTCATGGCTGACAAAGTTTGAATTGCCGCCAGATTCACATCCAGAGGTTGCCCCTTGACGTAACGCAACATACCTTCCAGAATGAAATACAGACCTTTCCCACCAGCATCCACAACACCAGCATCTTTTAGCACTGCCAGTAGCTCAGGTGTGTTGGTAACAGAGATGTCTGCAGCGGTAACAATGCGCTGGAGGATATCATAGGGGTCTTGTGTTTCTTCAAGCGAAATTTCGGCTTCAGCTGCGATATCCTTTGCTACAGTGAGTATGGTGCCTTCGACTGGACGTACTACCCCCCTGTATGCTGTATTCCGACCTTGATGAAGCGCGTTAACCAATAACCGACCATCTAATGCTTCGAAATTATCCAAGGCATGAGCAAATCCTCGCCAAAGCTGTGAGAGGATCACTCCTGAATTTCCACGAGCGCCCATTAAAGCCCCATGGGCCAGTTGGTGCATTAACTTACCAATATTATGCTCAGCAGAATTGGCAATTTCATCGCAAGCAGCCTGCATGGTCAGTACCATATTCGTCCCAGTATCTCCATCAGGCACGGGAAATACATTGAGGCTGTTTACGATTTGTTGATTGGTTCGTAACCAAGTAAGGCCAGCTTCTACCAGCGATTTAAAAACCTGACCATCGATGGGATATTTCTGCATCGGGTAGAGCTGTTTTTCTTTTATGTCTATTACATCAGGATCCATAATTAATGCTCCTGGGAAGGATAACTCAAGAGAAGGAAAATCATTAGTCCATGTCACTTACACGAAGACCCCGGACATGGACATTAACCTGCTCCACCGGCATTCCCAGGGCTTTTTCTACTTGATACTTAACAGTATTACTGACACTTGAAGCAACTGATTTGATTCGCGTTCCGTATTCAATAATTACATATATATCAATTGTGATATTTTCGCTTTCATATTTAACTTCTATTCCATGGGTAGGATCTTTCACGATCACCTGGGTGATCCCTTCCATGAGATTCTTCGACGTGAGACCGACCACACCATAGGATTGCCGGGCAGCATGATATGCAATCGTGGCAATGGCACGCGGAGATACACTCACTCGACCAAGTTGGAAATAATCATTGTTCATCGAAGGCCTCACATTAATATAATTGATATATATAATATATTAACTGCTTGTAATCAAATTCATTATGTGGTAATATTGGCGGGCTTAATCGAACAAGCAGCCAGTGTAATTGAAAAGTAATTATAGCTTGGTTTTAAGTAAATTAATATCAATATTTTTTACTGGATATGACTGCATCCCTCGATGCAGGATTGTATGAAAGGATGTACATTATGGCAAAGTGCGCAAATTGTGGTAAAACGACAAGTTTTGGAAGAAATCGTCCTTGGTCAAATAAAAGCACCCGACGGACTTTCCGCCCAAACTTACAGGCTGTGACAGTCTATGAGAATGGAAAGAAAGTACGTAAGGTGGTATGTGCTAAGTGCATACGCACCATGGTGAAAACATCCTAATTATTACTTATAGTGAAATCCATAAAGTCACGGTTTGAACCGTGACTTTTTTATTTCCCGGGAAGCTGGGAGCGCAATTTATTGATACCCGAGGCAATTCCATCTGGATGGTGAAAGATGGCTGTGGCTGCGACAAACACATTTGCACCAGCATCTCGTGCTAAAGGCAACGTATTTACGTTGATACCGCCATCGACTTCAAGCCAGATGGGGTGATCAAATTTATCCAATTCGTGGCGAAGAGCAGTTATTTTTGGTAGCACTTCAGGCATGAAGCGTTGACCATTGTATCCCGGATTTACACTTAAGACCAGCACCAGATCGATTACAGGCAAGATTGGTGTGACCAAATTAATGGGGGTGGATGGTTTCAGAACGACACCAGCTTTGCAACCTAACTCATGAATAATCCGAACTGTTCGGTCCAGGTTCGTGGAAGTTTCTACGTGAACGGTGATGTTCGTTGATCCTGCTTGAGCAAAGGCAGTAAGTAAATTCTCGGGAGATTCAACCATCAGATGTACATCTAAGGGAAGGTGAGTTGATTTCCGACATGCTTCGACAATGACGGGACCCATAGTCAGATTGGGGACAAAGTGACCATCCATCACATCCACATGGATCCAATCCACCCCAGCTGTTTCAGCATCTTGGATTTGTTCACCCAAACGTGAAAAATCAGCGGCTAAAATGGATGCGGAAATTAAATAAGGACCAGGCATTTTAGATCACCCTCCAGGAGGATTGTATAGCATGTAAATCCATACCCAAAGCGGAACCAATCCACCCAGGGTGATCACGGTTAATAGCACTAAACCCCAGGTCAACCAATCTATGTCTATGGCATTTTGAGTATATTCTGTCGTACTCGCTGAATTAGTAGATGATCTAGTGCTTGAGGATGAAAAATCCCCTTTATTTGTAGATGTTATAACTGGTTGTGTTTGGAGAGGAACTGGAGATGTTTGTTTGGATAATTGGGGATAATCATTCGATGGTGTTTTCACGGTCGAGGCAACTTCAAGTGGAGATGCCTTATAGGAACGGCTTAATGAGATCAAAACCCGTCCAAATTGGTCTGCTGTACGGTAGCGAGCCGATGGTTCTTTAGATAACACTTTCAAACAAGCCCGTTCCAAATCGGCAGGAATGAGAGGATTAAACTGGGTTGGCGGAGGTGGCAGCATCGATCGATGCATGTGAGACAATTCAACCGCAGAGCTCGCAATAAAAGGCAGACGACCGGTCAGCATTTCGTATAGGATAATTCCAAGGCTATACACGTCAGAAGCTGGTGATGGTGGTTGACCAGCTGCCTGTTCTGGTGAGAAATATTGCGGTGAACCCCAGACTACTAGATTCACCTCTTGAGAATGAATTGAAGCCAAAGCGCGAGCAATGCCAAAATCTGTAACTTTGAGCCTCTGGTCTGGAGTTACGATCATGTTATGCGGTTTAACATCGCAATGTACTAAACCTGTTCGATGGGCGTAGCCTATACCCGCACATGCCTGGATAATCAGCGGAAGTGTTTCGTCCACGCTCAGGATTCCACGAGTATCTAAAATTGTTTTCAAATCTGTGCCTGGGACATATTCCATGACAATAAATATATGTTGATCATCGAATCCAAAGTCATGAATGGTGACAATATTCGGATGGGAGAGATTTGCCGCGGCTTTGGCTTCCTGTTTAAAACGCTCACGAAAAACCTGATCCCCCGAGAAATCTTCACGTAACAGCTTAATTGCTACGATACGCTCGAGCATCAGGTCGCGGGCGCGATAGACTTCCGCCATGCCCCCTGTACCGATACGTCCTTCCACCTGATAGCGGTTATTTAGCAATTGTGGGCTGTTCATCATATTGACATATTCTAGCATGAATGTTGGAGGTGTGAAAAATTCGGGTAAAATGAGTACATGCGCAACGCAGATATGATCTATAACCCAGGCGCTGGTCGGTTCCCGTCGGGCATCTTGGCAGAACGAGCTGCAAATGTGCTCCGGTCAAATGGCTGGAGCATACGTTTAACCAGGACGGAAAATAGTGAACATGTGACTCAGTTAGCTCGTAGAGCGGCTGAGGATGGTAAAGAAGCTATATTTGTAGTGGGAGGGGATGGCACAGTTAATATGGCAGTGCGTGGGTTGGTCGGGAGCACAACCGCCTTAGGTGTATTACCCGGAGGGACAGCCAATGTTCTTGCGCAAGAATTAGGACTTCCTGGCATTCGATGGACACGTTTAATGGCTTTGGAAGAAAGTGCACGAAGGTTAGCAGGAGCTAAAATCCGGGAAGTGGATATTGGAATATGTGGAAGCACCCCCTTTTTGATGTGGGCTGGGGTTGGTTTGGATGCCTTTGCAATTCACCATATTGAACCTCGCCTGAGGTCTGAAAAATTCTTTGCTAATATGACATATGTCGCAGAAACAGTATGGCATGCGAGTTATTGGCGCGGCAATAACTTGATTGTTACTGCAGATCATTTGCATATATCTGGTCATTATTTATTAGCTGTGATGAGTAATATTCATCTGTATGCAGGCGGACTTGCGAATATTTCTCCCTTTGCGCTGATGGATGATGGGAAAATTGATCTGTGGTTGTTTGAAGGCGATACACTGGGTGATACTATAGTATTAGCCTGGAATTTATTTGCTGGTAAGCATGTTGATTCAGATAAGGTCCGTCAAATCTCATTTCGACATTTAAAACTAGAATCGGATACTCCTTTGTACATACAGGTGGATGCAGAACCGATACCTTGTCAGGATAACTCAATTGAGATCAGAGTAGTCTCAAAGGGATTACGGTTATTGGTTCCGAAAGACACACCCAGGGAGCTGTTTAGTAAAAATGAGAACCATTACCAGGATTGAATACGTGAAAAAAATAATTCCATTTATTAGAAAAAATCCAATAAGCGTTTTATTCCTGGTCTTCCCTTTTGCCGTTTTTTCTGAGTTATTAAATTGGTCTCCGATTGCAACATTCATTTTTGCCGCAATAGCCATCATACCTTTTGCAGGATTTATTGGATCTACCACTGAGATTCTGGCGGCTCATACAAACCCAAAGATAGGAGCTTTACTCAATGCAACATTAGGTAATGCAGCTGAACTGATCATTACCATCGTTGCTATCAAGGAGGGATATCTTGAGCTGGTAAAGGCCTCTATCACAGGATCTATTCTGGGGAATCTATTGCTTGTATTGGGGATGTCCATGTTGTTGGGTGGTTTACGCCACGGAATCCAGACATTCGACCGCAAACAAGCCAGTAATAATGCAATTATGCTTGTACTATCTGTGATAATCCTGCTTATTCCATCTTTATTCAGTCATTATATTGGAAACGTCGAAATGCCTGAACCGAAGGTTGAAACTCTAAGCATCGGGGTTGCAGCAGTTATGATCATCATATATATCCTCGGTCTCATCTATAGCTACAAGGTAATCGGAGGACCGATGACTACAAATGAGATTGATAAGGATTCAACTCGTCCTGAATGGTCATTCCGTACAGCAATCGTGGTATTAGTAATCTCAACCGTGGGTGTGGCATATCTTTCAGAAGCATTGGTTGGTGCAATTGAACCTGTTATAGCTACTTTGGGTATATCAGAGTTTTTCATCGGTCTCATATTTATACCCATCATTGGTAATGTGGCAGAGCACATCGTGGCCGTACGAGTAGCATTAAAAAATAAAATGACATTAAGTGTGGAGATCGCAATTTCATCCAGTTTGCAAATTGCCTTATTTGTGGCACCTTTGCTCGTTTTCATAAGTCTACTAATAGGTAATCCACTGACGCTGATATTCAATCAACTTGAGCTCATCGCATTAATTGCAGGTGTATTGATTGCGGCATTAGTCTCCGCGGACGGTGAATCTAATTGGCTGGAAGGGGCTGAATTATTAGCCATTTATATTATCCTTGGTTTGGCTTTCTTCCTGATACCCTCCTAAATTGATTATGTTAAATTCATTAAAAAAATATTTCGATTTTAAGATTATATTTGGAGCAATTTTCTTTGCCGTATTTGTATTTGTCATTTTGCTGGGAATATTATGGTCGGCAAGGGCTAAAACAATTGCTCAGGTGCCTGCGACAGCGTTATTGAACATCATTGAGGCACCGACACAAACCCCATTCGCCCCAGCGATGACGCTTACGCCAACATTGGATCCTTTCTCCACACCGGAGGCGCAAACGCCAGTAAATGAAATCAAAATCGGTGATTATGTTCAAGTGAACGGAACGGGTGGAGAGGGATTAAGGCTGCATGTAACAGCAGGGGTAGCGAGTGAGGTCGATAATGTGGCAATCGATTCTGAGCTTTTTATCGTTAAGGATGGCCCAATAGACGCTGATGGCTATTTTTGGTGGTTATTGCAGGATCCATATACTGAAAACATAGGCGGTTGGGGGGTGGCGAATTATCTTACCGTGGTGCAAAATCCGTAATACTGAAAAAAAATTTCTGCGAGCAATCGATTTGCATGTTTCTACGTTTCGGGATATAGTTTTAACAACCCGAAACCAATTATGCATGATTTAATACCAGGTGGGATCTCTGTAAACAAGAAGATTGCGGAACTGGCCATCACGTGGAGTGATTACCACAACAGCACATATACATTTTCATTATTACGATTTGCCTGCCCCTGTGCGGAATGTAGAGGTGGTCATGATCAGATGAGCTCTGAACCACCCGGAGAAGTATTCTATACGCCAATCGAGGACAGTCCCGCAACACGCTTGAAAAATATTGAAAATGTGGGAAGCTATGGATTCACTATAGAATGGGAGGACGGACATCAATTTGGTATCTACGACTGGCATTATTTACGGGCATTATGCCCTTGCCCGATATGCCGAGAAATGATGATCTATGGAAAATAATCCACCGGCATCCATCTATTCCATCGTCGAAAAAGCATATTATCGACTCCAGGCTGGAGATGTACTGACCCATTGTCTTGAGGCTTCTTCTACAGAGCCGATCCACGAAATGATACAGGAAATGGTTCTGGCTGGCCCTCAGAGCCTGGAAGCTTTGCGTGAGATTCTTAGTGAAGCCATGAAGCGAAAGGCTCAGGTATATGATGATTTAAACCAAGTTATCAATCAATTATCCAATATCCTTAAGGGATATGGGGTAAGCCTGGAACGACAGGGAGGAAATCAGGCATTGCAAATACTAACAGAAGCCCAATTATCTGAAATGCTTGATGAACAAAAAATCTTTGAATCGGATGAGCGTTCCACTTGCTTACTCGTTCTAAAGGATAGCCACGAATTGATAACTTTGTTGAATGTAAAAATTCAGTTATTGGAAAATATTATGATATATCTTCAGGACTGGATATGGGGATTGACGTACCAATATATAAAGCAAGGTGATGACGAAGCAGACGAGAATTTCATCAAAAATGATGTTTTATAGGTTTTTTCTTAATCTTCGAGCATTCTTTCAAATTTTCATACTAATGTAGATTAATAACTGATTTTCTCTGTTGAAAGATATCCATGATTCGAGACAGATACTTGTTTTTGATTCTATTCAGGGATATTCGCTCATAAAACTAAAAATCACACTTCTAAAAAAGCAAACTAAAGAGGGTAATAAATCCGAATCCAAGGATGATCAATCCAGATATCCTGTTAACCCAAAGCAGTCCGGTTGTTGTAAACCTCGATCGCAGAATGCTGACGCCAGTGCTTAGCAATATCCACCAGCTTGCTGAGCCGAGGAATACACCGAATACGGTGGTGGCAGCGGAAAAATAGTTGCCATTGGTTTCCACCAGACCGAGTCCGGCAAAAATCGCCGCAAAGGATAAAATTGTCAGAGGATTAGTAATGGTTAGAAAAAAAGTTGATCCATAGGCATTAAGCAAGCCAAGCCGATCGGGTTGCACAGATGAGTGCGCGGGTTGGGAAAGAAAGGTTTTTATGCCCAGGTAACATAAAAATAAACCACCAATCAAGCGTAACCAAAATTGCTGGTGGATCAAGAAGATCGAGATGAACGTCAGTCCAAAGGCTGCAATACAGCCGTAAAATGCGTCCGCTGTAGCTGCACCCAACCCTGAAATAAACCCAACCAGTTTGCCTGCGGATAAAGTGCGCTTTATAACTAAGATACCGATAGGTCCAACAGGAGCAGCGATAGAAAAACCAATGATGAGACCTTTATAAAAATAGAGTAAATCCATTTTTTAAGTTAAGTAAATAAATTAGGATGATCAGAGATTCAAATACTTTGGGTGAGTAAGTATAAACCTTATTTGAGTTTATTTTCAGGAAAATGCCGTCCTTTTTTCTACAAATAATTCCCTGTATCTCGTGGTAAACTTTTCCTATGCCAACTATGACCAATCAACAGCTTGCAAAGACTTTCCAGACAATCGCTGACTTATTAGAAATCAAGGGAGAGAATATCTATAAAATCCTGGCGTATCGTAAGGCCGCGGACAGCTTAAGCAATCTCAGCCAGGATGTTAATGAGATCTGGAAAGAGGGCAAGCTGACCGAGGTGGATGGAGTGGGCAAAGCCATTGCAGAAAAGATAGACGAGCTGCTTTCCACGGGGCGCCTTGGCTTCCTGGAAAAATTAGAAGGTGAAGTGCCTCCCAGCCTGGCAGAGCTATTACAGGTACCTGACCTTGGTCCGAAGAAAGTGGCGTTATTTTGGAGAGAACTGGGAATTACCAACCTGACCGAGCTGGATAACGCTGCCCGATCCGGAAAACTTCGTAGCGTTCCGGGGATGGGTGAGAAATCGGAAGCGAAAATCATCGCAGGAATCGAGGCACTCGGCAGACGGAGCAAACGGGTTGCATTAGGACGAGCCTGGCCTTTCGCCCAAGAGCTAATAACGTACCTACAGAAAGTTGCTGGTGTGGAGGCAGTAGAGCTTGGAGGCAGCCTAAGAAGAATGCGCTCAACGATTGGGGACATCGATCTGCTGGCAGCAGCTGAAGATTCAAGCGGAGTGATGGAGGCATTTACCACCCGTAAAGATGTTGGGCGAGTGTTGGGGAAGGGTGAAACAAAGGCAAGCGTGGAATTCACACACGGTTTACAAGCTCAGTTATGGGTACATCCACCTGAGCATTGGGGAACAGCCCTTGTGTATGCTACAGGTTCGAAAGACCATAATGTACGCTTACGAGAGTATGCATTAAAAAAAGGTTACTCACTATCAGAACACTCATTAAAGCGGGAAGATGGGAGTGAGGTGTTCTGTCCTGACGAGGAATGTGTCTATAAAACATTAGGATTACCATGGATTGCACCGGAGTTGCGTGAGGACCGAGGAGAAGTACAGGCAGCAATCTCAGGCAGGCTGCCAAAACTAATAGAGCTTCAAGATATTCTATCCGAATTACACTCGCACTCGACCTGGAGTGATGGCAAGCTATCCATCCGAGAGATGGCTGAGGCAGCCCAAAAGCGTGGGTATAAGGCCCTGGCGATCACTGATCACACCTTTAGTCTTGGTGTCACACAGGGAATGAAATTGGAAGATGTCAGAGAGCAGCGTAAAGAAATTAACGCCTTGATGGAGGAGACGGGTGATCGAATCCATATCCTTCAAGGAGCTGAGGTGGAAATCAAATCGGATGGGAGCCTGGATTACCCAGACGATATTTTGGCTGAGCTGGATATTGTGATAGCATCATTGCACTCGGGTTTACGGCAACCACGCGAAAAAATCACGGACCGGTTGATCAAAGCCATGCGTAACCCACACGTAGATATAATTGGGCATCCTACTGGGAGGTTATTTCCTGACCGTGATCCGTCTGACCTGGATATGGATGCGGTCTTGTCGATAGCAGCTGATACCGGAGTGGCATTGGAAATAAATGCCCACCCAGCACGTCTGGATTTGGATGACGTGCATGCCAGAAGAGCAATCGAATTGGGCATAAAGCTTAGTATCAATACCGACGCTCATAGTGACTCGGACATGGATCTAATGCACTTTGGAGTGTCGACAGCCCGTAGGGCTTGGGTAGAAGCTGAAAATGTGATCAATACTTGGAATGTTCAGAATTTATTAAAATGGCTAAAAAGCAGGGGATCCTAAAAACTGGATTTCGTTTTCAGGAGCCACACAATTTATGAATCGCTTTCGAGCAGATCTGGTTTTACTATTGGTGGCATTGATCTGGGGAAGCGCTTTTGCGGTTCAGCGTGTAGCTGCCCAATATTTTGATCCATTCACATTCAATGGATTACGATTCCTTTTAGGTGGGCTGGTCTTATTACCATTCAGTAAACTAAATCCCTTTCACGAATCTCATCGGACCAATGCTGGAGGGAAGGCATGTTCCATTAAACCGATGGCGGCTTATTCATTGGATCGAAAATCGATAACCTTTATCCTCCTGGCAGGCATGTTATTGTTTGGGGCTGCAGGTTTTCAGCAAGCTGGTTTAGAGACTACCACAGCAGGGAATGCTGGATTTATCACTACACTATACGTTGTTTTTGTGCCGGTTATTTTGGTGATATTTTGGAGGGAAAAGATCCATTGGTTATCCTGGCTTAGTGCTGGCATAGCTGTCCTTGGGAGTCTGCTTTTAAGCACAGGAGGAACATTTCGAATTACACGTGGGGATGCCCTGGAAATGGTGGGTGCAATCCTATGGGCTTTGCAAATGATCCTGGTTAGCAGGGCTGTGAAGCACATGGATGTTATCACATTCTCAGCGGGGCAATATTTAGCTGCGGGTGTGTTAAACATGTTGATGAGTTTATTGATGGGTATGTCGTACACAGGATTAGTAAATGGGTGGTGGACTATACTTTATATTGGATTGATTTCCACTGCAGGGGGTTATACTTTACAAGGACTAGGACAGAAGTATGCCCCTCCCACCGATGCAACCATTTTACTAAGCATGGAGGCTGTATTTGCTGCACTGACTGGTTTTTTCTTCCTGGGAGAGACCATGCAAACGGTGCAATTGGTGGGATGTGGTCTTATCCTTATTGCGGTCTTTATCACCCAATTGAATGCAGGCAAATCAATTCCATCAACCACATAGGTATATAGAACTAAGGAAATAACGGGCAGAGAAAGGGAGACCCAAATGACTGAACCGATGAATTGGAATAATGCAGTGGATGAAACAATAAGAAACCTGGTGAGATTGATCCAGGCCGAAACAATAAACCCACCTGGGAACGAACTACCGGCGATCCTGATCATCAAGGATATCCTGGAGAAAGCAGGGTTTCCTCAAGATGGATTCAAAATTGTAGAATCTGCGCCTAATCGAGTAAACCTGGTTGCCAGAATTAAGGGAGATGGCTCGGAGCGACCACTTTTATTAAGTGGTCACGTAGATGTGGTTCCCGTCGAGCGAGAACGTTGGAAGCGTGATCCGTTTGGCGGAGAAGTGGTAGATGGTGTCGTGTGGGGGCGGGGTGCGTTTGATATGAAGGGCTTCTTAGCCATGTATTTGCAAATATTCCTGGAGTTATTCCGTCACAATATACCACTCAAACGGGATGTCATCCTTGCCGCCATTGCAGATGAGGAAGCTGGTTTTACACACGGCTCGAAATTCCTGGTAGAACAACACCCCGAATTGATCGACGCTGAGTATGCACTTACTGAAGGCGGTGCTGTGACATTTTATTTTGGAAAAACCAAGTTATATACGATACAAGTGGCAGAGAAAAGTGTGTGTTGGCTACGAGCTCGTGCATATGGGAAACCGGGTCATGCATCGATCCCACATTCGGATAATCCGGTTTTTTTCCTTGCTCAGGCGCTTGAGAAGTTACGTCAGGCTGGCCATCTACCCGTCCATCTGTCGCCGACATTTCTAAGAATGCTAGACGCTGCTGGCCCTCAAATTCGTTCTCCGCTTGGCTCACTTACAAAATTACTTCATTCTCCAATGGTAGTGGGTTTATTGTTGGGTCGATTAAAAGGTGATAGCCGGAATTTACTGCGGGCACTCGTGACAAACACCGTTTCCCCTACCATATTACGTGCTGGAAGCAAGGTGAACGTTATTCCATCGGTTGCTGAAGCTGATATTGATTGCCGGTTGGTGCCCGGACAGACCCCGGAGGATGTAAAAAGGGAAATCCACCAAATTGTTGGAGAGGGGCTCGAGCTGGAAACAATGTATACGACATGTGGAGCAGAATTCTCTACCGAGACACAATTATATAAGCTACTCGAACGGAGAACACGCCAAATGGACCCAAGTGGATTGACCATCCCAATGCTGATGACTGGAGGGACGGATGCCTGCCAATATCAAAATGCGGGGATCAAGGTATACGGGTTTACTCCAGGGATATTACCACCAGGATTTCCCATCATGCAGCTGGCACATGGGCATGATGAACGTGTACCAGTTTCTTTTTTTGAGACCGGTCTGCCGGTATTATGGGATGTGGTAAACGAGTTGTGTGGGAAAGGAAATTGATACCGGGTGATTTATCCACCACCGATAACTGCCAAAAGCTTTACGATATCCCCATCCTGTAAAATATAATCCTTGGTCTGCTGTTCGCCGTTGACAAAAACACCTGCCACCAGATCGGGGTTAATCCCAATGATTGTTAAAGTCTCACGGACAGAAACACCGGCTTCAACAGTGGTTTCTTTCATGTCACCAATATAGTTTTTAAGCATACCAAGGGGCTTAATTGTTGCGCTCATGACCTTGAATTAATCGAGAGGTTTTTCCAACAGAGGGGCGCAGCTGGCTTTAGCATGTGTTTTTATATTGCAAAATTTCACTGCGCCCCAATTGAAGTTCACAAATGCATCAACTGACGCTTATTAATGTTCTTTATTATTACCGATACTTCTACGCAACCATTGCAGATAAGTTTAATGTTTCCAGTGTACCCTGGGTGGGGATGCCATTGGAATCCCATCCTCGTTGCTGGTAATACATATCCAACAACTTTTGAACGTCTTCAAATTTGGTAATCTGACCAGCCGTTACACCTGTCTTGGGTGGCTCGGTGTAGAAGCGTGGTGCAGGAAGATCCCACTCCCGTCCAAAGCCTTCGTTTTCACGAGCCCAATACATGCGGGTGAGATTCCAGATGCGATTTCCAACTGCTTCCAAATCTGCCCAGGAACGCTTGACACCCGTAATGGCTTCCAATAAAGGACAATACAGATCACGGTCAATCCCCAACTCGACCCATTGTAAACGACAGGAACCCATGACATCGAACATGGGGCGGAAGTTTTGCAGCCAGATGATACGGGCGACTTTTTCAGGAACAACCTTTTCGCGGCCAACTTGCAAATCGTAGGTGATTGCCCAGGAACGGTTATGGTGAGCGCCAACATCACAGGTCATATATGCAAGTAACATAGCAGTAGCATTGTGAGTGGCATATGCAGATTGCTCCATACCCTTGACCTGAATCGCAAACTTTTCGCTTCCCTTGCCAACTTGCTGGGCAGCGCGCTTGGTACCCAGTGCCAGCAAGTTACCGATTTTCCCCTCGCGATAGGCGATCTTTTTAATCAAGGCAAAGACAGCTTCGATATTTCCGAATTTAAGCTCGAGTCCATCCGTATCCGCTTTTGTGAAGATGCCTTTTTCATAGCATTCCATTGCCCAGCCGATGCAGCCACCGGCACTAATTGAATCGATCCCTAAATCATCTGCCAAACGGTTGGCTTCGGCAACTGCCTGAATATCTCCGACACCAAGGTTGGATCCCATCATCCCGATGGTCTCATATTCAGGACCTTCGACCTGTGTGTTGTAACGCTTCATATTCGAGTATTTACCACACGGAGAGGGGCATCCAAAACAGCCTTTATCGGTGATAACGATTTCCTTACGCATGGTCTGACCGTAGATATTTGAGCCCTGCTCAAATGAGCCGGCACTGAAATTACGGGTTGGGAGAGCACCGACTTCATCACACCAGCTGGTCACCACCGTAGTGCCATAACGGGTCCACTCCGCTAAACCTTCAGCCTCCTTACAGGCTTTGTAAAGAGCCATGCCTGCCTTGCGGTAACCATCCATATCTGCAACTGGTACAGACTTGGTGCCATGCAGGACAATCGCTTTTAATTTCTTGCTACCCATGACTGCACCGACCCCACCACGTCCAGCCTGACGACCGAAGTCATGATTAATGCAGGCGTATAAGACCTGATTTTCCCCACCAGGACCGATGGCTGCAATCTGGAATTCCTCACCATACTTATGCTTGAGCTCTACTTCGACATCAATAGCGCCCTTACCCCACAGAGAAGCGGCATCCAACAGCTGAATTTTATCGTTATCAATGAATAAATAGACCGGCTTGGGACTCTCACCCTCAAGGATAATGGTATCCAGACCGGCATATTTCATTTCAGCGGTGAAATGACCACCGAGAGAGGCATCTGCATATCCACCGGTGAGGGGCGATTTGGTTGTCCAATCACATTTTCCACCCCCTGGTACCATCATTCCCGATAATGGACCTGTGGAAATAATAAGCTTATTCTCTGGTCCAAGAGGATCAGCGCTCTTGGGAACTTCTTTAAACAAGAAATATATACCGAAACCCCGACCACCGATAAAATCTCTTGCCAGCTGAGCAGGTGTGAGTTCTTTGGTTATTTTTCCGTCTGTTAGATTGACCCTTAGAATTGTTCCACCGTATCCATTCATGGCTGCCTCCTAATTTGCAATCCACAGTGCGCTGGTACCGCACACATTTACACAGTCACCGCACAGGTCACATTTCCAGGCGGTATTGGCCAACTCGGTGCGCACGAACATCACATCCTCCGGACATTCAGGCACACAAGCTTCACATAGGTCACACTCAGCAAAATCAACAAAATATGCACCACGTTCATTTAACTTAATCGCCTCTGTCGGACAGACTTCAGCGCAATCTCCACATTGCGTGCAGACTTTCATCTCATAAACACCAGGATTGGGAAAATGAGGGATTAAGTTGAGTGCGGCTTTTTTGGGATTGCTTTCCTGGAAGAGATTGAGTGAACAAGCCACCAGACAAGCTCGACACCCAGAGCATTTGGTACTATCGGCATATAGCCGCATAGTTGACCTCCTTTAATTGATTGGTTTTTAATGTAGATATTTTTACCATGTATGGCGACACAGATAATTCAAAAAGATAAGCAAATATTTATATAGATTATATCAAGTTACACTTTATTGGTAGAGACAGAAGTCCTCAGTGTCATAGGATAGGTATCTTAAGTAATTCTTTATCGGAGCGATGGAAATCTCTCGGATAATTTCTGACGAATATCACTTGCCCATATTTCTTATATCCGGTATAACAGAATCAGTTCGTTTCATCCGCAACAAGGAGAAACATATGACAATAGTCATAGATGGTTCAGGTTTAACGATCGAGAAATTAATGCGAATCGCGCGACACGGTGAACTGGTTGAATTACATCCGCAGGCTTTGGAACGCATTAAAGCCTGCCGGACAATGCTGGAAGCAAAGATTGCAGCACATGAGATCATGTATGGGGTTAATACCGGGATTGGGGAGTTCTCAGAACGGGTGCTGAATGATGAGCAGGTGCAACAATTCCAGAAGTATCTCATCTACAACCATGCTGCTGGTATAGGGGAGCCCTGTCCGATAGAGCATGTGCGTGGAGCAATGGCCGGGAGGGTCAACGTCCATGCACATGGCAACTCCGGATGCCGGCCTGAAATCACGCTCACATATGTTGAAATGCTCAATAAAGGTGTAACACCGGTAGTATGCCAAAAAGGTTCAGTGGGAGCGTGTGGAGACCTGGCACCCATGTCGCAGATTGCTTTGTTGCTGATGGGTGAGGGTGAGGCTTTTTATCAGGGTGAACGACTGCCGGGAAAAGTAGCCATGCAACAAGCTGGCATACCGATCCCTGGGTTGCAAGCACGGGATGGACTGGCTGCCATCAATGGATCAAACCTTTTGACTGCCATGAGCGCACTGCACTTATACGATATGGATCGGTGGCTGAAACAAGCGGAGATAGCCTGTGCCATGAGTTTGGAAGCACTGCTGGCGAATTTGAAACCTTATGATGTGCGTCTACATCAGGCAAGGGGTTTTAAAGGGGCAATTCGAAGCGCCAGGACAATTATGAAATGTATCGCCGGAAGCGATCTGGCAACAGGAAAGATGAAAACCAAAGTCCAAGATGCCTATTCGATGCGTTCATCACCGCAAGTGATCGGTGCAGCACACGATGCAATTGATTATGCAAAGAGCCAGGTGGAAATTGAGTTAAATGGGGTAGGAGATAACCCGATATTCTTACCCGAATTCCAGCTTACTTTAACCGGTGCGAATTTCCAGGGTTCACCTGTCAGTCTACCCATGGATATGGCTGGGGCAGCCATCACCATGGTGTGTGTACTTTCTGAAAGACGCTTGAACCGGCTGACCAACTCTGCCCTTAGTGTGGGTTTGCCTGAATTCCTGACGAAAGGAGCGGGGATGTTCTCAGGGATGATGCTCAGCCAATACACCGCGGATATGATGATCGTAGAACAGCGCATTTTATCCATGCCGGCGAGCATACAATCCATCCCAGCAGCGGCTGACCAGGAGGATTTTGTCTCCATGGGTATGAACACCGCCATTAAGAATGGCCAGATCCTGGATAATGCTTTTGGGATCCTGGGTATTGAATTCATGGCGGCTGCTCAAGCACTAGATTTTCGAGAATTCAAACCTGGGAATGGTGTGCAAGCAGCTCACAAAGTAATCCGAAAACATGTAGCGCATCTTGATGAAGACCGACCACTTTACCCCGATCATAATGTGATGAAGGCGCTGGTAAAATCTGGGGAAATCCTGGAAGAAGTTGAAAAGGCAGTTGGACCTTTTGAATAAATAAACAATCTCCTTATGGTTCCCTTCCAGGTATTAGTACATCATGCATGTATCTTAAAGTTTGGTATACCCAACCTGGAATATACTAAGTGAATAAATAAATATTATATATAGAGAAGGATAATAATGAAGGTAATCGTTGATTTTTGCCTGGTACCCCTCGGCGTGGGGGTTTCAGTTTCTAAGTACATCGTGGAATGTGAAAAAATATTGACCAAAGCTGGGCTAAAGATCCAGTTGCATGCTTATGGAACCAACATCGAGGGGGAATGGGATGAAGTTTTCGCAGCAATTAAACGCTGCCATGAATATATCCATGAAATGGGAGTTCCACGGATTTCCACGACGATCAAATTGGGTACACGCACTGACCGTGAGCAAACTATGGAAGATAAAATAAGGAGCGTCCAGGAAAAACTAATGGGTGGTTAAGCTGTGCTCCTCCGGATTTGCCGGAGGAGCTTTTTTGATCATTCGGTGATGGGGATATAAAGGTCCAAAATGAACCCCTTAGCATTTGAATCAAACCGGGTGAGGTGTTCTTCAAGCCACTGGTGCTTTCCATGTTTATAATGGCTGGATTCCAGCCACTTAACCAGTTTGCCCCAAGTAGAAGGGATGATATCGTATGGATTTCCTTCCGATACATCGCAGTTTAAAACCCCATACAGACCACCACTGAATTCCTTGACCTGGATCTCGTAGTCTGGCTGTTCAGCTGGGTCGATGGTAAGCCAAAATTCATAGCCATAATTCGGGCTACCCGCGGATGGGCTTGGATTATCAAAACCGAATATTCGTCGGGAAGGGGGTATATGCCAGCAGCCATGCGCCTGTGCCCAATCAACAACTTTACGCCAAGCTTCTAGTTCTGGGCTTGAGCTAAATGCATAAAACGAGGCCACTCGCATAGGGGTTAATGTCACAATGCGAATTTCTTGATTCTCCATTTTTTGCTCCTATATTGAAATTTTTATATATTTATTGATTTCTGCGATCGCAATAAAATCATAGCATGATATATATGTCATCTTATGTCATGATTTATTGGTAAAATAAATTTAAGATCAATATCTTGTTTATTGGGAGATAAGCGATGAGGGCTGACCGTCTGATTTCGATTGTCATGCTTCTACAGACCCGTGAAAAAATGACTGCTGCGGAATTATCCCGGGAATTGGAAGTGTCGCAGAGGACCATTTATCGCGATATCACTGCTTTGAGCGTGTCAGGTGTGCCAGTATATACCGACCGTGGACCGACGGGTGGGATCGCATTGGTTGACAGTTATCGGACAACCTTGACAGGGATCAGTGAAGATGAAGCCAGGGCACTTTTTATGCTGAGCATTCCGGAAGCATTAAATGAATTGGGAGTAGGTCAAAAGCTGAAAACAGCATTGTTGAAATTGGCAGTCGCATTACCTCAAGACAGGATAGCGTTGGTGAACGAGACACAACAGCGTATCTACCTGGATTCCACTCCCTGGACCTCGACTGATGAGCCTGCAATCCATCTTGGGATAATTCACCAAGCATTATGGGAAGATAAAAAATTATGGCTCGAATATCAGGGAAGTTTTGATACACAGGTCGAAATTGACATTGCTCCACTGGGGTTGGTGTCAAAGGTAAACACCTGGTATTTACTGGGACTGACGGAAGGTTATCTACGCGTGCTCAGGGTGAAAGATATCCTTCAAGTAAGAATATTAGAACAACATTTTAAAAGGGATACAAATTTCAATTTGGCAAACACATGGATGGAATGGTGCAGGGAATATCAGGACCGACGACCGGTCTATTTAGCCAAGGTCAAAGTTGCACCTGAACTGAGCAACAAACTCGACATGTACCTTGGTGAGACGGTGAGATATGAGATTGTAGAAACCGAACAAGGTAAAGAATCGGGCTGGATGGTTGTGAATATATCTTTTGAAAATTTCTTTCGAGCCCGCGAATGCATCTTAAGCCTGGGAAGTGCAGCCGAAGTGTTGGAACCTGAGGCATTAAAACTCAGTGTCATCGACTTTGCCCGGCAGATTATAGATTTTTATCAAATCAAATCAGGAATATAAAAAAAAAGAGAACCCAATTCAGCAGGTTCTCTGATTGAAAATTGGAAAGCTTGAGCATTAACCTTTGAGTGCACCGGCCAAGACTCCGCGAATGAAGTATCTTCCCAAGAACAAGAAAGCCAATAGGGGAACCGAAACAGTCAACAGGGACGCTGCCATTTGTAAATTATAAGGAGATATCGTACTCCCCTCTGTCATCGCCATGGCCACCTGAACAGTCTGAGTTTTTGGGGTGACCAGGGTCAGGGCGATAAAGAACTCATTCCATACCTGCGTAAAGATGATGATGGCAACTGAAGCATAAGCTGGTATAGAGATCGGTATAACAATTTTAAAGAAGGTTTGAATCCTGGATGATCCATCTACTTCTGCGGCTTCTTCTAACTCTCTAGGGACACCCAAGAAGAAGGTTCCCATCAACACCGCAGCCAATGGAATGTTGATGATCATGTAACATAGAATCAAACCAAGATGCGAGTTTATCAATCCGATTCTAGCTGTCAGTGTGGTTAAAGGGATAATGACTGCCTGATACGGCATATAAAGGGCAATGCCCACCAGAACGAAAACCACTCTCGTGAATGTTGATTTTGTACGGCTTAGATAGTATCCTCCCAGACTACCGAAAAAAACAGCTAAAAAAGTCACAGATAGTGTAATGATTGCTGAATTAAGGATGGGGCGTGCCATCGGGATCAGAAAATCCTTGCTACCGAACAACGCACTCGAGAAATTTTTAAATTGGGGTTGCTTAGGTAGCGCCAGATAGGTTCGTTGTGTAATTTCTGGCAGCGTTTTCAAGGAGTTAGTGACCATTACATATATCGGTAATAAATAAACAATCGTCAAAACAATGAGGACAATGATCACAACAAATTTGAGGGTTTTACTTTTACTTTTCATTCGAACCACTTCCTGAGGGCATAGATCGTATATGGAATGACAAGGATGAAAGCTATCAGGAAAATAATCACACCAATTGCCGCACCAGCTGATGCCAGACGCTGATCATAAGCAGTGACGATCATATTCGTTGCCAGCACGTCAGTCGAGATGCCTGGACCGCCCCTGGTTACGATCCATACAATGTCAAATACTTTTAACGAGTTAATCAACAAAAGCGAAACCAGGATGAGAATTCCAGAACGGATGTTGGGGATAATCACTGAGATAAGTATTCTGAGCTTCGATGCACCGTCCACCGTTGCGGACTCGACCATCTCCTGTAATTCAGTGGTACGGAAGGAAGACTGGATAATGATGACGGCAAAGCCTAAATATTGCCAGATAAAAATCACAATCAACCAATAGGTAGCTGTCTTTGGATCATTAGTGTAAGTAAATGGAGAATCGATACCTATTGACGCGAGTATCGAGTTGAAGACCCCCTTTTCGGGTTGATACATCCACGACCACACCGTCCCCGTCACCACGAAAGACATTGCAACCGGGTAAAGGATAAGTGTTCTGACGTATGATTCAACCCCTCGTATGGGTGCCAATTCTAAAAGGTATGCTAAAAATATCGCTACCACCGTGGTGGGGAGCACACCTATGATCAGCCATTTAAAATTGTTCTGTACATCAATCCAGAAACGACTTTGGTGAAACAAGTACTGATACCATTTTAATCCACTGAATGTGAAGTCCGGTGCTGTGCTGACCCAGTTTGCCATGGATACGTAAACATTCCAAAGTAAAGTCCCATACAGGATAAGCAGGAAAATCAGGAGTGGTAAAGTAAATACAAGGAATTCTGAAATAGAAATCCCTTTTTTACGATGCCTTTGCGCCGGTTGGGTTTTTGTTGCGATCATGATGTTTGCCTATAGAATAAAATTACTCAACCAAGGAATTATCTATTTTATATATTGCAAGAAGGTAGGGACACGTGATACTTTACGTGTCCCTACCTGATCAATCTCTCCGGCAAATTTTATACATGAAGCCTAAACTTATGAGTAGCCGGATTTGTTATACTTTTATGGCCATTGATACCAGGATGCAGCGTTTTTAACATTGAAGAGGGTCATCATTTCAGCAGTTGCGTCAATGGTTGCCTGAACATCTGGTTCGGAGGCAGCGAAGAAGCTTGAGATAATTACCCGGTACTGCACCTGAGCTGCATTGGGCAGGATGCTGCCATGCTGATCAAGGATCAACTTATCAGGATTTGCGCTTACAAACTGTTGCATTTCCTGGCGGATGGGATCTGGGAATTCCATTGGATCGATGTCAATGCGAGCGAACATTCCGCCCTGGGTGACATCGGTCGGGATCTGTAATTCAGGTGATGCCACAGTATGGAGCCAGTCCTGGCATTCTGCTGGATCGGGAGCACCAACTGTGCATCCATAGGTATCGGGATGGAAGAGCAGGATTCTTTCGGGCTTGGTTGGATAGTTCACTGCACCAAAATCAACGCCCGGTTCCCAGTTGGAGCCTTTGGTGAAGGCCCCGATCGCCCAGGTGCCCATAATGGTCATGGCTGCCTGTTCAGCCCCGACTGCACTGACTGCCTGGTCCCAGGTAAGGCTGGAGTGATCACTCATATTGGAGTACTGCTGCAATGCAGCGAATTTCTCCAATGATTGCTTAAAGATGGGATCATTGGCGACGTCAATGTTCCCCTTAAAGAAATCAACGTAGTATTGGGGACCACCCAATTCCATCATGATGGAATCAAGCACGAAGACATCAGACCAGTTGTCCTTAGAACCAACTGCAAGGCAGGACATATCAGGTTTGGCTGCTTTAATGGCTTCGCAGGCTGCAACAAAATCATCATAACCGGTTGGGGCAGCGAGACCAAGCTCATCGAATAGCTTCTTGTTATAGTAAAGGATGTTTTCAAGGTGCATATTCAGTGGGACAGAATAGGGATGCCCATCGATCGTGACAGCATTGAGCAGAGGTTTCGGGATCAAATCAGTATAACCAGTGGAAGCGTAGAAGTCATCCAAAGGTACCAAAACACCACTATCCACATAATCCTTAAGCTCGGCGCCTCCCAAGGTCTGGAATGTGTCTGGAGGGATTCCTGCAGTGATGCGGGCTTTAAGCACTACGCGGTGCTCAGTACCACCACCACCGGGGACTGGATTCTCAACTACTTTGTCATCTGGATATTGGTTTGCAAAGGCTGCAAACATAGCATCAGCGGCTTCGCGCTCACCGGGGGCAGTCCACCAGTGGAAAATTTCTAGCTTTTTCTCCGCAGGTACAGGTGTCGCAGTAACAACTACTTGTACTTCTACCTCCTGCGTTTGCAGGACCGTCTCAGTAACGATTACTGGAACCTCTACCGTTTGTATGATCGTCTCTGCTGTCGGTGTTGCGCAGGCTGTAAGCACCATACTGATAACGGCTACAACAGCAATTATTAGTGAAATTTTCTTTCTCATTTTTTCTCCTCATTTTGAATAGAAATCTGGATGGATAAAACAGAAGGTTGAGTTTATTTTATATTTCTGATCTATGTAGACCTCCTTTCTATTCTTCAAACAACAACAAAAAAGTTGCCTTACTGTCTAATACTAGCCAGTCAGGCAACCAATTATCTATAGAAAATGGAGACAGCAAATCATAGGTTGTGTCATCAACATCTACCTATATAGAAAGAGTATTATGATTTTCACGTAAACTTTATCATCGATAATAGTTATTGTCAACAGTGAAGGGTTTAGACCAAAAGAATGTTTATAAAAGTACATTCCATCACAACAAAATATACAAGTTGTCGACCAAGATGTTTTTTTTGATCAGAAGTTGAATATACTAAAACAAATCCTAGAGCAAATTGATTATTCAAAAATTATGACATAGTGTAGGAGGCTAATCTCACTTCTTCTGAGATAGCTTTACCCGCATTCAGCCAGCTTATCACTATTATTGAAGATCTTGTTAAGTGCGCGGATGACATCATCCACCCCCTTTTTACCAGCGCGGAAAATGGCTTCATCCAGCCAAACTGCTTCCTGTTCACAGGCACGCTCAGCAACAGGGAAGCTCATCTTTGAAAAATCAAAGCGCTCCGGAGAAAGCTGAAGGCACAGGCAGGTGTGATAGCTTGGGCTGGAAAAGCACACTGTGATGCATGGCTGGATAACCTTCCCAACAGGGAATGCCCTCCATTGCAAGCGTATAACAAACTACCTCATGATTGACTTTAAAAATCTTTGGATCAATTCCAAAAACATAACTGTAGAAAGAGCGTGTGGTGTGGCGAGGGTCTCGTTTTAGAATCTTGATACCTGGCACTTCGCTAAGAGCTTCATCCATATAGGCTGCCATCGTTTCTCGTTGTTTGGCCTGCTCGGGGAAGCGTTCCAAGCCAACTATTCCTAGTGCGGACTGAAGCTCGGATAATCGATAATTCACCCCCATCGTATATGTTTCTCCAGCCTCATCATGAGCTCTGCCACAATCGATCAGGCTGGCTACTCTGGTTGCCAGTTCAGGGCTGCGGCAAAGGAGGACACCACCTTCACCGGAAGTAAGAATTTTTGAGGATTGCATGCTAAAGGAACCGAAATGACCAATGGTACCTGCGCCTTTTCCACGCCATTTGGCGCCATGTGCATGGGCGCAATCTTCTATGACTACCAGGTTATGCCGGTCTGCCAATTCCATCATCGCATCCATATCCGCCATTTCAGCGCCTAAATGAACCGGGATAATAGCTTTTGTCTGTGGAGTAATAGCAGCCTGGGCTGATTTTGGTTCAATACAGTAAGTATATTCATCCACATCAACAATGACTGGAATTGCGCCTGCACTCATTACGGCAGCAGCCGTTGCCTGGAAAGTATATGCAGGAATAAGGACTTCATCTCCCCATCCGATATTCATAGCTCTTAATGCAACCTCCATGGTCACAGTACCATTTGCCATCGGAACTGCAAAGCCTCCGCCTTGCATTTCAGCAAAACGTCTGGCAAATTCAGCTGTTTTGGGACCAGGATATGGAAATCCTCCCCAACGGCCAGATGTAATCACCTCGCTAACCGCCTGGATGTCACGCTCGTCATGTACCGGCCAATCTGGATAAGGCTCAGATCGTATCGGTGTCCCACCTAAGGCTGCAAGATCAGACATAAAAAATCTCCACAAGTAGAATACAACCTAGGACAATTTCTCATTAATAAATATGCGTGTTGATTCGATCAGATAACCACGCAATGGCGAAGGATTTATTCCTAATTGTTCCATTGCCAAGAGAACGCCACCTACAACGGGTGGGGCTGATAGACGAATCAACTTAGCATTTGGAGCTTCGGACACGATGACCTGACGCATCGGTGTAATCAGCATTTCTCCCATCTCATAAACACTGCCAACAAGCACGACCTCAAAATCCAATTGTTCAAGTCTGAGTTGCCGGATGACTGCGAGTGCGGTATGGCCAAGCTCGCTGCCTGCCCATTGGATAATAGAAAGAGCGGTTGGATCCCCTTGTTTAGCCACCTTGTATATGCAGGGGGCATTATCGGAACCAATATAATATTCCCCCATCTCGATACCTTCTATTAATGAAGGTATATCCTTTGCTCCAGTCAAGTGCAGGAATTCAGAAGTGAGCTGAGTCGTTGGACCACGTTTCGTCCATTCAAATGCGATTGCGCGCAATGCCATCTCGACCAGGTTGCCTGCTCCACCAAGTTCTCCATAACCAACACCGGTCACTCGGCCGATGTTGTGGTGTTCATCCCAACCCCAACAATTGGTCCCGGTGCCTGCCACTACCGCGACCCCCCAGCCTTTCGTTGCGCCGGCTAATAATCCAATAATCGTGTCATTAACGACTTCTAAAGGTGTTGATAAACCAATTGAACTAATTGCATCGAGTGTGGGTTGGCGCTCAGATGGCCAGTCGTAGCCGGCAATTCCAAAACCTGAAGCAGAGATGTGATCAATTGTAAGCCTCGCCATGGTCAGGGCTTTTTTGATTACAGATTGCAGGGTAATTCTCAGGCCATCATACCCAACTTCTTCATGATTACCGGGACCATAGGTACCGAAACCCAGTGCATTTCCCTTGTCATCTGTGACTAACGCATGACTTTTTGTACCACCGATATCGACTCCAAGAAAAAAAGCGGGCATCTCTCACATCACCTTGATCACTTCACCGGTCTCAGAACTTTGGTATGCTGCATCTACAATCTTCATATTTATCCATCCTTCGAGTGCACCAGGGTTAGGGGTTTGATTGGTACGAATGCACTGAATAAAATATGCCATTTGATCGTCATAAAGACTTTGTGGGCAATGTACTTTTCGAGGGAAGGTAAATCCGGGATCATCCTTCCGGTTTTGCTCCTGGACATATGTTGGAAATAACTGTCCAAAGGCTTTGGTTCCATAAAGTTGTGTGGCTGCTTCGGGACCATCGGTATGTGGTTGCCACCAACCAGACTCGATATAAGAAACTACCCCACCTTCCCAGTTCACGATCAGGATGCCAGTATCATCCACATCATATGGGATGTAATTCGTGCTAATACGTGCATAAACTGACTCTGGTTGTGGATCACCGATAAGGAAACGGACAGTGTCGAGTGCATGAATGCCCACATCTGCCATAGCCCCGCCACCAGCAAATTCCCTTTGGGTGAACCACCCAGAAGGTCCCCACAGCTCATGCACACCATAGCCTTTGGTGCGGATGATTTTGCCAAAGCGAGCGGATTTTGCCTGTTCACGTAGCCACAATACTTCAGGGTCAAAACGCCAGCAATGCGCGACCATTAATAAAGCTCCAGATTTTTGGCTGGCTTCCAGCATCTGATAAGCCTCCCGAGAATTCATCGCCATGGGTTTTTCGACCATCACATGCACATTGGCATTGAGGGCAGCCATGGTTTGGGGGGCGTGCAGATAGTTTGGTGTACCTACCACGAGGGCATCCACATCACATGCATTGAGCATCTGCTCGACAGTCTCGAATTGATTTTTAATTCCAAATTTCTGTGCAAGAGCCTTCGCTTTATTCTGAAATTTTTCCACAACTGCGATCAGCTCCACATTCTTCTGCGCTTTAGCAGCTTGAGCATGAATATTAATGATATAGCCAGCCCCTGCAAATGCTATTTTCAATTTTGTTGATAACCGGTTATTGGGTGATCTGTTCATTGGTAAACTCCCTCCTAAAAATCATGGCAATCCCGGCAATCAAGCCTGCAATAACCCAAAAATAGGGCATGGCGAACGAGTCAATACTGAACCCTTCGCCAATGAATGCTAATAGGGCAAGCTGTCCGGCAAATGCAAAGGTTTTCACAGTAGGATCCTTATGATGGTGAGAAAATCTTGATGATTGAAACAGCACATATAACCAGGATAAAAAAATTGAGAAACCTACCAACCCTGTTTCTGCTAACAGACGGAACCATAGACTCTTGATATTGGGCAGCTGGGGTAGATAAAAAAGCACATTACGGATTTCAAAAGTTGCCCAGCCAATTGCGGGAGCCATTTTCGGGAAAAAAAAGCCGGAATTACCCAATCCCACCCCAAGCCACGGGTATTGGTTAAATGTATTCCAACCATTGAACCAGTAAACCATGCGTTCAAGGAAGATAAAGCGATGACTTAGATTCAGGAGTGTATCTTGATCAAGAGTCAGCAATCCAGTTATTTCACTTAGCTTTGGAGGTTCACTTGTCAGGATGGATAGCCTCCAATCGCGTTTGAAAGCGATGGAAAAGACCCCGACGATAAGAAGCGTATAGATCATGACAATAAATACAGCTGAGAAGACCTTTATGGAAGTTTGATGTTTAGAAGAAGTATTATTGTGATGGAAAACTTCCAGTTTAGAGATACGGTCGGATAATTTTCGATGAAATCCCATAGTCAAGCGTAGGAAGAAATAAATGATCATCAATAAGAAGGAAAATAATCCAATGCGTGGCGAACTAAGGAAGAAGGCTCCCAAGCCGATGACTAGCAAAATATTCTCAATCGAAAGATGAAGGAAACGAAATTTAAAAGCAGAAGTTTTATAATATGTAGCAGAAAGCCAAAGGGGAAGATAGACCAATACCATCTGGTGAGCAAACCACGAGGCTTCGTAGGTCAAGCCATTAACGCGGCCATGCCTGGCGGAAAACGCGGGCGAAAGAACAACAAATAAGGATTGAATCTGATCCAACCATGCAGGGTAAAGATCTGCATTTCTGAGGATAAAATATGCCTGGCATCCGGTCCAAGCCAAGGAAATGATGCCACCGATCGTGAGATATTTCCAAGTATTCCTCAGTTTCTCAATATTTCTAACCCAGGTGGTTGTAACCAGGTAAAATGTCAGTCCGATAAATAGAGTAAAAAGTGCTCTGATTTCCTGCCCGGGTAGGGATTTGCCCTTGAAACCAGGAATGAAAATAAAATATGCAGCCGCGCAAGATATGATGGCAACCAAAATAAACAAGGCAAGAGGTATGGTTTCCTTTGATATATTCCCTTTACGAAGGACGAATGGTATAACCCACAACAGGAGCAGAAGGAAAAAGGGCAAGATAGAGAGAGGAGCTACCAATGCCCCAGTAATTGAAGAAAACAATGGAAAAGTGGTCACAGGTAAGCAAATCAGAGCAATCGCCCAAAGAAGCTCACAAATAGCTTCAAGCCTCGAACGAAGTTTACCAGGAGCCGTCATAGTTTGATTGTTTGTCGTGACAAACCTGACATTTGTTGTAGGAGAAAATCATTGTATCTCTTGGATGGATTTCTTGGGAGATCGGCTTATCAGACTGGTGGCAATAACCCCAAAAATGAAACCAATTAGTGCTCCTGCAAGGACGACTTTGTTCCGGTTATATACGACTGGTTCATAAGGAATGACCGATAGGGTGGGTGAATTGAAAGTTATATAATCTGGGGCTTTGCCAGCCTCCTGCCATGAAAGCATAGCCTGGTAGCCGATCTTTGCCCACATATCCACAATTTTCTGAGCTTGCTGGGGATTCTCGCTTCTGTAGCGAAGTTCCCAGACATCTTGCTTTCGTTCAATCGTGCTGTTGTTAATCAGGTCAGTGTTCGTTATAGGGATACCCATGCTATTCAGCTGGGAGGTCACTTGATCGCGCACTTCACGTGAAAGCAGGGCATTTTGGGTGGTGTTTAACGCCATGTCTTCATTGTATTGAATCAAATCTTCCCTGACCCCCTGAAAGGGAAAACGGTTCAAATCGATGGTGACAATATAGGTTGCAGTCGCTTCATACATTGGTGGATGGAGATGGAAGAAGATATATCCAAAAACCCCGCCAATGAAGGTGGTAAGCGCAACGATCCACCAAAGTCCTATCACTCGGTTGAAATATTCATAAGGAGAAAATTCATTTGAAGCCATATATCAATTATTTTAATAGCAATAACATCTATCTAACAAGCCTTTCGACAGATTCTAACACATGCCCTCGATAAGAAAAAAGACCGGATGTTATAACCATCCGGTCTTTTTTACTAATCAAACATTTACTTAAGGACGGGTCAATGTAGTGACATCCCCACCAATATCCTTGAGGCTGTCATACAAGACCTGCAGGATGTACTTGCCATTGTGGGCAAATGCACCCGGATCCTTCTGGAACCACTGGTAATTGTAGGCGGCCCGGAGCAAACGCGGCGTCCAGGTAGCGTAACGATTATCCCGGTTGAGTTCCTCAGGATCTGCAACACCATTAGTATTACCATCGATAAAGTAGTACGGATTAGTGCCCGCATCGTAGACGATTGGAGTACCGATGGTATCCGCTGCATACTTCACGATAGCAGGATAGAGCATTTCAGCAACTGTGCTTACTTCACCGGCCATACCTTCAGTAGTATCACCATCACCATCATAGTCGGTGGTACCCATTCGGATGGTCATTGGATCGGTTGCACCACCATGGCAGGCAGCACAAAGTTCCGTGTTGACTCCTAATTCGTGGGTATTGTGGCAAGTCACACAGGATTGACCGGAATCCACGTGGGGATGATGACCCAGATAGGTCTGACCATCATACTCGTAGGCACCCTTGGCTTCTGTGCCAAACAAGGTTGCTCCAGCACCAAAGTAGTGTGGATTACGGAAACTCAATCCCTCAACGACTGTATCGGGTGCAGCGTCACCGATGGCAGCATTGACGCTCACTGTTGACTGGCGACCCTGGTGGCATTCGATACAAACGTTTGCCGGTGCAGCCTCACCAAATGTTAGAACGGCACCACTGGGGAATTTAACTTCGTTTACTGCATAAGGAGCAGGGAATTGAGTGACGTCATGACATGTGGAGCATTGGAAACCCTGGGAAACCGGCTGAGCGATAGTCACACCGGTAACACCATCGCTGGAAGCAGCAGCTTCTTTGAGGAAGAGTGGGAGACCAGTGGCCGAGTGACACTTGGAGCAGGTGGCAGGTACCTCACCATCTGCGTCCCAATCGCGGAAAGCCATCTCAGTGGCGGCAAAGTGACCGGCGTCGATGCGATGTAACGCACTCATATCGACGGGGGTGCTGAGCTGAGTGTTCAAGTCTGCAAGTGAATCATAGAGCAGCTGGATAATGTACTTGGCATTATGAGCAAAAGCACCCGGATCCTTGACCGAGAGCTGGTAGTTATACGCTGCTTTCAGCAATCGAGCAGTCCAGGATGCATAGGCTGCATTTTCAGCAGTCGCCTCTTCAGGGTCAACTGTGCCATTATCATTGGCATCGTTGAGGAAGTATGGATATGTGGCTGGATCATAAGCGATAGGAGCTCCGGCTACTTCCTTTCCATATGCTTGAATGCCTTGCAGGAGCAGGGTTTGGAGACCGGCAATTTCTGCCGAGATACCTTCGGTAACATCACCATTGCCATTGTAGTCTTCCAGGGAGCCGTTCATGCGGATGTTAGCAAGATCTTCTTTGGAAGCGACATTTGTATGGCATTCCTGGCAAGTCTCAAGCCTGATTTCCAGGCTATGCTGGTCATGGCAACCGATGCAGGTATTGATATCATCTGCATGGAGGAACTTACCATCATAGGTGTTTCCGTCATATTCGTAACCACCACCGACTACGCTGCCATACAATGTTGCAGCTGCTGCGAAGTAGTGTATGTTGGTGAAGCGCAGCTCAGTGCTGACAGTATCGAGGGTGTCGGTTAAAACATTGGTGGCAATAGCTTCATCAATGGTTGAACCTGAGGCACGACCCTGGTGGCAAACCATACAACGTGCTTCTGGACCAAGATTTGATACGACAACACCAGAGGGGAAGGTGACTTCGGAAAGTGCCACTGCAGATTCATTATGGCATGTGATGCAGGTGATGCCATTGCTGACTGGCTGGGCAGCATCCACGACACCAACGGCGGACCCATCTTCTCCCAGGTAATCCATATAACCGGTGGGGGTGTGGCATCGTGCACAACTGGTGGGGACTTCTTGCGGATCATCTTCATCCCAATGGCGGAAAGCTTCGGCGGTTTCATCGGAGTGACCGGAGGCAGCCCAGGCTTCCTCAAAAGGAACCTGATCAACTACCGGAGTTGGGCAGGCAGGCGCTTCAGGGCAGGCGGCCACTTCTGGGCAGGCAGGTGCTTCTGGGCAGGCTGCACACTCAGGGCATGGAGTTGCCGATGAGGAACAGGCTGCCACTGCAAAAGCCAAACCAATTAGCAGCAAACCGATAAAAAGATGTTTCTTGTAATTCATAGATTTCTCCTCATGAGAATATAGATATAACTAAAGTGAATAGTTGATATAAGTATTTATTTCGGATATGGCTCCTCCTTTTATTGGTTATTCTGTAGGTGATTTCTAATGAGACGTGTATGTAAGCTTTCCTACAATAATTGAATACACCATTAATAATAGGCTAAACATCCTATATAATTCTACCATAAAATTAGGGTTAAATGAGTAGTTTGTATGAAAAATAACAAACAAAAATAATAAGCTTGTGGCGTATTACAGGCTATTGGTTAAACAAAAACCTTGCACCGGCATACAGCAAATAATCCAGTACAAGGTTAGCGAAGATACCAGTCTATGAAATATTAATTTGGATTCTTTGATTGCTCTTCCTTATTTGCGTTCTGGGCAAATAGAAAGATGGTCAGTATCACGATCATTCCAATAACCATGCCGGCAACCTCAGGCCAGCGAGCGGAAAATTCCAATACCAATCCACGCCCTCCAACAGATATTTTATGGCTAAACTCAGAAAGTAGTGCAAATATTTGCGTCAGGTGTTCTGTTATGTAAGCCGTACCTATGAGTGCCAATATTGTGAAGGGGATAGCGATGACAATTGTCCAAAATCCGGCAAAAAATTGTACTTTCCGCATAATAGTCTCCATCTAATGCTGCGATATATTTTGATTGACAATCTTATGATAAAAAAAATACCCCTTTCCGTCAATAGGGGTATCATGGCATTTTTAGTAGTGAAATAATACCATCTTCAAGGAGCAATTAACCCCTTGCGGATGGCATATTTGACCAATTCACTGCGTGAGTGTAATTCAAGCTTCCGCATTAAATTCTCGCGGTGACGTGCGACTGTATGCTTGCTAATTTGTAGCGTTTCACCAATTTCATCATTACTTAGGCCTTCAGCAAGGAGACCTAATACTTCTTGCTCGCGGGTGGTAAGACCATCGAGCGAAGCTTTTTCATTCCCTTGAGATGGACGACCCAGGAAATCAGCGACCAATGCTTTTGCCAGGGATGGATAAATGTAAATCTCACCCGCATATGCAGCCCGTATGGAAGTAATTAAATCTTCAGGGGCAGCACGTTTCGGGACATAACCGGATGCACCTGCCTGAAGCATCTCAAAAAAGTATTGTTCATCTTCGTGGATCGTAAGAGCTACCACAGCAATATCAGGAAATTCCTCTTTGATCAATTTTGTAGCTTCAATACCGGAGATATCCGGAAGAGTGATGTCCATCACGATCACATTGGGTAATAGCTCTCTGGCTTTCTCCAATGCTTGAAGACCACTATCAGCCTCACCTATAATTTTCATGTCCGGTTGGCCTTCCAACAGCATACGTAAACCGGTCCGTACAACCTGATGATCGTCAACGAGTAAAAGGTTAATATCAGTCATCGCTAGTTTCTCCAATAATAGGAACATTCACTTCTATCAGGGTACCTTTTCCTGGATGAGAAAATATATTGCACGTTCCACCAACAAGGGAAGCACGCTCAACCATTCCAAGTAATCCCCATGCGGTTGGTTTTCCAGGTTTCTTTTTTAACACTTCATCGGTATTAAAACCCTGGCCATTATCCTCAACTCGGAGATAAATATTGTCAGATGAATAATCGAGTTGAAGGTCGATTATACCGGCATTGGCATGGCGTACAACATTTGTAATGGCTTCCTGGGCAATCCTGAATAATACTGCCCTTACGTCGGAAGATAGTGATGGTTTGATACCATGGTTGACGATATTTATACGAATTCCAAAACGATTACTGATATCGTTTGCATACCAGCGTAATGCAGCAAGCAAACCCAAGTCATCCAATTGAGGTGGATGTAAACCAGCAACCATCCTTTGGAGCTCTTCTACCCCATGCATGGCAAGCTTTTCGAGCTGGTTCGCTTGTTCAATAGCCCGGTTACGATTGGTTGATATCATCTCAGACATGCCACGCAGACCCATACCCAATGCCGTCAGAGTTTGACCTGTTTCATCATGCAGTTCACGGGCTATGCGCTGTCTCTCAGATTCCTGGGCAATAACAGTGCGGTGAAGCAATTCGGCTCTTAATTCATCCAAGCGCTGCTGTTCCGCAAGCTGAGCATCACGGAGATCAGTAAAACGCCGGTTACTTTCTACCTCAAAGGCGCGGAGCGAGCGGGTGATGAAAATTGCAGCCATCATAGCAGTTGCAGCTCGAAAAACTTGAACTGGAAATCCAAACCAACGAAGAAATACATCAGAGTTTAAATATTCCGATGGGAAGATAATGCTTGGGCTGGCAAATACTTGTCCAATCACACCATATAAGCCAAATGCGATGGCAGCGAACAACAAATCGCGACCAATACTGGGCATGCCTATATTGATGAATTTCCGGCGTTGGATCAATAATCCCCAAACCGTCAGGACAGCACCTGGAATTGCTAATGCATACCGGGTGTACACATCTGCGGCGATGGCGCGTATTTGACTGTTTGATTGGTTAACAAGAACTCCAACTAAGCCAATCACCCAAATGGCAGTAATCGTGGATAACATAGTTAAATATAGTTTACGTTTTTCTACACCAGTAATCAGGCGCGCACCAAAAGCGATTAAAAATAAAAAAGAGGTCGCTAAAGCAATTAACCGAACAGGTAAAACCCAACCAGCATTAATAGGGCCATATAAACGAACTTGAATAATTAAAAACATTTCGAACCACTCATGGCAACCATGGATTAGCCCGAAGCCAATTAATGGCCGAAGCGCACGCGAAAAGTCTAGCTCTGAAGCATGTCCAACTTCAATGAGGACTGCCAGCCCCATGACAAAGAAGGACAAACCATAAAAAAAGTAGACGATGATAATATTTTGGGTAAAGAACTCAGTCATACAAATTACTTCTCAGGTGCACCTGCCTCAATCCAATCGAGGATCATCTGAACGGTCGCATCGGGCAATTTACCACCGGGAGGCATAATACCCCCGAAGGTGGAAGTCCCCAGGATTTTTTGAGCCAAGACACTGTTGGCTGCATCTCCTGGAATCACCACAGGGCTGTGGTCACCGGTTGTCATCACCGACTGGTAGCTTGTGCCATCCCAGCCTCCCAAAGTTCCATGACACATCGTACAATCCTTTTGAAAGATGGGTGAAATATCTGCATTGAAAGTCAGATTTGACGGAGTTGGCACAGCAGTTGGAGATGGTTCCGCTGATGTTTGTGGAGCAGGGAATTGGCGAATCAAGGCTACCAACTCCTGCATCTGGCTCTCTGACAAAATACTACCAAATGCAAGCATGGGTGATTTTGCTATACCCTGACTGATCACATCATAAATCTGCTGATCGCTGTCATCCGATAAGTCATTTAATGGTGGTCCGATCTTGGTCCCTTCACCGTTCTGTCCATGACATTGAGCGCATATCTGTGAATTAATTTCTGATGCTGATAAGGATAGCGTAGGAACTGTAAATTCTGGAGGCGTGGTTACTGGCGGATTCGCCTGCCACGAACGCAGATATGCAACGATCGAATTGATCTGATCATCATCTAAATTGCCCCCATTTGCAGAACCAAAGGGTGACATTCCCTGGTTTGGTTGACCCTGGGAAATTATCTGGAAAAGGGTAGGATCATCGCGGGTGTTAAGAAAATCCGCAGTTCCAATAGGGGCAATGATTTGATTTGGATTAGCAGGATTTGGACCTCCTTCTCCAAAATCTCCATGGCAGGGTGCACAATTTTGTGCAAACAGGGTCTGCCCTTGCTGGATGGACGTGCCTTGAGAAGAATCAATTATGTAATTCACCAATGCATCAATTTGCTCCTGGGTGAGAACATTGCCCCAAACAGGCATGGTTTGATGAGCTCCTCCTGCAGCAATAATCTGGCGGGCTTGATCTAAGTCAGATGCTGTCGGCACGCGTTCTCCATGGCATGTGGAGCAGTATTGTTTGAATAATTCCTGTCCTTGTGGCACAGTGGCAGGATCCACAACATATTGTGCCAGGGTATTAATCTGTTCTGTAGTGAGGGTATTTTGCCAGGGAGGCATGGTAATATGCTGCCCACCCTCAATGATGGTTTGTTTTAACAGAGCTTCGTCCCCTGAGTAAGCCACCGATTGTCCATGACAGGAGGAACAGTAAATGGTAAATAATCTTTGACCGTCAGGAGCAATCAGAAAATTCAATAAGGTTGTTTTTTCATCAGGGGTTAAACTGGTTGACCAGGATACGTCTTCCAAACCCGCGTGCGGAGAAAAATTGAGTCCCTCATTAATGGATTTTTTCAAGTCAATTGGATTGCCACCGACCAGATCTTCCACTTTGTGACATGAACTGCAATTCTTATTGAACAGCTCACTTCCACCCGGAGAGAGAATAAAGCCAGCAAGCTCATCGATTTGATCTGAAGACAAGTCACCATTCCAGGCGGGCATACCAGCATGAGATCCTTGGGCGATCAAGTTATGAAGATTTGTTCCGGCGGGCACTGTGATGGATGAGCTATGACAGGGAGCACAATTTTTAGAGTAAAGCAAGGCAACCGGATCACCTTGGGATGCCTGCGTTGGCGGTGGGGCTTCAAGAATTGATAATATCGTTAATATGATGATACCGGCAACTGCCAGAACCGTGATTACGGTGACGATTGGTCGGTCTAGGAAGTGGCGTCTCGTATTACGGTCCAAGAATGGCAAGAAAAAGAGAACGAGGATTGCTAAAGTGGGAATCAGTACCACACCCACAAACTCAAATTTCCCTGGGAAGTATTTTAATAACTGGAAAAGAAATAAGAAATACCATTCGGGACGTGGGGTATAGGTAGTATCTGCAGGATTGGCACGCGCTTCAAGTGAGGCTCCAAGAAAATATGCCAGTCCGATCAATAAAAGGAAAATGATCAGAGCTACGATTACATCTTTGAAAATGATGTTTGGATAAAACGGGACACCATTCTCTTTATCTTCATGATATTTTTTAAGATATTCTTGCTTTTCCTGTTCATTCATGGCTCACATCCCTCTCTTGGGCACAGCACTAATGCCATTTTTGATAACCAGGTAAAGGTGAATACCAATGAGGATGACTAATAGAGCTGGAAGGACCCAAACATGAGTACCAAAGAAACGCACCAAGGTGACTGCAGAGATATCACTGCCACCACGAATAATGCGGAGCAGGTAGTCACCAATGATTGGTGGTGTACCGGCAATCCGCGTTCCAACTGTCGTCGCCCAAAATGCTTTTTGATCCCATGGTAAAAGATAACCAGTAAAACCAAAGCCAATCACGAGCAGAAGTAATCCGACACCAGTAAACCAGGTCACCTCACGGGGAAATTTATATGCTCCGAGAAATATGACTCTCAGCATATGGAGGACTACTACAATAATCATCAAACTAGCACCCCAATGATGAAGCCCACGGATCAACCATCCTAATGGAACCTGAGTGGTAATATATTGGACGCTGTCATATGCATGATCAGGTGTTGGAACGTAATAAATTGTGAGCAGTATGCCTGTAATTGCCTGATTAAGGGCAATAAACAGGGAAGCACTCCCCAAGGTAAATAGCCAATTAACTTTGGGAACTTTACGTAGGAAAATAGCATCCCTGACCTGCCGCCAGGAGGTGCGTTCATCAAGCCAGTTTGTGATTTTCGACGCCATATCAACCTCCACTCAGGACGTACAATTGATCATTCTCAACCTTTACATCATATCGGTCGAGAGGGCGGGGAGGCGGTCCTGCAATAACATCGCCTTCTATATCAAATTCACCATTGTGACAGGGACAAAAGAATTTATCCTGATCGGTAATCCACCGGACGCGGCAACCTAAATGGGTGCAGATATTTGACATGGCAATATATGTGCGAGCATCCGTTGTAAGGACATATACAGAGACCTCCTCTGTATTTTCGATCCAGCCGGTTTGGGTTTGAACTGTAAAGGTGAAAAGGGTAGGTACACCCAGCTCCACCTTTGAGGTTGGGCCAAGTCGCACCCAGGTTTCAGTTTGCTGTTTCTTTAATGATGGTCCGACTACATATGCGACTGCAGATGCTCCAAATACTATTCCGATTAATCCCCCAATTCCCCAGATGGCTGATTGCATAAAATTTCGCCGACTGAGTTCATTTTGTTCACCCATTTTATACCTCCTTTGGCTTAGAGGAGTGAATATTTACTTTTCTGGTGCTCCAGCATTAATCCAGTCGATAACAAGTGCCAATTCATCGGGAGTAAGTTGACTGAAATGAGGTTCCTCACCAGATTGCTTTTGAACCAATGGGCTTCCATTGGCATCGCCAGGGATAATCACTGGACCATTTGTACTACCTAGCATTGCACCTTGATATGTGGTTAAATTCAAACCCATGATGCCATTCTCACCATGACAGGATCCACAGCGAGTTTGAAATAATGGGCCAATCGTGGCATCATAAGTCAATGCACCTGTTAGATTCAGTGGGGAAGGTGTTGGTGTTGGAGGAAGTGTATCAATGATCGTTTCGCGTAAGGCTGGAGCATCGAAACCTGCATACTCCCATGCAATGCCATGGCAAGCGCTATTCGAACAGAAGGAGGAGTTATCCGTGCCACCTGGATTGCTGGTTGTATGACAGTCACTGCAAGTTTGATCGAATACCTGGTTGTGCATCACGATCCAATTCGCATTCTGGTGGGATAGAGGCTCAGGTCCTCGTGGAATCTCAACATTGGCAACAAAGTCAGAAGGACCCGCCACTTCTGGAATGGTGTGGCATAGATTGCACTCCAACCGGATGGCTTGTTGATTTGGGTCCATGTGTTTTCCATCATGACAACGAAAACAACCTGCGAAGTAATAATGTCCAACATTATTTGGATGAGTGTCCCAGTCAGATTTTTGATCCAGATTCACTGAAGATGTATAAATCTCCTGGATATATTTAATTGCACTTTGAATGTTGTCATAGTTGGACGCATAGAATTCTGGGTAATATGCCTGATAGTAATTATCCAATCCTGCGATGGCATTAACGCCTTCTTCTTGAGAAGTATAGGGCACACTTAGAACTTCGATTCCTTTCGCACGGATATCAGGGATCGATTTATCGATAAAGTCACGCGATATAGCAGTATCAATTTGGTCGGCTGGCATTGGCACGAGGTGAGTGATCCGATTATGACAAGTCACACAGTCCATTTCCTTTAAATCCGATTCGTTGAGCTCTGCGGAATTAAGACTGGATGCGATGTCTGTATATTCAGTGTAAGAACCATCGTCATTAAGGACACGTATATAGGGGATATTCTGCTGTAATTCATCGGTTGCATAATATTGAACAGGATTTTCCACATGCCAATGGATGCCTTTACCAAGACCCTGGCGTGTAGTTCCTCCGCCAGTTTTTAAGCTGAGAAAAATACTGTAAGGGGTATTCGCCGTATCATCTTGATAACGCTTATCCTCGCGCAAGCTATCATCGGAAAATTTATCAGGATTGTGGCATTTTTCGCAGGTTTCACGCGCCGGGCGCATGTTGGTGGCATAAATTGGATATTCATAATTATGGAACAAGGTAGCGGTAACGTGACGAAGATCGCCTGCTTTACGGGTGAATTGATTGCCGATGAAACCGCGTCCAATATGGCATTCAACACAGTCGACACGGGCATGTGGTGAATCAAGGTAGGAAGAATATTCTGGTGGCATGGTATGGCAGGTAGTGCCACAGAATTGAGGACTGTTGGTGTATTGCCATCCATAAGCAGCCCCGATTAGGACGATGATGGTCAGGATACCTAAAATAGCGTATGGTAGTACACGTAACCACATTTTTGAACCAGCCGGTGGGAAGAAGAAATTATGCAGTGCATTTCCGATGCGTCGGAAGAATTTTTTCATATGTTTTGCTCCATCATTTCTCAGGGGCACCAGCAATTATCCATGCAATGACTTGATCCAACTCATCAATGGTAAGCTGCCCTGGGTGATTTCCAGCTGATTGCTTTAAGACCAGAACGCTATTATCAGGATCGCCTGGAATGACGGCTGGACCTGAATTACCGCCTTTAAGGGCGTCCTGATAGGTAGAGAGACTTAATCCACCAACACTCGTCACACCATGACAGCTGCTGCAACGATTCCTGAATAACCCCGAGAAATACCCATCCCAAGTCATTGCTTCTACCGCAGCTCCAGGGACCAGGGTTGGAGGAGGTGTGGGAGAAGGTCTCGGAGTGGGGGTGACAGGGACATAGACCTGTGCAGTTTCTCCTTGGGGAATCGTGGTTATTGCAGTAACTTCATAATTGGCGAATTTATAGATCCCGAATCCAAAAGCAAGGGAAAAAATTACAGCAACCGGGAAAAATACCTGCTGCCGGTGCCTAAGGACTTTTATTGGTGGTCGCTTATATACATTACCCGCTTCTATCTGTGAAAGCTCAGCGGGATGTTCATGCATCATCTCTTTACGGGTTAGCTTGCCTGTAAACATGCTCTTGTTGAGATGTTTTAAATGCACATGATAGAAGTGCCAAACAATGATCGCCAGTACCGCCAGAATAGCCTCAGCCCCATGAGCTGCCTTTGCAGCAGGTATGACAGCACCCGGTAATAATTGGGTCGTTGAAAGCGGGTTCCACATCATGAAACCAGTCAAACCCATCACAATCGTTCCCCAAACCACAGCTAAATATTCAGCTTTTTCCGCATAGTTATAGCGACCATAATATGCCCGATGTTTACGAAAACCGAGAAAGTACAAAACATCGTGGATGACATGTTGAATATCCTCGATGAGAGGCATCATTGTCCAACGAACGCGGAGGACAAAAACCTTATAGGACAAAACAAGAACGTGATATCCACTCACGATCATCATAAGGATCGCACTATAGTGATGAATGGTACGCACGTTTTCAATCCCGCCCAAGCCATAGATAAAGAAGTCACTCAATGGATAGGCGGCGAATTTTTGGATCAAGCCAGTGAAGCCCAAGATGGTAAAAGATAGCAAGAAGACGATGTGTTCTACGCGTTGTGAAATATCAAAACGCTGGTAGGTAATTTTGTCGTCCGAGGGAGTAGCCTTTGTAGGTGTTTCCATGAGCGTATCAGTCATGATGTTCCTCCTCGTTAGGCTGCTCAGCTGGAGGAGGTTGAAGTGGTGTCTCATCGAGGGAGGGGGATGGGGGTTCTTCAGAAGGTGGATCAGAGGGATGTTTGCCTCGACGGGTTTTTACATAGACCGAGTGACCAACATCCAATCCGACCAAGGCAATCATGCTACCTAAAACCAATGGAATGAAGATTAAGTAAAAAAGATTTACATAATAAACTAGAGGGTTACTTTTTGACGAGGGGATATAATGCGACATCCACGCACTGGGAAAGTTATTGGAAGCATCTGGGTGACATTCCTGACACCGTACGAGAAGATTTTCTTGCATCTCAATTCCGCTTTTTGGATCATTGACTCGGGAGATATCATGAACTCCGTGGCAGTCATAACAAACGGGTTTGTTTGTCGGTGCGTCAGGGGATTGTTTTTCGAATAAGGTTACCGTGGTGCCATGGAAGTCTGCGACATAAGTATCCAGGACTTTGGTAGAAATCCCATATTTATCCATTAAAGCAGGATCCGTGTGGCATTTTGCACACATCTGAGGTGAATTTACCCGAAATGCATTCGAGGTTGGATTTTCGATATTATGAACTCCGTGACAATCGATGCAGGTTGGTACATCGGTATTTGATTCATCCGTCAGTGCCGCACCATGCACACTATTTATATATTTTTCGTAGATCTCAAAATGACATTTAGAGCAGGTAGTTGGAATTTCTAATTTTGCCTCAGGGAGAAGCGCATTTGTTTCCGGATCGGTCCATTGGTGAGTGTTGTGTGCCCCGTGACAGTCAGTGCACACGGCAGCTTCACGTAAACCATCTGCCTGTGCAACTGCATGAACGCTATCCATGGTTCGATTGTACTCGCCGGAATGGCACCGGATGCAGACTTGGTTTAGCTGAAGGGTCACATCACGCAAATCTGTGGCGCTGAAAGCTGGATGGGGGTAATTTCCTAGATCAGTATGACACTGGACACAAGCATAGCCATCCTGCCCATGAATTGAGTCGGCGTAAATATCCGGATTGACATATAAGTCCAAAATATCCCCATTTGACTGGGTCATGGTGAGACCGGGTTCTCCATGGCATCCAAGACAGACGTCATTACTTACGATGGGCGATACGGAAGACGAATCAGATGAAACCTGGGGTAAGGTTTCGCTGGCTTAAAAAGTTAGGTGCCGCCTTGGCACCCGGTGTGGATGAGATTAATAACTGAGTGCACACCAAGAAAGTAACAACCCCGAAAATCAGGATCTGTCTGTAGTACCGCCTCATAAAATATTGTCTCCTGAATCTTGATCCTTACGAGGCTTGCGAACCAGCTGATTATATTCGAGTGTGTGGTATGTCTTCATGTCCTCATCATTGAGCCAGCCGGAAAAGATACTTAGATTAAGCCGTTCAAGATGCACATGGTAGAAATGCCATAAGACGATAAAAATTGTGGTAGCGATTGCTTCAGTACTATGTGCCATGATGGCTGCTGGAATAATACTGCCGGGAAAAACCCGGGTGATGGTTTCGGGGAACCACATGACATAGCCTGTGATCATCATGATCCCAATTGAGAAAAATAGGAACCAATAGGTCACTTTTTGTTCGAAGTTATATTTACCAAAGGCAGGCTTTTGTTTTTTGATATATATCAGGTAAAGCAGCATATTCCAGGCATCTTTAATATCCTGTAGCGTTGGAAGCATATCACCCGGTAATTTTCTGCGGACGATTAGATAGAAAGCTTTACCCAAGTGATAGAAAACCAGCCCGGTTAAAACCAGTGCAGTAATATGATGAATAAGCTGGATCGTTTCCAATCGTTCAGGTGATGAGATAATGGTCTGGCTCCAGGCAGAAGCGGCATATTTCTGGGGTATACCGGTTAGTAAAAGGATTGCTATACAAACGAGTAGAATAGCATGCTCCCAGCGTTGGCTGACACTGAAGCGTGGGAAAGTCCTTACGAGTTTGACGGGATTCGGTGAAGAGGAAGGGGTAGGTTTCAGCTGGCTCATCTTAAACTCCTCCTCGCTCGGTCAACGATTAATCGTAAAATTTGTAATGCAACATAAATACCGCAAATCCACAAGATGAGTGGGGTAAAGATTGCATAAAACCAATCCACATAATATAGAAACGGCGTTCGATCCAAACTAATTTCATAATGGCCCGTCCAGGCACCCGTCCAATTTGGACCAACACCAGGGTGACACTTTTGACAGGTTACCAGCAGGTTATCGGGATTAACCGACGAATTTGGATCATCGGGATTTAAGATATCATGAATACCATGGCAGTCAGTGCAGACTGCAGAATTATGTTGGATGGTTGGCCAGCGCGCATCGTAAACTGATACATCCACGCCATGCCAGGAGAGACTGTATAGATCATATACATCTGCGGAGAGTCCATATTTACTCATCATCTCCTGGTTAGCATGGCAGCTGGCGCATAAGTCCGGTTCTTCCACCCGAAATTGCTGCGTACGCGGATCTTGAATGTTATGTACTCCATGGCAGGTCGTACAAACGGGGACATCCGGATTAGATTCCTGAGCCAAAGCGTTGCCGTGAATACTGGACTGGTAAACTGAAAATTCTTCGGTATGGCAATTACCACATGTGGATGGAATCAATGTACGTGGCTGGTCCGGGGGATGAACATAGTGGGATCCGTGGCAATCAGTGCAAATTGGTGCGTCAAGATTGCCAGCCTCTGCTGCCTGGGCATGCATGCTATCCATCGTCTTTGTGTAATTATCCGGGTGGCATTTCTGGCAAGCAGAATAGTAGGAACGGGATAACTCACGGACGTTCTGGTAATCTATTTCAGGATGCGGGTAGGTGGTGATATTGGTATGGCATGCTTCGCATTCGATTCCATTCGGACTATGCACGGAATCTTTCAATTGTTCTGGTGAAATATAGAGTGAAAGGGTTTCGCCACTGGGCAGGGTGGTCTCTAAATCAGGATTTGAGTGGCAGCTCAAACAATAGACCTCGGTTTCTTGTGCTTGCTCCTTGGCATGTGTGGGGTTAAACAACAGCGTACTGGTTAAAATCAGGAAACCAACGACCAGGAACACGCCCGGCAATTTTTTTACAACGTTGTGCTTTGACATTTGCCGGTCCTCCTTAATATCCATTATCTTCTGAGTTTTCGTATTCAGAGGGTGGTGGAGCAGGTTTCGCAACCACCCCAAAACGGCGAAGCAGATAGGATATCCCAAATAAGATCAATAACGGTATCAGGCAACGCGCGATACAGAGAATGGCGACATAGACTGGATTAGCTGAAGCGTCACCCATTTTAATATCCTCCACATGCAACCCAAATCCTAGCAGACCCACCCAGGCAAGCATGGATGATGATAAGCAGGGCGATGAACTTTCGATAAAAGAAATTTTTCACTATTAAGTATAACCCAAGGTAGTATTTTTATCAGGAATGCTCTTCCTTTGAATTTTGGAATAAAGGTAAATAGCGAATACCCAGGGTAAGCATGGCAAGGCCATAACCAATTATCCCGATGGCAATTCCCCATTCGGGCAAACCAGGAAAATATTTTCCGGGCTCAAGCTGGTAGAGGGTGCCAGGTGAATAGCTAAGTGGCACGAACAAACCACCGACAGTGACATTCCACCGATTGATGACGATACCACTTACCGAAAATAACGCTCCGATAACCAGATATCCAGGATTGCGGTTGAAGCGTGGAGTCAGGAACAAGATTGCCGGTAGGATTACGCCTAAAAAGATTTCAAACACCCAAAATGAAAAATTGTATGGAGTTTGCTGCCTCAGCAAATTGAATGCCTCACTCACCGATGGCGTTCGTCCGTAATAGGTGACAGCAGCGAGATCCCAGAAGCGGATATATCCGTAAACCAAGAGGATAATACCGCTGAAACGAGCAATGGAGCGTAAAACATCATCAGGAACACTTTTTTTGCCAGTCACCCACTCAGTGATATATGTAATTGCCATCGTTAGAGCTGGTCCAACTGCAATTGCTGAAAGGATAAACATGATTGGCATGCTGGGTTTAAACCAAATAGGGCGTGATTTTACGATACCATAAGTAGCACCCAAAGAAGATTGGTGCAATAACGAAATCCCGAGACCCAGAAGGGCAAGCAATGGTGCAAGTTTATGAAGATATTTTGCACCCTTCCTGACCCATGGGTAGCGATCGAAAAATCGCGATTCCGCAATCACCGGAGCAAATTCCACCAACATTATGGCTAAATAAATGGTGATGCACCAGGTAATTTCCCATAAAACGGAATGGATATTCCAATAAATCCACGGATGCCAAAAACGATCTGGGCGACCTATATCCATAACCAAGGTTAATAATGCGGTGGTATAACCGATAAAGCCCACAAAAACTGCAAACCTTACAATAGGTTGAAATCGTTTTAAGCCAAAAAGATAAACAACTGCTGAAAGCGTAAAAGCGCCTGCACCCAATGCGATAGCTGAAAGGTCGATCGTGATCCACAGCCCCCATGGTACAGCGTCAGACATGTTGGTGATGTATAAGCCATTCCAAAATACAGCAAAGGCAGAAACTAAACCGATAACGAGACAAAGACCGATTAATCCAATCCATGCAATCATTGCTGGACTGAGATAAAAGCGTTTACGCTCACTTATTGTAGAAGTAGTCATGGTTACAAGCCTTCCTTCGGAATAACATAGTAAACACTTGTTTCAGTACCAAGCTCTTCCCGCAAGCGGATTGTGGCTTCACTCGCTACAGCCTGAGAAACTTTACTATTTGGGTCATTCAAGTCACCGAATATCCGCGCTCCTACCGGGCAAATATTTACACAAGCCGGTGTAGCTTCTAGATCTTCACCCGGCATAAAGCCTTGATCTAATCCCGCATCGATTCGATGAATGCAAAAAGTACATTTCTCCACAACCCCACGAGGTCGACGCTCGACCTCAGCGATCCCCCAGGTTGGAATATAGGGATTGACATCCGTACGTTCCTGCCAATTAAATTTACGCGCATCATAGGGACAGGCAATTTCACAATATCGACAGCCGATGCAGCGATCATAGTTCATCACAACCAGGCCATCTTCTCGATGATAAGTAGCCCTGACTGGACAAACTTCCACGCAGGGCGCATCACCGCAATGAAGACAGGGTCTGCTGAAAAAGAAAGGCGTACCTGTAGATGTCTTCTCTTGCACGACAATATTCCAAGGTTTCTCCGGACGCTTACTTTCCGGATCATTGTTTTCGGTAGGAATATCAATCCAAACATCATTGGTAGCCGAGCATGCTCTCAGGCAATACTCACATCCGATGCATTTATCCAAATTTATCAGCATTCCCCAACGGTGTCCTGAAGTTTGCGCGTTTGTTTCTTCCAGACCTTCAACTTGTTCTTGTTTAAAGCTGGCAAATGGCGAGAGGGGTCCCGTCGTCAGGAGCTGAGACACCACAACAGAACCAGCTGCAGCACCTCCAACAAATAAAAAATCTCGCCTGGTAAGCTCAAGTTTGATTTTAGTTTTCTTTTTTCTCATCTTCTTTAACCTCTACAACACGAATGCCACGGCTAACTACCCATGCAACTGCACCACCGGTGATTATTCCAACGATTGCACCCTGAACAAGGCCAATGTACAGACGAGTGGCGCTCTGGGATTTTAGATCATTGATCTGTTGCTCTTGTGATTGAACGGTTTGCTCGAGCGTGGCTGCATCGACAGACTCGAGCGCAGCGACTTCACCAGTTAATTTGACGATCTCATCGCGTGTATGAACAGTATCTTGATGACATGCAATACAGGCATCTGAGCCAACGGTAAAGGTGTGACCCGTTGGAACTAAACCCATAATTGGATCATTCGTGCGTGGGCTGGTGAACATGTGACAATTACTGCATTCCAAACCGGCACTGGCATGCGTGCTGTGGGTAAAGGAATCACCTCGTTCCTGATGACAGGTTACACAAAGCTCGGTTACTGAGTTAGCCTTTGGGGTTTGTGAATGTGGGTTATGGCAAGCCTGGCATTGTATCCCTTTCTGGCCATGGACAGAAGCATGCCATTCGTCTGTGGTGGTTTTGTGACAGGTGCCACATAATTCAGAATTGGGAGTAATGTGCATTGGAGATTGAGGATGGTCCGGCTGGAAGGGACCATGACACGCTTCGCAGGTCACACCCTCCTCGGCGTAATTGCCAGTTTCTGGATCATAACCTGTTGTGTGGCATTCCAGGCAAGTAACCTGGTTGCCCTGTTGGGTCCAATCGCGTTGGAAAATGGGAGCAGAGAAAGCTTGTGCATGTCGCGTTCCCATCCATGCTGAGTTGATATTCTCATGGCATTGGGTGCAGGATTCGGAGCCTGCATAACCTGGTACCTGATATGCTGGTTTTTCTAGAGCTGCCGCAGCAACTGGTCGTGTTACCGCCAATAATGCTCCGAGGATTACACAGATACCGAACACAAAACAAAATATCAACCAGACACGGTATTTCTGGATCGCCTTGATGATTTTCATCGCATTCTTCTCCATATAGGTTATTCACCCTATTAATATAAGATGAGAATATGGCTATTTTACCCTATTAATGATAAAAAGAACTAACTAAATATATAGTTAGGAATGTCATTATTAATGATGGTCATATGTAACTGAGTTAATTAAATAAAAAAAATGCGGAAATGTATACCGCATTTTTTGGTTGAAAATTATCGAAGGGATTAATGACAGACTTTATGGAACTATCTGGCTTGCTGGAATATTGTGATACCCACTCGCTGCAGCTATCAATTCCTGGTCGGATTTGGTTGTGCCATGACAATGGCGGCACGCATAATCCAGGCTAATTTGACCAGTCGCTAAAGTACCATCCTCGTTGAATTGATTGACCTTTGTTGGGTCTATTGCGACCACATGCGTGGGCATATCACCGGTGAAGCCCTGTAGATTTGCAGAACCGCTCTGGATGAGATAAGGCATATGGCATTGCGTGCAGGTCAGGTTAATCGCAGTGTGGCGTGTATTATTCTGATATTGAGCTTCTTTATAATGGCAATCCTGACATAAAAGACGCGTAGTTTGTTTATCCTCCTGCTGCAATTGAACGACCCCTGAATGAGGATCATGGCAGGTAAGGCAATCCAGGATTTGATGCTTGCTCTGTGACAGATCCCCTAGCTGGTCACTATGCTGGATAAAACCATTATTTACATCGAGAGAAGAAGTGGGAACATACGCGTGACACTCGCGGCAAAAAGTGGAATCGCGCTCCACCTGCATACGAACTCCCTTCGGATCGTTTGCATGGAGACTACCGGGACCATGGCAACGTTCACAGCGAACACCGGTTTCTGACCAGGTGCCGATTATTCCAGGAAGATTTTCCTGATTGCCACCATTATCGTAACCGGTGGAATGGCATGCTCCACAGGTGAATGAGAAATCAGGTTCACCTGCATGAAATGAAACCCAACCTGAACTTAAACCGAGAGCCGGGTTTCCAAAGTTAAATTGGTTTACATAGGTTGGGTCATCTGATGAACCAGGCGCACCAGTAATAATGTAGCCCTGAGAATCAAGGAAAATGGATTTCCAGTTGTAACCACCGATGATGTAGCTGATATCCTTGAGTGAATAGCCCTCAGGGACAGATGCTAATTGACGATAGGGATAATCAGCCATCACTCCATCAGTAACAGGGGTGAGACTCCATGGATGGCCAGATTTTATGTATGTCTGGTATAGATCATAATGGCAGCCAGAACATACTTGCTCACCGACATATTCAGCGCTGGCAGGACCTGGTTCGCCTGCAGGACCAGGCGCTCCGACTGGACCGGCTGGTCCTTCGGGTCCAGCTGGTCCTGCAGGGCCGATTGGTCCGATTTCTCCTTGTGATCCTGCACAGGCTGCCAAGATGAAGGAAAGCATAAGGATACCAGCAAATGTAACAATCCATTTCCGAAACATACACATACTCCTCACTAACATTGTATTAATATGCGGGTGATATTTTACACTACTTTTCCTTCCATGCTAACTTATTCTCGTGTATAATGCTGGAAATCTAGAGGCTAGTTATGATATTGTTTACCTGGGCTATTTCCGTCGTGAATGATAATAATAATGATGTTTCAATCTTGCGTCGAGCGAGAGGCTTCAGGTTGCAAAGCAACTAAACCTTGGCAAGCAGCACTAATCGCCCGACGCAGATAGCGAAGGGCGATTTATTTTGCCACCTGGTTCAGCTGTTTTTTCAAGGAGGTCATGAATGTATAAAACACACACGTGCGGTGAATTGCGTGCCAGCCATGCTGGATCTGAAGTTACCCTGGCGGGTTGGGTGAATCGCCGGAGAGTTCAAGGTGGGATCAATTTTGTAGATTTACGAGACCGATTCGGCATGGTTCAAATCGTAACAGACCAGGCTATTTATCCACAAATCCACCAGGCGCTCGAGATGGTTCGGTCGGAGTGGGTCATCCAGGTGCAGGGGACTGTTCGATTACGCCCGGCTGGATTAGCCAACCCAAACATGCCCACAGGTGAGGTCGAAGTCCTTGCAAAAAATGTGAAAGTTCTCAATCAAGCCAAGACGACCCCAATCACGATCAGTAAAGAAGAAGATGAAAATGAGGAAATCCGCCTACGCTACCGCTACCTGGATTTACGACGTGACCGAATGCGTAAGAACATCATCCTGCGACATCAAGTGATTAAATTTATTCGTGATTACCTCGATAACAAGGGATTTCTGGAAATTGAAACACCAATCTTGTTCAAGACCACTCCAGAAGGAGCACGGGATTATTTAGTGCCCTCGAGGGTTTATCCGGGTGAGTTCTATGCCTTACCTCAGTCCCCCCAGCAGTTAAAACAGCTGTTGATGGTGGCTGGCATGGAACGATATTTCCAGATCGCCCGCTGTTTCAGAGATGAAGACCAACGTGGAGATCGCCAGCCAGAATTCACCCAATTGGATCTGGAAATGTCCTTTGTCGAACGTGAAGATATCATGCAGCTGATAGAAGAAATGTTCACCAAAATGGTAGCCCAAGTGGTCCCTGCAAAAAGGCTTTTCCAAAGTCCGTGGCCAAGATTCACCTATGACGAAGCAATGCAACGATTCGGAAAGGATAATCCTGATATTCGTTTCGGGATGGAACTACAGGATATCACTGAGCTTGCAGGGAGATCTGGATTCCAGGTTTTTGAAAACGCTGTGACCACTGGAGGGCATATACGTGGCATTAATGCACCCGGATTGGGAGATTATAGCCGGAAACAGCTGGATGATTTAACAGAATATGCAAAGAAGTATGGTGCAAAAGGGTTGGCGTATGTTGCCATCACTACAACTGGTGAACAACGCTCATCGTTTGCGAAGTTCGCCAGGCCTGAGGTACTCGAATCCATCCTGAAAGCTATGAACGCAAAACAAGGCGACTTGCTGCTATTCATTGCTGATAAACCAGCAATTGTATTTGAAGTTTTGGGAAGACTGCGTATTCTTCTGGCTGAGAGAATAGGGATTATCGATAAGAACGTTCTGGCATTTTGCTGGGTAATTGATTTTCCCTTCGTGGTTTGGAACGAGGAAGAAAAACGTTGGGATCCAAGCCATCATTTATTCACCTCTCCCATGCTGGAGGATATCCCGCTTTTGGATGTAGATCCGGGAAAAGCTCGTGGTCAACAATACGACCTCGTTTTGAATAACTATGAGGTTGGTGGAGGTTCAATACGTATTCACGAACGCTTGTTGCAGGAGAAGGTTTTCAAGTTGATTGGCCTTGATCCGGATGTCGCCCGTGAGCGTTTTGGACACATGTTAGAAGCGTTCGAATATGGGACACCACCGCACGGCGGAATTGCTCCGGGGATTGACCGGATCTGTATGATCCTGGCTGATGAGCCGAACATCCGTGAAGTCATTGCTTTCCCCAAGAGCCAAACCGCACGAGATTTAATGGCGGGTGCTCCGTCACAGGCAGAACCGAACCAGCTAAAGGAATTGCACATTAAGCTGGATATTTGATCATATTGAGAGGTATGGAAATGGCACCCATTATTCGAGTAGATAAAATTGCTGAGTACGTTGACCAAGAAGTCATAATTCAGGGTTGGGTTTATAACCGTACTGATAAAGGGAAACTTGTCTTTTTATTGGTCCGTGATGGATATGGTTTCGTCCAGTGTGTGGCATTTAAAGGTGATCTGGAGGTAGATTTGTTTGATCGCCTGATGCGTTTGCCACAAGAATCATCCTTGACCATTACTGGAGTGGTTAGAGCAGATTCGCGGGCACCAGGAATCCCTGGTGGATATGAAGTGGGTGTGAAAAATGTCGAAATATTGCAAGCCGCCGATATTGATTATCCAATGGCGTTAAAAGAACAAGGGGTCGATTTTGCGCTGGATCACCGCCACTTATGGTTACGCATGCCGAGTCAATGGGCAATCCTGAGAGTTCGTGCAGCTGTCATCCGGGCGATTCGAGAATGGTTGGATACGAATGGTTTTGTGGGAATGGATACTCCAATTCTAACACCGGCAGCATGTGAAGGAACGACAACGCTATTTGAAACTCCCTACTTTGACGAAGGGGTCGCTTATCTGGCTCAGAGTGGTCAACTTTACAATGAAGCGGATATCTATGCATTCAAGAAGGTATATTGCTTTGGCCCGACCTTCAGAGCTGAAAAATCTAAAACGCGCCGTCATCTGACCGAATTCTGGATGGTGGAGCCTGAAGTGGCATTCTGCGATCTTGACCAGCTGATGGAGATAGAAGAGCAATTTGTATCACATATTGTCAAGCGTGTGCTTGAACAGTGCTCACCAGAATTGGCATCCTTGAAGCGGGATATCACAAAATTGGAAAGAATCTCGCCTCCATTCCCACGTATATCCTATGACGATGCCGTTAGGACGATTGATAAATTACGAGCAGAAACGGATGATAGCGAGAAAAAAGAGCTGCTTAAGATCGAGTGGGGTATGGATTTTGGCGCACCCCATGAGACAGTATTGACCAATCTTTATGAGAAACCAGTTTTTGTGTACGGTTATCCGACCGAAGTGAAAGCATTTTATATGGAACCATGGCCAGGTCGCCCGGAGATATGCAAAAGTGTGGATCTTCTTGCACCGGAAGGGTATGGTGAGATCATCGGAGGAAGCGAACGCATATCTGACCACGACTTGCTACTTGAACGCCTGCGACAACACAATCTTCCCGAAGCAGCTTTCAAGTGGTATCTAGAATTACGAAGCTACGGAAGCGTTCCACATTCAGGGTTTGGCATGGGAGTGGAAAGAACAGTTGCGTGGTTGTGTGGAATTGAGCATATTCGTGAGGCTATTCCATTTCCCCGTACGATCAAACGGGTATATCCATGACACAACTATGAGGGTGTCCACGATTTCCCTGATATTTCTGTTAATTGCTCTAATCTAATTTATCTACTCACGCGACTTTTTTTGTGGTATAAGATAGTTGCCCTGCTGTGCACGTGTTGCTGCTTTAGCGTTCTGAGCCAACACTGATAAAATGGGGTCCAATCTCACGAAGGTGACGCGATAGGCTAGAGCCAAGGCGGATCCTGAGGTCAGGACACCAACCTGCGAAGGCAGGTTCAGAACTTCGTAGCACACGACACGGTGGGGTTCATTTAAACGGTAGGACACAATACAGATAGACATTTATGTCTGTCTGTATTGCATTTAATATTTACTTTACCCAGATCAAAAAGAGAAAACCCGCAAATAACGAAAGCGAGGCACCAAAGATAAAAGGTGCGGCAGGATTTATGGTCTGCCAAAGAATCCCAGCAATCACTGACGCAGGCAAGGCAGCTAAACCGATCGCGGCGTTGAATAATCCATAAGCTGTTCCACGTTGTTCTTGGGGTACATAATCGGCGACTAATGCTTTTGCCACACCCTCGGTGAGGGCATAATAGGTTCCATAGATGCCAAACAAAAGCCAGATCTGTGCTCCGGTATGAGAGAGTGCAAATCCCAGATAGACCAATCCATAAATTGTCCAACCGATAAGCATCAGTTTACGCCTTCCAATACGGTCGGAGAGTGAGCCTAAGGGTCCAGCCAATATGGCATAGATGGCGTTAAAGGTCATTAACATAGCCATGATTTGAAGAATGGTTAACCCGCGATCCTGACCGAGAAGGATGATGAAAGAGTTGGAGGAATTTCCAAGGGTAAAAATGATGACAACAAGGAGAAAATGCCGAAAGCGAATATCGAGTGCCTTCCATTTGAATGAAAAGAGCCCTGTAGCAGCTTTTCGGGCAGTTTCGATATCCTTCACTCCTAATGCCAGGATCATGACTGCTAAAACCGCAGGGATAAAACTCACCAATACGACTGCCTGAAATGTCAGCCGAGTGAGTGTGGTAGGATCGGTTTGCGTTAACCAGATGATCAGGGAAGCGATACCCAACCCAATAAATGCCCCGGCAGTGTCCCCAGCTCGATGTACACCAAAGGCAAGTCCACGTTGGTCAGCTTTAGCACTACCTGCCAATAATGCGTCTCGTGGGGCTGTGCGAATTCCCTTGCCAAACCGATCCATAAACCGAACGCCAAGCACCCATTCCCATGTCGTAGCGAAATATAAAAATGGTTTGGATATGGTAGATAACGCATAGCCAATAACTGTTAGGTTTTTACGTTTTCCCAGGCGGTCGGATAATGCGCCAGAATAAATCTTGACCAGGCTGGCGGTTGCCTCTGCGATACCATCGATCAGACCGATGATACTTGTCTGAACTCCCAGCACATTATAGAGAAAGAGCGGCACCAGATTGGTCACCATTTCTGATGATACATCAGTGAGAAATGATCCAATGGTCAGGAACCAAATATTCGGATGCAGGCGTTTCGTGGATGTTGGTGTGGGCTGTGATGACATATTAGATTGTTGTCAATTTGATACGATGGAAAATAAAACCATTACGAATCAGTATTTAACCGACTGTACAGATAATTCAATTCCATGATCTTTTCCTGAAGCACCAGGCTTTGAGCATCCTTTGGCATTCTCCATGTCCAATTTCCGCTGGGATTTCCTGGGTAATTCATCCGGGCTTCATTTCCAAGGTTTAAAAAATCTTGCATGGGTGCCAGTCCAAATATCGCCACAGATGACCAAACTCCGCGAATTAGATCCCAGCTGAAATCACTGCCATCCCGGTTCATATAGCTCCGATAGAAAGTCTTATCTTTCTCCAAAACCCGATTGTACCATCCCAATGCAGTATCATTATCATGCGTGCCAGTATAAACGATGCAATTTACAGGATAATTATGGGGTAAGAATGGATCCGATGGGGTACTATCAAATCCGAATTGGAGGATTCTCATCCCAGGGAGATCGAATGAATCACGTAAATCTTCAACATCAGGTGTTATCACACCCAGGTCTTCAGCGATTATCGGTAAATCACCAAGAGTATCCTTGATCCTTTGGAAGAAATCCTTACCCGGACCAGGCACCCAACGACCGATCTCGGCTGTCTTTGCATCTCCAGGGACTTCCCAATACCCCGCAAAACCTCGAAAATGGTCGATGCGAATTATATCCACTAACGCCAGAGTCACTTTTATCCGCTCCACCCACCAGGCGTAACCATCCCTGGCGTGGATTTCCCAACGATATAACGGGTTGCCCCACAATTGCCCTGTAGGAGCAAAATAATCGGGAGGAACTCCAGCGACGAATGTTGGTTTCCCGGATTTATCCAAATGGAATAATTGTGGATTTGACCACACATCCGCACTATCATGGGCAACGAAGATTGGAATGTCGCCGATGATTTGGATGTGTTTTTCATGTGCATGGGTTAGCAACTGTGACCATTGGCGGAAAAAGATAAACTGGCGATAAATTTGACGTTGGATTGCAACCTCGAATTTTTTACGTACCTGGAGTAATGCTTCTGGATGCCGGTTCCTAAGGGGTTCCTCCCAGGTGTGCCATGGTTGACCTCCGTGGATCTCTTTGAGAGCCATGAATAGAGCAAAATCGTCCAACCAGACTGACTGCTTCACTCGAAATTCTTCCATCGCTGTCTTTAATCGGGCAGAGTGGGAATGCTGGAAACGAATGAATGAACGGTCAAGGAGACCCAGTTTCCAGGGAATGAGTTCTCCGAAATCAACATGGTCATTTGGAAAAGCAGGGCGGTCAACCAGGTCATCTGGATGCAATAGGTCATCACTCAGCAGAGCATCAGGGCTGATCAGGAACGGATTTCCAGCAAATGAAGAAAAGCATTGGTACGGTGAGTCGCCATATCCTGTGGGACCCAATGGCAAGATTTGCCAGAGTCCGCATCCGGAAGATGAAAGGAAATCAATCCAACGATGAGCGTTTGAGCCAATATCACCAATTCCATACGGTCCTGGCAAGCAAGTCGGATGTAGCAAAATGCCAGATGAACGTTTAAACTTCATGAGCTAACCTTTTTGTCAGAATATAATCATCTGCGCGGACCACTTTGGCTGAATAATCACTTTCTACGACATCTGTACCAATCACAGCGCCAGGATCCACTACGAATCCCTCTGGTACGATGCTATTCTTCCCCACCATGGTCAGCACAGGCTCTACGGTGGTACCGAGAACTCCCTACCCTAGCATTCGATTGAATATGGACTTTTTTATCGATAATTGCGCGTTCGACGATAGCATTTGATTCGATGATTGAATCAGTCAGGACGATCGATTCTCTTACAATAGCTCCCTGTTTGACTAAGACCCCAGGTGAGAGAACACTGCGGATTACTTTGGCACCGGAGGCAATTTCGCAACCATCGCAGATCAAGCTGTTCTCGATCGTTGCATCGCGTGCAATCCAGACCGGAGGACGTTCCTCGGTCCGCGTATGGATAATCCAGGAGCGGTCATTCAAGTCAAATGGCGGTTTATCCTCCAAATGGTCCATGTGGGCTTTCCAATAAGATGAAGCGGTTCCAACATCCATCCAATAACCATCGTAAGGGTAGGCAAATACTCGGTTTCCATCGGCAATCATCTTTGGAAGAATATCTCTTCCAAAATCATGACTTGAGGTGGCGAGATTATGATCTTCCAGTAAATAACTATCCAGAATCTCAGTGTTGAACAAATAAACACCCATGTTAGCCAAATTAGATAATGGCTGAGTAGGTTTCTCTACAAATGATTTCACACGATTATCAGCATCCACGCCAACGATACCGAAGCGTGAGGCTTCATTTAGGGGGACTGCAATTGTCGCAAGGGTCAACACAGCCTGTCTTGTAACATGAGCATCGATCATCTTGGCATAATTCATTTCATAGATATGATCTCCTGACAGGATGAGCACAAAATCTGGGGAGGAATTCTTGATAAAACGAAAATTCTGCTGAACTGCATCAGCGGTTCCAAGGAACCAATCCGATGCACCTCGTGCTTTATATGGGGTATAGATCCGGACACCGCCAGTAAAATCACGATTTAAATCCCAAGGACCACCCGCGCCAATATGCTCGATCAGCGAATGCGGTCGATACTGGGCGACAATCATCACATCAAAAATCCCAGAATTAACGCAATTGGATAAGGTAAAGTCAATGATACGATACTTACCTGCAAAAGGTACAGCAGGTTTGGTTCGTTTTGCGGTCAAAGTTCCTAACCTGGAACCTTCTCCACCAGCAAGGATGACAGCTCGGGTTTTCATTGGCACCTCCAATTCGCAGTATAAACATTATACATATTTTCTAACTTTCATCATTGGATCTGTACGTTTGTCAAGGAGAATTTTGTACTGTCTTATGTACTCCATTGCTGACCGATCCCAGGAAAAATCTTGCTGCATGGCTTGGATTTGCATAGCTTGCCAAACTTTGGGATTATCTGTGTATATCCTTAGTGCTCGAAGAATTGCATCAACTAATGCATTGGACGTGGCTGGTTTGAACAAGAAACCAGTGTTCTGGTCGGAGTCTTTTTGATCTTTGATCGTGTCGGATAACCCTCCGGTGGCTCGACCAATTGGCAGACATCCATAATGCATGGCAATCATCTGAGAAAGTCCGCATGGCTCATAACGGGAGGGCATTAAAAGTAGGTCTGCTCCCGCATAGATATGCCGGCTTAATCTTTCATTATACATAATCCGGGTGCATACATATTCTGGATAATCCAGCTCGAGGCGACTTGCTGCTTGTTCAAGCAGCGGGTCACCTGTACCAAGGAAGACCACTTGAACGGGAGAGGCGCTCAATGAATCTGATTGAAATAATAAACGGAGGGAATCTACAGCCAGGTCAACCCCCTTTTGAGGATCCATGCGGGTGACCATTGCCAGAAATGGGATACTTGGGTTTATTTCAACTCCTAACTCATTCTGCAGGAAAGCTTTATTGGCAAACCGAGCCTTAAGGTTGGCGGGAGTAAAATTGCTTGCTAATTCAGGGTCTGTGGCAGGATTCCACTTTACTGTGTCAAGACCATTAAGGATACCAGTGATCTTATCCGAATGAGCTCTCAGAAAGGTTTGGAGTCCGGAACCAAACTCGTTCGTCATAATTTCCTTTGCATACCCTGGAGATACTGCTACGATGATGTCTGCAGTGAGCAGCCCCAAAGGCAATGCCATATCCCCTGCCCAGGCTGGAAGACTTGTATTATCCACAGGGGGTAACTCGAATGCTCTAAGGGCGGGGGCAGTCATTGCACCCAGATAGGGCAGATTATGAACTGTCAGCATGGAGGCGGTCTGTTTAAAAAAAGGATCTATAGGTCGATTCAATGCCAGTGAATAGATAGCTGGCGAAGTATGCCAATCATTGGCGTGTAGGATATCTGGCTTCCAATCGATTTTTTTTACTAGGTTGAGAGCAGCCTGAGAGAAGAAGACATATTTATAACCATCAGCCTCTAAATTGGATGAATAAACCCCAGATTCCTTTTCAATTGGCTCCCCTCCTATCAAGTAAATCGGTAAACCTTCCAATTCAAGCGAAAATACCTTAGCAAGCACATCGGAATCAATCGAGTGAACCCTATATTCAGTTACCTCTTGGATAGAATATCGATCCTTGCGGATAGCAGGATGAAATGGAACTACCAACCTGACGTCCAGTTCGGCTGGAAGTAAATTTCCTGAGGCACTCACTGTTCGTAAGGCGCGGGGAAGTGATCCTGACACATCGCCCAAACCGCCAACCTTGATCAAAGGATCAGCTTCTGATGCCAGAAATAGAACATTTATTTTTGAGGGATTGGACATGGTTTTATATGGGATAGCATAATTTTACACGATTTAACTATTCTTGCTTTTATTCGGGAATGGCACTCATTGATTGCGAAATAATTCTCCCTTGCGCAAAGTCAGAAATTAGGTTACAAATTAGGTAATGAAAAGAAGAATTCATTGCTGCTAGGTGGGGGACGTGAAATTCTAGTGTCTTACCGTGCCATTTCAATCCATGGCCATTTTTACCAACCACCTCGAGATGATCCAATCTCTGGGTTAATCCCATTTGAAGCGGGAGCTTTTCCATATAAAAATTGGAATGAACGCATTCATGCGGAGTGTTATCTACCGAATGTACAACTGGGTAATTTTGAGAGAATTAGTTTTAATATCGGTCCCACATTATTTTCATGGATGAAAACATTCGATCCATCTGCAACTCGATTGATTGTTGAACAAGATTCCAAAAATATCCAGCAAAATGGCGTGGGAAATGCGATCGCTCAGAGTTACCACCACACGATCCTTCCTTTGGCTTCAAGGGAAGACAAAATTACCCAAGTAAAGTGGGGAATAGCGGACTTTGAGCACCACTTTGGTCATAAGCCGACTGGCATGTGGTTGCCTGAGACTGCAGTAGATATGGAGACTTTGGATATTCTGGCCGAACATGGGATTGAATTCACCATCCTTGCTCCATGGCAGGCTAAACCTGCTCATCTAGATGTAACGGAACCATACCGGGTGGCATTATCGGCAGGAAAAAGTATAACCATATTTTTCTACCACCAGGGTTTAAGCACTGGAGTGAGTTTTAACCCACAGCTGACGGTTAATGCAGACGATTTTATCCGGAATGTGGTGATACCCACCTATGTGGGGGATAAAGAACAACGGGGAGAACCACAATTGCTGATCATCGCTTCAGATGGAGAATTGTATGGACATCACCAGCAGTTTAGGGATCGATTTCTAGCGCATTTGATCAACGGAGCCAGCTCTGATGCTGGTTTGGAAAAAACTTATCCAGCTTTGTGGCTCAAAAAGTACCCAACCAAAAGGTGGGTAAGTATTCGGGATGACACCTCCTGGTCATGCCTGCATGGAATTGAGCGATGGAGAGGCGATTGTGAATGCTCTTCAGGAGATGGTAGCTGGAAGTGGTATCTCAGGCAGGCATTCAACCGGCTGGCAAACGAAATTGATAATGTCTATGTCGGAAAAATGGCGCAGCTACACATCGATCCATGGAAATTGCGAAATTCATATATTCACGTGGTGTTAGGTGAGCTTCCAGCCAATGATTTGATTTTTCAGAACGCAGGACGAAGATTAGAAGAGAATGTCCTTGAGCAGGTCCGCTTCCTGCTTAATGCCCAATGGGAACGCCAACGAATCTTTACATCGTGCACCTGGTATTTTGATGATTTTTCAAGGATCGAGCCAAGGAACAGTATCGCCTATGCGGCGCAAGCTGTCCGTCTGACATATTTGGCAACTGGTGTGGATTTATCAGATAAAGTCAAAGCCGATCTAAAAAAAGTAACTAGTCAGGAGACTGGGGTTAGGGGGGATACAATATTTATGAAAGAGCTGCAAAAACCTCAACCCGTCAACTCATTTTATTAAATCCAAAAACATTTCAAGCTTATAATCAGAGGCTTTGGCTTGTGCAACCAGGCCGATGATCGCCTCGTAGCATTGCAGGATTTTCTTGCCAACTTCATTGTTTTGATCGGTTAGAAGATATTGGCTAGAAATTTCCACTGTGGCGATGATAAATAACCACCGCAAGAGATCTTCGAAGGATTCTTTATTAAACCACAAGACTTCCTGGTAGCGGTTAACACCCAGGAAAATTTGGGCATCATTATCGGAGAAAATTTTCGTTAGCATAAGGTATGCAGCGTTAAAATCCGATTTCTTTCGATTTGCGATTATTGTTGTCCACCAGGAATGGTGGGATATTAGCAGCCTGATCAGTGAGACAGCCTGCCAGCTGGACCGATCATCCAGGCCAAGGTTATCGAAGGTGCTGATCAATATTTTATTCAACATCCATTCATCAATCCAGCTTCGGCTTATCTCTTCATATTCCTTATCTGAGATTACTTTTCCCAATGAAGACGTCACTAACCATCCAATGAGCACTCCCCAGGAATATGCATCGCCGTTTCTCCATGGGGAAGTATTTCTTATACTTCCATCTAGATACCTCATTGCTTGCGAATATCTCCTGGAACGAGGTAATGGGAACCTACTGGAGAGTGCTGGGAGGTACAAGCTGGCATTCAAACATTGAATCATCGAATTTACAATCGATGTGATCTCTCCTTCTCCATGGGTGATATGCTGGATTTCGTCAAACAGTTGTTTTGATTTTTCCTCCGTTTCATTGAGCAATGCAAAAACATTTTCCTTAAGCGTCAGTTGGTTCTCTAGGACCATCTCGCTACCCATTCTATTTGAAATCACCCATTGGAAGTATCCTGGATTTACTAGCTCTCTATACGCCCGGTGGATTGGTTGCAGGAATAATTCTTTCATTGTTTCGTCGATGCTTGGCACTCCTCGTCCATCCAGATATGCTGCCAGATTGACATATTGGTGTAACTCATTATCCTGGATTTCACGGAAAGTCATGAATACCTGGCACTTATAAGCCTCCAACTCAATATACAACCCTTTCTCATGCATTTCTTTATTATTACGGATATATTCAAGTCCGTTTACAGGATCTGAGAATATGCAAAACTTATTTTGGTCATTGGCCAAACCAAGGCCTTCCCCCAATTGTTTTTGAACCAGGATGGTCTCACCTATCCCGGTCTTAACTGAATATGCTGCTGATGTACGAATCCAGCCTTTGACCGTGGCGAATTTATTGTGGTAAATTACCAGGCCACGCTCGGTGCCAGATTTATTGGAGTAGGCAAACACATCTTCGTTCACATATCCATCACTGGAATAAAAATCATACAATAAGAAATCCTGGACCTGGGAAAATAAGTAGCGTTTCTTGAGCAAAGGGAAAATTTGCCTAATGTGCCTGCCGATCAAATGCTCATCTGGTTTTTCATCCCAATAGGCACGCCGGTATTCCATTCCATATTTCTCAGTAAAACCTTCTACCTGGCCATGGCCAAACATCGGTAAACCAGGTAAAGTCGCCATCATTGTGCAGATGCCAAAATATTTATCTTCTTTCCCAAATTGGTCTACTGCAGTACGTTCATCAGGATTGTTCATGAAATTAACGTAGCGTTTAAGGATTTCAGGATCAAACTCGAGGGTATTTTTTATTACCAGGCGGTATTCAGCATTTTTCTCATCTCTCAACATGTTCATGAATGCGCTGTTATAAACTCGATGCATTCCAAGTGTCCGTACGAAATAACCTTCCATCAACCAGAAAGCTTCGGCCAGTAAAAGGGTGTCCGGAACTTCTTGAGCTACTCTGTCTACAACTTCGCGCCAAAACTCTTCTGGCATGGCGGCATCAAATTGCTCTCTAGTCAGACCATGCTCAGCGCGGGAAGGGATTGCCCCACCCGTCCCAGGATCCGGAAACCATAATCGCTGGTAGTGCTTCTTCGCTAAAGTCATAGCTGCATCGAACCGGATGATTGGAAATTTGCGTGCCACGTGTAAAATGGTTTGTATCACCGCTTCCCTTACCTCGGGCTTGAGGTAATTTAGCTGAGCAGTGTCGTTCCACGGCATTGAAGTGCCGTCATTTCCATGATAGATAAATTTTTCCTGACCTGACCAGAAATCGACACGCTTGAAAACGACTGCTGCATCGGTGTTATTAAAGTAATGGTCTTCAACATAGATACCGACCCGCTCATCCCAAGATAGGTTGGGTCCATTGAATGAATAAGATGGAAATGGGCTGTATTCTTGTGAGATGAACCAATCGGGGTGCTCAATCACCCAATGCGAGTCGATCCCCATGTGATTAGGAACCATATCTGAAGCTAGCCGAATGCGTCTTAGCCACAGGCGATGCCTCAGGCTTTGAAAGGCGTCCTCACCACCTAGGTCTGCAGCAATGTTATATTCAAATAATGAATAAGCAGATGCAACCGCTTCAGGATTACCCCGCAACTGCTTTATACGCTTTGAAGCTTCGCTGCGTTCCCACAATCCGATTAACCACAGACCAGTAAAGCCCCAATTTGATAATCTATCCAGCTCTTCATCAGGAATTTCGTCTAAATGCTGGATGGGCCGCTGGTAAGTCTTGGATAACTGGTCTAGCCAAACATAAGCATTTTTTGCGATCAACACAAGGCTGGGCATCCATTCTTTATCCTGGCTGTAACGTTCAGGCTCGAGTTCCGCGCCAATAAATTCAACAACACGCGCAGGGCCTGGACCCATAAAGATCGCTTTTTCTTCTTCTTTGATCAAATCTAGGCTACCTAGGAGTCGAAACAGATATTTCCCCAATAATGATCCCCAACGTTGGCGAATGAATTCCAGCTGTGCAGTCAGAGAATGAGGCGCATTTATCGCTGGACTGCGCAGCATATCGATGAGATTTTGGTTATCAGGTCCAAAGGGTGGTTGTGTTTCGAAGAAAGCATGCATCAGGGGGAGAATTTTCCCGTAAGCGGTTTCTTTCACCATCAGGCTATCGTCAAATAATTCCTGATAGGGTGAAAAAGCTGGATTTGCATTTGCCAGCCATAACATCAAGAGCTCTTCCAGTGCGACCTGCCGATTGGATATACCATCCCTATCTGTATTTAGATACTCCTTCGGACTCATCCCGCCCAGGTAGATAGCCATAGGAGGGAATTCCTGGACGAACAGAAGCAGCGTATCCTCAATCGCCTCTCTACCCAGCATTCCATACAACCAATCCAAAGCATCCTGCATGACAACAGGATTTACCTGTTGCCGGTATAACTGTACAACCATATGCAAGATTTCATCGATCAATCCCATTGCATTGATCTGCCCGGCACGCACAGACCGTTCGGGGAAATTTACCACATCACGTTTTTGGTTGATCTTTGTTGCGAAGAGCCGGGCTGCATGAAAATTAGCGAAAATGACATTTCCGGATAACCCGAAAAGCATTTCATCAAATCTATATTTGTCACGAGCCTGCCGTGAGATATGGAACTCATAAAGGGGTATGAGGTTTGTTGACATTTGACTCCTGTTTCATAACGGATTGTAGGGTTCAGCTACAACATGATTTGTGGATCATCGTTATAGATTTTGGTACTTTTCACCTTATGATCTTATAAATAAGACTGTGAATTATGAATAATCCAGTCGAGGTACTTAATCAACAAGATATCACTAGACAGTATTTATTGACCAACTAATTGTAATACGATATAAATAAAACCATTATATAAAAAGAGATGAAGCGAGAATAATCATGTCAGTGACCACCATCATATCGTCTGAAGAGTTGGCTATCCATCTAAAAGATCCAAAATGGGCCATTGTAGATAGCAGGTTTAAATTAACGGATCTGGGTCAGGGGAGACTGGATTATGAAACCGCCCATATACCCGGAGCAGTGTATGCTCATTTGGAAGATGATCTATCTGGACCAATAATTAAAGGTGTCACAGGCAGGCATCCATTGCCGAGTGTGGACAAAGCTTCTGATGTTTTTTCCAGGCTTGGGATTGACTCGAGTATTCAGGTGGTAGTTTACGATGATATGGGTGGGGCTTTGGCAGCCGGCAGGGTGTGGTGGTTACTACGCTGGTTGGGTCATGAAGCTGTAGCAATTCTAAATGGAGGCTGGCAGGATTGGGTGAGTAAGGGCTACGCCATCCATCGTGGCATTGAGCAGCGACCGAAAAGCATATTTACTCCCCATCCAAGGAACGACTTGATCGTTACGGCTGAAGAAGTGGATGCCATTCGGTTAAACACCAATTACCGGCTGCTGGATGCACGCTCTGCAGAGCGCTATAAAGGTGAAAATGAGACGATTGATCCGATCGCTGGACATATCCCGGGGGCAGTATCTGCAGCTTATGCGGGAAATCTCAATCCCGACAGCACTTTCCGGACGACGAAAAGTTTACAAAATAGATACAAGAGCTTGCTTGACGACATACCTGCTGATCATGTAGTTTGTTATTGTGGATCCGGGGTTTCAGCAACTCATGATATCCTGGCGATGATGCTAGCCGGGATGGGGGAAGCGCGCCTTTTTCCTGGTTCATATAGTGAGTGGATCACCGATCCGAAGCGACCCGTGGAAAAATAAAACCTCCCCGGGCTCTTCTTCCCTGGGAGGACAATATTTTACATATCTTGAAAGCGCGAGTCATCCAGGTCCTTCTTTAGTTTTTCGGCTTCAGATTCACCCACGATAGGTGTTTCCGGGTGTGCATTGGCTAACTCTGCGGCTTCAGCGGCGCGCAAATCAGGCAATTGAGAAGGATGAACAAAAGACCATTTTCCACAATAGGGACACCGATCAAATTTCTTTGTACCAAGGTTGATCCACCATAATCTAAGTGGGAATGGCCGATTACATTTAGGACATATTGCTCCACCGCCAATCCCATATTTACGCGGGGTTCCTGGAGGTGTTGAAGCTATTTTTCCCTTACTTAATAGGATAGGAAGGAATACTGCAATAATTCCCATAAGGATGATCAATAAGACGACTGGAACGATAATCTTTACGACTGATTGCATGCCTGACCCGGCGGGGACGAATTGAACCTGGATAATATTAGAGTTCAACTCATTTCCATCCAATGTGTAGCCGACCGCACTCAGACTGTGGTTACCCGTTGAATAGGAATCTGTATTGAATTGAAGATTGAAGGGTGATTGTGTATCTTCACCCATTGTTGTGCTATCTATATAAAATATCACTTTTTCAAGGTTATCAGGGGAGTTTTTAATTTTCATCGAATAAAGTCCCTGGATATCGTTGTTAAAACCGGCATAACCAAAATCCCGACTTAATGTCAGTTCCAGCTCATTGGGTGTTTGGGCACTAGCAGAGCTTGTGGTAATCAGGATTAATACCAATAGAATCAGCAAGACAGATGATAATTTTTGCATAAATATATTTCCTTGAAATAGATAATCCCTTGTTTTCAATAGTTCTATTTCCAACGGGTGAGGATAGTCTCTCTTTGGAATAAACGTATTGCGAGATAAACCATCAAAATATCAACCAGTAAAAGAACCAGGCACATGATTAATATCAATGTGCTGTTGAGTATAAATAAGCCTGCAATCTGACCAAAGAAGATCGCCAACAAAGGTATGATGACAACTGCGGATAACTGCTCAGCCACACGCGGGTCGTTTACTCGCGATGAAACCATGATGCTAAAGTTCACTGAAAGGATTGCCATTAAAGGTCCAGCCAGAAAAATTGCGATCAGCCACATGGGGTCGAGTAAGGCGGCAGCTAGCGTGCCACCACCTGTGATGATCAATGATCCGATGGCGAATATTCCAAATCCAACCCAGGTGGCTAATACTGCTGGTATGATGGATGCCAGGTTTTTCCCGGTGAGTAATTCACTGGTTGAAATCGGTGTAGCAAGTAATGGTTCAAGGCTATGCGTTGTTTTTTCTCCCACGATGGAGTAAGCAGCAATATTGACGGGGATGAATAGTGGGATCAACATAAACATGATCATGAACTCACTCACAATGTAATACTGCATGCATTGGCCAGAAGACATATCCGTCTTACAAAACTGTTGGAATTGAGCTGGTAATTCAGCATTAGCACTATTTTCGGCCGTACCCCCCATCGAATATAAAATGATCAGAGGAAGGACACTTAAAAACAGAGGCATGAAGATTACTGTAAAAAGGACCATACGCTTCTTAAAGACTTCAGCCCATTCTTTGCGGACAATGGTTTTAATCTTATTCATAGTTGTTTTTCCAGAAGGTTTAGCATTCGTGATCAAGCATTTTTAACGAGTTGTAGATAGACATCTTCAAGCGAGTGCCGCAGCTCTCCAACGAATTGAATATCAGCACCAGCACCGACCAAAACCCTTATAATTTCGGGATTGTGGGCTTCAGGATCTTCTAGATTAACGATAAGCTTATTTTCATAAACTTTGGCTTCCCTGACAAATGGCAAAGCCCGGATGGATGCAGCAATCGATTCATTACTATCTGCTAAGTGGAAAACCACTCTGCGTCCAAATAATTGTGAGCGTAAATTGGATGGGGTATCCACAACAAGCAGGTGGGTCTTGAAGACTCCAACGCGGTCGCACAATCGGTCAGCTTCATCAAGATTATGCGTGCACAGGAAAATAGTGCGCCCCTCTTTCCGTAATTCGGAGATGAAATCATGAACCAGGTGCGATGCCTCAGGGTCCAGGGCGGCAGTTGGCTCGTCCAGGAAAAGAATACGCGGCTCGTGTAGTAATGCCCGGGCAATGGCAAGTTTCTGCTTCATACCTTTAGAAAATGTACCGGCTTCGTCCTGGCGTCTGTCCCACAAGCCAAGCATGCGTAGGTATTTTTCCACCTGCCCTTTGGGATCCTTGACTTCATAAAGGTTAGCGTATATTTCAAGGTTAAATTCTGCACTCAGGTTATCGTACATTCCCGGGGCTTCGGTGAGAATTCCGACACTCCGGCGGATTTCAGTATCTTGTTTGCCAATCTGGTAACCATTAACGAGCGCAGTACCTGAAGTAGGTCCGATCAGGCTGGTGAGCATACGGACTGTGGTAGTCTTCCCTGCACCATTTGGTCCAAGAAAGCCAAAGACCTCACCTTCAGACACTTCAAGGTTCAAATCATCTACTGCCAGATTGTTATCGAATTTTTTGGATAAGTTTTGGGTTGTGATCATAGGTTGTTTGGTTTCATATCAGTTGTCTATTATTTGGCGTTTGGGTATATCTATTCATTATATGTTACTGATAGCGAAGTCTTCTCCAGATTTTCTGAGGTTTCTTCAATCGGAGCAGGAGTAAAGGCAGGTGTTTCATCTGTACTTTGATTAGGGATAGTAACGACAGGTTCAGGTTCAGGTTGACGTAAAGAAAATATGATGATGATATCCAGGATAACACTGGCAGCTAATACGGCTTCCACTGCATACACACTCCACTGCTGGGAAATGAACACAGCCGATGCATCCAAAGCAGCATGATAAAGTATTGCCAGAACCAGCCACCTGAGTTGTCGGTGACCTGGTTTTCGGGTGAACACCTGTAAAACAAGCACCGAAGCTGCAATTTGGAATGGAATGGTAAATGAACGTTCCAGAGCAGCTAACATGCTGTCATACCAGGGAAGACTCCAATACATTTGAATTTGCTGACGGGCAATGGTCAGCTGATCCGTTGAAAGGCTGAGGTTGTTCAGATCGACATTGCGATAAGCCATCAGGTTTATATACGTTAACATGACCAGAATTCCCAGGATGATGGATTCTATTCCTCCATGCCCAGCTCCTGCCATGATCGAATTCCCCCAGGAACGTTTATCCTTCAGCCACCAGCGATACATCCCGTAACGTGAGCATTCCTCGAAGATGCCAGCACTCAGCCCAAGCAGGATGGCGATGACCAATAATGCAGAACCCTCTGACACCTCCTGCTGAATATTTCCTATTATCGGATTTAGTACATACTTATTGAATGGGATGTGAAAAATCTGGGAAATGATAAAGGTGCAGGCACCAATCAACCATATTTTCCACCCGATATGTAATTTTAGAGTTAAGAAAATACCCAGGATGACTGGCATTGCAATCATCAGAAACCAGTTAAGAAACCTGGTAAAAGATCCAATATCCATGGAGAAAATTATACTAGACATTAATAATTGCTGCTCTGCGTTGGTTTATGGGATAAATTGTATTGTTGAGGGCTTGAGCATGTTATATTAACGTCAGTAATGTTAGTAATGTTGGTATAATTTTTGATATTATTTTACAACCCGTATTGAAAATTAATCATCAAGAAGGGCTGAATGGGAGGTATTTTTTGATGGAAAAAACTGAGTATGTGGATTTATTCAGACAAATGATTTTAATCCGGTTGTTTGAAGATCAAGCCTCTGTTTTATACCAACAAGGGAAGATTGGTGGTTTTCTCCACCTTTATATTGGTCAGGAAGCTGTCAGCACAGGAGTTGTGTCTGCACGTCAGGAACGGGACCGGGTCATTACCGCATATCGTGATCACGGAGTTGCCATCAATTGTGGAATTCCAGCGAAAGTTGTGATGGCTGAGTTGCTTGGTAAAGCAACGGGTTGCTCGGAGGGGAGGGGTGGGTCAATGCACCTGGCGGATGTGAGTAAAAATTTCTGGGGGGGGCATGCCATCGTGGGTGCGCACTTACCAATCGCGGCTGGTCTTGCACTCGGCGACCGATATCAGGGGAATGATTCAGTGACAATTTGCATGTTTGGAGATGGTGCGACTAATATTGGATATTTCCATGAGGCGCTCAATCTATCCAAGGTGTGGAATTTATCCATGCTTTGGGTTTGTGAGAATAACCTGTATGGGATGGGTACTGCTGTGGACCGTGCATCCGCCGTATCAGAGATCAGTCAGAAAGCCGAAGGATATAAAATACCGAATAGTCGCGTGGATGGTATGGACTTGATCAAAGTACGCGACGAAGCACACAAAGCTATTGAGACCGTGAGGTCGAATAAAACGCCATACTTTCTTGAAATTGAAACCTACCGATTTCGGGGGCACTCGATGGGGGATCCAGAACGCTACCGTACCTCGGAGGAGGTTAAATGCTGGCAGGAAGAAGAAGATCCTATCGGTATTTATCATAAATATCTGCTGGAAAACAAGATTGCCAGTTTAGATGAATTGGATGGAGTAGAAAAATCAGCTGAGCTTGAGATTCTGGAAGCGGTGCAATTTGCAGAAAGCAGCCCTGAGCCACTGGCTGAAGATCTTTATAAGCATATATATATGGAAGTAGAATAAAACGAGGTAAATATGCCAAGGATCACAATGCGTGAAGCAATATCGCAAGCATTATGGGAAGAAATGGAACGTGACCCGAGTGTTTTTATCATGGGAGAAGAAGTTGGAGTATGGGGCGGAAGTTACGCGGTAACCAAAGGGTTCTATGACCATTTTGGTGCTGAGAGGGTGAAAGATACACCCATCGCCGAAGCAGCCATCATCGGTGCTGCCGTTGGGGCAGCCCTAACTGGGTTGCGACCTGTCGCTGAGCTTATGACAATCAACTTTGCGTTCTCAGCATTCGATCACATTGTGAACCAGGCTGCTAAGCTGCACTATATGTTTGCTGGTCAGATGACCGTTCCACTGGTAATCCGTACCGTCAGCGGAGGCGGACGTCAATTGGCAGCTACCCATTCCCAGACTCCAGATGCGATATTTGCACACTTTCCGGGATTGAAAGTTGTTGCTCCGGGTACACCAGAGGATGCTAAGGGCTTGCTGAAATCAGCTATCCGGGTCAATGATCCGGTATTGTTCATCGAATCAGCCACACTTTACCAGGTTCGAGGAGAAGTTCCAGAAGGTGATCAATTAATTCCAATTGGAAGGTCCAAAATTCAACGGTCTGGCACGGATGTTACGATTGTGACCTATAGCAAAATGCTGGAGACTTCTATAAAAGCAGCTGATCTACTTGCTCAAGAAGGGATTGAAGCTGAGATCGTCGACCTGCGCACATTACGACCGTTAGATTTGGAACCTGTCCTCGAATCCTTCAAAAAAACAAATCGGGCGGTAATTGTTGAAGAAGGATGGAAGTCATACGGTGTTGGTGCTGAGGTGGCATCCAGGATATATGAAGAAGCATTCGATTTCGTAGATGCTCCCATACAACGTGTAGCACAGAAGGAAGTCCCACTTCCCTACAACAAGACATTGGAACAGCTTGCACTACCTCAGGTGGAAGATGTAGTCAAAGCGGTCAGGGAGGTGCTCTAATGGCAGAAATTGTCAAAATGCCGAAACTTGGATTCGATATGGCAGAAGGTACTCTTGTAAGGTGGGTGGTTAATGAAGGCGATCATGTAATAAAAGGTGCCGTGCTGGCTGAGATTGAAACAGATAAAGCTACCGTTGAAGTAGAAACCACGTATGATGGTGTGTTGCTTCGACAGCTTGTTCCACAAGGGACGATTGTGCCCATTAACGATCCAATTGCAGTGATTGGTAAACCCGGAGAAGAAGTGAACCTGGATGCAGTGATGAAGAAGCCGGAGGTTGCAGACAAACTAAAAGTGACCGAAGAACCATCTGAAGAAGTACACCTCCGGCATACTGGCGTAGAAACCATCAATAAGCTTAATGTCCAGGTACCTTCAATTTATAATGAGGCTCCACATGCATCCCCTCTGGCACGATCGATGGCAGCAGATATGGGTATCGATCTTCGCCTGGTTCAAGGGACAGGGCCTGGAGGCAGGATAACCAAGAAGGATATTGAATCATTCCAACAGACGAGATCCATGCCTGAGACAGTGAAAATTCCAGGCACAGCACGGAAAAAACCTGAAGCAGCTTCGATAACCGGTTTTCGTGAAACCCGTAGTATGCCATTACCAAGGTTAAGAGCCGCCATTGGACGCAGGATGACCGAGTCAAAACAACAGGCACCCCATTTTTATGTAACCCATGAATATGATGTAGCTGCATTGATTGACCGGCGAAAAGAGATCAATGCCCTGCTTGCAGAGGAAGAAAAATTATCAGTTAATGATTTTATCGTCCGCGCAGTGGCACTTACGTTGTTAGAATTCCCCAATTTAAACGCCTCACTTGATTTAAAAAATTCTTCGGTAATTTACCACGGTATGATCAATATTGGAGTTGCAGTTGCAGTCGAGAATGGTTTACTCACAATTGTTTGTCGTGACCCTGACCAGAAAACTATCTTTCACATTTCCTCTGAATTGAAGGGTCTTGTCAAACGCGCAAGAGAGGGGAAAGTACGGCCAGAAGATATCGAAGGCTCCACATTCACTGTCAGTAACCTGGGAATGTTCGATGTGGATGAGTTCAGCGCAATCATCAATCCACCTGAAGCCGCCATTTTGGCAGTCGCCTCAGTAACGCAAGTTCCGGTAGTGGAGAACAATGAGGTTAAAATTGGCACCCGTATGAAAGCAACCCTTTCGGTGGACCACCGGGTCAGTGATGGAGCTGAGGGAGCAAGGTTTTTACAGGCATTGGCGAAATTCATCGAAGAGCCATTACGATTATTGGTCTCTTTGTCGTAATTTTATTTTAGAAGTGACTTCTTAATAAGCAGTCATCCAAGGTTGGCAATTTGGTATTGGGTAGATTTGGAACAGCGTTAACTGTTCGAATCGATATTTCGCTTCGTATGTGAATAAACCGATGAAATCACTTGATTATGACCTTAGGTATCTTAATTTAGGCACAGAAATCCTGGAGCAATATTTGATTTCGGATGAGGTTTTTTGGCCAGCAAACGTCAGCCCTCCAAAGGGTGAACCCGAGTATCCCCGTCTGACCCTCGATGGGTTGCTCCTGGCACGTGCCAGATTGACAAGCCGCAACATAACTCCAGAGCAAGAATATAAAGTGCAACAGGTAATTTCAAAATTGGAACTCAGCCGTTTAAAATGGAAAGTTGCCTGGGAAGAGAAAGCAAGAAAGTGTTATCAGGTCAGAACAAAAATGTGGCGGAATTTTATTCAGGAATACCAGGACAATCCGCAGGAAAATGCTGACCGATATCCGTATGAAGTACGCTTACGGGTTATGCTTGAGTTATTAAAACCAGAAATTATGCAACCATCCATAGCGGACATGGGATTACTAATAAGTTTAGATGGGTATTTAAAAAACAGTTTAGTATATAGTGGATTCATTTGGGATATAGATATTCAAGCAGGATTTCCAGAGAAGGATTATTGGTTTCTTTATGGGAAATTGCCACCCTTTATCGCGAAACAATAAAATAATCTAACTGAATAAACCAGCCATATCCCTTATATGAAAAATGCGTATAGCCGTTTGGTTAATTGCATTGAATCGGGTTGGATCTTGATTAGCGTTTCAATTGGGAATGTCGTTCCTTAGAGATTGTAACTAGGGAATAGAACTCTGGACACAAACTAATAATTCGCGCATCAAGCCCTCAGGCTCATTTTGTGTAATGGCAATGACGGGTTGGGAAAATTCGTCTTGTAGGGATGTATCTACTTGAATGATTTTTACTTTTGATACCACTGCTGGATCACTTGAAGATATTATAGATTCTGGTAGATAACCAATGGCATTGGTATCATTCGAGACCGCTTGAAGCATGGCGTCAGAATCAGGAGCTAACTTTGCTTCAGAAGTCAGCGGGTGGGATTGCAGGACTGCATGGTCAAAGTATTTTCGGACAGTATCATCATCCGGTAACACCCATACCTGGATTGGCTGACTATTATCAGTAGCCCAAATTGAAGTTAAGCCGGAAAAAATTCCTTGAAGTTCGTTGGTTGTTAGTTGAGATATATTATTGTCCTGGTTGATAATTACATCGATTTGATCCCAGCCAATCTGCGAGAGATATGAATCTTCCTCAATCTGCAAAGGTTCTCCCAATTCCAGGACCAGGTTATTAGAATCGAAAAATTTATCCGCCGACGGGGATTGAAAAAAATAAAGCCCCACCAACGGATTGTTGGAAGCACATCTCGAAAATTTATCTGCCCAGGATTTGAGCGCTGATGGGAAGATAACCTGGATTGCCTCTGGAGTTGGAGCAGGGGTGCTTAACTCAGGCGCACCGCAGGATATTAACAATGCCACTAATCCTAATAAGAACAATCGATTCATTATCAAAACCGAATTAAAAAGCGAAGTATGATAATTATGGCTACTACAATGCAATAAATGGCGAATGGATACAATTGTCGATTAACCAGATATGCTAATAACCAACGAATTGTGAGATAACCAACGACCGCGGCAGTAATGAAACCAGTAATAAGGGTTGGGATTTGAACAGAAAAATTCGGTAATTGTATTAGATCAACAATCGCGATCGTACCGGCTCCAAGCATAACCGGAATTGACATTAAAAATGAAAAACGTGCAGCATCACGACGTTCCAGATTTCTGATCATCCCGCCACTGATCGTTGCTCCTGATCGCGATATTCCTGGTAGTAGGGAGATTATCTGGAATATACCGATGATCAGAGCATCCAGCCAGGAAACGGTTTCTATTTGTTGAATTCGTTTTCCAACTAATTCAGCGATCACCAGTAATGCAGCGGTACCGAACAATAAGAATGCAGTAGCCACTGGGTTGCCAAATACTCGCTGAATGGGTTCCTTGAAAAGTAACCCTGCAATCACAGCTGGGATGGTAGCCAGGAGCAGCATCCAGCCCAGGCGAGATGAAGGCTCTGAAAATGGGTGCTTGTGGATCAGACCATTAATCACGCCTGCTATGATTTGATATAGGTCTTTTCTAAAGTAAACAATTACTGCCAACAGTGTTCCAAGTTGGACAAGGACATCGAAAGTAAAGGCATCCTGAACGGGAATCTGCCAACCCAATAAATAGGGCGTGATCACAAGATGAGCAGAGCTGGAGATAGGTAAAAATTCTGTGAGCCCTTGAATAATGCCTAGTAGGATGGATTGTAAAAGCGTCATTTCGCATTTTCCCTGTTGTTTAAGAATTCCACAGCAAACTGTCCATAACGTTTTTGAGTGATAGCCAGGCGAATGTCACCCATCAATGATACCAGCGTGAATAGATTATGAATGGTTAACAAGGTGGCACCCAATTGTTCCTTGGCTAATACCAAATGTCGGAGATAGGCGCGGGAGAAATTCTGGCAAGCATAACAAGAACAGCTCTCGTCGAGCGGTAGAGCATCGGCTGAGTATTTTGCATTGGCGATATTCAAACGTCTGTTGCGTGTGATGGCGACATGATGCCGAGCCAGGCGGGTTGGCAAAACGCAGTCGAAAATGTCCACGCCACGTAGAGACACCATTCACCAAATCTTCTGGTGAGCCAACGCCCATCAAATAGCGAGGTTTATTTTCCGGAAGTTGTGCATCCACCAGCTCGAGGATAGATTGGGTTTCTGATTTCGATTCGCCTACTGATAATCCACCGATGGCATACCCGGGAAAGTCCAATGAGGATAAATAATCGACAGAACGCGCCCGCAGTTCAGGGTGAATGCCACCTTGGATTATGCCAAATAAAGCCTGGTCTTTGCGAGTTTTAGCTTTTACGCATCTCTCCGCCCAGGCATGTGTATGTTCAAGCGCGATTTCATTTTGATAAAGGTCGTAAGGTGAAGTGCACTCATCAAAAGCCATGATGATATCAGCACCCAGGTTTTCTTGAATGGATATGGATTTTTCTGGGGTTATTCTATGGGTGGAACCATCAATATGGCTTTTGAAGGTGACGCCATCAGCATCAATCTTCCTGTTTTCAGCCAATGAGAAAACCTGAAAGCCGCCTGAATCAGTCAAGATTGGACGATCCCAATGCATAAAATTGTGCAATCCTCCCAATCTTGCGATTAATTCATCACCAGGCCTAAGGTAAAGGTGGTATGTATTTGCTAAAATCAGACTGGCATTAACCGCTTCCAATTGCTCGGGTGTAATAGATTTTACCGTGCCTTGTGTTCCAACGGGAGCAAAGATGGGTGTGAGAAGATCACCATGCGGGGTGGAAAAGACCCCAGCTCGTGCACGACCTTCCTGGGAGATAACATCGAAGTGAAAGCAGCTTCTTATCACGAAGCATGATTATAACCCATACGGGTAGTGTTATAATTTTGCCATCAGGCGCAATGTGAACCACCTATCAACCTGTAAACACTTGACCGCTGGTGCCTCTCCAGCGGTGGGTGTATTGCTTGTCCATCACGGTGTTTATAGGAATAAAACAGGAGAAAAATATGCAAATCTATGATCTACCGGGTCCGAAAGCAAAAGCGATTATCGAACGGGATTCTGCAGTTATCTCACCTTCCTACGCACGTGCCTATCCATTTGTAATGGATCATGGTAAAGGTACGGATGTCTGGGATGTGGATGGGCACCATTTTTTAGACTTTGCAGCAGGAATTGCGGTAACTGCTACTGGCCATAGTCATCCAAAAGTTGTACAGGCAATCAAGGATCAATCAGAAAAATTCCTCCACATTTCTGCAGATTTTTATCATGATGCCTGGGTCACATTAGGTGAGCGACTGGATCAAATTGCGCCATTTAAGGAAGATGCAGTCTCGTTTATGACCAATTCTGGCACTGAAAGTGTTGAGGCAGCCATTAAATTAGCTCGTTATCATACGGGTGCAAGTCAGTTTATTGGATTCCTTGGAGCTTTTCACGGTCGAACCCTGGGATCATTAAGCTTTACTGCCAGTAAACCGTTGTATCATGAAGGTTTTTATCCGCTTATGAACGGGGTCGTTCATGTTCCTTATCCTGATTCCTACCGACCGGTTTTTAGCCAAAGGCCTGGTGAGGACTATGGGGAAACGGTTGTGAGGTATATTGAAGAACAAGTGCTTGGGAAATTATTACCTGCAGAGGATGTGGCAGGGCTCCTGGTGGAATCCATCCAGGGCGAGGGAGGCTACATTATCCCTCCTGCCGGATTTTATCCCGCTCTACGCGATCTGTGTGACCGGCATGATATTTTACTCATTGTTGATGAAGTTCAATCGGGGATGGGACGAACCGGCAAATGGTGGGCGATCGAACACTTTGGGATCGAACCGGATATCGTCTGTGTTGGGAAGGGCATAGCTTCTGGTATCCCCCTCGGTGCAATCATTGCTCGAAAAAGCATTGTTACCTGGCCTCTCGGTTCCCATGGGAACACATATGGAGGCAATCCGATAGCTTGTGCAGCTGCATTAGCTACATTGGATCTGATACAGGATGAATATCTGCAGAATGCCACAGAAGTTGGTGAATATGCGATCGATGCTTTGAATGAGATTGCAGCAAGGCACCCATCGATCGGGCAGGTACGTGGGATTGGATTGATGATTGGGGTTGAATTCGTTAAGAGCAAACAAAGCAAAGAACCAGCACATGACCTGAGTGAACGGATAGTTCAACGATCATTTGAACGAGGATTATTGAGTTTAGGATGTGGAAAAAGCACGATTAGGATTTCACCTCCACTTAGTATCACAAAGAATGAGCTGGACGATGGGTTGGAGATCTTTGAGGAATCGATCACATTAGCTGAGAAGGAATTCCAAATTTCTCATGTTGCCTGATTTTCGCGTTCGCCAACGCGATTATTTATTGGAAATTAGCCGTGCATTGACCCAGGAGCTTGATTTGGATAAGCTCCTGGGGCGCATTCTATATATTTCTGCAGAAATGCTCGCCGGACAAGGAGGATTAATCGCCTTACGTGCTGAAAAAGGGGGCTGGAAGGTGGCAACTAGTCTTGGTATACCCGCAAGCCTGGCACGCCATCTGGAACCACTCCTTGCTGAGATCCCTGATAATGAGGATCCCGCCCGATTTGAGCTACCAGAGGTAAACAGATTACTTCAAAATATAGCCAGGACGGTTGGCCTGGGATTGTTTACAGGAGTAGGTCTACCATTAATCACCCGAGAAAAAGTGATTGGAGTGATTTTCATATTTCGAAATTATGTGGGAATTTTTTCCTCAAATGACCGCGCACTGTTGCAAGATTTTGCCAACCAGGCCGCTATCGCTGTTGATAATGCCCAGCTTTACCAACAGGTAAGTCAGGAAAAACAACGCATGGATGCCCTGTTGGATTCTGCCGCAGATGGAATCTTGATCATTTCACCTGCGCACATTATTACACGTTCAAATCCAGCATTTGCACGAATGCTGGAAAAACCAATCGAGGATATTACCGGAAAATCACATGAAGAAGTGATTGAGTGGTCTTGCCACGAAGATATGCTCACGCTGGAACAAGCAGAAGCAGGAGGGTGGCCGCTAACCCCAAATGCTGCTTTGTATGTGGAAGGAGACCTGCAAAGAGCATCCGGTGTATCCTTACCGATTGGAATAACTTACGCACCTTTGGTATCAAATGATGGAAACTTGCTTAATATCATTGCAACTGTGCGCGATATTACCAGGTTCCGTGAAGCAGAGGAGCTAAAAAGCACATTTATATCTGTAATCAGCCATGAGCTGAAGACACCTGTTGCGCTTATCAAAGGATATGTTGGTACCCTGCGACGTGAGGACGCAAACTGGGATCGTGAAATCGTGAAAGACAGCCTTGAAGTCATTGAGGAAGAGGCAGATCGGCTGACAGAATTGATTGAGAATCTACTGGAAGCATCTCGATTACAAGCTGGAGGTCTATCAATCAATTCATCGGATGTTGCATTGGATGCAATTGTGGATAGGATTGCCAAACGATTCCAAATCCAATCCTCACTACATACGATAAGTGTGGATTTCCCGGATAATTTTCCGATTGTCACAGGCGATGAGACACGCCTGGAACAGGTGCTTTCGAACCTTGTTTCCAACGGAATAAAATATTCACCCCAGGGTGGCGAGATACGAATCAGTGGACAGGTACGCCCAAGCCAAGTGATCATTTGCGTTAGTGATGAAGGTCCCGGTGTTGCCCCAGAAGATATCCCGCATATATTCGATCGGTTCTACCGTTCCTCGAATGCTAAAAGAACTACGAAAGGGGCGGGATTGGGTTTATACTTGGCTCGGGCAGTTATTGAAGCCCATGGTGGTCGAATATGGGTAGACCCGCGTCCTGGTAATGGAGCACGGATCTGTTTTTCGATTCCCAGAAATTGACTAATAATTCATTATTAATACTTAGTGAAACAATGCCCAAAAAATCAAGGGTTTGTTAAATAGGAGAGATTCATGCCAAAGACGCGCATAAATTGTCCAAACTGCCGGCAACCAATCATGGCAGATATTGACCAATTATTTGATGTAGGTCAGGATCCGACAGTCAAACAAAAAATCCTGGCAGGTGCTTTCAATCTTGCCTCCTGCCCAAACTGTGGCTATCAAGGGATGATCGCAACCCCGCTGGTGTACCATGACCCGAATAAGGATCTATTATTGACCTATTTTCCACCTGAGCTTGGATTACCAATCAATGAACAGGAACGTATCATCGGACCATTGATTACCAGGGTTACGAATAGCCTACCACAAGAAAAGAGAAAAGCATATCTTCTTCAACCCCTGTCCATGTTGACGATGCAAACTATGGTGGAACGCATCCTGGCAGCAGATGGAATTACGAAAGAGATGATCCAGGCACAACAGGACCGGATGAATTTACTGCAGAAATTGATGAATGCAACCGATGAGAGTATTGATGAGATTACGGTTAATGAAGATACTTTATTTGATAGTGATTTTTATAATCTATTAAATCGGTTGATAGAAGCTTCAGCAGTTAATGGAGACCAGGAATCAGCCAATCGGTTGACTGAACTACAAAAGAAATTATTACCAAAGACAACTTTTGGTCGCCAGATTCAAGAGCAGTCAAAGGATGTGGAGGTTGCAATACAAACATTGCAGGCGGCTGGTAGCTCATTAACTCGTGAAAAACTTCTTGAGATAATCATTAAAGCTCCTAATGAGACCCAGCTGAGTGTGTTGGTTAGCCTGGCAAGACCTGGAATGGATTATGAGTTTTTCACATTGCTTAGCGAACGGATCGACCGGGCACGTGGTGATGGCAGAGAACGTCTAATCAAATTGCGGGATCAGTTGCTCGAGATGACACAAGCGATTGATAAGCAAAAGGAAGAAAGATTGCTGCAGGCAAAGAAAAATATTTCCGTGATCTTGCAGTCTACTGATATAAAACAAACCATGTTACAAAACCTAACATTGGTGGACGAAATATTCGTTCAGGCATTTAATGAAGAGATGGAAACGGCGCGAAAAGCTGGTGATCTTGAAAAGATAAGTAAACTCAAACAAATTGAAGAAGTGGTAGATAAAGCCAGCGCACCTCCCCCTGAAGTAGCATTGATTCAGGAGTTATTAGAAGTAGCCAGACTCAGAAACTGAGCTGAACAAAAAACTCGATGCGCATAAAGCAGAGATAACACCAGAGTTTATGGATATTTTATCTAATCTGCTGGTTAGAACGGAATCAGGCGGGGAGGTTGAATTGAAAAATCGTCTGAGCCAAATATTCAGCTCAGCATTGCGAATTACTATGTCTGCAAATCTTGGTTAAATAAACAAAAAAAACCGGAGCCCTCACACAGCTCCGGTTTCATGATTTTCTATTTAAGGGGTGGATTATCCAGGCGGAGACCATGTCCACGTACTGTAATCAGGAATTGATGCTTTGAGTTTATCGTGATCAAGCGATCACGCAAGCGTCGTACCAAAGCATCCAACGCTTGCTCAGAAATGCCCACTACATCTTCTTTTCCCCACACTGCTTGTATTAACTCTGCGCGTGACACTACTCGACCTGGATTGTCATATAACAACTCTAAAAGCTGATATTGGGATACCGATAATGGTGGAAGTAGTTCGTCGTTGCCAATCCAAACTCTACGAGAGCGTTTGTCCAAACGGAGCATTCTAGGACCATGAATTGTCTCATCGGGTTCCAGGGGACCAATATCCAAAGGCAAGGTCGAATCTGAACTTAAATAAAGGAATTGCTGAGCGAATGCAATTTGAATCACATCCCCATCTTGGAGAATCATCGGTTCGATCACATCATGCCCGTTTACATGAGTTCCATTTTTACTCCCCAGGTCTTCCAATTGGACACCATGGGGAAGGCTTACAAACCTCGCATGATAACGTGATACCTGACGATTTTGGATGACCACCTGGCATGCATCATCCCTTCCCACAAAAATTTCACCTTTTAATATCCAGCGTTGACCACTTAACGGTCCTGCCTGAGCAACTAATGAAGGGTATTCTTCACTGTCCAGAGCCATCTTCATTAACCTCTTTCAATTGTGCTGGAATTCATCCATCTATTTGAGATTAATAAATATACCACAGCTTTTATTTAATTAAATATATTGGCGACTCCCGGTTGGAGAGGTTTACCGCTATTGCTGAACTTGCTTTTAGTAAATTTGCAGGGGTAATCAAGATTTCATTACCCCAAACTCCAGCACCTACAGCCAGAATGGATTCATTGATTAATGCTAGATCCAAAAATGAACGAAAGCCCTCGGGTTGCCAGGAAAATGGAGGTATGGAGCCGACCTGATATCCAGTGAGCTTTAAAACAAGATCTGTATTAGCAAGTTGAACATTTCTGGAACCAACGACTTTTTTTAGTTGACCAGAGATGACATTCTTATCACCACCAACCATAACGAGCACTTGTTCTTCATTGTCAGTTGAAAAAATGAGGGTTTTCACAGCTTGGTGTTCTGATAATCCGAGTGCAATAGCTACATTTGCAGCTCCCTTCGGAGTAGATGGTGGAAATGTTTTTGTTATATATGGGATATTTAAGGTTTCCAGATAAGAGTGGGCAGGTAGCATAATCATAATTATATCGGCTAACAATTAAAGTTACGAATATTGATTCACACAATCTCTATTCTCCAATAAACCAAAGGTATAATATCCCTATCCGTAACGCCAACGGGTAAAAAGAATATGCCTACGCCCTTAAAAACTGGAGAAGTCCTGAGAAATCGCTATAAAATACGGAGGATTATCGGCCATGGGGGTATGGGTAGCATCTACCTAGCTGATGACCTTCGCCTGGAAGGACGGCAATGTGCGCTCAAAGAAGTTGAACATGACCGAACATTGCCACAGGAGGTTGTCAATCAAGCTCGTGACCAATTCCTCCGTGAAGCGACGGTTTTAGCGCGCCTGGATCACCCCAATCTACCAAAAGTGTCCGATTTCTTTTCAATTGGCCCCCGGGATTATTTAGTAATGGATTTTGTCCCGGGAAATGATTTGCGCACATTAATGATGGAAGCGCGACAGCATGGAGAGTTTTTGCAAGAAACTGAAGTGCTTTCGTGGGCAAGTCAACTTGCTGATGCATTATCCTACTTGCACGGACAGACACCCCCCATATTACATCGTGATATAAAACCGAGTAACCTCAAAGTTACTCCGAGTGGTTTAATTAAATTAGTTGATTTTGGTTTGGTGAAGTTGTTGGCGTCTGAGGAAATGACCATTACGATCCTTCAGGGGCGTGGGACAGCCCTTTATACGCCGCTCGAGCAATATGGGGGTGATAGTGGGCATACTGACCGTCGAAGCGATATATATGCTTTCGGGGCAACCTTATATCACCTTCTCACCAACCAGCCACCCAATGAAGCGCGCGAACGATTTTTACATCCTGAAAATTTATTACCGCTACGGCAGCTTAACCCGGAGATCAGTGTTCGAACAGAAAAAGCGATTTTATGGGCGATGAATTTACATCCAGATGAGCGACCTCAAGATATCGAATCTTTCCGCCAGGCATTGATTGGAAATTGGATTCCACCGATCCGACAAGCAGGAAAATCATCACCCCCAACATTAAGGATGGTTTTTTCTGCTACCTACGAGAGAATCTTACTTTGGGCGGCTGCAATCCTCTTGTTTTTAAGCTTAATTATCACACTTGCTCGATAAGCTCAAGCTGGTTTAATTTTTCTGTCTTCCATAAATTGCCAAATAAAATAACACGCGACCCCAATCGAGGCACCAAGTAATGCAATTAACACGACACCCCAAGTTCCCATAGTTTGAGTCAAAGGTTCGCTTCCTGGCATATTGATTGCCAGATATGTGTAAGTAAATAGACCACCAATAATTGGTAATAAAGCAGCTCTAATCCCCCAGCGTAATCCACGTTTGGCATACATCAGCCAATAATTACCGCCACCGACCACCGCGATAATAAGTAAAGCAGCCACCCAGTCCCCAAAATCTACACCCCCCTGGTTCGATACATTTACTGGGACAGGTGTTGGTGAAGGAGTTGGTGTCGTTGTATTTGTGGGATTTAGCGTTGGTGTATATGTATGTGTAGGTGTCTGTGTTGGTGGCAATGGCGTCGATGTCACCAATTCTGGGGGGATTTCAATATTCAGAACATCCGAAACAGCCTGACCACTCTCTGCCAGGATATTAATTTCACCGGACTGGTCGATCATCAAATTTCCTTTTGCAATACCTTGCGATGTTTGCGATTCGACTAATTGTGTTGGCACGCTTTCAGCATCATGATAAAGCATAAATTGAACAATTGTGCCATCTGGTACCTGGTTGCCATTATGGTCTAAAATGAGATCGGTTACGACTGATATCGTATCTCCTACTCGAAGCACTGTTGCTGTAGGGGTTTGCCCAGGTGTTTGAGTGGTTTCTGCTTGGGTAATATCGGGGGTTTCAAGCGAGAGATGGATCACCTGGTTTGGATCCGGAGAGGTTGCCTCAAGAATTTCATAACCAATACCTGGAACCGATACAGGCAAATGACCGACTGGTAGGATTTCGTGGAATAGAATTCTTGCAGCAATTTCGATAAAAGAGCTCGAGCGGCTGTAGAGTGCATAATAGGCGGATAATTTTGATATATCCGTTGCATCCAGCGCATAGGGCTCGCTTAAAGCAAAAACGATCAGACGCTTTCCTTGGATCAGGTCAGGTCGTTGGTCGAGGAATTGTAACAATGCTTGTGAATTAGGAATAGCACTGGAAACGGTATCCATCGTAAAAACAATCCATTCCGCCTGGCGTAGGTCGTTTTCTATCTGCAGAACACCAGTTCCAGCATTGAGCATATCAGACAGGTCTTGAAACGAATACGAGATAAGATTGTTAGGTAGAACCTGACCACTACCACTGTAAAGACGAATTACTGCATTTTCGAGAGCATCAACTTCAAATATATACTGTTGCCGGCAAGCGCTACATTGTTGAAATACTCTGGAGTCACTTATAAAGGCGATGCGTTCCTCACGAGCGGGTGGTGAGGGGATTGCGATGTTGAGCTCATCAATTGAAGGGCTAATAAGCGTCGCTGACTCCTGAGCTATGTTAAAAGTTACCCGGGAAGACAACCCGATCGAACTTAAGCTATCCTCATTTGGCAGGGTGGCTGATACAGAAAACGTATTGTTGTAAATCCGATATTTTAAGGAAAGGATGCGTAGTACAGATTGATCAACACGCTGTGCGAATGCTGGATCCTCACGATATTTTTGGGCGAAAAAGAGCAGTGTACGAATATATGTCGTGTACATATCTGGATCCCCACTGGAAAGAAAATTATCCAAATAAAGCAAATCATTACCTGCAAGGAAAGCATCTCGTGCAACAAGCGGTCCATTGAAGGTCTGGCCACTTGGATCATAAAATCGACGTACGGCCCTGCTTCCGAGATTATCACTGATCATTACTCCGCCATTTTGTCTCCACGTGTCAAAAGAAGGCAAGGATATCAATTGAGAAAAAGCCTGTGGGTCGAAACTTACCGGACGGGTAGTTGCACGTATATTTCCTTGAAATCCTTGATAGCGGATATGTGAAACGAGCAACGCATCGGTCACAGATTGAGGGTCAGTTGCATTACCAGTTACCGAAAAAAAAGGAGCCAGATCAATTTGCTTTAACTGTTCCATGGATGAGCGAACAGTGGCAACTTCTTCTTCTGGTAATCGATCAGAACCACCGAAACCGGGGAAGTGCTTTGCTGCCACTACCATCTTGCCATTACTTCCTTGGTGGACGCCTGATATATATGCCTGTCCCAATGCTCCTACCCAGAAGGGATCTCCTCCGAATGTCCGTACACCTAGATCTCCCCCACTTTCTGAATTCGGGACTTCTAATACATCCAAAGAGGGTCCGAGCAGCAGGTTGAAACCCAATGCAGATAACTCACTGCCAAGAACACCGCCGACTTCGTGACTGAATTCCGTACTCCACGTTGCCCCAAGCGCCATTTCACTTGGTAAAGTAGTCACTCCATTCAGGATCTGGTCATAAGGATACCCATCTCCCTCTTGAGAGATGCCTATAAATAAAGGGATATACGCAGGTGTGAAGGCTTCCAGAGTTTCAGGGTTGGTCTGTTGCTCTTGAGAAGCTGCATATTCATCCCGCTGTAATTGCCCGGTCAGGCTTTGTGCAATTGCTAAGGTTCGGTCGGAACCCACAAAATTATCGTTTACTGATTTGAGTATCACCCCACCGACATGATAATTAACGATCAAGTCATAGATTTGAGACCCGGTAGTTGAACCAACCCCTGCTTCTGGACCATAGAAAGTAATCAAAAAGAGTTGTCCCACACGTTCCTCAGGGGTTAAAGAATCCAATAAAACTTGAGCCCTTTCATTATTTGCAGTTGTTTGAGCAGATGGGGCAGCCTGACCAACTGATGTTGGTAGGAGAATAAGAAAGATTTGGACCAAAATGAGAATTTTATTTAGGATGGATTTCATTTGAAACAATACTTACACAGTTAATTCATCAGGATATCTTGCTTTTCTCTAGTTATTATTTTATGCATTTGCTCACGCCGCGCAGCACCACTAAGTATTTCGAGTCTTCGTATATTCATCGGATCGATCACATTACGAAGCAGGTTGATCTCATCGCCAGTTGGAAACTCGGTCTCCGCGATGGTTGAGGATATCTCTAGTTGGAATCCTGTATGGGCTTGGATTTTTTCGATCGATACTCCGGGATGATATGAGGTTAATCTCATTTTTCCTTGAATAAAGTCGAATTGTCCCAGATTAGTAATGAGATATCGAGGACCAGTTCCACGTTTGCGAGCGGAATTATGCCCGAGTCCAGCACAAAAGTCAAGCTGAGGCACGAAAGTAACCCTTGAATGTCTGGGAACGTATAACATTATTTTGTCCAGGTACGTTGTCACATCAGGTATGCCGCCAGTGCCTGGCAACCTTAATCGCGGGTGTTTGTAGTCTCTTCCAAATGCAATATTATTAAAATTACCATTGGGGTCGATCTGGGCAGGGCGGAAGAATTCCAAAGGGCGTAAGGATGGTAATACTTCACTGACTGCCCTGGCAAAACCAATATTAACAAGTGAGCGATCCAGCCATAAGCGTTCGATATGACTTAGGCTTAATGGTGCTGGATACCGGCAAATTCCCTGTCCGATGGCTGATGAGAAATAAATATTTGGAGCGTGTGTATGTCGGGCGAGCAAATATGCTGCGGCCACCAGCGGTGTGGCAATGCCTTGAGCGACCAATTCGCCATCCCGAATTTGGTGTGCCATACAAACAACCATGATTTCATCAGGAGTAATATCCATCTGCTCAAGCTTTCCTGAAAGGCCCAATTGTTTCATTATCAAGAATTTGTCTATGTTCTATTGGATTGATGTTACCACCCGTTAAAATGATCAAAGCTGGTCTGGACGTAACCTGACCAGATAACACTGCAGCAAGAGGTACCGCCGCTGAACCTTCGATACATTCATGGTAAACATTCCAGGCATATTTGATTGCTCTTTGTATGTCGTCTTCCGATACCAGGATAAAGTCATTCACGTAGCTCATCACCAGTGGGATGGTAACAGAACCTGCTTCGACGGGTCCCGCCAAGCCATCAGCACAGCTGGCGCGCTCGACCACCCCTTCTTGTGTACCGTGATGGAAAATTGTGTGCAGAAAAGGAGATGCTTCAGATTGGACAGCGACCAAACTCGGACGGGGCACTACTCTTTGTAAGGTACACCCAATCCCTGAAATTAGCCCTCCACCTCCAGCTGGAACAAGCCAGACAATTGGTGATGGAGCAAGTAGAGTTTCCAACACTTCCATACCGATTGTTCCCTGACCGGCAATGACCATTCCATCGTTGTAAGGTGAAATCCAGGTGGCATTGGATATTCTGGCAAAATCGATTCCAGCGTGTTCGGCTTCTCCATAACCTCCATCGATCAAACGGACTTCTGCCCCAAGATCACGCATCGCCTGAATTTTATTTTTCGACGCATGATCCGATGCAAACACAATAACTCGAGCATTTTTTATTTTCCCCGCCATTGCTACCCCCTGTCCGTGGTTCCCAGCTGAGGCAGTCACCAATCCTCGTTCTAGCTCCCAATCTTGTAGAGATAATACTTTATTCAATGCACCACGGATTTTAAATGAACCGGTGGCTTGATGATTCTCCCACTTTAGATATAGGTCGTTTTGTGGGTCATAAGTTAGAGGGGTTCTTTTTATAAATGGTGTAATCCTCTCTTTCGCTTGTTCAAGCCAAACATAAGGGATCATAGAAATACTCAACTAATTTCTGATAATACTTTACGGGCCAATAGCGGGTCAGCGGTGAAAATACCATCCACACCAGCGGTAAAAAGCTGCTGCATAATATCAGCTTGATTGACTGTGTAAGCATGAATTCTGGAGTTGGTGCGATGAACTGAATGTATCAATTTTGGTGTGACATCGATATAGTTGGGATGCAAGGCGAAAAGCGGACCTAATCGCACCAACCTTGAACGGATGGTTAGATCTGCTAATCCTGAAACCGTTATCATGCCTAGCGGGATATCTGGAAGGAGCGAACGGGCTCGTATCAATGCAATGATATTAAATGATGAGAGCATTACGCTTGATTGTAAGCCATATTCCTTCACAAGTGCGATAACCCTATCCGGTAAATCATCCAATGGGGAAGAGTAGTTTTTCAACTCCACATCAATATATATTTTTTGCCCAACCGTTTCAAATACTTGCGCAAGAGTTGGAATTCGTTCTGAATGATATGCTGGATTGAATTTTGAACCCGCATCTAAATTTTTCAATTCAGGCAAGTTCATTGATTTAATATGTCCCGCCCCATTCGTCGTGCGATTAACCGTATCATCATGAATCACTATCACTTGACCATCTGCAGAGAGTGTTGCATCCAACTCAATGCCATCAGCATGTTGTTCTATTGCTAGCTTGAACGCTGCTAAAGTATTTTCAGGGGCGTATGCACTTGAGCCGCGGTGCGCAAAAATTGTTGGTCTTTTCAGATATCTATAATTAAAGATTTTCTTCTCATCAACCATGATTCTGAACTATAACTCAACAAAGTATGCGCTAGCAGCCCGATCGATCAAATCATGTGTCATGGCTGGTTCAACCGTCAGGTATCGGGCAATATCCAATATTTGATCACATAAATCACGAGGGTGCGAAGCACGCAATTTTCGTGCTCGTTTGATGTACCATTCCTGGAGGAGATATGCCAAACCTTCATCAATGTACTGGACACCTTTTGCTGACGAAACCCTTTTAAATATCTCGCGATAATCATCAAATGTTGGATCACCAAGCTCAATTTTATGCCTCAATCGCCTTAAGAAAGCTTCATCCACAAGATCACGTGGGGGTAAATTTGTGGAGAAAACGACTAAGACATCAAATGGTATTTCGATCTTTCGACCAGTATGTAAGGTCATGAAATCGATTCTATTTTCTAGAGGAACAATCCAACGATTTAGTAAATCACGAGGGCGAACGAGCTGTCTTCCAAAATCGTCGATAAGCAGGATTCCACCATTTGCTTTCACCTGGAAAGGTGCTTCATAGAATTTATGCACGTCGTCAAAAACTAAATCTAACCCGGCTAGTGTTAATTCACCTCCAACGATGATGAAGGGACGTCTGATTCGCACCCAGCGTAAGTCTCTTCGTCCATTGGTTCGTGCACCACCAGCGCCTCCCGTTCCTGAAGGTTCTTCTGTTGATAACTGGTGATTAACCGAGTCATACATTTTTATGACTTGTCCATCAATATAGATTGCATATGGGATGTACATACTTTCATGCAGAATCATGTTTCCAATCGCTCTTGCGACACTTGTTTTTCCATTCCCAGGAGGGCCATAAAGGAAGATAGATGTGCCAGAGTTGACCGCAGGACCAATCCGCTGAAATGTCGGTTCATCCAGGACCAAGTGTGAAAGTCCCTGATGGATTGAGCGATTAGTTACTGTAGGACGACCTTGAGCCTGACGGAGAACTGACTCGTTATATACCTGGATTGGCACAGGAGTAGGTCCTGCGTATTGACTACGTTCCAAAGCTTCGCGCGCCCGTTCACTTCCCGCTCCAGTGATAGCATATAAATAAGCACCCTCGCCTAAACCCATCTGAGAAGTTTTTACTTCGACAAATTTGTCGCGTTTTAAGGCATCAAGGAGCTGGTCAACAATTCCTGTGAACGGTAATGCAATTTCCTCTGCAATCTTAAAACCAGTAAGATATCCCTCGAAGTAAAGAATTTTTAAAGCAAGATCTTGTAACCATAGAGCTGATAAACCTGTATCTTCAATACTTTGCAATATAGGAGGGGTAAACACGCCACTTCCGGTCCCCATTATTGGTTTTGCCCGTGCAGATGCATCCATCGCTCAACCTCCTTTAATTATTATCTTGCCCAAGGTAGTTAAATGATTATAGCATGGCAAGATGTATTTATCGAATAACCAATTACAATTATAGGATAAAATTGAAAAGAGGAAAAATGCCTATGACATTTACCGTTATTATCCCTGTATATAATGAGATAAAAACAATCAGCGAGATCATCCGACGGGTAAAAGCAACTGGTTTGGTCGATGAAATCCTGGTTGTTGACGATGGATCGACTGATGGTAGTCGAGAATTATTAGCAGAATACTCTGATAAAGAATCTATTAAAGTCATTTTTCATGAGGTTAATCAAGGGAAGGGAAAAGCTGTTCGGACAGGTATTCAAAACGCAAGTGGCGATTTGTTACTCATTCAAGATGCTGACCTGGAATATGACCCACGTGAATATCCAGTGTTACTGCGACCCATACAGGAGGGCATCGCTGACGTTGTTTACGGTTCAAGATTTCTCGGTGCTGCTCGCAGACCAGTATTATTTTGGAATATGGTTGCCAATAAAATCTTGACTCTGGTCACGAATATCCTATATAACAATATACTTACTGATATGGAGACAGGCTATAAATTATTTAAACGCGAGATTGTCCAAAATATGACCTTACATGCCCATGGCTTTGAGTTTGAACCTGAATTTACAGCAAAAATCCTTAAACGCAAGGTCCGAATTTTCGAAGTTCCGATAACATTTAATCCACGCGATTACTCCGAGGGGAAGAAAATTAAAATGAGGGATGCGTTTATCGCCATGTGGACATTATTTAAATATCGATTTGTTGACTGAGCAGGGGAAAAATGTTATGTCGATGGCCTTATGTCTTTGACATTTAACTGCAGGTTCACTTGGCCATTGAACTGATTAAGCTCAAAAGTGTACACTAAATCAATTTCTGGGGGGAGATGGGCAATCCAATGACCTTGACGGAAAGCAATCGCATCATAGGTTATCTTCCCATCAGTCACAGAAAATTTTAAATGTGATCCATCAGTGCCAATCGCTTTTTGGCGGGTGACTTTCAATCCTCTGGACATAAATATTGGTGCCGGGTTACCCATCCCGGTGGGCTGTAGCTGTTCGAGATATTTAAGCAGACCAGGTTTCAGGTCAGATAGGGGTATCTCTGCCTCAACACGGATTTTTGGTTGAAGATCGATATCCATAAGTTGTTCTTTAGCAATTTCGTTCATCTTTTCTAGTAAGGCAGGCAATAATTCATTCCGAACCGTAAATCCTGCAGCTGCTGCATGACCTCCATGATGCTCTAGTAGATCTTTGCACTGGTCCAGAGCTTGGGTGATGTGGAATTCTGGGATACTTCTACAAGATGCGCGGGTCATACTTTCTCCGATGCTGGCAATGATTGAAGGTCGGTAATACTTCTCAGTTAACCTTGATGCAGCAAGACCGACAACCCCAATATTAAATCCAGGGTCGCCTGCATATAATAAAAGTGGATCTTTATTATTGATAAATACTAAATTCTCAGCTTTTTCCTGGATGTCTTGCATTATCTTTTGGCGTTTATTATTTTGTACTTCTAGCTCCTGTGCTAGACGTCCAGCCTGATATATATCTCGGGTCGTCAATAGGTTAAAAGCAGTTAGCGCAGTTTCAAGTCTTCCTGCTGCATTTAACCTCGGAGCCACCATATAACCAATATCAGTTGCAGAAATCCTATCTGGATTTAACCCCGAGCCATTAATTAACGAAAATAATCCTTGATTTTGCTTTTTTCTGATCCATTCCATTCCTGAACGAACTAATGATCGGTTCTCACCTGTTAGAGGAACCATATCTGCGATCGTACCGATAGCAACTAGATCTAGAAAAGCATTTGGATCAAAGGGTTCCCTCCGATATGAATTAGCTAAAGCTACAGCAAGTTTATATGCCAAACCTACGCCAGCCAGTTCCTTTTCTGGATAATTATCTTTAAGTTGTTTTGGATTGATAACTGCAAAAGCAGCAGGAAGTGCCTCGAGCGGATAATGATGATCAGTGATAATTAAATCCATTCCCTCTCTCAGTGCATAATCTGCTTCAATGAAAGAACGGATGCCGCAATCCACAGTGATAATTAAACTTACCCCATCATCATGCATTGTGCTTAATGCTTCAAGATTTAATCCATAACCCTCATCTAAACGATTTGGAATATGCTCTTTTACATCAGCATTGAGCGTTTTTAACACCAGCACCAATAAAGCTGTAGCAGTTACGCCATCTGCATCATAATCTCCATATACTATGATTTTTTCTCGGAGGTTAATAGCCTTGCGGATACGATTTACTGCTTTGGAAATATTGCGAATTTTTTTTGTGTCTATACTTATCGGGAGCTTGGCGTCCAGGAATTGTCTTGCTTGTTCATCTGATGTGATACCGCGGTTAAAGAGCAGCTGCCGGATTATTGCTGGGTAAAGATGCAACTCATTATCGACATCAGATGGGATGAGAGGTGCCACATCCCACTGTTTTAGCATCACTGGCATGGTGAAGGAGTGTCCAATGATTGAGCAAGAGCCAATCCACCCATCAGTCCGACCTCATCCCCCAAAGCACAAGTGGTGATGGCTACATCTTCTAGATACTTCTTGGAAAGGGCATGATCGCTCATTGCTGTCCGCATCGGTTCAAAGAATGCTTCTCCACTTCGCGAGACTCCCCCTCCGATAATCACCAGGCTTGGATTGAAAATATGGAGAAAATCCACAATTGCAATCCCAAGGCATGTGCCAGCTCGAGCGAGTGCTTCCCTTGCTAGCTTATCACCCTGACAGGCTGCAGCAGAAACATCTTTGGCTGTAAATGGTTTATTCACGGACAATGAAGACGAAGCGCCTTGCATTAATTTTTGCTCCACCCAATGGGCGATCGCTGGACCCGAGGTTACAGCTTCTAAATGACCTCGTTTTCCGCAGCTACAAAGTGGTCCATCAGGGAGCACGGTGATGTGTCCCAGCTCGGCTGCTAATCCATGCACCCCAAGTAATAATTGATCGTTGATAATAACTCCAGCTCCGATTCCTGTGCTTACGGTAATATAGATCAGGTAATGATGGCCAATCCCAGCGCCATATCGCCATTCACCAAGGGCAGCCAGGTTGGCATCATTGCCTATTGCAACAGGGACATTGAAATGCTCCCGGATCATTTTTTTTAGAGGCAGATTTGTCCAGCTTGGGATATTAGGAGCTTTATATATAATACCTTCATATGGGTCGCACGGGCCTGGAGCAGCAACCGTAATTGCTGCGATTTCATCATACGTTGAATTCATCGATTCAATCAGATTTATTAGCCGTAAGTGAGGGGCATCCTGCCCTTTAGTAGGGATCCGTTTTACGATTGTGGGTTTTTGGCTTTGTATTGGAAAACATGCAGCACGGATATGAGTACCCCCAACATCAGCGACAATGTAGTTTCTAGCCATGTTGCGAAGTATAGCATAATTTATTGTTGACGAGATATCTAAAGGCTGCTATCATCAAGGGTTGGAATGGGAATGAACAATACTCCCCGATCAAAAAAAAACTGGAAACAACTGTCAAACCAACTCCGGTGGTTAGTTCCGGGAATAGGTATTAAACGGTGGATTTTACTATTCCTTTTAGGCACCACCTTATTAGGTGTTGGTTTCGCGATTTTATTACTGGATGTTTATCGAACTGCCCCCAATACCTGGTGGTTACCGGTTCTATCCTTTGCATCGCTACGTGTCTTAAGTCGCCCATTACGTTTTTTGATCTTTGGGGGTATTGGTATTGGTTTAATCCTGACTGGAATTTGGGGTATCAACCGATCTTTGTTGGCGCCTTATCGCCGCGCTGGCAAAGCTGTTATCGATGATCTTGAAGAACACCGAAAAAGAGATCGTGGACCACGGATTGTGACCATCGGGGGAGGACATGGACTTGCCACCCTGTTACGTGGATTAAAAACCTATAGCTACAATATAACTGCAGTTGTCACTGTTGCTGATGATGGCGGTTCTTCAGGTCGTTTGCGCCGGTCACAAGGAATTCCGCCTCCTGGCGATATTCGTAATTGTCTGGCTGCCTTATCCAATGATGAAGCGTTAATGACCCAGCTATTCCAATATCGATTCTCTGATGGTAATGAGGAGCTGGATGGACATCCTTTTGGGAATTTATTCATTAGCGCGCTATCTGAAATCACAGGCAGCTTCGAAGAAGCGGTGGTTGAGTCTGGTCGAGTATTGGCAGTTCATGGACGGGTTCTTCCAGCAACATTGCATGATGTACGTCTGGTGGCAGATATACAGCTACCACAAACCATTAGTGAAGTCCGCATTGAAGGCGAGAGCACTATCCCTAAATTTCCTGGTGATGTCCAGAGGGTATGGTTAGAACCCAGTAATCCGTCTGCATACCCACAGGTCATTCAAGCTATTTTAGCTGCTGATTTAATTGTGGTTGGACCTGGTAGTTTATTTACCAGTGTCCTGCCAAATTTGCTTGTTCCGGATATTGTAGCAGCAATACGAGCTAGCCGGGCATTAAAATTATACATATGCAATGTGGCAACACAAATAGGCGAAACAGAAGGATACAGCTGCGAGCAGCATGTCAAAGTAATCAATAATCATGGTGGCGAGTCGTTATTCGATGTCGTTGTCATAAATAACTCATATGAAGGAGAGTTGTCCCCAGGTGTCGATTGGGTAAAATCAGTACCGGAAGACGAGATCGGTTACCCTATTTATTGGGCAGATTTGATTGATAAAGTCCAACCTTGGAGACACGATTCAGCGAAATTGGCCAAGGCAATCATCGATTTGTACCAAGAACGAACGGGACCTCTGGTAGAATAATCAATTGGCACATCAATATATCGTCATTCACAGTAGATCGACAAGTAAATTGTCCTACTGAATATAATCTTGTATGGAGGTAAAAATGACAGTCAAAGTTGGTATTAATGGATTTGGACGGATTGGCAGGCAGGTACTCAAAGCTATTCGGGATTATTATCCCAATGATTTGGAAGTTGTCGCTTTTAATGATATAGGCGACCTGCCAACTATGGCGCATCTATTAAAATATGATAGCAATTACGGGCGATTTGACGGGACGGTCGAGATTAAAGATGGTGTTCTCTTTGTTGATGGGAAACCGGTAAAGGTTTTCAAGGAAGCTGACCCATCCAATATTCCCTGGGGATCGCTGGGGATTGATATCGTAATCGAAAGCACGGGATTATTTACCATCAAGAGTGATGGTGTCAATAAAAAAGGCAAGCTTGTGAAAGGCGCAGAAAACCACATCACCAAGGGAGGCGCAAAAAAGGTCATTATTACCTCACCTGCTGAAGGAGAGGATTTAACCGTGGTTTTGGGTGTAAATGACCAAATGTATGATCCCAAGGTTCACCATGTCATTTCCAATGCATCATGTACAACAAATGGTCTTGCACCAGCAGTGAAAGTGGTCCATGATAAGTATAAGATCGTGCGTGGATTCATGACCACAATTCACGCATACACGAATGATCAGAAAATTTTGGATCTTCCTCATAGTGATCTTCGGCGAGCTCGAGCCGCAGCAATGAACATCATTCCAACAACGACCGGTGCTGCCAAAGCGATCAGCCTGGTGATTCCTGATCTCAAAGGTAAGATGGATGGTTATGCATTACGCGTCCCAACTTCAACAGTATCGGTGATTGACCTGACCGTTGAACTAGAAGTCAGTACTACCACCGAGGAATTACGCCAGTCATTCCGAGATGCTGCTGCTGGTTCATTAAAAGGTATTTTACAGGCTGTTGATGAGCCTCTGGTCAGTATAGATTTTAAGGGCGATCCACACAGCTCTTCGGTGGATTTACCATTCACCCAGGTTTTAGGCAAAGAAAAGAACGATTTTGCCAAGATAGTTGCCTGGTATGATAATGAATGGGGTTATTCTGTTCGTACAGCAGATTTGGCTGCGTTACTGGCTAAATCTCTGTGATGTAGAAAAGGAATGCGGATAGTTAAATACCTATCCGCATTTTTATATATATATATTTGGAGTGAAAATGTTTAATAAGAAATCAATTTCAGATATTGATGTACGCGGAAAACGAGTATTGGTTAGGGTGGATTATAACGTACCAATTAAAGACGATAAAATAACTGACGATACCCGAATCGTTGCAGCTATGCCTACATTGGAGTATTTACTAAGCCATGGTGCTGCCGTGATCCTTTTTTCTCATCTTGGGCGTCCGAAGGGAGGACCAGATCCAAAATACTCGCTAAGGCCTGTTGCTGCTTATCTAAGTGGTTTGTTGGGTAAGCCAGTTGCATTTGTTGATGATTGTGTTGGTCCGGTTGCTGAAGTAGCTTCCAAGACGCTTAAGCCAGGTGAAGTGCTTGTATTGGAAAATACCCGGTTTCATCCTGAAGAAGAGAAAAATGATCCAGAATTAGCAAAAAAGATGGCTTCATTGGCAGATATATATGTAAATGATGCCTTTGGATCTGCCCATCGAGCCCATGCGTCCACTGAAGGTGTAGCCCATTATCTACCGGCAGTCGCAGGTTTCTTGATGGAAAAAGAAATTCAATATCTTGGCCAGGCGATTGCCGATCCAAAGCGGCCTTTCATCGCCATTTTGGGTGGGGCAAAAATAAGTGACAAAATTGGAGTCATACGAAATTTGTTGACCAAGGCTGATAAAGTCTTGATTGGTGGCGGGATGGCAAACACCTTTTTTAAAGCCCAAGGTTATTCGGTGGGGGATTCCCTGTGTGAAGTTGAAGCTTTGGAAACAGCATATCAGTTGTTACAATCAGGAAGCTCAAATTTGTGTCTACCAGTTGATGTGGTAATCGGTGATCGATTTGATGCTGAAGCTGAGAAGAAAACCATGGCGATTGCATCAATTCCGGACGGTTGGCGTATTCTTGATATTGGTCCAAAAACTGTGGAGAGCTTTGGAAAAATTCTTGCTGGAGCTGGGACGATAGTTTGGAATGGGCCAATGGGCGTCTTCGAGTTTCCGCGTTTTGCTGAAGGCACGGTCGGTGTTGCAAAAGCTGTTGCTGCCAGCAAGGCAGTATCCATTATTGGTGGAGGAGATTCAGTAGCTGCAATCAACCAGGCTGGACTCGCAGGCAAAATCACCCATATTTCTACGGGAGGTGGCGCTTCACTCGAAATGTTGGAGGGACTCGAATTACCCGGTCTGGTCGCTTTACAAGATAAATAATTCGAAATTCTAAGCCTCTCTCCAGCCAATTTGCTGGTCTGGGGAGAGGCATTTTTTCACTTTGTGTCCTCTTTCACTGGAATCTAAATCTTGGTGTTTTACTTTATCAGTCTAAGAATGTGACCAGGCAATTTGTTGTTTTATGACAATATATCATTAACCGCCGATCATCATAAGATATCCATAATATTCATTCTCGGTTATAAACTGTTTTTTATGAGGTAAATATGCGTCGTCCGTTCGTTGCAGGTAATTGGAAAATGTATAAGACTGCTGCAGAAGCCAGAGCTTTGATGGCGGAATTATTACCAGGCTTGATGGCCATTCAAGGTGTGGAAATCGTTGTTTGCCCACCTTTTACTTCGATATTACCCGTTGCTGCCGCGCTAGAGGGGACCAGCATTTGCGTAGGTGCTCAGAATATGCATTGGGAGGAATCAGGAGCTTATACCGGAGAGATTTCTCCCACCATGATTGCAGAATTCTGTAAGTATGTGATCATCGGACATTCTGAGCGGCGGGCATATTTTGGAGAAACAAATCTTACGGTTAACCGCAAAGTAAGAGCAGCAATTACCTATGGTCTCAATCCCATCTTGTGCGTAGGCGAGACGCTTTCTGAAAATGAGGCAGGTCTGACACAGGAAATCGTAGTTCAGCAGTTGAAGGAAGGACTGGATGGAATTGATTTTACATCTATTGCTTCGCCCATAATTGCATATGAGCCTGTGTGGGCGATCGGAACAGGTCGTGCTGCCACATCTGAAGATGCTAATCATGTGATTGGTGATATTATCAGGCGTGTGTTGGGTCAAATATTTGGTGACAATTTGGCTCAAGAAGTTCGTATTATATATGGCGGATCAGTAAAAGCCAGCAATGCAGCAGAATTTTTCTGTCAAGTAGATATTGATGGAGCATTGGTTGGCGGGGCAAGCCTCAAGACATCTGAGTTTATACCTATCGTTAAGGCTGCTGCTGGTTAATGGATAGAGCCGTTATCGAGAGTTTGGTTTACCTGTTATTACTATTTGCACCACTACTTTACCTTCCACGATTCCTTCAACGTGAAATTCAATCCATTTTTTTATTAATTACCCGCCGACCTGAAATTTCATTAGTGTTATTTTCACTGATGTTTTTACCAGGCGTCTTGATCCATGAATCAAGTCATTTTTTCATGGCACATTTGTTAAGCGTCAAAACTGGCAGATTTTCGCTTATTCCAAAAAAGTTAGGTAACGGACACCTTCAGCTTGGTTATGTTGAAACGGCATCTACTGATTTTGTCAGAGATGCTTTGATTGGAGCAGCCCCATTGATCGCAGGTAGTTTGTTTATTGGTTTTATTGGTGTTTCGCGTTTGGAATTTAATGCCTTGTGGCAAAGCCTGGTTCAATGGAAAATCGATTCATTTCGTCTGGCGGTAAGATCTCTGGTGGATCAGCCCGATTTTTGGTTGTGGTTTTACCTCGTATTTACAATTAGCAGTACAATGATGCCTTCCTCTTCCGATCGAAGAGCCTGGTTGCCGCTAACATTAGTGATCGGAGTTTTTTCAGGATTAATCCTGCTTTTTGGAGCAGGTCCGTGGATATTTTCTCACCTAGGAACAGCCATTAAATCCGCGATAGATGCGGTCGCAATCATTTTTGGTATCACAGTATTTATTCATTTACTATTGTTTCCACCTGCATGGCTGATACGAAAGCTTCTCTCACACATATTAGGCTATCAGGTAGTATGATATTATATAAATTTACAGGTATGATTTGCAGCTTCTTTTAGGTCCTGCTAGGTTTGGGTAAGATTGAAGCGGATTATTCATTGAAACCTTATGTGATTAATATTGGGAGAGATATGGAATAATGGCATTGCATTGGTACGCACTACGAAGTAAACCACGCAAAGAAGATATAGTTTGGAAACAAGTAAATGAGCGTGGATTTGAGGTGTTTTACCCACGATTACGCGTCAATCCCATCAATCCACGATCGCGCAAGTTCAGACCATATTTCCCTGGTTATCTCTTTATTCGAGCCGATATTGATGCTGTAGGTCTATCTGCCTTCCAATGGATCCCTCATTCGACGGGATTGGTTAGTTATGGTGGAGAACCTTCACCTGTGCCTGATAATTTGATCCATGCTATCCGTCAACGGGTTGATGAAATTGCAAAAGCTGGCGGTGAGGTTTTCAATTCGTTGCACAAGGGGGACATCGTTCGGATCAATTATGGTCCATTTGAAGGGTATGAAGCGATTTTTGATGTACGTCTCCCAGGGACAGAACGAGTTCGGGTACTTTTACAGTTTTTAAGTAACCGCTACGTTCCTATTGAACTGGAAGTTAGCCACTTGCAAACAAAAAAATAGTAAATAAATATCACGTCGGTCCTCTAATGACATTATGATTCTGAACCATTTTCCCCATATTTTTTGTGTATTGACGGATATGAAAACAATTCTTCACTACTCAATTTTTTCTAGATAAGGCTACGCAGTAGAAGGAAGCTTTATAATAGCGAGAGATGCCATCCATACTGATTGTATGCAGTGCGAATATCTGCCGCTCACCAATGGCAGAAGCAATCTTAAAACGACTGGTTTCCCAAAGAGCGGATGCCAATCAATGGCATATTGAATCAGCAGGCACCTGGGCGATTAGTGGACACCCCGCTGCGGAATTATCACAATATGTGATGCGATCCATGGGGCTGGATATTAGCTCGCATCAATCCCAGCCGGTTAACTTGGAACTGATCAAACGATTTGATTTGATCCTAGCAATGGAGAATAACCATAAAGAAGGAATGATTGCTGAATTCGGGCAATATAGTAACCGAATCTTCATGTTAAGCGAGATGATAGGACGATTGATGGACATTCCTGATCCGATTAGGGGCCAGACTGTGGATTATGAAGAGACAGCTCGCCTGCTTGAACGGATTTTAACAGAAGGGCTTGAACTGATTTATCAGTATGCAGTAATGAATCAAAAATCTTTATGATGAAATTGATATGTTGTGTCTTCATTTTTCTTTATATTAAATTGATCTGAAGTCAATAATCAATCGTTACTCCTTTACACGGAAAGGATTTAAGGGTTCATACGCTATCAAAATTAATGCGTTGAGATAAGTACAAGATAGATGTATAAGTTAATATTGGAAACCGAATATTTGGTATGTTATACTCATGTAACTATTTTCGGTGGTTGGGGTTCTTTTTATAAGAGCTCCCACCGGTAATGAGTGACTGTATTGGCTAACAATAGTGAAGAAGTAAATCTTAACCGGGCAATTCAGGGAGATCATGAAGCATTCGGCAAGTTGTATGAAGACTATGTCGAACGGATCTTTAACTACGTGTATTATCGTACAGGGAATCAGCACGATGCGGAAGATCTGACTGCGAGGGTTTTCTTCCGTGCGATGCGAAGGATTCCTCAATATCAGGAACGAGGTCTACCAATTTCTGCCTGGTTATATAGGATTGCTCATAACCTGGTAGCAAATTGGCATCGCGATCGGGGAAGACGTCCTGAAATATCTTTAGATGAAGGATTTACTACAGGCCATCATTCTGAACATCCAGAAATTACCTTACTGCAACTAGAGGAGCAGGATTATCTATTAGGGCTCATTCGTGATTTACCTCCTGAACGACAACAGCTGATCATACTAAAGTTTGTCGAGCATATGTCAAATGCAGAAATTGGACAAATCATGGGTAGAACTGAAGGGGCTGTAAAAAGCCTGTACCACCGTACACTTCTTTCGCTGCGAGTTGAAATGGAGACGATTACCAACGACGATAAGGTGGACAATCAAGGAATGATCTAATGTTAAAAATAGTAATGGATGGTGCGGGAGATATCCCGGACGATTGGATAACAGATTACGATGTTCAGATCATACCGATTAATATTCATTTTGAGAATAAGATATTCCGCCAAGGGATTGATCTAAGTAATGAGGATTTTTATCAAATAGCTGATACATCTGGCATCATTCCAAAGACATCACAGCCCACGCCTCAGCAATTTGTGGAATTTTATAATCGGATTGCCAAGGTGAGTGATACGATTTTATCTTTGCATGTGACCAGTAAACTATCTGGCACTTATAACTCAGCAGTATTAGCAGCCCAAGAATTAAAAAACAAAATAAATGTCATCCCCTTTGATACGGGATCGGGTTCTGCAGCAATGGGTTTCATGTGTAAGGAAATACGCCAGCTTGAAAAGGCAGGTGCAACATTGCAGGCAATACTCGCCCGCTTGGAAGAAATCCGGCAAAATGTTAACATCGTGCTGACCTTGGACACTCTGGAATATGCCCGGCGAAGTGGACGAGTAAAGGCATTACAAGCTGCATTTGCAGCCCTGGTGAAGATAAAACCTGTGATTATATTAAAAGATGGTAGTTTGGATATGCGGGAAAAAGTCCGCACCCGTCAGCGATCGATTGAAAGAATTTTAGAAATTATTTATGAGCGTGTCGATGATCAGCTAGTAAATATGGCTATTGTTCATTCACAATCACTCGAAGCCGCCAAAGTGTTGATGCAGAAAGCTCGCGAGACATTTCATATCCATGAATTGATAATAACAGATTTATCGATTGGAATTGCCGCAAATTTAGGACCTGGCACGATAGGAATTGTGGCATATGCCGTGTCAAAATAATTAGAAAGTAGAGAAAAAGTTCAATTTTATGGGACCCAAACCCAAACAACATAAAAGAGATATACTCGATATTGAATCTATATTGCAATCGAGTCTCAAACCTGTATCTCCCCGGCCTGAATTCATCCGGAATTTACAAAAAGGATTGATGGAATATTCATTCCCGCAAACCGAGTCTTCAGAAATTGACCTAAAAAAGGTTGTTGTGTTTGCTGTAATTGGATTTACTGGTTTGGTGTTTATAATTTCTCTCTGGGTGCGACTTATTGTAGTTATTATCAGTACTTTAGGGATGATCCAATCATCAAACAAGAAAAAAATAGTAAATTAGCCGTATGTAAAGATTAATATTCTGATCTGTAATGCAATCGACCTGGGCTATATGATGATTGATAAGGCTCTGGTTTTCTTCTTTCTAGCAATCATTCTTCGCTACGAAAACCTGGAGTTAGATATTGAGCAGGTTTGAATGGTTTTAGCTGCTCTCCGACATTATCCTTCATAATATTACCGGATATATGTAATAAGGTATCACTAAAATCGACATCGATCCCCATACTTGCCAGGCAGGGGAAATGATGGTGTGCCATCCCCGCTTCGTATTCAGCATTGTTGACGTGTACACCAATTAATTTTTGAGCGACATATCGAGCACAGCCACAGACTGCATCTCTTTTGACTTCAACGGATGTAATTGTTCGCTTGAGAGGATCGACCTGGATTGAGAATTCTGGTTTACCGAAATATCTTGCAAATTCAGCGATGTGAGGGCTATTATGTTCGAGTCGTTGACGCCGGGTAACCCAATAATCTACTTCAGTTAATGAGCATAATGGTTTGGGTGTTGCACAGGCTACATTCATTTTTTCCAACCAACCACGAAGTTGCCGGGCTAATCCTCTAGGGAGACTATTCTCGTTATCCACAGCAGCGATAACCGCTTTTGCTCCGGTCATTTTGGCGATATCGGGTATGAGCTCGGCCACACTTTTGTGCTCAGCAAAGGATAAGATAAGATCTGCGGACGGTAATTCGCTAGGAAGGAACTCCTCTGGATAATCAATAACCAATGGAAAGAAGACAGGTGCTCTCCATTGGTTGATCGCCCAGTCAGGAGGGGCAAATTGAATGATATTAGTAACATGTCTGGAACCGTAATCGCTATTGAGGACGGCAAGTATGCGCATAGTCATTCGACATTCTCCAACAATAAATTAGTAATCAACCATCGGGCATCACTGATTAGGTCTGTATCTCCCGGTAAATTATGGTCTGGATTTACCTTTATCATGAAGTGGCTTGTGACATCGCGGACGTGCCCATCTATGCCGGGTAACGTCAAGAATATTGACATGCGCTCGACGGTACTTTTACTTAGGTTTATGTAGCCCTGTCTGCTGAGATATTCACCGATGACGATTCCTGCAGCACGACGGGCACATACGCGAGCCATTCCTTCATTACCGGCCTTGCGGGCTAATAGAGCGTGATCGATCTCATCCTGATAGGCCATTTTCCACTTTACCTCGGATTCCATGGCAAAATTTTACCATCCCTTAACCAAATTACATCTATTTGATATAGAATGGAAGATGAAGGTTCCATTAACACTGGGTAGCAGCAAACTTAAACACTAAATACACACTGGTTTTTGTACTCTTTAAATCTGGTCATGGGTCCGTTGCGCTTATGATTTGGTTACCTATGCTGGATAAAGTTGATTAAACGTACTACAAAAGATAATCAACTGGTAAAATCGCTAAAGAAAGAAATGGTCTAGAAATACTAATTTAGAATTTTGAAAAATATGAACCGCGATCTGCGCAAATACGCCAAGCAAACAAATGTCCAACTGATCATTGGTTTCCTGCTGGTTTTATTTTTCATCGGGGACGGGTTGATTTTCCTTTTTTATGGACAGGGAGCAGCAATGATGGGATTTATTTGCTTACTGGCTGGTATTAGCCCGGTAATATTAATAGTAATAGCCTTATGGTTCATTGATTGGATCGTCCGTCGTAATAATCTGGAATAATTGGGAATATGGAATACAATAATAAGGTCATTTCGATTAACAATTGTGTGATTCGATTTCAAAGTCCTGTTGGTGAAGGTCCATTTCCTGTCATGTTATTGCTGCACGGATGGACGGGTGATGAAAATTCAATGTGGATTTTCTCTTCGCGCTTACCTAAGAATACGCTGCTTATCGCACCAAGAGGAATTTATAAAACTAAAAGTGTAGGTTACAGCTGGCATCCAGAAATATCCAAACCATGGCCATGGATTTCTGATTTTTTTCCAGCTGTGGAACTTTTGACCAATACTATTTCCAATAATCATTTTCCTGAGGGAGATTTTTCGGAGTTACATATATTAGGCTTCAGTCAGGGTGCAGCTTTAGCATTTACTATCGCTATAATGAATCCTGAACGAGTGGCGACATTATCCGGATTATCTGGTTTTCTCCCGGATGGTGCTTCAGAATGGCTAAACTCTGATCGCCTTAAAGGTTTACCGGTGTTTATCGCCCATGGAACGGAGGACGATTTGGTTCCGATTGATCGAGCCAGGGTGAGTGTTGGTTTGTTGCAAGAATCAGGGGCTGAAGTTATCTATTGTGAAGATAATGTTGGGCATAAATTAAGTGCAAAATGCTTCCAATCCATGGAAACATTTTACAAAAAAGCGAATTGTTAACATTACCTAGTTTATTTTATAAAATTCTGCTCATCATTTCTGCTACAGCCTGATAAACCGGAGAATCATTACCCAACTCAACCAATGGTTTGCCGGTGAATTCATAGGCACTTAATTCCGAATCCGCTGAAACAGTCCCCAGAAGAGGAATACCCAGTTTATTAATTTGGATGTGAAGAGCAGCCGGGAGCTCACCAGGCAGACGGTTGATGATCAAATAAGCATGTTCGATGCGAATGTCCAGCTCGTTACGGAATGAAGCAATCCGCTCAGCTGCCACAATTCCGCGTTGGGTGGGGTCACTGACAATCAACAGATGCTGGACATCACGTGTAGTTCGCCGGCTTAAATGCTCCATCCCAGCCTCGTTGTCAATCACGATGTACCTGTAGTTCTTACTGATAGAGTCAATCACCTCACGCAGGTTGTGGTTGACAGCGCAATAGCATCCGGTTCCTTCTGAACGTCCCATGGCGATCAGGTCAAAAGCTTCTCCTTCTGACAGCGAGGATCTAATTTTATGGTCAAGGTAATCATGTTTGGAAATACCACCGGGAAGGGTTCCCATGGCAGCACCTCCAGCAACTAGTGAGCTCTTTACCTGTACCAGCATGTCTTCGCGAATATCTCCGACTGTCCAATCCAGATCCAAGCCGAGAACCATATTTAAATTGCTGCTCGGATCCGCGTCGATTGCCAGGACTGGACCGGGTTTATTTTGAACCAGGTATTTAATCACCATGGCTGCGATAGTGGTTTTACCAACACCACCCTTACCTGCAAGGGCTATGCTTATCGTCATTCGACCAAACCTTTCACCAGATGAGCGTCCAGTATTCCAGTCATAATTTCCGCTGCCTGGCGTAAAGCGGGGACGTGGTCGTAAACTGGTATACCTAAACGATCTGCCTCTTGAACACCCATGTCCGCAGGCATGATACCTAAAATGGGTAAACCGGGTGTCTCATTTTCTAGAAATTCCTTCTCATCATCATTACGGACTTTATTACCCACCAACCAACAACGGGTGAGACCAATATCATTGGCCAGTTGTTTTATCTGGCTGGCAGTCCCCAGGCTACGCCGGGTGGGCTCCACAACGATGAGCATTGCATCCACAAAATCTACCGTTGCCCGACCGAGGTGCTCAACTCCGGCATACATATCCAGGATCAATACATCATCCTTGCGGAAAAGCAGGTGGGTGAATAGCGTCTTCAGCATGGCGGCTTCGGGGCAAATACAACCGGAGCCACCCATATCAACCGAACCCATTTCAAGTAACCTTACGCCTTTATAGATGACACTAAATCGTTCCGGGATATCATCCACACGCGGGTTCAGCGTGAAAAAACCACCGATCGTTCCCGGTTTAGCTCCTGTACGTTCTTCAATCAATTCATCCATTTCAGCAATGGGGTGAAGTTGTGAACGCAATTCCTCGGGGAATCCCAATGCCCCTGCCAGACATGGAGATGGGTCTGCATCAGCGACAAGCACCTGACGACCTGCATCAGCATATGATTGGGCTAATAAAGCTGCCAGGGTGGTTTTTCCCACACCACCTTTACCACTGATTGCTAATTTCATATTTTCACCTAGATCCTATAAATTGGAGCGAATTATAATCTATCTAAGGGTGTATGCCTGGTTTAACAACACCCCGCCGGATTGCCTCTTCCCTTAAGACGAGTAGGATCTTTTCAAGATTAAGCTCACGTACGCAAGCATCACGCGCACAGCGGAGCACTTCATCTGACCAGAGTGTCCGTGAAGTTAATATTTCCTCGTCGTTCATGATGGCTAGTTGTATCAAGCTATCTAAAGGAATATCCTGCTCGCGGCTGTACTCCCCATTACATAATTGACAGCCGCGGCAGCGATTAATGTCTTGCCCGGTTTTTGATAAGATCAACCTTCGAAATGACATGCGAATAATTTACCGATAAAAAGTATTAATCAATCCAGATCATATGGTTAAGATTTTGGTGGGGGAGAGGCAGGTGCAGTGAAGTCAGGTGGTAAAATACCTGCTTCGGTGATGATCCGGGGGACGATTTCTTCCCAACCCACAGCCATTAAGTGGATGCCATTCACACCTTTCTTATTCTTAACTGCATCAATCAGCTCAAGAGCGATTTGGACACCTTCTTCGTCAGCTTTTTCCCCAGCAGCTTCCATTCGCTTGACAAGCTTATCTGGAATGGTAACGCCAGGAACTTCCTCATTCATATATTTCGCTACTTTCAAACTCTTTAATGGAGTGATACCAAGAAGGATATACACTTTGTCCAGGATGCCACGTTTCTCGAGTGCTTCCAGCCAATCATCCAAACCGTCAGGATCATACACCAGGTTTGTCTGGAAGAATTGAGCGCCTGCATTTATTTTTTTATGCTCACGGATCGCTTGAATGCGTGGATCAGAGGCATAAGGAGAACCAGCAGCTCCGAGGAAGTATTTTGGTGGGAATTTTATTGCGCGGCCATCCATATAAATCGCTTCATCACGCATCCGTCGTAAAATCCATAACATATGGATGGAATCCATATCAAGAATGTCCATTTTCCCTTTGGGAATGCTGGACATATTCATACTGTCACCCGACAGGCATAAAATGTTCCTGACACCTAATGCATTTGACCCCAACACCTCTGCCTGCAGACCAATGCGTGTTCGGTCACACGCAGCGATCTGCATAACAGGCTCTGCTCCTGCCTGAACCGTGAGGGAGCTGCATGCCCAGGAAGACATGCGCGGGGAGGCAGACGGGCAATCGGTGAAGTTGATCGCAGCCACATATGGTTTGACCAACTCGATATTCTTCAAGAGCTTATTGGTAGCCACAGTGGCAGGTGGGGCTACTTCCGCAGTTACAACGAACTCACCGGCTTTCAGTCGCCTCTCAAGTTCAGAGACGGGCTCGGTGTACACGGGTGGGTGATACTCAAAATCACCGTTCCACCATTCCGGTTGGCGAATCGGGCGAAAAACTGAGCTCCACGCAACTTTGCGCTTCTCCCCACCAGCAAGCACCCCTCCGAAAAAGGATTTCGCACCCACTTTTCTAATTTGGTGATAGACATCAGCCCAGGTCTCACCTCCGGTTTTATCCCAATCCAGGGGTGGCAGTACTTCCATCAGCATCTCCTGGCGACCCATTTTGAAGGCTCGATCGTAGATTTTATACCAAACACAAGGGCGGGTTTTATCCACGTAACAATATTCTGTGGTTGAACCACCACAAGGACCATTTCGTTCGCCCTTTGGACACTCCATCGGGCAGATAAATGCAGTTTCCTGAAGCAAACAATTCCCACACATACGGCAGCCAAACATAGGTCCTTTGATCACACGTTCTACAGATTCCAACACACGGGTACCATATGGATCTCTTTTAAATGGATGATAAGGTGGCTGCCATCTTCTAACGGGGGTAAATCCAGGCATATTCGACCTCCTTCAAGCCGAAATAATTTGACATGGGGAGTGGAGGTCTACCACTCCCCATTGGAAATCTGAATTATAGTAATGGTAGCAAATATTCGTAAGCGCTCAGGGTTGCTTTTGCGCCTTCACCGACTGCCACCAGAACCTGCTCGGCATAGGTATTGGTCACATCGCCAGCAGCAAAAATGCCGGGTACGCTGGTATGGTTACCACAGTCTATGATGATGCGCTTCTGCTCGTCCAAGGCCACAAAATCAGCAACAATCTGAGAATTTGGAACTAAAGCCATCTCAACAAAGGTTCCATCTGCTTTTAGCTCGCTTATTTTGCCTTTCTTATCCTTCACCATCAAGCTTTTTGCATAGTCGTCACCTTTAACTTCGATGACTTGATGACCTTCCAGGATAGTGACGTTAGGTGCGACCTTCAATTTTTCGTTCACATTGGTCACCTTGAGGCTTTCAGCCGGACACACCAAGGTGACATGTTTGGCAACCGTAGCGAGTTCGGCAGTAGATCTCTGAGCCAAATCTCCATCACCAATGACAACGGTTGTCTTATCAATAAATAACGGGGCATAACTCAGTGCGGAATAGCATAAACCGCGCATGATGAACTCTTTTTCACCTGGGACATTCAGTAGTTGTTGACGGGTACCGGTTGCAATGATTACAGCCTTTGTTTCTAGATCACCTCCACCACGTGTTTTAACAATGAATCCCTTGTCCTTGCGAATGATCTTATCCGCAGGTTCCATATGCCGGGCGAATTCCAGGTATTCCAGCTCGCTTTTAAATTTATTGACAATTTCCAGACCTTTAATGACCTGGTAATCTTCCACCCAAGGAAGTGCAAGGCGGAAATTTGTCTTACCACCCAGGTCCTTTGTGATTAGCAATACATTCAAGCGCTTACGGATCGCATAAATTGTAGCAGTCAATCCCGCAGGTCCACCGCCGACGACAATTAGATCATACATAATTCACCTCGTTGTTATCCTCTCTACGTTATACTGGTGGTTTGCTAATGAAGCCATCTTTCATCATCATTTGGGTCAAATTGCGAGATCGCCCGATGATGTCAGTTGCATTCTTGAATTCCTCATCGTATGTCATTTGTATTCGTGCGAGCCCTTGTTCCTGAGCTTTCACCGCTACAGCTGCGGCCTCACGCGGGAAAACTTCCCAGTCATCCATGTTGGGCAAAATATGTTCGGCAGTGAGATTTGATCCTACATGATCTGCCAGGGCTTTTGCTGCTGCAAAGCACATTTCATCTGTGATGGTGCGGGCACGCACATCCAAAGTACCGCGGAAGATTCCCGGAAAACCAAGAGAGTTATTGACCTGGTTATCAAAGTCCGAGCGACCCGTAGCGACAACGGCTGCACCGGCAGACTTAGCCTCCCATGGCCATATTTCCGGAACGGGGTTTGCACAGGTAAAAACAACAGCATCTTTCGCCATCGTTTCAATCCATTCAGGCAGGATCACACCCGGACCAGAGCGGGAGAGAGCAACAACCACGTCTGATCCCTTGATCGCATCTGGGATGTTACCTTCACGATTTTCGGCATTGGTTATCTGGCACAACTTCCATTTATCCACGTATTCGGCCTTGCGCATCTCGAGATCTTTTCGGTGTTTCCCAAGGATGCTTTTGCTATCCACCATTAAGCAATTAGCTGGGTTTACACCCCAGCTGAAAATCAAGCGCGAGATGGCTACATTGGAAGCACCAACACCAATGAAGGTAATCTTCACTTTTTCCTTATCTTTTCCGACCACCTTGAGCGCATTGATCAACCCGGCAAGAGTGACCGTAGCTGTCCCCTGTTGGTCATCATGCCAGATGGGGATCTCCGCTTTTTCGCGTAAGGTGTCCAAAATATAAAAGCATTTTGGATTCGAGATATCTTCCAGGTTAACCCCACCGAACCCTGGCTGAAGCATTAAGGTAGTATTGATGATGGCATCCGGATCTTTAGTATCGAGCATGATGGCAACACCGTCAACACCGCCGAGATATTTATACAGTAGTGCTTTCCCTTCCATAACGGGCAAACCAGCTTTAGGACCGATATCCCCTAAGCCAAGCACACGCGTGCCATCACTGACGACGATCACGGTGTTCCATTTATTTGTGTATTCGTACACTTTCTCTGGATCTGCCTCGATTGCCCGGCATGGTGCAGCAACTCCAGGGGTGTACCAGATTGCGAAATCATTGAAATCTCGCACGCAGCATTTTAAGGCTGTCTCTACCTTCCCTTTATAAAACGGATGCAGAACCATAGCATCTGCCGCAGGCTTTTTCGCCTTTGCCAGAAGTTCGTCTACATTTAACTGTTTTTGATTGGTCATAATAATTCTCCTATTGTTGCAAATAGCCATCAGCATAGATGACTTTGTCTAGCAATATTTGTATAGTTTTCCAGATCGCTACTTGCTCGGGGTCAGACATGTCCACGTCCTCTGGCTGTGGTTCTTCCATAGCTGCAATTCGGTCAGCAATCTTCAGGTACAAGCGCCCAGTTGGTGTGCTAGTGTCTCGCTTCTCAATGATGCGGATGACTTCGTTTTGCTCTGTGTCAAGCGGATCAGCTATCATCATATTCATTCCAACTCCCATCAGCATAGCGCAATACACACGGTTGATCAGTGGTCTTCCTTCGCGTGGTACGGCATTGGAGACATTGGACAATCCTACTGATATTGTGGGTGGCGGATCCCAGGCGAATTGAAGCGTGCGGATAGCCTCGATGAGGTGTGGGCAGTATTGCTGGCAGCCTGAGACAGTCAATACCAGTGGGTCAATGATGAGATTTTCCATTGGGTAATCAATTTCCAGCATGCGTGGGATGAGTTTCTCAACTGCAATATTGACACGCTCATCCGCAGTTACTGGAACTCCGCTAGTCGACATAGTCAGTGCAATTAATCGAGCGTTGTATTGCTTTGCCAGTAAGGGCACTTTTTCCAATCGTTCTGGCTCATCAGAAACGGAGTTGATGATGGGTTGGGCTTTTGTGACTGTTTTCAATGCCGCCTCGACACCCAGGATATTGATCGTATCTATGGAAAGCGGCACATCAACGACAGCTTCCACCGTTTTGACGATCCAGGGGAACATATCCATCCAATCAACTTTTCGTGGACCCAGGTTTAGATCCAACGCTTGGGCACCAGCCTCCACCTGTTTGACTGCCAGCTCTTGAAAAAATTTTGCATCCTTCACTTTGATGGCTTCTTTAACTTTATCTGAAAGAATGTGGATATTTTCACCGATGATATACATATAGCCTCCTTAGACTTTGATACTTTTGGTTAGGTTTTATTTTCTACTGCAGCTGCAACATTAGGAAAACTGGATAAATCGGTATGCGGTAGGAACATTGCCGACATAAAAGCATCGTAAAATGTGTTATCAGCTGACAGCTCAATATAAGTCATTTGTGAAGCAATATCTCTTATACGATCACGGTTGCGCCAATCTAATAGAGCGAGATATGCGCCTTGAACCGAGGTATTACCCAAGAATTTAAAACGATCCCAGGGCATGTCGGGGAGCAGGCCAATCTGCACTGCTTTTTCTACGTTGATATATTTTCCAAACGATCCACCAATTAAAATTTGTTCAACCATATCCAATGGCACACCCACACTCTGTGCCAGAACGGTAAAACCAGCATATATCGCTGCTTTGGCACGTTTTAGATTATCAATATCAACATTGTTGATCGCAATATCCTGGCCACTCTCGGTCTCACTACCCCAGGCGATCACATATTCAGGACCGTGCTCTCCATCCCGGATGCGTTGGTTCGTAACAGCAAGATCCAGGTTGATCATCCCACCTTTGTCAACCACACCTGTCAGGAACATCTCAGCAAGCAGAGATATTAAACCACTTCCACAGATGCCGCGTGGTTTAGAGTTTCCAATTACCCGAAACGTAGGCTCATATGGATGGAGAGAATTCTCCCCAGAAATCCAACATTCTTCAATTGCCCCTTTAGTGGCGCGCATACCATGAAGTACACCAGCACCCTCAAAGGCTGGTCCAGCAGAACATGCGCAAGTAACAAGCCACTCACGGCTCCCCAAGACTGTCTCACCGTTGGTACCCACATCCAAGAAAAGGGTTAGTTTATCGGTTTCATCCATCCTGCAGGCGAGTACACCTGAACTAATGTCAGATCCGACATAACTCGCCACACCCGGCAGGCAATCGACTGTTGCTTCAGTATTAATAGCCAGACCAATTGTGCCTGCAGTCAGTATAGGAGGTTGATTGACCGCTGTTATGAACGGAGCTAATCGAATGCTGGAGGCAGGGATACCTAAAAACAAGTGCGTCATGGTACTGTTACCAGCTACTGTGGCTTTAATAATGTCCTGTGGTTTTGCTTTAACCCGTTTGCACGCCTGACCAATCAGAAGATTGATGGTACCAAGAACACGATTCTGGAGTTCTTCACGACCGCCATTTTTGCTTGAGAAAATGATCCGTGAGATCACATCCTCACCTCGGCTAATCTGTCCATTGTATTCTGAAGCCTGTGCTTCCACCTTTCCGCTGTTCAGATCAACCAACCATACTGTCACGGTCGTTGTGCCAATATCAATAGCAATACCATAGAGAGGATCTTCTTCGGGCACTATGTCAGGGATCAATGAAACAAGGCGTTCATCGGTTCGATGCCCATCAATCTCAACATGAGCATCCGTGATGGCAGTCACCTGCCAGTCATTGTCACGCAAAATCGAACCAATTTTTTGTAAGAGATTGAGCGATATCTGTAAATCTTTAATTCCAACCTTTTGTCGTAAGGCGGTCTTTAGTCGCCCCCAATCATCAGTCTGGTCATCCATACGGGGTGGCGAAAGCCTAAGGCTGATCCGGCGTGCAGTTTGATAAGAGGAAGGGTCGTAATCCTGGGGAATTGAGACTTCAATCGCAGTCCGATCGGTTGTTAGCCTGCGCTCTATCTTCTCTTGTGGTGGGACTGTTACTGATATATCACCTTCAATGATAGACTGGCATGCCAGGGCAAATCCATTGGAAACATCCTCAGTACTTAATCGCAATAAGCTGCGTCGGCGTACGTCACCCTTCGTTACCTGGACGGCACAACGTCCGCAACGACCTTGCCCACCGCATGGTTGACCGATATCCACACCAGCCAGGCGCGCTGCCTCACTAAGCAAAGTACCCGTAGGAACGCGCACTGGCTTCTCGGCGATATCAAAAGTCACCGTGTGTTCTGACATGTTTCTTACACAGTCATTCTTGAAAGCTCACAACCGAATTAACATTCACTAATATAAATGGTGAGGTCATAAAGCCTGTTTCATGAATGCAGGCAAATCAACGGCTTCACGTGGTCCGACGCGGATCTCCCAATCGGGTAATTCACTTTCCAGCTCTCCCGATAAAACAGCCACATGACCGGGCAGGACGATCCGTTTACGCGATACTTTATCGGCAACATTGAAGCCTTTTACAGCTTTGGCAATCCTTTCCGCATCAAATTTTCCTGCAGCCCAAGCAGTAAGAACGCTCATTCCTTCAGCATCAGTCACCAACAACCATGCAGGTAACCCCGATCCTTCCACTTCATTTGCTACGCTAAAATAGGTAATGCTAAAGTTGGTAGTTACCAAGACGGGATCTTCCGGTTTAGGAGCGTTAATTTCGTATATCCCAGGTTGTACCTGGATGGGCTTTTGCGGATCCGTATAAATATTCTGGCGCAAAACCAGGAGAGGATATATCGTGGCTGGTTTAAAGTGATCCAGGACGATAAAACCAGCATATTTAGCGATTGCCTGGGCAGCTTGAACAGCTTCCATACCTGGGTCGCTTTCATCACCCGGGAATGTGATCACAGGAAATCCGAGTGCACGGAAGTTTTTCTTCACCGCCAGTCGGCGGATGGATGTACCAAGTGCTAAGCCTGAACCCAAATCACGCCCACCTGGATCGATCACCAAATCTTCAACACCTTTGGCTTTTATTTTCTCTGTCAGTTCAGCCATCTCTGCCAATGATCCAGCGACGACCCCCAAAGCAGCTTTGGATTCTTTCGCTATTTCTGCAAAGCTTTCCCAATTTTTCCCATCAGCCCCATAAATTAGAGGGGTCTCTCCTTTTAAAACATTCAATCCGGCTTTTACGACATTTACATCTCGGCTCATCAAGATGATGGGACGTTTACTCGCACCGCGAACAGTCTGAATTGCGGCAGTGAAACCATTCGGATCGCCAGATGCTGAAGCTACTACGAAACCGTCCACCGTCAGATCCATGCCAACATAATTAACTGTATAGGCATTGGCTTCTGCAACTGTTGCCTTAATCGCATCTGCAGGCTGGTTATCATAAATTCTTATAAATAAGCCTGGTTTGTTATAGAAGGTTTTTTCATGCCTAAAAAGGACAACTTCATTACCAGCCTTAGTCTCAAATCCATCAGATTTGAGAGCGACAAGCCGGATTGGTGGAGCTGCTGATTCAGCTAATTGGGTTTTTGCTTCTGGTGTGACGTAAGGGCAAGCAGATAATTCCACTTGTTTGGCTGCCAATTTCATAGCAAAAGCCAGACAGGTTGGATAGCCACACTCTTTACAATTGGTTTGGGGTAGTAATTTATAGATTTGTATGCCAGTCAGAGCCATATTCCATCTCCGTTGTTAATGTATGATTCTGCTTCCGCAGGATCATGAAAGCGTATACGAAGCAGCCATTAGGTCTGCAATCGCTAACTTAATCCGATGGACACTTTCTGCATGGCGCAGGACGACGATGTCAGCACCAGCCTCTATTAGTGTCATTGCTGTTAAGGTTTCCCAGTTAATCGAGCGTTCCAACCAGTCACCCCAAGCTGCCGGTACACCTGTTTCCACTTTTGCTTCCTTGGTTTTCCAGGCTTCATATCCAGGAGTGACAAGCATAGGGAGTTGAGTCATAGCGTCACCTTGTAAGGCGGCTTGCCGTAAACGTTCCATGGCTGAAAAACCATATTCAATTCCGTAACCAAGTGCGCCGGTGGTTGGATCCATCAAGACGCGATCCAGGGGCATCCCCATGTCACTGATCAAGATATTCAACTGTTTGGCTAGGTTAACGTCCATTGGCGAACGTGCATTAACCAGATGACCATTAGCCATCGCCGTGGCAATGATGGTGCGATAATTTTTGTCTTCTGCGATGCCTAATACTAATCGTTCACCTTTTGTGGCTTCAGCGATAGGAACCAACAAGAGGTTATCAGCTTCTGCCTGTCCAGGTCCAAAAACCATCAGTGGCAAGCCTGTAGCAGCTAATACGTCCTTTACAGTTTTGACAGCGACGTCCGGATTCGTGGGATTGCCACCTGCATCTGTTAGGCTGAGCGAAAGTTGGATCAGGTCAGCTCCAGCAGCTTCAGCCGCTTTTGCCCATTTAACAGGATCGTCAACAACATCCCCCCAGGCTTCGAGCAGCAGAGCTGACCAATCATCGGGACGACGATCTTTGATTTCGATTGCCACCACAGGGCGATAAGGTGCCTTATTCTCGAAATGTAAGAAGGGAAGATTTTTTTGACCACCTACCGTAACGGTGGAAGTACGTGTTCCACCATCGGCGGTTGTGGCACCAATGGTGACTGTTCGTACTGTGCCAGGCCAATTATCCTTAGGTATATCTATAGGCATATGTCTCACTCCTTTTTTAGAACGGTTTTATTATTAGAACATTGGCTCCATTGCCATAGCAGGATGTTCGTGTTCTGCCAGCCAAGTGAGGAGCTCATCTACTGTGGTTACATTACGCTCGTCAGCAATCTTGTCTAGTAAATCAGGATCACCTTCACGTTGTGCGACGACTTTAAATTCTTCTGCCATCATTTCTTTCAAGACACTGCTCATCCATACAATGCGCTTAAAACCACCATCAGCAGAGATGAATTTCGGGCTGGTCAGATAAAATTTACCTACACCCATTACTCCTGGGGTTTGTAAACCACCACCGGCAATACCCGCAAGTGTACTGAAGGTCATTCCAGCTGGGGTCATGCTTGGATCCTCACGGCTGACTACCATTATTCCATTTGCCTCCGGGATGAGCATGCAAATACATTCAAAACATCCACAGGCAGTCATCGGATTTTCCATGATCGAGTACATAGTTACTTCACTGACCACACCATGCGAGCCGACGATTGCGTACTCGTTGGTTCCAGTCCAGTAACCTTTCTTCGGATCAATTATCTTTCCCAACTTGATGGGTTGGTTGGGTCCTGTAGGATTGATGCTAAAGGATGCTTTACAATCCAACCAGTTATAGGCACCGCACAAGCCCAGACGTTCAGGACTAACCACACATACATGGTTAGGAGCGAAGGATTGGCATAGCGTACAGGAGTAAAACTCTTCGACTTTATCATCGGTCAAATCCGCCAGACGTTTGTTACGGTAATCATAGGCAGTACGCGCTTTGCCAAGCCACTCCTCAACTTTGGCCGGGTCGGTAAAGATTGTCACCTGTACCTTGTCCACGATAGCCCCAAAATCAGCGTGGAAGCGGGCATGCAAGATCTTACCGAAGTGTTCAAGGTTAAATCCCTTATCAGCAGCAGCATTCGAGATGCGGATCCAGGTGATATCGCGCTGACCAATGTGCTGGATACCTGAGGCACCGTTCACAAAATAGTGAAACTGTCGCTCAAGGACAGGCTCAAAGTCTTTTTGCATCTGACGTCCAGCAACCTGGGCGACTATACCCATATCCATATATCCTTGTGGGGGGATATTCGAGAAGTCAGGTCCAACGACTTCCACTTTCCCATCCACCACATCCTCAAGGTCCGCCATCTCAAGATATTCAAAGCAGCGTGCATTCTTTCCACCAAACTCAACACGCATGTCATTCCGACGAACGACTTCACCCTCGAATGCTGAACCATATGGCACTGGAACAGGCACTTCCGTTAATTTAAGCTTTACTCCACGAACCTCAATGCATTTCTGTACCAGGCGTTCAGCGCGCTCTAAGTCATCTTTACCTTCTATTTCTTCGAAAGGCATGCTGACCACATGTTCAAATGTTGTTACACCGGTGGGAAGGATTTCAGGGATAACAGTATCAGCAATGACAGGGAAACCATAATTAATAGCTCCTGCTGCTGCGGCATATTTAAGGTCATCCACCTCACCCAATGCCAAGACAAAGGCAAAAACACGCGCACGGTTATAAAGCAAGATCTCACGTGCCTGTCCCATTTTTAACCCACCAAAGGTGAGGGCTGAACGGGTGGCGAAACCGAGGGCGTAGATGGCACTGATCGTGTCGGTGCCAAATGGGACGGTATAAGTATCGTAACCTAATTCAACCCCTTCTTCCATCAATTGGTGAATAATGCTTCTTCCATTGACATTTCCTGATAGGAAGCACAAGATATTTCGTCGTTGCAGTTCCCGAACGATCTTTACTGCGATTTCATTGGATTTTGCTGCACCAACAATGGCAGCAAAGCCCGGCATACGCCCATCCACCAGCTGAATGCCCCAGGCACGCAAACGAATATCGTCAATAGGTCCATTTAAATGCCCGGAGCCATTTTGGTCCCCATATTGGGTTGCTCCAGCCAGGGTGATACCGGGCATCGGTTCAGGTTGTAAACCATATACAAATCGAACCACTTCAATCGTCTCTGCTGCTAAAAGGGTTGCCATTCCACTATCTAGGGTTTCACCAAGGTAAGGAGTCCACTTATTTACCGAGGGTGTTGGATGGAGTAAGCCACGGGCGTGGTTGATGACCTGCTGTAGCTGGCTTAATTTTTCCACCTGTACTCCTGTCATACCTCCAATGACCGGGATGTAATAAGCCGTATTCGGGAATGAGACGGGAGTGTCCGGTCCTTTTTCCTTCAGTGCTTTATTCAACATTAATTCTGCTTCAGTTACCAGGGCGTTGGCACCCCGGATCGCTCTCGTAGCTATGTAACGTGACATAAGTCCTCCGGATTATCTCTTCCCGCTTAATCGGCAGCGGTACCGTAGATTTTCTGCCGGCGCTCAGCGATGGGCAGTTTCTCGAATTCGAGCATACGCGCGTCTCCACTTCGTCCAAAGCGTGCGGGATCATAAACCGGTAATCCCAGGGCAGCGCGTTTTTTATCGATATGTTCCAAAGACCTGCGAATCATCTCATCGGTGTCATTCACAAATTCCAATTTACCACCATACAGCTTTTCCCAGCCCTCGGTACTGATGTAATGTAGAACGACATCACTGTCTGATACACGATCGGGCATACCACTGATGGGGCTTGCACCTCCGAAGATGACATAGACGCCTGAAGCCACACAATAGGTGGCAATTGCCAATGCTTTTTCACTCATCCACTCGGGTGCCAATCCAACTGCAGGAATCTGATCGATATCGTCACCAAGTCCGCCTTCTGACGCCATTTGGGTAAGAACCGTAAGGATCCGGGTATTATCCACGCACGAACCCATATGGAGAACGGGGGGGATACCTACCGTTTCACAAATTTCACGCAGACCAGGACCTACTTTATCCAACCCGGCTTCTCCAAGCAACAAACCCAGTTTAGCTGATGCGATGGCGCCACATCCAGTCTCCACTACCAGCACGTCCTGTTTAAGTAATTCCTGGGTAACGTAGGTATGAAGGTAATCCTGCTTGCTGCGCGGATTATTGCACCCAACGATAGCAGCGACACCACGGATTCGCCCTGTCATAATCGCATCGTTCAGTGGCCGGAATGAAGCGCGGTAGCTGCCGCCCAACATATAATTGATATACTCATGTGAGAAACCAGGGATAAGATCCTCCCGAAACTGTGGGATATGGATTTTGCCGCGGTTTTTATAATTGTCAATTGAGAGGCGTAAAATTTGTTTAGCAATCGTGAGCGCTTTATGCTCATCGAATTCAATGTGTGTGGCTCCCTTTATCTTGACCTTGGGGGAGGTAGTGATAATTTTAGTGTGAAAGTTGCCGGCTAAATCCACCAGTGCTTGCATAATGCATTGAACGTCTACAACCATGGCTTCCACTGCACCGGTTAATATTGCTAACTCCTGATGCAAAAAGTTACCTGCAGCAGGAATCCCCTGGCGCATCAGGATTTCATTTGCTGTGCAGCAGATTCCTGATAAATTAATACCTTTTGCCCCAGCCAGTCTGGCATATTCAATGATTTCTGGATCCTGTGAGGCAGCTACAATCATGTTGCTTAGTGTGGGTTCATGCCCGTGCACGACAACATTGACCATATCATCTTTTAACACACCCAGATTGGCTTGTCCGAGCAAGGGTGCAGGAGTGCCGAACAGGATATCTGAGACATCAGTTGCCATCATGCTGCCACCCCAACCATCGGCAAGACCAGTACGGATGGCATGTTGTAAGATATGAACAGCATCCTGATCGTCCCCAATATGGGTTCGGTGCAGCGCTTCCACAACTTCTCGATCAACCCCACGCGGTATTACACCTTGCTCACGCCATATTTTCTGGCGCTTGGCAGGTGCCCGTTTGACACAAACGATTTCACCTTTCTGCTGGCCAAATTGCGCAATGTATAAATCAGCCAGGTCATTAGCAATATCATTTGGTGAACGACCTTCAATTTTTATACCATATATTGAGGCGATATTGCGCAACTTTGCCACATCACGGATAATATATCCTTCTGTCTCACCATTAGCAACTGCTTTAAGGATGAAAGCCATGTCACGGCCATGATCCGAATGGGCAGCTGAACCGGCTGCAATAGCTCGGACAAGATTACGAGCCTGGATGGTGTCAATCGTGGCACCACATACCCCAACCTGTCCTTCTTTGGTTAACCGGCATGGTCCCATTCCACATTGTTTGCAGCACATTCCAGCGCCACCGATATTGCACGGGACCATTTCTTCCGCGCGGCTAAAGGCAGTACCGATTCCCAGCTCATCTGCCCGGATAAGCATCTCCTGCGCTGCAGGATCTGATGTTCTTTCCTCTTGGCTCCGTTTACCTTTAAGTACCATTATTATTCCTCCATTGGCTTAGAAATAACACCCATCCCCGGGCAAGGCCAGAGCGGCCTTCCGAGGTAAGCTACATTTTGAGCAAAGCTAACCACTAAATGGGTTTGTTCATATGCAGCGGTGTGGCGAAAATATGGTTTCAGTCCCGCTTCTGCATTATAGGCGGTAGCACCTGCTTCGATCGGTACTGTCCACTCACCCAAATAACCCGCCTCATCTAATTTCATTGCAATCTCTAAATCATTTATCTTTTCAGGATCGTATGTAACTTCTACAACTTGAAATGCACTGCTGGCATAGACATCTACAACGCCAGGTAGCTCTAATAGAATCCGTCTGATTTCTATCACATGATGGTCTCCAAACAGAGCGGGGACTTCGTAATTTACTTTTTGCATAGCTTCCTCCGTAGGCATTTATAAAAATTCATCCTTCAGTTGTTTAGAAACAATAATCTTTACTTGATGAAAGTAACCTCCTGGGTAGATACCGTAAAAATATCATCAGACTAAGTTAGAATTGATCATCTGATGCTCTTAAGCGTAGAATTAAATGGGTAACATCGCGTACATCACCATCGGGTAGCATGAAATAATCATCAAAAACCGTTTTTGGCTCAAACCCAAGATTTTGAAATGAGCGAATGATGGGAGTTTGGTCGCTTGGGATTTGAGCTTCAATCATGTAAAGATTATGCCGTTTTGCTAATTCGACCAAGCCTTGCAATAACCGACTACCAACTCCACGATGTCTGAAATCCTTCGGTAGAAATACCCGTACTTCCGCACGGTGGCGCGCAGGACCCTGGTTGAGATGAAGGGATGCTAAACCAACGATCCGGCTTCCAAATACAGCCACCAATGGAAAAACTTTGGTATAGTCCAGGCCATCCACCCATCCGGTAATAACCTTGCTATCCCTTATATCATGGCGCATGTAACGCACATCATCCGATGAAACAGGTCCAAATAGATCAATCAATGCCTGTCGATCATCCTGAGTCAACGGACGGATTAAGATCCGTGCCCCATCCTTGAGGGTGAATACCTGTCGGTAAATTAGATCTTGTTTGGTAACCATCCCATGCACTCCTTCTCAAACATAAATCCTTATTCCATTAAGTCAACAGCCTTTGTCCGTTGGTTAAGGAAAACTGTTACATTGCCATTATTGCCATAACTACTTCTAAACGGCAATTTTCCATGCTATCTCATCAGGTATTACTTGTGATCTGGATAAGCTGATCTCCATTGCGTACGTTTCTACACCATCGAAAATTGTTTTAAGCACAAAAACAGCCCAATGAGTGCACCGTTGACATAAACCTGTTTGGTGTCGCTCATTCCTGCGATTTTCTCTCATTAGAATTAATAAAAACTAAACAGCCATCCTAAGTCTTATAGTATAAACTAACATCACCGTCAAGTAACAAATATAACGCCCTAGCTGGTGACCTTTCTCCCCAATGGTCGCATTGTTATTATTGATTGAATACAGGTCGAATTTATGTAATGCTGCCGTTGAATTGCCAATTCTGCAGGGATGAACAATATTCTGATTACTTTTCTGTGCTAAGGCATTTACTTTATCATTCATTATTATTATGTTTTCCACTAGGAATTGTCTGATCGGATCCTGTTAATAATGATTTGATCAGCCTTACAGCATCCGGAATTGCTGCGGATACTGGTTGCGTAAGAGTTTCAGAAAACTCATATACCTTTTGTGATTCAATAGCAACCACTATTATCTCATCTGGTAATTGCACACCCAATTCACGACCCATTTGTAATGCGTTTTGAAGTGATGTATCATGGGCAGAGCTTAGGTGACCAGACGACATATCCGGCAAATTTTCCAGTATGAGACGGCTGATTGTCCCAACAGGCGCCTGATGGGTGACTATTGCATCGATTATTATTGCCCTCTTGTAGCCTACAAGTGCTTCCATCAAGCTTATGCCGCCAACAGCCAGGAATGCCACATCAACATCCATTGGAAGATTACCGGCATTTTGTAATTCTTGCGCGATTCTCCACCCAATACCATCGTCTCCCAATATAGGATTTCCCAAACCAACGACCAATGTTTTCAATGTTATCCAAAAAGCCCAAAAAAATAAGTGAAGGCTCCAGGATTACCCCAGAGCCTTCACGATGCTCTACTTAGCAGTTTTGTTTCAACACATCAATTGTATTGCCACTTGCATCTCGGATTGTGATTTCCAACGGCATTTGTCCTGGTAGAGTATGCGTGGCGCAGCCAAAGCATGGATCATAAGCTCGGAATGCCATTTCCACCATATTGAGCAATCCCTCTGAAATCACGCCACCTTTCTTGATCAGGCTTTGAGCCGCTTTCTTGGTGGACATCTGGATTGGAGCGTAATTATTGGTTGTTCCAACAATCAGATTAACTTTGGTGGTCACACCGCGTTCATCAGTCCAGTAGTGGTGGGTGAGGGTACCGCGAGGTGCCTCAACAATTCCAACACCTTCAGTGGGCGTTTCAGTAGGAATCGTGCGGTAATTATCACTTGTGATCTCTGGATCGGTTACGAGCTCAACCCATCTTTCTGCAGCATAGAGGAGTTCAATTAGCCGTGCCCAGTGAATAGCCAGGCGCTGATGAACCGGTTTTCCTCCCAGGGTGGTGTAAAATTTCTCATATTCAGCCTGTGCTAACGGTGTTGCCATTCCATCCGCAGCATTAAGCCGAGACAGCGGCGTTGCCATATACACACCGGAATCCTTGCCATCCACAAAGCCTTTCCAGCCAACTTTCTTCAGGTAAGGGAATTTTAAGTATGTCCATGGCTCAACATGCTCTGCGATCCAATCCGTGTATTCATTGGCAGCGTATTTACCAAGGCGTGTTCCTTCGGGATCAACCACACTGACTTTTCCATCGTAGAAATTGACTTTATTATTCTCATCCACTGTACCGATGTAATAGGTGTGGTGGGTGTAGATATCTCCAAGGATCAGGTCGACATATTCCTTGTTGCCAAGGACAATATCATTGAATGCTTGAAGACTGAATTGAGCGAATTCAATCGCCCAGCGGCCCATTTTCTCGATTTCATCACGCTGTTCCATCGTGATACCCTTGGTGAGACCACCAGGGATGGATGTGCAAGGATGAACTTTTCGCCCACCGATCATCTCAACGACTGTATGGCCATATTTACGCATTTGAATGACCTTGCCGCCGATTTCCAGTCCAACTTTATGGATAACACCCAGGATATTCCGTTCAGCCACGGGTGCTGTTGGACCCATGATAAAATCGGGGCCTGCCAGGGCATAAAAGTGGGTGGTGTGGTCGGTGCAATAAAAAGCACTATATAACAATTCTCGCAGCATCTTGGCTGTGCGTGGTGGATCGACATGATAGACAGCATCCACAGCCTTCGCTCCAGCCATATGATGGGCTTCAGGGCATACACCACAGATACGGTTGGTGAGAATCGGTACTTCCTCCACCTGTCTGCCAACACAAAAGCGTTCGAATCCGCGTAGTTCTGGGATCTGGAAGTAAGAGTTGGCAAAATTTCCTTCGTCATCCAGGAATATATCGATTTTGCCATGACCTTCCAGACGAGTGATCGGGTCGATTGATATTCTTTGCATGAATTTATCCTCCTTCTAGCCGTTCCAGCCAGATTTACTGGCGCGCATTAATGATCCTGCCAGGTTGAAGCGGTAGAATTGACCGGCTGGATCAGGGATACCTTCAAAAATTCGTTCAATCTCAGCCGGATCATTGCTATCAACCACTGATGCTACCGCGCTCATCAAGCGAGCACCATAATCCAATGCTCCCTCTGCAGGTCCGTAACAACCGATGCAGGGTGAACCCGCTGCTGGACATAAAGCATTACAGCCGCTGCGGGTTGCAGGTCCACTGCATAAGACCCCTTGCTCGAGGATGCAGATCTCTGGATCGATCAGAACATGCTGGATGCGATCGAACTTCTTAATTTTCTTAACATCTCGTTTTCGCGCACATTCATCACACACGGTTGAGCCGCCCGCTCCAATAACTGAACCAGAAGGGGGGAGCTGGGCCTTTCCTTGCAGAACCTGAATGACGAGATCTATCACTGCAGCTATCTGATGGGATTCAGGTGGACAACCCGGCATATAGTAATCGACTGGAACAACCTGATCCAGTGTACGTACAATTGGATACAGAGTAGGAATATGGAGTTCACCTTCTGGTACAGTGTAGTTTGGCTGTGGGCGGATGTTAGATGGGTTATCGGTTGAGATGGTGGTGAAGGCTGTATCCACCATATCTTTGACGCTGCTTAGATTTGCTAAAGCAGGCATACAACCTTCATTGGCACATGAACCAAATGCCACAAGGATTTTGGATTTACGCCGCAGTAGTTTGGCGATGTGTTCGTTTTCATCATTCCGAATAGCGCCGTTGAAGAGGGTCAGCAAGATTGAACCATCCTCCATGGCTTCAACATCTTTATACTTGGCATCCATTGCCACTGGCCAAAAGACGACTTCAAAATTTGCATCCACATCCAGGATTTTCTCATGAATATTGAGAACGGCAATTTCACATCCACCACACGAACATGCCCAGTACATGGCAAATTTCGGTTTTCCATTTGTGCTCATGCCGTCACCTCCTTCACGAGCATATGTTCAGGAATCGCGAACATCTCCTCGAATCCACCACTCGTTGGCCAGTTCAATGGACCTAAGGAGCGGACCTGTTCAACGAATTTATTGACCTCTTCCGTAAAAATTGCGCCTTCAGCAGCGCTAGCCCATTGTAATTTTAGTCGTCCAGGCTCGATTCCCATCTGGACCAAGGTTTTACGCAGCAAGATAAAACGACGCAAAGCTTTATAGTTTTGTTCTACATAATGGCAATCACCGGGGTGGCAACCGGTAACCATGACCCCATCTGCACCTCCAGCAAATGCTTTGAGTACAAAGGTCGGGTCTAGGCGCCCGGAGCACATCAGGCGGATCAAGCGGATGTTGGGTGAATACTTCATCCTGGCTGTGCCTGCCATATCTGCCGCGCGATAGCTACACCAATTACAGGTGAAACCGATAACTACAGGTTCGAATTGATCACTCATAGTATTCTCCTTATTAAGCCGGCACAGGTTCTGGCTCAAGTCGTTTGATGTTGAGTAACAAGAGCCCCTCAAGTTGAGCCAGGATTTGCTCATTGCTGAAGCCGGTGCCACTTATCGCACCTGCTGGGCAAGCTGCCACGCATGTTCCACAGCCCTGGCACAATGCTGGATTGACCTCCGATACCATTTTATCTTCGTGGAATAGGATTGCATTAAAGGGGCACAGGTCATTGCAAATTCGACAGCCGGAGCACATATCCTCTTTGATGGTTGCACGGATTGGCTCCATGGAAACTTCTTTTTGCTGTATTTTACCAAGTGCACGTGCTGCAGCAGCAGCTCCCTGGGCTACACTTGCGGGAATATCCTTTGGTCCTTGCACCACTCCAGCAATAAAAACACCATCAGTCATTGTTGCCACAGGATCCAATTTGGGATGGCGCTCGATATACCAACCATCTGCACTGCATGAGATACCAAAGAGACGTCCGACCTCTTTGGCATCATGTCGTGGTTCCAGGCCAGCAGAGAGAATTACCATATCTACAGGGATTCGACGCTGTTTACCAATTAAAGTATCTTCAACCTGAACTATCAATTTACCTTCTTCTTCAGTTGTTCTCGCAGCATTGGTGACCTCAGCTACTTTACCCCGTATAAAATGGGTTCCTTCTTCCAATAGTCGCTGATAGAACTCTTCGTACCCTTTTGAAGGGGTTCGAATGTCTATATAAAAGTTATATACTTCTGCACCGGTGCGTTCATGAACAAGATGGGCGAATTTCAGGCTCTGCATGCAGCAGATGCTTGAGCAGTAGGGATTGTAATTCTTATCCCGGCTTCCTACACAATGAACAATTGCTACTGAAGCGGGAGGCGTAACCCCGTCCCGAAGAACAATTTTTCCTCCAGTGGGTCCAGATGCGTTTGAAAGGCGCTCAAACTCCAGGTTGGTAAAAACATTGTTCAAACGACCATAACCATACTGCGGCATGCGACGAACATCGAATAGATCCCATCCGGTTGCCAGAATTATTTGGCCGACATCAATTTGTACGAACTCATCTTCTTGGGTGAAGTCGATTGCCCCGGTAGGACAGAACTTTTCGCAAGCTTTGCAGGTTCCCTTTATAAAATACGTACAATTCTCTTTATCAAGCACTGGGAACTTGGGTACAGCTTGAGGGAAGGGAGTGTAAATCGCTTTGCGTTTCCCTAAACCCGCTTCAAAGACATCATCGACAACTTTCTTAGGACATTTTTCCCAACAGATGCCACAACCTGTACATAACTCGGTGTTGACACACCTCGCCTTCTGCTGGACGGTAACTTGGAAGTTACCCACATACCCATCAACATTCGTTACTTCAGCCCAAGTCATTAATGTGATATTTGGATGGTTTCCAACGTCTACCATCTTTGGGGTCAGGATACATGCAGAGCAGTCAAGTGTGGGGAAGGTTTTATCGAACTGAGCCATATGCCCACCGATAGATGGTTCCCGTTCTACCAGAAAAACATGGTAACCAGCATCGGCAATTTCTAGGGCTGCTTGGATACCTGCAATTCCTCCACCCACAACCAATGTATTAGGATTGATGGGGACGCGTAAGGGTTCAAGAGGCTCGTGCCAGTTTACCCGTTCGACACCCCCAGATACAATGGCTTTTGCTTTTTCGGTCGCGACAACTTTATCCGTGTGAACCCATGAAACCTGTTCGCGTATTGAAACCAATTCGCACAGGTAGGGATTAAGCCCTGCATTCTTGCAGGCATTGCGGAAGGTTTTCTCATGCAGGTGGGGTGAACAAGCAGCAACAACAACACGGGTCAAACCAAGATCCTTGATATCTTTCTCGATCAATTCTTGACCCAGGCTTGAGCACATAAACTTATAATCGCGTGCAACCACAACACCGCGATGGTTAAGTTGTTTTGCAGCCCACATAGCAACATCTTCCACATCCACAGTGCCAGCGATATTCGTACCACAATGACATACATAAACTCCAATTTTTTCGGTCATAAGATATCCTCCTTTAGGCACTGCATAAAATTGATCACGGATTTGAAAGTCGCTATTTTTTGATATCAACTCATTGTGTTATTACCTCCTCTTGACTTTTAATATTTTTAATTGCATCAATTGCTTTCTTTGGGCTAAGGAATTCCTTTCCAAAACCTAATTTTTTCGGTGGAATTCCCAATGACAATCCAATTAGTTGGGTAAAATAAACTACAGGAATGTGAAACTGTGTCCCAAATTCTTGATTAACTTGTTGTTGATAGCACTCCAGGTTTACCTGGCACAATGGACAGGCAGTAGCTATAACATCTGCCTGAGCACGTTGAGCATCGTAGAGTAAATTACGGATCATGGAGTATGCCGCAGGGCGGCTGGAGATCAACAATGATCCGCCACAACAAGTTAATTTCAACGGAAAATCGACTGGCGTAGCACCAATAGCAGCCATTACATCCTCAAAGAAATGTGGCTGCTCAACGTCTTCATGGTCTTTTTTGGGACGTAATATCTGACACCCATAATACGCTGCGACCCGCAAGCCGTTGAGAGGGAAAATGACATTTCTCTTAATCTCTTCAGGGCCAAGATCGTTAGCAAATACTTCTATTAGATGTTTTACAGCCACAGAACCTGAGTAGGTTAAATTATCCTCCTGCAACGCATCATTTATATGCTCCGTTAGATCAGGATCTTCGCTTAGGTGTACCTTGGTGAAATACATATTTTTATAACATGCGCTACACGGAGCGACGACCTCAGTACCCATTCTTTCAGCCATAGCCAGGTTACGAGCTACCAGAGTATATGCCAGAAGTTCATCTACATGAAAATAAGCTGTTGCACCACAACAATTCCAGTCTTCTAACTCTTTAAGGGTAATTCCAAGCTTTTTTGTGGTCTCAAGTGCAGAGAGGTGATAGCTAAGGGCTATTTTCTCAAGAGAGCAACCGGGAAAATATACATATTCTTTCATTCGATCCCTCCTATCGGGATGATATGAGCAATCATCCGCCTGAAATTCTCGAGCCTTTTTATCCGTGGAGGTAGAATTGGTATTCTCCCTTTTAACATCAGGTTGGTTGCGTTTAATGCTTCACTGAAAAATTCTCTAATTCCATAGCTAAAAATATAGGTCGGTGCTAACAAAGGTTCGTAAGATCGACCACTTCTCACAATCGTTTTGACAAAAGTCTCTGAGAAAGTGGGTCCAATCAATCCTTCCTTATATTGATTTTTCCACATCGTGTATCGCTTTAGTGCATACATAGCTTCAGCGATGTCGATTCCACTTGGACACCTGACCGTGCACTGGTAACAAGAGGCACAGTACCAGAAGGTGTTGGTCTTGAGTACATCATCTTTCATCCCTGCATTGATCATTCCAATGATTCGTCGCGGTGTCTGGTCCATATATTTTGCTACAGGGCATGAGCCTGAGCAAGTACCACACTGAATACAGGTCTGAAGAGGATTTCCTTCTGCATGCAGCAGCAGGTTGGCAACTTCGTTGCTAAATGTTGGTTTGGTTGCCATAAAATTCCTTTCTATCCCGTTTTGGATTTTCTTGCTTCAGATAAGTCGATGAGGGTGCTAACCTTTTCCAGGAGTAATTTGGGCTCAACTGGTTTTTCTACTAACTCATCGACGGCAACGAAACGAGGATGTACGGGCTCGCCAGGGAACAGGAATGCCATCTGCTCCCGGATTCCGGTGATGATCAGAACAGGCATTTCCCTGAGCTTTGGATCTTTTCTCAGCTTACGAGCAATCATTATACCTTCAGCTCCACGTCCCATCATGATATCAAGGAGCAGTAGATCGTAAGTTTTTCCTTGCAATGCCAGGAGTCCATCTTTAGGATTATAGGTGACGTCCACTTTGTACCCTGCAGAATCGAGAATTGATTTTATGCCATCCACAAAATCTGGATCATCATCGATTATTAGTAATTGTTTATTCTGTTCCATTGTTCTCTCCTTTTTACTCTATTGTTGTCAAATGTACATAAATCGTATATGGTTTCCAAGTAAAATACCCTTTCTATTTTTTACACGGAATGTTTATTATGAAAGTTGTTCCTTCATTAGGCTTACTAGTAACTGAAATAGAACCATTATGGGCTTCTATGATGCGTTTGCTAATGGTTAAGCCTATTCCATGGCTTTCCGTATCCCTTGGGTCTGTTTTTCCTCTGAAAAAATCTGATAGGACATATGGTAATTCCGCTTCTTGAATACCTACACCGCTATCGATGATTGATATTTCTATATTCTCATCCTTTTCAGTAGCCTTCACTAATATCTTACTTCCAGGAAATGAATATTTAATGGCATTACCAATAATATTTACCAAAGCTTCCACCAGGCTAACCTCATCACCATCAATTGATTTTAAGTTTTCGTCAACTGTTTGGATTACTGAGATGTCTTTGCGAACAGCATGAGGTTCTATTGTTTCCACCGCTTTTGATATTAATGATGCAACGGAGATAGTTGTGAGATTATCTTTGATTTTTGTTATATCAACGGAATACACCCTTAGCCAGGAGTTGACCAGTTTTAATAAATCATCAATACGGATTTTCATCCGATCAATTTTTGTAAGTTGGTTTTCAGTTAACGTCCCAGCAAGCTCGGCTGACATTGCGTATAAATTCTGTTGAATGGCACCCAGAGGTGATTTGAGTTCGTGGGATACTATTGCGGCGAAATTCTCCCTCAGCATTTCCTTTTCTTTTCGTAAGGCAATAGCTTCAAGCATTAATTTACGTCTTTCAAGGCCGCGCTTAGTAATTATTCTGAATTCATCTGGTGTAAATGGTTTTGGTAGAAAATCATAGGCGCCTTTTTTCATTGCTTCGACGGCTGAGGTGACGGTAGCGTAACCGGTAATTACAATAGATACAATCGTTGGATTTAATTCAGTAATTTTCTCCAATACCTCAATCCCTGGAATACCAGGCATTTTTAAGTCGATAAAAACTAAATCTGGTTGAACATCCTCAACTTGTTTTAAGCCAAGCGCTCCATTTGATGCGGTTGTCACAGAATAGTCTCCACCCTCCAGAATCAATGAGCAGGAGTTAATACAACCTCTTCATCATCAATAATTAATATTTTAGGATTTGTTTTCATTTTGTGTGTTGCTTTGAACCGTAGTTATTGGTAACCTGACGATAAATGTAGTTCCTTTACCGACTTCACTCTCGACAGAAATCGTTCCACCATGTTCTTTTATAATTCCATAGCTGATGGCCAATCCTAATCCTACGCCATGACCGGTTTCTTTTGTGGTGAAGAATGGGTCAAAGATTTTCTCGAGATTCTCCTCTGAAATTCCAGTGCCTGTATCGGAAAATGTAATTTCGATAGATTCTCTCTCAAGATCATGCTTGGTCGAAATCGATAATTGACCGTTACCATTCATTGCTTCAGCAGCATTGACAATCATATTGATAAATACTCTTTGGACTTGTGACGGGTCAATCACCACGGATGGCAGATTCTCATACAGCTGTGTAGTTACCTGAATATTATGCATCAAAGCCTGGTTCTCGAAAAATGTTAGTGACTCTTTGATGAGATTATTTATATTACAAAGGGTTTTATCAGGTTTCCTCTGCCTGGAGAAATCAAGTAACCCACGAATGATTTCCTTACTACGATTTGCCTGGACAACAATCTTCTGAAGTAACTGTTTGGTAGGCTCATCGATAGAATTTCTTTCAAGTAGTAGGTGAGAGTATGTGACAATACCTTGAAGTGGATTATTCAATTCATGAGCTACATTGGCAGCAAGTTGACCAATTAGAGCTAACCTTTCCGATTCCATGAATTTCTTACGAGTAAACTCTTTAAGCTGGTCATCTCGCTCTCGAAGGGCGTTAGCCATCGAGTTGTATGCATCAGCAAGCTGCCCGATTTCGTCATTTGATGTTTTTTCAACTTTAACATCGAGATTTCCATTAGATAATTCTTTTGATGCTAAGACAAGCTTTTGCACAGGAACTGAGATGCTTCGTGAAAGAAAGTAGGACAGTCCGATTGAAAAGAGGACAACCGAACCAGAAATTAATATAAACGCCAAAATCGCTTGATTGCGGATATCCAGATACTTTTGCTCTAGAACACCAACGTAGAGAATCCCTATCACAGAACCAGTTAGATTCCTGATTGGTTCATAGGCGGTGATATACCAATCATTAACTACATAAGCTCTGCCTATCCAAGGTTCACCTTTTGTTATCACCTGGTTGTAGACATCTTCAGCAATTCGGGTTCCAACAGCTCTTACTCCATTTTTATCCAAAACATTGGTGGATATTCTGACATCATCCTGAAAGATGGTCGCTGTGCCTATATCCTTTCCTTTATATACAACGTTCTGAAAAACTGTATGTTTTACCTTATCAACCAGATCATAATTTCGATTTAAAAGAAGCCCTCCATATAATATGCCGATCAAGTTTTGTGTAGAATCAAATATAGGTGAAGCTGAGACGATTGCCATCCCCGAAGTTTCTTCTGTTTTGGATGATGGTTTTGCCATCGGGGTGTCAATAATATTAAAATGAGCCTTTTCTGCGAGAACGGACGATTCAGATTTCAGCTCTGCATCAGATAATATTGTTGTTGTAGTGACTGTTTCTTTATTATTCATGACAGAGCTAATCACTTCATCCTGAGCAAGGTTATCGCCAAGGTTATACGGGTAGTTGGTGCGCATGACAACATTCCCGAATTCATCGGTGAGGGTGAGGAAGTCAAGCGCTTCGCTTTCTTTAACATTAATAAGATCATTATCGACACTTGTCGAATCACCAGATGAAAGAGCATCCTGAATGATTGGTCGACGGGCATTTAACCTAACCACATCATTGATGTGTCGAGCTTCACCAGTATAGATTTCACGGGCTGCGTTAAGATCGTTTCTTATACGATCCTGTGTTTCTGCTACAACACGGTTGGCCATTAAACGTATTCCAGCAAAGGTAAAAATAGCTGTTGATACAATACTAACCAGCAAAAAGCTAAGGATAAGCTTGTGGGCTATCGGCACCGAAAAGCTTCGCTTACGTTTAGAGGTTATTTTTTGCTCATCATCCTTAGCAATATTTTCCATAACTACAAAGCTTCTTCAACTAGCTCAATTAGGTCCTTTACAACAATGCGATCTTCTGTACCTGTGGTTTTAACTGCATCGCGATACATCGTTATATCCTTTGGGCATGCAACCACAAATACGTTTACTTCATTAAGGCTGATCGCTTCATGAATACGCGACTCGCTTGGCCTTTCTTTAACCGATCCTTCTTCCATCCAAATTCGTCCACCACCGGCACCACAACAGAAAGAGCGAGCACGATTACGGGGCATTTCAACGAGTTCACAACCAGTTGCTTCAATGACACGTCGTGGTGCATCATAAACACCGTTATACCGACCCAGATAACATGGATCATGGTATGTAACTTTATATCCCAACTTCTTTGAAAACTTTAATTTTCCAGATGTAATTAACTGGTCAAGCAACTCACTATAATGCAGGACTGGATGTGAAACATCGCTGGTATATTCATTTTTTAATGCATTGTACGAATGTGGATCTGTTGTGATAACGGTTTGGAATTGACTTTTGTTCAATACAGCCATATTTTTTTCAGCTAACATTTCGAACAAGCCTTCTTCACCCACCCGCCGAACATCATTACCGGCATTTCGTTCGCTTTCGTACAGAATGCCATAATCCAAACCAACTTTAGAAAATACATCAGCTGTTTTTTGGGTGATCTCAGTTAAACTGGCGCTATAAGAAGCATAATCTCCAACGAACCAGCAGTATTCGACTGCTTCCCTGCGCGCATCTTTGATCTTTGGCAGGATTGGTTGGGTCCATTTGGCACGCATACGGTCTGATTGACCGAAGGAGTTACCATAACGGCCCAGGTTCGCAAGCGCGTCTTGAAGCATGCCATCCATCTGTCCTTCGATAACCAGGTGGCGGCGCATATCCACGATTGAATCCACATGTTCGATCAGAACTGGGCACTCCCTTACACACGCACCACAGGTTGTACAAGACCATAAGATTTCCTGTTGGATTTCATCTCCGACGAGTAGTTTTTGCTTCCCATTTTGCCCATTTGTTTTTCCGGATGCTAAAATGTTTCCATCCCGATGCAATGCTTGCCGAATGCTTAGAATGAATTGTTTTGGATTAAGCGGAGTACCGGCAGCATGGGCAGGGCAGGCATCCTGGCAACGACCACATTCAGTACATGCGTCCGCCTCAAGAAGCTGTTTCCACGTCAAGTCTTGTAATGATTTGACATAAATTGGTTCATTTTGGGCATTTTGAGCAACTGGTTTGAGCTGCCCTACCTTGCGATCCAACTGGAAAAAAAATGTATTCAAGGGACCAGTCAAAGTATGCCATAACGTGCCAACTGGTAATGTCGCAATGGTGATTGCAACAAGTAATAAATGCGATCCCCAAATCACTGCGTGCCAATTGATCAACGTTTGCTCTGATGCTGCTATAGCAATCCATGCTTGGGCAATCAGCCATCCAATCGGTGACCATAATGCCCAGGCTGGTCTATCAACTGCGAGTCGAAATGATTCGATGACTGGTCCAGTTAATACAATTACAGCTAAGAGGACGAGTGATGTTGTAAATCTGGGTTGTAAAGTAAGACGGGCTGGTTTTTGGATATAACGCCTGTAAACTGCCAGAATAAATCCAACGAAGAAGAAAACTATAAAAATATCCAAAACAACTTTGTATAACCGGTATACATCACCTTCCAGGAATTTAAAAAAATGAGAGTCAATTGTTGCCAGAGCTGTTCCAACGAAGAAAACAAAAAAACTCCACGAAAGTCCAATATGCATGATACCTGGATATCGTTGACTTAAGACTTTCGTCTGAATGATCGCATACTTGATCAGATTTAATATACGCAGGTGTAGTTTGTTCCAACGCTTTTCAGAACGCCCAACCCGCCACCATAAGCTGCCTTGTTGATAAAACCGAATCAACATAATAAGAGCAGCCAAGAACATTAAAGAGTAGACGATTAAATCCGGTCTCCAGTTAAGAGGGATACCCCAATAATCAGTTCGCTCAGGCATAGGATTATTAGTTTCTCCTTATTCTAAAATCTCTTAGCCTTTAATATTCCTGATCTGCTCCGTCAAAACTGGGACCAGGTCAAAAAGGTCAGCTGTGGTTCCATACTTTGCGATATTAAAAATGGGAGCATTCGGATCTGTGTTTATTGCAATGATTACATCACTGCCTGTTATGGCTTCTACATGTTCTGGTGCACCGCTGATTCCGATGGCTAAATAGACTTTTGGCTTTACTGACGATCCAGATTTTCCAACCAGACGACTTGTTGGTAGCCAGCCCTGATCAACCACTGGTCGAGATGCACATACAACACCACCCATTGCCTGTGCAAGTTCTTCAGCCAAAGAAATGTTATCTTGCGTCTGAATTCCACGTCCAATAGCAATCAGTAGAGGCTCTTTTGATATATCAACGTCACCAGCTTCTGGTTCAATATATTGTTTTAAAGTGATTCGAAGTTCATCCAGCTGTAGGGCAGGGACCGTTGTTACTGGAGGAGATTGGGTGATTTGTCCTTGCTCAGGTTTGTAACCACCAGGAATCATGGTAAATAATGCCGTTGGTTCAGGGAGGTTACACTCAGCCATGATCTTGCCACCACAAATTTGGCTGATCAGCTTGTTGCCAGTTTCAATAGATCGAACAGAACTTACTAGAGGCAGTCCCAGGTGGGCTGAAATCCCACCAACGATATCCATGCCAATGGTTGTGTGTCCAAATATGACCGCTCGTGGTTTATTTTCACCAATAATTCCGATGAGGGTTTTCTGGTACGCCTCAGGATTGAATTCCTTCAATAAAGGATGATCTACATACAACACTTTATCAGCATTAAGGCCACTTACGAGCGCTTGGGCATTTTGACCAAGTAAAATCGCTACAACTTGTCCCCCGGTTCCCTGAGCCAGATCGCGCGCGGCTGCAAGCATGATGTAAGATATTTCAGATACTTTACCGCGTAGATGTTCGACGGCGACGAAAATATCCTGGTTCATCGACTGCTCCTTTACAATGTGCCCAATTCTTTAAATATGTTAATAAGCTGACCAGCTGCTTCATCAGCATTCTCAGAAAGCATTGAGGCTCGTTCAGCAGCTTCAGCCACAAACATACGGTTGACGGTTGGTGCTCCCTGAGAGTCAAATGTTGCTAAATCTTGTTCTTCAATATTCACTGTCTTCATCATTTGTCGAACTTTACTTATGGCTACATAGCGTGGAGGTTGTTCCGACGCCTGGATACCCAGTAATGCAGGAAGTGACACTTGTATCTCACCAATCAACCCACCCGGATACTCTTTACGCACATTGACATTATCACCATTAACTTTCACACCAGATACATATCCAATGTAAGGCATTCCCAAATATTCTGCTAACTGAGGCCCGACGGATCCATCCAAGTCATTGTGTGCTTGTACACCAGTTAATATCAGGTCAGGTTTTAACTCTCGAATAATGGTTGCCATCCCACGTGCCAGAGTGTGATTATTCACTCCGCTTTCGAAATCACCGTTGAGTTTGATCAATCTATCTGCACCTTTTGCTGCTGCTGTAAATAGTAGATCATCAATTCCTTCAATGTTCGCTGACAATATTGTTACATTAGCGCCTGTTTGTTCTTTTAATAAAATTGCCTGTTCGATGGCATGGTCATCAAATTCATTAACGATCATACGCAACCAGGCTGTATCTAATGCAGTACCGCTAGCATCAATCGAAAGTTCTTCAACAAGATCAGGTACTAATTTAACTGGGACGATAATGTTCATGGATGTCTATCTCCTCCATTATCCAAGCGCTTCGGCGAGTAGCTCGACGATATCTTTTACTACTAATTGTTCAGCTTGCTGGATCGTTTTTACGGCATCTTCAAAACGCGGTGGTTCGTAAGGGCAAGCAACTGCCAGGATATTTGCACCAATATCCACAGCTTCGTGTACGCGCCATTCGGATAATCGAGCATGAGCTTTCTCCCATTGGAATCCATCTAACCACATGCCACCTCCACCACCACCACAACACAGACTACTTGAATGATTGTGTGCCATTTCAACAAGTTTTAATCCCGGGATGGCTTCCAGTAATAATCTCGGCTCATCGAATACTCCGTTTACACGACCCAGGTAACATGGATCGTGATATGTTACTGTCGCTTGTATTTCCTTTTTGAGCAAAGGTTTTAACTGATCAATGTGTTCTGCCAGGAATTGGGTGGAATGTTGCACAGGATAGGATACCCCGAGTGCAGGATATTCATTTTTCATAGCATTATACGCATGAGGATCGGATGTGATTATTTTTCCAAACTGATACCTGCTGAAAATACGTCCATTTTTCTCGGCCAGCATTTCGAACAGCCCTCGCTCACCTGCCAGGCGCTGGGTATCACCATCGCTATTTTCCTCCGGCCCGAGAATACCGAAGTTAATGCCAAGAGCATTTAGAACTTTTGCCATTGATTTTGCGACTGATTGGACACGCGGATGATAGGATGGATAATCACCAACAAACCATAAAACATCAACCGGGCGTCTTTCTTTTCCAAGAAGTGTTATCTGTGGCTCTATTCCTAAAGTCCAATCGGCTCGCTTACGAGGAGATTCTCCCATTGGATTACCATAGCGCTGAGAATTTTCAAGCGCACTTTGCAATTCCGAAGGTACGTTTCCTGCCAGGAGTAATTCTTCTTTGGTTCGTGTCATTAATCCAGTAGTTATCGGGATTTTTGATGGGCAGATTTGTGCGCACGCATAACAAGAGACACACATCCAAACAGTATCGGTCTCCATAACAAGGTCGAATTCGTCCGCCCTCAAACCCGCGATCATCCTACCCGGTGGAAAATCCATCAAGTAACCAAATGGACATACCCCGCTACAAGAACCACATTGTAAGCAAGTCCGGAATCGTTCACCATTTTCTACTTGATAAAGACTCGAAAAAAAAGTTTCACTAAAAGATGGTGTATGAGAGATTGCCGTTGTTGCCATCAAATCACCTCCGGATCAAATTATGGAATGATAGAACTTGCTATTCTCATGTTAAATTGCATAAAAAAAACCATTTTATAACAATGACATTTCTGGTTTGTCTTATAAATTCTCGCTGTATACCCAGAAAAAAATGGTCTTTGTGCACTAAATAATAGGGTGCATACCCTATAATAAAAGCATCGAAAAAGGTAATTAATATATTATCGATGAGTAAAGTCAACTTCACTAGTGGAATATTACATGCATATATAGTGATAATCATCACAGACGACATCACTGACAGGAGATTAAACATGTATTAAGGCGGAAGGAAATTATGATGATTCGATGGCTTAAGCGGTAAAATAATCCAATCATTAGTCGGGAGGATTACATGAAAATTAACCAGGATTTGGAAAGCAGGGCGATAAATGCCATTCGGTTTTTATCCGTAGATGCAGTTCAAAAAGCAAACTCGGGTCACCCGGGTTTACCGATGGGAACAGCGGCCATGGCATATATCGTTTGGACAAGGCACTTAAAGTTCAATCCTCACAATCCGAATTGGCCTGGAAGGGACAGATTTATCCTCTCTGGGGGTCATGGCTCCGCTCTTCTATATTCCTTATTATATTTGACTGGGTATGATCTACCTTTAGAGCAAATTATGAACTTTCGACAGTGGGGAAGTAAGACACCTGGCCATCCGGAATATGGTTTGACACCCGGTATCGAGGTCACCACTGGTCCACTTGGTCAGGGCTTTGCTAACGGGGTGGGTATGGCAATTGCTGAAGCACACCTGGCGGCTGAATTTAATAAACCTGGCTATGATGTGGTAAATCATTATGTCTACGCTATTGCTACAGATGGAGATTTAATGGAAGGCGTCGCTTCAGAAGCAGCTTCACTGGCTGGTCATCTCAGATTGGGTAAGCTAATTTATCTATACGACGATAATCGCATTTCCATTGACGGCAGCACTGACCTGGCGTTCACTGAAGACCGGGCTGCGAGGTTTCAAGCTTATGGATGGCAGGTATTGAAAGTCAATGACGGAAATGATCTAAAAACTGTGGATTCAGCCATTCGACACGCTAAGAAAGACCCTCGCCCATCACTGATTATTTGCCGAACCCATATCGGATATGGATTACCCACACGTCAGGATACTGCGAAAGCCCATGGCGAGCCACCTGGTCAGGAGGAGTTGGATGGTGCCAAGAAAAACCTGGGTTGGCCAATTGAGCCAAAATTCTTTGTGCCAGATGATGTGCTGGCTTTATTCAGAAAATCAATCAAACGGGGAGAAAGAGCTGAGAAGCAATGGCGCGAAAAGCTCAGAGCTTATCTGGCTGAATATCCTCAACTAGATACAGAGCTTGAAAGACGCCTGATGTGTGACCTTCCGGAGAATTGGGATGCTGACCTGCCTGTATTTCCAGCGGATAGTAAAGGTATGGCTACGCGGGCAGCATCTGGAAATTTGATTAACGTATTGGCAGGACGCTTGCCAGAATTAATCGGTGGCTCAGCTGATCTGGCACCTTCAAATAATACCTGGATCAAAGATTTTCCGGATTTTCAAAAAGATACTCCAGAGGGTAGGAATTTTCATTTTGGGGTACGTGAGCATGCTATGGGCGCCATCATCAACGGAATGGCGGTCCATGGTGGGATAATTCCATACGGAGGAACGTTTTTAATCTTCTCAGACTACATGCGACCTGCGGTGAGGCTCTCAGCGCTTTCTCACTATCCTAGCATTTGGGTATACACTCACGATAGCATCGGTTTGGGGGAGGACGGCCCTACGCACCAACCTGTGGAACATTTGGCAGCATTAAGGGCTATTCCTAATCTGGTGGTTTTACGTCCAGCAGATGCTAACGAAGTGACAGAAGCATGGAAAGTTGCCATTTCACGCCGGAATGGACCAACAGCATTGATTTTAACCCGGCAAACAATTCCTACCATAGATCGCTCGATATATGCACCAGCCGTTGGATTATGGAAAGGTGCGTACGTGCTCGCTGATTTGGGTGATACCACACCCGAGATCATCCTGATGGCGTCTGGGTCGGAGGTTTCTCTTATTATTGAAGCCGGGATAAGATTAGCCAGTGAGGGTGTGAATGTTCGTCTGGTTTCCTTCCCGAGTTGGGAATTATTTAAATCTCAGGAAGAATCCTATCGGGATTTGGTGTTACCACCAGCGATAAAAGCTCGTTTATCGGTTGAGGCGGGGGTATCGCAGGGATGGCAACAGTGGGTGAGAGATTCAGGTGAAATTATATCGATCGAACGGTTTGGTGCTTCAGCACCTTATAAAGTGATTTTTGAAAATTATGGGCTGACTGTTGCTAATATTATAATTTGTGCCCATCAAATTCTGGTTAAGAACTATATATAAATTGAATTGAAAAATCAACATAAAAAAAGATTACGGAGAAAGATATGATAATTGCTCTTGCTTGTGATCACGGCGGTTTCCCGGTAAAAAATGTGATTAAATCGCATATTGAAAAAATGGGACATACCGTGATTGACCTGGGAACGGATACCACAGACAGTGTAGATTATCCTGATTATGCTGTACGAATTGGTCAAGCAATCACTAACGGACAGGCGGAACGAGGAATATTATTGTGTGGCTCGGGCGTCGGGGCATCTATTGCGGCAAATAAGATAAAAGGAATTTATGCAGCAGTATGTCATGATACCTACTCAGCTCGACAAGGGGTGCAACACGATAATATGAATGTCTTATGCCTTGGGGCACGAGTTGTCGGGCCAGAATTGATCAAGGAATTGGTTGACGCTTTTTTGTCAGCAACGTTTTTATCTAATGAAGAACGATATGTTCGGCGTGTTAATAAGATATATAAGTTGGAAGATGGGAATACATAAATTGAAAAGGTGACAATATGTCCTCTAAGATAATTCAATTGACTGACTTGGGTCAGTCCTTATGGTACGATGATATGGGTCGTCGTATTTTGGACAACGGCGAATTAGCTGGAATGATCAATCGTGGTGATATCAGGGGTTTAACATCCAATCCGAGTATTTTCAATCAAGCTATTGCTAAATCTAAGGATTATGACTCTGCATTGATCCCATTGGCATGGGCTGGTTACGGTGACAGAGAGATCTTGGAACAATTAATGGTTGAAGACATTCAGAGGGTTGCCGATTTATTAACCCCATTATTCAAAGAAACACAAGGGAGCGATGGATTTGTAAGCCTCGAAGTCAGACCAGACTATGCGTATGATTCCGAAAAGACCATCGCAGAAGCACAACGTTTATGGAAGGTTGTGAATCGACCCAATTTGATGATCAAGATCCCGGCAACAAAGCCTGGGTTAGCTGCAATTCGACTTACTATTGCTGAAGGAATTAATGTCAATATAACGTTGATCTTTTCAATAAACCGGTACAAAGAAGTGATGGATGCCTATCTCACCGGACTTGAAGGTAGGTTGGAAGCAGGAAAACCGCTTAACCATATCAACTCTGTAGCGTCATTCTTTGTCTCTCGGATTGATTCAAAAGTTGATAAATATCTAGAACCAATCATTCAGGCATCTGGGTCTCATGCACAAGTCGCCAGGTCATTGTTAGGGAAAATTGCTATTGCAAATGCACGCCTGGCATACCAGGAATTTCGGAATGTGTTTGATAGTGATCGTTTTTTAAGGCTGCAGAAAAGAGGAGCAAATTTACAACGACCATTATGGGCTTCGACGAGCACGAAAAACCCGTCTTATTCTGACACCATGTATGTGGATGAATTGATCGGTGCTAATACTGTCAATACAGTTCCACCACAAACATTGCATGCGTTTCGAGATCATGGCAGTCCTCACCTGACTATCGAGAATGACTTGGACATAGCCTTAGAAAATTTTTCCAATTTGGAAGCTGTCGGGATTTCCATGCACAAGGTGACCCAGGAACTTGAAGACGAAGGGGTGCGGTCTTTTTCTGTTTCGTTCGAGTCATTACTTGCTTCTATTAAAGATAGGCGTGAAAATGCATTGGATGAATTGGGTCTGCTTGCGAAATCAGTCTCTAAAAAAGCAACTCAATTACAGTCGGCTGATTTCTCGAAACGGTTCTATTCAAAAGATGCTACGCTTTGGACAAATGATCCCATAGGCCAAAAAGAAGTGGGATTACGGATGGGGTGGCTGGGATCACCATTAAAAAGTAGGGTATTACTCCCGGAATTAAAGGATTTTTTCTCGGAGCTCAAGAATTCCGCTTTCACACAAGCTTTGCTAATCGGGATGGGGGGGTCATCGTTGGCACCGGAGGTTTTGAGTTTGATATATGGTGAATCGGTTTCAGGATTAAAACTCACAATTCTGGATTCCACAGATCCAGCTCAGGTTTTGAACGCGGCTCGAAAACATCCCGCCACTCGCACATTGTTTATCGTTTCAAGTAAGTCTGGGGGGACCTCAGAAGTAAATGCATTATTTAATTATTTTTGGGAGCGCACAAAAAAATCAGTGGGCAATAAGGCTGGTGAGCATTTTATAGCGATCACTGACCCAGGTACATCTTTGGAAAAATTAGCAATTGAGCATAAATTCAATAAGATATTCCTGGCGGATCCAGAAGTGGGTGGTCGCTATTCAGCGCTCACCGCTTTCGGCCTGGTACCTGCAGCATTGATGGGTATTGATACGGAAGAAATGCTCAGTTACGCAACGAGGATGGCATTCGAGTGCGGTCCAGATCAGCCATTGGGGCGTAATCCGGGGATCATGTTGGGAATAGCTCTTGGGGAGGCATATGCTCAACACAGAGATAAGCTGACATTAATCGCCGATCCCGAATTAGCACCATTTGGAAGTTGGTTGGAACAACTTGTCGCAGAAAGCAGTGGTAAACAAGGCAAAGGGATTATTCCAATCCATGATGAACCACTCGGTTCTTCAGATACATATGGAAAAGATAGGTTATTCGTTTACCTACGGCGGGACGGGAAGTATGATGGGCAGGTAAACTCACTCCGCAAAGCTGGACATCCGGTTTTGACCGAGAATATAGTAAATAATTCCGCACTCAGTTCTGAATTTTATAAATGGGAGATTGCTATTTCCACTGCATGTTCCATGATGGGTATAAATCCTTTCGATCAACCAAATGTCCAGGATAGTAAAATCCGTACGATTGAAAAAATCTCATACTATAAAACTCATCGATCATTCGATGAGAATAAACCTGTATTTGAAGAGCTGGGAATTTCGGTATTCACAAAGGAACCGATATCGGGAAAGCATCTTACAGATTTTGTTGAAAATTTCCTCAAATCCGGAAAAACTGGTGATTATTTCGCAATCAATGCTTATCTTGAGCGCGACAAGAAGAATGAAACGACTTTACAAGATCTGCGCACATGGATCAGGTTAAAAACTGGACTTGCGACGACAGTCGGCTTTGGACCCCGGTACCTACACTCGACAGGACAGCTTCATAAAGGTGGAACAAATAATGGTATATTCTTCGTAATTACGGCTGAGCCTGCCCGTGATGTGGAGATTCCCCATGAAGGGCTTAGCTTTGCAACTTTAGAACATTGCCAAGCCTTGGGCGACCTGGAAGCATTGGAAGCATGCGGTAGACATCTCTTGCACATCCATTTAACCAATCCCAAGCTATTAACACCGCTGGTAAAGAAATTAACGATTGACTGATCTTGAAATGATAAAAAAGACCGTCGGAAGTAAAATATTTATCATCCGACGGTTTGTGTTTTAAAATATAAGTCTATTTCTTTTCTGCCAGTTTTTCCATATGCTCCCTTCAAGCTCACGTCGTAATACTAATATTTATTATCCGACGGTTTGTGTTTTTAAATATCTGTCTATTTCTTTTCTGCCAGTTTTTCCATATGCTCCCTTACCAACTCACGCCGTAAAACTTTTCCAACTGTAGTCTTCGGAAGCTCAGTTCTAAACTCAACCTGGGTTGGAACTTTAAATGGAGCCATGTTCTTCTTGCAATATTCCCGGATTTCTTCTTCTGTTGCGGTCTCACCAGGCTTCAATACCACCCAGGCTTTGACAGTTTCACCGCGATATGCGTCAACCACCCCCGCCACTCCAACTTCAAGAACTTTGGGATAGCTGGAAATGACCTCCTCAACTTCGCGTGGCCAGACCTGATATCCACCGGGTTTGATCAATTCCTTCTTGCGATCGACGATATAAAAATAGCCGTCCTCATCCATTTTAGCAATATCACCTGTATAAAGCCAGCCATCTCGCAAAGTGTTGGCTGTCTCTGTAGGCATGTTGTGGTAACCTTTCATCACCTGAGGTCCCTGTACACATAGTTCTCCTTCTTCCCCAACTTTTAACTGGGTGACTCCATCGTCCAGACTGATAATGCGACAGTCTACATCAGGTAATGGTAGAGCCAATCGAGCCAGTACGGATATCCCCATACAGCGGATTACAATGCGTCGCCGTTGGGAGCCTCAGATAATCCATATCCCTCCACAAGTTTTCCCCCAGTCAAAGATTCGAATTTTTCTTTTGTTTCCCGCATCAGTGGCGCAGATCCGGATATGCACCCTTTAATCGAGCCGAGGTTATATTTTCCTGCAACAACATCTGGATTGTTGTTAATGGCATTATATTGGGTGGGAACACCGGGGAAAATTGATGCCTTATATTTTTGTATGCTGGTTAAAACATCACCGATGTCACGTGGATTGGGAATTAAAACCATTGCAGCACCTGTGCGAATGGCAAACAACATACCTGCCACCATCCCATAGACATGGAAAAGTGGTATCGCCATTAAGACTATCTCTTTACCATCTATTGCAGTTGGTAACCAACTTCGTACCTGTAGAGCATTCGCAACCAGGTTACGATGAAGAGCAATTGCGCCTTTGGAAATACCAGTTGTTCCACCACTATATTGGAATATCGCTACGTCGTCGGGACCGATCCCAAGTTTTGGACATTCTTCGGCTTTATGTCGCGCGATCAGATCCTTAAACCAGAAATCGCCTTCAGCTAACTCGACTTTGAAACCACCTTTTTTCTCCTTGGTAAGACCAAATAAAAATGCCAGGATGGGTGGAAGATATTCTTTTAGATTTGAAACAACGATTTTCTTGATCTTTGTATTGGGTTGAGCTTGCTTAATGAGTTTATAAAAGTTACTCATCACGAACATAATCTCAATCCCGGCGTCGTTCACCTGGTGAACGATTTCCCTGGCGCTATAGAGTGGATTTACCGATACCACCACTCCACCGGCTTTCAGGACAGCAAAAAAAGTGATCACGAACTGAGGTGTGTTGGGCATAAAAACCCCCACCCGGTCACCCTTCTTTACCCCAAGCTCTGCAATCCCCGCAGCTAATCGGTCGGTGAGCTTATTTAATTCCCGGTAGGTGATTACCGCCCCCTTAAAAATAGTACAAGGACTATCTGGGTACTTTCGCGCTGTCTCTTCCAACATGCCAAATAGCGGAATAGCAGGATAATCGATGTGTTGAGGTACTCCTTTGTCATATAACTTATACCACGGTCGGTCTTCCATGTTTTCCTCCTTAGGTCGAATGGTAGATTGATTCGATATAAATAGTATAGAATTTTCTGATGTGAATGTCAATCAGAAAAATGATGAAATGTCTAATTTTTGAGGAATAGTTAAAATTGCTAATTCAGCAGATGGTTAATAACCATTTGTCGATCACATCTCCCATATCTTCCAGTGTGGACCTGCTTGCTTGAAACCAATGTATACGGGGATCGTTGAGTTTAAACCAATTTGCTTGCCGCCGAACAAACGACCTGGTTCGTCGTTTCATGATGATAATAGCCTCATCCAGACTTATCTCTCCTTTAAGGTATGCGACAATCTCGCCATAACCAATCGCAGAAAGGGTTGGTAATTCCGGAGAGAATCCTTGTTCCAGTAATCGTTGAACTTCCTCAACGAAACCGGAATTTATCATATTCGAAATCCTTTCATCTATACGTTTATATAATTCAGCTCGGGGGCAGGTTAATCCTAAAAGTAATGAGTTGTATAGATTTTGCCCGCGTTTCTTTTGCTCGGAAAAACGTTTCCCTGTAGAGAATATCACTTCCAGTGCTCTCACAGTCCGGCGTTCATTGGATGGATCAATAGCCGCAGCTGCCGTTGGATCGATAATAGCTAGTTTTCTGTGAAACTCAGTGGGTCCGATTCGTTCAGCCCACTGGGTGAGTACTTTCCGTAAGTGAGGATTTGGTTCCACAGCAGGGATACTCCATCCTTCTACGATCGAACGCACAAATTGACCCGTTCCACCTACTAGGAATGGGAGGTGGTGTTCCTGAGAAATTTTCAGAATTGCACGATTCGCTTCACGCTGAAATATTCCCAAGCTCCATATCTGGTCTGGATCGGCTACATCAATTAAATGGTGAGGAACCCGTTGGCGTTCTTCTAGAGTTGGCTTAGCAGTACCGATATCCATGCCTCGGTAGAAAAGCCTTGAGTCTGCTGATACTATTTCTCCATTGAATCGTTCTGCTAACTGAATAGCGGCATCTGATTTCCCCACGCCGGTCGGGCCGAGAATGACCACCAGTGGGATGAAATTAACGGGTTTAACTTTGCCAGCTGACTCAAGGGAAACGTCAAGTGATTGCATTTTCAAAATGGATTATCAATGGAGCGGCTGCATTCGCTTGCATTTGAACAGAAATCACATCGATCCGCCAGTCACCAAAGTGCTCTGTTGCCGCCTGAATATAGGCTTCAGCAGCATTACGCATATGTTCTAACTTTCTACGGGTTATCGAAATTTCAGGAGGTCCTAATGAGTTGCTTGCCCTTGTCTTTACTTCTGTAAAAACGACCGTATCACCTTGCTTGACAATTAAATCAATCTCTCCGTAAGGTGTCCGGTAATTCCTTGCGAGAATAGAATAACCTTTCTTTTCCAAGAAGTCAGCAGCAATTTCCTCACCAATCCGCCCTAAAGTATGCCGGTGAGCTGATTTCAAAGCAATTTATCCAACAAGCGATTGACTTTAAATATAGGTCCTTTTTTGCGTGTTTTAGATATCTCAACCAATCTTTGGTAATGCTGAAGCAGAGCTTCAGTCGTGGTTTGGATATCATATTTTTTTGAAAATTCAAATGCCTGCTTTCTCATCCTTTTTCTGATCTCGTGGTCTGTCGAAAGGAGAATAAGCTTTGCTGTGAAGACTGAAATATCATCAGATGTAATTAAACCCGTAATGCCATCTTCTATGATGTCTCTTGAGCCTGGAGCATCCATCCCTAAAACGGGTAACCCTGCTGCCATAGCTTCGACAGTCGATAAGCCGAAAGTTTCAGAACTAGAGGGCGTAACAAAAATATCGCTAGCAGCGAGATATGCGGGAATATTTTCATAATCAACCATTCCAGTAAAATATACTTTATTAACCATATCCATATGTTTTATCTGGTTTTCGAGGTTTTCTCGCTCAGGACCGTCACCCACGATCAATAATCGCACATGATCATAGGTCATTGACATCCCATAAAAAGCTCTGATTAGTAAGGATAGGTTCTTTTCAGGAGAGAGACGTCCTATATACGTGGAGATAACCTGGTTATTATTAAAACCAAATACAGATCGATCAATTGGTTGGGATATTGATCGATAGGGAGTCAAATCCAACCCATTCGGGATCACTTCAACGGGTGTAACAAGATTGAAATGTTCCTCTAAAACCTTTATCATACTAGCAGATGGAACAATGATGAGGTCACATGCCTTGTAAAAGGGTGTTAAATATGCCTTAAGGGCAGCATCACTTATGCTCTCAGGGAGAAAAGGTATGTATGCTTGAGTAATTAAGTCGTAACGGGTATGGTTGGTAAATACAATTGGTATGTTTCGAGGAGCACAATAACGCATCGCAAGTGATCCACTCACAAATGGATGATGAACATGTGCGATATCCATCGTATAAAGTAATTGTCTGGCTAACCTGTTGTAGCGTAAATTTAAGTAAAAACCTGTATCCACCACGGGCAATCCGGTGGTGCGGATAATATTTTTTTCATTATCAATAACTTCATCGTCACCAAAAGTAAATAAATATACCTCATGCCCCATCTTTTCCAGCCAACGCTTGGTTAAAGTGAGGGAATTGGTCACCCCGCTCACCTGGGTCATATATAGGTCAGCCATCATCCCAATTCTCACCGTAGTACCCTCCTGTGAATAATCCTAAGCGATTGATAACAAAACGTCAAGGACATCTCCCTTCTTGGCGTTTCATCAAGGGGAGTGTAAAATTCATCCATGGACAGTTCAATAAGCCGGCGAAACCTGCCAAATATTGACCTATTAAGTATACTTGCGGCCATGATCGTGTTGGCATATACACTGGAACGATTCATCGATTTACCGAGCTGGGTAATTTCCTGGCAGCTACCTGGTTTATACATCGAGATAAATGTTAATGTCACCGTGGTTACATCGATTCTTGTCTCACTAATCACTGCTAGCGGGGCAAATTGGCTTATGCGTAATCATCCAGCTTCGCAGAGGAAATTGGCATTAGAACATGCAATTTTACCTGCTCTCACAGCATTGGTAATTGGCATCCCACTCAGCAGGATTCCCGTAGGCATAAGCTGGTGGGTGGGGTTGATCAGTGGAGCTTTTATCCTCATATTAGTCATTCTTGCTGAATATATCTCAGTAGATCCTGGGGACGTTAGGTTACCTTTTGCCAACGCTGCGCTCTCCGCAGTATCTTTTGCAATATTTCTGGTATTAACTGGTGCATTGCGTGCTGTGGGTGTGCGTTTACTCTTCTTAACTCCTGCGATTATATTAGCAGCATGGTTGGTTAGTTTACGGGTGATAAATTTGCGATTGCATGGTGAATGGACCTTAATTGAATCCGCAATTATTGCCTTGGTGGTTGGTCAAATTGCAGCTGCATTCTATTATTGGCCACTTGCCCCAATGACTTTTGGTCTGGTTTTGCTGGGTCCTGCGTATGCTTTAATCAGCTTGTTCTGTAATTTGATCGAGGATAAACCTGTTCGTCAGGTTGTACTTGAGCCAATCGTTAGTATATTGATTGCTTGGGGGGCGGCATTTATTATTCGATGAACGTCTTGTCAAATGGATTATATATAGATAAAACTCATTGGGCTCAAATGGAAGCGGATGTCCAAACCAAGGCCCCAGAAGAAGCCTGTGGGTTTGTGGTTGGCGATGGCAATAACTCCCGATTGGTCATTCCTGTAACTAATATCTTGCATAGCCAGTCAAGGTTTCGAATGGATCCGAAAGAACAGCTGAATGCTTTCCTCCTGGCGGAAGAAAAAAATATGGACATATTAGCCGTCTATCATTCTCATCCTCGAGGAATAAATAAGCCATCTGGCACTGATCATGAAGAGTTAACCTATCCAGGGATCATTTATTTGATCTGGTGTATTGTTGGAGAAAGGTGGAGGTGTCAAGGTTACCTGATGTACCATCATATGGATGCTATTGAAGTGCCCCTTATCGTCATAGAAGAGGTGTAACTATGCATCTAACCGCGGGTTTTAATAGATGCCAAGGTTGTCTACGGAGGAAACTTTTTTCATGGAGATTCTGTCTCGTGTTGGTGTCTTATTGTTGGCATATTTAATAGGTTCAATCCCGTCTGGATTAATCATCGTAAAATTATTCACAGGAAAAGATGTTCGCTCGATAGAAAGCGGCCGCACTGGAGGTACCAATGCCATGCGTGCTGCAGGGGTCTGGGCAGGCATTGCAACTGGGATTTTTGACGCTGGTAAAGGAATGGTAGCTGTTTTCTTAAGCCATAAACTGATCCCCGGTAATCACATTTGGATCGAAGTGTTGGCGCCATTACTGGCAATCATCGGGCACAATTATTCGATATTTTTGCTCGAACGAAATGAAAATGGTGCGTTACGATTGCGCGGAGGAGCAGGAGGTGCAACCTGTTTAGGAGGTTCTATCGGTTTGTGGTTCCCAAGCTTATTTATTATTCTCCCCCTCGCAGGATTGATCTATTATTTTATCGGGTATGCATCAGTCACCACGATGAGTATCGCAATATTATCTACTCTCATTTTTGCGTATAGGGCTTGGTTGGGTCTCAATCCATGGCAATACGCGGTGTATGGCTTAATGGCGTTTGGAGCGTTAGCCTGGACATTGCGGCCTAATATTAAACGTCTCTTCGAAGGAAAAGAGCGTATTGTTGGATTACGAGCGAAAAAAGATGGTATTAAATTTTAGATAATTACGTGCCATCATCATAGATATTATAAATTTCACCTTCATTTGGATCTGCTTTGGGTAATTCGCCATACATTTGATAATATAAAGCACGTAGATTCCGTCGGTGAAGCTCCTCGGCTAGACCGCCAATCAAAACCCGGCTTTTTCCACAGTCTTCAACACCAATATCAAATAGAATCTCTTGGGGGTATTTTCGCCGTGCTGCTTTACGTACCGCTTTGCGGAGAGCGGAAAGATAAGCTAGGTTTTCTTTAACCATTCCATCAATTTCACCCCTCAAGACAATGTCACCGTGACCAGGAACGACATTTTCCAATCCCATTTTACTGATCTTTTTTAGAGAAGCAATTGTATCGTCAATATTTCCATCCACAATATAGGGAAGTGCCATAAAAGCATCACCTGCAAACAAAACTCTATCTTCTTCTATCAGTATACCAATATTATCAGAACACGGACCTGGCAATAGAAACATAGATAATGTCTTTTTTCCCACTCGAAGTATGAGTGTACTCTCTTCAAAGGTCAGTTGCGGGAGGACGATTTTAGCCTTTCGGAATGAAGGATTTTGTTTACGAGCTTCAATGAGCGATTGTTGTCCTTTTGTAGCCAGTTGTTTACGGCAAAGTGCATGGGCAATGATTGTAGCCCCTGGAAAGAAGCAATTTCCCCATGCATGGTCAGCATGGTAATGGGTATCAATTACATATCGAACCGGGAGATTTAATTCCTGCTCAATGAAATCCCTGATCTGAAGTGTTTCTTCTGGGATTGCCAGGGTATCGATGACCACTGCCCAATTTGGACCTATGATTGCACCTGCAGTTACCTGGGCATATACGTCACTTTGAAAATAGAAAACGTTATCAGCAACACGCTCACGCTGCATAGTTACCTGTCCTAAATACCTGATCTATACTTAGTTTTCTTTTTCTGAAAACTAATTTACAACGTGCTGTAGGATAGCACAAATTAAACCTAAAAGTCAAGTCCAATTGCCATGAGTTCTGATATGAAATCTATCTGAAGTTTGTTGACTGGAGATTAATATTTAGTTATAATCACTCATATTAATAGCTAGTGTATGACCAGGAGGAGTAGGTGGTTGAGGTGCTGTCAGAGAAGGAGAGGTCATTGGCTGAAAACCTCCCTCGGCAAATCCCACTGAATGTCGCCAGGTTTTTTGTCGAAGAAAATGCCATTCTGGCTTGAGTAGAACGACACGGGTAAGCCCGTTACAGCGGAACCCTGATGATTGTCAGTGGTGAGTGTACCATGTGATCATGGTGAAATGAGGTGGTACCGCGAAGGAAATTCCTTTCGTCCTCATGTAGGCGAAGGGATTTTTTATTTTGAAAACATCGAAGGAGACTGAAATGACTACAATCGAGCTACCTAAGGCGTATGATTTTAAATCCACCGAGGAAAGAATTTACCAATGGTGGGAAGGACATGGATACTTTCAGCCAGTAAATGACCCCAACAAGCCCGGCTTTAACCCCGACAGGAAGCCCTATGTCATCTCGATTCCACCTCCCAATATCACCGGTGAATTGCATCTGGGTTCCGCCTTGTTTGTTTCCTTAGAAGACCTAATGATCCGTTATCACCGAATGAAGGGAGAACCGTCCCTGTGGGTACCAGGATCCGACCATGCAAGCATTGCTACTCACTTACAGATTGAGAAAGCTTTACGGCGGGAAGGAACCACCCGTGAACAAATCGGGCGGGAGGAGTTTTTAAAGCGCGCTTGGGCATGGAAAGAGAAGTACGGCGGAATCATTACCAGTCAAGTCAGGCGATTAGGTGCTTCATGCGATTGGAAGCGAGAGCGATTTACCCTTGATAGTGGGCTCTCGCGGGCAGTACGTGAAGCATTTGTTCGTTTGTATGAAAAAGGTTTGATCTATCGGGGACCTCGATTGATTAACTGGTCACCAGGACTCAAAACAGCAGTGTCTGATCTAGAAGTGGAATATTCGGAAGAACCAGGAAAGTTATATTACTTCAAGTATATGTTGTCAGATTCGAAGGACGAATACATTCCCGTGGCCACTACAAGACCTGAAACCATCTTGGGTGATTCGGCGGTTGCCGTTCACCCAGAAGATAAGCGATATCAGAAATATGTCGGTCGGAACGTGATTGTACCCATCCTAGGGCGTGTGATTCCCGTGATTGCGGATACTTATGTAGACCGAGAATTTGGCACAGGTGCATTAAAGATTACACCCGGTCACGATCCGAATGACTATCAGATCGGTCAAAAGCATGGATTGGAAATTATCTCCATCCTGGATACAAATGCCCAGGTGAATGAGAATGGTGGCCCTTACCAGGGGCAGGACCGATTTGAATGCCGGAAGAATCTATGGGAAGATATGCTGGCTGCTGGGTTGGTGATTAAAGAAGAAGATTATGTGCTTAAAATCCCTCGCTCACAACGAGGGGGTGAAATTATAGAACCTATGATTTCCAACCAATGGTTCTTACGTATGGAGCCATTGGTTAAGCCAGCTCTTGAAGCTGTCCGTTCGGGGCGAATCCAAATTGTGCCCGAGCACTTCACCAAAGTGTATTACAACTGGCTTGAGAATATTCAGGATTGGTGCATCTCCCGCCAGCTCTGGTGGGGTCATCGCATTCCGGTTTGGTATTGTAAAGAGTGTAACGATGTGACAGTGAGTCGAATAGATCCTACAGCTTGCGCACACTGTGGTAGCACAAGCATTGAGCAGGATCCTGATGTGTTGGACACCTGGTTCTCATCCGCTTTATGGCCATTCTCAACCCTGGGATGGCCAGACGAAACCCCAGATTATAAGTACTTCTATCCAACGACCATGATGGAGACAGGCTATGACATCCTCTTCTTCTGGGTGGCAAGGATGATCATGTTTGGTCTGGAGTTTACTGGCAAAATACCTTTCAACCAAATATATCTGCATGGGCTTATACGGGATGAGCGTGGACGTAAAATGGGTAAATCCAACGACAATGTCATCGATCCGTTGATCGTGATGGATAAAATGGGGACGGATGCATTGCGGTTCTCGTTATTGGTGGGTTCAACCGCTGGAAAAGATATGAACGTGAGTACCAAGCAGGTGGAGCCTAGCCGGAACTTCGTCAATAAAGTCTGGAATGCTAGTCGCTTTATCATCACCAATTTGGAAAATATTGACGCACCACCGATTTCAGCGCCAGAATGGACACTGGCAGATTCATGGATTTGGGCACGCGTTCAGGAACTCGTCCGGAATGTGGAGCGTTTATTCCAAAATCACCAATATGGTGAAGCTGGCCGGCAAATATACGATTTCTTCTGGAGCGAATTTGCAGATTGGTATCTGGAAATCGCAAAACTCCAGCTAATGGAAGGTGGTGATCGTGCCTATTACACTGCCTCAACTCTGGTTAAGGTGTTGAATCTCTGCTTACGACTGCTCCATCCGTTTATTCCTTTTATAACAGAAGAGATTTGGGGATATTTGCGAAAAGCTGTGCTTGATTCTCATCTTTCCAACCTGGCAACTGATTGGGCAGAAGGATTGATCATCTCTTCCTGGCCTGAACCTCGGCCTGAGGAAGGTTGGGAGAATGAATGCATCACCAACTTCAATTTGATGCAGGAGACCATCCGGGCAATCAGAAATATTCGAGCTGAGAAGAATGTCAAACCGGGAAAGCTTATTTCAACACTTCTGGCAGCTGGAGAAAGAACAGAAGTATTCCGTCAGCAGAAAAAACTAATTTCTTCATTAGCGCAACTTGACCCTGAACGGTTTGAAATATCTGTAAGCTTGCCGCCTAAACAAGAAAACCAAGTTTCTATCGCCTTAGGGTCAGTGGAATTATATATACCATTAGAAGGATTGGTGGACACGAGTGAGGAGCGTGATAGGCTGAATAAAGCGTTAACTGAAGCTAAAAGCCAGGCTGATCGTCTGGAAATATTACTGGCCAGTTCTTTCAGTGTAAGAGCGCCTGCCGATATTGTCCAGAAGGAGAAAGATAAGCTGGTGAGTTATCAAATGACAGTGGAGAAGTTGGAAAAACAGCTTAAAGCTATCGGGTAAATTTGACGAGTAAAAAATGGGACTGTCTGATTATGCAGATAGCCCCATTTGTCTTTCTATTGGGCAGATATTTTCCTTTGCAAACGCGTTAATCGATGGTGGAATTCAATTCTCCATCTTTCTTTTTCAGGATCAAGTGTGGCATAAGAATCAATCTGGTCCATTGCCAGGTGAGACCATTTAAGTGCCAACTCAGGATTCTGAGCGCGGTGTTCGTAATATTTCGCCAGTTCTTCGTATGCATATAATTGACGATCTGAAGTTGCCTGCTCCCATAATGAAATTGCTGCTGGATAATTGCTGTTATGTTTGTGTATCATTGAAAGGCGATACAAAATATCGTTATAAATCTCCTCGGGTAATTCTGCCTGTAAGCATTTTTCATACAATTGGGTCGCTTTTTCGTTACGACCTAAATCCTCTAACAGCCTGGCAACAGCAGCCACATCCACATACTCGATTGGAGACTGGTTGAGTGGAGCTTCGAGCAAAGAGGAAGTGTGATTCAACAAAGCTGCCAATGAAACCACGTCCATCGCGTTATGATAAAACACACGCTTTAATGGTCGAGCATCTCCATCACGCAAGAAGTCAAAATAAAGCTGAGGGATCATCCAACCAGGAATCTCTTCATCTGTACGGCTTGCCTGCAAGATTTGAACTTCCAAATTTCCTAGAGTACGGCTTGGGAGACGATCTCGCCATAATCGGCGTGCTAAGTGCAGCAAGTCGACATGAGCGAGATTTCTAAAAGGGGATTTCCAACCTTGTAGTGTGTATCGTGTATTTAATAATGGTACATCAAATGCTTTGCCGTTAAAACTCACAACCGTCTGGCATGGAGCCAGAAATTCTTCAAGTGCAAGCAGTAATGCAGGCTCTTCAAGTGGGTCACGCATGAAGAATTGGGCTAAATGGAATCCTTCCTGTGTATAACGCCCTACACCAATAAGGAATGCAAATGTACCTGTTCCACCCGCTAAACCAGAAGTCTCTGTATCAAGAAAAACCAGGCTTTCAGGATCACGTTCTGCAATGCTATGATCACCAGCCCACTCCGCTATTGTCAGTGGTTTAGTGACAATTTGTAAACCAACTTGTCCGTGAATATAATTAGTAGAGAAATCTTCCTCGATCAGATATGTTAGACTGTTGCCCATCTCCACAAACCGACCTGAAACAATATCCTCGATAGGAAAGGATTTATGCGCCTGTGGTGGTGGCAATCCCTTTGTACCGATTTTTACTCCCAATGATTTGAGGCGTTCAGATAGAGTAGCCATAAAAATCTTATTGATTTACATATTATCCTATTGCAGATAATGATAACCTGAATTCGTTTGAAATCAATCCCATCTGGGTAGCGAATTCATCTTTCAGGCCGGAATAATTGTGACATGTATTTGCTTAATATTATTAATAATGTTTATAATGTGTGAACCCTTGTAATAAATGGATTGAAGTTCTCTATATATGTTGATTTTCTATAATGAGTGCAAATTCATGATTTTTTTGTTATAAAACAGTTATAATCGATTTTCCGATACAGATTTGTCTCCTTTTGTTATGTAATTACTAATAATTCGACGATATCCTTTTAATAGTGACCGGGTTAATAAGGTAATGAAAATAAAAGCAAAGCTGGAACCAGGCAATGTTGCCGTCGTGACGGGGGGGTCAAGTGGTATTGGTAGAGCCATCGCTTCTGGTCTTGCTAAACGTGGAATGGACGTATGGTTGGTGGCTCAACGGAAAGATATATTAGAATCCGCGCGGCTGGAGGTTGAATCTCATAAGCAAAATCAAGGTCAAATGATTCGTATCATTCCCGCTGATGTTTCTGATATTAAACAAGTTCAGCTGGTAGCTGAAAAAGTGATCGAAAAATCAGGACCTCCGAATTTGTTAATCAATTCAGCAGGTGTGGCCCATCCAGGTTATGTAGAGGAGCTGGATATCAGCATATTTAATTGGATGATGGAAGTTAATTATTTTGGAACCGTATTTATTACGAAAGAATTTCTACCAATGATGTTGAAGAACGGTTCAGGTTATATCGTAAATATCTCATCCATAGCCGGAATAATTTCAGCTTTTGGTTATACTGCTTATGGAGCATCGAAATTTGCAGTTAAAGGCTTTTCTGATGCATTGAGACAGGAGATGAAATTACATCAGATTGGGGTATCGGTAGTATTCCCTTCGGATACAGATACACCACAGCTCGAGTATGAAAATCGGATCAAACCTCCCGAAACAAAAGCCCTTGGAAGTATGAGTGGTTCAATGACTGCGGATGAAGTCGCCAAAGTAACATTGGCAGGAATTGAACGGGGTCGATATATGATTATTCCTGGTTTAGAGGGAAAAATTTTTTATCACGCGAACGGTTTATTAGGACTTGGAATTAATCCCATCATTGATTATCTCATTGCAGATGCAGTTAAAAAGAAAAATTCATCTCATTCAAAAGAGGCCTAGACATGGATATATTTGAGAAATGTTATAACTTTACCTATGCAAAGGAATTTATTGCTTCCGGATACTACCCCTACTTTATCCCTATGCAAGGGAATGAAGGCAGTGAAGCAATTTTCCAGGGTCGCCGCTTAATTATGTGTGGCTCAAATAACTATTTAGGCCTCACCATCCACCCAAAAGTCCGGCAGGCTGCGATTGAAGCCATAGAGTGTTATGGAACGAGCTGCACAGGCTCTCGCTTTTTAAATGGCACATTAGAATTGCACGAGCAGCTGGAGCATGATTTAGCAGAATGGGTGGGCAAGGAAGCAGCTTTAGTATTTTCGACCGGAATGCAGGTTAATTTAGGAACGATCAGCTCATTGGTCAGCAGAAAGGATGTGGTTGTCCTGGATAAGGATGATCATGCCAGTATTGTGGATGGGGCCAGATTAGGCTGGGGAAAAGTTAAACGCTTTAAACATAATGATATGCATGACCTGGAACGTGTCTTGGATGGGATCCCTAAAGACGAAGGGAAACTGGTGGTAGTGGATGGGTTGTTTAGCATGGAAGGAGATATTGCCCCACTCCCAGAGATCACCAAAGTGTGTAAGCAATACGGTGCTCGCTTGATGGTGGATGATGCACATGCATTAGGCGTGTTGGGTGAGGGCAGAGGGACGGCAGCCCAGTTTGGTTTGAAGGATGGGGTTGACCTTATCATGGGTACTTTCAGCAAATCTCTGGCATCGGTAGGTGGATATATTGCTGGTGATGACGATATTATTCATTACATTAAACACCATGCACGTTCATTGATATTTAGCGCCAGCATCCCTCCTGCCAATGCTGCCACCGCATTAGCAGCGTTACATGTGATGCAAGAAGAACCTGAACGGGTGAAACGGGTGAACGAAATTGGCGAGTTTATGCGTGCAAATTATAAAAAATTAGGTTTTAATACCGGTAACTCAGTAACTCCAATAATTCCCATTTTTATTGGTGATGATCGTCGTGCAGCATTTATATGGAAAGCTCTATTCGAAGCTGGTGTATATGTGAATATGGTGGTGTCGCCTGCAGTTCCTGAGGGCAAGCAATTGTTACGCACGAGTTATATGGCTATTCATACTGATGAGCAATTAAAAAAAGTGTTGGAAATATTTAGCGTGGTGGGAAAGCAGGTAGGGATTATTTGAAATTCCCGATCATACTAATAATCGTAGGGCTGACATTTGTTAAACTGAGTCTCTCTTGTGTCCCAATCGCTTGAAGTAGCTTATTGATGAACCTCTCTCTAAGCTCATGCGAGCCGATTAATAATAGAGGTACATTATTCCGAGTATGGCGGCGGGTACTTAAATCCTCAAGGTTTCCATGGTCGGATGTAATTAAAATCAGGCGGTTATCATCATCCCAGGATTGGACCAAGCTACCCAAGACTGTATCAAAGGTTGCCAAAAGGTCGCACGCGGCTTGCATATCCTGCCTGTGACCAGTTATATCTGTCAGCCAATATTCGAAAAAAGCAAGCTCATAACCTGATGAAAGTTTCCAAATTCTCTCCCCTGCCTGGCTTGGAGTTAGTAACGGTGTGTCCTTTAATCCTAGGAGGTCGTGCCAACCCTGTGCAGTGAAATCCGTTGAAATCGCCGCACCCTGAAACAAATCATCCATTGTCTTTAGTTTCATTTCCGCATACCTTGCAGATAAGGCAATTACCCCTGGAAGCCTATACCCAGTTTCAATGGATTTAAAGTAACGTGGAGGGTAGGCGTTAAGTAAGGTGGATTTGCAATCATTTTGATTCACCCAGCTAAATAAAGTCCCAGCTTTCAATATGTTCATGATCTCTGGGTTAGGTTTCGGTCCATCGTGGAAACCAAGGATAGCTGATACATTTTTACCTGTGAGAAGGGATGCCTGCCCGGATGCTGATTGTGGGAATCCATCAATCCCAAGACACGCATCCAGGGCGAGCAGTGAAGCATGCTGGGTGCGAATAATCTGTTGTTCACCGTTTGAATCATCGCAGTAACCACGAGCGATGATTTTATTTCCTTCAAGGAGTTGATCCAGAGCTGGCAGGGGAGCTCGCACGAAAGGATTGATGTTCGGGTCATCCATTCCTAAACCAACCCCATCCAAAAATAAGAATATAAGTTTCATTCTCTTGTGAAACCAGACATTATTGATTATTTTGAAAGCTTAACCAGGCAGAACGACGAATATCACGTTCAGTGCCATCCACCCTGCTCATTAATTTAAACACCTGGGATAATTTTATAATTTCCTCTTCGGTGACTCCTGGTCTTAGGTCTTCCAATTGACTTTTAATAAAGACATATAACAAATACGTTCCATTTTGAGCGAGAAGTCTATGAACTGTTGCTATATAATTCGAATGATCTTTTGGCATTAAGCTATGAAAACAACCCATGTCGAGGATCAGGTCAAACTTGCCTGAAATCGAATCGAGGTGAGTAACATCTTCTTGAAGTAACTCAACCTTTACAGAATTTTCTTGGGCCTTTTTTTGGGCAATTCGGATTGCACGGGAGATGTAATCTACACCGGTTACCTGCCAACCTGATTTTGCCAGTGTGACCACATTGGTTCCTGTACCACAACCTAAATCCAATGCCCTGGCCGGGTGGTGGGTGGCAATAAAGCTCAATAATTCCGGGGGAGAAGTGCCGGTATCCCAGACAGGTTTTTTATAATATGCCAGAATAAACCACAACCTGCGCAGCATGTCGACAATTTTACTCTAATTAACTGGAAAGATTTTTATAGCAATACTTTGACAAGTTTGCGGGTTTCCTTTACAATCAAGGTTTGTCTGAATTCAGCAAAATAAGAAAGGTTTTCTAATGAAAGAATATACGACTGAGTTTATTCGGAATATTGCGTTTGTCTCACACAGCAGTGCAGGTAAAACGATGCTAGCAGAAGCATTACTTCATTATACGGGTGCAACAACACGTCTTGGTAGGATTGAGGATGGAACAACCGTCTCAGATTTTGAAGAAGAGGAGATCCGGCGGGGAATATCACTTTCAACTTCAGTCTTACCCGTGGAGTATCAAGGTTGCAAGATCAATGTGTTGGATACGCCCGGTTACACTGATTTCGTGGGAGAGGTAATTTCAGCTCTCAGAGTTGCTGACTGTGCTGCTGTTCTGATAGATTCAGTCTCTGGCGCAGAAGTTGGAACCGAAATCGCCCTCTCCTACTGCGATACCTTCAATTTACCTCGCATGATCATCATCAATAAGATGAATCGGGATAATGCCAACTTCCGCAAAGCTCTTGATTCGATCCAACAAATTTCGGAGAAGCGATTAATCCCTGTACAACTTCCGTGGGGAGAGAAGGCTGACTTTAAAGGCGTTTTGGATTTACTAACTTTAAAAGCATATTCAGGTGCTGGAGAAACATCAAAGGATATCCCTGCAGAATTTAAAGATGAGGTAGATTCAGCGAGAATGGAATTGATTGAAGCAGCTGCCGAAGGTGAGGATGCATTACTGGAAAAATACCTTGAAGGGGAAGAACTCACCTCAGAAGAAATTTTACGCGGTTTTAAAAAGGTTGTATTATCAGGGGATTGGGTACCGGTTTTCGTTTCAGCTGGATCAGCAGAAATTGGAATTGTACCATTATTGGATGCGATAATCCATCTAATGCCATCTCCACTTGACGCTCCTGTAACGATCGCTCAAGGAAAAGATGGGGATGAGAACCTTATTCCAGCGGATCACGAGCCACTTGGAGCCTATGTTTGGAAAACAACCGCGGATCCATTTGTGGGGCGTATCACGTATTTTCGGATTTATTCCGGTACGGTTAGCTCAGATTCTCGGGTTTGGAATCAAACAAAAGGGGTTGAAGAAAGGTTTGGGACAATTCACCTTTTACGAGGTAAAGACCAAATCCCAATGAAGCTGGTACATGCAGGTGATATTGCTTCCGTACCAAAATTGAATGCCACTTCAACCGGCAATACATTTTGTGACAAGGGTCATCCATACAAGCTCCCCATGCCAGTGTACCCGCATGCGTTATTTAGCGTTGCCGTATCCCCCAGATCTCAAGCTGATTCAGCTAAGATCAGCCCCACACTTACCCGTCTATGTGAAGAAGATATGACGCTTTCCTGGAGGCAGGAACCGAGCACAAATCAAACCATCCTGCAAGGAATGGGTGACCAACACATTGATGTAGCTATTCGTAAGTCGGAGAGTAAGTTTCAAACTAGTCTGGTGACTGAAATACCAAAGGTTCCTTATCAAGAAACCATCAGCAAACAAAGCTCTTCACAATACAGGCATAAGAAACAAACAGGTGGGGCAGGCCAATTTGCAGAAGTGTTCATGCGGGTAGAGCCATATCAAGAAGAAGAATTTTCTTTTACAAATGATGTATTTGGTGGTGCTATTTCACACAGCTTCATGCCGGCGATTGAAAAAGGCGTTCGAAATGTGATGAAGGAAGGCGTAATTGCAGGCTATCCAGTGATAAACGTTCATGTCTCTGTATACGATGGTAAAGAGCATCCTGTAGACTCGAAACCAATCGCATTTGAAACTGCCGGGCGTGAAGCATTTAAACTGGCATTTAAGGATGCCGGACCAGTCTTACGTGAGCCGATCATGAATGTGAGGATTGTTGTCCCTGAAGCGAATATGGGTGATATCTTGGGAGATTTAAACACTCGCCGTGCACACGTCCAGGGAATGGATACTGAAAAAGGCCATTCCGTTGTTACTGCGCAAGTTCCCCTTGCTGAGATACAGCGTTATACAACCGATTTGCGTTCCATGACGGGCGGAAGGGGCATCTTCACCATGGAATTTGACCACTATGAGAACGTTCCGGCGCATATTGCTGCGGATGTTGTTGCCGCACGTTTGAAGGATTTACAGGCTGCAAAAGAAGATTAATTTATATATGGTTTCGACCAAGCTGGCAGTTATAAGACTCCCAGCCTGGTCTGTTAAGTGAGTCACTTATTCGAGACGGCTTGCTAATTTTAATTTTATAAACAACCAGGGTGCGAAGCCAGACATCCAAAATCCGATTAATGAATATTGGATATATTTGAGAATGTATGAAGTCACAGATTCATAGTGGTTTAATAGCGAACCAAGACCCATATAGAGGATCAGGATCCCCACTAATCCAACCAGGTATCGAAGGACTAATTTCCAGGCTCTATCTCTGGTGTTAAATCCCCCCAATTGTGTAATCCAGATCCATCCGGTAGCCAGGCCAAAGAACGCTCCTGTTGCTGAGAGGTAGTTGTATATTGAAAGCGGGTTGAGAGCAGGCTCATCTGGGAATGCCAGTTTTGCATTGGCAATCCACTCCTTGGGCAAGCTCCAACCACCCAGACTGAACTGGGCTATTAACACAATCAGGATCAATAGCATGGAAAATAAGAAGGCGATCAGTACTTGAATTCCTGATGGATATTTTTTTATCCATTTCACGATAGGATGCTCAAGCCGCAGAAGTAACCACAGGATAACAACCCCGAAAATCCAGCCGAGAAGCACATCGTGAGGGAAGTGGACGGCTAAATAGATGCGCGAAATACCTATCATAAACATCACGAAAACTGCGAGCGCCCAAAACCATCCCTTTTTTATCCGATCAGCCAAAGTTCCCCATACGACCACCGCGTTTTGGGCATGACCGGACGGTGCGCCAAAAGAACCCTCAGGACTACTAAGCACCTTTACATTGGTCGTGTACCAATAAGGGCGTGGTCCATGGAAGGCGACCTTTAAGGCTGTATTTAACATACCACTGATCATTAAAAACAATCCCAATCGCATTCCCAGGGTTGAATCGATACACCAAAGTATGGCTGGAGCTATTATCAGATAAAACTGCTCATTTCCTAAAAATGTAAAAAATTTCATGAATGGGGTTAACCAGTCTCCCACACTTTGCAGCCAAAGGATTATTTGAATTCCAGAATTCAATATACTGTCCATGAATATCCTCCTAACCATTCCATAATTGAGAAAATATTATATTTTCTATGATTGATTCCATGCAAATATCATGTTGATATTTCTGAACGAGGTAAAAAACGGTAACTGGTAATCATCGAGAAGATGACTAAGAAGAATCCCGCGATATATATTAAAACAGGATTGATGTTATAGAGGAAACCTGCTATAGGTGAAGCAATAATGACCGCAAGTGCCCCTACGGTTTCGGTAATACCGTAGGCGACACCCATGCGTGATTTGTGCACGAGATTTCGGGTCTGTGCTGTAGCGAGCGATCGTGCGGTACGATATCCACCAACCAGGAAATACGCCATACAGAACCACGGAAAGCCGAGCATCTGCCAAAGGATTAGATTGAATAAGCATACGCACAATTGCCCCAGTAAAAAACCGACATATTCGTTTAACCTGCCTAAGCTAAGATTGAGGACGACAATCCCGATGCTTGAGATTGATCCCAAAATGCCAATCGAATTCAGCGAAAGTTGCTGCTGGTTCTGCAAGTAGTTTGAAGAAAGAGGCTGAGAAAGGTACATTGAAAATCCCGCTAAAAAAATTACTGATTGGTAAGTTATAAAACGTCTATCAATTAATTTCGTATTGATGATCTCCTCACTCATATGCTTTTCGACAGGTTGAGATTTAATAAATAGCAGAATTATCGTGGATATTATGAATGCAAACCCGGCAATAATATAAATTGTTCGTAATCCAAAATGCTGCCCAACTTGACCACCCAACCAGGGACCTAGTATTGCTCCGGTATTATATAAGGCAAATACCGTCGTTATCGCTCTGCCCACGCTTAATCTGCCGCGGGCTGCCGTAATATAACTATTCAGAGGAGAGCTGACAAATGTAGTCAGGTTATAAATCATCATACCGAGTACAAATAATGGCAGAGTTGGTGATAGAGCCATTATCCATGTGGCGAACAATGCGATAAACCATGCAGCAACTAAGAGCGGTTTGCGTCCAATCCGATCAGCCAGGTATCCAGCTGGAATATGGGCTACTGCCATGGCAATTGCTGCTACCCCCAAGATTACCCCAATGGTGACCGGATTCGCTCCGAGTTGCTGCAGGTAAAGGGGTTGAAAAATAAAAAACATTCCCTCACCAACGCCCCAGATCATTAGGGAGATGCCAAGCAGGATGAGATCCGGATTCATTGAGGCTGTTCTAATCGGGTAACTCGTTTTATAAAGTCATCTGTTGCTTCAAATGCAATATATCTGTCAGGCTCACGCGGAATTACATGACCACTGTTTTCAACCCAAACCATCTCTTTATGTTTGCTTCCTAATGAGGTATAGATTTTTTCGGCATTTGAAGGTATCACGGTCTTATCCTGGCGTGAATAGATTAGCATTACCGGTGCTGTTACCTGTGGTAGAGATGGACGCATCTCAGATAATAAATCTCGCAACTGAATTACTGCACTGGATGGATAATACGGGTAACAAACATGATCTTTTTCAGCATCTGGATTGTGGAAATCTGCTTGACCTTGTTTTACCCACCGAATAAAAAAGGTAAGGATACCAGCAAATGGTAGACGTGGGTCATCCGGAAGGGCGTAAGGTGTCGCCATAACAACCACACCAGAGATTGGATGATTTGCTGCAAACAGGAGAGAAAGGATGCCTCCCATTGATAATCCGATTACGAAAACTTGATCCACACAGCTTTTTAAAAGATAATATCCATCTTCAACTGAAGTTAGCCAATCCTTCCAATTTGAACGTCGCATATCCTCGGGTTTAGTGGCATGTCCAGCAAGACGGACTCCCAATATGGTATATCCCTGATTAGCTAGATATTCACCCAACCAGCGCATTTCCTTGGGTGAACCTGTGAATCCGTGTACCAGCAAACAACCAATGCGATTCCCTTGGAAAAAGAATGGCTCAGCAGTAGGAATAATCATGGTAAGTCGCTTTCTAAAGGTTATTAAGTTTTCTGATTGGATAAAACATTATCCAAGCTGGATTATCTCTCTTGGAAGGCTCGTCAGGCATTCTACACCTGTTTCTGTAATCACTACGTCATCTTCGATGCGAACTCCATTACGATCAGGCAAGTATATTCCTGGCTCTATGGTGAAGGTCATCCCAGGCTCAAGAAGCATGAGATTGTCAGCTCGAATATACGGCTCTTCATGGCCTTCCATTCCTAAGCCATGACCGGTTCGATGTGTAAAGAATTTTCCATATCCTGCTGATTCAATCACAGTGCGTGTTGCTTTATCGATACTGGCAGCCGTTATGCCTGGTTTTGCAGTGTTTCTTCCTGATGTATTCGCTTCCAGAACTATTTTTCCAATGTACGTGAATTCTGGTTCTATGTCTCCGATCCCGAACGTGCGGGTAATGTCTGATAGGTAACCCATAAAACTCGCACCCCAATCAATGACCAATAAATCACCGTTGATGAGAGTTCGTTCAGATGGCGTGGCATGGGGATTGGCAGAATTTGCTCCGGATGAAACAATCGGCGAAAATGCGAGTTCCGGGTCACACCCTGCCCGGTATAACTGCAATGTAAGCTCAGCTGCCAACTCACGTTCGCTCATACCGATTTTTACATAAGGTAATGTGGCGGAAAGTGCTTGCTCAGCGATGTTGGCTGCTTTTCGCATAGCAGCCAACTCTGCTTCTTCCTTGTGCATGCGTAGTTTTGATACACATTCATCAGCCGGGATAAAATTCTCAAGCTCTGCTGAGTTAAGCAATAATCTAAATTCTAAAAATCGTAATTGTCTTGGTTCAATTCCATTCCGTTTTCCATTTAATCTTGCACTTTGAACAGCTCGGGTAAATACACTATTCCAAAGATGAGGCTCTTCTCCATAAAGGAAGGAGTTCATATTAAAGGGTAAATTCTTAAGTTTTTCCTTCTCCAATTCAGGTAAAACAATCAATGGGACTTCGTCTGGTATAAAAATAACCAGCACTGGACGTTCCGATATGTGAAAATGAAGGCCGGTCAAATATGTCAAACTCGGTCCGGCATTTAATATTAGGCTATCTAAGCCAGAAGATTGCAGAAGGCGGTTAAGTTTGGTTTGTCTGCGTATAAATGATGACTCGAGTGGTCTAATTGATGTCATATTCATAATATCTCCCGATATGGGTTGATGGAATTATAGCCTGATTGGCAATGTATAAATAGTTATATTCTATCGTCTTGACAGTGCAATCCCCCTAAGATACAATTTTGCTAATTTTACCAAGGGCCTGTAGCGCAGTTGGGAGCGCGCTTCAATCGCACTGAAGAGGCCGCGGGTTCGAATCCCGCCAGGTCCACTAAATTACCCCCACAGGTGGGGGTAATTGTTTTTTATTGCCTACATATGGGGGTGTGGGTTTTGGTTTTGGAAAATCTGTTCTAATTATTTGCAACCGTTTGCAACCGTTTGCAATCGAGCTGATAGATTTACTTTACTAAAACTGGATCATCTATCATTACCGCGGTCGGTGTTACCAGGCCATCGATCAACTGAGCTGCCTCATCCTGCATGTTAGGTATAAGGTGACCATATACATCACTCGTTATAGATGCCCTCGCATGCCCAAGCCGGCCTGATACTACGATGAGAGGAATGTTGTAATTCAACAACAGGCTAGCTGCCGTATGCCGAAGATCATGAAACCTGAAATGAGGTAACCCAGCTGCTTGGAGAAGTAACGTGAAGCTCCGCATAAGATCACGTTGGTGGATGGGGGTGCCGACACGAGTTGAAAAGATCAGGTCGTATTCTTTCCAGGCATCACCAGCAGTGATCCGCTTCAGTTTGTTGGTGGTCGTAATGATCTCGAAGCACTTCGATCGATTTGCTGCCAAGTTTTATCGATCGTCTACCTTTTTTTGTCTTCGGCGGGATAAAATGAATTCCATCTCCATGAGGTCGTTCAAGCTGTCGTTCAACCTTCACTATTTGTTTGATCCAATCGAGATCCTTCCACTGCAAGCCAAGTAATTCCGAACTCACGCATCCCGGTGCTTATTGCCAAATGGAAGAGGGCTTCCAACCTGTGATTTTTAGCTGTTACCAAGAGCTGGCTTATCTGGATTTCCGAAAGGATCACCATTTCTTTCTGAGGTTTTTCAGGAGGATCTACTTTCTTGACTGGATTCCCCATAATCACATCCTGTCTTGACAGCCTTGTTCAGAGCGGAATTCATAACAGCATGGATTTTACGAATTGTAGGTATCCCGATGCCAGATTTCAGAAGGTTAGTATATAGTCCTTGGATATGGATAGCCCGAAGGTCCTTCAGCTTGATGTTCCCGAGTACCGGAATGATGTATCCGCGAGCTAACCAATCGTAATGAACCCAGGTCGCATATCGCCTTGTCAGCTTTTTTACTGTAAGCCAGCCATCCAGATATTCACCAAGAGTAAGCTGGGTGCTGGCATAACTCATTCCATCTCCGATCTGGTTTCGGCTCTGCCTTACCCAATCGATGCACTCTCGCTGAGTGATGAATGATTTGCTCTGTCGGTGCCCTTCATGCGAGACTTGTCCACACCATCGACCGCTAGATAATCTAAAAACTGAGCCTTCGTTATTTCCTCGCTTTCTAGGCATTTTCCTTTGCTCCTAATTGAAAAAGAGTATAAGGAAATGCAGACCCATAAACCCTGTCCTGTAGGTTGTTAAGGTGCAAAAGTACCTACCTATTTTAACTCTCATCGGAAACCCTGGACAGAGCGTACGAGGAAGTAATGCTCTATTCATAAAAACCACAACTTGAATAGCTAGTTATTATTCGAAGAAGATCTATTGCGTGAAATATAATCTTGAAGATCTTGAAGCTGAACCCTCCGGCTTTTCCCAATATGAATAGATGGAATAAACCCTCGCTGCATCAAAAAGTAGCATGGCTGCGGCTGATGTGTAACCGAAAGGCAACCTCCATTACAGTCAACAAAGGTTGAGGAAGATTTTCTGACTGACCAATCTGTTGATTGTTTTCCATTTTTAGCACCTCTCTATTTTTACTTGATATGGTCTTATATATTCTTACCAAACAGACTCTGGTGTCATAAGTGATGCAAATTATTGCTTAGCGAGTAAATTCCTTGCTCATTCGCCAGAGAGCTATACCCAAATCTGGAAATTGATTGGTGAAGAGCAAGATCTGGTTGGGCACAATTGGCATGCAATCTATAGCTAATTCGTATCAATTGATGCAGAGAATTATTCTTAAGATTCGGTCTACCTCATCTACTCTTTCCAAGCAGTCATTTTTAGCATCAACGATTATCATAAAATACCTCCTAAATCCCAAAAAACCAAAATCTTCAAAAAACGAAAAAATTTCGTGTGAATGACCCTCGCCCGCTTGGGCGATCCCCGATCGAGACTTTATTGCCCCATACCCCCATTCATTCGTAACTCCCATACAGGACAGCCAATGCATCCTGTTCGTTGAACACAATTGCAATTTGGCCGGCCCACCCTTTGATCCATTTAGTCTCTGCATCAGTCAATCGATTACCGCGGCCTGTCAAATTTTTGATTTCAAAAAAATAGTTATGGCCATGCCAGCCGATCATAAGATCCGGGCAGCCGGAGCCAACCTCAGATAAGACTGTGACTGTCGCTCCTGCTGCTCGTAAGGCTGCGACGATCCTTGATTGATTTGCATCGATTCTGCTGCTCATTTTGTTCATATTTGGCTCGAAATGAGTACCAAATCGTAGAACATAATGCTTAAAAACACCAAGGGTGTCAGCTATACGCCAAATTATCTTGACACCCTTGATACCCTTAATACCCTTAATCAGGTCATGAGTATCAAGGGTGTCAAGAGTATCAATAATATTAAGAATATCAAGAGTATCAATAATATATCTACTCATTCCAGTATTCTCCCCTGACTTCACCTCTCGCAGGTAAGCTCCAATACCAGCCATCTGACTTTTTAACCGCTACAATCTTCAGCCGACTTTTCGCTCGATTAATGGATGCTTCTGAAATACCGGCAGATTTAAATTCTGCCTCGATCTTGTTATAGGCAATTGGACCTTTATCCAATAATGCCAGCAGCAAATCAGCTGCCTTATCTGCGACCGTTTCAACCCTGGGTGCTTCAGGCGCCATCCCGAAACGCAACCCCAAATCCTCGATCAACACTCCGATGGGTTTGGGGAATTTGGCCAGGTTGTTCTTTATCTCTTGCAATCGCAGCCAACCACCAGCATTTGGATCGGGTTTATCAAGAGCCCAAATCACCCGGGCTACCTGGACAATAGCCGATGAGCCCCTGAGTCTTTCGAGGTTCACACCCTGGAAATCGAATTGATTGCGTTTGCGATAATGGTGGGTGATCAAGATGGGTTTACCGGTGTCACGGGCAAGGCCGGCGAGAAATTTTAGAGGTCCAATACTTTCTGAATCTTTTTCACCCTTACCCATCGTCGCACCGCTCAGGCTGTCGATTATGATCAACTTCACATCAGGATGATAGGCTCGGATTAACAAGGCGTTCTGGTGTTCCGGATTGTTGATGTCAAAGTCCAGTTCTTTCTTTTCCCCATCGAACAGGTTCATAAACGCCCAATCAGGTAGACCCCAATCACTCGCTCGTTTGTAATGAATAGCCTGAGCATTTTCAGCCTCCAACCACAACACCTTGCCGGTTTCACCCTGTGAAGGGAGTTCCATCAGGCCAATCCCAATTCAATATAAAACTTCCGGCGATCCGCAGAACCAAGACTGGATTTCCCCATCCCACTTTCGGAGGCAATGATTGTCACCATCCCGTTTGGTAACCAATGAGGCCAGGACCAGGTAATATTTTTCATGATGACTGCCAGATCTGCCCAGGAGGAAGGCTCCTCGGCTTAAT
>CAVZSL010000008.1:0-17122 GCA_963777935.1 uncultured Chloroflexia bacterium
TGCGCTGCTCAATGCGCTGGGCTTCGAGCATTTTAGCCGGCGCGATCGAATTTAACCCGTTCGATGCGCTTGCCTTCGATCTACAGGATGGCTCGCTTCATTTTATCGTTCGTCGTGATGTAATGTTTGGGAGGATAGATGGCGGCGTTGTCCAGCTGGTGGCGAAGCTCGCCCGTGAGGGCGTCGATTCAACGATCCGTTCCACCTCGTCGCCGAAGTACGCCACACGGTAGCCATCCGGTCTCGATCGGCTGGGCTCACCTCCATGGTGTCGCCGCGCGCACGAAGGTGGCGGGTTCCAACGTGATGTCGTTGCGCTCATACTGGCTATCGATCAGGTCACGAGCCGGGCGTTACGGGACAGATTTCAAACTCCGATGTTGATCACCATCCGCCCGTACTCCTCCGGGTTGCCAAGCCGTAGATGCACGAAACGCTCGCGACCACGATCACGTCGTGGCGCGGCAAAGAGCGCTGGTGGCGGCCAGTCGCATGCGCTCGATCTCTTCGTTGATGCTCGGAATCCTTCTCGATGAAGGTGTCCGTGCGCGGGATGTAGGCTTCGGGCTGGTAGTAATCGAAATAGCTGACGAAGTATTCGACGGCGTTGCGGGAAGAAACTCTTGAACTCCGCGTAAAGCTGCGCCGCCAACGTCTTGTTGTGCGAGATGACCAGCGTGGGCTTGTTGCACGTTCTTGATGACGTTCGCGATCGTGAACGTCTTGCCGACCGGTGACGCCCAGCAGCACCTGGTGCTTGTAATCTTTATGGATACCTTCCACAAATAGGTGGATGGTTACCATTTGGTCACCGGTGGGTTGGAATGGGGCTTGAAGGTTGAAGGGCATGGGTCCTCAGGGAGATTATATCTAGGAGATCGGTGTGTAGAATTTATATGATACCGTTAAATTGTAATTAGAACAATGGTTCTAGGGAGGAGGATACAGATGGTTGAAATATCGCTTATCTATTTTGATAACCATATTAATCAGTAGAATTAATTACACCCATATTATAATCTTGTGAAACCAAATTATGAGCTTATCACAATTGGAACTAAGTATTGTCCTCCCATGTTTAAATGAGGAGAAAACCGTAGGGGTATGCATCCAAAAGGCACAAGGTTTTTTGGAAAAGTATAATGTACCCGGCGAAGTCATCATCGCTGATAATGGCAGTAGCGACCGCTCAGTAGAAATTGCCGAGTCTCTGGAGGCGCATGTGGTTAATGTTACCGAAAGAGGTTATGGTAACGCTCTGCGTGGTGGTTTTGCTACCGCAAAAGGCATCTTTATTCTAATGGCAGATGCGGATGATAGTTATGATCTCGAAAACCTAATACCTTTTCTGGAAAAACTGCGTGATGGTTATGACCTTGTTATGGGTAATCGCTTCAAAGGCGGAATAAAACCTGGTGCCATGCCCTGGCATCATCAATATATTGGAAATCCCATTCTCTCATTTATTGGAAGATTGTTTTTTCACTCTCCTGCTAAAGATTTTCACTGCGGTATACGCGCTATTAGGAAAGATGCGATTGAGCGCATGAACCTACAAACGACTGGTATGGAACTAGCAAGTGAAATCGTCATCAAAGCTTCAATATTGGGTATGAAAGTTTGCGAAGTACCGACCAAGTCTATTTCCCGATGGGCGCGACGAGCAGCCACATCTACGCAGTTTCCGCGATGGCTGGCGACACCTACGGTTTCTCTTGCTATACAGCCCAGAATGGTTATTCTTATACCCAGGTATGTTTCTGGCCATTGCAGGCGCGTTACTCTCAATTTTCCTTTTCTTTGGTCCTGTAGAAATTGGATTTCGATATATTGATTTCCACACCTTCATCGCTACTGGCACGTGGTTTATTTAGGCTTGAACATGCTCGCCTTTGCCATCGTCACTCGTATCTATGCCTATAATATGGGGTTATTACCACGTCAACCACGGTTCTTCGGCTTGTTCCGATACATCACATTGGAAAAAGGCTTGCTGGCAGGCTTTACTTTTTTTCTACTTGGGCTAGGGCAATATGATCCATGCCGTGGTCTTTCGTCTAGCTTTGCCCAAATCGGTTTCGATAACAGTGTACGCCTGGTCTTCGGCGGTTCGATGGCTTTGAGCCATCGGTGCACAGGTGATTTTCACCAGCTTTGTGCTGAGTATGCTAGGAATAAATGCTTCACGTCAAATTGCTTAGTCCGTTATTTTTCTCTGCAATATAGAAAACAAACAATGTAAAATAAAATCATATGTATTTATGATCAACCAACAATTATTTACAGAGTTTTTACAAGTTTATACTTTTCAACCTGCTACGGCGTTCTGGCGAGCTGTAGAAGTAGACGTTTTTCGAAAATTTCTACCAACATCAGGAAACGTACTGGACCTAGGTTGTGGTGATGGAAAATTGACCATTATTCTTTTTGGTGATATTCCCCCAATCAATTTAAAATTGGTGGGTATTGATAGTGACGAATCCGAAATACGCCAAGCAGCAAAGTATCCGCTTTATCAACGAGTTCACACTTGTTTGGCTTCAAATATACCCGAACCAACTATGAGTTTCGATCATGTGATTTCGAATTCAGTTTTGGAACATATCAAAGACATTGATGGGACTATCGATGAAGTTACACGACTTCTCAAATCTGGAGGAACATTCACTTTTACCGTACCTTCCACTGGATTTCACAGTTGTTTACACGGACCTGTACTATCCACCAACTCCCGCGAAAGCTATTCATTGGAAATGGACAAACGCCTGGCGCATTATCGCTATTGGGGTGTGAGTGAGTGGCGAGAAATATTGTCACACCATAAATTAAAAATTGATCAGCAAGTAGAGTACTTATCCCTTGCTGAAGTTCGCCGTTGGGAGACGATTCATCGTTTTACTGCGGGAATCTGCTGTGGACGAAGCAGGCGGTAGAACTCGACCCATTGAAATACAGAAAAAAATTGGTTTACGGCAATTGCAAAATCGAATGAAACTACCTCGTCGGTTGGCGATACTATTAGCAAGAGCGTTCTGTTTCAGGAGTTTCAACAAATCTGGAAATCAGCGAGCGTTTTGCCTGTTTATTGATTTAGCCGAAAGATTAATTGAACCGAAAATATCTAGATTACATTAAAAGCACTAGTGTTATAACCTTACAAAATAACAAATCCAAATAATGTCTAATCAACCAATTTTAAATTCATCGAGAATGGATAAATATCGATTCGCCATGTTACTCCAGCTAAATCGTTTTCAGCGCGTAAGCTCGAATATTCTCTCGCATCACGATAGTATTGCTTTCAAAAACATGGGCCAAAGTTATTTCTATTTGCCTGGTTTCGGGTAATATTGGGAAAAAAAGCGTACGATCTGCTTCGTCTACCTCATGCAGGGATTCCATGGAAATTATGACCGGGGTTCCACAAGCCATACATTCAGAGACAATTAAGGTGATCCCCTCACCGATCGAAGGATGTACTAATACATCAGCAGCAGCGTATAAATTTCTTAATTTCTCATCCGGAACAAATGGAAAATAAGTCATATTGGGAAATTGCCAGGCATTGGGCGAAAAATCATCTGGCCTCCCCACAAGCACCCAATGCCATTCTTGATGTTTTTCAATCAATGGTCGAAGGAGGTGTACTCCTTTACGTTCCACCATTCGTCCCACGAAAAGAACGATCGGGATTTTCGTATCCCCGCTGATGTTCTTTCTTTGGTTCGTTCTATCGAGATCATGAAGGGGGAGTAAAAATCAGTATCTACCCCTAAGGGTACAACCTCTAGTTCTTTTTCCCGACAAGATACTGCATGTTATCACGAACATTCTTTGTAATGAATACTACTCTATCTGCTCCAGAAAACATAAATCGCCCAATTGTTTGGTAAGCGAGGATTTGAAAAAGCCGTTTAAAAAAACTTTTGTAAAAGATGATTTTTGCATATTGTGTTACCAAGATAGGTTTATGTAACATTTTTGCAAGAATAAAACTTAAAACATTGATCGGATATAGCACATCTTGTAAGTGGACAATATCGCACCACCTGGTTTGATGATATAGTTTCAAGAGAACTTCAGGATGGGGAATGGGATGTGGAAAACCAAATTTTTCTTCGGTTATATTCCATACTTTGACAGGTATATCCTGGTTGCTTTCTTCTCTTAATGTTGGTGGCACATTTGCTGCAACCCAATGTACTGTATGTCCACGATTTCGGTAATTTTGCACGAGATTAAAAGAAACAACTTCAACACCTCCCATATGTTGAGGATAGAAATAATTACTGGCTAATAATATATTCATTGACGGTGCCTGGATCGAATATGCAGGATAACAACAATGTAATTTATTTTAGGATGGAAGCAACTCAAGATACTAATAACTTTTAAAAAGTTTCATAAATTACTAGTAAGCAGTGTATATCGATTAACCCATATTTATAGAGTTCATTGCTTTTTTTTCGCATCTGAAACATAAATCATATTATTATCTAGTAAATAAGCACGTTGCAATTATAAGCTTAGAGAAAAATGAAATGGTATCTTTAAATCAACTGGACTCTATAAAACCAATGAAATCACTTTTTTTGAGTGAAGTTTCTTATTTTTCGATAAAACAATCGGCCGATTTACGGACCAGCTAATATGTAATATAAAAAAGGACAGCTGCTTACTTATTTTTTTCAATGCTCCTATCATTCCAATCCTTGATCCATTGATACCAAGATTCTAGATAATTGGTATATTAATCCGTAAAAAGTATTTATCAGAAAACATTCGTTCAAATCATATCTATTTTCAGTAATATGACTTGTAGATTTTCATGATTTATGAATAAAAAGATTGCTTCTCAGTCAGGTACAATTTATCTGTTAATATAACACTAACATAATATTGAGAGGAATTACTTCCGATATGTAAATGCATATCATAGAAGAGTAGCTCCAAATGTATAAAAAAGCACTGACGAATTTATTGCTTCTCTTTTGGGTTACACTTTGTATTGCTTTTTTTATCGCTGGCCCTGGTCGTAGAAGCGGGATTCATCTTTTCCCATTGGAAGATCAAAGCCTGAATAGGATATTCTCCCAAATTACTGAGATTAATTTCCTAGTAATGTTTACTGACATACTTAAATCATTTATTTATGCAGCATTTTTCGTGTTAAGCGCCATTGGATTAGGGTGGTTATTCATAAAATCCATCGACAGAAATGGTGTAACTACTGAAGAAGGAGGCAGGATTATTATTACAGCGTTTATGTTAGGGCAAAGTCTTTTTATAATCCTGTTCCTTATTTTACTCATTCTGTTTCAATATTTTCTTCCAAAAATAAATTTTTTGATCCTATTAGCCGGCTTTATTTATGTGTTTTTTCATTCACGGCAAATTTATTATTATATTCGGGATAAGGCGAAAGAAATTATTTCGCTTTCAATTGAACGTTACCTAATTTTTCCAGTTATTCTCTCTATAATCGTATTTGGTTGTGCTCTTTTATATTCATCATCCCGACTAGGTTACGACGCTGCATCACAATATTTACACTCAAGCAAAATTGATTGCTCAATCTGAAAAGCCTATCTTGCTATCATACAAGGATATGTCAATTGGTAGTTCTTTCTATGTAATAAGCCTTCAATCTGTGCTCATTCAACTATTCGGTGATCAGGCAGCCAGGATGTACTCATGGATGAATGGATGGGCAATTCTCTCATTTGGCATGTTCATTGGTGGAAGAGTTGGGATTTCACGCCGTGCTCAACTTTTATTTTTTCCTCTTGCACTAACTACTACCGCTTTTGTTGATTTGCTAGGCGATGGCAAAATTGATCTCGCCAGCACAGCATTTGCCTTGGCGTCAATTTATTGGTTCCTCCAAGGCATTCAAAAACCATCGAGATTGTGTCGATTCCTTGCCGGCTTTTTCGGCGGAATTGCTATCGTCGTCAGGCCTTACAATGCTATTCTTTTAGGAGTGTTTTTCCTTTTGCTCTTCCTCTTCTATCTTTGGTCAGCAAAACAACGGAAATTATTTATCCACTCGTTTATACGATTCTTCACAGGGATTTTTACCACCGATTCTATTTTGGGTGGCATCCTCCTGATAATAAACGCTGTAGTCTTTGGAACTCCGCTCGCACCACTTTCAAATTTGAATTCGATCAAAAATGATTGGCCAGTTTATCTCACGAAGGAGCAAATAATCCGAAATGTTTGTATTTTACCCATTTGTAATCACTTATCATGGAATATTCGGCTCATTTGGTTATCTTACACCATTCTTTATTGCTTTTCTACCTTTCTATCTCGTAAAAAAGAGGTGAGAACCATTCGCATAATTTCGAGAGAATTGATTTTCATTTGTCTCTTTGCTTTTCTAATTTTAGTATTATGGATAAGTGCATTCAATTCGATTTTTATTTTCGAAGTTCGTTATGTCCTTTTTTTATGGATGCTCCTTTTCCTTCCAATAGCACAAATTTTGGATAACGCTATGGAGATATCTCTAATGCAACAAGCAGGTGTGCAAGTTATTCTTGCAGCGCTTCTCCTCTATTATGGTAGCACGGACATTTTTTATTTCATTAGCGACTTACTCACCCATTAATCAAAGAGGTGTACCTCATTGTAATGATTTACCAATGTGTACATTTTTCAATCCCGTGAATCAATTGGCAAATCCCGGGGATCGCAGTTTTGGTATTAAGTGCTTTTCGTTATTACCTGCGTTCAGATCTATTTGCTTGTTCATCAACAAGAGATGACTATATAAACACTTGAACAAGCTGCCATACAAAGCCCGGAAAAAGTTTTGGGAAGAAGTCCGACATCAGGGGTATCGTTATATCATCTTTGACAGTTTTTTCAATGAATATATTTTACGGTTTCATAATTTACCCAATTTGTCCACTTCCATGCCCTCAAATGGCACTACCATATATGACCAATACATTTAAAGATTACGATCAACGAAATATCACAGAAAGCATCTATCAATTTGAATTTTCTCCGGCAATACCACCTGAAAAAACCTGTGTATTAATAGATGGCAAATGGCAGGTGCAAAGTCGATGAAACCACCTACCTCGCTTCCTGTTCACGCACACACTTATTTTATCCTGGCTCATCCTGTGTGTGATCTTTTTTACGATCACGAACCGAGTTAGTTTCTTATATGGTTACGGTTTTCCTGATGGTTTATCCTATCTGAAAGAATTTCTCGTTCGTATTGAACCTCTCTTTTACTTACTCGACATGTTTGGATCGCTTGCGGGTGTCATACTATTTTCACTGGCAGCTTTCTCGCTTGGGTTGGGTATTTTACGCTTTAAGGAAGTCTCTCTTGCGGGAGGTGTAACCGCTTTCGTCGTTGGCGAGATAGTATTATCGATCGTATTTCTTACGGTACTTAGCCTATACCGCCTAACTCCCATCATTTCCGGCAGTGTTTTATTGATCAGCATCGTTATTGGTTCTCCCATCGTCAAACACTGGGTGCATATCTTAAGGAGCTTTCGACTATCCATTGATTTTAAAGGCTGGGAAAAAACCACATTCATACTGTTATTCATTGTCCTGGTAGGGACTTTGCTACTTTCTTCAGCACGTCTAGGTTATGACGCAGCCGCTGAATATTTCTCAAATGCCAAGATAATGGCAATTACTGGAAAGAGTGAGTACCTGTATCCAAAGGATCCTTTCCTGGTTAGTTCACTCCACCCTATTATCCTTTTTACAACGATCATCCAACTTTTCGGTGACCAATCAGCCCGTTTGCTTTCGTGGATTAACGGCGCAGGGATTCTTCTACTTGGAGTCGCAATCGGGAAAAAGCTCAATCTCTCACCGAGCGCTCGCCTGTGGTTTGTTATCCTTATGGTTACATCCACCTTTTTCCTAGACTTATTTGGTGATGGCAAAATCGAACTAATTTCGACATTACCATTCCTTACTGCTATTTATTGGATGATCGAGAGTGTTGAGAGTCCATCGAGAAGTATTTTCCTGCTAATTGGTACGCTAGCTGGTTTTGCCATAATCTCCCGCCCCTACAATATATTCCTCGTGCCAATTTTCATGCTGTGTTTTTACGCATTCCCGATCTTTACTTTTTATTATTCCAAATTATCTAGTTTTATAGTAAACATATTTCATAATGCAAATCGTTTTAATCATTCAACACCACGAATTCAACCTTATCTCTATTTTCTTTTCCTTCCAATGCTTACGCTTGGGGTTTTTCACTTGTGGCAAAATTATCTTTGGATGGGAAACCCGATTGCTCCACTAACCTACTATAAAGATGTAAATGCCTCTACATGGCAGTGGCAGTTCGATCCTTCTTTCCTAAATAAGCTCCGTCTGCTATATCCATTGTCTGTCACATTCTTCAACTCGGAACAGAGTTTAGGAAACATTTCGCCGCTATTTATAGGATTTTTACCCTTTCTTCTAGTGGCTTCTGTTCGTCGTAATGTCCACTTTACACCCTTGAAGCGTCAATTACTTGTCTGTACTCTCTTCACCATCTTCCTTTGGCTACTATTCTTCTTCACGGTGATCGAAATCCGGTACGTTATGTTCTTATGGATTTTACTCTTCCTATTACTCGCAGAAATTATTGATAGTGCCTTGAAGAATATCCACCGTGCGGTTTCACCATTTCTTCGTGCATTGACCTTACTATTGTTAATATTCATTTTCGTAAGAGTAATGCTAATTGCATTAACAACATATTCGCCAATTGATCAAAATGGTCAGGCATATTGTTATGATACACACTACTGTACTTTTTTTGAATCAATTAATCAGCTTGCCGAACCTGGTGAACGAGTCCTGTCACTTCATGCCTTTGACTACTACATGCGTCCAGACCTATTCGCTTGCTCATCACGAGCCACAGAATACACCGAATTAATGGAGCCTGTCAGGCAGGATCCGGAAGCATTTTGGGAGGCTTTATATCAACATGGTTTTAAGTACATCACTTATGAATCTAGTTTTGCAGTATTCCAATCCCGCCTTGGGGAGCTTCCCAATCCAGATTTAGCTCCTGATTGGTTAACGGTTGAAAACATCAAATCAAATGAAAGCAATTCAATTTACCGAATTACTGCTAACAATCCGCCATATCCACCCAAAATGCTATGCACAGAGAATGAACATGGAAAATGGGATATTCATTCGATTAGATGAACATCTCAGTAAAAGTTGACTACCTGTCCTCCAGAATACAAAAAAGTATAATCTTTAACTAACCACCACACTCTACCTCACATACACCGGGTTGCTGTAGATCCAGCCGCGCCTCATTCCCAGATAATGAATGTAAACCTCCACCCGGTACACTCCAGGCTCAGTGGTGATGTAAGTGCACAAGTCGTGATTGCGCCAGGTGCGTACTGGCTTGCCATCCTTGAGCAATATGCATTCCGTGCGCCTGGGCAGGCGGACCTGGATGGTTAACCCCCCTTTGCTGTCGAGCTCATCACCCATCTGGGCAGTCTGGTGCAGCCCTTGCGCAGTGAAGGTGAAACCGCGGGTTGGTGCAGGCAGGTCGTAACCGACGAAGCAATGTCCATGTCGGAGGGCATCCAGGATCATGCTGGCATCCGACTCAGCATCTAAGCCAAGCGGACGCGGCAGGAGTACATGCGTGTTGATGGTGCGGAAGTGGAACTCATAGGGGAATATTGTCCGCTTTAGAGGGCCAAGATGCATGCGGTTGGAGTGGGCATCCGAACCACCCACGGCGACGATTCTTTTCCCGGAAGACAATAACTCGTCCCATCTGCGTAAAATTTCGGGTAGTGGACCACGGGCGATGCGTTGCGGGAAATAAGCATAATAAATGGCATGCAATTTGGATTTAATGCGGGGCTTGAATTCGGAGAAACCATTCCACAACTCAAGGCCGGTATATCCATTTACGTCCCAATCCACCCAGGAGATATCGCCTTGGTTAACAGGTGGTGAGGCAGGGTCGACCGGGTGGGCGATAAAAGCCAGCCCACCTGCCTTACCAACTGCATCCAAAAGCAGCTGAGGGTCGGAGGCGTAGGTGGCAAGCTCACGATGCGCTCCTAATACTAATAAATGATTCTTTTGCGGTTGGCGCGCCTGGTCGTGTATCTCCTCGCCCACCATCAAGAGCACGCGTTTATTTTCTTTTGAGTAATACCCTTGAGCTCCGTTCACCCATACATTATGGTCGGTGACGATGACCGCATCCAGACCTGCCTTCATTGCAGCAGTTGTAATATCATCATGTGTGCCACCGCCGTCGGAATAATGGGTGTGCATGTGCAAATTCAGGGTGATCTCGTGCATGCATTTTCTCTCGTGTGGATGTTTTACTATTATAGCCGGGATATAAAAAAGTACCTCCTTACAAGATTGATAAGGCTTTCATTTGGATGACTTGTAGATAACTGCTAAAATTATCGTATGCAACGCTTTATAAACAATCTCCTTTATTCAAAAGCCCCTTTGATGGTGGTGCTGCGCTATGTGCTGGTTGCCCTGATTGTGATCATGGGCATTACCAGATTAAGGCTTATCTTGATCTTGCTTGCTTATCCCGACACTTATATGGATCGGGATACACTAACCTATTTTCTGATGGCGAAAGCAATACTGGCAGGTCTGAACCCCTACCTTCCGTTGAATGAATTAGCGCTCAAGTTCGGAGGCTTTACGACAGACCTTACCCACCCAGCACCCACAACCACCACGATGGCTCTCCTGTTCATTCCATTGACCATCTTTGGTTACGATAATTCAGTTGTCATTTGGTTGATCATTGAGCTGCTTTTACTAGCGGCAATCGCATATTTATTGCCATTCTTGTGGAATGGAAAGAGGAATGTATTCGTTTCCATTTTATTGTTTTTCTTACTGCTTGCCTGGTCTCCAGTCATGGTTGATCTACTCCTGGGGCAGCTTTCAATAATGCTTACATTCTTCCTGTTAGTAGGACTTTTAGCTCTACGTAAAGGTCATAAGGTACTTGGTGGAGTGTTGCTTGGTGTATCTGTGGCAATTAAGATGATCACATGGCCATTAATCGTCTACTTTGCGTTTAAAAAAGAATGGAAGACGGTCCTATCAAGCATACTGACCATACTAAGTTTGAATATTATTTCACTATTCATTATCGGAGTAAATCCGATGCTGGAGTACTATCTGCGGATCTCCACCCAGGTATCAGCGATTTATCAGGGATTTTTGAAGAACTATTCGTTATGGTCCATCGGTTACCGGTTTTTTGAAGGCACAGGGCCGATGGGTGATGGGTATATCTCTGCACCCCCGTTGATCAGCCTGCCCCACATTGCTCCTTTTGTATCTGCCGGACTGGCAGTCGCTTTTTTGGTGATTGGACTTATCTGGGCAATGAGATGTAAAGACCTTGACATTGCTTATTCCATCATGATCTGCGTGCTCATCGCCATCAGCCCAATTGCCTGGGACCATTATTATGTGATGCTCATCATCTGCCTGGTGGTGCTGTTGCATGACCTGTCGAAGCATTCCTTCCCCACCTGGCCAACGCTGATTTTTATCATCATCGCCTTATCGTTTTTCTTGATCAATGATCAAATCGATGGAGCCGTTTTGCTCCTAAATAGTGGAGAACTGCTGAAAGCCACAGGGTACCAGATCACATTTGCAACCAGCCTGCTGGAAGTCATACCAATCCTGGAATTGATTGTACTGACCATCCTGCTATGGCAAAGAGGGATCGCCAAAGACCAGGCTCCGAGCACTGAAATCCTTACCTCACCAGTAGATACATGATAATAATAATGAAAATTAGATACCTATAATTGGGTTTGACGATTCAGTGAACCTTGGGTATAATCCGCAAGCTCAGCATAAGATTTACGCAATTGCTCATAAAATCGGGCTTGATTATTATCGTGTATGGAGGCAGGTTGTGGTCTACGTAATTGACATCTCATTGATCATCATTTCTGTGGCGCTGATTGCCAGCGTCATTTTACAGAGCAAAGGCGCCGGGTTGGGTGGACTGACCGGTGCTGACACGGGTGGTATCTTCACAGCACGCAGAGGTGTGGAAAAAACCCTATTTTATGTAACCATTGTTCTCAGTGTACTATTCTTTACCCTGGCCATCCTATCGGTAAAAGTTTCATAAGCTAACTATACCATTGAGCGCTAAAGCACCTCCCCCACAACAATAGCAATCCGTGGGAGGCAGTTTTTCCGAAGCGCTCTTTGTTTTTAATTCATGATATTATTGACCCCATGAAAAAACTACGCTGGCCATTGTTGATCGCCATTCTGGCACTGGCAGCCATATCCATCCTGCTGATCAGCCAAAAGCCAGATAGCCTGCAGCCCATCGCTGAACCGGTTGTACAACCTGCTGAAGGGGGGATTTACTCGGAGGGATTAGTTGGTGCATTCATGCGCCTTAATCCTATCCTGGATTATTACAACCAGGCAGACCGCAGTGTAGATCGCTTGATTTTTAGTGGCATGTTACGGATCGACGACCGAGGCCAACCCCAAGCAGACCTGGCTACTGCCTGGGGAATATCTCGTGATGGGTTGATCTATAACTTTTCGCTCAATCCAAATGCCGTCTGGCATGATGGGCAACCGGTGACCAGTGATGATGTCATCTTTACCATTCAAATGATGACCTCCGAAGACTCGCCCCTACCAGCTGATATCAAAGAGTTCTGGAAGCAAATCGAGGTCATCCGACTGGATGAGAAAACCCTTCAGTTCAAGCTTCCCGAACCCTTTGCACCCTTTTTGGATTACCTGACATTTGGTGTGCTACCTTCTCACTTATTGGGTGATTTATCCTTTACAGAAATGGTCGACGACCCTTTCAATATGCAACCCATTGGCAGTGGACCTTACCGATTTGACCACCTGATCACGAATGAAGGCCAGATTAGTGGTGTGGTCCTATCAGCATTTAAAGACTACTACAATCAGGGGGCATATATCGACCAGATAGCCTTGCGTTATTACCCAGACGCAGGTACAGCATATACGGCATACAAAGCTGGAGACGTCGCTGGTCTGGGTGATGTAACCCAAGACATCCTGCCGGATGTATTGACTGAGAAAGATCTAAATCTTTACACCACCCGCTTACCTGCTATGACACTGCTGTACTTGAATCTGGATGACCCACAAGTGTCTTTCTTTCAAGAGGTGGGGGTTCGGAAAGCCCTCATGCAGGGATTGAACCGACAGACGATGGTCGATAGTTTACTGCATGGTCAAGCCATTATTGCAGATGGACCAATCTTCCCAGGTACCTGGGCATATTATGATGGTATCGAGCACTATTCTTACAATCCGAACCAGGCAATCGATTTACTACGTGAAGCTGGTTTTACCCTTCCTGCTGCAGGAGGGAATGTACGGACAAATGAAGAAGGAGCACAGCTATCTTTTGAACTGTTATACCCGGATGATGAAACGCATGCTGCGCTGGCAAATACCATCCAACGCGATTGGGCTTCAATGGGTGTTCAGGTCACTCTGACTGCTCTGCCATATGATCAGCTTGTCTCAGAACATCTGGATACCCGCAACTATCAGGCTGCCTTGGTGGATCTGAACCTGTCACGCTCCCCGGATCCGGACCCTTACCCTTTTTGGCATCAGACGCAAATCACCAGTGGTCAGAATTATTCCAAGTGGGATGATCGCCAGGCAAGCGAGTATTTGGAACAGGCACGCATCACAACAGACCAGGATGAGCGGAGGCGACTGTATAATAACTTCCAGGTTCTCTGGAGCCAGGAGTTGCCGGCAATTCCCTTATTCTATCCAGTTTACACTTACGCTGTCAGCAGTGATGTACAGGGGGTGAGCATCGGTCCAGTATTTGACCCATCAGACAGGTTTAATCACGTCACCAACTGGTACCTGGTCACGCGCCATACAAGCGGAGAAGCAACCGCATCTCCCACTCCGTAAAAATCCCAGCTAGAATAACTCTTAATCCCCTGATTTTTCGATGGATTTCTTCACCTTGAGGATATTTTGAAATTCATCCTGAAAAACTTGAACAATCTGCGGGTCAAATAATGATTCACTGGCTCCGACAATCAGGCGCAATGCGTCATCAACAGAGATTTCTTTCTTATACGTGCGTGGTGTCGTGAGGGCATCAAACACATCCGCCAGGGCACACAGCCGGGCACTAAGTGGGATCTGCTCTCCGATGAGCCCATTAGGATACCCAGAGCCATCCCAGCGTTCATGGTGATTTAATGCGATGGTCTCTGCAGCCTGCAACAGGGCAGAATTTGAGTTCTTGAGGATCTCAGCTCCGACGGTGGTATGGCTTTTGATCCGATTCAAATCTGCTTCACTATATTGCCCTTCTTTGAGCAATAACCCCTCTGGGAGGCCAGCCTTGCCGATATCATGCAACTGGCAGGCTGTTGAAATGAGCTGGTATTCATTTTGGGTCAGACCCAGACCACGCCCTAGCACCTGTACATATCCCTTGATGCGTTCCAAATGGGCAGGGTTACCGCCTTCGCGATATTCTGCAATATACGCCATGCGCCAAACAGCATCCACCAGCTCTTTATGACTATCGTATGAAAACATGAACCCATCCTTTCGATTTAGCTTCCGTAACAAACCGGAGCGAGATACGTTTTATATTAGGGATATAACCAGCAGATAGTGACTATATTTTACAATACTTCCCAGTTTATAGGTATTAATCATTTGCTTAAATTCCTTTCATTTCTGTCAGTATCTATGTATTTAAAACGATGATATAATTTTTTTGTACATATTGGTATATAAAATGCCCTTCAGGTAGATAGGCGTGTGACAGGGAACTAAGGCAACTACATCCAGGAGAAATGTCATGCCGATATCGAAGGGGGCAACTTTGAATGTGTTTACAAATGCAGAGAATAACAAAAATTTCGATCATAGTAAAAGGCTGGAATAAAAGCGCACCAAACCACCATGCTGGGCAGAGTATGGTGGAATTCGCTTTGATTCTGCCAATAATTGTTCTTCTTCTTGTGGGTGTGTTTGACCTGGGTCGGGCTTTTTTCTCCTATATAGCAATCACCAATGCCGCCCGCGAAGGCGCCCGAGTGGTCACCTTTTGGCCTGGGAAGGCCACCGTTGCTGACGTTAACACGGCAATTGACACAGAGATAGGGGCTTCACCGATGGTCGATGTGGGTAATATTGCCTCGAGGGTCATCGAATGTGGAGATCCCAGTGCGATTGTGACCACCAGTACAGAATTACAGGACTGCACTTCCGAGCATCCCATACGTGTAACATTAACCTATACCTTTGAACCAATTCTTAGCTTCTTTTTTCCCCAGGCATTAACGCTGAGGCGGTCAGCAGAAATGATGGTACCATGAAAACTTTAAAACACTATTCGTCCCGAGGCCAGACACTGGTGGAATTTGCCCTGATCCTCCCAGCATTCCTGTTGTTAGCTGTGGTGCTATTTGACTTTGGACGAGGTGTGTATTATTACAGCGCCATTCATAATGCGGCACGAGAGGGAGCCAGGTTTGGCGCTGCTAATCCAATATATGCGGAAGGGACTGTGTCCGCTGATGAGGATGGGATGAGAGCCAGAGTCGAGAATTATGCAGTTGGACTTGGACTAGAAGATAGCAATATTCCGTTTGCAGATCTTGATCCGTCTTCATACGAATCAGCCGGGGGGTTCCCAAATCCGACGGTTCGGGTGAGCGTGACCTTTGATTTCTATCCTGCTACACCGTTTGTGTCTCAAATAATATGTAGCTGTAGCTCAGGATTCTTAACCTTAAATAGTGATGCAATCATGCGGACAGAGTGGATACCTTCACCTTAAGAGTAATTACGAATAATGGAGGACTAATGAAGATAAATAAGCCTAAATCTGAAAAGGGTCAAACCCTGGTAATTTTCGTGCTCGGATTCTTCGCATTTGTAGCTCTGCTAGCGTTAGTTTTAGATGGTGGCAATGCGTATGCAGCTAAACGGCAAGCACAAAATGCAGCGGATGCCGGTGCGTTGGCTGGCGCTACCTACATGTGTAGATATACCGATGAAGCTGGAGGAATTTCCACTGCCGAGGATTATGCTGTATTGAATGGGGCTGTTGACCCTCCGGATGTCTTCGCCAGCTTGAGTGCCGGGTCTGTGGTGGTAACTGCCACTGTCCAGAAAGATACCTTCTTCGCAGGTTTAATCGGCTATCCACAGGTTACACCTGTGGCAGTCGCAGAGGCCAAATGCAAAACACCTGTTGGAATGGGTGTATTACCGGTGGCATGGGCTTGCCGTTCCACAGTCGTAGGCGGCGTTATAGTTCCTGGCATGGATTGCGCACAATTAACAATAGACGATTGTAATGGTGATCCATATGATTTGAATTGTACTTATATACTCATGGATTCGGTGAAGGTAAAAGAGAATAATAAGGGTGGAAAGTGTAATCCTGATCAAACTGATCCTACACAATCGGATTATTGCTACGAACAAAAAGATCTTGTGTGTAGCGGCCATCTTGATGCTCCTACCTGTGAGGCTGTCGAAGCAGGGAAAACTGACTGTGATTTGAATAACGATTGCATCGATGAGCTGATGACGGGTGGTGCACGCAGCTGGCTTGATCTGGATGGTGGGGGTGGTGGAGCAAATGAGCTAACGGATTGGATCAAGAATGGCTTCCCAGACCCAATCCCACCCCATAAATGGATCCCTGAAGAGAGCGGTGTGGCAACCAGTATTTTCCATACTGCTGCAGCATATGTAGTTGGTGAAGATGTGATCCTACCTGTATTTAATAATATCTGTAATGGTTATCCCGATATTCCCGTGGCTGTAGAGAAGGGAGATCAGTGTACATATGGACCTGATGACAACCGAAGTATTGCAGGTCCAAGCATGAATTTTCACATTATTACATTTGCCGAGTTCCATGTAACTTGTGTACAAACTGGCAACAAAAAAGTTGACCATGAAACTGGTTACATTCATTATGATCTTAATGGGGATGAAGATCCGCATGGTAAAGATTGTAATGGACACCTCTACGCAGTAAATAACTGTATTGGGTCTGGTAAGGATAAAACTT
>CAVZSL010000009.1:0-16345 GCA_963777935.1 uncultured Chloroflexia bacterium
GCGTTATAATCTCCCTGACCTGAATTACCATCAACGATTTAGAATTTCACTATGACCGCTGCTCTCAACTTTCAATCCATTATCATGACCCTGCAGCACTTTTGGGCAGATCACGGTTGCCTTATCTGGCAACCATACTACCAGCAGGTCGGTGCTGGCACCTACAACCCTGCCACTGCCCTGCGCGTGCTGGGACCGGAGCCCTGGAATGTGGCTTTCGTCGAGCCATCCATCCGCCCCGACGATGGTCGTTATGGCGAGAATCCCAATCGTATGCAGATGCATTACCAGTTTCAGGTCATCCTCAAGCCCGATCCCGGCAACGCCCAGGAGCTCTACATTGCTTCCCTTGCCGCCCTCGGTATTGACCCTCTCCTGCATGACCTGCGTTTTGTGGAAGATAACTGGGAATCACCCGCCTTGGGTGCCTGGGGCTTGGGTTGGGAAGTTTGGCTGGATGGGCAGGAGATCACTCAATTCACTTACTTCCAACAAGCGGGGGGAACCTTGTGTGACCCCGTCTCGGTCGAGATCACCTATGGGCTTGACCGCATCGCCATCTCTCTCCAGCGTGTGGATGGCTTTACTGCCATCCACTGGAATGACCAGCTCACTGCCGGTGACCTCAACCTGCAGGCTGAAAGGGAACAAAGTACCTATTATTTTGAGGTGGCAGGTGTTGACCGCTTGAAGGAAATGTATGACCTGTACGAGCAGGAAGCCAACGCCTGTCTGGCAAAGAGTCTTGTCCTGCCAGCCCATGATTATATTTTAAAGTGTTCTCATACTTTCAATGTTTTGGATTCACGCGGTGCCATCGGCATCACCGAGCGTCAGGCATATTTTGGGCGCATGCGAGATCTTTCCCGTCGCGTGGCGGAAACCTACATTGCCCAACGCCAGGCCCTGGAATATCCCTGGCTGGATGAGACCACCGGTGAAGGTACACAGGCTTCTAAACCATTAACCACCTCCGCTTCATTACCCATTTCGCCCACCGACATGCTCCTTGAAATTGGCACGGAGGAACTTCCTGCAAGTGACCTGGACTCTGCACTTGAGCAGCTTCAGGCACGTCTCCCCACTTTCTTCGATGACCTGCGCCTGACCCATGGAGACATCCGGGTGATGGGCACACCCCGCCGTTTGGTGGTGTACGTCCAAGAGCTGGCTGCCCACCAGACCGACCTGGAACAGCTCATCAAAGGGCCTCCAGCCGATCGGGCTTTTGATTCATTTGGCGAACCTACCAAAGCTGGTGAAGGCTTTGCTCGCAGCAAGGGGGTCAGCATCCATGATTTGCAAGTGGTAGAAATGGATGGTGGGCGATATGTAACCGTGGTTGTCCATCAGGCCGGTCGTCAGGCAAGCGAGGTGTTGGGTGAAGGATTCCCCGGGTTGATCTCCACCCTGCGATTTGATAAATCCATGCGCTGGAACCGCTCCAATGTCTATTTCTCCCGTCCCATTCGCTGGTTTTTGGCATTATTCGGCGAGCAGCTCATCCCGTTTGAATACGCTGGGGTGCATTCTGGAAATATTACCCGTGGCTTGCGTACCCGCCAACCTGTTGAAATCATGGTGAAAGATGCATCCGATTATTTCAATCGCATGCAAGATCAGGGCATTATCCTGGAAAAAAGTGATCGTATCAACCTCATTAAGTTACAATTAAGTACTCTCATTAAATCGGTTGATGGGCAGAGAGGTTCCTGATATGTCACTTCTATCCGAAGTAGCTAATCTGGTTGAAGCCCCAATGTCTCTGCAGGGTTCCTTTGACTCTGCTCACCTGCAGTTACCCCGCCAGGTTCTGATCTCGGTGATGAAAAAACACCAGCGTTTTTTCCCCGTCTTTAAAACACTACCACCTCAAAGCGGAAGTTCCTCCACATTGGACCGCACTGAGCCGGGGATGGAAGAAAGTGAGCTCCTGCCCTATTTCATTACAGTTGCCAATAAACCTTCCCAAGGCTTGCGACAGTTCAGTGGGGGCGAGCTCATCATCGAAGGTAACCAGCATGTGATTCGCGCCCGCTTTGCTGATGCTGATTTCTTCGTTCGTGATGATCGCAAGCATAAATTTACCGATTTTCTCCCCCGCCTGGGGACGCTTGTTTTTCAAACCAGGCTTGGCTCCATGTTGGATAAAAGCCACCGCATCACTGCCTTGGTTGAAGACCTATCGCCCATGCTCGCTCTTTCCGAAGAGGAATTGCGCGTTACCCATCGCGCCGCTGAGCTTTGTAAAGCTGACCTGGCAACCAAAATGGTGATCGATATGACTTCACTGCAAGGCATTCTCGGGCGATATTATGCCGTTGCCTCTGGAGAAAGTGTAGCTGTGGGTGAGGCAATCTTTGAGCATTATTTACCCCGCTTCTCCGGTGACCTTCTGCCAAAAACCCGTCCTGGTTTGGTTGTTGGTCTTGCCGATCGATTGGACACGTTGGTTGGATTATTTGCAGCTGGAATGGCGCCTTCTGGTACCCGCGACCCATTTGCCCAACGCCGGGCTGCGCTTGGTTTGGTACAGGCTCTCATTGCCCAAGACTTCAACTTTGATCTTCACCAGGGTCTTGAATCTGCTGCCAGATTACTTCCCATCCCCACCGAGCCTGAGACACTCTCTGCATGCCAGAATTTTATCGTGGAGCGTTTACGGAACCTGATGCTCGAAACAGGTTATCGATATGATGTAGTCGATGCGATTATCACAGTTCAGGGGTTCAACCCTACGCGCACCCACCAGTCTGTTAAGCAGTTGTCCGCTTGGGTGGCGCGACCAGATTGGCATTCAATCCTGCCATCCTATGCCCGTTGTGTACGCATCACGCGTGATCTCACCCAAAAATTTGAATTAGATCCAAAAGGTTTTATTGAAAAAGCCGAAGCGAGCCTGTATTCAGCTCTTTTCAAGGCAGAAGAAGCTCTGCATCTGGCGCAGGAATATTCCCCTGATAGTTTCCTCAGCGCCTTTCTGCCAATGATACCAGCAGTCAACAATTTCTTCGACGAGGTATTAGTGATGGCTGAAGATGCCAGCCTCCGAAAAAACCGACTGGCACTCCTCCAGCGCATTGTTGCCCTTGGAAATGGCATTGCCGATATGTCCAAGTTGGAAGGATTTTAGCTTCATCCTCCCGGAGGATGAAAAACCTGAAAGGTACTATTTAGGTGGATGTTATGACAGAATTGATTACCACCATACACGCAGCTACTGTATATCCAGAATATGTTCGCATAAATCGGCGAGGTTCGGTCAAGCTGAATAAAGGTACCCACACTCTCGAGATCACTACATTGCCTCTCAGCATCAACCCGGATTCATTGCGTGCATCCATTTATGGCACTGCCAATCCCCGCTTGTTGAGTGCCCAGGTAAAAAGAATTACATTTCCAGATCTGCCATCCGATCCAGCTCGTAAGCTTGAGACCGACATCCAAAACATGCAAGATGAGCTGAAACAGCTGGAAATCAAGGTCGAGCTGATCAAGCAGAACCGAATTATTTTAGATAAGCTAGCCGATCAGGTTGACACTTATGCTACCGCCCTCGCAGCTGGCGAGAGAACTGTAGAGCAACAGCTGGATTACTTCGGCAAATTACGTAAGCAGGCTGAGAAACTTGAAGATGAAATCTTTTCTCTTCAGATCAAACAACGCCAGGTCAATCAACAATTGGAAAAATCATCCAAGGAGTTGGACCAGTACAACAATACACGCCCTAATGAATGCTATACTGCCATCATTGACGTGGAAGTTTTTTCGCATAGTGAAATGACCATTGAGGTCAGCTATGTGGTCAGCGATGCAGGCTGGAAACCTGTTTATGACTTGCGCCTGATTGAAAAAGCAGGCAATCCAATCCTGGAAATAAGCTATCTGGCAGATGTGACCCAAAATACTGGTGAAACCTGGGCAGATATATCCCTCACACTGTCAACGGCTCGTCCAGCTCTCACATCCACTTTACCCGAGCTTGAGCCCTGGTACATTAACCCTCCAGAGCCAATCTATCCCATCGCCAGTCTTGGTTTGGGGCCACAAGCGCTTTCTTCGGATATTGCTAAAGATCAGCTTCCACCTAATTTTTATAATACCCGTTTACGCAAGGGGGAAAAGCCGGAAGACTTGGCTGCATTGGTATCGACGATTGGCACATCGATTTCTTACATCATTCCAGATTCTGTGACCATTCCTCCAGATGGAGTTGCTCATAAAGTCACCGTTGCTCGTTTCCCTCTTACACCAGAGATGGATTATGTATCAACTCCCAAGCTTGCAAATGCAGTGTACCGAAGGGCAAAGGTTGATAATAAGAGTCCCTACACACTTCTACCTGGTGAAGCTAATATTTTAATTGGTGATGAATATGTGGGAACCACCCAGCTGTCGCTGACGGTTCCTGAGGGAAAGATCGAGCTATATCTTGGCAACGATAACCGTCTTAAGGTGGAAAGGGAGCTGAAGAGGAGAGATATTGATAAGCGTATCATGGGCGGGAAAACTCACCTCTTATATGGCTATGAGATTAAAATCGAAAGTATGCTGCCCAAAATAGCTAATCTTACTTTGTATGACCAAATTCCAGTTCCACGCTATGCAGATATCAAAGTAAAACTGGAATCAGCAGATCCCAAACCCACGGATCAATCGGGCTTAAACCAGCTGATATGGGCGCTTTCACTAGATCCGAAAGAAAAGCGCTTCATAAGGTTTGATTTCAGTGTCGAATCCCCACAAGATCTGAAGATTGTCGGATTGCCTTAAAATATCTTAAAAATTAAATCCCTGCATTTCCCACTTTAATCAATCTCCCAACCAGGCCAGACCCAAGCAAGGCAAGCCCGTCGGTGGTCATATAGTGGCTGGCGGCTGCATCAAACAACACCGCTGCGCGCGCCGCGAATTCTTCATCTCCAGGGTATAAAATCGATGCTAATCGGATGCGCGGCAGTGGCTGAAACGAATATGCCACACCGGGCAAACCAGTTAATAGATTGCCATCCAGCAGCTTTGCCGCTTTCATATATATGTCAGGTCTGTTCGCCATATACACGCGCAAGCCTATCGCCGCTATAACCTTGAAATGCCTGGCTGTAAAAATTTCCTCCCGGAAGCTCCCGGTATCCAATCCAGTGGTCTGCCATTGGGGTTCCATCAGCCTCACGCAGGTAATACAGCAGCATGCCTGTATCATACACAGAGCATTCCGATCCATCAGAAAGCCTGTAGGCTTTCAGGTCGGTGCAGGATATTTCAATCTGTTGTCCCCAATAAACCATCTGGATTTTCTGATCCACTAACCTCCCCCCGCAATTCACTGCCAGCCTGCCTGGGTGCTTGGTTTGCACTTCAGCTCGGAGCACATCAAGCTGCCTGGCCATGCTTGCTTGCCAGGCCAGGTGAGCTCGCTCGATTGCATCTCCACCGCCAACTTTCATACCATCAGCCTGATCGGTCAATCCTGCCATTTTACTTGATCCTAATTGATAGCTTGCCCTGTGCCAGTAATGCCATCCATATAAGCTCTGATCGCAGGGATGGCAGACAGTTTGTCGTAAAAAAAGTTGTTGACTAGGTTAATGACTTCAGATCGGGCAGCTTCAGCTGTCACGCTCAACCCTTCTTCAAGATTTTGCTGACTGAGTGCATTCCTGAGGCGCAGTAACAACCGCACAATTTCAGCTTCCTGATCCCCTTCCAATACTTTTATCACTGTCAGTAATAACTGGTCAGCCTGTTCGATCAGTTGATCCATCGTGATCCCAGATTCTGGCTTGAAGGCATCATCCATCGTGCGGATGAGTGACCAGACCTGGTAAAGCATCGTGGTTGGCTCGTCGAACAGGTCACGTAAAAATACTGCCTCCTCGTAACGACCCGTCAGGCGGAATATGTTGTATAACCGTTTGGCAACTTTGCCATAGTTTACATCTTTGGTCAGATACTTGTTGACTTCATGCTCCAGTTGTTTGACGTAATTATCTAGGGCATCTGAAGAAACATGTTTTGCTAATTTAGAGAAAATCGGGATGGATTGAGCATCCAGGTAAACTTCCTGGAAGTATGGATCGAGATAACCATCCAGAGGGGTGATTGTTTCATCTGGTGCTTCCCAGGTCACATCCAGCATGTTGCTGGCGTTGGAGAGATGCCCGTGGGCAGTGTCTGCCACCACCCAATCCAATTTACACCAACCCGGATTCAATGCCACCTCCTCCCACAAAATGGTAGCAGCTGAGCCATCCAATCGCTTTACCTCAATCTTTCCATTCTGGATCTCCGCTGGGTTCCACGATATGGGTGCTCCAGCCTGGATGGATTTTTCTCCCCGGATAACATCAAAGGGAAAACTGCCAAATTTCACCTCCAATAATTGGTACGTAGCACCTTTTTGTGTGTTGAGTGCTTTCTCCCGCATGATCCTGGATAAAATCTGGCAGGCTTCATCACGCGATGCTGCCTTGATGTTGACCCGCTCGAAGTAGTCACAATCTCCAGGGTAGGTCTGGATCTTTGACTGTGCTGACGATCCTGAAAGCGCCAGGGCGGTTTCAACAACCCCCGGTTGATCGTCGAACTCCACCAACCGTCCAATTTCGCGGAAATGTGCTAACTCTTGTGGGCTGAAATCCAACATCACCATCTTGCTACCGAAAACACCACTGCCCGGATCCACTGAAATATCCATGGAGGATTTCATGGAAATCAAGGCCGTCATCCACTGCAGTGCTTCGTCTTCATCCAATTCAATTCCCAACCGGTGGGCAGATTCAACAATCCGTTTCAAAGAAACATTAGGTGTGATTTGTTCTTCTAAGCTCATTCCTGATCTCCTTTGGATTTTTTGCTTTGATGCAATTCTTCAAGCATTTGTCTGAATACTTCTGCCTGGTCGAGGGCATCCTGCAAGGCGTGGTGCGTCAGATGGGACTCTGTCAAATACTTCGGACTTAAATGACGCCAGGATGTATGTGACCACGATACACCTGCCATCCCCATATAGGTAGCTTTAATATCAATCGCAGCATGTCCAAAAGGGTTGTGACCTAAGAAGTGATGAAAGTAGTAATTCACAAACATCCAATCGAACGCTGCATTAAAGGCGACGAACAAAGGCTGCTGATTGCGAACAGCTTCATTAAGCAACCATTCCTCGAAGCAGGTTAATGCCTCTGTCGGAGCCACCCCATCTACCAGTAAACTTTCAAGTGAAAGATTATGGATGGACGCTGCTTCTGCGACGCTATTCTGATTGATGGGTTTTAATTCAATATAAAAAGTCCGCTGTGGCTGAAAAACCGAGCATGCCCCAATAGAAAGCATGGAATAATCTCCTGGAATCGGTCCAGCAGTTTCGACATCCACACACACATAGGCATCCGTCTCAATTCCTGTTTCCATGCTTGCCTGATTATAAATCACAAGGTTACTGTGCCGGAGAACCAGCAGCAATGGGTTCATCCCCATTGTAATTCCGGATCTGTGGCCAACGATGTGAGATCAGGATGACTGCAATAATGCAGCCTATCCCGCCACTAATTATTGCGATAGGTGCCCCAAATAATTGTGCCACCAGCCCAGCCTCCATCTCTCCTAACTGTGGGCCACCCTGGAAGAAAATCATGTTGATGCTGGTCATCCGCCCGCGGATGTAGTCAGGGGTTGTAAGCTGGCGGATGGTATTTCGGATGATCGTACTGACTGTGTCTGCAGCACCGATGATGATCAATGCGAACATGGCTAGCAAAAAGCTGCGTGCGGTTCCAAAAATAACCGTGGCAAATCCAAATACCACCACCGCCACCAGGAAAATCATACCCTGGCGCCGGATCCCGCGCATTTGGGAAATGACCAATGCAGCCATAATGGCTCCAATTGCCTGGGCTGATGATAACCATCCATACGCCACCGCACCTACATGTAGAACATCCACCGCGATAATTGGCATGAGCGTATTTGCCGAAGCGAAGAATGTGGCGAAAAAGTCAATGATCATGGTGGATAGGATTAGCGGCTGGGTCAAGATAAAGCGCACACCTTCAGCAATTGCCGCCACGCTCACTTTTCCATTACGGGAGCCAATCGCTTTCTGCTGGTCAACAGGTCCCATTAAGAATAAAGCAAGGATCACAGCTAGAAATGATATTGCATTAATGATATATACATACGAGAGATCCCCGGCCGCGATGATGATACCGCTCAGGGCAGGTCCGATGATGGATCCGACCTGGTTGGCAATCGAGTTCATACTGAAGGCATTCGGTAAGTCGTCCCCTGGAACTAGGTTGGGCACTAGAGATTGCATGGCTGGGCCATTAAATGCCATGCTGACTGCCTGTAAAGCCATAAGCAAATAAATATGCCACAAGTCAATGTTCCCGGTAAAGCTCAGCCAGCCAAGCATAAGCGCCACCAGCGCCATTCCGCTTTGTGTGATGAACAGAATATTCCGGCGGTTGTGCACGTCCGCAAATGCACCCCCAATTAATGAGAAGATGATCACTGGAAGGATGCGAGCCAATCCCACAGCTCCAAGGGCGATCGGCTGGTCTGTAATTGTACGTATCTGCCAGAATACAGTCCATATCTGCATCTGCGAGCCTGTGATCGAGATTAATAAACCCAGCCATAGCAGCAGATAGCGCCGGTGGTGTAATGAAGGAGGAATGTGGAGCATGTCAGATTTTGTTGTCTATGATTGGGTTATGATATTGAATACCAGTAATGAGCGCCTTGGGTAAACCACGAACAATTCTGGTTATGTCCCCCAATCTGGTAGGGAAAATAAATCATAATCAACGCTACGGTCGCTTAACTTGGCAATCGGAGGCATTACACGCTTAAAATTGTTACGTCTCACCCTCTCCATCACTGCCCGGATGAAGCTTTCAGTGAACCCTGCCTGCACACAGTTCTCTGGTGTATAGCGCAGGTCCACCAGCAGATACAGCAGCTGATCTACTTCCTCGTAGGTGTAACCCAGCTCTCCCTCATCGGTCTGCCCAAACCACAGGTCAGCGGATGGTGGTTTATCGATGATCACCTGTGGAACTCCAAGATCCCTGGCAAGCATGCGGATTTGGGCCTTATATAAATCTCCCAGCGGGTTGATGGCGCAGGCTAAATCACCATACAAAGTGGTATATCCGAGCAGGATCTCGGTTTTATTTCCTGTTCCAATCGCAAGGCCCTCAAACACTGCAGACTGGTCGTATAGCACAATCATCCGCAGGCGTGCCATGATATTACCCTGCCTGACACGGTTCATATCAGGGAAGCGTTGTATCAGCGCATCTGCCATGTCGGTGATTGGAATGGTGAGAGATTGCACCCCAAGTGCCTCAATGACCAGTTGGGCGTGCTCCAACGAATTGGGAGATGACGATTTGTATGGCAGGCGTAATGCCAGCACATTCTCAGGGCCCATTGCCTTGACCGCCAGATAGCATGACACGGATGAGTCTAACCCTCCCGACAGGTTAACCACCGCTCGTTTGAAACCAGCTTTCGTGATCTCATCGCCGATAAAACTGGTCAATATCTGGCGCACAGAATCAGTATTTATTGATAGATCAACCTTTTTGTGTTCCATGCTTTAATTTATCCTCTAAATCGTTTTATATTATACATCTTCATACCTGAATCTCTTCCGGTGACGACCCAGGTTTACTGCTTCGAGAAATCCTTCTGCCGGCACAATTCTCGATTCGTGTTTTCATCGTGTAATATTTCGCCACAGCGTTGTTTGACTTTTAATCTTATTCAAGTTGCCTTTCTGGAGGGATGTCTTTCTTTTTTTGAAATTTCCAGCGAAATATTATTGCCCCCAATAATAAAAGGGAAAAGATCATCAATCCGATCGCACCCCATGCCTCCAGCCGTAGGTTATTCCAAATTGGGGTGGGATCGGCCCGCAGAAAGGACAATCCGAACAGCACAACAGACAGGCAAAACAGGCCAATGGCAGCCATCAAACCTGGGATGGGTAATCGCTTACCCGCCCAATCCAGAGACCAAACCAGGATCAGCGTCAGTATCGCCCCCAACAGTTGTACCGGCACACGGTTCGCAGACAGTCCCCATTCATCACGCCCGGGTAACGCCCACCAATGATCGGCTGCGTAGCCATACGCGCAGCTATCCACCCAGCATCCCAGCCAGGCGGTGATCGCCACGGCACCTGCCAGTGGTAGCAGTACGTCCGCAAGCTTTCCCGCGGGTAACTTCCACCACAAAGCCATGACGATGATCATTATTATTCCCCCTGCCATAGCACCAATGCCGGATAACCCTCCCAGCCACACCTGGATTATCTCCCCGGGGTGATTTTGATAATAACCAAAATTCACCACCACAGTCATCGCCCGGCTACCAATCAGGGCGCCCAGCAATATTAATAATGCTGCATCCAAATAACGCGAGCTTTCTTTTTCGGGTGCCCGCCAAACTACCAGTAGTAAGCCAAAAAGCGCTCCCAATCCGAGCAGCATTGAAAATGGTTGCATGTCTATATCATACCAAATCCTGAGATTCTCTTAGGACCAGGTGTGAGGATTGGTACATAATAGGATTAGGAGGCGATTTTCATTCTGATGTATAATCAAATCGCCCCGGGAGGATACGATTATGGAGATATTGATAAATCCGAATATTGCTTATTTGCTTACAGTGGTTGGCCTAATAATGGTGATCATGGCACTTTTTACCCCTGGAACTGGGATCATTGAGTTAGGTGCATTCTTCGTCTTATTACTGGCGTTTTGGGAGATAAGCCAGTTGCCAATCAACCTGTGGGCCCTAGGACTCCTGATCCTGGGTGTCATTCCATTCATCCTGGCAGTGCGTATGTCACGCAAGCTTATCTATCTGGCAATTGCCCTGGTTGCGTTTGTCATCGGATCGATCTATCTTTTTAAGGGTCAATACTGGTGGCAGCCTGGGGTAAATCCTTTCCTGGCAATCATTACCTCCGTCTTGGCCAGTGGCTTTATATGGATTGCCACAACCAAGGTGCTCGAAAGTGAAAAAATGCGACCCCAGCATGACCTGACACAGCTCATCGGTGAAGTTGGTGAAGCCAAAACTGATATTTTTGACGAGGGGTCTGTACAAATAGAATCAGAGCTGTGGAGTGCACATAGTCAGGTATTCATCCCTGTTGGGAGCATTGTGCGCGTGCTAAAACGTGATGGTTTTATATTGGAGGTGGAACCTGTCCCTTCCAATGACCAATGATCAGTCTTATTTTAGTAAAATCCAAACAACCAATTACCTAAGGAGGTAAATTATGAGCTCTGAATTAATCATTGTTTTATGCGTGGTCGGAGGCGCCATTGTTTTGGCGATTATCCTTCTAGCCAGCGCCATCCGAGTGGTCCCTGAGTATATGCGCCTGGTTGTCTTTCGATTGGGGCGCTGCGTCGGCTCAAAAGGTCCTGGATTAGTCATCCTGATCCCAATTGTTGACCGGGGAGTTTCGGTGGACCTGCGTGAACAGGTGCGTGAGGTTCCACATCAGACTTCGATCACCAAGGATAACGCACCCATCAGCATCGACTTTCTGTGGTATTTCAAGGTTTTAAATCCCACGGACAGTGTCTTGCAGGTGGGGAGCTTTGAAGCTGCCGCCTTGGGTATGTCCACGACTACTTTACGTGCGGTCATCGGTGGCATTATGTTGGACGAGGTGCTCTCAGAGCGTGAGCATATCAACAATTTACTGCGCACACGTTTGGATGAAGTAACCGAGCGATGGGGTGTCAAGGTGACCAACGTTGAGATCCGCGAGATCATCCCGCCACGTGACGTGCAAGACGCCATGAACCGCCAGATGTCAGCCGAGCGTATCCGCCGTGCCGTGGTTACCGAATCTACCGGTACGCGTGAAGCAGCGATCAACGTGGCAGATGGCGAGAAGCAAAGCGCCATTCTACGCGGCAGAAGGTGAGAAGCAAGGCAATATCTTGCGTGCAGAGGGTGAACGCCAGGCGCAGCTCCTGCGCGCCGAAGGTTTCTCGGCCGCACTGGATAAGATCTACGCCATAGCCCAGACGGTGGACCAGAAGACGATGACCTTGCAATACTTCGAAGCTCTAAAGGCTATCGGCGCCGGTGCTTCCACAAAGTACATTTTCCCGTTGGAATTCACCAGCATGATCACGAACTTCCTCAAGGGCGAGCAGAAGTAACCTAAGAATAAGTTTCGTCGCAATACGGAATACGCCTGGTGCGCACTCCGTATTGCGACATTTTTAAAGGATAAACTCGGTTAATATTGTAGATCTATGAATAGCACCCTCTACGCCCAATCTGACGCAGTTTGTACCATCGAGCCGGCATCCTTGCGCGACCTCAGCGCTCTTCGCAATATTGAGCGCGTTTGTTTTCCAAAGGATGCTTGGCCTTTGCTGGACCTGATCAGCGTGCTCTCTTTTCCAGGGGTGGTGCGTTTGAAAGCGGTGAGGGATCGGCTTATGCTGGGTTTTGTGGCTGGGGATATACGCAGGATGGAAGGGGTTGCCTGGATTGCCACCCTTGCAGTATTACCCGAATATCAGGGACAGGGGATCGGGACCGCCTTGTTGCATGCCTGTGAAGAGCATATCCCGCTCAAGCGTATCAGGCTGTGTGTCAGACCGACGAATGATATCGCCATACGCCTCTATGAGCGCTATGGGTATACCACTGTCGGTGAGTGGACCAAGTATTACCAGGATGGTGAATCCGCCCTGGTCATGGAGAAAACGAAGTAGCGGCGGGTCTAAGACTGCCGGCTCATCTCGACCAGATCAGACCCGCCATCAGACCCGTCATTAACCCCACTTTCTAACCTTCCAACCTGTTAACAGGCTGCCCCCCCGATTATTGGGCTATAATTAGCCCATGCCCACTCCTGAGCTTAGCCAACCCATCACCAAACCAGAGGGGCTTAAACGGTTGGCAAATGTCCTGGCAAACCAGCCAATCCTTGCTGTGGATACCGAATCCAATAGCTTATTTGCTTACCAAGAACAGGTGTGCCTGATTCAGTTCTCAACTCCTGAGGCTGACTACCTGTTGGACCCAATGAGTTTTAACGACCTGTCGTTACTTGCCCCCATTTTCGCCGACCAAAACATACAGAAAACTTTCCATGCCGCCGAATACGATTTATTATGCCTTAAACGCGACTATCACTTTAAATTTACCAACCTGTTTGACACCATGCTGGCAGCCCGCATACTGGGCCGCAAGGATGTTGGCTTAGGGCCGATCCTCGAAACTGAGTTCAATATCCAGGTAGATAAACGCCACCAGCGCGCCAATTGGGGGCAGCGCCCCTTGCCAGGATATCTGTTGGATTATGCCCGCCAGGATACGCATTTCTTGATCGCATTACAGGCGCTACTGAAACAACAGCTCGCAGAGAGAGGCTTGCTGCCCCTCGCCCAGGAAGACTTTCGCCGCCTTTGCCAGGTAGAACCCAACCACGATAATGGCAAGGTTGATTGCTGGCGCATAAACGGTGTCCACAAGCTCTCACCACAGCAGGCCGCCGTGCTGCAGGAATTGTGCAAGTACCGCGATGATGTTGCCCGGCAACGCAATCGACCCTTGTTCAAGGTGATCAGCGACAATACCCTCTATGCCATCGCCAGCAGCCTACCGGCCAATTTGGATGAGCTACAAAAACTGCCCGGGATGACCACCCACCAGATGGACCGGCACGGCAAGGCACTCCTCGAGGCTGTCCAGCGTGGCTTGCACGCTGCACCAATTCGACCACCCCGCAATGTGCGACCGGAAAGTCAATTATTAGCGCGCATGGAAGCATTGAAGAAATGGCGCAAGCAAAAAGCGCTCGAGTTGCAGGTTGAGTTAGATATCATCCTGCCGTGCGACTTGTTGCACCAGCTGGCATCCAAAAATCCGCAGGAGAAGCAAACCCTGTGGGAGTGCCTGTCAGAAATCCCCTGGCGGCGCGAGCGCTATGGGGAGGAGATCCTGGCGGTGCTGAAGAAGGCGAGCGGAAAAAAGTAGGTTGGGTTGAGGCTTGGCGAAACCCAACAATTAATAATCATTTCACCGACAGAGCACACCGAGAAAATAAAATTTTTTTGTAGGGGCGGATGGCATCCGCCCTATCTTTGATTGTATTCGGGATCGTTGATCCCGGTGAAATCCGCCATCAGCGATGACGGCTACAATTTCCGGCGGTTGAAACCATCCACGAATACACGAATGTAGGGCGGGATTGCGATGTGCGCGGAGCTCTTACAGCCACCTCGCCGTTTATGTGTAGAGGCGGTTCGTGCTATTCGGCGCCGTTGGTTAAAACCACCGGCTGTATGAACCACAAAATCCGCTCTGCGGATTTTCTCTCTCCGAAAAGGAGGGCAGTTGAGGGATCGCTGATCCCACATTATCTGTCATTGCGAACGAATGGTTTTCATTCGTGAAGCAATCTCGGTTTAATTGTATTGTGGGTTGAGTTGTGCAAGGTGCACACTTTGCTCGTGCCTGCACCGAGCGCAGCGAGGGGAAGCAATCTCTCCACTGAAGAAGGCGACCGGAAAAAAGTAGGTTGGGTTGAGGCTTGGCGAAACCCAACGAATATAAAAATTAATCACCAAGGGTAAAACCAAGGACACAAAGGGCACAAAGATTTTTTTAATGTCCTGTAGGGGCATGGTCTCATACCTGCCCTATCTTTGATTTGTACTCGAGATCGTTGATCCTGTGTAGTGTCATCTGGTTCGCGAACGCATTATGACCGGTATGCGCGGGCTTTTTTAGCAGTGAAGCAAGAAGCCCCTTGTACGAACATCGTGAGGTCGAAGCAATTCCCTCCACTGGCGGTTTAAACCGCCGGCTTCGAAAACCACAAAACCCGCCAGGCGGGATTTAAACCCGCAACCACTTGATCCACAGTCTAAAGCTATTTAGTCTACTCTTTATATATGGTGGTATTGCGTCTATGCAGTACTATCTTTTGGGATATTTTTGTCTACTGTGTCTATATTTTCCATGCTGATGCACTGTATCTGCACCAAAACTGCACCAAGTATGAAGCGAGGAATAACTGCCTGTAGCCCTGTCCAAAGAGGGTTATAGGAAGCCTTATGGATAATGCTAAATTTTGAATTGAAATAACCATTCTTGTCCATATAGCGAAACAAGTAGAAAAAAATATCTATTGACTCCTCATCACATAATGCGTATTATAAGATTATAAGTATCAAGTTCGCTTAAAGGTAATAAAAGGGAGGTATTTATGGATCAAAATATCGAGGAAGTTCGTTCGGCTCGGTCTTCTCGAAAAATCCGGAAGATATTAGTCAGTATAGGGGTAGGCGTAGTGATCTTTCTGGTTATCACTTACCTGGGGGTTTCGACATATGCTGCCAGCGCTTTGTCACGCCCCGCCCGCAATATAGACACGGATAAATATAATCCGGGTGTGTATGGTCTCGAATATGAGAATTTTACATTCCCAGCGCGCAATGACGGGTTAAAAATCGCAGCATGGTACATCCCATCGGATCAAAAACAAAAAGCGATCATTCTGGTGCATGGCTATAATAATAGCCGTACAAATGGTTTTGTCGATGGATTTGTACCTTTCGCCAGCGACCTGCACAATGCCGGCTTTTCTGTCATGCTGATCGATCTGCGTGGACACGGCCAGAGCGGGAATGCACGCTTTACTTTTGGCGTTAAAGAACGGCAGGATGTATTAGGCGCGGTTGACTGGCTGGAGGGGCGTGGTTACCAGCCCGGCAAAATTGGTGTGCTTGGATATTCGCTTGGCGCAGGATCGATCATTGGTGCCGCTGCCGAAGAGCCAGATATCGGCGCTGTGTGGTCAGACAGCGCATTCGCGGAAATCAGATCCGTTCTCGAGCATAGTTGGGTATCCATGACTGGCTTACCGCAGGTGTTTTTATATTCTACCGAAGCGATGGTTCGCCTGTTTTATGGATATGACATTGGAGCCTCACGCCCGATCGATATGATCGCGAGTATTGCTCCGAGGCCGATCTTCTTGGCACATTGCCAAAAAGATAATCTCATCCCCATTTCTCATATGGAGCAACTGTTAACCGTCGCCAAGAATACCCAGACTTGGATTATTGCAAATTGCGACCAACATACACTAAGTAAACCAATCGTCCCAGAAGTCTTTAACAACCATGCGATTGGATACAGCCTCAACCGAGAAGAATACACAAATAAGGTAGTCAAATTCTTCGATGAGAGCTTAAAGTGATATTGTGGTGGTGATAAGTAAAATTGCTGGACGTCAGATAGATGGCACCATTCTCAATCCGATATGAGAACAAATCGGATAGCCCAA
>CAVZSL010000010.1:0-25895 GCA_963777935.1 uncultured Chloroflexia bacterium
GTCGAGATCACCTATGGGCTTGACCACATGGCCGTCTCTCTCCAGCGAGTGGATGGCTTTACTGCCATCCAATGGAATGACCAGCTCACTGCCGGTGACCTCAACCTGCAGGCTGAAAGGGAACAAAGTACCTATTATTTTGAGGTGGCAGGTGTTGACCGCTTGAAGGAAATGTATGACCTGCGCGAGCAGGAAGCCAACGCCTGTCTGGCAAAGATTTCTTGTCCTGCCAGCCCATGATTATATTTTAAAGTGTTCTCATACGTTCAATGTTTTGGATTCACGGGGTGCCATCGGCATCACCGAGCGTCAGGCATATTTTGGGCGCATCCAAGATGTTTCCCGTCGCGTGGCGGAAACCTACATTGCCCAACGCCAGGCCCTGGAATATCCCTGGCTGGATGAGACCACCGGTGAAGGTACACAGGCTTATAAACCTTTAACCACCTCCGCTTCATTACCCATTTCGCCCACCGACATGCTCCTTGAAATTGGCACGGAGGAACTTCCTGCAAGTGACCTGGACTTTGCAATTGAGCAGCTTCAGGCACGTCTCCCCACTTTCTTCGATGACCTGCGCCTGACCCATGGAGACATCCGGGTGATGGGCACACCCCGCCGTTTGGTGGTGTACGTCCAAGAGCTGGCTGCCCACCAGACCGACCTGGAACAGCTCATCAAAGGGCCTCCAGCCGATCGGGCTTTTGATTCATTTGGCGAACCTACCAAAGCTGGTGAAGGCTTTGCTCGCAGCAAGGGGGTCAGCATCCATGATTTGCAAGTGGTAGAAATGGATGGTGGGCGATATGTAACCGTGGTTGTCCATCAGGCCGGTCGTCAGGCAAGCGAGTGTTGGGTGAAGGATTCCCCGGGTTGATCTCCACCCTGCGATTTGATAAATCCATGCGCTGGAACCGCTCCGATGTCTATTTCTCCCGTCCCATTCGCTGGTTTTTGGCATTATTCGGCGAGCAGCTCATCCCGTTTGAATACGCTGGGGTGCATTCTGGAAATATTACCCGTGGCTTGCGTACTCGCCAACCTGTTGAAATCATGGTGAGAGATGCATCCGATTATTTCAATCGCATGCAAGATCAGGGCATTATCCTGGAAAAAAGTGATCATATCAACCTCATTAAGTTACAATTAAGTACTCTCATTAAATCGGTTGATGGGCAAGAGGTTCCTGATATGTCACTTCTATCCGAAGTAGCTAATCTGGTTGAAGCCCCAATGTCTCTGCAGGGTTCCTTTGACTCTGCTCACCTGCAGTTACCCCGCCAGGTTCTGATCTCGGTGATAAAAAACACCAGCGTTTTTTTCCCGTCTTTAAAACAATACCACCTCAAAGCGGAAGTTCCTCCACATTGGACCGCACTGAGCCGGGGATGGAAGAAAGTGAGCTCCTGCCCTATTTCATTACAGTTGCCAATAAACCTTCCCAAGGCTTGCGACAGTCCAGTGGGGGCGAGCTCATCATCGAAGGTAACCAGCATGTGATTCGCGCCCGCTTTGCTGATGCTGATTTCTTCGTTCGTGATGATCGCAAGCATAAATTTACCGATTTTCTCCCCCGCCTGGGGACGCTTGTTTTTCAAACCAGGCTTGGCTCCATGTTGGATAAAAGCCACCGTATCACTGCCTTGGTTGAAGACCTATCGCCCATGCTCGCTCTTTCCGAAGAGGAATTGCGCGTTACCCATCGCGCCGCTGAGCTTTGTAAAGCTGACCTGGCAACCAAAATGGTGATCGATATGACTTCACTGCAAGGCATTCTCGGGCGATATTATGCCGTTGCCTCTGGAGAAAGTGTAGCTGTGGGTGAGGCAATCTTTGAGCATTATTTACCCCGCTTCTCCGGTGACCTTCTGCCAAAAACCCGTCCTGGTTTGGTTGTTGGTCTTGCCGATCGATTGGACACGTTGGTTGGATTATTTGCAGCTGGAATGGCGCCTTCTGGTACCCGCGACCCATTTGCCCAACGCCGGGCTGCGCTTGGTTTGGTACAGGCTCTCATTGCTCAAGACTTCAACTTTGATCTTCACCAGGGTCTTGAATTTGCTGCCAGATTACTTCCCATCCCCACCGGGCCTGAGACACTCTCTGCATGCCAGAATTTTATCGTGGAGCGTTTACGGAACCTGATGCTCGAAACAGGTTATCGATATGATGTAGTCGATGCGATTATCACAGTTCAGGGGTTCAACCCTACGCGCACCCACCAGTCTGTTAAGCAGTTGTCCGCTTGGGTGGCTCGACCAGATTGGCATTCAATCCTGCCATCCTATGCCCGTTGTGTACGCATCACGCGTGATCTCACCCAAAAATTTGAATTAGATCCAAAAGGTTTTATTGAAAAAGCCGAAGCGAGCCTGTATTCAGCTCTTTTCAAGGCAGAAGAAGCTCTGCATCTGGCGCAGGAATATTCCCCTGATAGTTTCCTCAGCGCCTTTCTGCCAATGATACCAGCAGTCAACAATTTCTTCGACGAGGTATTAGTGATGGCTGAAGATGCCAGCCTCCGAAAAAACCGACTGGCACTCCTCCAGCGCATTGTTGCCCTTGGAAATGGCATTGCCGATATGTCCAAGTTGGAAGGATTTTAGCTTCATCCTCCCGGAGGATGAAAAACCTGAAAGGTACTATTTAGGTGCATGTTATGACAGCATTGATTACCACCATACACGCAGTTACTGTATATCCAGAATATGTTCGCATAAATCGGCGAGGTTCGGTCAAGCTGAATAAAGGTACCCACACTCTCGAGATCACGACATTGCCTCTCAGCATCAACCCGGATTCATTGCGTGCATCCATTTATGGCACTGCCAATCCCCGCTTGTTGAGTGCCCAGGTAAAAAGAATTACATTTCCAGATCTGCCATCCGATCCAGCTCGTAAGCTTGAGACCGACATCCAAAACATGCAAGATGAGCTGAAACAGCTGGAAATCAAGGTCGAGCTGATCAAGCAGAACCGAATTATTTTAGATAAGCTAGCCGATCAGGTTGACACTTATGCTACCGCCCTCGCAGCTGGCGAGAGAACTGTAGAGCAACAGCTGGATTACTTCGGCAAATTACGTAAGCAGGCTGAGAAACTTGAAGATGAAATCTTTTCTCTTCAGATCAAACAACGCCAGGTCAATCAACAATTGGAAAAATCATCCAAGGAGTTGGACCAGTACAACAATACACGCCCTAATGAATGCTATACTGCCATCATTGACGTGGAAGTTTTTTCGCATAGTGAAATGACCATTGAGGTCAGCTATGTGGTCAGCGATGCAGGCTGGAAACCTGTTTATGACTTGCGCCTGATTGAAAAAGCAGGCAATCCAATCCTGGAAATAAGCTATCTGGCAGATGTGACCCAAAATACTGGTGAAACCTGGGCAGATATATCCCTCACGCTGTCAACGGCTCGTCCAGCTCTCACATCCACTTTACCCGAGCTTGAGCCCTGGTACATTAACCCTCCAGAGCCAATCTATCCCATCGCCAGTCTTGGTTTGGGGCCACAAGCGCTTTCTTCGGATATTGCTAAAGATCAGCTTCCACCTAATTTTTATAATACCCGTTTACGCAAGGGGGAAAAGCCGGAAGACTTGGCTGCATTGGCATCGACGATTGGCACATCGATTTCTTACATCATTCCAGATTCTGTGACCATTCCTTCAGATGGAGTTGCTCATAAAGTCACCGTTGCTCGTTTCCCTCTTACACCAGAGATGGATTATGTATCAACTCCCAAGCTTGCAAATGCAGTGTACCGAAGGGCAAAGGTTGATAATAAGAGTCCCTACACACTTCTACCTGGTGAAGCTAATATTTTAATTGGTGATGAATATGTGGGAACCACCCAGCTGTCGCTGACGGTTCCTGAGGGAAAGATCGAGCTATATCTTGGCAACGATAACCGTCTTAAGGTGGAAAGGGAGCTGAAGAGGAGAGATATTGATAAGCGTATCATGGGCGGGAAAACTCACCTCTTATATGGCTATGAGATTAAAATCGAAAGTATGCTGCCCAAAATCGCTAATCTTACTTTGTATGACCAAATTCCAGTTCCACGCTATGCAGATATCAAAGTAAAACTGGAATCAGCAGATCCTAAACCCACGGATCAATCGGGCTTAAACCAGCTGATATGGGCGCTTTCACTAGATCCGAAAGAAAAGCGCTTCATAAGGTTTGATTTCAGTGTCGAATCCCCACAAGATCTGAAGATTGTCGGATTGCCTTAAAATATCTTAAAAATTAAATCCCTGCATTTCCCACTTTAATCAATCTCCCAACCAGGCCAGACCCAAGCAAGGCAAGCCCGTCGGTGGTCATATAGTGGCTGGCGGCTGCATCAAACAACACCGCTGCGCGCGCCGCGAATTCTTCATCACCAGGGTATAAAATCGATGCTAATCGGATGCGCGGCAGTGGCTGAAACGAATATGCCACACCGGGCAAACCGGTTAATAGATTGCCATCCAGCAGCTTTGCCGCTTTCATATATATGTCAGGTCTTTCGCCATATACACGCGCAAGCCTATCGCCGCTATAACCTTGAAATGCCTGGCTGTAAAAATTTCCTCCCGGAAGCTCCCGGTATCCAATCCAGTGGTCTGCCATTGGGGTTCCATCAGCCTCACGCAGGTAATACAGCAGCATGCCTGTATCATACACAGAGCATTCCGATCCATCAGAAAGCCTGTAGGCTTTCAGGTCGGTGCAGGATATTTCAATCTGTTGTCCCCAATAAACCATCAGGATTTTCTGATCCACTAACCTCCCCCCGCAATTCACTGCCAGCCTGCCTGGGTGCTTGGTTTGCACTTCAGCTCGGAGCACATCAAGCTGCCTGGCCATGCTTGCTTGCCAGGCCAGGTGTGCTCGCTCGATTGCATCTCCACCGCCAACTTTCATACCATCAGCCTGATCGGTCAATCCTGCCATTTTACTTGATCCTAATTGATAGCTTGCCCTGTGCCAGTAATGCCATCCATATAAGCTCTGATCGCAGGGATGGCAGACAGTTTGTCGTAAAAAAAGTTGTTGACTAGGTTAATGACTTCAGATCGGGCAGCTTCAGCTGTCACGCTCAACCCTTCTTCAAGATTTTGCTGACTGAGTGCATTCCTGAGGCGCAGTAACAACCGCACAATTTCAGCTTCCTGATCCCCTTCCAATACTTTTATCACTGTCAGTAATAACTGGTCAGCCTGTTCGATCAGTTGATCCATCGTGATCCCAGATTCTGGCTTGAAGGCATCATCCATCGTGCGGATGAGTGACCAGACCTGGTAAAGCATCGTGGTTGGCTCGTCGAACAGGTCACGTAAAAATACTGCCTCCTCGTAACGACCCGTCAGGCGGAATATGTTGTATAACCGTTTGGCAACTTTGCCATAGTTTACATCTTTGGTCAGATACTTGTTGACTTCATGCTCCAGTTGTTTGACGTAATTATCTAGGGCATCTGAAGAAACATGTTTTGCTAATTTAGAGAAAATCGGGATGGATTGAGCATCCAGGTAAACTTCCTGGAAGTATGGATCGAGATAACCATCCAGAGGGGTGATTGTTTCATCTGGTGCTTCCCAGGTCACATCCAGCATGTTGCTGGCGTTGGAGAGATGCCCGTGGGCAGTGTCTGCCACCACCCAATCCAATTTACACCAACCCGGATTCAATGCCACCTCCTCCCACAAAATGGTAGCAGCTGAGCCATCCAATCGCTTTACCTCAATCTTTCCATTCTGGATCTCCGCTGGGTTCCACGATATGGGTGCTCCAGCCTGGATGGATTTTTCTCCCCGGATAACATCAAAGGGAAAACTGCCAAATTTCACCTCCAATAATTGGTACGTAGCGCCTTTTTGTGTGTTGAGTGCTTTCTCCCGCATGATCCTGGATAAAATCTGGCAGGCTTCATCACGCGATGCTGCCTTAATGTTGACCCGCTCGAAGTAGTCACAATCTCCAGGGTAGGTCTGGATCTTTGACTGTGCTGACGATCCTGAAAGCGCCAGGGCGGTTTCAACAACCCCCGGTTGATCGTCGAACTCCACCAACCGTCCAATTTCGCGGAAATGTGCTAACTCTTGTGGGCTGAAATCCAACATCACCATCTTGCTACCGAAAACACCACTGCCCGGATCCACTGAAATATCCATGGAGGATTTCATGGAAATCAAGGCCGTCATCCACTGCAGTGCTTCGTCTTCATCCAATTCAATTCCCAACCGGTGGGCAGATTCAACAATCCTTTTCAAAGAAACATTAGGTGTGATTTGTTCTTCTAAGCTCATTCCTGATCTCCTTTGGATTTTTTGCTTTGATGCAATTCTTCAAGCATTTGTCTGAATACTTCTGCCTGGTCGAGGGCATCCTGCAAGGCGTGGTGCGTCAGATGTGACTCTGTCAAATACTTCGGACTTAAATGACGCCAGGATGTATGTGACCACGAAACTCCTGCCATCCCCATATAGGTAGCTTTAATATCAATCGCAGCATGTCCAAAAGGGTTGTGACCTAAGAAGTGATGAAAGTAGTAATTCACAAACATCCAATCGAACGCTGCATTAAAGGCGACGAACAAAGGCTGCTGATTGCGAACAGCTTCATTAAGCAACCATTCCTCGAAGCAGGTTAATGCCTCTGTCGGAGCCACCCCATCTACCAGTAAACTTTCAAGTGAAAGATTATGGATCGACGCTGCTTCTGCGACGCTATTCTGATTGATAGGTTTTAATTCAATATAAAAAGTCCGCTGTGGCTGAAAAACCGAGCATGCCCCAATAGAAAGCATGGAATAATCTCCTGGAATCGGTCCAGCAGTTTCGACATCCACACACACATAGGCATCCGTCTCAATTCCTGTTTCCATGCTTGCCTGATTATAAATCACAAGGTTACTGTGCCGGAGAACCAGCAGCAATGGGTTCATCCCCATTGTAATTCCGGATCTGTGGCCAACGATGTGAGATCAGGATGACTGCAATAATGCAGCCTATCCCGCCACTAATTATTGCGATAGGTGCCCCAAATAATTGTGCCACCAGCCCAGCCTCCATCTCTCCTAACTGTGGGCCACCCTGGAAGAAAATCATGTTGATGCTGGTCATCCGCCCGCGGATGTAGTCAGGGGTTGTAAGCTGGCGGATGGTATTTCGGATGATCGTACTGACTGTGTCTGCAGCACCGATGATGATCAATGCGAACATGGCTAGCAAAAAGCTGCGTGCGGTTCCAAAAATAACCGTGGCAAATCCAAATACCACCACCGCCACCAGGAAAATCATACCCTGACGCCGGATCCCGCGCATTTGGGAAATGACCAATGCAGCCATAATGGCTCCAATTGCCTGGGCTGATGATAACCATCCATACGCCACCGCGCCTACATGTAGAATGTCCACCGCGATAATTGGCATGAGCGTATTTGCCGAAGCGAAGAATGTGGCGAAAAAGTCAATGATCATGGTGGATAGGATTAGCGGCTGGGTCAAGATAAAGCGCACACCTTCAGCAATTGCCGCCACGCTCACTTTTCCATTACGGGAGCCAATCGCTTTCTGCTGGTCAACAGGTCCCATTAAGAATAAAGCCAGGATCACAGCTAGAAATGATATTGCATTAATGATATATACATACGATAGATCCCCGGCCGCGATGATGATACCGCTCAGGGCAGGTCCGATGATGGATCCGACCTGGTGGGCAATCGAGTTCATGCTGAAGGCATTCGGTAAGTCGTCCCCTGGAACTAGGTTGGGCACTAGAGATTGCATGGCTGGGCCATTAAATGCCATGCTGACTGCCTGTAGAGCCATAAGCAAATAAATATGCCACAAGTCAATGTTCCCGGTAAAGCTCAGCCAGCCAAGCATAAGCGCCACCAGCGCCATTCCGCTTTGTGTGATGAACAGAATATTCCGGCGGTTGTGCACGTCCGCAAATGCACCCCCAATTAATGAGAAGATGATCACTGGAAGGATGCGAGCCAATCCCACAGCTCCAAGGGCGATCGGCTGGTCTGTAATTGTACGTATCTGCCAGAATACAGTCCATATCTGCATCTGCGAGCCTGTGATCGAGATTAATAAACCCAGCCATAGCAGCAGATAGCGCCGGTGGTGTAATGATGGAGGAATGTGGAGCATGTCGGATTTTGTTGTCTATGATTGGGTTATGATATTGAATACCAGTAATGAGCGCCTTGGGTAAACCACGAACAATTCTGGTTATGTCCCCCAATCTGGTAGGGAAAATGAATCATAATCAACGCTACGGTCGCTTAACTTGGCAATCGGAGGCATTACACGCTTAAAATTGTTACGTCTCACCCTCTCCATCACTGCCCGGATGAAGCTTTCAGTGAACCCTGCCTGCACACAGTTCTCTGGTGTATAGCGCAGGTCCACCAGCAGATACAGCAGCTGGTCTACTTCCTCGTAGGTGTAACCCAGCTCTCCCTCATCGGTCTGCCCAAACCACAGGTCAGCGGATGGTGGTTTATCGATGATCACCTGTGGAACTCCAAGATCCCTGGCAAGCATGCGGATTTGGGCCTTATATAAATCTCCCAGCGGGTTGATGGCGCAGGCTGAATCGCCATACAAAGTGGTATATCCGAGCAGGATCTCGGTTTTATTTCCTGTTCCAATCGCAAGGCCCTCAAACACTGCAGACTGGTCATATAGCACAATCATCCGCAGGCGTGCCATGATATTACCCTGCCTGACACGGTTCATATCAGGGAAGCGTTGTATCAACGCATCTGCCATGTCGGTGATTGGAATGGTGAGAGATTGCACCCCAAGTGCCTCAATGACCAGTTGGGCGTGCTCCAACGAATTGGGAGATGACGATTTGTAAGGCAGGCGTAATGCCAGCACATTCTCAGGGCCCATTGCCTTGACCGCCAGATAGCATGACACGGATGAGTTTAACCCTCCCGACAGGTTAACCACCGCTCGTTTGAAACCAGCTTTAGTGATCTCATCGCCGATAAAACTGGTCAATATCTGGCGCACAGAATCAGTATTTATTGATAGATCAACCTTTTTGTGTTCCATGCTTTAATTTATCCTCTAAATCGTTTACTATTATACATCTTCATGCCTGAGTCTCTTCCGGTGACGACCCAGGTTTACTGCTTCCAGAAATCCTTCTGCCGGCACAATTCTCGATTCGTGTTTTCATCGTGTAATATTTCATCACAGCGTTGTTTGACTTTTAATCTTATTCAAGTTGCCTTTCTGGAGGGATGTCTTTCTTTTTTTGAAATTTCCAGCGAAATATTATTGCCCCCAATAATAAAAGGGAAAAGATCATCAATCCGATCGCACCCCATGCCTCCAGCCGTAGGTTATTCCAAATTGGTGTGGGGTCGGCCCGCAGAAAGGACAATCCGAACAGCACAACAGACAGGCAAAACAGGCCAATGGCAGCCATCAAACCTGGGATGGGTAATCGCTTACCCGCCCAATCCAGAGACCAAACCAGGATCAGCGTCAGTATCGCCCCCAACAGTTGTACCGGTACACGGTTCGCAGACAGTCCCCATTCATCACGCCCGGGTAATGCCCACCAATGATCGACTGCGTAGCCATACGCACAGCTATCCACCCAGCATCCCAACCAGGCGGTGATCGCCACGGCACCTGCCAGTGGTAGCAGTACGTCCGCAAGCTTTCCCGCGGGTAACTTCCACCATAAAGCCATGACGATGATCATTATTATTCCCCCTGCCATAGCACCAATGCCGGATAACCCTCCCAGCCACACCTGGATTATCTCCCCCGGGTGATTTTGATAATAACCAAAATTCACCACCACAGTCATCACCCGGCTACCAATCAGGGCACCCAGCAATATTAATAATGCTGCATCCAAATAACGCGTAGCTTTCTTTTTCGGGTGCCCGCCAAACTACCAGTAGTAAGCCAAAAAGCGCTCCCAATCCAAGCAGCATTGAAAATGGTTGCATGTCTATATCATACCAAATCCTGAGATTCTCTTAGGACCAGGTGTGAGGATTGGTACATAATAGGATTAGGAGGCGATTTTCATTCTGATGTATAATCAAATCGCCCCGGGAGGATACGATTATGGAGATATTGATAAATCCGAATATTGCTTATTTGCTTACAGTGGTTGGCCTAATAATGGTGATCATGGCACTTTTTACCCCTGGAACTGGGATCATTGAGTTAGGTGCATTCTTCGTCTTATTACTGGCGTTTTGGGAGATAAGCCAGTTGCCAATCAACCTGTGGGCCCTAGGACTCCTGATCCTGGGTGTCATTCCATTCATCCTGGCAGTGCGTATGTCACGCAAGCTTATCTATCTGGCAATTGCCCTGGTTGCGTTTGTCATCGGATCGATCTATCTTTTTAAGGGTCAATACTGGTGGCAGCCTGGGGTAAATCCTTTCCTGGCACTCATTACCTCCGTCTTGGCCAGTGGCTTTATATGGATTGCCACAACCAAGGTGCTCGAAAGTGAAAAAATGCGACCCCAGCATGACCTGACACAGCTCATCGGTGAAGTTGGTGAAGCCAAAACTGATATTTTTGACGAGGGGTCTGTACAAATAGAATCAGAGCTGTGGAGTGCACATAGTCAGGTATTCATCCCTGTTGGGAGCATTGTGCGCGTGCTAAAACGTGATGGTTTTATATTGGAGGTGGAGCCTGTCCCTTTCAATGACCAATGATCGGTCTTATTTTAGTAAAATCCAAACAACCAATTACCTAAGGAGGTAAATTATGAGCTCTGAATTAATCATTGTTTTATGCGTGGTCGGAGGCGCCATTGTTTTGGCGATTATCCTTCTAGCCAGCGCCATCCGAGTGGTCCCTGAGTATATGCGCCTGGTTGTCTTTCGATTGGGGCGCTGCGTCGGCTCAAAAGGTCCTGGATTAGTCATCCTGATCCCAATTGTTGACCGGGGAGTTTCGGTGGACCTGCGTGAACAGGTGCGTGAGGTTCCACATCAGACTTCGATCACCAAGGATAACGCACCCATCAGCATCGACTTTCTGTGGTATTTCAAGGTTTTAAATCCCACGGACAGTGTCTTGCAGGTGGGGAGCTTTGAAGCTGCCGCCCTGGGTATGTCCACGACTACTTTACGTGCGGTCATCGGTGGCATTATGTTGGACGAGGTGCTCTCAGAGCGTGAGCATATCAACAATTTACTGCGCACACGTTTGGATGAAGTAACCGAGCGATGGGGTGTCAAGGTGACCAACGTTGAGATCCGCGAGATCATCCCGCCACGTGACGTGCAAGACGCCATGAACCGCCAGATGTCAGCCGAGCGTATCCGCCGTGCCGTGGTTACCGAATCAACCGGTACGCGTGAGGCAGCGATCAACGTGGCAGATGGCGAGAAGCAAAGCGCCATTCTACGCGCAGAAGGTGAGAAGCAAGGCAATATCTTGCGTGCAGAGGGTGAACGCCAGGCGCAGCTCCTGCGCGCCGAAGGTTTCTCAGCCGCACTGGATAAGATCTACGCCATAGCCCAGACGGTGGACCAGAAGACGATGACCTTGCAATACTTTGAAGCTCTAAAGGCTATCGGCGCTGGTGCTTCCACAAAGTACATTTTCCCGTTGGAATTCACCAGCATGATCACGAACTTCCTCAAGGGCGAGCAGAAGTAACGTAAGAATAAGTTTCGTCGCAATACGGAATACGCCTGGTGCGCACTCCGTATTGCGACATTTTTAAAGGATAAACTCGGTTAATATTGTAGATCTATGAATAGCACCCTCTACGCCCAATCTGACGCAGTTTGTACCATCGAGCCGGCATCCTTGCGCGACCTCAGCGCTCTTCGCAATATTGAGCGCGTTTGTTTTCCAAAGGATGCCTGGCCTTTGCTGGACCTGATCAGCGTGCTCTCTTTTCCAGGGGTGGTGCGTTTGAAAGCGGTGAGGGATCGGCTTATGCTGGGTTTTGTGGCTGGGGATATACGCAGGATGGAAGGGGTTGCCTGGATTGCCACCCTTGCAGTATTACCCGAATATCAGGGACAGGGGATCGGGACAGCCTTGTTGCATGCCTGTGAAGAGCATATCCCGCTCAAGCGTATCCGGCTGTGTGTCAGACCGACGAATGATATCGCCATACGCCTCTATGAGCGCTATGGGTATACCACTGTCGGTGAGTGGACCAAGTATTACCAGGATGGTGAATCCGCCCTGGTCATGGAGAAAACGAAGTAGCGGCGGGTCTAAGACCCGCCATCAGACATGCCATCAGACCCGCCATCAGACCCGTCATTAACCCCACTTTCTAACCTTCCAACCTGTTAACAGGCTGCCCCCCCGATTATTGGGCTATAATTAGCCCATGCCCACTCCTGAGCTTAGCCAACCCATCACCAAACCAGAGGGGCTTAAACGGTTGGCAAATGTCCTGGCAAACCAGCCAATCCTTGCTGTGGATACCGAATCCAATAGCTTATTTGCTTACCAAGAACAGGTGTGCCTGATTCAGTTCTCAACTCCTGAAGCTGACTACCTGTTGGACCCAATGAGTTTTAACGACCTGTCGTTACTTGCCCCCATTTTCGCCGACCAAAACATACAGAAAACCTTCCATGCCGCCGAATACGATTTATTATGCCTTAAACGCGACTATCACTTTAAATTTACCAACCTGTTTGACACCATGCTGGCAGCCCGCATACTGGGCCGCAAGGATGTTGGCTTAGGGCCGATCCTCGAAACTGAGTTCAATATCCAGGTAGATAAACGCCACCAGCGCGCCAATTGGGGGCAGCGCCCCTTGCCAGGATATCTGTTGGATTATGCCCGCCAGGATACGCATTTCTTGATCGCATTACAGGCGCTACTGAAACAACAGCTCGCAGAGAGAGGCTTGCTGCCCCTCGCCCAGGAAGACTTTTGCCGCCTTTGCCAGGTAGAACCCAACCACGATAATGGCAAGGTTGATTGCTGGCGCATAAACGGTGTCCACAAGCTCTCACCACAGCAAGCCGCCGTGCTGCAGGAATTGTGCAAGTACCGCGATGATGTTGCCCGGCAACGCAATCGACCCTTGTTCAAGGTGATCAGCGACAATACCCTCTATGCCATCGCCAGCAGCCTACCGACCAATCTGGATGAGCTACAAAAACTGCCCGGGATGACCACCCACCAGATGGACCGGCACGGCAAAGCACTTCTCGAGGCTGTCCAGCGTGGCTTGCACGCTGCACCGATTCGACCACCCCGCAATGTGCGACCAGAAAGTCAATTATTAGCGCGCATGGAAGCATTGAAGAAATGGCGCAAGCAAAAAGCGCTCGAGTTGCAGGTTGAGTCAGATATCATCCTGCCGCGCGACTTGTTGCATCAGCTGGCATCCAAAAATCCGCAGGAGAAGCAAACCATGTGGGAGTGCCTGTCAGAAATCCCCTGGCGGCGCGAGCGTTATGGGGAGGAGATCCTTGCGGTGCTGAAGAAGGCGACCGGAAAAAAGTAGGTTGGGTTGAGGCTTGGCGAAACCCAACGAATATAAAAATTTATCACCAAGGGTAAAACAAAGGACACAAAGGACACAAAGGGGAAAATTTATTTTTTTTGAATGTAGGGGCGGATGAATCCAGCGCTCCCTTCAGCTGGATGGCATCCGCCCTATCTTTGATTGTATTCGGGATCGTTGATACCAGTGAAATCCGCCATCGGCGATGGCAGCTACAATTTCCGGCAGTTGAAACCATCCACGAATACACGAATGTAGGGCGGGATTATATCCCGCCGTTAAATTGTCTTCTGGTATCGCGAATGGTTTTTGAGCGATATGCGAGGACGTTTTTAGATTTTTGTAGCCCCCTTGTCCCGAACATAGTGAGGGAGAAGCTATCCCCTCCATCGGCAGTTAAAACCACCATCTTCGAAGATCACTAAACCCGCCAGGCGGGATTTAAACCCGCAACCACTTGATCCACAGTCATCTCAGATGAGATTTTATGACTGTCTGTTAAGTCCATGAAGTATTTTTAGTCGTAATAAGTACAAAAATGCGACTAAATTGGCGATGATTTAGTCCATTGAGTCCACGATTACCATACTGTTTCGGGATATTTGCACCGCAATTGCACCGAATCTGCACACGGTATGACGCAAGGAAAGGCGACCCGCTGAGGGAGAGAAAGCTTAAGAAGCATCTCATTTGCCGTTCAACCAATCCATTTCTGCATCAGGGTCGATTTTCACAAGAACACTGGTAACAAGATTTACTGCTCGAACAGCTCTTGCGGCATCCTCATACCATAGGACATCATTTAGGTGGTTTTTGTCGATGACGACTTTTTTCGATTTGTAATGAACTTATTTATTCCGTAATGCCCCCAGTCAATCGAGCTCCTGCATGGTTGTTGATCCCGGATTGAGCTGATATCCGGTCACTACTTTGAGGATAATGATCCAATTGGTAACCAAATCAAGCTCATCAAGATATTTGGAGAAATAGTTTCCTGAAATGCGTGTGATGACATAATGATTGATGTATACTTTGAGGGTTAATGCGGAGAATACAATGACGCTATTTGCAATCTCGTCCATTCGTGGCCACAATAACTTCAATATCATGATCAGAAATCGGTCTGCCCCGAATTCTAAACGGAAAATTTTCCCGCTCAAAATATAGGGTCTCAATTCTAGCCATATTCTTATCTACGAGTTTGAAATATCTATCGTGACCTGTCCAGGTCACTTTTTCAGGTTCTACTGTCATGGTTTTTCTTTCAACAGTACAGCCTTTATGCGGGAGTTACGTAAAAGGTTACAAGGCTATCAAAATAAATGAGTAAATTGCCCCATCCTATAACTAACAATTTCTGTCTAAATCATTCAATCGCTCTAGCAAAATTCTCAATAAATAACTTCATAGCAAAAATGGCTTGTTTCTCAGACTTTATGTTGAGTTTACCCCTTTTGTGTAAACGATTTAACATTTTATATGTTTTGATGATATTTATTCGACTCGATACTAAGGTCGCAGCATGAATTGGATCTTTTACATGAGCAGAAATTGCGTAATTTACTCGCTGTTCTCGTGTCACGAGATCCGGAGATTTGCCTTTTATTGGCTTCCAAAATTGAGATGCTTTCACTTTTTTATTCGGTGACAGAATGTCAAAAAAATGATCAAATGTTTGCCTAGCCATCGCTAGTGCCCCCCTTACATTACTTGCGTTCGTTCCATAATATACTTGGTCAATTTCCAGGTAAGTTCTTGCAAGTTCGGGATCTAATTTATTCAATACATCGAGGATTGTATTTTTTTCTGGTAGCATGAATGTAGGAATCGTGGGTGCAGGTGTTTGGTTTGGATTAATATAATTAGCAACAGAACCACTAGTGCTACCTGTTACATAAACCGATGTGGTTATCTGCGCAAAATCGCTAAATGCATCGCTTAGGTTCTGTCGTATATTCTGTGCCGCTGGCCTTATAATATGCAGTTGGTCAAGACCGCTCGCAATTACTGGTTTAATTCCTTCATAGTCTGTGGCACCTGCTAATATGGTAGTAAAATTTTGACGTAAATATTCTAGCGATTCGATCCCAAAACCTGCGACTTGTGAGTAACGAATTGATTCATCCTGAATTGCTTTATATTCCTTAACTGTTTTATCGATTTCTCCGAATAGATCATCAGGATTAATTTCTTGGTCGTCATCATCTAATTGGTCCATTTCTCAGCTCCTTTAGCCTTATCAGTATAAAGCCAAACACATAAAACAAGGTATCATAAGTCAGATAAGTCGTTTACAGTTGTTCAATATCACAATACATCACTCCCAGATATAGGCATTTTATAAAATATTCACGTGCCCGGAGGCACTTAAACCTACGACCTCCTCTGTGTAAGATATGGGCAAGGGTTGTCCAGTATGTCCAGCACCTATTTATTGTGCTAGTAAGTCCATAAATGCGACTAAATCAGCGATGGTTTTGTCCATTAAGTCTACGATTGACATACTGTATCGGGATATTTGCACCGCAATTGCACCGATCTGCACCGCAGTATGAAGCAAGGAAAGGCGACTCTAAGTCTTTCATTAAGGGAATAATATTTTCGCTTTTTTATTTGATTATTAAACTTGGTAAAGCTAGAACGTTTTACCGATTGATTATTGAAAAGGAACAACTCAATGTGTAGCATGGTTTGCTCTTATCCCACAAAGCTCATGTTCCCTAAAGCCACCATAGGCTATTATAGTTTGTATCGCGTCACTAAACTTCCTCAAGCCTAATCGTTTGACAAAGTTGTTTTTTTGCCTATAATACAGATTAATGTAATATTAGGGGAAATAATAGTTGGTGGTTATTTCACCTTTGTTATATCAATTCGTAATTCACTTACTTTTTCTATAATATTTCTTCACAATTTACAGCCTGAGTTATTTTAGCGGTAAGAGTATATTGGTCGGTGAGCGATACAAACTGCTGCATTTTGATTTAAAAGATACCCCTTTTTTAGAATAACGGGTGCAGACTGATGGTCTCTTCGTATTCCTACACTCCCTATATCTGGCCGATGTTAGCTTCAGCAGTGTTTTTTCTGCTGCTGGGGGTTTATGCCTGGCGGCACCGTGGTGTGACAGGAGCGTTACCGTTTTCCTTCATGATGATTTTTTCCATGTTTTGGTCACTCGGCGCAGCGATGGAATTGGTAGCTGTAGATCTCGAGAGCAAGATTTTCTGGTTTAAATTCTTGAGTTTGTTCAAATTCCCGGCTATTACTGCTGAATTTTGCTACATTTTACAGTACACCGGCCTCGGAAAGCTCCTGACGCGTCGAAATTTAATTCTATTATCTCTCCCCCCGCTCATTTGGAATTTTTTGGTGCTCACGAATAATGTCCATTACCTGGCCTGGTCCGGTTTTCTGTTTAACGGTGATTTGATCCCATTACGAAGCAATCTCACCTACGCTCTCGCGATTTTTTCCTACATCCTGGTCATCATCGAGGTTATTGTTTTTATCAGGCTTTTCATCCGTTCACCACAGCACCGTTGGCCAGTCTTCCTCATCTTATCTGTATTATTACTTGTACATACGGCATTCCTTATTCGATTTTACCGACAGAAATCCCTTTGCACCGTTGGATCTTGTCATATTAACCTGGAATGCAGGCGCTGCGATATATGCACTGGTATTGTTCGTCTTTCGCATATTCGATCCAATCCCATTGGCCCGAACAGTGGCGATAAAACAGATGAAAGATGGTATGCTGGTTTTAGATACCGAACACGTAATTGTTTACATGAATCCAGCCGTCGAAAAAATATTAGGCTTCCATGGTGCAAAACTCAAAGGGAAGCGATTTGAGGATGTCTTTAAACACCCTATCATAGGTCTGGATTGCCCTCATGACACACATATCGCTTATTCTGAAATCAAACTAGGAGAAAAACCAAATATCCATACTATTGCCTTGTACACTTCATCGCTCATGGACGACCTCAGCCATGAACTTGGTTGCTTGATCATTCTTCACGATGTCACCGATGAAAAGCATGCCCAAGCCCAACTGCTGGAGCAGCAGCAGGCATTAGCCACCATGCGAGAGCGGGAACGCCTGGCACGCGAGCTGCATGACAATGCCGGACAATTGTTTGCTTATGTAAATATGCAAGCTCAAGCGATCAATAAATGGGTCCAAGATGGAGAAACGGAAAAAGCGCAAGGAGGACTTACACGGCTTGCGAATGTCGCCAGGGAGGCACATAAAGACTTGCGCGAGTCGATATTCAATCTCAATATTGGTCCGATGAAAAAATGGTCGTTTCTCCCCACGCTTAAGCAGCATTTGGATACTTACCAGAACACATATGCAGTTCGTACAGAGCTGGTTTTTCCGAAGGAGCTGTCAGATGATGCCTTTACGCCTGGGGTGGGTGTGCAGCTGCTTAGGGTCATTCAGGAAGCCTTAACCAATGCTCGCAAACATGGGCATGCCAACTTTGTGCGTGTGATCTTTGCGCAGCAGGATAGTAGAGCACGGATTGTCATCGCTGATGATGGTTGTGGATTCGATTCAGAACAATTATCTGTGAATGCATCGAACCATTTTGGTCTGGTATTCATGTCTGAGCGCATGCAACAAATCGGTGGAGAGGTAAAGATCATATCTAAACCAGGTGCAGGCACTCAGGTTCTAATCGAGGCACCTATCCATGTGGAAGCAGAGGCACAACGATGAAAGTACTACTGGCAGATGATAATCGCCTGCTCTTAGAAGGATTAGACCAACTTGCTCTCAGCCCACAATATTGAGGTCACAGGTCTGGCATACGATGGCAAGCAGGCAATCACTCTTGCGCGACAACTCAGACCGGAAGTGATTTTGATGGACATCCGTATGCCAGTCTGCGATGGGCTATGTGCCACTCGTCAAATCACTGGCTGAAATGCCTGACATGAAAATCGTGATCCTGACTACCTCTACCGAGGATCAGGACCTGTTCGAGGCGATTAAGAGTGGAGCATGTGGTTATCTACTCAAGAGTATAGACGGTGATGAACTTGTAGATTATCTTCATCAGGTTGAGCAAGGTATTCCCCCTTTTTCACCGGGTCTTGCTAAGAAAGTACTCAATGAGTTTGCTCGTCTCGATGCTCAAAAGGTCAACAAAGCAGAATCATCAAAGGACGAACCAGCTTATCGTTTAACCCCGCGGCAACGTCAGGTACTCTCCTTCGTTTCCCAAGGATATTCTTATAAAGAGGTTGGGCAGAAGATGGGTTTAAGCCCACGTACAATAAAATACCACATGGCAGAAATCATGCACCAGCTCCACCTTGAACATCGATCCCAGGTGTTGGCGGCAGCCGGACGTATGGGTTTGGATAGCGATGATCACGGAGAACCTTGATTGATGATTTCAGTCTGAGCGGTTTTAACCTTATTCGTAAATAATGCACTGTCTTAAAGGACAGTCTCTTCTTCATATGAGACTGTCCTTTTTTTATCCATAACGACATTGTAAATCCATCTATATATTTGCTAATGTTAGATTGAGGTAGACCGACGTGGAAAATCACCGGCGAGTATTACTGTATGGTAAATCTATATTACTGAGCACGGTCGGAGCAAGCCTTCAACGTTTCCCAGACCTGGAGATTATTCACTTGTCACCACCGCTACCTGAGTACGTTGGATTTGGCTGCCCTTGCTCCAGATGTAATTATTTTCGATATCCAGACCTGCCACCCAGACCCAATTTTTCCATTATTCACCACACTCCCTAACTTGATGCTGATCGGAATCGATCCAGATAGCGATCAAATATCATTCTGGTCTGGGCAGCAAATACGTGTTTTATCGACCCAGGATTTAATTCAGGTCATTCGAAATAAAACACCGGATACGACTGACCATTTGTAAGAATAAGGAGATCAAAATGAGGAAAATCGCGATTGAATTACTAATACTCGTACTCTTGTTGGGAGCGTGTACATCGTCTACAACCCCCACTCAGCCTACCGCAACCCAAACCGGAGCAGGCATTGCAAATCCAGCTTCTCAAAACTGCATTGACCAGGGCGGAACACTCGCCATCGAGGAACGTGGCGATATGGGTCAGATTGGTGTCTGTTACTTCGAGGATAACCTTCAGTGTGAGGAATGGGCATTATTGCGGGGTGATTGTCCTGTGGGAGGAGTTAAGGTAACAGGATACGTTACTCCCGCAGGACGCTACTGTGCCATCACCGGCGGTGAGTATGCGATCACGGGTAAGAGTGGCGCCGTCGACGAGCAGGGTACCTGCACATTCAAAGACGGCTCGCAATGCGATGCCTGGGATTACTACAATGGCGTGTGCAGCCCCGGGTCTACACCCAGCCCATTCGGCATCTACCAGCGAGTGGCAAACATACACCAATGCGGAGGCTGGTTACAGTTTACAGGTGCCAACCACCTGGAGCGAGCAAACGCTGCCCGACCAAGCTAATGGAACCCTCCATGGGATAGCTTACACCGGTACTGAAGGAGGCGTCGAGGTTTACTGGGGTGTAGGCTTTGGTGGTGCCTGCCCAACTGGAACCGAGCCGGTACAGCTGGCGGAGAGCGAAGTCAGTGCATGTCATGCTACCAAAAGCGACGGAACTGAAGACTGGAGCCAGATTGACCACCAGGTGAGCGATGGAAACTCCATCTCGGTCCACGCCTACACCAGCGACGCTCAGTCTTCAAGCCATGACCTGGTGCTCCAGGTTTTATCGACACTCACGTTTACGACCCCAACCACCACCGGTTTATCCATTCAGCCCTTATCAGTGGAGGTTTGCGATGGGATGGCACAGGCTATGTCGCACACACTCTATGATCTAGTACCCACACAATCCGAAGAGCCTCTGGAAGATTGGGCAAACAACGCCAAAGGTACCGGCTGCCAGTCAACGATTACGGGCACCGGGGTGCAGTTCGAAGGTCCGGATGTTGTGGTGAACGCAGTGGGTAGCATGTTGACAGATGAGGGCTGGACGGAGGACATTGCTCTCCAGGCCGGTGGTCCGACGGGTATGGGTGCGGGTTACCGCAAGGGCGACCAGATTTGCCTGGCTAACGCGATTTGGATGCCAGACGATTCCGCAAACTGCCCACAGGATCAGCCCATCTCTGCGTGTACGGTGACACCCGAGCAACAGAATTACACGGTTACTCTCAATTGCGGTGAGGAGCTCCAGGAAGGACAGGCTGTAACAACACCATCAGGAACCGCAGCATTGGGTGGTGGAAGCGGTCTGATTGTGTTTGACTCGACCCGTGGCGGTGATTACGACGATCTGTACGTAATGAATACGGATGGCAAAGACATGAGCCGCTTGACGCGCGGTGATGCCAACAGCTTTGCTGGTCCATGGTCACCGGATGGACAACGCATTATTTTTACTACCTTTGGGTTGACCAATAGCTTTATAGCTGTAATCAAGGCTGATGGTAGCGATCAGACCACCCTGGATGCAATCGATGAATCCGATGAGGCTTTCCCTGCCTGGTCGCCGGATGGCAAGTTGGTTGCTTTCACCTCCCGCCGGGATGGAAACAATGAGGTCTACCTCATGAACGCCGATGGCTCGAATCCCGTCCGATTGACGAACCAGCCGAGCGATGACTTCGCACCCAGCTGGTCACCCGATGGGATGCAGATCGTATTCGTCTCCGACCGAGATCAGAGTGCGGGGATCTTCGACCTCTACATTATGAATGCCGATGGCAGCGGAGTGACGCGCTTGACCAATGACACAGCCATCGATTATTCACCAAATTGGTCTCCAGATGGCAAAACGATCGTCTTCCGCTCCGATCAAGATGGACAGTCAGATATTTATGTAATTAACCTCGATGGTAGCGGTCGAACAAACCTGACCAATAACCCCGCCAATGATTGGGCGCCGACCTGGTCGCCGGATGGAAAATATATTGCCTTTCAGACCAACCGAGATGGCAATTGGGAGATATATATCATGGCAGCGGATGGATCAGGGTTGGTGAATCTATCCGCAGATCCAAGCGATGACCAACTACCTTACTGGCAACCATAATCGAGAGGAGCGCGAATAACAAACGGGCTGCACTAAAAAGTAAACAATCAAAAAGGAGAAAAAATGAACGAGAAAGAACATATCCAACGGGAGATCCTCCCTTTCCCTTGACCTGACGTCTATTTTTACAAACGAATTGGGTGTCAGGTCTCATAGAAACAAAACATGATCATAAAAAAAAGGAGATTAAACAGCATGAAGAAGATCCTATATTTAATCGTGGTTCTCATAATAGCAATGGTCGTAGCGGCGTGTGGCTCGCCTACACCAACCCCGGAGATAGCTACACCCTCTCCGCTGCCGGTCACACCTACTGAGACAACCCCACCGGATATTTCGTGGCAAACCGTGCAACAGTCAGGGGTCTTGCGAGTAGGAACAACAGCGGATTATCCGCCATTTGAGTACTACAACCAGAACCTCCAACTCGATGGCTTTGATATCGCCCTGATTCAACAGATTGGACAGAAGCTGGGTCTTAAGGTTGAGATTTCTGACTTTCCTTTCAACGATCTGCCCACCACAGTTGCTATCGGTCAGGTCGATGTGGCGATTGGAGCACTTTCGGTTACCCCGGAGCGACAAGCCATTGCTGATTTTAGCAATGTCTATTATGCCGGATCGGATGCCGTGCTGTCACGACCCGAAGCTGATCCAAAGAATGTCCAGAATCCTACCGCGCTGGCGGCCGCTCGCCTGGGCGTGCAGGTGAACTCAATCTACGAGACATTCGCACAGGAACAACTAATCAACACTGGCTTGATGCCCAAGCAAAACCTGATGATATATATCGATACTACCCAGGCAGTTAACGATCTGAAAGCCAAGAATATCGATGCTGTTTGGATGGACTTGAAACCAGCTCAGAATTTTGTGAATACAGGCGGCTTGAAAATCCTCGTCCAGGATATGAACCAACAATTGTATGCCATCGGCATGATGAAAGGTGCTGCCACTCTACGCGATAAAATCAACGAAGCTCTGACGCAATTGCAGAACGACGGCACCCTTGCCAACTTACAAGTACAGTATTTGGGTATCAAAGCTGAGGATGTAGTCACGCCACCACCACTGCCAACCACCATCCCACAACCCACGCCTACCCCAGCGGGATGTCAGAATGGTGCCAAATGGGTCAAGGACCTCTCCTATGACGATAAGAATCATACCAATCCACCCGTGTTAGATCCCGGTGAGGCTTTCACCAAGGGATGGCGGTTACAGAACATCGGTTCCTGCACCTGGAAGAGTGGTTATGTATTAGCCTATTCCTCTGGTACGCAGATGGGCGGACAGCCAATTCCGGTGACCAAGGATGTGAAACCAGGCGATACTTTTGACTTCCAGGTAAATTTGATTGCCCCGATTGTGTCTGGTCGGTATCAAGGGTATTGGAATATGCGTAATCCCCAGAATATAAAATTCGGTGAGACTATCTGGGTGGATATCATCGTAGCAGGTGCAGCCACAGTCACACCAGCTCCGTCTCAAACCCCAGAACCGAATATTTATTTTGATGCCCAGCCTACCACCATTACTGCAGGCGAACCAGTTGTCTTTACGTGGAAAACTGATAATGTCAAATTCGTGTACTTCTACCATGATGGGCAAAAGTGGACAGAACAACAGGTGGCAGAAGACGGAGTGGACACCGAACACCCGCCATACAGCATGAATTATTACCTGCACGTAGATCAGATGAACGGTGCAACGATCGAACGGCGAATTTGGATTACTGTCAATCCTGCGCCGGTAAATGCGCCTGATATTGAGTACATCAGTGCCACCCCGCCTCAGATCCTACTGGGTGAATCCACCCAGAATCGATTGGTCGATCAAAGGCGATGTGAGTAACGTGAAGCTGTTTGTGGATAACAACTTAGTATTGGATGCAGCTCCGCTGGTAGGTAACTATCCAGACACTCCATCCAGTGTGGGCACGCATGAATACACATTGCAAGCGACCGGCCCTGGTGGGACAGACACACAGCAAGCCTCGGTAAATGTACAGACACAGCCAACCCCGGAGACGCCTGAACCAGTCGTACCAACCGATACACCCACGCCAACTCCGGAGCCTGTACCGGATCCACCAGAAATCCAGAATTTCACTGTGGCTCCTACCAGTATCGAACAGGGTCAGTGTGTGACAATTTCCTGGACAGCAGGTGGTGGTACCACGCGTTTAACGCTATCGCGCGATGATGGAGTTATCTGGGAAGGCGGGGAATTGAACAACTCTATTCCAGACTGTGAGCTATCTGCGGGTCCTGGCATCGTACAGTACACCCTGGTCGCCTACAATAACGCCGATCAGTTTGTGCCAATGGATGCGACAGTGCAGGTCAATGAGGCTCCTCCGGAAAATTTGCTTGCGAATACCAACTGGCGTTTGCAGACCATGCAGGGTACAGGAGATGTTCCTCCGGAAGTCACGATCACCGCATATTTTGGCGCGGATGGCAATTTATCTGGCAGTGGCGGTTGTAATACGTATACTGCCTCATATATTGCCAACGATCAAGTGATTACCATCTACCCACCTGCAGGAACGCAGATGCTTTGTGGCGATCCGATGGATACCTTGGAATTGAATTATCTGGGATTATTACCTCAGGCAGCGAATTTTCAACTCACCGATGGTCAATTGACTATTTTGGGTAATACTGGTCAGGAGATTCTACGCTTCAATTCTATCGACTAACCATGAAGAAAACCGTAGCAGGCTAAAGACGCTTAATCAGATGGACAGGTGCTTTGAATAGGTAATCGAATGCTCAAAGAACGGATCATCACGGAAGGTGACTTAATGCAAACTCAACCACCCGAATTGAGCATTCCTGCACTTCATGGGCTACCGCCTGCATTTCATCTGTTAGCTAAACCCACGGGTGCCACTTGCAATCTGGCTTGCTCATACTGTTTCTTCCTTGATAAGGAATTGCTCTATCCAAACAGCCAATTCCGCATGACTGATGAAACGCTCGAAACCTACATCCGGCAACTCATTGAATCTCACCGCAGCACGCATGTCACGGTTGCCTGGCAAGGGGGTGAGCCAACCTTGATGGGAGTAGGTTTCTACGCAAAGGCCATTGAGATCCAGGAGAAATACCAACGCCCTGGCATGATCTTCGAGAACACCTTGCAGACTAATGGCACGTTGCTGGATGACGAGTGGTGTGAGTTTTTCAAGGAAAACAATTTCCTGATCGGCCTCAGCCTGGATGGTCCGCGTGCGTTGCACGATGCCCACCGTGTCGATAAAGGGGGCAAGCCAACTTTCGATAGGGTCATGCGAGGGCTACGCCTGCTACAGAAGCACGGAGTGGAGTACAACCTCCTGGTGACCGTCAATCGCCTCACCGGTAATTACCCGAAGGAGATCTATCGCTTCATGCGGGACGAGGCGCGTACAGAATGGATCCAATTTATCCCCGTGATTGAACGCGTGAACCCGGATGGGCTGAATCTGATCCAAATGGGGGACCAGCTCTCTTCCAGGTCGGTGCAACCGGAGCAATTTGGCCGCTTCTTGATCCAGGTGTTTGATGAATGGGTACGCAACGATGTCGGCAAAGTGTTCGTCCAGATGTTTGAAGCAACCTTGCGTAACTGGATGGGGTTGCCCCCGGGAATGTGCGTCTTCGAACAAACTTGCGGCTACGGTCTGGCGTTGGAACACAACGGAGATTTGTATGCCTGCGATCATTTTGTTGAGCCAGACTATTTGCTCGGTAATATCATGGATCAGCACATGAAAGAGATGGTTGGTTCGGATCAGCAAAACAAGTTCGGTCAGTCAAAGTATGACACTCTGCCAAAATACTGCCTGGAATGCCCGGTGCTTTTTGCCTGTCAGGGTGAATGCCCTAAGAACCGTTTTAGCATGACTCCAAAAGGGGAAGAGGGTTTAAATTACCTGTGCGCAGGTTATAAAGCGTTCTTTCAACGTGTCAATGAACCGATGAAGGTCATGGCGATGTTACTCAGTAGTGGTCGACCAGCATCCGACGTAATGCCAATCCTGGCTGAGAATGAGGAGGTGCTATCACGAGCTTATCAAAATACCAAATCAGAACAACTCTGTCCGTGCGGCAGTGGTTTACCCTATCAAGGATGCCACGGCTGGAAGCATGCTGAACGATACCGGAGAGGGCGGAGGAAAACCACTGGACATCCTCGCCCTCCGGTACGTTAAGCCCACGAAAAATAATATTCAATAATGAAAAGGAGATAAAGTCATGCCTAACGGAAAGCCAAACATTCTAATCTTGTGGGGGGATGATATCGGCTGGTTCAACATCAGCCACAATAAC
>CAVZSL010000011.1:0-374971 GCA_963777935.1 uncultured Chloroflexia bacterium
AAGGCTTGGTTGAATATATAATAAGATTACCAAAAGGGAATGAAGGACAAAATATCACCTAACGCAATGGAAGCATTTAGCTATTAGCCGTTGGCTTTTAGTGGAAGAAAAAATCCCCCTCCCGCCTCCCCCAAGGGAAGCAGTTTGCTGTTAGCCGTTAGCGGTTAGTAGTTAGCTGTTAGCGAAAGAAAAAACACCAGGCGAGTCTCAAAGCATACAGGCATTCCATCAAACCAAAATAGAGGAAGGAAATTTACTCCCGGCTAATGCCCAACCTACCCCTAGCGAGATGGGAGATAGCTTCCCCTCGCTTCGCTCGGTGCAAGCGCTTCACTCGCAACGACATTAAAGAGATGTTGGGTTTCGGGTGGAGAGCTCACCCTCAACCCAACCTACGAATTGATGTTTCCCTTCTCCCGAATAAAATCGCCGGGCTGCGATAGCCCATAGGACCGGATCTGAGGGCAAAGGCTATCCACGAATATGACACGAATACACGAAGAGCCCTCTCCAGACTTTACGAACTCACTCTTGCCATATGATCATAAGGTTAAAAGAGAGAGGTTGGGTTTCGGGTGGAGAGCTCACCCTCAACCCAACCTACGAATTGATGTTTCCCTTCTCCCGAATAAAATCACCGGGCTGCGATAGCCCATAGGACCGGATCTGAGGGCAAAGGCAATCCACGAATATGACACGAATACACGAAGAGCCCTCTCCAGGCTTTACGAACTCATTCTTGCCATATGATCATAAGGTTAAAAGAGAGATGTTGGGTTTCGGGTGGAGAGCTCACCCTCAACCCAACCTACGAATTGATGTTTCCCTTCTCCCGAATAAAATCACCGGGCTGCGATAGCCCATAGGACGGGATCTGAGGGCAAAGGCCATCCACGAATATGACACGAATACACGAAGAGCCCCCTCCAGGCTTTACGTAGAGTGGACCCCATTGTCAATACAGTAAACGACTGATCTTTAGGTTAAATTTTCCTCCTTTACGATGAAATCGGCAAGTATTAGGTTCCGCCTACCACCCGTATACCCAGCCAAATGCAGCACTAACAGAGTTAGAACCATATGCCTCAAAAGATTATTACAGCATTGTGAAGGCTTACTCACTCCTGTTCGTTGGTTCGAATCCCATTACTTATACGACGTTTTTCACTTCTGTTAATTCTGCGTAGCCCATAACAGAATTCAAATCTTACTATACTGAAGATGCACAAAGCCATTTTCAAATTTTCGCAAATCCACCAGCTTAAGCTTGCTTTTAACGTCTTTCGGTAACCAATAATTGCCACTGCCTATTAGTTGGGGAACAATGATTTGATGATACTCGTCGACAATACCGGCCTTTATTGCTTCAGCCGCTAAATGCGGGCCGCCAATGTCAAAATCTTTATCTGACTCTGCCACTAATTCTTGTATGGTGCTTGGGTCAAAAGACCGCTCAATCGTCGCATTAGCTATTGTGACATCAGAAAGCGCAGTGGAATAGACTATCTTCTTTGCTGCCCGCCAAATTTTAGCGTAGTCATTCATAGCTTCACTTGGCCCGTCCATAGGTCCACTTGTCCCTTCTGTTGGAATAGTATCCCATACCTTCATAGTCTCGTACATGTTGCGTCCAAGTAGAGACGTACCTACATTACGTACAATGTCATTTACGAAAGCATGTACTTCTTCACTTGGCATAGCCCATTCAAAATTACCATTTTTATCAGCAACAAAGCCATCTAGCGATGTCGTTATTAAGTATATTAATTTGCCCATTTTTATATTATATCTAAAGTGGACCCCATTGTAAAATACAGTAAACGTCTGATGATTAGGTTAAATTTTCCTCCTTCCCAAAATATATTTCAGCCGGTGTTTTGTAATTAAGTGACTGATGTTTTCTTTCATAATTGTAAAATTGCATATTTTTTTAAGAAAGTCTACTTCGACTTTTAATCTACCTATCTGAAGGTACAATTCTTGTACCAATTGGTGTTCGTCTTTTTCTTTTTGTTGTCTTTTATCTGAAAATGCCTCTGCCAAAATTTTCTCTGCTTGCCCTTTCCATTTCGAAATCACCATTGCATGCATCCCAAATTGTGATGAAAGTTCTGCCAAAGTTTTTTATTCCTTTAGCGCTTCTAACACCACTTTTGCTTTAAATGCTGGCGGATGAAACCGTCGTATCTTTTTTGATCCATTATGCATATTCTAATTTAACCTTATCCCTCTGTCCAAATTCCTGGGTACAGAGAGATGTTGGGTTTCGGGTGGAGAGCTCACCCTCAACCCAACCTACGAATTGATGTTTCCCTTCTCCCGAATAAAATCACCGGGCTGCGATAGCCCATAGGACCGGATCTGAGGGCAAAGGCCATCCACGAATAAGACACGAATACACGAATATACCTCTCCAGACTTTACGAACTCACTCTTGCCATATGATCATAAGGTTAAAAGAGAGATGTTGGGTTTCGGGTGGAGAGCTCACCCTCAACCCAACCTACGAATTACTATGACCCCCTCCCGCCTCCCCCAGATCCCATACGACGGGATCTGGGGGAGGAGTGGATACAGCAACTATTCTCGAAGGAAAATCAAAAAGGCATAGTAGAATTAGGAGTTTGAAGCCGGAATGAAGGTAAGGTAGGATATCGAAATGAACATCCTCGTCACAGGCATAACTGGGTATATTGGCAAACAGCTCGTTCCACGGCTGACCACCGAAGGACATCATGTGGTCTGCCTGGTGCGTAATCCCGAGCGCCTCAGTGGACGCAGGAGGGAGAATGCTGAGGTCAGCCTGGGCGATGTACTCAACCCGGCCAGCCTGAGTGCTGCCATGCAGGGTATTGAAGTGGCATATTACCTGATCCACTCGATGGCAGGGGGCAAACGTGGTTATATCGAGCGGGATGAAGCTGGGGCACGAAACTTCGGCACAGCGGCACGGGATGCCGGTGTGAGACGGATCATTTACCTTGGTGGGTTGGGCCAACGTGACAAATTTATATCCCCACATCTAAATTCACGGCAGCATGTTGGGGATGTGCTGCGTGCCTCAGGGGTGCCGGTTACCGAGTTTAGAGCTCCCATCATCATCGGGTCAGGTAGCATGTCCTTCGAGATGATCCGCTATCTCACCGAGCGATTACCCCTAATATTTACACCAAAGTGGATCAACACACTGTGCCAGCCAATCGCGATCGCAAACATCCTGGATTACCTCACCATCAGCCTGAACGAGCCACGTTCCATCGACTCCATCTACGAAATCGGAGGACCGGATGTGATGACCTATAAGGATATCATGCGGGAATATGCTATTGCACGAGGCCTTAAACGGTCATTTATGACCCTGCCATTCCTGACCACGCGGATATTAGCCTTTGGAGCGGATGTAGTGACCCCCTTGCCAACTCCATATCTTGAAATACTGATTGAAGGGTTGCGCAGCGAGGTGTTGGTGCATGATCCGAGTGCACAGGAAGTTTTCAAGGTCAAACTCGTACCCTACTTAGCGGCGGTTCAACGAGCTCTTACAAGGGATGGGTCGGGTGAAGCTGAATATTATTGGAAGGGCGCGCAGGTTGAACATCCACCCGGGCGGACGAGCAGGGATACCCAGGGCATGTTCATCGAGCAGCGCCGCACGGCTTCAGCGGTCAAACCAAAGGCGGTTTTTGCAGCCTTTTCCAGGATTGGTGGTAAGCGGGGCTGGTTTTATGCAAACTGGTTATGGCAACTACGTGGATGGCTTGACCAATTGGTCGGTGGTCCGGGGATGCGGCGTGGGCGTCGCGACCCAGATGAGCTCCTTCCAGGCGACGTTCTGGATGGATGGAGAGTGGAGACGGTTGAGGCAGACCGTTTAATCAGACTATGGTTTGAGATGAAAGCACCGGGACCAGCATGGCTACAATTCGAAGCCCAGCCGCGCGCAGATGGTGGAACGCTTCTCATCATCACTGCTTTTTTCGAGCCGCTCGGAATACACGGTCTGTTATATTGGTTTAGCTTTTATCCATTCCACATTCTGATATTCAAAGGCATGTCGCGTGGCATCTTACAACTTGCAGAGTCGCTTGACGATGCATAAAGATATCAACAGATTTGTGTAGAGATTCTGATCAAACAGTGGATGTGCAGGAACTATTAATACCAAGACTGATATTTTTAAAATGATAACCCGACGTAAATATGCTGGAGAAGCGGATAAAGGCAAGATGGTTGAGCTTGCCAGAGAAACTCTGGCTGTAAATGTTCATGTGATCGATTTACCGTATCGACTGAGCTCCTGGGCATTGGATGAAGCGGATAATATTGGCCTGTGGAGCGATGAAAATAATCACCTGGTGGCCTGGTCAGCAATGCAAACACCTTTTTGGACGGTTGAATACGTGATCAGGCAAGACCGTGAAAGAGAATTTGGGTTCCAGGTAATACGCAGATGTGCTGGTATACCGCAAGGATTATTATGACCTGGAAAGTTAAAAATACATCCGTCCTGGAGTATCGTTACTCAAATAGCAGATACAAGAAGCGGGTTAAACGATTAGCGGATTGGAGGAGTGGAAAACCCTGAAATGAGTGCTTATGTTTCGATGCTGAGGGGTATTAATGTTGGGGGGCAAAAAAAGATTCTTATGGAAACTTTAGGCGAGTTGTATGAGGAGTTAGGCTTCACCAGGGTACGGACCTACGTCCAGAGCGGTAATGTGGTCTTCGAAAGCTCCGAACAAGCCTCATCAGATTTCGTGAAACGAATTGAAACACACATTGAGCAAGCATGCGGATATTCCGTGCCTGTTTTCATAAGGCAGGCTGAGGAGCTGCAAAGAATCCTGGCAGAGAATCCTTTTTTAAGTGAAAGAAATGAAAACCCGAGCAAGCTTTACGTGACATTTCTATATCAGGCACCACCCAAAACAATCTTTAGCAATTTAGTCCCCCCAGGCAACTCAGCGGATGAATTTTCGCCTGGGGAGATGGAAATTTACCTGTATTGCCCAGAATGGGTATGGAACAACCAAGTTATCGAACAATTTTTTTGAGCGAAAATTAGGAATGCCAAGCACCACACGCAATTGGAATACAGTGAATGCTTTATTCAGAATGTTGATCGAATGAAAAGCAGCCAGTCGATGGTAAAACCTACGATTTTGGTTTGCGGATGCAAGGACTGAAGGAATTGGATTCCCGGCTTACATTTTTAACTCGCCCAGAGGAATCATTTACACAAGCCAGGGCAGTGAGGGTGAAAGTGTGTAGCAAACCTTTCCAATACAACGGTTTGCAGGTTTTCGTACACGAGCAGGAAGAGATGGAAAGGTTTAACGAAGCGTCAACCCTGGACTCCTTGCGGGGGGATGTCTTGGATGACAATGTTCAAAAAATGGTGGAGACAATTGTTGAATGGATGGCGAATACAGGAGGCCTGTATGTGGTTGAGAGGTAATAGTGTTGGAAAGGAAAGAACCGTTTCATTTGTTTTTTATATGCTTTCCTTTGCAGCAGTTGCTTTTTATATGCCCAATTTCGTACTTTTTTACCAGGGATTAGGTTTTAATGGGATTCAGATTGGTATTTTAGCAGGTATTGCTCCGCTTATCACCTTGCTTGGAGCACCTCTGTGGACAGGATTAGCGGATAAAAAGAGGCGTCATCGACTCATCATGAGTCTGGTAATCGTGGCAACAGTGCTCGTTGCAACCATTTTCCCCATGGTGCAAACCTTCATACCCGTCGTAATACTGGTTGGTTTATTTGCCATTTTTAGCGCTCCAATTCCTGCTTTTGCAGATAGTGCCACCATGTTCATGCTTGCGGGTAGAAAAGAATTATATGGTCGCGTGCGATTGGGTGGAACTATCGGTTTTGGATTGGCAGCAATCCTGGCAAGTCTACTGATCCAATCCTATGGCATCGGCTGGGTATTTTGGGGTTATGCAGTGATGATGTTCCTGGCGTTCATCGTCAGCCTAAGGTTTAGATATGCAAATAGAGGCGATAACGAATCGCTTAAATGGGACACACGCTGGGTGCTAACTAACCGAAGGTGGATTTTATTCCTGGTGATGGCTTTCATCGGCGGAGTGGCATTCACAACCATAAACAATTACATGCTTCCATACATGCAGGAATTAGGCGCAAGTCGAATGACAATGGGCTTCGCCTTGACGATTTCAACCCTGGGCGAGCTGCCGGTTCTTTTTTTTTCCAATTTACTGCTTAAGCGCTTCAAGGCATACGGTTTGTTCATATTTGGGCTCACGATTACCGGTGTGCGGCTACTTCTATTGGCGGTTTTTAACTTCACAGCCGGAATATTATTCTTCCAGCTGCTGAATGGCATGACATTTCCATTGATGTGGGTGGCAGGTGTTACTTATGCGGACGAGAACGCACCACCCGGAATGAAATCCACTGCCCAAGGGTTGTTTGGTGCTATGATCCTTGGGATAGGGGCAGCTGTTGGAGGAATGTGTGGTGGACTGATGCTGGAGAGTATCGGTGGTCGAAATATGTATTGGATATTTGGGAGCCTGGTTTTAGTCAGCGTTGGAGTAATCACGTTATTCGAGAGAGCAGAACGCGGCCGTGAGGCCAGGAACAATATCTAGTGTTTCAATTCCTGATCCCAATCCTAATAGGGTTCTCCTTTAATGCAGCAAGCGTATTCACAACCCGTTATGTGCACTGGTTTGGCGTGCGCGGGGGTAGACTGGTCAGTATAATCATGCGGGATGTGCTTGGTATACCGGTTTGGGTCGTTGGATACGTGATGGCGGTTCGCGCGTCAACAGCCTTGCTATTCAACCCTGGCTTTTTCACAACGGTGATAGGATGGTCATCAATTCTGGCAGGGGGAGTACTTATAATCGTCGCTTTAATGTCAATCAAATGGCAGGCAGCATCACCATCGGTAAATGACACTCTCGTCACACAGGGTGTGTATGCTCATATCCGCCACCCCCTGTACAGTGGCATGTTCCTCGAACTAGTGGGCATATTTTTGTTATTCCCAACTTTACCAGTATTGGTTGCGTGTGGGTTGGGAGTATTATGGGTGATGGTCCAGGCCAGACTGGAGGAGATGGACCTGCTGGAACGGTTGCCGGCCTATAAGGAATATATGCAGGAAGTGCCGCGGTTTCTGCCCAAAGTTAGGCTTCATTAAACGCGGACATCCATCTAGCCCGATTGAATGACAAGTTAATGTTTATCAGCCTTGTATTTTATTTTTAGATAAGGCAGCGAAATGTCGTGTCGGACTAAAATGGGGGTCGATTGAGCCAATCTTTTCGCGGCTTCAGAGAGTGATTCTCCTGCTGCTGAGTGATAATCGGGGAAAATTTCCGATACTGGCATGGCGCGATGCACATGCTGCCAAAGGTCTGGGTCTAGCAATTCCCCATCAAATAGGATAATGTCAAAATCAATCGGGCGTGAGGCATTCTTATCCTGCGTGCGCACCCTACCCATTTGCGCCTCAAGAGGGTGGAGCACCTGCTCTTTCAGCAAGGTCGCAGTCAAGGGGACGGAGACCAGCACTGACATATTTAGAAAATCTGGGTAGCAGCAATACGCCGAAGCTGACTCCCACACGGAGGAGACCTGCAGGATGGTCACCTTCTCCTGGAGCAAGTTGATGGCCTTGGGAATATTTTTATCCGACTCGATATTCGAGCCAAGCAGCAAGCAAACCTGGTGCGAGCGAGTTTTCATATTCGCCAAACTATACCAAATGCCGGCCTCCATCAATGTTGATGATCTCACCGGTGATATATGATGGACCTTCCAATAAGAAAATGAGGGTCTGGCTGACTTCATCCAGCTCAGCCCACCTGCCGGCGGGTACTTTTTCAATCATCTTTGGAAGCACAGCCCCATCTATGGGTGGGAGAATTGCCCCCAATGCCAAACCGTTCACGGTGATGCGCGGAGCGAACGCAATGGCAAGGGAACGGGTGAGGGCTGCCAGGGCTGATTTGCTAATGGTGTAAGGCAGGTGATCGGCGCCTGGTCGTAATGCACGCCAATCCAATAAATTAATGATGCGTCCAGTTTCATCCTGTGGAAGCAAGCGGGCAAATGCCTGGCTGAGCAGGAAGGGGACGGTCAGGTTGACCATCAGGTGGCGGTTCCAATCCTCAAGAGAGGATGTTTCCCAGGAGAGTGATTCGAAAATGGCTGCATTGTTAATCAGGGCAAATAAAGGACCATGCTGGCAGGCACGGGGAACAAGTGTTTCGACTTGCTGTGGGTCGTAGAGGTCAGCTTGAAGCAGAAAAGCTCTTCTACCCATAGCCTCGATCTCAGCGGACAGGCTTAGAGCATCAGCCTGGGATTGACCAAAGTGTATAACCACATTACCCCCTGAGCGAGCAATAGCAAGCGCGAGCGCACGGCCAACCCGACGGGCTGCACCGGTGATAAGCACAAGTTTATTGTTCAGGGACATTGGGTCATCCATCCTGCTTTATGTATCTAGCAGCTGCCCAACAATCTTCTTTCAGCTTAACCCACAGGCAGCCAGGAACTCAGCCCGCATGGAGGGGTCATCGGCAAAATTTCCCCGCCAAACGGTGGTACGCGTGAGGGGGGCAGTTTCACGCACGCCTCGCATTTCCATACACAAATGATGAGCTTCAAGATAAATGGCTACACCGGTGGGCTGTAGCATAGATTTTAAGGAATCAGCGATTTGCTGCCCAATCCGCTCCTGAACCGAAAAGCGCTTCGCAAAGAGTCGCACCATACGAGTGAGCTTGGAGATACCAATGATGTTTTCATAGGCGACATAACCCACATAAGCCACTCCGTAGAATGGGAAGACGTGATGCTCACATAAAGAGAAAAATTGGATAGGACCTTCAATCACCTGGCTAAGGCGGCAATCCGGCTCGCCTCGGCATTCGGTTTGGAAGACCCGCAGCAGTTTGGGATCACCATCATAGCCGTCTGTGGCATCAAAGAGGGCTTTGATAAATCGACGGGGTGTATCTTTCGCAGACGGTGAATCGAGATCCAGACCATAGGCGGAAAAAATTTCAGCGATATAGCCTTCAAACTTGGAGAAAGACTCGCTGGAGATCTGGCGGGGTTGCAATTTTAGGGTATCTCGAAAGTCATAATCATCGGAATCATCGTATGTATTCATCAATGTCTCCCGTTCTTCTTTCTATCACTGCGCATATAAATTAATCATTATCAAACTCAGGATACGGTTGACAATGATCACTACGAGTGTCAATAATCAGGCTTATTATAATGGGTTCAGCCTTTATAAGTTAAGACTCTACCCCAAAGGCTCTTGGTTCCCCATATCCCTGAACGCAAGCTTTCAAGCTGGACGATTTGGCTGTGATCCACGAACAAGTTGACCTCGGCACCATAGTTCTTAATATACCAAGCGAAGACCTCCGGGTCGGCAGCTTCAAACATCGGTTTTTCAAGACCGATGGCATTGATGATCTTGGCGACGACATCCGTTCGCCAGGTGTTGACATTTTCGGTAATCCCCTCTGACTCGATCATGATCATATAAGCCCCAGCATCCACAAAGCGCCTGGCTTGTTGGATTGCCCACTCGGGGTCACGGGTACCTTCGGCTGCCAACTCTGCTACAGCAGTAGCACCGCCAGCCCCAAATTGGATGCCCACTTCTGGCTTGGCTTTCAATCCAGCTTTCTGAACCGTCTCCACCAAACGTAACCAATCATCGGTGGGGATGGTGATAAAACCGCTGGAAATTTCAATGATATCAAACCCAAGTTGCTGACACTCATGAATGTATAAGTCGATAGCTTCAGCGCCTTGAGTGAGGACATGCTCAATAAAACCGCCTGTAGAAACAAGTACATCATAGCGATGACAGAGATCAATCAGCTCCTTGACTGTATTCCTTGGCATCAGGCTGAAGGAGCCACCAGCGAATTTCAACACGTCCACATACGCTCCCATGGTCTCTAGAATATCTTCCAGATAGCGCTTGCCCATGGGAGTATAGTAGGGACCGCGAATTTCAGTCACACCTCTTTTGCGGGGTTTTGTCTGGCGTTCATTGATTCTCAAGAACGGAAAAGCCCGATCATCTGATGGGTCACTGGTTGGTTTCATAGTTCCTTCCTTTGATTATGGTTTTCTGCCTTTTTCCAGTATCTTGGTCAGTTCACAGATGGAAATATTTTCCAAATTTAGGATCGTGTCTTCAAGCTGTTTTTGTTGCCTTGGGTAAAGGTGAGATTGACTGAGCTGCTCAAATTTTCCTACTACAGTATCCCATTGCATGGGTCGGGTACGAAAGCCCTCATAATCACATTTTTCTTGGGTGAGTGTGCGCCCATCCTGGAAAGTGATGTGTACACGGCAAGGCATCTCAGCGGGAAAGCGCTGGCTGAATTCATCCACTGACTGCACCATCACTTTACGTAGCAATGCCTGAATATCCGATCTCTGAATGCGCTCGGGCAGATATTGGGCAGGCAACACCTGGTCATCCAGGACAGCTGCGGCGATGATGTACGGCAGGCTGTGATCAGCCTCTTCCTTGGTGTGCACAGTGATCTTTTCGCCCTCTTCACCGCCTCCAATGATGTTATACGCCACGTCAAAAATCTCGATATCAATCCGATGGATATCAGAGGCGGTGATATGGTGCGCGTGTTTCAATTCCAACACAGCCTCAATCGCGGATTGGGAATGAATCTCGGCATTATAACGCTTTACCGCTGTCTGGGTGATCTTCTCCAGGTCTTCCTTCGACCAGTCCAGTGAGAAATGGCCGGAAATGGTATCCATAAACCCCTTGTTACCTTCAAAAACATTACCCGGTCCTGTGATCCCGCGCATCGCCAGGAACGCTGCATGCGTGGCGCCGAAGGCAGTATTTGGATAGGCAAGACCCTTCCAATTGGAGAGAGTGCCCGTTCGGGTAACCCGCAAGGCATTAAAGGCTGTCCCAGCAATGGCAATAGCATTGGCAGTTTTATTTTGATCAAAGTGAAGGGCTTTCGCAACCCCAGCTGCAACGGCATAAGCACCCTGTGTCGTATGATCAAAGCCTCTGGCACGAACCGGAGCTACATCACTCAAACGACACTGCACTTGATAGGCCACTGCCAAAGCAGTTAGAAAATCCTGTCCAGTTCCACTGGCATATTCACAGGCAGCCAGAACAGCTCCAAGATTGTCACTGGGATGGCAGGTTTCGCCTTTGGCAAGGTAGCTGTCGTTGAAATCCAGGTAGCGTACCAAGGTACTATTATAAAAAGCTGCTCGATCGGGCGCGGTACGACCACCACCAATCAGAGTACAATGTGAATTACCCCCAAAATCATCATTCTGGGCAGCGATGATCCTGATCAGCCCGGCATCCAACGCCCCGATTGCGCAACCCAGTGCGTCCAAGACCCGAATCTTTGCCTGCAACCGAGCTTCTGCAGATAGCTGCTCATATTCAGCAGCATCGACAAAGGCAGCCAGGTCATTCAGCATTGTCATAGTCTTCTCATCCAGGTTATAATCTGCCCTTTAAATCAGTAGCAGTGAATGGACCCGGTTCAGCAATCAGAAGGCGCGCCTTTGGGACGGAATCCCATACATTCCAGAGCAACACACCACGCACGCGCCCAACTGAAAGATAATAAACCACCCCCTTCTTGAATGGTTCCATCCAATCCACAACCGTTTCCATCCGGGAATCAAGCTCACCAACAGCTTCATAACCCAGCTCGAACAGGTCGGAATAAAAATAGGGTAGATAATGATAGGGTTCATTGGCTCCAGCCATGTTGCGACCAACTTGCTTGCCCATGATATTGGCATTATCTTCGTGCTCGAGGCGCAGGCGTTTGCCCAGGGCGGGATTGCTGAACTCTGCCACATCGCCAGCAGCGAAAATATCAGGATGGCCGGCATGCAGGGTCTCATCAACCACTATCCCATTGCCAACCGGTAAACCTGCTGCGCGTGCCAGCTCCACATTTGGCTGGATACCTATCCCAGCTACCACGCCATCCACCTGGGCGTCTCCACCCTTGTCAGTGACAATGTGATATGTATCACCTTGCTTTTGAATGTCTTTCACGCTTGCGCCTGAAATAATCTCCACGCCTTTTTGGCGGAAAAATTCATTCAAATAAGTAGAAAGCTCAGCTGGGTAAATGCGTGCTCCAATCCCACTATCGGGGAAGAGCATGGTCACTTTCTTCCCGTTCATGGCTAATGCAGCGGTAATTTCTGAACCGATAAACCCTCCACCAATCACAGCAAAGTGCTCACCATGCTCGCTCAGCTCACGTAGATGACGATAATCATCCAGCGTGCGATAATAAATAATATCCTGTGGACCAAAGGGTAATCTGCGAGGCATGCCACCCGTTGCCAGGAGCAATTTTTCATAGGTATATTGCGTTCCCTGATCATCCCGAACCAGCTTCTTACCCGGCTCGAATGACAGGACTGTTCTGCCGAGAAACAAATCAACCGATAGTTCCGGCGTACGACGCCAGATAATATCCAGTGGTTTCCCCTTCCAAAGTTTTTTGGATAAGGGCGGTCGATTGTAAGGTGGGTTTTGGTCATTACCGATTACGCCAATCTCGCCATTTGGATCCAGCTCACGAATGCCACGCACAGCAGCATCAGCAGTCATGCCAGCACCAACGATCAGATATTTATAATTTGCCATCGAATCCTCCTGGTTAGCAGATGAAAAAAATCAATACGCATATATTTTACCCAAAAACGTGATAAAATAAATTATATATCGTATTACGATGTAAGTCAATCGTCGAATAAGAATTTCATATTTGTATCGTCGATTCCCACAAATGAACCAGTGGAGCAATGACAGATTTCTCAACTTTTTCCAAAAATGATTATGAAACCCTGGCAGAGTTTCGTTATGCCCTGCGTCGTTTTCTGCGCTTTAGTGAAAATGCGGCTGGGAAGGCGGGTTTAACTTTGCAACAGCACCAGGCATTACTTTTCATCATTGGCCACCCAGGCAGAGAACAAATAACGATCGGAGCACTGGCTGAGAGGCTGCAAATTCGCCATCACAGTGCTGTTGGTTTGGTGAACCGTCTGGAAGACCAGGGATTAGTGGAACGGATGCTCAATGAGGAGGACAGGCGACAGGTATTTATCGGACTGACCGGAAAAGGCGTTAGTGTACTGGAAAGTCTGGCAAGCATACACCGCGAAGAGCTGCGAGTAATGGGACCGCAGCTATGCACTCTGCTTGAACAAATCACAAGGTTGGCAGATGGGTAATAAATATCTATACTTATTACGCATACGATGAAGTGCCAGATCATAGTGAACGAGCTGAAGGCAAGGTATCCAGTAATGCACACTGCCTCGAATCAGCTGGCAACAATCATTCTACAAAATTTAGAAAGCGAGAAATGACATGTTACATACATCCATTTGTGATCTTTTAGGGATTGAATATCCCATCATTCAAGCAGGCATGGGAATATTTACGTCGGCTGAGTTAGTTGCAGCTGTTTCTAATGCAGGTGCTCTTGGCAGCCTTGGAGCTGGTGCCCGTACAATAGAGAGTTTAAAAGAACATTTAGCTAAAACACAAGAATTGACGAAACGCTCTTATGCAGTCAACTATACATTGTCACCCGCCGTACCCGATCCTGAGGCGTTTAGCCTTACCCTTAAAGCAAAGCCTCGACTTATCTCTTTCGCCCTCGGTAATCCCAATGAATATGTTAAACGAGTGCATGATGAAGGCATACTGGTGATGCATCAAGTAACCACGGTCCAACAAGCTTATGAAGCGGCCGAGTGTGGCGTGGACATCATCATCGCACAAGGAAGTGAGGCGGGTGGTTTCGGTGGAACAATCGCAGGATTCGTATTAATCCCACAAGTGGTCGATGCAGTCAGTCCTGTTCCTGTAGTGGCTGCCGGTGGAGTTGCGGATGGCAGAGGGTTGGTAGCCGCACTCATCTTAGGCGCACAAGGTGTCAATGTTGGAACCCGATTCCTGGCTTCAATAGAAGCACCGATCAGCATGGATTGGAAACAAGCTATTCTGACAGCAGAGTCTCAAGATGCCATCAAAGTTGAGTTTTGGAAGGACATATTTCCGGTGAGCGGACAAGCTTATCAGACAATTCCTCGAGCATTGAGCTCGCCCTTTATCAGGGAATGGCAAGACCAACGAGATAAGGTGAAGCAAGAAGCCAAATGGTTGCAGAGTGAGGTAGGCTCTGCAATCAAGCAAGGGAAATTTGGTGAACTATTTCCTTTTGCTGGACAAACAGCTGGGCAGATCAAGGAAATTTTACCGGCTGCCGAAATAGTGCACAGATTAGTCAATGAAGCGGAAGCAGCTTTAATAAATATAGCTCAGCTATCCAAATAATTAGAGCCTTAGATAGCCATCCATTTTCGAAATTCTGGCTTTCGCGTACATCACCTGGATCGTAGCCAATAATGTCCATTTACCCGGTGGAAAGGAAATGGGTACGATTCAACATCACAGATTGGATGGTTGGATTAGATTATGAATGTAGGGTCAATTAATGGTTTGTTTTCACCTGGGTCAGGGCAATGTAGGTGGCTTTTTGGGTCTCACCCACGAATTGCTGGACCAACCAGGGAGTGACCAACCCCATGGTTTGAGAAAGCGTGGTCAGACCAAAAAAGTAGATATTGAAGGTGATGTAGTCGTACCAGCGGATAAGACGGGCCATTCCGAGCTCCATCGAAAAACAAGGTGAAAACTATGACTACGATGTTTTATGATGGCTAATCAACGAGCATGCGTCTCAGGAAATCGATGGTCATACTTGCGGCGAGGTCATGCTCCTTATCCAGGATGACGCAATGCGTGGAGTGCTCCAGCCAGTGCAGCTCTTTGATGGATGAGCTGACTTTTTCATATACTACCTGGGGTGCCTGTGGATGGACAGTTGGGTCCAACCTGCCCTGGATTATCAGGATGGGTTGTTGAATTTCCGGCAGGAGGGGATAAATCACCTTTTGCAAACGTAAGAGCTGGGCAGCAGCCTTTAATGGATTCACAGAATATCCTTGCCAGGGATTGTCGTCCGTTGAAGGAGGTTTGGGGATTGAAGTGAGAAAGGGAACACACAAGGATAAAAGAAATGCTTTAACTGGACTGATCTTTAACTTCAACACCGGTGCATAGCACAATATCGCAACCACCTCCGGCTGCATGGCAGCCAGGCGTAAAACCAGCAATGCACCGGTAGATTCGCCACCCACAATCACACGTTGACAGTGTGAAGCCAATTGTAAATAGGCTTGTTCAACAGAAGAATACCAATCCTGCCAGGTGAACCGGTTACAATCCTCGGGGGTCGTGCCATGACCCGGTAACAGCGGCCCAGCGATGGTGTACCCACGCCCCTGAAGAGAACGGGCCAACAAACGCACCTCAGCTGTGGTGGCAGTAAATCCATGACAAAGTAACACACCAGTTGGACCACCCTCCCAGTAGAAGGAGCCACCTTCAAGGTGTGGATTGCGGAGGGTTGATGTGTGCGTCATTGCAGCTGCCACGACCGATTAACCAGTAAACCATCTCCACAATGACCAGAGGATCACCAAGATGATAGCAAACAGGACAACCGCTCCAAAAATAAGCATGACCATCTTGAGTGTGTCGGTAGGTTTTTCACCACCCACCTTGCCCGTTTGGCCATTGACAAGCAGGCGATAACGCTTTCCCTGGAAGGGATAATTGCCAATATATATAGGAAGCAACGCAAGTTTATAGGTAAGACCGCTCCATTTACCAGCACCAATACTGAAATTACGTTTTGGTCTATTCGGCTCAATCAAGCCAGGCAAGGATAAGCGTGCTTTTTGGATCACCTTCTCGCGTGCCTTCAAGGAGGCATCTGCCAAAGGTTGATCGTAGGTCAGTGCCACCCAGCCTGCCAGGTAATCTGAGGAAAATTCCACCAGGTCATTCATATTGAATGGTTCTATGCCAGCCAGGTCAAGCCTGGATATTTTACGAAGGCCTGGAATGAGCACATTTTCGAACATCTCGAACTGTGACCCCGTATGTGCCTCCCACGCAGCTGCCTTACCAGTGCCAACATTGACATCACAGAACCACGGGATTTCCAATGTTCCATCGAAGATCCAAAAGGGGTAATATGCCGGGTGAAGAAGCATTCCTGAATGTTGGATTGCCAGATCATCCGGGGAAAGCAAACCCTTACCCAGCCAGTTTTTGATGGACTTGGCAGCTTTTTCTGGATCGATCTTAAATATGCCAATCACTTGAGGATCGATCAGTTCCAATAATGAGGCTGAGGACACAAAACGATTCGAGCCACAGTAAGGACAGCTATCGGCGGTTTGTCCGGAGGGCAGTAAAATGACTACGCCGCACTGCTCACAAGTTACACGGGTTTGATTTTCTGCCCAACGGTGCGCAGGGGTGGTGGGCAGGACGACATCCAATACCTGATCCGTGCCTTCACTGGTCACACTTTCATCAACCTTACGGGTGAAACCACAGAATTGGCAAACCAGGGTAGTATCATGGATATCAAAGGAAATCTTTGCACCACAATTAGGGCAAATATAGGTTTTAACAACTGCTTCTTCAGGAGCAGGTGTAGCTTGAGGGACATAAGCCTCTCCTTCGGGTATGAGGCGGGTCTTATCCAACTTTTCATCAAGCAGCAATAAACCCCGTTTTGCCATCGCATTGGACGGTTCGACTGCGATGGCCTTTTCTAAATAAGAACGACGTTCTTGCAAGTCATCCGTAGTTGCTGAAAGCCAGATCCATACCCGCGCGTCAGCACTATTCATCATTGCAGCCTGGTCTAGCAATCGTTTTGCAAGCGACCGGTCGCCATTCTTAAGCGCAGCGATGCCATCCCGAAGATGCTGTTCAAATTCTCGGCTATCCATTGAATCAGATGAATTGGAAAATGCGGAAGGAAGCATTTACAGATTATATAATGAAAATAAAAAGGCAGCAGTATAAACTTCTTAAAGCTTTAACTTACCTGATTGTCATTACAGAAGGGAACGAGAGCTACTGAGAAACCGTCGAAGCGGAGGAATACGTATCACCAGCAGGAACAGAATCAAAATCAACCATAGATAAGGTTGTATAACACCCTGTTTTACTGATAGGATAAAGTGCGTGGCATCCAGGATAATTATCACATACACCAAACGGTGCAGGCGTTTCCAGTTCTTACCAAGGCGTTTTGGCCAGGGTGCAAAGGACGTAATGGCCAAAGGGATTAATAATAAACCAGTGACCAATCCAACCAAGGCATACGGCCGATTAAATAACTCTGTGCTGAGTAGCTGGAGATTAAATCCAAAATCCAAGGAGACAATGATGGCGAAGTGCAGACAGACATATAAGAAGGAATAATCTCCCAACGAACGCCTGACCCGGAGGGCTGGTTTGAACCCAAAGATGGTATAGATAGGAGTACATGACAGGGTCAAAACGAGTAAAACAAGTGCTATTTTCCCGGTGCGTAGAATTGAAGCCCGGATTGGATCGGCGGTTAAATCTCCCCGCCAGGCATCCAATAAAAGCCATGGGATGGGTAGCAGGCAGGCGACATTGACCAGGATAGGGAACCAGTAGTCGATATGCTTGTTTTTTATGATCAAAAATCCTTGTTTAAATCCATCCCTGCATAAAGTGAAGCAACTTCTTTTTCATAACCATTGAATAACAAAGTTTTGCGCCTTCCAACTTCACCAATACGTCGCTCAGTAGCCTGAGACCAACGCGGGTGATCCACGTTGGGATTGACGTTGGAATAGAAGCCATACTCACCTGGCGCGGCCTGCATCCATAGCGTGACGGGTTGGTAGTCTACCAACTCAATCTTAACGATGGCTTTAATACTCTTAAAGCCATATTTCCATGGTACCACCAAACGAATCGGTGCCCCATCCTGATTCGGCAAAGGTTGTCCATATAATCCGGTTGCCAGGATGGTCAAGTCATGCATGGCTTCATCAAGCCGCAAACCTTCGACATATGGCCAGGTGAGGAATTCTGAACCTTGCAGGGGCATGGTTTTTGGATCGTATATGGCGGTGAACTGAACATACTTTGCCTCTGGGGTCGGCTGAACCTCATCCAAAAGCTTATGTAGGGGAAAACCGATCCAGGGAATTACCATGGACCAGCCTTCCACACAACGCAGGCGATAAATCCGCTCTTCTGATTCGAATTTTTGTAAGCTTTCGATTAAATAAGTCCGAGGGTTGTTGACCAGGCCCGACACTTCGATGCTCCATGGGGAGGTGGGGAAATCCTTAGCCAATTTCGCCACCGCTTCCTTGTTGGTGGAAAATTCGTAGTAATTGTTGTAATGGGTGATATCCTCGAAGGAAGTCAAAGGATCGCCCAGCTCATCTGTCGAGGTGCCTGCTACTGGAGTAATGCCTGCTACTGGAGTAATGGCAGCCTCACTGGTTGGCACATTCCCTTTACAGGCTGCCAATGCTAACGCAGCAGCAACAACCGCACGCGCTACTGCCAATAAATTGTCGTCGTGAGAGGTAAAGCCGTTTCGGGGTTATCTCAGAAGGGTCTATTTTTATCATAATAATCCTCTTATCTGTTCCACAGGTACATATTTTAACCAGTATTCTCAATAGTGAAGATTACAGGTAGATTAGACATAAAATAGACTTTCAGGTGAAACAAAAGTGTATGAATCACGTATTTATTAACAAAGCTAGACAAGGAGTTTACAATGATCGATACCAGGAATACTTATTGGCTGCTCAAACCATTTGCATGGTTATGGAACCTGATTGCCACTATCGTCTTACTCACCGGTCGCATGCTGGCAGTGATATTGGGTTTGTTATTGATGCTTGTGGGGGTTATTCTGACCATCACAGTAATCGGTGCTATCGTTGGTATCCCCTTGTTCATCATTGGTCTACTTTTGGTGGTCAGAGGCCTTTGGTAAGCAATAACGATAAAACAAAAAAAGTGGCTATTGAAAAGAAAGGGCAACCCCTTTCTTTGTAGGAGAGGGATAACCATTCACAAATTTGGTATGAATTGGGGATTGGGGATTACGGGTGATGGTTAGGAACGGGATAACCATCCACGAATTTGTAACCACGAATACACGAATTTGGTATGAATTGGGGATGAATTGGGGATTGGGGATTGGGGATTACGGGTGATGGTTAGGAAGGCGGATAACCACCCACGAATTCGTAACCACGAATACACAAATTTGAGATGGATTGGGGTTTTGCGAAATCCAACGAAAAAAATCAGCACATATCGAAGGAAAATTATGTGCAATCCACTTCCACGGGATTGGGTTGGGAAGTTTTTATCATCTGATCGCCCACCATCTCAAGTTCAGATATGACTGATTTTTCATCTGTAGCTGGTATAACAGGAGTGCGACCATCCTCAAAATGCATAATGGCCGGGATGAAAAGACTGCTGATACCCATTAAAATGGTGACAATTCCACCGATCAAAAACCATGTCTGTACGCCGAGATGATCAGCAATGGGACCGGCAATGATCAATCCCAAGGGAGACATAGCCGCGGCCACTGTACCAATGAGGGAAAATATGCGCCCCTGCATTTCCGGTGAAACAGCGGCTTGCACTGCTGCAAACAAGGGCCCATTGACGATTGGGTTGATGAATCCAAGGAAAAGCCCCACTGCAACTGCAATGACGAACGCAGTGGGAGGTAAAAGGCCCATAACCAGGCAACCTACACCCATGGCTACCAAGCCCACCAGGCTGGTCATTATGCGGCGCTTGAAACCTCCCCAAACACTGAGGGTCAGACCTCCTACTATGACACCAATTCCATAAAAAGATTCCAGCGTGGCAAGTTGGATGGCTTGCCCATTAAAATGCTTTGTAACCAGGATAGGGAGCAATGTGAATGCTGGGGTGAGCAAGAAATTGATCACTGCCGCCATGACACCGATGAGCATAAGACCCGGCCAACTCCAAACATAACTTAATCCAGCCATAAAATCTTGCTTGAAGGAGGATTTACCGTTTGCTTCGGGATGTAAATCAATTCGCGCAGGCTGTGGCACCTGAAAGAAGAACAAGGGTATGATGGCAAGCGTGGCGGTGAACACATCAATCGCCAGGATGCCCTGCATGGGGAGCAACGCCAATAGCAAAGCGCCTAAGGGGGCAGAAATAATGCTCATCCCGCCCTGCAACATTTGGTTAAGTCCCTGAATTCGCGTCAGGTGTTCCTTGGGGACCATTAGTGTGGTTGATGCTTGCATGGCAGGCCAATGAAAGCCTCCACAGACAGAGCGGATGAAAAGGAGGGCGTACACCTGCCAGATTTGCACATTACCCATGGCAAACAGAACAGCCAACAAGACTGTAGCCAGGGCGATTAACCCATCGGCGACGATCATGGTGATGCGCCGGTTCCAACGATCCACCAGCGTCCCGGTGAATGGTCCGAGGATCACCTGAGGTAATAATCCTACCAATGAAGCGGTAGCCAAGACGGTGGCTGACCCAGTCGTCTGGGTTAGCCACCAAATGATCGCAAAAGAGACCAACTGGCTACCAAACAACGAAAAAGCCTGACCAGTCCAGATGGTAAAAAAGCGGGGAGCCCAGGGTTTATTTTTTTCGAGAGCAGCATCAGCGTTCATCGTGAATTCCTTGTATATATTTTTACTACCATTAATATTATACACAATTATTACAATATGTCAATAAATTTATTTGATATTTTTATTGAATTATTTCAATTATTTTAATATTACTTATGTATATTATAACGAAACCATTCTATCAGGTGATTTTGATGGGTAAACACAATTGGCTTTCGCAATCCTCGTGTATAATCATTTTTAATCGCCATTCATGAATTGTGGAGGTAATCTATATGGTCATGCCAGTAATGCAGTATGCTCCGGAAACTTGCGCCTGGTGCGAAGGCACAGGCACATACGGACAATATCATGATATCTGCCTGGTTTGTAACGGGCAAGGAAGCGTGCTCGTGGCTCAGCCTTCCCATAAGTGCCCTCATTGTGAAGGAACGGGTGTGTTGAATGCGGGCGAGTATCAAGATCGCTGTAAGATCTGCGGTGGTTCAGGCTGGTCACACGTCTATAAGAATGCACCATCTTCTCGTTAAGTGCCGGCATGCGTTTTGAAAACAAAGTTGCATTGATCACCGGAGGCACCTCCGGGATTGGCAAGACAACTGTAGAATTATTTGCTGCAGAGGGGGCAAAAGTGGCTTTTACCGGACGCCGCTCCCAGCTAGGTGTTGAGCTGGCTGAGCAAATTGGTGGGATATATATCCAGGCTGATCACCGGCAATGGCAAGATTGCCAGCATTCGGTATCTGAGACAGTTTCTAGATATGGAAAGATCGATATCCTGTTCAACAACGCCGGGATTGTAGCCAGCGGGACAGCAGAAACCACCACCGATGAGGATTGGGATGACACCATGCTGCTCAATGTGACTGCAGTCTGGCGCATGTCTAAGCTGGTAATCCCTGTGATGCGCGCACAAGGGGGCGGGGTGATCATCAACAATGCCTCCGATTGGGCATTTGTTGGAGCTCCCGCGGTGGTTGCCTACTGTACCTCGAAAGGGGCAGTGGTGCAGATGACGCGGGCGATGGCAATTGACCATGCGGCAGAGAACATACGCATTAATGCTATCTGCCCTGGGGACACGTATGTGGAACGCTGGTTGAAGGAAGGCTTTTATCGTGTATCGGGCGGGGTGAGTGAGGCTGAAGCACGTAAGACTGATTTGCCCATCGGGCGGGTGGCTGAGACCGTTGAAATCGCCCGGGCAGTATTATTCCTGGCTTCAGACGAGGCGAGCTTTATGACGGGAACCGCGTTGATCGTGGATGGGGGAAATACAGCGCGGTAGGCAAGAATTCTCAAAGCCTAAGCCCAAATGTGATTAGATATAGAATATAACATTACCCCTGTAGCTACGGACAGATTGAGAGAGGTGACCCGCCCTTTCATCGGCATGCGCAACATCACCTCGCAGGCATTGGATTGTTCAGGAGTTAACCCTTCGCGCTCACTGCCCATGAGCAGGATCAATGGGAGTTTAAACTCCTCAACGGTCTGATAATCCGTGCTGGCATGGGCGGACGTCCCAATAATATGGTAGCCCTGTGCGCGTGCCCATAAAACGAAGTCAGTGAATGTGGTGGTTACTAGCGGGTACCAAAATATTGCTCCCATACTGGCACGCACAGAGGCGGGATGATATGGGTCAGCGCAAAACTGGTTATTCACAGGGTCATCCAACAGCAGCAATCCGCTGGCGTCTACTGCATCGATGGTGCGCAAGATACTGCCAATATTCCCCGGATCTTGTGGAGTAACCAAAGCAACTCCCCATTGGAAATTTTCCATGGTTAAATTATCAAGCTGCCAATGTGGTTGCCGAACGACGGCGAGGATTCCGGGAGGATTATCTTTACTTGCCAGTCGTGAGAAAGTAGCTTTATCAACCGTATAACATGGGATTCCGAGGTCTGATTGCTGCTGAACCAATTGAATAGCAAAATCGCTGTGGAGCATTTCAGGTGCAACACAGATATACTCCACGTTAGCCTTAGCTGCGCAGGCTTCGCCCACATGACGGATGCCCTCGACGACAAATAACCCTGATTCAGCCCGGTGTTTTCGTTGTTTGAGCAGTTGTTGGATTTGTTTAATTTTGGGATTATTGCGACTGAGTAGATTGTTCATCCTGATTTAGTGGTGCCCACGCAAGAATCGATGTTCCTTTACCAGGTCCAGAATTGATCTCGATATCTCCGCCTACTTTACGCGCCCGGGTGACCATATTAGCTAAACCGTGTCCAAGCACCATGCGCATCTGTGACAGTTCAAAGCCCACGCCATCATCTGAGATTTCCAATAACACACGCCCGGGGGTTGTCCATAGATTGATTTTGGCATGATGCGCTTCGGCATGCTTGGCAATATTCGCCAAAGCCTCCTGGCAGATATGAAATAAGGCAGTGGAAACCACGGTAGGTAGGATCAGAGCACCATCGTCTGGTCCAGTGAGGTTTATTTCTAAGCGGGTATTAGCCTGAGTTTCATCGATGAGGTGTTGCAGGCTTTCTTTGAGGTTTTCACCACGAAACTGGCGAGGGCGCAGATCCATAATATATGTCCGTATATCACGGATGGTACTGTTTAAACCTTCGATGGCCTGTTCGAGCTTTATAATAGATTTTTGAGGGTTACTTTCCACTTCCATACGGGCATAGTCCAAGGCTAACCCAACAGCATAGATGGATTGAATGATTCCGTCGTGCAGGTCCATGCCGATACGTTCTCGTTCCTCAAGCACTGCCAATCTGCGCCCCTGTTGATTCAAGCGTACATTTTCAATAGCAGTGCCTGCCCAGGTTCCAATTGCCATCAAAAGACCGATCTCGCGTTGCTTCAAACGCTGTGCATGCCGGGTGGCAATCGCCATCACACCTATCACATTTCCATGGGCAGAAAGCGGGATACAGGCGACACACTTGAAACCTGCCTGGATCACTTGTTTTCGTAAGAAACGCATATCCTGCTGTAATGAGTTGCTGATCAGTGGCTTCGCATTTTCAGCAACCAGGCCTACAAAGCCTTCGCCCAGCTTGAATTGATCTTTGGTCCAAAAAGTATCCGTAGCTTCACCGCGGTGTAGCACCATGCGTAGAGATAGTCCATCTTCCTCGGTCAAGAAAATCTCGCCGGCTTCAACTTCCAGATAAGACATCACGTGGTCAAGGATTTTTTCAAGGATCTCATCCAACTGGTAAGAGCTGGCAAGCATCTCGCCGATATTATTGAGTAATCCAAGGTCTTTATTACTCTGTGAAAGAGCCTTATCGCGCTCAACAAGGGTCTCATACATACGAGCATTAGCAATCGCAACAGCGGCATAGGCAGCTAATGTTTCAATCACGCGTTCATCATCACGAGTAAACTCGGTGTAATCTTCCTTATCAGTCAGATAAATTTGGCCAAATAATTGGTTAGCGGAAAGGATTGGCACGCCCAGGAAAGAGGTCATGTGCGGGTGATTGGGAGGAAAACCCACCCCGCGCTCATCGCGCGAAATATCCGGAACGCGGATGGTCCGGCGTTCTTTGGCAATGGCGCCAATCAGACCAAGACCGATTGGCGGATGAGCCATCTGTCGCATTTCATCAGCGGTCATGCCAACCGTGATGAACTTGACCAGCTTCCCTTGATCGTCCAATACTCCCAGGGCTGCATAGCGTGCGCCCGCCTGTTCGCGGGCAAGATGAGCAATACGCTCGAGGACTACTTCCAGGGAAAGATCGCTGACCAGCTCGATACTGGCGCGGTGTAATGCCACCAGCCGGGCTTCAATCTGCTCTCGGGTTAACAATACCATCAGGAATACCTCACCACGATATTATTTTACCTTAATTGGTGATGTTTGGTGAATATGGGATAGTGACATAATGACCTCGCTCGACAATTATAAAAAGCAGTAAAATATCCAGAGGAGGCATCGATGAGTAAACACATGCTTGTTATTAAAGGTAGTCCAAGAATACATGGGAACAGCAGCACATTGGCAGAAAAAGCGGCTGAAGGAGCAAGGTCCACTGGAGCCGAGGTGGAGAGCTTTACCTTACACAACATGGACATTCGCCCCTGCGATGCGTGTGATACCTGCCAGGAAACGGGCGTATGTGTGCTCATGGATGATATGCAATTGCTTTACCCCAAGTTGCAGGCGGCAGACGCGATCGTAATCGCCAGCCCAATTTACTGGTTCACCGTGAGTGCCCAAACCAAGCTCTTCATCGACCGGTGGTATGCGCTGGAAAGCCCCCAAGGGAATGCACTCAAGGGGAAGCAATTCGGTATATTATTGACTTACGGAGATACCGATCCGTACAGTTCAGGAGCGATCAACGCCATCCGCACGTTTCAGGATATGATGCGGTACATTGGGGGGCAAATTAGTGGAATTGTTTACGGAACTGCAATGGACGTCGGAGATGTGACGAAGCAACCTGAGCTAATGGAACGCGCTTTCAAACTTGGGCAAAAACTCGGCACGAGTAGCTAATCTTTTTCATCGCACCCAACAATTTATCGTTGTAAATTGTTCATTGCTTCCGAGCAAAACATATTTCTATTCCCGACCAAGATAACTGGGGGACTTTTGAACATTTTCCATTTTTGGCAAGTATTTCTATTGTACGTAAACGCACTACGATAATTTTCTGAAGGAAAGTGTAATGGGTATTGTGATTAATATGGCTGAAGAAGCATTATTAAAGATTTCAGGTGGAAGGATCCTGGATGTGGCCACTGGCGGTGGGGGATTTATCACCTATCTGATTGAAAATCTACATGACTATGGCGAAATTACCGGAATCGACCATAATGAACAGGCGCTTGAGGCCGCCCGTAAGGCACACTGCATGGAGAATATTCACTTTCAGCGCATGGATGCTGCTCGGATGGATTTCCCTGATAGTACCTTCGATACCGTATGCATCGCCAATTCTCTGCATCATATGGCAGACTTATCCGGTGTGTTGTCTGAAATGGCACGCGTCTGCAGACCGGGTGGACATTTCATCGTCTGCGAGATGTACCGGGATGGACAGAGCGAAACCCAGCTAAGCCATGTATGGTTACATCATTGGTGGGCAGCGGTGGATAATGCAGAGGGAATCACCCACTATGAAACCTTCACCCGCCAACAGATCATCGATTTAGTTGGGAAGGTAGATCTGGATAGCCTGGAATATTATGATGAGGAAGATTTGGAATCAGACCCAGGAGATGCTGAATTGATCGGGGAGCTGGATAACATCATCGACCGGTATATCCAGCGAAGCCAAACACTCAAAGGGGGCAAGGAATTACGCCTGCGAGGTGAGGCGCTTCGCCAGCGAATTCATGAAATTGGATTTCAGGGTGCAACCTCACTCATTATGATCGGCCAGAAATAGGTGCGTTATGGAAGGGAGCCCATGATCAAGCGAATTTTGCTCTTAAATATTGCCATGATACTATGTTTGCTGACCGGTGCATGTGGGGTGGAGAACGCACCTACCACTGAGATTACTGCGGAAGTGCTAACTGCAACCCAGATACCAGCGAATACCGCACCACCTCCGGTCGCAACTACTACGCAACCATCAATGGGCGAGCTCTCGGCTGGACTGGAGGGTCTTGAGTATGATGCATTCGTCGAAGAATCCTACCGTCGCTTGCTCAGCCGTAACCCGGAATTAGTGCTTGTGCTTGGTTTATCTCATGAGTATGGCACTCCAACAGACCAGCTGACCAACATCTCCGATGAATATATCCGCCAGACACAAACCCTGGAATCGGATGTACTAAGCCTTCTCCAACAATATGATCGCTCAGCACTGACTGCTGAACAGCAGCTCACTTACGACATCTATTCCTGGTACCTGGATGATAGGGTGAAGGGACAGCAATTCATGTACAATGATTACCCAATCAATCCCACAATTTTTAGTGTGCACTTGGATTTGCTTCAATTCTTTACCGATCTCCGTCCGGTGACCAATCTTCAGGAGGCAGAGGATTACATCACCAGCTTAATCCAAGTTAATACCAAGTTCGATCAGCTGATCGATGGATTGGAGCGGCGTGAGAAGAATGGAGTCATGCTGCCAGGCTTTCTCGTTGGTTGGATCAGCGGAGAATTAAACGATTTTGCAACCAGCAGCGCCCGTTATACCCCTTACTACACGGCATTTGATACTAAGGTAAGTGCGTTAACCAACATTAGCGAGACGGAAAAAGAGAGCCTGCTTTCATCCGCAGAAGAGACGATTAACTCTTCGGTCATCCCGGCGTATCAAGCCCTGGCGAAATATTTCGGGCATCTTCAAAGTGTGACTACAAATGAGGCGGGGGTATGGAAATTCCCCAATGGCGAGGCATATTACACGTATGTGCTAAGACACTATACCAGCACCGACCTAACCGCGGACCAAATCCATGAATTGGGTTTGCAGGAGCTTGATCGCATACACTCAGAGATGCGCACAATCTTCGACCAGCTCGGATATCCTCAGGATGAAAGCATTCCCGAATTATATACACGTGTAATTTCAGACAGCGGTATCTTTTCAGGAAATGAGATTGTCCAGGGTTATGAGGACATTATTACAACCGCCGACCAAAATATAGGTGAGGCGTTTGACCTGCGCCCAAGCATTGGTGTCAGTGTGGTGGGAGTACCAACTGGTGGGTATTACACACCCCCGGCGGTGGATGGCTCACGCCCGGGTTTATTCTATGCCACAGACAGCGGTATTCAGCCCAAGTTCAGCATGCCCACCCTGGCCTACCATGAAGCCATCCCGGGTCACCACTTCCAGATCGCGATTGCACAACAGCTCGATTTGCCGTCCTTCCGACGAGGATCAGATTTCACAGCTTATGTTGAAGGCTGGGCTTTATATGCTGAACGGTTGATGTCAGAACTCGGTTTATATCAAAACGATGTTTTTGGTGATTTGGGTCGCCTCCAGGCCGAAGCCTTCAGGGCAGCCCGACTGGTGGTAGACACTGGCATTCATGCAAAGCGATGGACTTTTAATCAGGCAGTGGATTTCATGGTTAAAAATACCGGAATGCCACAGAATGCCATGCAGAGTGAGGTCAGTCGCTATATCTCCCTGCCAGGTCAAGCAACAGCTTATTACATCGGGTATACTAAATTCCTGGAAGCGCGTCAGCGAGCAATGGATGAATTGGGAGATCAGTTTGATTTGAAGGAATTCCATAATGTCTTGCTCGGCAATGGCGCTATGCCCCTGGATATTTTCGACCAGGTTATAACCAGCTATATCCAATCCAAGGCAAATGGAGGAAAGATATACCATGAAGGATTTGATTTTTGCATTCATGATGGGCTCCGGAGAAGCTGAAAAAGATGCCCTGAGACTTGCTCGAAGCATCCGTACCTTCGGGGGTGAATTCAGCTTCAATCCAATCTGGATGCTCAGCCAAAGAAGTGAAGATGAGCTCTCCAGTGATACCCAGCAGGAATTATTTTCATTGGGCACACGGTTGATTGCATTCGATGTGGATCCAGGTGCAGGGAATTTCCCTTTTGCAAATTATGTGACTGCTGCAGGTATCGCCGAGGGATTGGCGCAAGGTGAAACGAGCTTCCTGGTGATGATGGCAAGTGATACGCTTGTACTACAAACGCCTTCCGCATGCCTATTGCCGGGTGGTAAAAGCCTGGGGGTTTGCCCTGTGCACCTGAAATTGCTTGGGTCTGGATACGATGATCCATTGGACGAGTTTTGGAGGCTGGTTTACCATTATTGCCAGGTGGATTTGGAGCGGATTTTTCCCATGCAAACTATCGTGGATGAGCAAACGGTGCGCGCATATTTCAATGCGGGTTTGTTGGTCGTACGTCCCGAACGGGGATTATTGCGTGCATGGCAGGAGGATTTTGATAGTTTATACCGCCTTCCGGAATTTGAAGCTTTTTACCAGCGGAATGAATTGTATGAGATTTTCATTCATCAGGCTGTTCTGGCAGGCAGTATTCTATCTTCATTGAAAGCGGATGAAATCCAGCAACTGCCCTTCGAGATGAATTACCCATTACACCTACATACAAAGGTGGCAGATTCGAGAAAGCCGGTCAGCCTGAACCAGCTCATCACCTGCCGTTTTGAAGACTACAATGAGTTCTTTGGTAATCCTGAGGTGAATGCATTGATCCAAATTGATAATCCCCTCACAGAGTGGTTAAAATCGCAAGCTGAGTGAAGCTAAACCTGGGCTTATCACTCAAGATGAAAAAACATAGCGAAAATCCACCAGCGATGATCATCCGAGAGATGAACAAGGATGACCTGGCTTTTGCCGCACAATGCACTGCTGACGAAGGCTGGGTGAGTGAAAACCTGACTACTCTGGAAGGCTTTTTTCTCAAAGATCCATCGGGGTGCCTGCTGGCGGAGGAAAATGGGCAGCCAGTTGGGATTTGCATTGCCACATATTATGGCTCAGCAGGCTTTATCGGCGAATTGATTATACGCCCGGAAGGGCGCGGTAGAGGTGTCGGTGCTGCTTTGCTGAACCATGGTGTACAGAACCTAAAAGAACGGGGCGTTGGAACTGTTTACCTGGATGGTGTTGTCAGAGCAGTGCAGCTGTATGAGCGGAACGGGTTCCGAAAGGTGTGCAGGTCGTGGAGGTTTTCAGGCACTCTAGCCGGGAAAAAGAGCCCGAACGTTCGGCGGATGACATTGGGTCATCTTGGAACATGTCATTGCATTGGACAATCGATCTTTTGGAGCAGACCGGGGTTTCTTCCTCAGTCGCCGCTTGGAGCTCTTCCCCGAGCTGAGTTATGTGAAAATGGAGGATGGTCGTGTAACTGGATTTATTCTAGGGAGAGGGGGTAGCGATTGGCTGGCTGCCGGACCCTGGGTGGTGGAAGAAGCGGTGCAGAATCCTGCAGAATTGCTGTCCACTTTTGCTCTAGAAGCACACAACAGGCTGATCAGTATTGGCATACTCGAGACCAATCAACAAGCATGTGAAATGCTGCAATCATTCGGTTTTATTGCTCGTCCAGACAGTCCATGGCGGATGGCATTGGGTGGATGCTCCGACCTGGGCACATCACCTAACTGTTATGCTGTAGGGTCAGCAGCAAAAGGCTGAGACATTTACTGATTATTGAATAACAAAGTGGACTTCCATTATTAAAAAATGGGAGTCCACTTCATTCTTGTCTCGCCCTTGGAGGAAGCGATTAGAACTAGAAGCTGATACCTAGGGAATAATTATCGTAAACGCTGGCTTGTGCGGTGAATGAAGGTTGAGGTGAACGGGTTGATGGTTGGATTCAACGTGGTTTTGAATCTCATCCAGGCTGAATTTAAATTTAGATTTCTGTAACGCTTGCACGATCACAGTACCTGTTCGGGTCACCCAAAAATCCTGACCTGGTTCGAGGATATAATCTCTCAGATCACCTTGCTGGGTTATCCACAGAGTGCCATTTAAACAGCTGATGACATCACCGCGGCGATCGCCTTCGATATTCCAGAGACAGTATTTATCAAGGGTAATGTCGGTTTGATAATTCAATTTTTCTTTTGTGTTTAACATGTCATTTGCTCCTTACTTGTTTCTACTATTATTTTATGGAAAATCAAATATAATAACAGATGCACAATAATGCAATTGTAACCATAACAGTTGATTAATCATTGAACTGTGCTGCTTTTACGTTATAATCACTGTACTCTCTAGAAAGGCAGCGAATTATGAACCAGCGAAAACAAGACCCCTACTTATATGAACAAGTGGCTTCTGATTTGGCTGACCTGATCCACCAGGGGACATTTCGCCCAGGAGAACGGATCCCTTCAGTCAGACAAATGAGCCGGCAACGGAAAATCAGCATCAGCACTGTATTACAGGCTTATATGCTTTTGGAGAATCAGGGTTTGATAGAGACGCGACCCCAATCGGGATATTATGTGCGTGCAAAGCTGCCTCAGCTGCTGCCCGAGCCGGAAATGTCCACTCCTCACCAGGACCCAACCTTGATAAGCGTGCGGGAGCTGGTGATGATGGTGTTGAGGGATTCGACCAACCCGGGCTTGATTCAGCTGGGTGCGGCAATTCCCAACACCGAATTGGTGATTCCGGCAAAGTTAAACCGGATTATGGCGTCCATCTCCCGCCGAAACGAACATCAATACAACACCTATGATATTCCACCTGGGAATGAAGCCTTACGCATCCAGATTGCCCAACGTGCAGTGGGTATCGGTTGCAACCTGACCCATGCGGATGTGGTGACCACCTCCGGTTGCCTGGAAGCTTTCACCCTCAGCTTAAGGGCAGTCTGCCACACCGGGAGACACGGTGGCGATCGAATCTCCGATGTATTTTGGCGTTCTGCAGGTATTGGAATCTCTTGGTCTGCGCGCACTTGAGATCCCTACCCATCCGCGGGAGGGTATCAGCCTATCGGCGTTGAGGTTTGCAATTGAGCACAATTCCATCCAGGCGTGTCTGGTGCTGTCAAACTTCAACAATCCATTGGGGAGCTGCATACCTGATGAAAATAAGCAAATGCTGGTGGAGCTGCTCGCTCAGCATGAAATCCCGCTCATTGAAGGAGATGTGTGCGGTGAAATCTATTTCAGCGGGGTACGCCCTGGGGTATGTAAAACCTATGACCGTAAAGGCCTGGTCCTTTTGTGCTCCTCCTTCTCGAAAGACCTGGTGCCCGGCTACCGGGTGGGTTGGGTGGCTCCCGGAAGATTTAAAGCGACCATCGAGTGGCTGAAATATACGACGAACGTGGCTACAGCTACCCTGCCTCAAGTTGCCATTGCCAAATTCCTGGAATCAGGTGGATATGACTACCACCTGCGCAGCATCCGCAGGCTGTATGCCAGCTTTATAGCGCAATTATCACAAGCAGTGGAGCGTTATTTTCCCGAGGGCACGCGGGTAACGCGGCCTAATGGTGGGATCGTGCTGTGGGTACAGTTGCCTGATTATGCTGATTCGCTGGAACTTTATAAACAGGCACTGCAAATTGGGATTACCCTGGCGCCAGGATATATATTCTCAGCCACCCATCAATATAAGAATTTTATCCGTCTCAACGCTGCCTGGTGGTCGTATGAAACCGACCGGGCAATGAGACGGTTAGGTGAATTGGTAACGGAACAGAAGGGTTAACAGGATGAAAGCTCAGGATTAACTGCGCCTGACTCAAATTTTCCGGGTTCACCTCGTACGCAGGTCCTGCCAAATCAGTTGCTCATTCGTCCTTTGAGTGAAGAAATCTGCACATCGCCCGTCTCCATCCCCTTTGATCCCGCCATCTGGATTGCAGATGACCTGGCCATCTTGGCTAAAAAGGGTGCTGGGGATATCACAACAATGTGGTGGAACATAATAAACAACCTGACCATTGTACGTATAGCGCCATATGGACAGCGGTGGGTTGCCAACCGGGTCACTTTCGAACTGCTTGATCAGCCGGTCTACCCAATCCGGGTTCCCGGTCTGGGTAGATGGTGAACATCCGATGAGGAGAATAGTTACGACAAGGATTACCAGGAGGCACATCTTCATAGTTACCCTCTTATTGTTATGCACAAACCTATACCACATTCTCCGTTACAGTAACTTAAAACTTCTCCCAATGAAGTATATCCAATAAGGGTTTTTTCTCCGGTGTCGGCGTCTCTGCCGCTACGCCTATGGGGATTAAAGCCAACACACGCTTTTCAGGCGGTATTCCTAAGAGGGTTTTGACGGATTCTTCATGCGGCAAGATATCACCCTCAACCCAGCAAGCCCCATATCCCAAGGCAGTACTCGCCAAAAGCATATTCTCGATCGCCGCCGCACCATCTTCAACCCACCAACGCGAGCTGGGATCCATGACCACAGCAATCACCGCGGCTGCCTTCGCGATCCACGCACCGGATATAGTGAACTGTGCAATCATAACTCGGTCAGTCACCACAACAAAATCCCATGGTTGGCGGTTGTTGCCCGTGGCAGCCAGTCGACCCGCGTTAACAATCGTTTCCAAATCTACTATGGGGATTACATCGTCGGTAAAGCGGCGAATACTTCTTCGCTTGCGTATCGCTTCTAAGGTATCCATTTTCCTCCTCTTGCATCGATTTTATTCGCTTCACTTGATAAAAATGATTATACGCGTTCTAACCAGTTTGTGTTATTTATCTTATGTATAAAAAAAACGAAGAGTAAAGTCGCTTGATCAGCCGGAAAAAACAATGATCGAAAGAGTGCGCAGCTTATAGCCAAAGTCCTTGCTAGAGAAACACACTATTCAAGTAAATTGATAGTTTTTGCCAGTCTAAAAAGATAGACTAGACCTGACAGGTTCGTTATACTTATCAGGCTTTACCGTGAGAGATGATTATGCCCTTAAATAAATCACGCATTCCAGGGTTCTATAATTTCAGCCTGGAACAACGTATGGCTGAGCTAGCCCAACGCGCGGTTCTCTCGCAAGAAGATGTGGCTGCATTGAGTGGCCAGGCTGGTTTAACAGCTGAGCAGGCTGACCACATGATCGAGAATGTGGTAGGCGTGCATGCCCTGCCATTGGGAATTGCACTCAACTTCATCGTCAACGGGCGGGAGGTGCTGGTGCCCATGGCAGTCGAGGAACCCTCCGTTGTGGCAGGAGCATCCTTTATGGCAAAGTTGGCCCGCTCCACGGGGGGGTTTATGGCTACCGCAGACCCACCTGAGATGATCGGTCAAATCCAGCTTCTGGAATTATCCGATTTACCAGCAGCTCAACAAGCCATTCTTGACCAGAAAGAACAATTACTGGCAGAAATCTCCGAGCTTGACCCGGTGCTCTCCCGTCTGGGGGGTGGTCCGCGCGATCTGTATGTGCGCCGGATTGAGGATTCACCCATCGGTGCATTTTTGGTGGTGCACCTGATTTACGATGTTCGTGACGCCATGGGTGCTAATGCTGTCAATACAGCGGTTGAGCACCTTGCACCTTGCCTGGAAGCTATTAGCGGTGGTAAATCACACCTGCGTATCCTCTCGAATTTGGCTGACCATCGCCTGGCGCGTGCGCAGTGCAGCATACCTCTTTCACTGCTGGCGTTTGGAGAGTTCAAAGCAGAAGACGTCAGGGATGGCATCATCGCTGCCTGGGCTTTCGCAGTGGCAGACCCATACCGGGCAGCTACGCACAACAAAGGCATCATGAATGGGATCGACCCGGTTGTGATTGCCACAGGCAATGATTGGCGGGCGATTGAAGCCGGTGCACATGCCTATGCAGCTCGAAATGGGCGTTATACTTCACTTTCTACCTGGGGGCGGGATGATAGTGGTAACTTGTTGGGCAGCCTTGAATTACCCATGGCGGTGGGCATCGTGGGTGGTGCCACTGGGGTGCTCCCGACAGCACGCGCCAGCTTGAAATTGATGGGCGTGAGCTCGGCAGCAGAATTAGCCGAGATTATTGTCTCGGTTGGGTTGGCACAAAACCTGGCGGCTTTACGTGCACTGGCGACGGAGGGCATCCAGCGCGGTCACATGGGGCTGCATGCACGCCAGGTGGCAATTGCTGCGGGTGCGCATGGAGAGATGGTCGAGCGTCTGGCAGTCCAATTGGTGGCGGAGAAAACCGTACGCATCGACCGGGCAACGGAAATTCTAGAGGAATGGAACAAGAAGGATTGATTATGTGCCTGTTTTGGTGACCGAATGAAAAAGAATCCGGTTTTGTTATGTGTAATTCTCGCTTTCGCTGGCGGTATCTTCGCTGGATGGGTGGACTTCAATAATGACGAAGTACAGGCGACAGTATTGGTCATCTTGGTGGTGACATTTATCGCTGGTTTCATAATGCCAAAAAAAGCCTGGCTATGGGCAATGATTGTGGCATTCTGCCTTCCAGGAGTATACCTGTTTGCACGTAGCTTTGGCTACCAGCCAGTCAGCCCACCCAGCCCGGGTTGGTATGCCTCGCTCTTAGCAATCATCCCTGCCTTTATAGGAGCATACTCAGGCGCAGTAGGGCGAGTGATGCTTAACAATGCTTTCACATTATCATCACCTCACAATGGAAAATGATATACTTTATAGTCCTTTCTGTGAGAAAACAGATTGTCCCCTTTGGTTACTCATAGAAACGAACGACAAGGAATAAAATTTCATGCAAATGCCTCAATCAAATCTAAAACCCATGCTACTTAAACCGGTGCAACCGGTTGGGATTATCGGTTATGGAGCATATGTGCCCCGTTACCGACTGCCAGCCAAGGAAGTCGCCCGAATCTGGACGGATGGTGCCGGTGCATTACCCATCAAGGAAAAGTCTGTCCCTGGGTTGGACGAAGACGTAGCCACCATGTCGATCGAAGCGGCCAGGAATGCCATGCTACGGGCAGGTGTAAGCCCGGAGGATGTGCGTGCCGTTTGGGTGGGCTCTGAATCGCATCCCTATGCGGTCAAACCGACCTCGACCATCGTTGCAGAAGCAATTGGTGCGGTTCCGAACGTACAGGCAGCAGATTGGGAATTTGCCTGCAAAGCGGGTACAGAAGCGATGGTGGCGGCTATAGGATTGGTCGGCTCGGGTATGGCGCGTTATGCTATGGCAATAGGTATGGACACCGCCCAGGGTCGCCCTGGTGATGCGCTGGAATACACTGCCGGTGCTGGCGGAGCCGCTTACTTGCTCAGCCCAGCAGAAGAAGCCCTGGCGGTGTTTGAGGGGTCGTATTCCTATGTAACCGACACGCCAGATTTCTGGCGGCGGGAATACCAAAAATATCCGGAGCATGGGCAGCGTTTCACTGGTGAGCCTGCTTACTTCAAGCACATCACAGAAGCCGCCCAGGCACTCATGGAAGGCACTGGAACGACTGCCAAAGATTATCGCTGGGCAGTGTTTCACCAACCTAACACGAAATTTCCACAAAAGGTGGCAGCTCAACTCGGTTTTTCCAAGGAACAAATCGCTCCGGGACTACTCGTGCAGGTAATCGGAAATACCTATGCTGGGGCAGCCCTGATTGGGTTGACAGCCATCCTGGATGTGGCTGAACCGGGGGATAAGATCCTGATGGTCTCCTTTGGTTCTGGAGCTGGCTCAGATGCCTTTTCCATTGTGGTCACCGAGGCGATCACCGAGCGCCGCGACCGCGCTCCTAAAACCCAGGATTACATCGCCCGTCGTACCGAGATCGACTACGGCACATACGTGCGCTATCGTGGCAAACTGGCATTGAAATGATGATGATGGGAAAATATGGCATCGAGTGAGGTTGTCATCGCTGGAATCGGACAAACGGATGTAGGAGAGCACTACTCCTTCTCCTTACGCGATCTGGCATTCATGGCATTGGAAGCTGCCATTCAGGACACAGGTGGTTTACGCCCTGATATCCTCTTTATTGGAAATATGCTTGCCCCCGTAAGCTCCCACCAGGCTCACCTTGGCGCACTTATCTCAGATTATGGTGGTTTGGGAGGCATCGAGGCCTCAACCATCGAAGCCGGTGGGGCTTCTGGTGGGGCAGCACTCAGGATGGGCTATATGGCGGTCAAATCGGGGCAAGCCCAGGTTGCGCTCGTGCTGGGCATTGAGAAAGTGACCGACCAGCTCGGTGCGGACGCAGAGACCGCTCAAATGTTGGGTGAAGATAGCGACTATGAAGCGGTGCAAGGTGTCACCCCAAATGCACAGGCAGCATTGCTCATGCGTCGTTATCTACACGAATACAAAGTGACCCATGAAAATTTTGCAGGTTTTCCCATCACTGCCCATCTAAATGCGCTCACCAATCCGCATGCCATGTACCACAGTCCGCTAAGTCTGGATGTATATCGAAAGGCTGACATGATCAGCGATCCACTAACCATGTATGACATCGCTCCAGTTGCCGATGGTGCGGCAGCACTCATCCTTACCCAGCCCGACAGCCTGCCAGCACAATTCACCCACCCGGTGGTGCGTATCACAGGCTCAAGCCTGGTCACCGACCGCCTGGCAATCCACGACCGGGTTGACCCATTGGCGTTTGAGGCTGCCCGGAAATCCGTCGAACGCGCCTGCCGGCAGGCAGGCATCTTGCCAGGGGATGTAGACTTTTTCGAACTGTATGATTCTTATTCCATTTACGCAGCCCTTGCTATAGAAGCAGCTGGCTTTGCCAAGCGGGGAGAAGGTTGGAAACTTGCCCAAGATGGCAAGATGAGTCGTGATGGTGAGCTGCCGATAGCGACATTTGGTGGTCTCAAAGCGCGGGGTAACCCGGGCGGAGCCACGGGTATCTATCAGGTAGTGGAGGCCACGCTGCAACTACGTTCCCATGCGGGTGTAAACCAGGTGCCGGACGCCCGGCGTGCATTGGTCCAATGCCTGGCAGGTCCAGCCTCATCAGCAGTGACGCATGTATTGGAGGTGCTATGAAAGTCGGGTTGGTCCTGATTATCGCAGAACGCAAAGAGCTTAAACGGGCATACAGCTACCAGGAAACGCGCGAGGTTGCACAGCGGGCAGAGGAGAGCGGCTTCGACTCACTCTGGCTATATGACCACATGTTGTACCGTTACGAAGGTGAACCCACGGTTGGGATTTGGGAATGCTGGACTTTTCTTTCCGCCCTGGCGGAGGCTACTAAACGTGTTGAGCTTGGCACGCTGGTGCTGTGTAATTCCTTCCGTAACCCAGCCCTGCTAGCCAAGATGGCCATCACCCTGGACGAGGTCTCCCAGGGTCGCTTGATCCTGGGTCTGGGAGCTGGTTGGAACAAGCCGGAGTATGATGCATTCGGCTGGCCATATGACCATCGTGTTTCTCGCTTCGAGGAAGGCGTGCAGATCATCCGTGCTTTGCTCAAAGAAGGCAGGGTGGACTTTGAGGGTAAGTACTACCAGGCGCGTGATTGTGAGATCAAGCCCCCAGGTCCGCGCCAAAGTGGACCTCCGCTGATGATTGGCAGCTTTGGCAAACGAATGCTCAAGCTTACGGCACAATATGCTGACCTGTGGAACACGGGGTATCTTGGTCAACCCGAGACGCTGGAAAAGCCGCGTCAGGAGCTGCTGGAAGCCTGCCGGGAAACCGGGCGCGACCCGGGAACATTGGGCGTAACTGCGATGCTCGCCCTGCATTTTCCCAAGCTGTCACCCGCTCCAGAAGGTTTTGATAATCCCCCATTATCTGGCACTCCTACTCAGATTGCCAGGGCAATGCTGGGTTATGAAAAAGCAGGGGTTGAGCATGTCATGTTCCATCTAATCCCTTACTTGCCTGAAGCTATGCGAAAATTGGAAGAGGCCTTGCAGATTTATCGCCAACTTTCAGATGAAAACAAATAAAATACGGCAATTTGATAGGAATTGATAGTCACCCATAGCTATATTTAGCATCTAAAGAAATTGGATAAGGAGCATTATAGCTATGGAAATACCCCGTCATTGGCGTTTGAAGAAACAACGTTACGCTCTGGTTGGAGAAGTTTGCCCACATTGTGATGCCAAGCTGTTCCCACCCCGCGATATATGCCCCAATTGTGGGGGCGAAGCACGCACAGAATATCAATTCAGCGGGAAGGGTGAGGTATTCTCATATACCACTATATACGATGCACCCGCTGGTTATGAATCGAATGTCCCTTATACGGTGGCTTTGGTGAAGTTGAATGAAGGCCCAATGGTGACTGCCCAGCTTACTGATCTGGGTAACGAACCCGTCGAGATTGGTATGCCCGTGGAGATGGTCACGCGCAGGTTACGCTCGGATGGTGACGAGCGCGGGGTTATTATCTACGGGTATAAGTTCAGGCCGCTCCTACGCTAAGTTGATTTTTGATAGAATTTCAAGCGCTCTCCAATCGGAGGGCGCTTTTTGTTTTTGTCGTTTACATTGCTCAAGATAAACAGGCCCCCACCATCAGCTTTGGTCATATCCCGGACGGTTGCTCGTGGCGGGCATATTAATTTGTTCACCTTAATAGCTCCAGCCTTTGGCCCTCAGCTGTATAAACTGAGACTTAAGCTCCTGCTTACCTGGACCATCCTCCAGGATTGTAAGAGAGAGATCTTCCTGCTTTATGAGAGCCATTTCTCTATCCATCTAAATAGATCTAAAAGTTTCAATAAATGTAATTACTCACCCATCCCCCCTTTATCCCCCCTTCCCAAAAAATTTTGGGAAGGGGGGACGAGGTCTGAAAATGGGTGTCGCAGGGAAAACCACCTGCGACACCCATTTTCAGATGATACTGCATCCAAATGCTCACAGGGGAAATAAAAAGAGTAGACTGGGAGTAGTTACCAATAAATTACAGAAAAAATGTTACACCACAACTGCGAGAAGGGTGTCTCTGATGACAGGATATAGTTATACTAATCAGAAGGACTGATTATCTATGCGGTATGGCTCGCGCGAGCGGATGTAATCTTGTTCCAGTTCATTCAGGATTTCATCATAGCGTTGGGCAATATAAGCCTGTAAAATAGTCTTTTGGTCAGTATTGGGGAGCAGGTGCAGGCCGTACTTGATCAGCTGCTGCCCAACATTCTTGCGGTACAAGATCGTGCCCTTGAGGTTGATGAATGAGTGCTCCGGAGGAAGCCGAAACTCGAGCAAGAGTTTTATACCAGGTCGCAGCTTGAAATCAGGGTCGATGGCCTTATTCACCAAGATCCCCATCCCCTCACAGCAAATGTCTTCCATGTAAGCGCGATAAGTTTTTCGATAGAAATACATATTGATATAGGTCGGGCGTCTCGGCTGGACGCGTTCAGCTTTGCGGTCTCGCCAGCCACCATAGGATAAGTCGGAAAGATGGAAGGTGCCATTTGTGTAATCGACAGGGTGAATGGTGGCGGAGATCGCCCCCGGGAAAACCTCACTACGCAAGTGAATCATGCCCAACAGGATGTGGAAAGTCAGGCGTTGGGTTGCCTGGATGGTCGCGGAAACCGGGTTGATATCGACGATGTGCCCCTGCTGATTTAGGGTAGTTCCTTTGTAATGCTTGGTCAGGCTGACTGGAGGGTAGGGGTTAGGCAGAGCGCTGATTGCATCAGCGACGGAGGTTATCATTTGGTCAGACATACAGGTTTCTCCACGGGCAAATCTTGTACCGGATAGAAAAGTAATATTAAAGCTATAGTTACAAGATTCGTACCTATATGGATCAGAACAAAGTAGATCGTGATTTAGTGAAGTGTCACTTCGGTGTCGATCACCCCATAGGACATCGCCTGAACACCTGGGGAGTGGGTCGTAATCTCTCTAGCAGGTCGCCTCATTCGGCTTTGGTCATCGCCCGGATGTGCAACCATGGCGGTCAATTTTATTCTATTATTATTTGTTCTTCAGTGCTCTGTTTAGCATGCCAACATACACTAAACTCCCCAGAAGTCTTACCCGGAAACATGGAGTGTGCCTAGGTCGATTTTTGATGAAATTTTCAAGCGCTCTCCAAGTGGAGGGCGCTTTTTTTGCTTTCATCATCTTCTTCCACCATGAAAATCAGGCGCGCTAATTTATTTCATCCCTTTTCAGGGAGTTTGACTGGTATTAAATTCAAAATCATCTAAATATATCGAACTTATTATGGTTGCATCAGTTTCTACAGATATTTTAAGATTTACGTTTTGTCCACTATAAGCCCGTAAATCGTAAACCTTCTGAGCCCACCCATTCGTATTGTGGTCGTAACAGAGATCATGTTTATCAATTCTATCATTCCCAATATAAACATATACAAAATCCTTTTCACAAGCATCGGTAGAGATAATCCAATGCCAAAAAGATAGGTATGGATGATCTGCAGGAACAAGGACCGTTTGATTGAGGGTTTCAACAACATTATTTGTCCCGCCCATCCACGCTGCCCAGTTACCACCGTGAGGAGTTACAGATATTTCGTCTTTAGGATAGATTATGTCATATCCATGATTTGAATATTCTTCCCAAATCTTATGACCTTGCTCAAAATCCCCGTTGGGTAATAATACAGGATTAGGATTTGTAGTTGGCGTTGGAGTTGGTTGTGTTTTATTCACAATGGGTAAATATATCGATGCAGCTGAGACAACACTCACTCCAACTGTCAGAATGGCAAGCAATAATACTAAAACCAATATAATTTTCTTCATTTTTTCCTCCAATAGCCAGGTAATGGGTATATATATTGATGATTGAGATAAAATTCTGGGTATTATTTTACACCCCTTATCCTAAGTCCGTTTCATTACTTGCAGAACCATCTGACTTATAAACGATACTCCCTCGGCAAAGCTCCAGCCTGAGTGTTCACCTGCTCGTGGATTTTTATATCTTTTTCCCGTAATCGTACATTTTCTACTCATCATCACAATATGATTAAAAATTGTTCCGATCCAACATACCAGGACGAGTTTACAGATACCATCCTTCATCAGACCAGACAAGGACTCTCCAGATTTGGAAGGTGCTATTTTATTTTCATGGCATAATTGTTCCTGAGCAGTTTGAGTGTACCTATTTATCTCACAGGGAATCTATGTTATCACCAGAAGAAATTATAAATGGATATTGGATCGCACATGGGTGGCCAACAACATTTCTCAAGCCAATTACTGAGGTGAAAGAATACTCAGGGCAGGAGATGCTCTCGATTGCATATGCACGGCAAAGTGATACTGCATCGCAAAGGAAGAAAAGATTAAAACAGTGGTGTGATTTCTTGCCAGGTTTGAAAATCAGGATGTTATACTTTCATGCCATTCATCAGGATCTTTTTGATGCTGCGACACAAATTGAGGGTCTGGAAGCATTAAGTACTGGATCGGGCCGTCTGAAGACTATTGAATCGGTAGCAAATTGTAAGACCCTAAAATCGCTCGTGATTACAAGTTGTCCTTCTATAACAGGCCTGGTTTTTTTGAAACAACTCCCGAACTTAAAAATGCTGGCGATAGAAAATGTCAGAGAAGCACAGGAGCTTAACTTTGTAAGGTCGATAATCACCCTTGAAGATTTCAGCATATGCGGTAGCCTGTGGACCATCCAAAAAGTAAACGACCTCTGGCCGTTGACAGAACTACAGAATCTCCAGGTGCTTCGTTTGTATAGCACGAGGGTATTAAAGGACGGCTTACTGCCCTTGCACCAACTCAGGAAGCTGGTGAAATTTGAATGTTCGTTATACTACTCAACAGAGGAATTCAAAGCCCTTCGAGATGCACTTCCATTTTTGAAGTATGGCACGCCGATAGATTTTGCAGAACCAGACACCAGAGAAGAGATGAGTAAATGAAGCAATCCCGCCAACTCCCAAAGTGGGATGGCGTACAGTGAGAACTGGCTAAGTTCTCATTATCCAAATTGAATTCGGGCGCTTAAGGCACTACATCGACCGTAATAATATCCGACTGGCCAGTATCGACCACGGTGAACACGAAGGTATGCACTCCCAACGCCAGACCTGGATACGGGTAGCGGAAGAATAATACCGCCCCGCTCCAATCACCAACCCCGTCGCCATCTCCATCACCAGGCCCATCTGCATCGTGGTCCCAATTCCAAGCAGGCCCAGACTTTGTTGCAGTATTGAAGGGTGTCTGGTAAAAGCTTTTTACTGACCTGGCGGGATCGCCATCCACAGAAACGGTAAAATCGTGATTCGGATTGTCGATATAATCAGCTTGGAGCGATTCTACAGTTCCTCCTGACCACTCAAACCCAAAGAGGAGCGGCTGACCGACTTCCACTTCCGCTGGACCAACACGTCCAGCGTCAGACCAGACCAAAATATGAATCACTGCGGATTCCTCTTGCCAGTGTGTCATTCTCGCATTCATACTGGTTGGGTTATCTGGCGATGCCTGTGTTGGTTGTGCAAGTGCCAACGCGAATGCCAAGACGAACAATGTCGCCAACAGAACGGATATTTTTTTCATTTTATCTCCTCCTGAAGAAACGAAAAGGACGGATACACCGTCCTTTAGTGAAACTATGATGAATTGTGTTTTATTCATTATATAAAAAACGGAAGGTGATGTCAATAATTAATATTCTAAGGTATGCTGACCATGAGATCGGATATATAATATTATTACGTGGTTGTTTTTCCCTTATCTGTACAAGATGAGTTCAGCAATCATAGAGATTTTGGAGGGAAATATGAAAAAATTCATCTTCGTGATTGTAATATTGCTAATACAAACCGCGTGCAGCCAAGGAACTAAAGAACTGGCAACAGCAACGTCTTCGATCATACCGCCTATTGAAGCCAAGACAACCCCAGCAACTTCCACTCCTTACCCTTCACCTACAATTATCGTCACACACAACCCAACAAGCACACACACGCGCACCTCAACAAAAACCGCTACACTTACCACCACCCCCATACCATCTCCGACTGTCACACCTCTCCCACAACCGATTAATGCATCTACCTTAGATAAGCTCTCAGTTGCTGAGAGCTACAATTTGCATACGCGTGGGTTTGTAAAAAACTTGCTCTGGACACCAGATGGCGGCTGGATCCTGGCGCAAACCGATGATCGCCTGGATGTGATTGATCCAAATGCGCTTCAAATCACCACCAGCTATGCCGGGTTCGAAGCCAGGCACTTCATCCGGGACGGACGCTTATTCGGTGTTCAAAACCACCTTCCCGTTCTCCTGGACCTGGCTAGCGGGAAAATCGAACCCATCAAGGTCAACATCCCGGCTGAACAGGTTGAGAATACTGGATTTGACCTTAGCCAAGATGGAAAATACTTTGCCATACCTGTGGATCGGTTTGGCTTTGATGTAATTACCCTCGCAACTGGTGATGTAGGCAGGTATGATTTTCTGATGAATAATTTGGATTGGTTCTCAGTAATGAGGGTTTCATTTTCTTATGATGGGACACTCGTCATCGTCCATGCAAAACGGAAGGATGTTATGGACACTATGGTGGGTATTGAGCTTAAATGGGGAGATAAATTGTATGAATACATTGCTTTTGACGAGCCAATTTTTTCCCTGGATGGACAGCGCGTGATCTTCTCTAGAGTCGATGGTCGGGCGGAGACCTTCATCGTAGCAAATGGCGAGTTGTGGTCTGATTTATCGGCGAGGTATAGCAACCGGACTGACGATGGCGGATGGGTCTCCTTTTCCAGGAGATTCACTCAATTCTGGAATAGCAATGAGCCACAGGGCTACAAGATTGGAATTTTATACCAGGGTACTTACTCTAATTATGTGACGGATAAGCAACACTGGTCAGACAGCCAGTTATTAATCTATGATACCCGAAACGATGATTTAGTCCGTTCTCTTCTCAGCCTGCCTGCCTTGATCCAGGCATTCACCTTCAGCCCGGATGGTAAAGTGTTCATCCTGGCAACCGAAGATGGTGATTTGAGCCGATGGGATACCAGCAGCGGCGTCCGCCTGCAAAACGTGAACCTGTACGATGTGAATACTGAACCACAGATTAGCCCGGATGGGCAACAGGTGGCATATTCATATCATACAACGGCGCAAGTCTTTTCACTGGATGGCAATCTCCAGCAGGTGATCACTCCTACGCTGAATATGCTTGACCTGCAAGTACGCTTCATCGATACAGACCGGCTGGCGCTGTTCTACCGAAACACTTCCAGTGAATATGTGGAATATTGGGACCTGACCAGCGGGAAAAACACGTTTATCGCCCCCTACATTGCAGGCCCATGCGATTTCAGCCTTGATGGCAATACAATGGCTTGCCGTGAGAAGTCGCTTCGTTTTCTGGACACCCATACTGGCGAATGGTTGATGGATGTGTCAAATGTGAGTTATTACGCTGTCAGTCCAGACCAGCAGTTTGTGGCACATTGCAATACCAGCTCACCGAGTATCTTCCTTGCGAAACGGAAGGGTGGTGCATACCAGGGCATGTTCACGGCCAGTTCGCCGGAAGTGTGTGGCAGCCTAGCCTTCAGCCCGGATAGCACCCGGCTTGCCTCGGGTGCTGGATGGGTATGGAATGTCTCTACCCGTAAGGTTGTATTTGATTTCCAAGCCGCTAATCCATCGGCACCGCTGGTTTATGGCCCCCAGGGTGATATTTTCTTTGTAGGTGGCGAAATTTTCGACTCAGCTACTGGCACCCTGCTAGCTAAAATCCCACTCGAAGCCCAGGCAGTGTACTTCAGCAAAGATGGCACACGCCTGATCGCCATCAACCAGAGTCAATTCTCAATTTGGACAACCCGTTGAGTCGGTCAGGATGATCGAAACCAAGAAATCGCCTATTATTGGTCCCCTAAATATACCTTCCGTGTTTATTCGACTATGGGGATGACATACTTCAATATTCCAAATCGTCAACTCGTTTATTGTCTATACTCAGGCGTGGTCATCACTAGAAGACGCTTTACTTTCTTTGTAATAACACCTAATAATTGTGGGTAAAGCTGTTGTCATAATCGAACAGGCTCTCTATAATAGAATAGCGAGTAAATATGGGTAAACTGCCAACAGAATACGTAGATCTTCCTGGTGTTTGTATCGCCTACACGCAGTATGGAAAAGGGAAAACACTCCTGCTACTGCATGGAAACTCCGAGAATAAGGGGATATTCAAAGATTACCAACTAAAGTATTTTCCAATGTTCCATACCATTGCTATCGATAGCAGAGGCCATGGTGAAAGCAAATCTATTGATTACGATTACACAATCGATCAATTCAGCGATGATATTATAGACTTTTGCAAAGCCAAAGGGATTAAGGAAGGGTATGTCATCGGTTATAGTGATGGTGGGAATATCGCTTTGTTCCTGGCAAAAAAAGCTCCTGAACTGTTCACTCGCTTAGTTGCTATATCGCCGAACTATCTGGTCAGTGGCACAAACGATGACACGCTTCGATTAATAAAAAGCCTTTATAAAATCATGAGCTTCCTGGACCGTATTGGATTCAACATCAAGAAGAGCCTGATGCGCTTTAATTTGATGCTTACGGATATCGGGATAACAGATGATGAATTGAAGAACATCCAGACAGACGTAAAAATAATTTATGCTGAGCACGATATGATAAAGGAAGCCCATATAAAGCAGCTTGCAGGTTTGATTCCGCGTTCAACTCTAAACAAGATAAACGATTGCAATCATATGACGATATTGAATAAAAAAGAAGCACTTGAGATCATTAAAAACTACCTACTGGAACACAAATGAAGCCCTCTTATTGAAAGGAATATTATCCGATGAAAAAATCCCCCCTCCTGATCATTCTCTTCGCCATCCTGATGCTCTTCATCATCCAATCCATCGGCACACTGGTTGAATCAATCTATATCCTGGACCTGATGAACTCGAGCCTGGACGAAAAGGCACTGGGCGTGTTGTTTTTCTTTGGACCATTGCTCGTGCTTCCCTTCTTTAAGAAAGACCAACGCCTGCTGGCATGGAGCCTTTTCGCCATGCTGTTCATCACGCGTGGCTTGACCCCGTATCTCAGCACCACCAACCGCCTGGTAGCCTCCGGCATTGCCACCCTCGCCTCCCTCAGCCTGTTCTTTCTGCTCATCACCGGTCAGCTGGCTTTTAAACGCTGGGTTCCAGCCGGATTGGCGCTGGCGGTTGGCTTATCTACCCTGATACGCACAGCAGGTCATGGAATTGAATACTCACTGACATCCTCTGGTGGCTGGGTCGGCTGGGTGTTAGGTTTGACTCTCGGCGCTTGTTTATTCTTCTCAGACCTGGAACGTGATCCTGTCGCTCAACAAAAAGGTGGCAAGCGCACAATCCCAATCCTGGGTATCTACCTCATACTGACCCTGGTCTATTTTTCATTTTCCGCACCCGCCGTGATTGCCCGTTGGACGGAGGGTAATTACACCCTCATCGTAAGTGTAGTCAGCCTGCTCTCCATGGTGTGGATCTGGTTATCGATAAGTCGTCCAGGCCTGCTCGAGCGCATCTCCCCGCGCCTGGTGGTGGTTTGGAACCTGCTCTTTACCGCCAGCCTGACCCTCACCCTCCTGGCACACCGGGTTCCTTTCCCTACAGCGCTGGATTCGCCAGCCGTGGAGGTGGGTGCGCCCAGTTTGATTCAAATGTTCCCCTTGTGGATAATGCTCCTGCTGTTCCCGGTACTTTATCTCGACCTGCAGATCTTCCTCAAGAAGATGCAGGCATCCGACCAACCTGCCCGCAGCCTGGCAGCGGGCATCCTGTTGGGGAGTGTCTCCCTGGTCGTGCTGATTTTCATCAACATTTTCACCAACGTCTGGGGATATATCGAGCCCATCAGCCCTCCATTCCGCAATACCTTCTGGTTGTCCTACTTTTTGTTATCCGGCGGCATCACTCTATTGGTCTGGCTCGCTATACGAGACAAACCAGCCCCAGAAAAAGAAACCTCAATCACCCGCCCTTGGGTTTGGGTAGTCCTGCTCAGCGCAATCTTCCTGGTTACGCTGGTTATTAGCCTGCCAACCCCGCGCCTTCAAGTGGACGCATCCGGAAAAACCTCTCTACGCGTAATGACATTCAACACGCAGCAGTCCAACGATGAATTCGCCGAGAAATCATTCGAAGCCCAGCTCGCCCTTATGCGTCAGGTGTCAGCGGATATCATTTCACTGCAGGAGACCAATTCCACGCGTATCTCGCTTAACAACAACGACTATGTGCGCTACTTCGCGGATGGCCTGGGTTATTACTCGTACTATGGCCCAAAAACCGTCACCGGCACCTTTGGCACCGCCATCCTGTCGAAATTCCCTCTGGAGAACACGCGCACCTCCTTCATGTATAGTGACAAGGATGAGACCGGAGTTGCTGAAGCTGAGGTTGAAGTGGGAGGCCAACGCTTTAGCATTTATGATGTCCACCCTGACAGCTCAGATGCAGCCATGCTGGCCTTTGCCCAGACGCTACTGGAACGCTCGCAGAACAAAGCCAATGTGATCGCCCTGGGTGATTACAACTTGAGGGATTACGAAGCACCCTACCAGTTGATTGACAGCGTGTACACGAACGCCTGGACGAGCGTATACCCGACCGAGATCAGCCCAGATGGTGTGGATATGTCGGGAGAGAACCGCATCGATCATATTTTCCTCTCCCCCAATCTGACTGCGCTCAATCCGACCTATATCCTGCCACCCGAGTCCGCCACCGATCACGCGGTGCACTGGACGGACATCCTATGGGGTAGCCCGTGATTTGCCGTGAGGCAATACGGCCAGTCTTATCCTACCGATCCCTCCATTGAAAAAATAAGGACTTTCAAAATGGACACAATTACAGTTATTCAAACGATTAGTACACTCTTTTCTGAGGCTTATGCAGGCTCACCCAACCCATCAACAACATGGTTCATTGATAACGAGCCAAATGCTGGCATTCTGGGGATCATTGGAGCGGTCAATGCGACAGAGGCGTCGTGGTCCTCCATGAAAGGAGAACCAGGCACGAGTATTGTCGCGCACGTCGAGCACTTGCGGTGGAGCCTGGCAAATGCCAATGGCGCTATGGAGGGCAAACCATACCTGGGAAGCTGGAAGGAAAGCTGGAATACTCTCGTTGCAGACGAGATGCAATGGGAACAATTAAAAAAAGACCTACGGATTGAATTTGAGAGGCTGCTTGAGAAGATCAACAAACAAGACGACCTGCCTGGAGACTATTTGCGAGGTGTTATGGCATTGATCCCACACGCTGCCTATCACCTGGGAACCATTCGCCAGTTAATTGAGCGTGCACGTAAAGAAAAAAGATAAGCATCAGGTGACGGCTTATAACCCAATGACCCTGGTGCAGTGGGAAAGTTTAAGGATTAAAGCCAAATTATTATTAGATAATTTTCATCTAATTAGGGTTGTTTTTGATATAATGTGCAGACAGCACGGTTCCGAGTAATTCGTCAACACGGAGCTGAATTAATGACTAATTATGTATAGGAGGTAAGCATGACAGCACACTTTCAACATTCCCAGGTGATTGATCGGCCAGTGGCCGATGTATTCCACTTTTTTGCGGATGAACATGTCCGCAACCACCCCCGTTGGGATGCGGATATCAAGCTGGAGCAGGTATCCGAAGGCCCTATTGGTGTGGGAACCATCATCCACAGGGTTAACAGCCGCAGTGGAACTCCCGTCGAAGGGACTATGGAGGTGGTGGAATATGAACCGAACAAATCCTTTGCGATGGTCATCCACGACGGACCCGCTGAAATGCGTGGCAGGACGACATTCGAGGCTTTGAATGACAACCAGACCATCCTGACAACCTTCATTGAGATACCCGCCATGGAGGATTCAATGGACAAGAGCTTTCTGCTCAGCCGGTTGGAGCGGAGTGGCGAGATCCGGAAACAGTTGATCGAAAGCGAGACCTAGGAGGAATCATGGCAGAACCTATCGTTTTTATCAGTCACAACCGGGTGAAGGCAGGCATGTTGGAGGCTTTTAAGCAACACTACCAGGATAGCATCCCGCGTACAGAAGCTGCCAAACCTCAAACGCTTGCCCAACTGGCTTATGTGAGCGAGGATGGTTCAACGATTGACATTGTTCGCTTCTTTCCCAATGCGGAAGGCTTGGATCTACAGCTGCAGGGTGCGGATGACCGGTCGAAAACAGCTTACCAGTTCATTGAGCCCACCAATGTGGAGATCTATGGCACACCCAGCGAGTTTGCCCTGCAGATGTTTAAAAAAGTTGCCGGATCCGGGGTCGAGGTGCGTGTCTATGCTCAGTTTATCGGCGGTTTTATGCGTCCCAGGTCCGGATGAGCAGTTCTCTCCTGCGTTGGTAAAGCTAGAGCTCGTTCAGATTGATGGATGATTTTACTGAACCAGGATGCGTCACGGATTCAAGCGCGCCTATCTGCGCCAAAATTATATGTATCAAGAAGCTGAATAATTGGCTGACGAAACGAGCGTTTATTGACACACACCCAAATCCAGTAATCTAACAGTTATATCCTGTGGCGTAATTTTCGTGGATACGTATACTGCTTTCATCACAATTGAGATGTTAGCCTGTTTTTATCAATAAAGGTGGGGAAGTTACTGACGAGGGACAAATAAAAGACGGGGCAGGGAAGCCCCGTCTAATTGAAGCGAGTTGTTAGATTGTGCTTACTTGTGGATGACGATGCTGCCACCTCCGATCGGCTGTTTAACTCCATTGTCATATACAATTAATTCCGTCGTTGCGTCCCAGATCTGAATCCGGAAGAGATCTGGAGAGACATCGCCTGCCCAGATCATGAAACCGTAATTACCCTCACCATTGACCGTCCCATAGCCCTTGAACTGGGCATTGGTATAATTCTGATTCACGATCAGCCATTCATAAGTGGTGCTGTGGAAGTTTAGATCACCAGCATGGAATTGGAATTCGGCATTACCATCCGGAATTTTCGCACCCTTTTTATATTTGGAGACGAAACCGAAGGTCGCCTTGCCTTCCAGTAAGGGGTCAGGAATATAAGCACCCGGAGGTGACATGATCCAACCACCACCGGTGACGAATCCCCCATCGGGATCATAGACGATAACGAACTGATATGTGGCACTGCCTGCACCACCATCGTCGTCCGTTACTGTCAGCAGGATTTCATAGACTCCCGGCGTGGTATAGGCATGGATATCGTTCACGGAGCCAAACCCTGCTCCCTGAGTAAGCGTGCCTGGTGTTGAAGTGCCATCGCCCCAATCCCAAACTGCTGTATGGGTGTCTGCTGTTCCAGGATCGGTGAAGCTACCACCGGCGGTGATAGACTCGCCTACCGCAACCAGAGGTGGTAGACACGGTATTAATAATCACTGTTGGGGCGACGTTGTTGACTGTCACGGCAGCTGTTGCACTAGCGGTCAAGAGCCCATTATTGACCTCCAGGGTGACGGTGAAGTCACCATTGTCACTACAAGTGAGGTTTGGGTTTACAGCCGTGGCATCATCAAAACTGCATAGAACTGAATCCACCGTCCATGAGTAAGTCAACGGATTGCCATCAGGGTCTGATGAGCCACTCCCATCCAGGCTGATGGGATAGCCTTCATCATCGGAGTATGGACCATTCGCGTCAGCGATGGGCGGAAGATTGCCAGGTATGCTAGAACCCAATGTTATTTCATCAAACCCAATATAATTTGCTGCTCCTGAGAAATTTACCGAGTAAGCGATTCCTTGGAACTCAACACCGACTCGGATCCCAACAGGCATAATAACCAGTTGGATCGCCAGGTAGACCACATAATTGTGCATTTGGTGGAAGTTCCAATGTAGCAAGCAGATTTCCAGTCCCATTCAATCCATCATATACTGTGACTGATCCAACTACAAAATCCCCCGAATAAAAGAAAGAAAATCCGGTTGTGAAACCATTAGCAACATTCATAATCACCCCTGGACCTGTGAGGAAAAACGCGATTGAATCCGGACTAGGCTCATTTGCAAAATTTCCAGTACCACCGGCATCCGCATCAATTAAGGCCAGGGCATCAGGACCAAATGTGATATCGAAGTCAGGTCCTGGACCACTCCCCATTCCCCCGAAGCCTCCATCATAGAAATTGAGTATCTGTTCAAGGTCTTGTAGACCCGAGAAATTCAGGACTATAGATGATGCTAGGGAGTTTGTTGCAAACACCATGGCAAGCGTTAAAACCAAGGCGAAGATTAGCAGGAAACGAATTGTCATTTTATTATACTTCATGGCTTTTCTCCTTTCACTTAAAATCATTTATTCTTCTTATACGATGATCGTAAAGCATCTCGGGTTTCAAAAAATAATAGCTCAATAGGCACCTCCCTTTAGATCCCTTCGCCTAAAACATTCTTCAATGTAAATTTATACTTCTGAAGCAAATGATCTAGAAACCTCCTCTCTTTTCTAATATGAACTTCTTATTCGAAGAGAACGGAACAACCATTCGAGCTGCCGTTCGGTCCCCGATCCACTTTTTGCCCATGAGGTTATTTTTATGAATATTTTTGCAGTTATAACTTTTTGGATAGTACAGTGGATTGCAATAGCGCGGATCTTCTAATAATCGATTTCTTTTGCGATCTAGACACCTCCCTTCATGATCTTAACCGTTGATCATGAGCATTGCCCATGGTGAAAATAAAAATAACCAACCGTACGGCTGGTCGCTTAATTAGTTCACCAAAGATCTCCCCTGTATGTCTGTGTAATTAGTATAGTGGGGGAAGCGACCTAATTCGATCCCTGGTTCGTCGCCTCCTAATGATTAGGGTGTACGATTATGTTAGTTCTTGAAAATTAATTTCTTTCTTCTCGAAAGACTAATGCCTTTTCATATTATATGTCTATACAAATCCCCGTCAAGTAACAAATGTCATGGTTCATATTAATATGGAGATGGTATCCACATCAGACAGAATAGCCACGCTTGCACCGACTGCGTACAAAGCGGCAGCTATTTCTGCCTGATTGGAATCATGTCGCTTCCTGGTAACATGGATATGGTCATCACCCTTCGGTGGAGGGACGGGCTGGATGAGACCCTATCCCCCATATTCAGAGTTGGATGCACACGATAAATAATCAGAATACAACAGCTGATTAAGCCGGTCGGTCAATGATCCTGAACCAGCAAACAGCAGCCATGTTTGTGACCGGTGAGATTGCCTGGCTGGGTTTCGGTTGCACGCTTGAGTCACATCCTAAGCGAGGCGGACAGGGTGCAATGTTTGTACGCCGTATCGAAGATGGATTGAAACCTGGCTGTAAATGGTTTGTGACGGAAACTGGTGAGGACACACCCGAACCACCAAATCCCTCATACCATAACATGATGCGCCACGGATTCAAGCTTGCCTATCTGCGGCAAAATTATATTTATCAAGAATCTGAATAATTGGCTGACGAAACGAGCGTTTATTGATCCACACCCAAATCCCATAATCTGATCATTTATACTTGTGGCATAATTAACAAAACATATCCAATTGCAATGCCTGAAAGGCACTCATCACCATCGTCAATATAGGTTACCCCTCCACTAATTACCAGGCGGTCAGATTATGTATTCTATTCCGGGATAGCCATCGGTGAATGTCTATATTAATTGGATCCTTTAGATAAAAAAGGAAATATAAATATGGTAAAACTACTTCAAAACAGTGGGGCTTATCTGAAGGTGCTATGTCACCAGATATCCGACAGGAGTGTTGGCAGTGAAGGGAATAGAGAGGCTACCCGATTATTTTGAAAACATGGCAGCCTCATTTGGATGGATCACTGAAACCCAGGAATTTGATGCAATGGATTGGATTGATGGTGGAGCAAACTTGCATAGTGATACGGACAGTTTTCAGGTTTTTGTCAGCCCTTATTCTCTGGGATGTGTAACCGAAGCGCAGCTGATAAGCATAAATACTATTGAGGAACTTGAGCTGGCAAAAATGAAGGGCAAAATATTACTCCTACACGGTGAAATCGCCAAAGAACAGCTCATGCCCAAGAATTTTGTGTTCTATAATCCCGAGGAACATCAACGCATCATTTCACTGCTGGAGAAAGGTGAGCCAAATGCAATCATCTGTGCAACAGGTAGAAACGCCTCCCTTGCCGGGGGCGTCTATCCATTCCCATTAATTGAAGATGGCGACTTCGATGTCCCTTCCGTATTTATGACTGAAGAAGAGGGCAACAGATTGTTACCTTTTCATGGAAGAGTGGTCACCTTGAGCGCCAAATCCACGCGGGTATCCGGGAAAGGTTACAACGTGATTGCAAGGAAGGGGAATCAATCAGGAAAGCGCATCGTTATCACCGCCCACATCGATGCAAAGAAAGGCACCCCGGGCGCGATTGACAATGCCAGCGGTGTGGTTGTAATGCTTCTCCTGGCAGAGTTATTGGGTAACTATGATGGATACAGGCATATTGAGCTCGTGGCATTAAATGGTGAAGACTATTATGCAGTGCCCGGTCAGATGCTATATCTTGCTCAAAACCAGGGCCATTTCCACGAAATTCTGCTGAACATCAATATTGACGGTGCAGGATATAAAGACGGTGGCACAGCTTTTTCATTTTATGATCTACCTGAAGAAATCGAAAACCAAGCGAAAGAAGTAATCAACCTTTATGGTGGGATAACCGTTGGCTCTCCATGGGTTCAGGGAGACCATAGCATATTCATACAGAATGGCTGTCCGGCAATGGCGGTATCATCCCAATGGTTCACGGACCACATCGACAGCCAGGAGATCACCCATACCCCAAAAGACAACCTGGATATTGTTGATTCTCGTAAGCTGGTTGAGATTGCCCAGGCGCTGGAGGAAATCAGGTCAGTAACGCGCATCACGCGCCATCGTAAGCCAGCTGCTTTTGATCCGTCTCGCAGGGCCAAATCCTCCACGATCATCGTCCCCAGGTTTTCATGCCCACCAATTTTTTGATAAGCCTCTCGGCGGAATAACATCATCTGTCCGACCGCGCTGGAGAGCGTTGGCACTCGTAGGCTGGTATGCCAGCCACAGCGGGATAAAACACAAGCACAGCCCAAGAAAAAAAGGGTACGAGCAGTCTTTCTCCCCAAGTATGGATGAGCTGTCGCGGAAAACCAGTCAACAGATCAGCCTGCTGGTTCATCATCGAAGTCACAATGATAACGCAGGGATCGAGGTTTAAAAATCTGTATCAGCATCAGTAAAGAGCAGTCAATTCACCTTGTGCCTGGTTCTGCCAGCTGGGCACATGCCCAGTTTTTGCCCGATATGCCTTCAGGTGGTAGATGTACCTTTCAGCACCTTCAACCTGGGTTGTAAGTCTGGCAAGTTGCTCAAGAATTGCAAGTGTACCATCACTGGATTGATCATCCAAGGCTATGAATTCAAATGAGGGATAATCTTGCTTTAAAAGCGATTGGATGCATCCTCCAATTTGTTTTTCTTCATTGCGTGCTGGAACGAGTATAGAGACGGTGAGGGTAGATCATGGTTATTGGTACCTTATGACCGTAATGCTGTGAAGGATCAGAATGTTGCTCAGGATGATCACGAGGACTACCAGTTGATAAATAGATGAAGCCCATGATCAATCCATGAGTCAGGTAATTGACCATCTGATCTCACTTTTTGAACAGTGAGCAAGACGTTCTAATACCCAGGGGCGCAGGTGAGGCTTTTGACGCAGGTCAGACCGGTGGGTCCAGGTCAGGATGAACGTTTGACTCGCCCAAACCAGGAGTCAAAAGCGGATCAGGGTATCCAGATCAATAATGTTATCAGGATCACCAACAATCCGAGCATAACCGCCCACGCCTGTGGAAGTCATCAGTGCAATGCCGATGACTGTGCCTGTGACCCCAACGAGGGAGGCTTTCCAGATGGTCAGCCCAATCCACACTCCCAGTGAAACTGCGATCGCTTTACCACCGCGGAACTTCAAAAATGGACTGAAGACATGCCCGAGTACTGGCGCAATAGCAATTAAAATACATTGGAATGCCACGAATGCCCAGGTTGTAATAGGACAATCCTATCGGTACGGTGGCTTTGCGAGACGTCCAAAATCAGACGCAAAAAGACCAACCGCTTTGCTGCCAGCTTTGAAATACATTGGCGGCTCCCGGATTCCCGTCTCCATATTGACGTACATCCACCTTTAAAAAGAGCTTTGCCCAACCATATCGGAAAAGGGCAGAGAACCGCATAGGAATGCAATGCATAACAAGCAGAATCCAGGTCATGGGTTTATTCTATCTTATTTTTAAACTGCCTGAGTGCTGAGGAATTGGTCGATGGAACATGCGGCCTTCCTGCCGTAAGCTACCGCCTCCACGACGCTGACACCGTACAGCGTGAACTCCTCCCGAATAAAGACCTGCGGAAAGTAGGATACCTGACCGTATTTCACGGTCGATATAGTCTCTCCAATATGCACCAAGCCAGGAATTATAGATCTCCAGATTACCTTCGAGACCTGCGTCTGCCAGATAAACAGCCTTGAAACTATCAAGAATGTGATTTAATTCAAAATTTACTCCCAATTGTTGTCCACCTTCAAAAGCAATCCCGGTGGACATTACTCCCTGGATGTCATGTCTGAACAGCCGATATAAGCTGTTGATCAGAACCCGCCCTTTCCCACAGTGCGCCTCCAGGATGTTCTTCCTCAGCAAAGATTGTCACCTTGTAGCCAGCCAGGGTCAGGTAATATGCGCAGCTCAGGGCGCTTGAAGGTCCGCCGCCGTATCACCGCAACCTCTGGCACCAGAAGCCGGTTGTGTAGAATTTAACCCAGCCATCTTTCACCGGCTTCAGCGCATACCCAGCGCTGAAGCTCAGCAATACGCACGGGTGCATCAGTGAAGTCACGCCGATAACAATCTCGCTGGCATAATCGACCTGCAGTGCAAGTGAGACCACAGACTTCACCAAAGGGATTCATTTCGCGAATCAGACGGGCTGCTCCCGGGTAATTCTTGGCTTCCATGCGTCGTCAGAAATCCGGGGATATCAATATCCTGCCGGGCAACCATCCACACATGCGGGTTCCTGGCACCCCTGGCACTGGGCAGCAGCGAGATATGCATTTTGGTCAGTGATAGCATCGTTTGAATTGAAACCCGGTCGTCGATAAGGCAGGTCGACGATATTGACATATTGCTTGGGGAAATTTACGAGAATCATACTCTGGCAAGTGCAGCTCGCGCAGGATCACATTGGCAGCGCCCACCCCCGAAACGGTTGTGGCGGGTGCTCCGGTGCCCATGACGGTGGAATCGCCGCAAAAATAGAGATGCTTCCACTCACTACGCGCATGCAAGCGTTTCAACATCTCCTGCCCAATCTGGTTCTTCGGACCACCCACTGCACCGCCGTTCTTCAAAAGGTAACGCTCGATGGTGGTTGGCGTCCCAATGATGATGCGTGCAGGATATGCTTCCGAAACCCTGGGATATGCTGCTCAATCTGGTCGAACATGCGTTCAGCTTCACTCTGCTTCAGGGCTTCATATTCATCCGAATGATACCCTGGATCATCAGGATGAGGCCATTGGCGCATATTCGGGGCAATTGCAAACACTACCAGGTGATCAGGTGGGCTGAGGGTGGTATCCACCAATGAATTGATATAGAGGGTCAGATCAGAAGAATCGATGACTTTTCGATTCTCGATGAAAATTTCCCAAGGATACAGACCCTCCGGAAAGCCATCACGGTCCAAAACCATATAGAGGGTCATGACTGGGAAATGTAGGTACCAAGGATTGCGCCCATTTTAGCCGTTCTGGGGGGATATGCTCCGGTCGGACAAGCTTGCCATAAATATTCCAAACTGTAGCATTGGCAATGACACGCTCCGAATGGATCTCCACCCCATCACTCAGACGCACACCATAGGCAGTGCCATCTTGAATGAGGATCTCATCCACCAGATGCCGGTAAAGCGTCTGACCACCATCACGCTCAAAGGCTTTTTCAATCACATTGGGGAGCATCTGTGCCCCACCAGCGGGGAAATATACTCCACCGATATGATTATCGATGAACATCGTTGCTGCCAGCACCGCAGGTGTCTCTGCTGCTGTTGTGTAGGAATATGCAGAGCAAAGCTTGTCAAAGAAATGGATAATATCTGGAGTATGGAAATATTTTTGAAGAAGGTCAAGAGTGCTGGTTGAAAGCAATTTTTGCATTTTTATGATTGCCAGAGGAGCACTGAGCAATCGGCGCAATCCCTGGCGTGGAGAAAATTCTGATGGCGGTGATATTACCTCATTCTTAATGACAATATTTTCATAAAGCTTATAAAGGTCAGCAAAAAAAGCTTTTAAACCGTCCTTTTCTTGTGGGTATAAGCGGAACAACTCCTCCAAGAAGCGGTCGATATCTGGCCAGAAGATAATCTCCTGTCCTTCAAAGGTCATTCGTGCCAGGGTTGAATGTGCGATAACATCGATGGGTTCTTCAAGCTGGTTAATGAGGAAACGAAACGGGCGAAACCCCTTCTCTCCAAACCCGTATAGCATGGCGGTACCCGCATCGAAGACATGATCTTCACGTTTAAAGGAGGTACATGAACCACCCGGTTTATTCTGCTGGTCAATCATCAATACCGATAAACCACGCCTGGCGAGCAGGCTGGCAGCCGTCATGCCGCCCAATCCTGCCCCAACGACAATAACATCATAAGAATCGTACAATACTGTATCAGAATAAAGTTTCATATCGTCACCTATAATTTATAACTGGCTCGGGCACTGCCTCCGCAGTTAGTTTACCTGTAAGCACCACGATCGGTGAGCCACCTGGCGAATAGGCACAATGGCTTGCAACCAATAAACATGATGAAGGCGCAAAATTTCTGAAACACATGATAAAGATTTGCGTTATCTCTATTATTAATAATGTACGGATATATGGGAAAATAGCAAGATCAAGTGGATGATTTATCCTATTTAGTATACGTAATAAATATTCTCAGGGCATTTTGATCTCTGGAATCCATAGAGTTGTAGTCAGGTACCAGTTTAGGTAATTAAGAATTGGTAATATCTAAGATGTAAACGTTAACCGCTCGATTGAAGAACCGTATTTAAACCTATGGCATAATTACCGAAGATAAAAGTGATGTATGCCTCAGCACGTCATCCATTACCATCGTCAATGTCGGCTACCTGTCCACCAATTACTGGGTGGTAAGTGCAGGCAGATCACGCTTGCTGGTTGACCTGGGCTACCCGGGCACGATGGGCAACATGCGCGCCAGGCTCAAGCAGATGGATATCCCGCTCAAGGAAATCAAATATGCCCTGGCAACCCACTACCATATCGATCATGCCGGCCTGGCTCAAGAGCTCAAAATGGAAGGGGTAGGCTTGCTGGTGCTGGAAACCCAGCTGGCAGCCATTCCATTAATGAGACAGTTCACCAAGCCTCAAGACCATTATGTGGAGATCCTATTGGATGGCAATATAAACATCTCATTTAAGGAAAGCCGCTCTCTGCTCGCTCAAATTGGTATCCTGGGAGAAATCCTTCCCACACCTGGGCACTCGGATGATAGCATTTCGCTCCTGCTTGAGGATGGCTCCGTTTTTACAGGTGATTTGACCCCACTGGAACATGCCTGGGGAGAGGCAGGCAAAGTGGTAAAGGCCAGTTGGCACCTGCTCAGGGAGAAAGGCGCTAAGCGCATCTATCCTGCACATGGAGAAATCCGGTCAGTGAGTAAAGATGGGAATTCAATTTAAATAACCTACTCCTAATTATTTCTTATCAAAGCGGGGGATTCGAAAAATCATCATTTTATAGGGTTCTAAAATCATTAATCGGGGAAAACGAGACATTTCCATCTTGACATTGTTACGTAATACTGTTATAATAACAGTTATGGAAATCATGCTCAACAAACGGAAGATCAGGTAAAGATTATGACCGCAGAAGAATTATTGATCCATGAGCTGGCTGATCGGGCGGGTATATCTGTCCGTACGATCCGTTACTACATCGACGAAGGCTTATTGCCGCAACCGACCTATCAGGGAAAGTACTCTTACTACAGCCTGAACTATCTAGACCGGTTGGAGCTCATCCGCAGGCTGAAGGAATCTTACCTGCCGTTGCGTGAGATCCGAGAGATCATGAACTCACTCAGCGATGATCAAGTAAGCATTAGATTAAATGAAATGCCACCGTCCAGCCCTAAATTTTCTGCGGAGCAACCTGCACGTCAACCTGCTGATAAACCAGGAGCCAAAGCTTTGGACTACATCAACCAGGTGATGGACACACAGACAAAAAATCGAATGAAAGGAACACTTAATCAGCCCCAGCCTACCTTTTCTAAGCACCATGAAATGGCTTCCCCGATTAATTTCAATGCCGCTGAACCATCACCCATCACGGATGATAACGAGATCTGGCAGCGTATCTCGCTGGCACCCGGAGTCGAGCTGAATCTGCGAAGACCCCTGGACGTTAATACAGAGCGCCAGGTTCAGCAGCTCATCAACCTTGCAAAAAGAATCTTTCATTTCAAATCCTAAGGAGGGATCCAATGAACCAAAATCTATTCGGTATTCAGCTTAACAGTGACAAGAATTTAATTTCACACGAGGAAAAAACTGAGCGCATCCTGGAAATTCGGGTGCAGGCACCGGTTTCATCCAAGGAGAATAGCCGGCCCAGCCTCAACCTGGCGTTAGTGTTGGACCGCAGTGGATCGATGCAAGGCAAAAAATTGGAGTATGTAAAGCAAGCTGCATCTCATGTGCTCGACCAGCTTAATGAGCAAGACCAGGTGGCACTGGTGGTTTATGACAATACGATCCAGGTATTGGCTCACAATATCAATATCACCAATGGCAACCGTTTCGAGCTCAAACGGATGGTATCTGCGATCGAGGCTGGAAACATGACCAATCTAGGAGGTGGATGGCTGACAGGCTGCAAAGAGATCGCCTCTTCAGCCCGGGAAGGTACGATCAACCGCACAATGCTTCTCACGGACGGGCTGGCTAACGTCGGCGAAACCGATTTGGAAGTTTTGTCTCAACATGCCTTTGAGATCTACAAAGATTCAATATCCACTTCAACTTTTGGGGTTGGCGAGGGATTCAACGAACACCTCCTGGAAGCTATGGCAAACAGGGGCGGTGGAAACTTCTATTTCATCCCACAGCCCAATCAAATACCTCAAATCTTCTTGAAGGAGTTCAATGATCTTGTGGGTATCACGGCCCGCAAAGTGGAAATCAAACTCGATCTTCCGGTTTCTGTGGAATGGAAGGTATTGGGTGGATGGTCTGCTGAATATAAAGATGGACACCTGCACATTTACGTAGGTGACATGCTGGCAGGAAAAACCCAGGACATCTACGTGAAGCTTCAGGTTCCATCAATTGATAAGGCTGGCGAGTTAACTTTGAATGCAAAAGCATTTGGCCAGGGCGAAGCGTCCGAGGTACTTGAGGACCAGGTGAAAATTGTGTTCCAGTATGCCGATCAAAAAGATGTCGATGCAGCGCCACTGAGTCAGGAAGTCATGGAGCGATATAGTGTGGTCGATTTAGCCGACACCGCGACCGAGGCATTAAAGCTTGAACGTGCGGGAGAGCGGGAAAGGGCGAGTGCAATGCTCAATGAGGATATCCACCGAAACCGCCCATATATCTCCCATAGGGATGCTGCTCTTTATCAGCAAAGGTCAGACAGGATGAAAAGCGGGATGACCGAAGCAGACCGAAAACAGACCCATTATGACGTCTATAATATCAAGCGGCAGAAGGAAGACAAGGATAAGGAAAAAGAATAACCATTTTCACCAGATTTGGACAAGTTCCGGTGGTCATATCGCCAAGCACAGAACAGGTGAAAGAAATAAATAGCGATTTCTCAGAATAGTTAGCAAAAAATCGAGGGGGTTGGAGCGAAGCGCTCTTTGCGTATAAACGTGGAGAGCGCTTCCGATTTAACGGGATGAGGAGGTCAGCTATAATATAAACAGGTATCTCTCTCTCCAAGGAGCATTCACAATGAAAGTTGAAACTTTTGCCAAGTTATTCGACCATTCAATCGTTCGACCAAATGCGAGGCGAGAGGAGGTGATCATTGCAGCGGAGACAGCAGCCAGATTGAACACAGCAACACTGACCGTTCAGCCACATTACATCCGCCTGGCGGTAGAAGTATTGCAGGGTTCCAGCGTGCTGGTGGGCACAGTGGTTGGTTTTCCACATGGAAACGAGACCCCCAGCATGAAGGAGTTCCAGGCCAGGACGGTGCTGGAGCTGGGAGCGCAGGAGATTGACATGGTGATGAATATCCCGGCCCTGAAAAACAGTGAACGGGAATTGTTCGTGCGGGATATCCAAGGCGTGGTGAAAGCGGCGGAGGGTTGTAAGGTGAAGGTAATATTGGAAAATTGTTACCTAACCCAGGAGGAGAAGGTGCGCGCCTGCCAGTGGGTCACTCAAACCGGTGCCCATTTTGTGAAGACTTCCACTGCATATGCAGATGGAGGGGCAACGTTGGAAGACGTGCGCTTAATGTACGAGGCAGTGGAAGGAAAATGCCAGGTGAAAGCAGCCGGAGGGGTGCGGACAATTGAGGAGGTACTGGCTTTTCTAAAAGCAGGGGCACGGCGTTTCGGCTCGACACGCACGGAAAAATTCGTGCAGGCGTTCCAAACGCTACCCGAAGGAGAAAAGGTGGCTTTTGGGGAGTTTATCAGGTCAATCTAGTAGCTTCTCATCAAATAATGCCTTATTATTGAAGCCAGAATGGATCCCAGCCTGCCAAACCTGCCCGTGTTTTTCATTGGCACCTCCGGATGGACTTACAAGCATTGGAAAAGCCGTTTTTATCCGGATAACCTGCCGCAGAAACGCTGGTTTGACTATTACGCCAGCCATTTTACTGCTGTAGAAGTCAATGCCACCTTCTACCGGACTTTCAAGGATGAGACATACCAGAAGTGGAAGGAACAAGCCCCACAAGGTTTCAGTTACGTGCTCAAAGCACCTAAATTGATCACGCACCGCAAGTACCTGGTGGACGTGGATGAGGATATCAAAGCTTTCTGCCGGAGCGGCGCTTTACTCCAGGACAGATTCGGAATGATACTTCTGCAGGTTGCCCCCAACATGCCCTACGACTTGGAGCGTTTGCAAGGGGCTTTGCATGCCTTTCCTGATCCTCACAGGGTAGCGGTTGAGTTTCGCCGCCCCGAATGGTTCAATGAGGATGTGCTGAACTTGCTGCGCGAAGTTGGGGTAGTAATCTGCAACGTCGATTCGCCACAACAAAAACTTACCAACTCGCTTACATCCGATCGGGCTTACATCCGCCTGCATGGACGGACGCACTGGTACTCGTACAATTACTCCCCTGATGAGCTGAGGGAAATCGCGATTCTCGCCCGTCAGCTGGTGGATAAAGGGGCAACCAGAGTGTATATCTTTTTCAATAACGACTTCGAAGGCTATGCCCCCACCAATGCCATGGCATTACGGGAGCTGCTCAGCGGATCATGATGCGCGCATCCAGCGCCCGGCAGCCGTTGTGCTCCTGGAACACGCGCAGCGGGTTAATATCCAGCTCGCGGATCTCCGGAAAGTCGATCAACAGCTGTGACAAACGCAGAAGAGCTTCGATTACTGCTCCGAGGTCGGATGGCTTGTGCCCACGCGCTCCTTTCAGGATCGGGGCACCGCGCAATTCGTCGATCATCTCACTGGCTTCCAGGTGGGTAATGGGTGCAACCCGTAACGCCACCTCTTCAAACACCTCCACAAAAATACCGCCCAAACCAATCAATACCACCGGGCCAAAGTTTGGATCCTGACGTCCCCCAAGGATGAGCTCCTGCCCACCGGTGACCATTGGCTGCACCAGCACACCGTCGATCTTTACCTGCGGGTAAAACTGGTGGATGCGGTGCAGCATATCCTTAAAGGCTTCCTCCACCGCAGGGCCATTGCGCAGATTGAGCTGCACCCCGCCCACATCCGATTTGTGGGAGATTTGTTCCGAGATGACCTTGATCGCCACCGGGTATCCCATCTGCTCAGCCGCTACCCGCGCTTGCTCCATGGTGGCAGCGGGTACTCCCACAGCCGTCGGGATGCCATAATGCCCCAATACTTGCATGGATTCTGACAATAACAGGTGGCGCTGTTCCGATCTGGCGTGATCGATTAACTTACGTACTGAATCACAATTGACTGCATAAGCAGGGGTTTGTTCCGCGCCACGGATCTCTTGCATGCGGCTGTAATGATGATAGCTCATCTCCATGGCGCGAATGGTTTCGACCACGGCAGTAAATATGGGAAAACTATAAGTTTGCCGCAGGTAATTCACCTCCTGGGCGGTGGTAGAAACGTAATAGGCAATTGGTTTATCATAGCGTTTCACTATCTCCATCACCCGTTCCAACAGCATGCGGCTGGTTTGGATCTCGGGACCCGAGGCAGTGTGCAGGAATATCACTCCGTCCACGTTTTCCAGCTGCAGAGTTTGTTCGAGGATCTGCCCATAAAGGGAAAGATCGAACAAATCACCCAGGTCGAGTGGGTTGTTCAGCTTGATGACCGAGGCACGGAAATGCTTCTCAATCTGCTCCAAAAATGCCCGGGGGAGCTCAGCCAGCTCAAACCCCGATAATTCACTCGAATCGGCTGCCACAACGGCATGACCTCCCGAACGGGAGACGATCGCCAGCCTCTTTCCGCGCATGGGGGGCAAACGTAGCGCCTTCAAGTTGTTGAGCAGGCTGGTAGCATCATGCACACGCACAATATCAGCCTGCTTGAAGGCAGCTTCAGCCACTTTGTCATCGCTGGATAGGGAGGCCGTATGAGATGCTGCGATCACTTTGCCCATCTTTCCAATGTTGGACTTGAATATCAGGATGGGTTTGGTGGAGCGGCGGGCAATCTCCATCAGGCGGCGACCATCCCGCAGACTCTCCAGATACATAAAGATCACATGGGTGCCGAGATCATCCAGCATATACTCCAGGATGTCTTCAGCGGTGATATCCAGCATGTTCCCCACTGAGACGAACTTATTGAAACCAATGCCCTCATTCGCCATCAGGTTAAGCACGGAAAAACCCACTCCCCCGCTTTGAGAGATGAGCGAGACCTCGCCAGGCTGGGGTGGTTTCGTAACCCTCAAAAAGGGCACGCTGAAACCATTTTCGAGGTTGATCACACCCACACAATTCGGCCCCAGGAAACGGATAGCATGCTTTTTGGCTACCTGGACGATCTGCTGTTCTAGCTGGAGACCTTCCTCGCCATATTCGCTGAAACCAGCCGTCTCAATGATGACGGAATGAACGCCCTTTTGCCCACATTGCTCCAGCAAGACAGGCACCGTGCGTGCAGGCGTCAGGATCACCGCCAGGTCAACAGGATCAGGGATATCTGAGATGGAGCGATAGATGCGGTGGGTCTGGACGAAACCAGCGGATGGACCAACGGGGTAAACGATGCCTCCAAAACCGAAATCCACCAGGTTGGCGATAATGTTGCGCCCCAGGTTATCCGGCTTGTCTGAAACGCCGATCACTGCCACGCTTTTTGGATAGAAGATCTCACGCATCATGTATATTCTCCCATCATGTGAGGGTAAATATCCTTTTGATGAATTATAGCCCAGGACGGAAAACCATTGCACACCCGGGTGTGAGTGACATAGCCAAAGCATCGCATCAGTACTATACTTCATACCCATGAACGACCAAAACGTAAAAACTATTCATCGCGTAACTGCTTTGATCTTATTGAGTGCCGTTATTTTTTACCTGTTCTTTCAAATTAATAAAGCTGATCCATTTGTCAATTCCAACCCCTTTGCGAACGACCCCTATGATGCAGTTGGTTCAATTGCTTTTCAAGCCGCCTTGCTGATTGGTATCCTATCGTATGCCCGGGTGCTGCGCTGGCGGAATGATCCTTCACAGAAAACGAAAGCCCGACTGATCCTGCATGGAAATATCCTGGTGCTGGCGAGCATTTTCATCACATTATGTGCTGATAGCATCGCAGAGTTCATCGTGCCCTTACCAAGTTCGTATTGGGTGAATTTTCTACGCCTTGAACTAGGATTGATGCTGCTGCTCACCTTGCTGTGTGGGGCATCGTTATGGTTTGCTTTCCATCACCTAACTACCCCAAAACCTCCTCAAAATCTGACCCCCGCGGATGCCCTTGATGACCTGTGGAGCCTGGTGCGTAACCCCATTGTGAAAGCAGGAAAGTTCCTCCCCACCAGGTTTGTCGCCTGGATTGATCGCTTTGAAAGCGACACGCTTTTCAAGCACGCTCCATGGGTTGACCCACGCCAGCATGCATGGCGGTTCGCATCCATACTGGGCTTATTGGTTGGAGTGCTGCTTGCTCTGGCGCAATTGCAGGAAGGATTACCGCCCAGCCTGAGTGTTGGATTGGTGACGATGAGTATTTTCATCTCAGTAGAGTTCGTCGCAACCCTGGTTGGGTTTGCTATCCTGGGTGATTATCTCGGTTTGCGACCAGCATTTGGGAAGAAATAATAGAAGATCCCTGCCAAAATAAGGTGGCAGGGATCTTTATTACTTTACGGTTTTTTTACACTCAAATCATTATCACTCAATGCACACAGAATCCTATGTTTCAAATTTGAAGCGCCAAAGTGCGATTCCGAAGAAGATGACTCCCATCCCAATTAAAATGCCAATCTGAGGTAAAACCTGGATAAAGCCGGTATTTTCTGCCATGATCCTATAATAACCTTCCACCGCGTAGCTGTGGGGGATGAATTTGGAAATAGTCCCCATTAAACCTGCAGTCCGGGATAAAGGTGTAGCCGTCATGGCCATGGCACCACCCAATCCTGCCAGTACAAATGCCAAAAGCAGACCAATGTTAGCGGCCTGTTTTTCAGTCTTAACCAAAGCTGCAATCAGCATTCCCAGCGCGGTGGCGTTAAACGCAACCACAATAGTAAGTACAACCAGCCCGATTGGGGATCTCCCCAGGGGGGTGCCGAAAACCAGCCTGGCGACGGTGAACATCACCACCACCTGCAAGCAGGCCAGCAGCATGTAGGCCAGCATCTTGCCGGCCAGGATCGCACCCTTTGGAATGGTGGCGGTCAGCAGACGACGCAAGGTGCCCATCTCACGCTCGTTCAACAATGCTGCACTGGACATGGCAATGATGAAGTAAATGAACATCACTGTCATTCCTGGGAACAGGTATGCAAAGAAGGTATGGACTGCCTGGCCTTGATCGACCCCCGTCGGATTCTCCACAGAAACTGCGATAACCGGGTTGGTTCTCATTTCGTTGATGCGGGTCATCACCGCACCGAGATTTTGGGCTTCAATGGCGCGCACTTCCTGCGGGCTGGCAGCCGAAAGAATGCCTGCTTCCTCAAAAATGGTGCGCACGCCATATTGCACCTCTCCCCAGATAGCAAATTCGGCTGCCATCTGTTTCATAATCCCGGTGACAATATTGGCTGCTTCAGGTTCTCCTGGGTCTACGATTACCTCCACCTTCGTAGGGGTATACTCGTTAATTTTCTGGCTGAAATCGGCGGGGATAATGATCACCGCGTTAAGATCACCTTTAGCCACCTGTTGCTCAGCCTCTGAAACATTAGTAAAGTCGCTGACCTGCAGTTGCTCGATGGTGTGGAGCGTCTTGGCCATTTCCGTACCAAAAGTGTTGCTGTCCTGGTTTACCAGACCCACCTTCAGCAGGATCACATTTGCGTCAGGACTGTTCGCAGCCAGGTTGCCGGCTCCCATGAAACCTCCGATCAGTAAAGGAAGCAGGAACAGGATCACCAGCCAGGCACGCTCTCTGGATATCACCTGGATTTCCTTCCAGGTGACTGATAGTGTGTAATAGATAGCGTTCATATTCATTCTCCTGGTAGGATCAACGATCAAAATCAAAGCGCCACAATCCGATGGCAAAGAAGATCAGAGTGAAAACACCCAACATGACCAGGCTGAGCCAAACATCAGCCAGACCAAGCCCGCGGATCAACAGGTCATCCAGGGCTTTGTTCGCCCAGTAATGCGGCACGATCATGGCCAGGGGACCAATAAAACGTTCCAGGACAAAGAGTGGCACGAGGCAGCCACCCAGCAGACCCATGCCCCATAGCAGCAGCGTGCTTAACCCAGCGATCTGATTTTCCGTCTTCGCAATGGCAGCGATGAGGATCCCAAAGGCGCTGGAGCAAAGGGCCAGTAATATGGCCACCAGGAGTGCCCCAATGGGAGCTTTCTCGATGGGGAGAGGGGTCATCCCAAGCAAGCGTAAGCCAAAGGCACCAAAGGCAAAGATGACCGCAATCTGGATCAGGGCAATGACGAAGTTGGGCAGGATCTTGCCGAGCAAGAGCTGAGCCTTGTTGATCGGCGCAGCCACCAACCGCCGGAATGAGCCGATCTTCTTCTCATCATAGATGGAGCGCGCGGTGGTCTGACCAGCCAGGAAGACGAACAGGATGGTGAAGCCGGGAACGGCTGAAAGGCTAAGGTCCGGGGTCACCGCTTGCTGTTGCTCCTGCTGTGGGACAGTTTGGACGATATTGATCAAAGGTCGAGCCTGGGCAGTTACAAACTGGCTGTGTGCCTGTGCCAATACACGCTGGGTGGAGAAAACCTGGTATTGTTCTGGCGCTGTAGCTTGCATGTCACCCATCTGTTTCAGGCTGGCGAGGATCTGGCTTTCCAGGGTCATATCGGCGGCGATACTTTCAATCACCAGCCGGGCAGCCTCCACAATTTGTGGATCAGAATTCTTTCCTGGGGCGATCACCAATGTCACTGGTGTGCTTTGCTGAACACCTGCTGTAAAGTCGGCGGGGATTGTCACGACAGCTACCACTTTGTTTTCATCCAATTGTGATTGGACGTCTGTAGCAGGAAGGGATTGAACTAAAAAGCTGCCATCCTCTTGAATTTTGTTTATTAAGAACAGCGCGGCTTCACCGCCATCCAGGTCAACCACCCCCAAGTTGGGTAGGGCTACCTGCTCCTCACTCCCTCCACCGATGGCACTTAAAGCACCACTGAATACCATAATAAACAGCAGGGGAAGTATAAACAGCTGGAACAGAGCGCCGCGGTCTTTGAACAAGATCTGCAAATCTTTGAGCGCAATGCTGATCGTTTTCATCTCAGCTCACTCCCTCAGTTTCTTCCCGGTAAGGTGCAGGAAGACACTCTCCAGGTTTGGCTGCATGATCTCCAGCGAGGTGATGGCGATATCGTGTTGGTTCAGATAACCCAGCACATTCACCACAGCTTGTTGGTTGTTCTTAGCCACAATCTTTATCACCGGGGTGGTTGTCACTGGCTTTGTCTCGGTAGTAGATTCTTTTCCTTCGGGTGCTGGAGGAGAGGGCGGTTGGGGCACCAGGACGGCTTCCTTGACCGCTGGCAGGGCTGAGAGCTCTGCCAGGGTAGCATCATCCACCTGTTTAACGCCCACATATACAACGCCCCCTCCCAACAAGGCGATCAGGTTCTTGATCGTATCCAGGGCGATGATGCGTCCTTCATCGATGATGGCTGCCCGGTTGCACAGCATCTCAACTTCTTCCATGTAATGACTGGTATATACCACGCTCATACCGCGTTCTCGGTTTAGGCGTTGCACACTCTCAAAAATGTTGTTGCGGCTCTGCGGATCTACCCCCACGGTGGGTTCATCCAGGAATAGCAGGCGCGGCTGATGAACCAATCCGGCGGCAATGTTCACCCGGCGCTTCATCCCACCCGAGAATTTATCGACCACACCATCTGCACGCTCGGTGAGGGAAACCACGCGCAGTACATCCTCCACGCGTTCCTTAAGCTCACGTCCGCGCAATCCATAGATACGCCCGAAAAAATTCAGATTGGCACGTGCACTCAGAGTGGGATATAAGGCCAGGTCCTGCGGTACCAGGCCATTGATCTTCTTGACTTGAGCGGATTCCTTGAGTATATCGTGGCCACCAATGCGAGCGGTTCCGGAGGTGGGTGGAATGACACCGGTGCACATGGAAATGGTTTGGGTCTTCCCGGCACCGTTCGGTCCCAACAATCCAAATACCTCACCTTCTTCGACTGAAAAGCTGATCCCTTTGACAGCTTCAAAGTCACCGTATTTCTTGACAAGATTGTCGACTTCCAATATCGCTGGCATGTGTGCTATTCCTTTCTTTGGGATTAATTCTTAATTTAGATATAAATATTCAACGTGGGTAATAGTTGGCTTTTTATTAGCTTGCTCCTATTCCGCTTGCACCATTGAACGCAAATAACGCAAGTCAGTGAAGGATTACGAAACGTTCAGACCAATAAAATAATTCTTCAGTTTTACCGACAGCTTATGGTTATAGAATCCGGGCGCGTTGACCTGCGATATAGTGTGGATTCCGATATTAGTATAGCATAACCTTTTAAAATGTATACAGCAAACGTAGCTGAATTGATATTGACAATTTTCATTATTCATGAATAATAGACAAATCAATACCAAAACGGGAAACTCCTAAAGTATCTTGGAGTTTTTATGGAGAAAAAAATGAAAACTCGAACGACCGTTTTCCTGCTGACGATTTTAATGCTTATGTTCCTCGTTACTGCGTGCGCTTCTAGCTCATCCAGCACCACTGTTGCTCCCGCTAGTAACACCCAAGACGGCGCTGCCCTGGTACAGGAGCGTTGCACGGTTTGCCACACCCTTTCGCGTGCTGAGAGCCAACGACTCAGTTCTACGGAATGGAAATCAGTCGTAGACATGATGATTGCCAGAGGTGCGAAGCTTACCGCAGCAGAAGAAACCCTGGTAGTGGACTACCTTGCGACGAAGTACGGGAATTAGCCGAGCTTAATTCCTGACCAAAACCACTCCCGAGAAAAACTCCCGGGAGGTTTTTTTTAATTCGAGATCAGCAGGAATGTTCACAACCCGTAGAATTTTCTTACCGAATAGCCGATAACTGTCGCTCGCTTAATTGGCGGACGGTGCCAAACCCCGCAGAAAGTAACCAGGAACGATATTCCTCGAAAGAATACGCCCTGCCCCCGGAGTTTGCCCACAGTAATAATGAAAGAAAGCTGCTCTCTTCTTTAAGCTCTACAGCCGCCATGGGCACATCCAGAACCAATACACCTCCAGGAACAAGCGCTCGATGAACGCGTCTGAAAAGCTCATGGTTTTGCTGTTGAGTTAGATAGTGTGTAATCTGACCGATCAAACAGGCATCGTATTGTGATTCACCTAACTCGGCTGTCAGCAGATCATCAGGCATAAAATGCACCTGGGATATGATTCCCCAACGTTCTGCCAGGTGGCGAGCCACTTCCAACACCAGTGATGTATCCAGACAGGTCAGCTCCATGTTGGGTGAATTCCGTGCCAGCACCATGCTCTTGATTGCACAGCCACAGGCAATGTCCAATATCCGCAGCCGCGTGGATCTCTCTGGGAAGATCCCGGCTTTGGACCACATCTCAAGGCTGCTGGGGATCCGGCTGGCGCGATAACTCTCGATCCAGGCATCCTGGGCAAAGTGGATCTCCATATCGATGCTGCGGGGCTGGCCACTGCGAATGGTTTCGCGGAGGCTTTCCCATGGGGCAGGACCCACGAAATCCATGATCAAATCCCCCGTATACGCCTTTTTACCGCGCACTAAAAAGGTAGCTGCTTCTGACGACAAAGAATAGGCATCCGCTTGCTTTTTCAGGACGTTTAAACTGCTCAAATAATCAAGCAGGTGCTGGATCCCAACTACCTCGCACTTGCATGCCAGCGCAACCTGCTCGGCACTCATGGGTGCAATGTCCAATGGATAAAACACATCCAATGCCAGAGCGATCCTGATGACCTGCGGCTTGTATACCCTGGTGTACAGGTCGTAAATTCGATCCCCCTCAGGGGTATTATTGGGATTCACCATCAAGCAACCTTTCCTTTACAGGTTTACTTCCTGAATGTGTGCTTCTGTAGAATTTTTTTACAGCATGGATTGAATGGCTTCCACCACCATTGGTCCAATTTCTCGTCCGATGGAATTGGTCTCTTCGTAATGGCGACCAGGCTTGAACGGGTTGAGTGGATAACGGAAATCTTCTTTCGGAAGGATATAACCGAGCTCATCATTCGCCAGCCCAATCACACCAGCAACGCCGGCACCAGCTTGCCGCATGCGGTCCTTAAGGGCCAATCCAAGTTTAGGGAGCAGCTCCCCAGGCACAGTTGCCAGCCAAAGTGATCCAATCTTCAGCAAGTTTACTTCCGTGGCAATCCGGCCATCCCGGTTGCGGACGTCAGGCATCAGCTTGCGTCTGAAGGCAAGCTTGTACAGGATATTGGTCAGCTTTGGTGTGATTTCCTTCTTTACCAGGGAAATCCCTGGGTAAACGTCGACCATTTGGGCAGTATTAAGTGCCTCCATTCCAGCCTGGGCAAGTTTCAACCCCATTTGGTCTGACTCTTCAAAGGAATGGTCAACTACATCCGGGGTCATCATCCCGCCCAAAGCTCCGGAGAAGAAAATGCATGGTGCATTGGTGATTTTCTCCACTTCACGCCGCAGCGCGGCGGGGTAATCGGCGGTGATATGCGGGTTGTGCTCCCATAACACCTCGGGGTGGCATGGGAAGTTGAACAGGGTCACCACGGGCTGCAATGTTTCAATATGCCAAAATTGGGCTACAGTGAGCTCATCATCCAGGATATCAGGATCGCGGGCATTCTTTGCCACACCGGGGACATGCACGCTGGTTGCCTTCAGACTGACAGTCTGCAGATTTTCCATGCTGGACAACATCGTGGTGATGATTTTTTCTTTTAATAATTCTATGTAAGCCTGGTCCACACCCGAATGGCTGGAGTCAGGTCCCCAAAGGCCGATCGTGTCGGGACCATGATGGGTATGGGTGGAAGCGATGATCACATTCACCCCGGGGGCTTTCGCCTGGACCCGCCGGGTCACCTGCAGGACATCCAGGCGAATGAAACCGATCAAATCCAGGGCAACCAATATCAGCGCAGTGTTTTCATCCTTGATCGTCAATGCCCGTATTGAAAGATCATCATGGACCGTTTGGGCAGGCCGGTTTTGTCCAAATCCAGCCAGGAATACCGCCCGCTCTAATGATGGGGTGATATCGGTTTGCGAATATCCTATCTGTAACATTATCAAGACTCCTTCGCCAACGCCTTTCGCACTTGTTTCAGCCGCTCCCCGTGCAACGGGTAAAAGTATAAGGCCAGGATCGCCAACAGGAAACCAATGATTGGTGGAATAGTCAGGAAAATGCGAAAACCAAGGTCAACACTTGCCGGCTGAACTTCCAATAAAGTGTCATATCCAAAGCGGGGCAGTAACATGCCGAAGACAATAGAGACCAACATACCGCTCAGGGTGATGATGAAGCTGCTCATGCCGAAGTACATCCCAGCACGTTGTTGACCCACTTTGACTTCATCTTCATCAACGACCTCGGCAATAATCACATCCCCAATCAGGATCAAACCCGAGAGGCCAATCCCAATCAGAACAGCCGCGATGATCGTGGTCACCAGCGAAGTGCTGAGCCCCAGCGGGATGACCGCTACGATCATGACCAGGTTGGCCAGGATGAGTGTGGTGCGTGAATCGGTACGGTTGGCGATGATTTGCCGCCACGGGTACAGCATGGCAGCTGCTACCAGAAATGCCACCCCAAAGATGATCGTGGCGAGACCCTCATCCACTTTGAGGCAATATTTCATATAAAACATCATCCCAGCTTGCAAGATGCCTGTGCCAAAGAAACGCATTGCCTGGGCAATGGCAGCGGTAACAAAACTGCGGTTAATAAATGTAGCCTTCAGCGCAGGTATGAAGGGTATATAAGTTCGCTCCTGTGAGCTCTTCTTCTCAAACATGGCAGGGACACCAACGTAAATGGCGATCACAGCAATCAGGCTCAGCAGGATCGCCATCCATGACCAGCCCAACCATTGAGAGAGGATGGGAGGCAGGGCTACCCCAATGATCAACCCACCGGTTTGAAAAATATTCATCTTGGCAGCTACATCTGTCCGCTCACGATATGATGAAAACATCTCCGGTAAGAGGGAATAGTATCCGGTTGCCAGGGCGGTATAGAGACCTTCCCAAATAATGATCACAACCCCAAAGAAAATGAGCAGGAGGGTTGGATCATAACGCCCATCAAAGGGAATCAGGAACAGCATCGAAAAGGTAACCACATACGGCAGGCCACTAAAAATAATGTAGGGGATACGCCTCCCCCAACGTGAATGCGTCCGGTCAGAGAGGAATCCCAATACGGGGTTGTTTAGGGCGTTATAAATGGTATAGAACACCCAAAATGTGGCAAACCACGGTGCCGGTAGGTTTTTGATATCTACAATGTAAAACATGATGATGCCAGACACCGCCTCCACAGGTATCGATACTCCCAGGCTGGAAAGCGTATACAACATGCGGGTCTTACGGCTGGTTGTCATTTCGGGCTGAAGGGAAGTTTCCATGGTCACCTCAAATTATTCAATTGGAGTGAAAATTATGGAATACCGATTCTAGAAACAAGTCGAGTTCAGAGATGCTGTAAAGGTTTATTGAGAAACCAAGTTAATTTTACACGAATTCCAATCGTAAAACTACCCACCTGTTTGGAAATATAAAAACCTCCAAGAATATTGAAGGTTTTTTGACATCATGATTGATTTTATGGTGGTGTTGGCTTATTTCCCCATTGTTCGTCGAGCACATCCCAATGCTCCTGGCTCATCAAGAAACTCGGTGATACCCAATGATTGGGGATCCCTGCACTGTGTGTGGATTCGAGCAGGTTCTTTAATTCCTCAGCCGGGATGGCTACCATCTGGTCTTTCGGAATATCCGGGCTGTAAATATCATTCCACAGGCCGATCATCATGATCACCTTATCCACTCCGAATTGGCTCAGATAGCTGGCTACACTGCCGATCGCGTCTGTCGGTTGCCCATCCAGGTCGTGATTTCCCCAAACCACAACACGGTCAACATATTGCAAAAAAGCATCCAGGTCGGTGCCATTTTTTACGACGACATTTCCGTTGGTGTCCACGGAAACATTAGCATCAAAAAAAAGCAGCTTGTTGTACTGATGAACAAGCGTGGCTGCTTTTTCCAGGAACCGGCCAATCTCGTACACACGCCATTCACCCACAGAAGGGTCATCAATATCAATCTCACCACTGGTTGTACGCGGCCAATCTGGCTTAGCAGAATAATTCATGTATGCCGCTTTATCGTTCTCGCCGAAACCATCCACGTAATAAACCAGCTCGGAAATGGTGATCGAGTTCACAGGATAGTTTGCGGCAATAAATTCGATCATATCCAAAGCATCCTGACCGAAATCACCTTCAACCAGATCCATCGTGCTCACCAGGTTGTTGCTGGCGACACCCGTGTATGATATGGCTGCTTCCTCAGGATGGCTCTTTAGATAAAGCGGGGCGAGCATATCGACGACCGCACTTACATGCGCCCAAGCGCTAAAACGGCTACTGTCTCTGGCGAGGTAGTCTACCCCGGTATGTTTGACCTCATTTGACCAGCGGTCCGGATGGCCTTTCCAGGGGAAATAGGTCCAGTCCACACGCCCAGCACCTAATGCCACCATATTCGTCCCAACCTGCTTCATCCGGCTCTCCAGATCATTAACTTCTTGTTGGTTGCTGTTAATATCCAGGTAATCGATTCGCACTGCATGTACCGAATCCAATTGTGTGAATTCCGGGTTAGGCTTGGCGTTGGGATGCCGTAATACACTATATGCCACCAGCCCGATCAATACGACAGAACCAATAATAAGAAAAAGGATAAGGAATCTGCGCCGGTTCATAAACTATCGATTATCGATTTCCTCCCCAATAATCACGCAGTACCAGCCAATGTGAATCATTCAACAATACACTGGGTGTGATCCAGATGTTTTTTATCCCTCCAGCCTGGATGGATTGCAGAGCAGTTTGAAAACTTTCCGGAGAAACCGCCCCACCTGTGTCACTCCACAGCCCAACTGAGAGGATCAATCTGGTTTGGCTATACTGAGATAAAAATCGAGCCACTTCCTCCAGGTATTCTGGTGCATAGTTGTCTACCCCATAATAACCCCACACTACGATTCGGTCCATGTGTTCCAGAACCAGGTTGTAATTCGTTCCATGTTCATTGGTTATATAGCTCAAGTCTTCGAGGCTAAGCTCCACATCCATGAACAATTGCTTTCCATGCTGGTGTGCCAATGAAACGGCTTCATCGAGGAAGATGTCCAGCTCATGAGAGCGCCAGTTCCCAATGGATGAATCAAATGTGTTAATGGTTCCATCTGAATAGCGAGGCCAGTCATTTTTTCCAGTATAAGCCATATATGCTGCCTTATCATCCGGACCATAACCATCCCGGTGATAGTACAGCTCGGTGATTGATATTGAATCAACCGGATAATTTGCTGCGATATATTCAATCATGTCCAGTAATTTCTGACCAAACTCACCGTGCACCAGCTCAGTGAAGCTGACCAGGTTTTGGCTGCGTTCGCCATCCACTGAAATTGCAGCTTTGTCGGGGTGTTCCAGGATGTAATTGGGTGCAAACACGTCCACCACGGCATTCGTGTGCGCCCAACTGTTGAAGCGAGTGCTATCATCATACAAGAAATCTATGCCCGTATCCTTGACATCGTTTGACCAGGAATCTTCGTGCCCTACCCATTTGAAATAGGTCCATTCCACCCTTCCGGCACCCAATGCCACCATGTTAACACCAATAGCTTTCATCTCTTGTTCCAATGCCACAACTAACTCACGGCTATCAGCATAATTGGGATAATCGAGACGCATTGCACGGATGGGGGTATAGATTTGAACGATCGGCAAGTATATTTGGGAAGGGCTTATTTCATCATAAGTATTGGTATTCACTGGTGCTGTGGTTGGCTCATAGGTTTCTACCGGGGTTTTCACGGGATTTTGATTACTGGCGGAAGTGGGTGAAAGTGAGCCTGCCAAAGCATTGGCCGGAGCTAAAAAGGATTTCATGGATATGGCAGAAATGAGCACCAGTAAACATAATAAACTTATACACCGATAATATTTTATCTTCAAAAACTCTACTTCTCCTTTTTGTTTTCTCCCGACATGGATCTCCGGGAGATTACACCCGTACGTTCTAGCTTATTCCATTGGGCTTCCGCCCCTCTCAGCTCCAATATAATCGCCCACAACGTAACCAGGCTCATCATCAGCGAATAAGGGACCCACAATGGCAGAACGTAGAGGTACTTTAAATCCTTCCAAGCTCTATCTAAAGCAATGGAAAAGATTGTAACGAATAACACTCCAAATAGTCCAAACCATATGATTATACCCAATAAATTTGTTGATAGGGGATTGTATCCAGTCACTATTAATAGAAAAAGTATAGCGAAGATGAGCACCTGCAGGATTGGGATGATGACCATATTGAAGAAATTTATCGGCAGGTAAAGCCCCAATTGGCCATATTTCATATCAAAAAACATATCCCTGTGCAAGCTTACAGTTTGCAGCAATCCACGAGCCCATCGTACACGTTGCTTCCACAGGCTTTTGATCGTGGATGGCACTTCAGCCAGGACAATAGCTTGCGGTGCAAACTTCACCTGGTATCCAGCCCGATGAACCCGCCAGGTCAGCTCCAGGTCTTCGCCAATGAAACCACTGCGGAAAGGTCCATTGCTTCTGCCCTCCCAGGCCTGAGCAATTCCTTGGTGAAGTGGGATGCCATCTGATGGATTCGTCTTCTCTAATACGGAACGCCTGAAAGCACCGATGTTCCCTGAAACGATCAGCAAACAGTTGATCTGTGCCAGCGCACGGCGCACAAACCCTGTGCCCACGTGGGTTTGCAGGCACATCAATCGGGTTTGCAAGCGGTCCAGGTTGACTGGAGCATCATTTCCACATACCGCCCCCACTTTTTCAGTGGTGAAAACCGCCAGCATTTCGTTGATCGTGGATCGAGTAAAGATGCCGTCTGCGTCCACAAACATCAGGATCTCCCCATGCGAATGATTGTAGCCATGGTTCAGCGCTGAGGCTTTCCCACCATTTGGTTTGGTAAGTGCCATCACCCTTGGCAGATGATGATATCTCTGCATCACCATATACGTGTTATCGGTAGAGCCATCATCTACCAGAATGACTTCGATATTCCGGTAATCGGAAGCCAGGATGGATTCGACACAATTGGCGATGACTTTTTCTTCATTGAAGGCTGGCACAATTATAGAAACCAGTGGCTTTGGCGAGTTAAACACAGGTGCAGGACGTTTTTTGTATGAGGCGATTAAAGCCAGCGGGAAATAGATCAGCGTCAACGAGCCGATGATGATTATGAGCAGGCCTAACAATCTAAATAAGCTGATGACAATATTCATGATCCGGTAAGATATCCTGCCAGTGCCGCTTCAAACACCTCCGGTGCATGGCGGATGTTCGCCCCAAAGCGGGCATTGATTTCCAGCACCACCGGTGTTCCATCGCGCTTGCGGCGGATATCAATATCCAATGGTCCACGCAGTCCCAGCGCACGAGCTGCCTGCATGGCTAATTCAGCCACATCCGCATCCGCCACTCTCCGGACACTTTTGGCATTACCCACTTTCCCCTCTTTTAACTCAGTCTTTTCCAATACTACCACAACTGCCTGCCCATCATGTCCTACATAAATATTGGGGGCATAATCAGTGCCCTCGGCGAATTCTTGAAGTATATAATCATCCCCAAGGGCAGTGATAACCGGCCAATCCGACTGCTCATGCAGGAACACCTCACGCCCGCCGCGCCCAATGCGTGGCTTGCTGATGCATGGCCAGCCAATACGTTCTGCAAGATCAGCAGGTGAATGCACCTGCGAAGGCAGGCAAAATCGAGGCACCCCCACCTCATGAGCCGATAATGCCCGGCTGGTCAGGTATTTATCATTGGCAATATCCACAGCCATAGCGCTGGAAATCAGTGCTGGGATTTCCTCCTGCCACCGCCACCCCCGGGCGTACACGGGTAGCTCTTCACTGACCGTGGGAATCAGCAGGTCAACCCTTTCCCGGCTGGCGATTTCATACACAGCTCCGAGAAGGTCAGGAGAATCAGCTGGGGGAACCTGGTAAAAGCGGATTCCGTCCATATCGACTGACTGCATATCCGTTCCAACAATGCTTACTCGCCGGTCCAGTAAAAGCGATGTGACACTTCGACCGGCTGGTCCACCGACGCCGGTTACAAGGATCTTACTCATGCTTAAAACTCCTATAGCGTTGAAATCATGCGCACGACCTCAAACCCCTCTGCATAATCCACCTTTGCCTGCCCACCTCGAAAAGCCAGCTTACCACGGATCATTTCCGCCTTCATATAACTTTTTTTACTCTGGTCGCGGTGTTCCCGGACAGCCTGGATCTTGATATCCACATAATCATCCACCTCCACATAATAGGTGGGGTGGAAATCTTGGGTCACAGATGGACTTTCGTAACAAAGAATGGTGGTGCGGGTATCGCGCGCCGCGCGTAAGGTTGACTCGTACACCATTTGATGATCCTGGTGGATATCATGGTTGGAATGGGTGAAGATGATATCCGGTTTGGAGGTTTTGATCATCGCTTCTATGGCGTTGGTCACATCCACTTCATCGGTCATCAGGCGCGTATCCGTGCAGTCCAACACCTGGATATCGTCCAGCCCGAGGAATTCCGCCCCGTTCACGGCTTCATTCTGCCTGTGTTTAGCGTTCCCACCCTTTTCGCCTTGGGTCAACACCAGGGCGGAAATCTGATAGCCGGCATCACGCATTTTTGCCAATGTTCCTCCTGCCGCAATTTCGATATCATCTGGATGCGCTCCAATTGCCAGCACACGCGCCGGGCTTATATGCCGCTCAACCACGATTTTATTAGAAAACAAAACAATGATCAAAATACTCAGGATTAAAATACTGGAGATTTGAGCCATAAGATCAATGTCAGTGGAAATCATGTTTTCTTGATTTCCTTGAAGCTCATAGATCAACCTGAACAGGTTGAGCAGGGCAAATAGCATGCTTGTCCCAATGATTGCGTAGAACAATATCCTGGATTGTTGCGTGGACCTACGCAGCTCATTCCGGCGCAGGAAGGTATAGAGGATCACGCCTGTGAAGCACAGGAAGGTAACGGCATGACCAATGATTGAAATAAGTGATATTTCCATAGACAAAAGAATATCTACAAGCGTAACCAGTCTTGAATGGATTTAAGCAGAATTAACCAGCACACAATTTTACCTGATAAACCTGGTAATCCTTAATTGATAAGGCTCTCCTTACATAGGTGCAAGTTTATTTCCAGATCATAAACACCGATAAGTAATTTTTATCCTAAAATTCATATTCTAATACCATGTGATTTCTATGGCTGATCAATTTTCACAACTTCCGGGGTAAAATAACAGCCTGAGTTCTTCAAACTACAACATTTTCGTGGAGGACACATGATCAAAATGCTCTCTGGTGACGAGGCAGTGGCACGTGGTGCATGGGAAGCCGGCGTGGCTGTTGCCTCAGCCTATCCGGGCACGCCCAGCACCGAAATCATGGAGGAATTGGCTCGCTTTCCCAATACTTATGCGGAATGGGCACCCAATGAAAAAGTGGCTGTGGACGTTGCTGTTGGAGCCGCCTACGCTGGACGGCGTAGCATGGCTTCGATGAAGCACGTCGGATTGAATGTGGCTGCCGATTCCCTCATGTATGCCTCAATGACCGGCATGGAGGCTGGATTGGTAATCGTCTCTGCCGATGACCCCGCCATGCACTCCAGTCAGAATGAGCAGGACAACCGCACCTATGCCAAATTCGCCCGCATCCCCTGCCTTGAGCCCAGTGACAGCCAGGATGCCAAGGATATGACTATTGCCGCCTTTGAGCTGAGTGAACGGTTTGATACGCCCGTGTTGCTTCGCCTGACCACGCGCATCTGTCACTCGTCCAGTGCAGTCGAGCTGGGTGAACGCACCGATTTCATCCCTGCAGAACCAAAAGCGTTTCCACGCAATCCGGCTAAATATGTCATGGTGCCTGGGAACGCCGTCAAGCGCCACCCTGTCATCGAGCAACGCATCCTGGACGTGGCAGAATTTGCAGAAAACTTCCCTTACAATCGCATTGAAACAGGAGAAGGCTCCCTCGGGATCATCACATGCGGTGTGGCATACCAGTATGCCAAGGAGGTCTTCCCCACTGCCTCCATCCTGCGTTTGGGTCTCACCTGGCCACTCCCCGAGCGGCTGATCCGGCGATTTGCCAGCTCCGTTGATAGGCTGATCGTGATTGAAGAACTTGACCCATTCATCGAGGAAGCCGTCAGGCTAATGGGTATCGCGATCGAAGGGAAAAGCATTTTCCCGCTGGTGGGTGAGTTTGACCCACGCGTGGTGAGAGAATCGGCGATAAAAGCTGGCTTGCTGCCTGAAACAGCCCATGTGCCATTACCTGATGTGGAGGTTGGCCCACTACCCAGCCGCCCGCCCGTGCTTTGCCCAGGCTGCCCGCACCGCCCCCTGTTCTATATCCTGAACAAACTCAAAGTGCCGGTGAATGGCGATATCGGCTGCTACACCCTGGGGCTCATCCCACCTCTGAGCGCGATTCATTCCTGTGGTTGCATGGGAGCAGGGATTGCCGTGGCACATGGGGCAGTTAAAGCCGGCAGCCCAGAGAAGCACGTGGCTGTGATCGGTGATTCGACCTTTTTCCATACTGGCATCCCGGCGCTCATCAACACGGTTTATAACCGCAGCCCGATGATCACCGTCATCATGGATAACCGCGTGACTGGCATGACCGGCCATCAGGAGAATCCCGGCACGGGTCGCACGCTGCAAGGCGAGGCGACCACCGCGATTGAGCTAGAGCCGCTGGTGCGTGCCCTGGGTATTAAGCATGTGAAGACTGTGCCTGCCTTCGCAGTTTCAGAGATAGAAACCACCCTGAAGGAATATTTGAAGCTGGACGAGCCATCCGTGATGATCACCCTGGAACCCTGTGCTCTCCTGCCCGAGGCTCGCAAGCGCTGGGTGCCATTGGAGGTGATTTCGGATAAGTGTAATGGATGCACCTTGTGCTTTCGTATTGGCTGCCCGGCCATCCTGAAAAGCGACGAGCTGGATGCTAAGACGCAGCGTCCGAAGGCATTGATCGACTCAGCTTTGTGCACCGGTTGTGAGGTGTGTGCACAGATCTGCCCACGCGACGCCATCACTTTCAGACCCGTCGAGATGAGCGAGGCCTAGCATGAGAGAAACAACGAATTTCCTTCTGGCAGGTGTGGGCGGGCAGGGCACGATCCTCGCCAGTGATGTGCTGGTCAACGTCGGCCTGGCTGCCGGCTACCAGGCAAAGCAGGCTGAAGTCCACGGTATGTCTCAGCGTGGTGGAAGCGTAACCAGCTTCGTCCGATGGGGCAGGCAGGTATATTCTCCCCTGGTAGGTGGAGGGGAGGTGGATGTGATGCTGGCTTTTGAGAAGGCAGAAGCATTACGAAACCTTAACCAGCTGCGACCCGGTGCGCTGGCCTTGATCAACCTGGCGGCCATCAAGCCGGTTACCGTCACCTCCAGTGGACAACCTTATCCGGATGATAGCACGCTACACGATAAAATCGCCCTGGTGACGAAGAATGTAGTTTATGTGGATGGGGAGGCAATGGCCACCGAATTGGGGAATCTACGCGCGGCCAACGTGGTGCTGTTGGGTGCCCTTGCTGCCATGATGGAACGAGGAGGCCTATCGGGATCGGAGTTATCGGCGGAGATGTGGTTAACCGTCATCACCGCGCGAGTACCACCCAAGTATATTGAGCTTAACCGCCAGGCCTTCGAGGCGGGTCGGGAGTTAGTCACGAGAGCAGGCTAATCAGCCTCTATTTCAATAGCTTACTCTTCCAATGTGCTGATATCGCCTTCTGGTAATCCTAGTGCCCGAGCTTTAAGCAGCCGACGCATAATCTTCCCGCTGCGTGTCTTGGGTAAACTATCTACAAAAGTAATCTGTTCAGGTTTGGCAATGGGTCCCATCTCGTGAGCCACGTGATTCCGTATCTCTTCAACCAGCTTCTCATTCTTTTCAACGCCAGCACGAAGGATCACATAGGCATAAATAGCATTGCCTTTTAGCTCATGCGGCAACCCAATTGCTGCAGCTTCAGATACAGCAGAATGACTGACCAACGCACTTTCTACCTCAGCAGTGCCAAGGCGATAACCACTGACCTTGATCACGTCGTCAATCCGTCCAATTACCCAGAAGTAGCCATCCTTGTCCTTACGAGCCGAGTCGCCTGCCAAGTACAAGTCACCAAATTTTCCCCAGTACTGACTCTTGTAACGCTCTGGGTCTTTAAAGATATTGCGCAGCATGCCCGGCCAGGGTTTTTTAACCACCAGGTAACCCTCCTCACCCACTGGAACAGGCTGCCCTTGCTCATTTACTACATCCACTTCAATGCCGAAGAGCGGACGGGTGGCTGACCCCGGCTTGAGCGGTACAATTGGCAGTGGAGATATCATAAATCCACCAGTTTCAGTTTGCCACCAGGTGTCCATGATAGGGCAGCGTTCACTGCCGATAACGGTGTAATACCATTTCCATGCCTCGGGATTGATCGGCTCGCCAACCGAACCTAGCAGGCGTAGGCTGCCCAGATCGTGCCGCCTTGCCCAGGCATCCCCATATCGCATCAAGCCTCGAATGGCAGTCGGTGCTGTATAAAGAATGGTAATGCCATATCGTTCCACCATTTGCCACCAGCGGTTGGGGTAAGGATGCGCCGGTGCACCCTCGTACATAAACAAGGTTGCTCCATTGAGCAATGGGGCGTACACAATATAGCTATGACCAGTAATCCAGCCGGGATCGGCCGCACACCAGTAGCGGTCATCATCCTTGAGGTCAAAAACATACTTCAACGTCGTATAAATATATACCATATACCCGCCATGGGTGTGTAAAATTCCCTTTGGGCGGCCAGTTGTCCCAGAAGTATAGAGGATGAACAGCGGATCTTCTGCATCCATTCGTTCCGTGTAGCACAACGGGTTTGAAATTGGTAAAGACATCAGGTCATGGTACCAGTAGTCGCGACCAGATTCCATATAGATTTCCTGACCTGTGCGTTTAACCACGATGCAACTTTCAATAGTCGGTTGGCGAGCTATGGCTTCATCTGCGATAGACTTGAGCCCCACAGTTTTCCCACGTAACCAGCCGCCATCAGCAGTAATTAGCACCCGGCTCTGTGCGTCTTCAATCCGCTCAGCTAATGCTTCTACGCTGAAGCCCCCATACACCACCGAGTGGATCGCACCAATCTTGGCGCACGCCAGCATGGATATAACCTGTTCAGGAATGCGAGGCAAGTAGATCGTAACGACGTCGCCCTTTTTAACCCCCATCGAGCGTAAGACATTAGAGAATTTACAAATCTCGCGATTCAGCGCAAAGTATGAGAAGGTGCGCGAGTCACCAGGCTCTCCTTCCCAGATCAATGCCAGCTTATTCTTACGCCAGGTTTTCACATGTCTATCGATTGCATTGTGAACGATATTAGTCATACCACCGACAAACCACTTGAAAAAAGGTGGATTACTGTCATCCAGCACTTTATCCCATTTCTTGAACCACTCCAATTCTGATGCTCGTTCTGCCCAAAAGCCTTGTGGGTCTTGGATTGATTGCTTGTAAAGCGATTCGTATTCTTTAACGTATGCCTCCTTGACAATGGCAGGCGAGGGGTAAAATACTTCTCCCTCCAATTTACTATTTAATGACTGTTCCATCGTAACTCCTTTGGGATTGTGTGAGTAACAAATGACGATTGGGGTGATTGATTAATTCTGGGTATTGTACAACCCAGCCAATCGATTGTCAATAATTCTTGCCCAAATTATCTTAATTGACCAAAATTTTTATTATAGATGTAGGGGAAATTTGATATCTGGAATGGTGCTTTAACTGATAAAAATTAGATAATATCTAACATGTCTTTCAATTAAAGACCTTGCCTGCGCATACCGGATCCTAATCCTGCTCAAGAATATTTGGCTTAACCAGATCCCCTCAAGTTAAGTAGAACGACCCCGGCGATAATTAATGCAAGCCCAACAAGCTTGGGGATATTAAATGACTCCCGGAACCAAATTATTCCAATCGCAGCAATCACAGCTGTACCAAGCCCTGACCAAATAGCATAGGCGGTGCTTACCTCAATCTTTTTTAGAGCTAGTGCCATAAAGACGAAACTGACGCCATACATTAAAAACATCACTATAGATGGAATCAGGCGCGACAAACCTTGCGAAACCTTCATCATGGTTGTGCCGACCACCTCGGTCAGGATGGCAATCAGCAGGTATATCCAATAGATCATTGCGGACCTCCGTGGGTGATAACAAGTGGGCGTTGTATAAAATCTGATGGGTGATTTCCGATAAGTTCATCGTTTTCACCCGATCCTGACGCAACGCATCGAGAGTGAGCCTCCCCATAGTTTCTCGGCAAAGAAGCTGATCGGCTCATCCTTCTCTCCCGCTCCCAGTACATATAACAGCGGCAGGTAGTGTTCTGCCGAATTCACCGATAGCATGGCAGCCCGGCCTTGTTTTTCATAGTGTATGATGGGATCATGGTCGTGGTGCAGGATCCATTGCGCGATATTGGTATCAAATTCGACCGCCCAGTCAAAGGCGGTATCTTCCCACACCATCATGCGCAGGTTATGCACGATATTTCCACTCCCGACGATCAGGACTCCCTCCCGCCGTAGTTGTCTGAGCTGCTGGCCTAATGCATAATGACCAGCCGCATCCAGCGTGCGGTTAAGGCTTAACTGCACCACAGGAACATCAGCCTGTGGGTACATCCGGCATAGCACCGACCAGGTGCCGTGGTCAAGACCCCAGGAGTGGTCCAGCTCCACATTAGATTCACCAACCAGTTGTATCATCCTTTGCGCCAGCTCAGGTGAGCCAGGGGCGGGATACTGCTTCTCAAACAACTCCCGCGGAAAGCCGTAGAAATCATGGATGGTGCGAGGCGTTTCCATCGCAGTCACCTGGGTGCTACGGCTTTCCCAGTGGGCTGAGATGCACAGGATGGCTTTCGGTTGTGGAATCTGCCTGGCTGCTAACTGCCAGGAGTGGCTAAACTCGTTATCTTCAATCGCATTCATCGGGTTGCCATGCCCGACGAACAATGCAGGCATCATTGTATCAACCATAATAGTACTCCATCTGCAAGCTCAAAGGTTATTGGAATGCCTTAATGTACTACCGAATGGCTCCAAAGGCAAGAAACTACTTTTGAGATAATCGCGTGCCTGATATAATCGGCCCATGACCAACACTTACAAAATCATCCTCAATCCAATTGCTGGGAATGGGAACGGCTTGAAAGCCAGTCCGCAAATTGTAAAGCTACTGAACCAGCACAATCTCAGCTTCGATCTCGTACAAACAGAACGCGTCGGACACGGCATCGAATTGACCCGCCAGGCTGTGAAGGATGGTTTTAATACCATCATCGCTGCCGGGGGTGACGGTACCGTCAACGAAGTCATCAATGGGCTGATGCTGTGCAAGCAGGAAGGTTTGACAATTCCTCCATTGGGCGTACTGTGTGTTGGTAGAGGCAATGATTTTGCCGGTAGCATGGGCATCCCCGCTGACCTCGAGGTTGGTGTTCAGGCATTGGTCGATGACCATCGTCGCAGCATTGATATCGGCAAGGTGACCGGTGGCATTTACCCCGAAGGCAGGTATTTTGGGAACTGTGTGGGGATCGGGTTTGACGCCATCACCACGATTGAAGTCCACAAGCTTCCACGCTGGGGTGGTTTCCTTGCCTTTTTGGCTGCAGTGCTCAAAACCGTCTTTCTGTATAACAAAGCCCCCCTGGCTACCACGGTATACGACGAAAAGACCCTGACCCAACGCAGCTTGTTGATCTCGATCATGAATGGTCGCCGACTTGGCGGTGGTTTTTACATGGCACCTAACTCCATGCCCGATGATGGCCTGTTTGACCTGTGCATCGCGGAGCAGATGAGCTCCTTCGAAGTGATCAAGATGATCCCGCATTTTACACGTGGTGACCAGGCCACCCAACCGGCGATAAAGACCGGTCAGGCTGCGCATATCGCCATCACCGCCGTAGATGGTCCGCTGCCAGCCCAGACCGATGGGGAGATTATCTGCGTGGATGGCACGCATCTTGAGATCGAGGTCCTGCCACTCCAGCTCGAGATCATCTGCGCAAAGCAGGATGGAAAGTGACCTTCTCGCAGCGATTCATTGTAAGCGCATTAAAAGGTATCACCGGCCTGATCTGCCGTATCGACGATGCCGAGCTGGAAAAGGTGCCAAAACAAGGACCTCTGGTCATCTACACCAATCACGTCAATATCCTGGAAATTCCCATTATTTACACGCGTTTGCAGCCGCGCCACGTGCATGGCATGTTGCTTGCTGAGCGCTGGAAAATCCCTATATTGAATTTCGCGTTGGATGTGACCGAGACCATCCCTCTCCGACGAGGCGAGGCGGATATCGATGCCATACGCATTGGCTTGAATGCTTTGGAAAAGGGGGACATGCTCGTCATCGCGCCGGAGGGCACGCGCAGCCACGATGGGGTGTTACAGCCTGCCCACCCGGGTGTGGTGCTGATGGCGCTGCACAGCGGGGTGCCGCTGATGCCTGTGGCATTTTATGGAGCAGAAAACTACACCCAAAATCTCTCACGGCTGAAGCGCACCGATTTTCACTTTCGAGTGGGAAGACTGTTCCACCTGGATGCTGGGGGTGAAAAAGTGACCCGGCAGGTGCGGGAGAAGATGATAGAGGAGATGATGTACCAGCTGGCAAGCCTGCTGCCCACGCAATATCGAGGGAGGTATGGGGGGACATCGGAGGCCGGCATGAGATATATCGTTTGGAAGTAAAAAGATCACCACAAAGGGCACAAGGGACACGAAGGATATTTATCTATAATACTTTGTTTTGAAAGGCGGGTATCCTTACCCGTCTTTTTTTTGTAGTGGCAAAGGGTTGGAAACCGTACTCCTTCGGTGTTCAAAGTAGCTTCACATAGCGTTGTAAACCTGCTGTCCCTTGCCGGCGGTTGAAACTATCCAGTAGAAAATCGACCCCGGCATTGCCGGGTTCAGAGCCCACAATGATCGCACTCCTTAGTGTGCAATGATAGTTCCCGCCTATACCTCATGGAGCACAAAACCACACATTCGTGGGGTTGGGAGGCGATTCGGTGCTAGAGCAGGATTTTTTCAATGGAGGTGAGGGAAGGACCATGAAGGGCGGATCACGATCCGCCCCTACTACCTTCGACAAGCTTGATTTCGTTTTCCGTCAAACTGTATCATTCATACATCAGGGTGGCGATCTGAGTATTGGTCGAGACGAGCTGGCGCTGGAACAGTTTTTTTATGGGGTGATAGAAGTAAATGCCGGGAGGAGATTGCCTCGCCGGAAGAACACCGTCTCGCATATCGCTCAAAAATATTCGCGATACCAGATGACATAAACGCGGAACAAGCACCGGTTTATCGTCAATGTGCTTACGGTGAACAAAAGCACGATATGTGGACAGGAATAAGCTAGATGGCGTTTCGGATGGAAGAGCTAGCCTTTAGCTATAACTTCAGCCAGGTATTGGGCGGATTCGCCGACTCCCATGAGAAACCCCGATTTAAACTTATTCATCCAGGGCATACCGAGAAAATATAAGCCGGGATAGCGGGTAACGCCCCGATCGGTAATCGGATAACCATAAGGATCGAGTAATGGAAGCTGTACCAGGCTGTCAATCGAATATCCACAAGCCCAAATAATCGTGCTAACACCTTCTGCTAATAAATCCAGAGAAATGATCTCGGGCGCCCGGTATCCGTCATCCAAAATCGTTACTTCCTCTGCGGGGATATCCAAGGCGTTTTTCAGAATATAGTCATCAATAATCTTGATCACATTGGCAGCGAATCCATCTGCCTTAGCCAGGTTTTCCTTCAAATCTGGGGCAAGCACAAGCTTCCCATCTTCATAGCCGCGTACATGGCCTAACAGGATGATGCCATTACGGTAAAATGTGTGCAAGTTGATTTCGTGCCCGCCCCCCTTTCCTGATGAATGTGGAGATCCAAACAGGCGGTCCTTAGGGGAGGCCAGCATGGCCGGGGTGCGGTCGAAAAATCCAACCAGGTCCAACCATTCGTATCCGTCTTTGCCGCGATAGCGGCGGGGAAAACGCCCAGCGGTACCCGTTGATAAGTAAACCTTCCGTCCTGCCTGGTTAAGTTCCTCCGCAATCTGGCTACCTGATTGGGCTGAACCGATGACCAGAACCGCACCGGGCGGGAGTGCCTGCGGATTCCGGTAAGCGTCTGAAGGGATCTGAATGATGGATTGTGGTAATTGAGCTGCGTATGCAGGAATTTTGCCTTTCTGGTACATCCCAGTGGCGAAAATTACATCCCTCGCTTGAATAATCTTTTTATCGGTAAATACTCGATATCTATCATGGTTTTCCATGGGTTCAACCCGGGTGACCTGGGTTGAATAGCTTACAGGAAAGTGATTTTTCTGCTCGTACTGCTCAAACCGCCGAACGATCTCAGATTTTGGCATGTAGCCTTCAGGATCTCCATCCGCATATTTCGCCCCCGGAAGCTTAAAGGATACATTGGGTGTTATCAGGGTAAATGAATCCCAGCGGCGGTTGCGCCAGGCATCCGCCACCTGAGGGGACTTTTCCAGGATGATATGCTCCCATCCAGCCTGGGTGAGATAATAACTGAGCGATAAACCTGCCTGGCCTCCACCAATTATGACTGTTTTAATTTTTTCAACCATTTTACTCCCTCCGTTTGTGTAGCTAACATTCAAGGTGTTATATGATAAATTAGACCAATTATATCATATATTTTCAGTTCCTGCATTAGAACCAAGAAGGGCGGAGCGTGCTCCGCCCCTACCCAAATACGATCCTGGTTAAAAAATGGGCACAAGCCTTGTGCCCCTACAATGATATTGCCCTGGCGTCCTTTATTCCCGGTACGGTTATTCCCTTTATTCAGCCAGAGTCCTTAGACAAAGTTGTTTTCCGCTCAATTCCAATAATTAATGCTACAATCCTGAGGTAATACGAAGTAAAACCATAGAATTTTGGAGCGTAACTATGAAAGTCACGGTCATTGGTGCGGGTTCCACTTACACCCCCGAGCTGATCAATGGTTTTCTGGAGCGCACATCCACATTACCAGTCACTGAATTGTGGCTGATGGACATTGACGCGCAGCGCCTATCTGTCGTGGGCGGTTTTGCCCAGCGCATGGTGGAGGCCAAAGGAAAACCATTCAAGGTGGTACTGACTCAGGACCAACGGGCGGCGGTGGAAAATTCATCCTACGTGATCACCCAGCTGCGCGTGGGTCAAATGCCTGCGAGGGTGGCAGACGAATATTTAGGATTGCGCCATGGTTTAATCGGACAAGAAACGACAGGCGTGGGCGGTATGGCTAAAGCCCTGCGTACGATCCCGGTGATATTAAAAATCGCGGGCGATTGCCGTGAGGTGGCACCGGGGGCAATACTAGCCAATTTCACCAATCCCGCCGGTCTGGTCACCCAGGCTTTGCAAAAATATGCCCCAGATGTGCTATCGGTGGGTGTTTGCAACGTAGCCATCACCACCAAGATGGGCATCATTGACGGCTTGAAGGAGCTCAAAGGCAGCGCAATCACACCAGAGCGTACGCAGCTCAATACGCTTGGATTGAACCACCTGTCGTGGCATCGCGGCTTCACCGTGGATGGCGAGGATATTTGGCCGCAAGTGTTCGAAGCTTACCTGGCTGAGTTGCGCTCAGATCCCGAGCCTGAGTGGAACCCGCGCACCATCGAAGTGCTGGGAATGATGCCTAATTATTACCTGCAGTATTTCTACCATACCGACCATAAGCTCGAGTCTCAGAGAAAATGGCCTCCTTCCCGAGGGGAAGAAGTAATAGAAATCGAGAAGAACCTGCTCAAACAATATGCTGACCCAACCCTTGCGGAGCCCCCTGCTGAACTCATGTTGCGGGGCGGGGCATACTACTCCACCGTTGCCACCCAGCTGCTGAACGCCCACTTTAACGACCTGGGCGAGACCCATGTGGTCAACACCACCCATGCCGGGGCTGTACCCGGTTGGCCGGTAGATTGGGTGCTTGAAATGCCCTGCCGGGTCGACCAAGGCGGCATCCATCCCCTGCCGGCTGAACCGCTACCGACAGTCTGTTACGGGTTGGTGTCAGCGGTTAAGTCTTACGAGCTGCTCACCGTTGAAGCAGCGGTGCACGGGGATCGAAAGGCCGCCTATGAAGCACTCCTGGCGCATCCATTGGGACCTAAAGCCGATCGCATCCAGGCGGTGCTGGATGACATGCTCGAAACCAACCGGGCATACCTGCCCCAGTTCTGGAAGGATTGATGTATTTGGATTACCAGGAGGATCGATAAATCGCTGTGACAATAAAGTCGCAATTATTACGTGAGATTTACGAGCAGCCCGAAGCCATCCGAGGTATGCTGGAGACAGAGGCGGAGAGAGTGGCGTGGATCAGCCAAAAACTTTCCCCCTACGAATTTTCCTATGCCCTGGTGGCTGCGCGTGGCACTTCTGATAATGCCGCCCGGTACGGGCAGTACATCTTTGGAGCCATCAACCACCTCAGCGTGGCGCTGGCTACCCCCTCCCTGTTCACACGCTATCATGCCCCTCCACGCCTGGAGGGAGCCCTGGTCATTGGTATCTCGCAATCAGGTCAATCTCCGGATATCGTCAGTGTGATCGAGGAGGGTAGACGACAGGGAGCCCCAACCATTGCCATCACCAACGATCTGGAGTCGCGTCTGGCAATGGCAGCAGAATATAATATTAGTCTGGGGGTGGGTAAGGAGCAAAGTGTTGCAGCCACAAAAACCTATACCGCCCAGCTGACTGCCCTGGCAATGCTCGCTTTAAGCTTAACCGATACACCCATTCAGCTTGGACCTTTGCAGGTTATTCCAGAGGTGCTCGAACAGGCATTAGCCTCCGAACCGCAAGCCAAGGCAACTGCTGCAAGCCTGGCAAAGGCGAGCCATACGGTGTTCATCGGTCGTGGGTTCAATTATTCAACCGCCTATGAGATTTCGCTCAAGTGCAAGGAGCTGGCAAATATGCAGGCTGAGCCATATTCATCGGCCGATTTCCTGCATGGACCGATCGCAATGGTGGAGCCAGGTTTTCCGGTGAACCTGGTTTCGATGGGAACCACGTTCAGGGATGAATTGTCTTCCCTGGCTGAGAATGTTCATGAGCGCGGTGCCCAGCTGATCACCATCGGTGATGCGGTCCTCGAAGGGCACATCGATGGGCAAGATTTTTTCATCCCGGTTCCTTCCGGGGTTCCTGAATGGCTCAGCCCGATTGTTGCCACATTACCAGGTCAGCTACTGGCCTATTATCTCTCCAAAGCACGCGGTTTTGACCCCGACCAGCCGCGCAGCATTCGGAAGATCACCCTGACTGAGTGATCCGTTCATCATAAATCACAAAGACAGCCCTTTGGGGAAGAGCCTGTTTTTATTTGCCTTCCTGCTCAACGATGGCTGACATTTCCAGGTGATTCTGGACAGTACTCAAGCGCCGGTAAAGCCCATCCTGTGCCATCAACTCTACATGGGTGCCAATTTCCTTAATCTGCCTGCCTTCCAGCACCACGATCATGTCAGCGTTGCGGATGGTTGAAAGCCGATGAGCGATGATGATCACAGTCCGTCCCACCATCAACCGTTCCAGGGCCTGCTGTATCAGCAGCTCAGTCTCCGTGTCTACCGAAGATGTAGCTTCATCCAGGATCAGGATGGGGGCATCCTTGAGCACTGCTCTGGCAATCGATAAGCGCTGCTTCTGTCCGCCGGAGAGCTTGACGCCACGCTCGCCGATCAGAGTATCATACCCGTCTGAAAGAGCCGATATGAATCCATCCGCATTGGCGATCTTGGCAGCAGTGATCAGCTCCTGCTCGGTGGCACCCGGGCGGCCAAACAGGATGTTTTCGCGCACAGACCCATGAAACAGGAATACATCCTGGAGCACAAAGCTGATTTGCCTGCGCAGGCTATCCAGGGTAAACTGGCGGATATCATTACCGTCCAGGGTGATGCTGCCCGAGGTGACATCATAAAAGCGGGGGATCAGGCTGACCAGCGTCGATTTGCCCACCCCGGTTGGGCCCACCAATGCAATGACCTGGTGAGCCGGGATATCCAGATTAATCTCTTCTAACACTGGAGTTTCGGGTGCATATTCAAAATTTACATTCTGGAAACTTATATTCCCCGAGGCACGTCCCTCCAGCGGGACGGCGCCCGGCCAATTCTGCATCTCTGGCTGCTGCTCCAACAGATCAGCCACACGATCTGCTCCAGCAAGCGATCCCTGTATCTGCTCCCAGGCATTGCTCAGGTTACGCACCGGTTGGTAGAAAATATCCAGGTAGAGGAAGAAAGCTACCAGGTCTGCCACAGATAATACTCCCGTTAAAGCCAGCTTACCGCCAAAATAGATCACGACCAGCATTCCCAGGGAGGAGGTGAATTCAATGAATGGCTGGAAAGTTGCCATCAGCTTGAGTGCGCCAAGCAGTGAAACACGATAGCGGTCGATCCCCTGGTTGACGCGCTTCATTTCCTCCACTTCACGGGTGAAAGCCTTGATCTCTCGGATGCCAGACAGGCTGTCGTTCAGGATGGCGTTAAGATTGCCAAGTTCCTTTTGCCGCTCGCGGAACGCTGGACGCACATAACGGGCATACACTTGCAGCGAAACCACCACCAATGGGATGGGGAGCATGCTGAGCAATGTCAGGCGCCAGTTAAGGCTCAATAGCACCGCGCTCACGCCAACCAATGTGATCACGTTCACCACTACATCCGGGACGGCATGCGAGATAAGCTGCTCAAACAGCTCAGTGTCGTTGATCACCCGCGACATTAGTTGTCCCGTTTGCTTGTCCTCATAATAACGCAGGGAGAGCGCCTGTAAATGCTCATAGATATGTTTGCGTACATCCGCCACCACGCCCCAGCCTGCCAGGTGAGCCATATAAGAACGCAAGAATTGCATTCCAGCACGCAGGATATAAATCCCTAATACGGCTATAGACAGGATGCCCACCAATTTATAGGAGGCTGGAGTCGTCGTCGGGGCAGTAACATCAGTAATCAAAATACGAATGATCCAAGGGATTGCCAGCTGTACGCCTACCAACAGGAACATGCTGATGATGGTAATAATAAGAACCAACTTATAGCGCCTGGCATAAGAGAATACGAGCTTCAGGGGTTTCAAATCAACAGCCTTTCTATCCAGTCAATATTCATTCCAGCAAAAATGGGAGCAGTCCTACTCATTATAGACGGGTGCAGTTTAGTTGGGGAGTGTATAATTACACGTATTCGCAAGTGAAATACAATGATTTAGATTATCTTTCATTGCTTCCACTTTCATTCGGATTTTAACCTTTATAAGCAAGGTATTTGGTGATGAGTCTGAAACATATCGCCACGATCGACCTTCCTGAACACCTACACGCGGGCGGTTTCGACCATGCCGCGATCCATTATGGGACAAACCGCTTGTATGTGGCGCATACCATTAACAACGCGAAGGCTCAATAAGGTGTACGCGTTCGCGCCGCAGAATCACTGTGGCCTGGTGTTTGCCGATAGATAAACTAAAGTGCTCCACCAGTGAAAGAATGATTAAATAAGGGTATCTTACCCTTTATCTACTTTGCACAAAAAAGGAGAAATACATATGTTATGGGTAACCCGCTCGCACGTACACGTTGACCGAGTAGCCTGCCCGTGGCTGATCACGCGCTTTGTGGATAGTGAGGCAGACTTTCTGTTCGTCCCCACCAATCAAATTGAAAAGGTGGTGGTAGAAACCGGAGCAATACCTTTCGATGCCCCCGGGGTTGAGCTGGGTCATACAGAAGGAAGATGTTCCTTTGAGTCAATTATCCATAAATATGGGCTAAAAGAAGCGGGATTGTTGCGCCTGGCAAAAATCGTCCATTCTGCGGATGTCTCCGAGGACATCGACAAAGATCCAATTGCCCGAGGGTTGGAGGCGATTGCCAGTGGGTTCAGCCTGCGCTATGCGGAGGATAACGAAAATCTGGCACACCAATTTGATTTGTATGATGCGTTGTATGCCTGGTGCCGGTTGGATGTGGCCAGAAATAAATGACCGGGATATACGGGTTTATTCAGCGGTTAAGCTAATAGCTACGCGGCTTCTGGAGGTTTCGATGCTCCCTGGCCAAGCTTCCGTAATGAATTTGAAATGGCTTTGAGAGCCAGCTCACGTTCGGGGGTATCTGGCTGGGAAGCCCAGGATTTCCGGTCTTCCAGCAATTCCTGCATGCGGGTCAATCGCTCATCCGGGGTCAATACAGCTGGAAGAGCATCAAAGTCAGGCAGCAGGGTATCGGCATCGCGAAGAACCCGAAAGACATAACCCCCAAGACCTACCAGAGCTGCCAGACATCCTCCAATTACGAACAGCAGCGCCATACCGCGACCGGGTCCTACACCCATGAACCATCCGGTTGCTGAAGCCAGGGCGCTTTGGGGATTTTGCATGGCAGGTTCAAGGATTTTATCAGACAACGGACCTGCGATAAGCATGGCGAGCGGAGTGACAAACCAGGCAATCAAACGTCGAATTGAAAAAACCTTCCCCTGCAGGTCGGGAGGTACTTTGGCCTGCCATATCGCCTGGTTGGAGCCGTTGATGATGGGGATGAAAAACATACCAAAAAACGCAGCACCCATCCAAACCGGTGTGATACGACCCAAACCGAACAGTACATCACCAAGCAGGCTGGCGATAAACCAGCCAAATAACACCCCATAGACCCGGCGCTTTGGGCCTCCCCAGGCACTCATCACCAGGCCTCCCACCACACCCCCCACTGCCCCGGCTGAGTTCACAACAGCCAGAACCTTCTCATTGGTGCCAGTATTTGCCAGGATCATGGCTGCCTGGACCGCCCCAGGAATCCCTACGAAAAAGTTACCGGTGAGGAAAACCAGCTGCAAGGCAAGCAGGGGAGGGCGTTTAAGAATGTATCCGAAGCCAAAGACCGCTTCCTTGAAAATATTTCCCTGTGCCTGGCGCCCTTCCTCAGTGACTTTGGGTTGGGGTATAAAGACCAGCGACAAAGCACCGATGGCAAATACAAAGGTGGCGATATCGATCCACAGGATCCCACGAAGCCCAATGATTCCCAGCAATGCCCCGGCCAGGATGGGTGCAAAAATATTGGAAGCCGTATCCGCCAGCGAGAGCATGCCATTTGCCCGCCCGAACTGCTCCTTGGGGATCATGGTGGTAATGGCAGCCGAATAGGCAGGCCACTGGAAGGACTGGAACACACCCTGGAAGGCACTGGTGATGAACAGGTGCCAAATTTCAAGATGACCCGTGCTATATAGGATGAGGATAACAATGGTGGCAATACCAGAGGCGATATCGCTGATCATCATCATCATCTTCCGGTTGGAACGGTCGACGATAGCCCCTGCAAAGGGTGAAGCGATCAGCATCGGCGCAACAAAGAAGAACCCGACCATCGCCAGGGCGGTGGCAGCATTGGTCTTTTCATATGCCCAGATGGTCACGGCAAAGCCGGTCATGCTGGTGCCCAACAAGGAGATGATCTGCCCGATCCAAACGATGGTAAAACCGAACATGCCGGCAGGACGTTTTGGGGATGGTTGTGGTGTGGTCATAGGAGGGTAATTATACATAAAAAACGCCTGCAGAAGAGCCTGGGCAGGCGTTTTAAACGTGGTGAATACCAGATTATGGTTGATCCTTCATCAGTTTTACAGCTTCGTCCACCGTCATCTCACCGCTCTCGATGCGCTGTAGGATCTCAGCTGTGCTGAGAACAGGCGCAGGTGGGGCTTGCGTCGAAGGTGGGGTAGGTGGAACGGGAACAGGAGAGGTGACTGAAACAGGTTGAGCAGGAATGCCTTCGGTTTCAAATGACAGGCTTCCAGATACACTTTTAAGGCGCACCTCGGCTCCTCCGCCCTGAATTTGTGAAATTTTTGACCCGTGACCCAAGCGGGTAGTGGTGGCAGGTAGTGAGGAACGGATGCTACCACTCACACTATTCAGCTCAGCGTTGCAGCGTGTATCTGCGGGTACCAGCATATGTACGCTGCCCGAAACAGAGCTAAAATGATAAGGCCCGCCTGCAAGAGACGTTTGAAGGACCAGCTCGCCACTAACCGTGGAAGCATCTGCATTGGGAAAGCTAGACTCCATCAAGCGCACCCTGCCTGAAACCGATTCCAATTCAAGCGTCCCACTCAAGCGCGAGCCAGAGATATCTCCGCTGACCACATTAAGCTTTAACGGACCCGATAAATCTGTCAGATCAATCCCTCCGCTGACTGTTTTTAACCTGAATTCACCATTCAGTCCGCTTACTTTGATGGAGCTGCTGACAGCGGAGGTAGATAAATATATACCCTGAGGAACTTGTACGGTGTATTCCACCCTGGGCGGGTGGGAGAGGAAGCCCAACATGGATTCGCTCGAGCGGGTTTCGACTCGAACGCGTCCATCGGAATCCTGGGTCATTTCGATGCTATACCTTCCACTATCAAAATTACCATACTTGACGGCATGCACCTGGATCAGATTCGTCTCACCAGGTTGGATCACAATGGAGCCACGGATATTTGAAATGGACAATCGGGCTGGATCAACAACTTGAAACGTCTTTTCAATGGTTTCGTCAGACATAAAAACCTCCACACAGAAATCTCTATTTGAAACTTGTCTTGCTATGAATCAATAAAAACTTCAATATGCTCACCGTCTTCTTCATCGACCACATCCACGATCTTTCCTTCCATCTGTCCGGACCGGATGGCATCGGCGATTTGAGAGAAGTTTACATCCGGGGCATACTGGCTGGCGATACTCATCCCCGCATCCACCAACCCCAGGGGTAGATTAACGCTGACCTTGGATTTCCCGGTAAGCATATCGGTTACACGCACGCGCAGCATACCTTTGCCTGCTCGGCTGGTAGTGACCACCGGCCGGCTCTCCTTGCGGCTCTCGCGCAATGCCGACAATAACTTGGCACCTTCCTCAGCCGTGATCTTGCCTTCCTGGATCATTCGTAGTATTCGCATTCTTTCTTCTGTTGTAGCCATATTAACCTCCAAATAATTTCTTAATTTGCATGAAAACGATTCAGCTATCACAACACAAAATAGCTAACCGATATAAACTTCGACCTTTTCACCCTCCTCACCCTCGTCCACCCTCACATAGAAAGGTTGTTCGGGTGAGGTTTTATCCAAAGCCAGGATAACTTCATCCAAATTTGTACCATCCATCCCATGAATATGGGGTTTAAAAATGCGAATTAACCAGGCAGTGAAGCGGATTGGAATGGGCATACTTATCGCAATCGTTTTTGGCCACTCACCAGGCTCTTGATGGACTCTGACATGCAGCCAGCGCGTCGTCCGGCTGGCGGCTGCCAGACTGATGACAAGTACACCAAACAACAATGGGACCCACAGACATCCAAACCAGAAATAGCTACTATTTTGATAAGCCAGGGTCATGAGCAAGCCACTGATTGCCGTGATGCCAATACCAATGGTCAGGGGCACCCACCACCATCGACGCCATTTCTTGATCTCGGCATCAAATTCGTTCGGGGCAGCAGAGGTTTTCTCGCCAGGGGAAGGTGCTGTCTCAATAACTTCAGGTTCGGGGGAAGGTTCAGTTTGTTCAACCTCGGGTTGAGCGTATTCGCCAATTTGGGGAGTTTCAATTTCACCGGACTCTTCTGGGAGAGAATTTAGCAGCTGGACCCCTTCGGAAGCGGTGATGATCCCTTTTTCAATCATTTCAAGGATTTGCAGACGTTCTGATTCATTCATCATTCTTTTCATCAACCTTTCATTTCAGGAATAAGCACATCCCATTACTTTCAAACCTGGCAATGTAATATTTAAGCTGATTTACCTTCCAAAGCTAAAAGCAGCTCCTCTGCCTGGTCCATGGTAATTTTCTTTTGTTCCAACATACGCAGGATCATCAGGCGCTCATCTTCACTCACCGGTTCACCAGGAGGTGCAGCAGGCGAGGGCGGGGTGGGGATGGTGAAACTCCAGTTGTGGCGTCCATGTCGAGAGGCTCGCTCTTGTGCCTGGGCTTTACTGTCGATCTTTCGTTGTGCAGCTGCCAGTTTTAGCTCCATGCGCTCCTGGGCGTGGCGGATACGATCCTGCGCCCGGGTATTCGCACGCTCGCTGGCTTCACGGGCGCGCTCTTCAACCCGGCGCGCCTGCTCTTCACTCAAATTTGCTGCATTCAAACGCATGGTCAGGCTGGAAAGCTGGGCATTCAGCTGGTCTTCAATCATTCGAATTTGAGATTCAACCTGCTGGGTGATTTGCTGGCTAACCGCATCAGCCATCCCATTTACTTCGCTATCCACATCGATATTAAAGTCCTCCACGTCCCAATCAGGGGTAAAGGTATCCAGGACCACATTCCCATCGGCTGAAAGCGTTATGTGCGCATCACCTTCGGCCAGGGTTAGCGTATAAGGTGCTTGTACCGGAGCAGAAGCGTGTATACCGGGCAAATCAACCATCACTTGGGAGGCCCTGGGGACACTTATCCCAACACTTGCGTCAGCGGGTAAACGGCAAAATACGTTGCCGTCACTGATAAATTCGTAGGTGTGCCCGGGGGCAGGGTCAAGGCGTAGAAAGATATTCCCACTCGCAGAGGCGGTCGCATTTCCACCTACGTCATTGAGAGTGAGGTTACCGGCAACCTTTTTGTTAATTGTGAAATCACCCTGAACACCACGGATGGAAACATCCCCCTGGACTGAATTAATGTTTAAATTTCCTTCCAGATTCTTTGCTTCCAGGTCACCATTTACTTTGCCAATCTGGGTTGCCCCCACATTCCTAAGCTCCAGATCGCCATTGATGGTATCAATGGTTAAATCGCCATCCAGAGCTTTAATGACAGCATCTCCGTGTACAACAGTCACCTGAACAAGCGCTGCACGGGGCACGCGCACACTGCAGTCGCCCGGGTATCGAATGGTAACCTGATCATCTTGAGCTTCCAAGACAAGCTGGTCAGTATCATCAGACTTTACTACTACCTCGAAAGAATCCTGTCCCTTCAGGTTCAGATCACCGCCAACATTTAACTGGATATGTGGGGCTGCGCTGGTGGAAACATACTTCTTCTCCATGGTCACTTCTCACTTTCTTGCAACAAACGCATGGCTTCTTCAGCACTGATCACTCCTTGATCGAGATCTTCCAAAATGCGCTGCCGCTCCGTGTCACTCAATCCAGCGATTGGTTCCTCACCACCCGGCTCATACCCCAAAGCTCGGATTACCTCATGCAATCGATTGCGGATGGTGGGGTATGATAGATCCAGCTCAACTTCCATTCGGGTGATCTTGCCTTCACAACGGATGAATGTTTCAACAAAAGCAAGCTGGTCCTTGGTAAGCTGAGAAAATGGACCTCCCGTAAAACGACCTTCTAAGGTTGTATCACAATCCTGGCAGTAAATGCGTGTGACGGTGACTTCGCCGCCACAAAGTGGGCATCTGGTGGGTAAAGTATTCATTCAGGGTAATCTCCAATTTCGATAGGATCGCAAGGTGAATTGAGGTTGCAGTTCAGGCTAAAGCATGATCAGAAATGTTGGGGCAGAAGCCTCTTCAGCATTCAATCTGGTATAGGTGCGGTCTTTTATCCTGGTGCCTATACGGATCAACGCATCACCGAGCAAGGTCAATCCACGGTCACTGAGGTTGGGATTGACCATCCCGGATCGCCGGAGAGCCTGACTGGTATTGACTTCTCGGCGTATTACCTCTTGATGGATATGAATAAATTCATTCTCTAGGTTATCCATAACAGCCTCCTATGCCAATCTTACGCTGTTTTTACTTGATTATTATTATACACAATAATTGATATTTGTCAATAATAAATTAAATAATTTCAATGTTTATATTGATATTATTTATTATGATTTCAATTATTTATACTAGCGCTTTATGGGGTGCTGAGATACTCTCTGGATTACAGGCTTTTCAGGAATGTTGGTCTCATACATTCGCATCTACCAGCGCCAGGAAAACATCTTCCAGGGTTGGTTCGACCTGTTCAATCCGGTCGATCTCGATACCAGCAACAACCATTGATCTGGTCAAAGTTTCTGCATCAACATTCAAGGGAGTGATTGCGCGCAGGTGGTCTGAGGTGAGACCAGCGCGTAATACGCTTGGGGATCCTTCCAATACAGCCAGTGCTGGTAGGAGAGGCCGAGCAAACACATCCCATGCTATTCCGGGCAGGTTATGCTGTTTGAGGGTCGATGGACTTTCCATGGCAAGCAGCTTGCCTTCGCTCATGATCCCAATCCGTCCACAGTATTCAGCCTCATCCATATAATGGGTAGTCACCAATGCGGTCACACCCTGGGCGACCAGTTCGTAGATCAAATCCCAAAAGGCGCGCCTGGCGGTAGGATCTACTCCACTGGTGGGCTCATCCAGGAATAGCAGGCGTGGCTGGTGAACGATGGCGATGCCAAGCGCCAGTCGTTGTTTCCATCCCGTGGAGAGGTCGCTGACACGCTCAGCCTCCAGCGTGGACAATCCAATCACATCCAACACTTCCTCCAAACGGAGGCGTTCCCTGATGCCATACAAGCCAGCATAAAATGCCAGGTTTTCCCCCACGGTCAGGTCATGATATAAGGCAAATCTCTGAGACATATATCCAACCCGCTGGCGCACCTGTTCAGACTGTCGCACGATGTCATAACCCAAAACGGAGGCGCCTCCCTCACTCGGCTGTAATAACCCCAGCAGCATGCGAATGGTAGTGGTTTTCCCTGAGCCATTTGGACCCAGATAACCCACCACATCACCTGCGTTAATGCTGAAAGAGATATGGTCGACAGCAATAAAGTCGTCAAATCGCTTGGTGAGATTATGCGCTAGAATGACTTCTTCAGGCATGGTCGATCTGTCCCTTCGGTTGGGTGGATTCACCTTTTTGTTTTTCTAGCAAGCTAATGAAGACATCCTCCAGCTGAGGTGTTATGGACCGTAAGCGGGTGACCCTGCCACCCTGGGCAGGGATGATTTCCTGCAGGTGTTCGATCACTGCCTGGTCAGACCCTGGTTGAACACGCACATGCAGGCGATCGCCAAACATTTGTACATCGTCCACATTTTCATCGGCGAGTACCAGGGTACGCAACAATGGCAGTGGCTCACCTTGCACTTCCAGGATGCGACCATTTAACGTGGCGCGAAGCATAGCGGGTTTTCCTTCCACCAGGATTTTCCCAACTCGCATGAAGCCCACCCGGCCGCAACGCCCGGCTTCGTCCATATATGGTGTACTGACCAGAACTGCCACACCCTCATCGGTAACCAGGCGTATTATGAGCTGCCAGAAATCCTGCCTGGTGACCGGGTCGACGCCGGTGGTCGGTTCATCCAGTAATAGCACTTTGGGTGAGTGCACCAGTGCGGCTGCCAAACCAAGTTTCTGCCGCATACCACCGGAGAGCTGTCCGGCTCGTCGGTTTATGAAGCTGGCTAATCCAACAAATTCCAGAATCTCGATGCATCGAGGTCGCCAGGATTGGGCTGGAAGGCCGCGTACCTCGGCAAAAAAACGAAGGTTTTCCAAGACAGTTAATTCTTCATACAGAGAGAAACGCTGCGGCAGGTAACCAAGCTGTTGTCTGGCCGTGTCGGTATGCTTAAGCATATCAACGCCAGCAATTTGGATGACCGGCTCTGGAGTGCCATAGGAATGAGTTTGATCAGGCTGCATAGCACCACACAAAAGCCTCATCGTAGTGGTCTTACCCGCACCATCCGGGCCGATCAGGCCGTATATCTCACCAGCCTCAACCCACAAGCCGAGATTTTCCACCGCTTTCGTGGTACCAAATGATTTAAAAAGATGTGAAACCAGAATTTTTGGCATGACTCGGATCAGAGAATCTGGCGTGTCGCTCAGGGTTGGTTAAAAGTCACATCTGCAGGCATACCCGGCTTGAGTAACCCTTCGGGATCTTGAACTGCCAGCTGAATGGCATAGACTGTCGAGCTACGACCTTCCATGGTCTGTACATTGCGGGGAGTGAACTCTGCCTTATCAGCAATGCGAGTGACGGTGGCATTGAAACCCTGGTTGGGAAAGGAATCAACATGTACCTGTGCCTTGTCGCCCAAATGCACCTCACCATAACGGTTTTCAGGGACATATACGGTGATGGTCAGATTTTCCAGGTCTCCAAGGGTAAGCGCAGAAGCACCTGCCTGTACCACTTCACCCGGTTCAATGCTGCGCGCCAAGAGAACAGCGGATAAAGGAGCAGTTATGGTCAGCTTATCCATCTGGATATTGAGCAGATCAAGGGCAGCCTGAGCCTGATCAATTATGGTTTGCGCTTGTGATACTTTTGACGCTGCCAGGGTCACATTATCCTGGGCTTGAGTCAATGTCGCTGCAGCAAGCTGCACCTGGAGAGAATCCTTGCCTGTCAGGAGCGCATTATAACGGTCTTGGGCAGTGTCAAAACGTTCCTGGGCTACAGCTAATCGGGCACGCGCATCCAGGATATCATTGGCTTCCTGGGTGGTCAGGAGCTGGTCATGCTCATGTTGAGCGGCATCCAGCTCATCTTTAGCTGTATCGTAAGCTTGCTGAGCCGAATCAATCAGAGATTGATCATCTTGCAGCTTGGAACGATCGAGCACATCATTAGCATTGAGGAAAGCTGCGCGAGCCTGCGCGAGACTGGTCTCAATGGTTACGAGGTTTGTATAGCTTCCTGACGCTGAAAGAGCATCAAAACTTGCCTGCTCATCATCCAAAGCTTGCCTGGTGGAATTCAATTCATTCAAAGCAGCCGCGAGCTGTTCAGCATTTGTGTAGTACCAAACCGGTTGGTCAAATTCAACGGGTACATCCTGGCGCCAGGCATTGTTACGGGCAGGTTGTGCCTGCTGGAGCGCCTGAGCCAGGGTGAGATCATATTGTGCCTGGGCAATGTTTACGCTATCCTGCGCAGCCGCGGATGAGTTATTCGCTACATCCATACCTGCCCGGGCTGCATCCAAATTGATCTGAGCCTGGTTATGCTGAGCTTCCAACAAGCTGCCATCCAACTTAAATAGCACATCTCCAGTATTCACCTGATCTCCTTCATTAACCAGCACTTCCGTGATCCGCCCAGATACTTCAGGAGAGATGGTTACTTCAGTCCCTTCCACTGTGCCTGACCCGGTCAATTCGGTGCTAGTCTTCGGTGTGGTTTGAGTGGTGAAATACCAATAAGCGCCCGCAACGGCAGCGGCTATTAAAATGATGGGAATGATTATGCGTAGTATTTTCATAGTTCCTCCTGATTCTATGGTGTTTAATCGAGGCGTTTACGGAATCGCATGGATGCCAGGCTCATGATGGCAACGCCGAAAATTGCCAGGGCGATGATGTCCTCTTTAATCGCTGATATTCCTACCCCTTTGAGCATCAACGAGCGGATGATGACCAGGTAATAGCGTAAGGGGAAAACATACGAGATCCATTGCAATATCTTGGGCATGGCTTCCAGTGGAAAGAAGAAACCTGCCAAGAAAAGGCTGGGTAAGAGCAGCATCCAAACCGTTAGCATAGCTTCCTGCTGCGTATTGGCAATGGTGGAGGCGAACAATCCAATGCCCAGGCTTGAAAGCAGGAAAAGCAAGGAAGCAGCTGTGATTAACCACAGGCTGCCACTAATCGGCACGTGGAACCAATAATGACCGATCGCCAACACTTCGAATGCGTTCAGGAGCGCCAAAATCACGTAGGGCAATAACTTCCCCACCACAAGCTCCCACGGGCGGATGGGCGTGACGATCAACTGCTCAATCGTGCCCCGCTCACGCTCACGCACGATGGCACTGGCAGTCAGGATTGAGGTAAGAGCAAACAGGATCATACCGATAACACCCGGGATCATGAAATAGGCACTGACCAGGTCGGGGTTGTACCAGACATTGGTGCTCACTTGAACTGGAGGCTGGATGACTTCGACCTGGCCACGCCGTAATAATCGCGCTTCAAGAACTTTTGTGGAGTAAGCCTGACCAATCAACTGCGCTGCTGAGAGGGCGGTGGAAGCGACGGTTGGATCAGAGCCATCCAGAACGAACATCACCTGAGCTGGTTTTCCCCCTTGAATGCTGTCACTATACCCAGGGGGAATGATCAGACCGGCGCGTGCTTCGCCACCATCGATGAGATCACCTATCTCTGTCTCAGAGCTGACATCATAGGATATCTTGAAGTAATCGGCTGCCCGGTAGGCATCCAACAGGCGGCGGGCTTCGGGTCCACGGTCCTGATCATATACCGCCAGGGGCACATTACGCACATCGTTGGTAGCAGCGTACCCAAGCAGAAAGAGCTGCATAATGGGGATGATCAGCACCAGGATAAGTGTGCGTTTATCACGCCCAATTTGGATGAATTCTTTTCGGATCAGGGAGCGGAGACGAGAATTGAACATGGCAAATCCTATGCATGACCCATTAGTTTGATTTCTTTTCTTGCTGAGCAAGAACACCGTGTAGATAAACATCCCCAAAATAATGCATGGCATTTTCTTGAAATTCTTGGGGTAAGGACGAACCCAGGGTAATTTCAGTTAGATAATATCCAAAGAACAGTCCTAAAAATGTACGCATTAGCATAGGTGTAGGGATAGCCCTGATCTGTTCTGGATAGGATTCGACCAATTGTTGCAGGATTTGCATCCCTTGTGGAAAAATAATGGTGAATAATTGCCTGGCGTGCACACTTTTGAACTCAACCACCTCGATGAACATCAGGTTCATAAAGTCTGAGCGCCCCTCAATGACCTGGACCATGCGCTGGATGGCATCCTGCACCAGTTGTTCCAGGTTAGCTCCCTGCGCAGCCTGGATGGCAGGTAAAACTTGATGGTAGGGATGGTATGCCATGAAAACCGCTTCAAAGACAGCTTCCTTGCTGGCAAAGTGGTTGTATAAGCCCCCCAAGGCAATATCGGTTTCTCTGGCAATTTGTCGCATGGAGGTGCCATGGTAACCCTGCTTGATGAACAGGTCATGAGCTGCTTGCAGAATGGCTAGTCGGGTTTGTTCCCCACGCGTGGAGGCTGGTAAAGCCATATATTTTTCCCAAACCATAACGAACGTTCGTTCACATTTTAATCAGATGGCACTTTACTGTCAAGCAAAATAATAAAAACATCCCATAAGCGCATAGCTTATGGGATGTATATTCAGATAAGGGTGTTTATTTCTCGTCATTACCACCCAGCATCGAAACCTGGCGGAGCAATCCAAAGATCAGCAACCCCAGCTTGACGCCTTCGAAAGCACTGAGGTTGGGCGTCTCACCTCTTTTTTGGGCACGCTGAACGAGCAGATAAGCTGCCCCCAGTCCGGTTAGAGCGCCTAGTGCTGCACCAATTGCCAGTACCGGGAGCTTCCAACTGTCGTCCATCTCCACAATTTCGCCTTGTTCGACGACCAGGTTTTCCTGATTGTTCATGGGTCAATTCCTTTCATGATAGCGATAAGCTTAATTTTTCCGTAAACCAAACACTCCAAACCATCACTGCTCATCCACAGGTCGCTTAGCAAATCTACCCGGGTGACGCACAACAGCCCATATGCTGCGTGACTTGATAATCGGGGCTGTAATCTGGTCGGTAATATGGCTGATTTTATATTTTCCGATTTCAAAGTAGTTCTGGACGATGCGGGCATAACGTGGAGTGAATTTTAAAACGACTGAGATGAGGTATGTAAAAGCAATCAGGATCGCCAGAAATATCAGGGTAATTACCAGCGATGGCAAGATGAGCCATATCGTGGAAACATCCGCCCATCGGCTCAGATCAGCCGCCGTTACTGTGGTGGAGAATATGATCGCAGTAACCGCAATCAGCGCCAGGAGGACGCCAATTAACATGGGAAGCGTGATCTGCCAGAAGACTTCCTTCCTGTGTTTTGCATGCGTAATTGCGTTGCGCTCAGTTACCAGGTATTTATTGGGGGCATCCATCTTGTTTATATTTTAGCACAAATTACTTGAAAGCATTACCCTGTCCGCTGCCGTACCACTTCAAAGACCAGGATACTCACTGCAACCGCGACATTAAGCGACTCGCTACCACCGGGCATGGGAATATGCACCTTTTCATTAGCCAGAAATATAGATTTGCTATCCGCACCGCTGGCTTCTCCGCCAACAATAAGGGCGGTTGGTGAGCGGAAATTCACTTCGGTGTATGGACTGCCTGAGGCAGAATCAGCCAGATAAACATGCAGGTTGTTTTCAGGATTTTTCAATAAGCGCGTGATGCCATCCCAGCCTGGTTGTTGGATCGGTATGCGGAAATGTGCCCCCATCCCTGCACGCACCACCTTAGGAGCGAAGGCATCCACACAACCAGGTGTGAGGAGTACATTCTGCACCCCTGCGGCAGCAGCGGTACGCAGGATTGTCCCCAGATTACCTGGATCACGCACACCATCCAGAACGAGAATGAAGCTTTGATTTTCAGGTGCGGGCAAGGGGTGTGCCGCCAAGACGACCAGGAGGCCCTGAGGAGTCTCTGTATCACTGGCGGTTTTCATCACCGCCTCCGTGACCTGTTCGGTAGGTACGCCCCGGGTGATGAAACCATCCAACACCGCTTTGCCACGTGCATCTAGCTGGTCAGTGAATAATGCCAGCTGTGCCTCCCAATCAGCTTGAAGGGCTTCCTGTGCTAATCGCACCCCCTCGATCACGAAAGCGTGTTGAACCCTGCGTTCCTTGGCGTGCGTCTGAAGTTTGCGTATCGCCTGTATCTTTGGATTATGTAAGGAAGTGATCATCTTGTTCCCACGTGGTAAGAAATGCCTGCACTGTTTCGCTATCGAACAGCACCAGACGGATCAATTTTAGGTCGGTCGCCGGATTACCAGCCAAATATTCCCGGATGGTGGAATACATCGTGTGTGCCGCAAGCGTTTTAGGAAAACCGAAGATGCCGGTCGATAGCGCGGGGAGGGCAATCGAATCTAAATTGAGTTTATCCGCCAAGCTTAGCGAGCCTTGGATGGCTGCGGCGAGCTTAGCCTGCTCATCCCCCTCACCCCATATTGGACCGACCGCATGGATGACATAGCGACAAGGCAGGTTACCCGCACTGGTATACGCCGGCTCAGCATGGGTCACCGGACCATGATCCCTCACCCATTGGTCGCTCTCCCACTGGATGGCTGGTCCACCGCGACGAACAATGGCACCCGCCACTCCTGCGCCATGAGCCAGGTGTGAATTGGCGGCATTAACGATCGCACCCACTTCTTCAGCGGTGATGTCTCCCTGGATGATTTGGAGGGATGGACCGGACGGAAAAGTGTATTTTCTAAGGGTCTGGTTCATGACTCAGCCTGCTGGTACCATTTTACCTCACCCCACTCAGCAAAGATAAAAAAGAACCCGTCTTCGATTTGAAAACGGGTTCCGGGGAGTTTTGTGTGTCAGGATGTAATGTTATACAGCTTTAGCCTGCGCGGCAACCGCAGCAAATGCATGCGGGTCGCGCACAGCCATATCAGCCAGCATCTTGCGATTGATGGCGATTTTGTGGGTTTTCATGCCGTGTACCAGGCGGCTGTAGGACAGGCCATTCAGCCGGGCAGCGGCGTTGATGCGGGCAATCCAGAGGTGGCGCAAGTCGCGTTTGCGTTGGCGCCGGTCGCGATAGGAATACCATAATGACTTGAGCATGGCCTCATTGGCGCGCCGATATAAACGATGACGCGTTCCAAATTGACCTGCATTCATCTTGAGGATTTTTTTGTGGTGACGGTGTCGATACGGACCAGTTTTTACACGAGCCATTGTTTTCTCTCCTGCGAACCCCTGGGCGCCGGCAGCGCATGGCTACCAGTTCTGTGCACCCAACGGCCGCACTAAAAGGGTGGATAGGATAAGCTACTCTGCCTTCTTCAGGTGAGGAGCCAGGCGATGGACACGCTGGGTGATGCCGCGTCCCTTCACCGGGATCATCTCGGTGAATTGTTGCTTGACGCGCTTGGGGGTACGGCGTCGCAGGTGGCTTTTGCCACCCTTGGTGCGCATTAAAACCCCAGTCCCGGTCACGCGGAAGCGTTTAGAGGTCGCCTTATGGGTCTTTAGCTTGTATTTCGTAGTTGTTTGCTTGCGAGGCACTAGATTAACTCCTTCTCACACAAAACCCCGTGAGGGGGGCAGAGGCAACAGCCTGAAGAGGCTGTCGTGCCCTTACCCGCGGGGAATGTAATTTTAACTATGGATTTGGTTTACTTTTTTTCGTCTTGGCAGGAGCCAGGACCATGACCACGCTGCGACCTTCCATGATGGGGGCTTGTTCGATTACCGATACATCCGCCAAGACTTCAGCCACTTTCTTCAGGTCGATCAATGCCAGGTCGACATAATCAATCTCGCGACCCCGGAAGCGGATACGCACTCTCACCTTGTTGCCTTCATCCAGCCAACCGCGGGCATCTTTGACCTTGAAACCCTGGTGGTAGATATTGGTTTTTGGTCTGAAGCGGATCTCTTTGACTTCGATCTTGGTTTGTGCTCGGCGCGCTTCACGTTCCTTTTTGGTCTTTTCGTAGAGGAACTTCCCAAAATCCATCACCCGGCAAACGGGTGGCTCGGAGTTAGGGGCTACCTCTACCAGGTCCAGATCGGCTTCTGTGGCCAGGCGCATGGCTTCCTGGATAGAGACCACGCCCACGTTTTCGTTGTTGGCGCCGATCAAACGGACTTCTTTGACTCGAATAGCCTCGTTGATTCTATATTGGGTCGCGCTGATATGTCACTCCTTTCAAGACAGACACTTAATACCGCTAAATGCCAAAAAATGGCATTTAGCGTGCCCGATGATACCATGGTTTAGGCATTATCGTCAACAATTTGGAGGAAACTGTGTAAATTGTGATCAGAGATGAGTAATATGGAAACCATTGTAATGAAGTTCAGAGAAATGACATCAATTATTGATGACCATATTTAATAGTAGGGGCAGGTCTAAGACCTGCCCCTACTGCGAGGCATGTCTAAGATTTGCCCCTACAGCTCCTTCTCCGAGCTAAACTTTACCCAACCCTGACCCACAAATGATCAATGTTTCATCGATACATTTTCGATTCTTAATATTGTTTGTGTGCTTATTCCTTCAAGACTTAACCCTAATCCCTCAATATTTCCAGTTGCTTTCCCTCCCAATCTTAAAATATTGCGAACTTTGCATAACCCACTTGTAGATTAGAACATTTGTGCTATAATAGTAATGTAATTACTCACCCATCCCCTCTTTATCTCCCCTTCCCTAAAATATGGAAGGGGAGAAAGTGCTCGAAAAAAGGGTGTACGTCGGGTAAAGGCCCCTCCGCACATCCTTTTTTCGATATTTCTTCATCCATATGGCATTTCAGTTATGCTGTGCGAGACCGCGTGAGTAATTACATAGTAATGCCTCTCTCAAAATACAGGTGTTTCGTATGGGGAAGTGCCCCATCTTACCAATTTCATATCACCTGGGATCATATTCGTTTCAATTCGTTTTTTTATGGAACGAAGACCTTAATTTCACAGGGTGTCATCAACCTTTTGTTGATGCCTTTTTCCTCGCCAAAACAGTTCCTTAATAGTGACATCGACCTAAATGGTGTAATTGAATGTAATTGAATTTTTCAAGACAAATAATACCCACCATTTATTTGGGCACAAAGGGGCGGGTCTTAGACCCGCCCCTACTCAGGAATATATGTTTACAAATCTCTCGAGCGTTGCTCGATGCGCTCCTTGGCCAGCGTGATGAACTCATCCACCGGCATACCATCTGCGCGCGAGCCATCGCGCTTGCGCAATGAGACCGTCCCCTCTGCCATCTCACGGTCACCCACCACCAGCATATAGGGCACCTTGAACAGCTGCGCCTGGCGGATCTTGGCGTTCATGCGGTCGTTGCTCAGGTCAGCCTCCACCCGGATGCCCTGGGCCTTCATCTGGCTCACCAGGTGCATGGCATATTCGATGTGGGCGTCGGTGATGGGGATCAGGCGTACCTGATCGGGCGAGAGCCAGACGGGGAAATTACCGGCGTAATGTTCGAGGAGGAAACCGATCATGCGCTCGTGCGTGCTGAGCGGGGCACGGTGGATGCACAGAGGCGTCTCCTCCTGCCCGTCGCGGTTGATGAAGCTCAGGTTGAAGCGCCCGGGCTGGGCGAAATCCACCTGGTTGGTGGCGAGGGTAAACTCCCTGCCGATGACCGACCAGATCTGCACGTCGATCTTGGGCCCGTAAAAGGCTGCCTCATCCGGCACCTCTTCATAGGGTACATTGCCGTTGTCCATCGCCCGGCGCACCATCTCCTCGGTCTTCAGCCACAGGCGCTCGTTATCAATATACTTCTTGCCCAAGCCGCTCTTATGGTGCGTGCTCATGCGCATCATGTACTTATCGATGCCGAAGATTTCGAAGTATTGGTGGTAAAGATCGATCACACCCATGAACTCTTGCTCGAACTGGTCTTCTGCGCAGTACATGTGGGCATCGTTCATCTGCATCGAACGCACACGCATCAGTCCGAACAGCTCGCCACTCTTCTCATAACGGTAGCAGGAGCCATATTCCGCCAGGCGGATGGGCATCTCGCGATAGGAGCGTGGTTTCGAGCCGAAGATCTTGTGGTGCATAGGGCAGTTCATCGGCTTCATATAGTACTTCGTGCCCTCCAGCTCCATGGGCGGGTACATGCTCTCAACGTAATAGGGCAGGTGCCCCGAATGTAGGAACAGTTCCTGCTTGGCCAGGTGGGGTGTGCGCACACGGAGGTAGCCCGCTGCGTCTTCCTTCTCTTTTGCCAGCTTTTCCAGCTCGTCGATGATGACGCCACCGCGGGGCAGCCACAGGGGTAACCCGGGGCCCACTTCGTCGTCAAAGGTGAATATCTCCAGCTCTTTACCCAGCTTGCGGTGGTCGCGCTTCTTGGCTTCCTCCACCTGCCACAGGTACTCCTCCAGCTCCTTGGAGGTCTTCCAGGCGGTGCCATAGATACGCTGCAACATCTGGTTATGCTCATCCCCGCGCCAGTATGCCCCGGAGGAGCTCAAGAGCTTGAGGGCGGACGGGTTGATCTGCCCGGTGTTATCCACGTGTGGGCCGCGGCACAGGTCGGTGAAGGTGTCGGAAGTGTAGATGGAGATATCCGGCTTTTCCTCCAGCGGGTTGCCATATTCGTCAAAACCGCCCTGCTCGAGACCGTCGATCAGCTCCAACTTGTAGGGCTGGTCCTTGAAGATGTGGCGGGCTTCGTCCGCTGAAACGACCTGCCGATTAAACTTGTGATGCCCGGCGATGATCTGGCGCATGCGCTTTTCGATCTTCTCGAGGTCTTCAGGGATCAATGTGCGCGGCAAGTCAAAGTCATAGTAGAAGCCATTCTCGATGGGAGGTCCAATGGTGTACTTGGCCTCCGGGAACATCTCGAGCACTGCCTCTGCCATGACATGTGCCGCTGAGTGGCGGATGCGGTAAAGCTCCGTGTCTTCGTACCGTTCTTTGATGTGTTCAGCCATTCATACCTCCATAATTTTTGGTCATTGCTTCGGGGAAAACCATCCCTCGCAAAGACAACAAAAATCTCTCGCCCAACTGGGGCGAGAGAAATCTCACGCGGTTCCACCCAGATTTATGCCAGTGGTCTGGCACATCTCATCGGACCGATAACGGGGTCAACCGTTCACCTTACTGGTCAGGCGAGTCTCAGACTCGCCCCTACGTTGGGGATCACGCTCTCGGGTGGTTTTCACGGGTACTATCCCTTAGGAGACTTCCAGCCTTTGATCTCCTTTCTCTGGCGGACATTTACCAATTACTCGTCCCGGTCAACGCGGTATTAAGATGGCGGGGATTATACCGCGTTTTCTCCGGATTTCAAGATGGGAGTCGCTATGGCGGATGCCCATGTTAAAACGCCACCGACGCACGAACAATCCCCTTCTCAAACATGCGTTCCCATGTTAAACTCAAGAGGCTTCAAATAATCCCGGCGCTCTCGCACGAGGGCGTCTTTTTGTGCAGGAATAATTGATGGATATTGTTCTGACTGGTTCTGTCGCTTTTGATTATCTGATGACCTTTCCAGGTTATTTCCGGGATCATATTCTGCCCGATAAGCTGGATTCGATCAGCCTGTCTTTCCTGGTTGATTCATTTAGCAAGCGGCGTGGTGGAATCGCTCCCAACATTGCCTATAGCATGGCTTTGCTGGGTGAAAAGCCGCATGTAATGGCTACGGTCGGTGAGGACTTTGCAGAATATCGTAGCTGGCTGGAAAGTAAGGGAATCGACACCTCGATGATGAAGGTCATCCCTGGGTCGGTCACAGCATCATTCTTTTGTAACACCGATCGCTCGAACAATCAGATCGCCAGCTTCTTCCCAGGCGCAATGGGCTGCGCCACCCAGCTTTCATTTAAAAAATTTAAAGGTGAGCGACCTGACCTGGTGGTGATATCGCCCAATGATCCCGAGGCGATGAAGCAATATGTAGCTGAATGCCGCGAATTGGGAATTCCATACCTGTATGACCCCAGCCAGCAGATCGTACGGCTGACCAAAGAAGAGTTATGGATGGGCATCGAAGGCAGCCTGGCGCTGTTTGTCAATGATTATGAATTTGGGCTGGTCCAGAAAATGATTGGGATAACCTCACAAGACATGCTTCAATATCTGCAATTCATGGTGGTGACGTGCGGAAGACATGGATCGACGGTTTACACCAGGGAAAAGGAATATCACATCCCGGTGATAAAGCCTGAACCGATGATTGAACCCACAGGTGTGGGAGATGCATATCGCGGGGGTTTTCTCGCCGGATATAGCCACGCCCTGGACCTGGAAACCTGTGCTCAGATGGGCACGCTGGCAGCCACCTATTGCCTGGAACAGGAAGGCACCCAAGGGCATGCTTTTACCCTGGACCAATTCATCATACGCTTCCGCCAGAATTTTAATGACCACGGGCAGCTAGGTAAATTATTGGAATAATAAGCCTGATCTAGGAATTGGGAGATTGATATGAACAATTATGATATTAAAGACAGTACGCTGGCTGAGGGTGGGCGCAGGCGCATCGATTGGGCAGAGCGGGAGATGCCCGTCTTGCGCCTGATCCGCGAGCGCTTTGCCAAGGAGCGTCCATTAAAAGGCGTGCGCATGTCTGCCTGTTTACACGTCACCACAGAGACTGCCAACCTCGCCCAGACACTCCATTTAGGAGGCGCAGACCTGGTGCTGACGGCTTCCAACCCACTCTCCACCCAGGACGATGTGGCGGCTGCCCTGGTTAACATCTACGAAGTACCCACTTTTGCCATCAAGGGTGAGAATAACGTCACGTATTACAAACACATCCAGGCTGCCCTGGAGCATGCCCCTCAAGTCACCATGGACGATGGGGCTGACCTGGTGAGTACAATGCATAAAGAACGGCGCGACCTGCTGAAGAACGTGATCGGCGGGACGGAGGAGACCACCACAGGGGTGATCCGCCTACGCGCCATGGCCGCCGATGGCGCATTGGATTTTCCCGTGATTGCGGTGAACGATGCCCAGACCAAGCATTTCTTTGATAATCGTTACGGCACTGGCCAATCTACGATTGATGGAATCGTGCGCGCCACCAACGTACTTCTGGCGGGAAGAGTCTTCGTCATCGCTGGATATGGCTGGTGTGGGCGGGGTTTAGCCATGCGTGCACGCGGTATGGGTTCCAATGTGGTCGTCACCGAAGTTGAACCACTACCCGCCCTAGAAGCTGTGATGGATGGCTTCAGGGTGATGGAGATGAAAGAGGCTGCCAGGATTGGTGATATCTTCGTTACTGTGACCGGTGATTTGAACGTGATCGACCAGCAACATTTCGAAGTGATGAAAGATGGAGCCATCATCGCCAACTCAGGTCATTTTAATGTAGAGATCAACATCCCAGCCCTCGAAAAAATGAGCAAGGAAAAACGCCTGGTCCGGCCATTTGTGGAGCAGTACGTTTTGGAAGATAACCGCAGAATAAACCTGTTGGGAGAAGGACGCCTGATCAACCTGGCTGCAGCTGAGGGGCATCCCGCCAGCGTGATGGATATGTCATTTGCCAACCAGGCATTAAGCGTCGAGTATTTGGTCAAAAATGCCGACAAGCTGGAAAAGCGGGTTTACAGCGTCCCAGAGGAGATTGATCGCCAGATCGCCCGACTGAAATTGGACGCAATGGGTGTGCAAATCGATAGTTTGACCCCCGAGCAGGTGAAATACCTCAACTCATGGGAAGAAGGCACCTAACCAGCATTTCAAGTAAAAATAACCAGGATATTCGCTGGAGGAAATAAGCCGCATGAAGATTGAACCAGTCACACTGATGGGAAAATTCGTGCGGCTCGAGTCGCTTTCTGAAACGCACATCCCCGACCTGGTAAAGGTGGGCCTGGAGCCGGATATCTGGCGTTTTATGCGCTATGGGGAGGTCGAGACGGAAGGCCAAATAAGCAAATGGGTACGAGAATTGCTCGACCTGCAAGCACAAGGGACTGACCTGCCATTCGCGGTGATCCATCTAGCTTCGGGAAATGCCATCGGGTGCACTCGCTATCTGAATATCGATCCACTTAATCGCTCGCTTGAGATTGGTGGTACCTGGTACGGGTTAGACTATCAAGGCACGATGGTCAATACAGAGTGTAAATACTTATTACTTCAGCATGCTTTTGAGAAACTAGCGTGCGTCAGGGTGTGGTTCAAGGCAGACACGCGCAATCTCCGCTCCATCCACGCTTTGGAGCGTATCGGTGCGATAAAAGAGGGGGTGCTGCGCAATCACATGATCCTGCCTGACGGTTACGTCCGAGATTCTGCCGTGTTCAGCCTGCTACCCGATGAGTGGCCGCGGGTGAAGCAAAAACTAGAAGCACAGCTATCTACTTGACGGAATCCAGGGTTTTTTACAATTGCATTAATACCCAGCTCTTCGCTTTACTTTGCAAAAACCAAGTTCACGTGCTAAAATGAAAATTGCGATTAATCATCAAACATGTTTGGTAAGATTCCAAGTATATTAAATTTACAAGAGAACAGCTAACTCTATGAGTGATAAAAAACTACGCATCGTCCCCCTGGGTGGTTTGGGAGAGGTTGGCAAGAATATGATGGCAGTCGAATATGGCAAGGATATCCTTGTCATCGACGCTGGGCTGATGTTTCCCGAAAACGACATGCTGGGGATTGACTACATCATCCCAGATTTCCAATACCTGCTGGATAAACCCAATCAAGTGTGCGGTATCATCATCACCCACGGTCACGAGGACCACACGGGTGCGATCCACCATCTCATGGAGCAGATCAATGCACCTATCTATGCCACCCCCCTGACGCGTGGCCTGGTGGAGCTTAAACTTTCGCGTGGAGGGCTGCTCAACCAGGTGAGCCTGAACACCGTTCAGGCGGGTGAGATGGTTCAAACCGGCCCGTTCAAGGTTGAATTCTTCCACGTCTGTCATTCCATCCCAGATGGGGTTGGATTGGGCATTGACACCCCGGAAGGATTGATCGTTCATTCCGGTGATTTTAAATTTGACCATACCCCGGTAGATAGCTGGCCAACGGATTTCGCTAAACTGGGGGAGTTTTCAGGGCGGGGTGTGTTGTTGCTCATGTCAGATTCGACCAACGCAGACAAACGCGGTTGGACACCCTCAGAGAGGGTGATCGAACCTGCATTGGACCAGGTGTTCAGAACCGCTTCCGGGCGTATCATCGTGGCGACGTTTGCCTCAGTCATCTCCCGCATGCAACAGGTGGCGAACATTGCCATCAATCACGGCCGCCTGATGGCTTTCGTTGGCACCAGTATGAATGAGAATGCCCGCATCGCACGCAAGCTTGGTTACCTCGACATTCCGGATAACTTGATGGTCAGTGTTGAACAAGCCTTAAAATTGAAACCCAACGAAGTCGTGCTCATGTGCACAGGCTCTCAAGGTGAACCTTCCTCTATCCTGGGGAGGTTATCAACCGGCACCAATCGGCAATTTGACCTAAAGTCGGGGGATACAGTGGTGCTTTCATCGCACCCAATCCCAGGGAATGAAGAGAGTGTCCACCGCACCATTAACCGTCTCTTCAGGCGTGGCGCCAGTGTTATCTACGATGCCATTGCCCCGGTACATGTTTCTGGGCATGCCAGCCAGGAAGAAGAAAAACTGCTGATCAATCTGGTCAAACCCAAACACTTCATCCCCATCCACGGCGAACTGCGCCACCTTCACCAGCATGCAGCCCTGGCACGCGAGCTTGGAATGCCAGCTGAACGCGTGGCAACGATCGAGAACGGCCACGCGATCGAATTTATCAATGGAAGCATGCAGCTAGGTGAACGGGTTCCGGGTGGATATGTTTTCGTGGATGGTGCCGGTGTGGGGGATATTGGTCCCGGCGTTGTGCGGGAGCGAGAAGCGCTTGCCCGTGATGGGATCGTCCTGGTAAACCTGTCTATCGATCGCGATACATTCCACCTGCGGGAAGAGCCGGAGATCATTACCCGAGGCTTTATCGTTGTCCGCGATGCAGACGAATTAATGGCTGGAATGAGTAAGCTGATCCGCGAGACGGTCCGGCGCGGCAATGGGGACTTGAAAGAAGACTTGCGGAACACATTGATGAGTTACATCTATAACGAGACCAAACGTCGCCCTATGATTTTTATCACCACCAGCCGGGAATAAAAAAGCGGGTTCAGATCAAGCGCTTGTCCATTCCAAGGGATAAATTACCTGGGGAGAAAGGTAACCACAATAAGGATGGTTGCCAATAGGATCAGCACGATCGAAGTTACCCACGCCAGGAAATTAAAAATCCGCCCATTGATGAATTTACCCATCAATCGTTTGTCATTGATCAGTATCAGCATGAGAATCAGAATAACCGGCAACAGCACCCCGTTAAAAGTCTGGCTGATCAGCATTGCCTGTATCAGAGATTGGATTGGCAGCAGGATTATGGCGGCGCCTAAAATGATCAACGCAGTGAAGATGCCAAAGAAAATAGGGGCATCTTTTAAGTCACGGCTGACGCTGTTTTCCCAGCCAAAGGCCTCACACACGGTATAAGAGGTGGAGAGCGGCAGGATGGCGGCGGAGAAAATTGAAGCATTCAGCAATCCCAAAGCAAACAAGGTGGAGGCATATTTCCCTGCCAGGGGACCAAGTGCCAGGGCGGCATCTTTGGCCGTTTCGATATTCATCCCATTCTTATAAATCGTGCTGGCGCATGCAATGGTGATAAATGAAGCCACAATGACAGCGAAAAGTGAGCCAACAACCACATCCACGCGCTCGTAGGCGTAATCCTTGATCTGAATGCCCTTGTCTACGATGGAAGATTGCTGGTAGAACTGCATCCAGGGGGCGATGGTGGTGCCGATAATGGTCACAAATATGGTTACATAACCCACATCCAAATGGAAGCTTGGGGTAGCAAATGCCTGGCTCACTTCTGACCAGCTGGGTGCTGCGAGTACACCTGAAGCAATATATGCCAAATAGATCGCACTGGCTACCAGGAAAATTCGCTCGACGATTTTATAACTCCCCTTGACGATTAATAACCAAACAACAACTGCTGCCAAGGGGACCGAAATAAATTTACTCACCCCAAATATCTCCATGCTGGCAGCTACACCTGCAAATTCACTGACCGTATTTGCCAGATTGACAAATAATAATAATGCCAGGATGAGCGCAGTCACTCTGACCCCCATACGCTCGCGGATCAAGTCAGCCAATCCCTTTCCAGTAACCACCCCCAAACGGGCGCTCATCTCCTGAACGATGATGAGCGCAATCAGGACAAGCGGCATCATCCACAGCAACGCGTAGCCATAATGGGCTCCGGATACCGAATAGGTGGTTATCCCACCTGCGTCATTATCGACATTGGCAGTGATAATGCCAGGACCCACCACGGCCAACAATAATGCCAGACGAGTTCGGAAACGGTTTCAAGCGTTGCCAAAGATTCATGACCATCAACCTCGAGTAAATATTTGATCTCAGTCGGTATATTAATACATGGATGTTTTATTCCCTGATCATTGATAAAAACGTGGCAGCCGTTTCTTCCAGGCAGTGGGGATGATTTTATCCAGAGCATCATCAGCGGTGACAATACCATGGATACGCATTTGGTCATCAACCACAGGAACCGCCAGGAGGTTGTACTTCGAAACCACCTGGGCGCAATCTTCCTGACTATCCGTTAAATCAACGGTAACAACCCTTTTCTCCATGAAATCAGTGACCAGGGCATCCGGCTGAGCTAAGACCAATTGGCGTAACGAAAACACACCCAGCAGGTGTTCATCATGATCGGCCACATAGATATAATAAATTGTTTCAGCCTCAGGGGCAGTCTCGCGTAATCGCTCCAACACCTGCGCCGCATTAAAATAGGAGGGGACGATGAAATATTCGGTGTTCATGATGCCGCCCGCTGAATCTTCAGGGTAAGTAAGCAGCTTCCGTACGTCTTCTGCTTCGTCATCTTCCATCAGCTTGAGCAGCTCATGCTTGCGGTCTTGAGGTAACTCAGCCAGCAGGTCTGCTGCTTCATCGGGTGCCATTTCCTCCAACACATCTGCCACACGGTCATCCGACATGCGTTCAATCAGGCTGGCTTGAAAATCCGGCTCGACCTCTTCTAATGTATCTGCAAGGGTTTCTATGTCCAATGTATCTAGAATTTTGCTGCCTTCCTGCCTGGTCAGGTCACTTAGGATTTCCGCCAGATCAGCCGGGTGTAAATCAGCCATCTTGGACGTGGGAACTTTCAATCTCATGGGCTGGTCACCAGACAAAAGCTCGATATTATCCCAGGAGATGATCGATGGCAGTTCTGAAGAGCGCGGGTGTGCTGTCAGTCGATCAGCCAGACTGCCCAATCCCAACCTGCGGATCAACCCCACCCCACTTATATCCACATTGGCTACGTAGATACTGCCGTTCACACGGGTAAGCTCCAGGTCATTCACCCGTACCACTCGCATTCCGTCTGTATCAATGATCTGCTTATCCAACACATCCCGAACCAGATGCATATCGTCTGGTTGTGGAATATAAGGTGTGATTTCGGAAAATTTCTTCTTTAAGGGAATGGCAAGTGAAATTAATGCCGCTACATCATCCATCGGAATGTATACGATGCCATCTTGCTGCTTCACTTCAATGGCGACTAGCAGAGGGTGAGGAACATCTCCAATGCGACAGGCGAGCAAATCTTTAAGTTTGCCAATCCGCTTCCCATCTGCATCAGCCACGGGTCTACCGATAAATTCACTGGCGTACAACATATTTCACCTCCAGATCAATACAAAATCCCTAGCAACCGTACTGCGTAGATAGGAGGAGGCGGGGTTAAAAAAACACCCGGAAGGCCTGGTTTTATAAAACCACTTCCGGGAGGTTTATCTGAAGCGATTGACCTTCCCTAGGATGCCTTCCTGATCCACACAGGTAAATTTTCTCTTGCACACGCGCACCCAGTTGTGCGCATATTACTCGGAGGGTGTTCGTCATCCTTGGTCAAGAGGGTCAGCATGGTAACACCCAGCACTTCATGATTCAACCCAAAAACTTGATTTTGGTTCATTTTTTCAGAAACAGACAATGTGATTTTCAACATTTGCGTTGCACAGTATAGCACCAGGGCCAAGTGACTGCAAGAGGGTAAAATTCGCCTCTTTCTGGTAATATAATAATTGCCAGGAACTTTTATGCATGGTTCTTCGTCTTTATCAACATAAAAAGTTACATGGAGGTAACAATGCGTACAAAATTAGTAATACCCACAATCCTACTTATTGCAGCTGTAGTTTTAAGTGCATGCAGTGCGTCAGTTCAATTTGGTCAAGCTCAACCACGAACAATCAGTGTCACCGGTAATGCCGAGGTGATCCTGGCCCCGGATATTGCGTATGTATCCATTGGTGTTCATAGTGAAGCAGAGACCGCGAAAGCAGCCGTAGCAACCAACAATTCCCAAACGCAGGCAGTGATTGATGCCGTTAAAGCTCAGGGTGTCGATGAAAAAGATATCCAAACCACAAATTTCAGCGTCTATCAATCAGAAAAGTATGCACCCACCGGTGAATCGCTTGGCACTTTCTTCATGGCTGATAATACTGTTTATGTAACCATCCGCGATATCACAAAAATTGGAGATATCCTGGATGCATCCATACAGGCGGGAGCCAATAATATCTATGGTATCACTTTCGATGTGAAAGATAAAGAAGCGGCAATGGCATCAGGACGAGATAAGGCCATGGTAGATGCCAATGCGCAGGCTGAACAGCTTGCGAGTGCAGCCGGGGTTAAACTTGGGGATGTCCAATCCATCAGCTATTACAGCAGCGCCCCTTCCCCGGTGTATTACGATAGCAAAATGGCTGGAGTGGGTGGTGGTGGGCAAAGTGTACCCGTCTCTCCCGGGCAATTGACCTTATCCGTGGCAGTCAGTGTGGTATATGGCCTCAAGTAAGTAAAACACATCCCGCGCAACGGGGTAAGCCACTCGCTGCATTCAAACTCGACTATAATACCTCTCGTGAGAGAGGTATTTATTTTTCGCCCACCCCGCCGGAATGGAATCATTGTACAAGGCTTAATAGCATTGTTCCTTTCGATAATCGGAGTGTTTGGGCTCTGGCAGGCTTCCCTGGCGGAAAGTGGACCGACATTCCTGGTATATTTGTTAGCTGCCCTGTTATCCATTGCTTTCATACCTGTGCTCATTTATCGAATGTATGCGCTTCAAAGAGCACGATATTCTTTAGCCAGAGATGGAATTAGCTTGTATTGGGGATTACGCCGGGAAGATATCCCGATCGATCACGTTAATGGGGTGAAATCCGTTGACCAAAATGAGACAGCTCTGCGGAAACCGTTCGTAAGAATACCTGGTGCAGTTCTCGGAGTGCAGCCGCAGGCAGATGGAACAGCAGTGGAATTCCTTGCCGCGCGCGAAACTAACCTGGTGATGATTGTCACTGCTGAACGGTCATTCGCAATATCGCCAGCTAATCCGCTTGAATTCATGCATACGTACCGCAAGCTAGCGGAATATGGCTCACTGGTGCCAATCCAACCCGTATCCGATTATCCAACTTTCTTGCTATCACGCTCGTGGGCGGATCGTCCGGCACGTGTTTTGCTGATAAGCAGCGCAATATTGGCTCTGGGTTTGATCCTATGGGTCAGCCTAAGCATACCCACCCACCCGCAAATATCTTTACAGGTAAATACAGAAATCTCCCCAGCTGAACTTGTTCCAGGTATCCGGCTTTTATTACTTCCTGTATTAAACACCTTTTTCTTCATTATGGATTTGCTGCTGGGATTATTCTTTTATCGGCGGACAGATACTAAATCATTGGGATATCTGATGTGGGCAAGCAGTGTGCTTACCAGCCTGTTATTCTATGGTGCGGTATATTATATTCTTCAGGCATCCTAGTTCAATCGGTTAATTCGCATGAAATTTATCATCGGTTTCCTAGCCGCAATAATCATCGCAGTACTCGCTTGGAGAGCTGGATCCCTCTCTCGGAGCGGAGCTCTGGCTGCGGTATTCACCGGGAGCTTGATCTTCGGGTTGGGTGGGTTACCCTGGGCAATCTTATTGCTAGCATTTTTTATCTCATCCAGTGCCTTATCCCGGGCATTCAACAAACGCAAAGCCGGGCTGGCAGAGAAGTTCTCAAAAGGCAATCAGCGTGATTGGGGGCAGGTGATGGCAAATGGAGGCCTGGGAGCATTACTGGCGCTTGGATACGCCATACAGCATCAACCTGAATGGATGTGGCTGGCATTTGCTGGTGCCATGGCGGCTGTGAATGGTGATACCTGGTCCACTGAAATTGGAGTGCTATCCCCGATTTCTCCACGCATGATCACTTCCGGCAAAAAAGTTGAACGAGGTACATCTGGAGGCATCACTTTCATCGGTACAATGGCTGCCGTGGGTGGGGCAGCCTTGATTGGTATTGCGGCGGTTGTGTTTTCACCGACGCCGGATTGGTTTTCCCAATTGGTTATCATCATCCTTGCCGGTCTGATAGGGTCTTTATTCGATTCAGTCCTAGGTGCCACCATCCAAGCCATTTTCTGGTGTCCGGTGTGCAATAAAGAGACGGAACGCCACCCACTGCATTTGTGTGGAACCCAAACAAGCCAGCTGCGAGGTTGGTCTTGGGTCAATAATGATGTGGTAAATTTTGCCTGTTCTGTAATGGGAGCTATTCTTGCGGGCGGCTTCGTGTTTTTATCACATCTACTGTGACCAGCTAACCACCAATTTCACTCATCTCACGATTTAAGGGGACAATGCCTTCCGCCAAACCATGGCCCCATGGTTTAAGCCACAGGCCATCCACAATGAGTCGCCGTAATTCACCCAAGGCAGCACCCGCACGCAAAGGAGTAAGCAAATCCACTTCACCTTCCCGCAGCAGACACAAACGCAAACGCCCATCCGAAGTCAAACGTGCCCTTGCACAGGAATGACAGAATGGTGCACTCACGGATGAGATAAATCCAACATCCCCAAGTGCCTGCGGTAAGCGGAATATGCGGGCTTCACCATCCAACTCACCACCATTGACTGGTTCCAGCGGTCCGACACCTGACTCAATGAAGAGACGCATTTCAGAAGCACTCACCATCTGACCCGATTGGAACTCATTAATTTGCCCGAAAGGCATCAGCTCAATAAAGCGTACCTGCCAGGGATGTTCGTAGGTAAGGCGCGCCAGATCCAGCATATCCGGCTCATTATAGCCACGGACAACCACCGCATTAATCTTGATCGGAGTTAATCCCGCTCTTTCTGCGGCTTGAATGCCAGACCAGACATCCTCCAACGAGCCCCAGCGGGTGAGAGTTTGAAATTTTTGCGGATCTAAGGTGTCTAGGCTGATATTCACCCGCTGTAAGCCGGCCTCTGCCAGCGGAGATGCCAATTTCGATAGCAGAACTCCGTTGGTAGTCATCGTCAAGGTGTTCACACCGGGGGTGACGGCAATCTGCCTTACCAGACCGACCACATTCGCACGGATGGTCGGCTCGCCGCCCGTCAGGCGGATTTTATCGAATCCTAAGCCAGTAAACAACCGCACCAGGGTAAGGATTTCGTCATCCTGCATCAGCTCTGCTGATGGTTGGAAGACCATCTCATCTGGCATACAATACAAGCATCTCAAATTGCAGTGGTCTGTCAGGCTGATGCGTAGATAATGAATTCTTCGTCCATAGCGATCAATAGCCATATCTCATCCTTCAATACCAATAAAGAAAAATATTATAGCATTAAACCCGAGAGCATCAGGTTTGAGCTTTCAGACCAGCCTCAATTTCAGGATGGGTGATCCATTTCCCGTTCTTTAAAACCTGCTGGTCCCACGGGAAAATAATGAATTCATCACTGACCAGGGCTGAAACTTGTGGAAATGGGTCTGCCCAGGAATGGGCAATCAGGCAAGCTGGAATCACCTGAATTGCCCCGAGGGCTTTTGCACTTTCTGCGACCATGGTTAAAGTCTGACCGGTGTCTGAAATTTCATCCACAACCGCCACGATTTTTCCTTTCACTTCTGATGGAACGGGGATTTTCCAAATGGGTGTTTCGTAAACCACCACATCATTCTCTCGCCGGGTCAGCCTTACAGGAAAATATTCGCAGCGTAAACTACAAGCCGCTGCAGTAGCAGGGAATAGACCTGCCCGGGCAATACCGAGGATAATTTGAGGCTGAAACGGCTCTAAAAGCTCCGCCAAATGCCGTGCAAGATTGGCAAAATCATCCCAGGTGAGTTGCCTTACCCCAAAACGATGGGCATAATCGTAACTCTTCATAGCAGCTTGCGAATATGGGCGATGTGGTCATATTCATGCCACACTGCCCGGCGTAACAGCTTGCGTGGGCTCCAAAACTCGCCGGTAACACCAATCACTTGTGTGGAACCAGACAGGCGAGGTAAAGTTTCCAACAGGTAGGAGCGTACTTTTTCAAGGCGCTGGAACGGATCTTCCGGCACTTCCTGCCTTGGAAATGCAAGCCCTAAACGGTCCAGGTACCACCACTCAGCCCCAGCAATGTGTTTGAGGATCCCAGAAATGCTCCAACGCTCTTTGGGATAGGTACGTTCCAGGCTTTCTGCGTTTAAATCCCCGACTATTTTTAACAATTCATCACGACCCCAGGTAAGGAGTAATATACCACGCTGAATATCTTCGATGCTTAACGGTTTCCAATCATGACGGAACCAGGCATTCACTTCATAGCCATCCTGAGTCAGCTCGAAATCCGAATTGATCGAGTAGCATTCCCAGGTTTCTTCCAGGCGAACCTCGCAATGCTCGACGTCAGCTTCATCCAACCAGGATTCGGAAGTGTGTGCTCCAATCCACCTGTAATACTCCTGGATTGCCTGGGGGACTGCATCTAAAGCAACCGAGCCATTCACACCATAGGCGAAGCACCCCGGGTGCCCCAACACCCATGCCTGCGACCGACCCTCAGCGCCATTTTCCAATCCTACAAAAAACATATCAACCTCCTACTCAGATGACTTTAATTACCATACCTCCGGTGATCCGTATCAGATCATCGGGGGTGAGTCGGAAGACTGCATGTGGAGTTCCAGCTGCAGCCCAAATTTCGTGATATTGCAATAAATCCTGATCAATAAAGGAATCCATCGGTTCGGTGTGCCCAACCGGGGGTACTCCCCCAATGACAAAACCGGTCCGCTGGCGCACAAAGTCAGCATCGGCTTTTCCAATGGCTTCGCCAATTAATCCTTCAATAACCTTCTCGCTAACACGGTTGGATCCACTGGCGATGACCATGATAGGTTTGTGGCTTGTAAGAGCCTGGAAGATGATGCGACTTTGCAATTTGACCAACCTGGCATCCTATGGCTTGGGCGGCTTCCTGGGCAGTGCGGGTTGAATCTGGCAGTTCAATCACCTCCAGTTGCAAGCCAAAAGCATTTAATTTTTGTTGAACTTTCATGGCACTCTGACTCAGACTCATCATACGCTCCATTGGGAGAAACCGTGGTGTTTAGTCACATCCATTTACGCCGCCTCATCCAGATTACCATCCCTATGGGTGTGATAATAACCACGATCAGCATCATTATAAAAGCGGTTCTACCTGTCCATGGGATTAATACTTGAAAGCTCGGCTGGAAGAAATTCATCCCGTAGAATCCAACCAAGAACGAAATGGGCATGAACATGGTGGTAATTAAGGTGAGAGTCTTCATGATCTCATTCATGCGATTATTGATTACCGATAGATAGGTATCCAATACGCCCCCAACCAGGTCGCGCAAGCTCTCGGAGATATCATGCAAGCGGACCAGGTGGTCGTATACATCCCGGAAGTACACCCGGTCTTTAGCATCAATGACGGTATAATCGTCGCGTGCCAGTTTATTTAACACCTCCCGCAGGGGTGATAGCACCCGGCGTAAGTGCAGGGTAGCTCGCTTGAGGATAAATATACGCTGGACAACATCTGAGGTGGGTTTGCCAATTACCTCATCTTCAACCACCTCAATCTCTTCATCCAGGGTTTCCACCACTTGCATATAGTCGACAATCAGCTCGTCGGTCAATTTGTACAGCACGTGATCGGCACCGTGTTTAAAGTGACGTGTGTCCTTGGTGCACACATCCCAAACACGGTTGAGAGCTTGAATGGACAGATCATGATGGGTGACGATATAATTCTCACCCAGGAAGATATCTAATTCGATGGCATCAATATCAGGCTCACCACTAGTGAAGCTGATAGCATGCATAGCAATGTAAAGATACTGCTCCCAATCGTCCACTTTGGGTACATGGGTTTCATGCAACGCATCGTCCACCGCCAGGGGATGAAATCCAAAGGTATTTAATAGAATTGGTTCTGAGGACTCCGGCTCCTCACCAGTAAAATCCACCCACAAGACGCCGCCTTTATCCTGGAGGGCAGCAGCATAATCATTTGGAGTAATTTCCGTCAACAGATCCCCATTCCCTTTATAGTAAATTGCTCGAGGCATGTTTCCTCCGCATGATGAATTTAGAAATAATATCTATTAACAATTATGGTTTCTATGCAAATTATACGTTAAAAAGAAAGGGTGCAGTGTTGGACACTGCACCCTGATAAGTTCACACATTAAAGAATCAGGCAGTAAATTTTTGTTTGAGACGGGCATGCTTCCCGGTTCGCTCACGCAGATGATAGAGTTTTGCCCGGCGAACCTGTGAATGTCGCTGGACGACTACTTTTTCCAAGCGTGGTGAACGGGTGAGAAATGTCCGCTCGACTCCGATGCCATTGCTGGCAATACGGCGAACAGTAAAGGTAGCATCGTTTCCTCGCGCCCTTTTGCTAATGATCGTCCCTCTGAACTCCTGGATACGTTCTGTGTTTCCTTCTTTAATTCGGATATGCACACTGACCATATCCCCAGAGTGTAACTGGGGAATATTAGGATTTTCAGGTTGTTCGACAGATTTTAAAAGATCGTTCATTGTGATCCACCTTTCCAAAAAGAACTTGATAATTGCTATTTTCAACACAAAACCGCCAGGGGCGGCGCGGTCGTGGATTATATCATGCCCAGATTAATTTGGGAAGGAGATGTTTATCCCTCTACAATGAAGCTTTGACCAAATCCATTGACGAGATCACCAATATACATTATTCAGACAGGTATGTCATACGCAATAGCTGCAAGGCGTTCTCCCACCAGGCCGGGTAAGCTGCCTCGAATTTTACCCTCTGCCCGGAAGTGGGATGGGTTATTTCAAGCGATTTGGCGTGTAATCCCATACCCAGCATGGGTATTTTACTAAAGTCAATGCCGGGCATAGGCTGGGATTTCGTATCCGCTAGGTTATCACGTTTCCTATCAATGTATAGTTTGTCTCCGACGATGTGCAGACCTACGGATGAAAGGTGAGCGCGGATTTGATGCGTGCGACCCGTTTCGGGAGCTGCTTCAAGCAAACAATATTCACCAAAACGACTCAGGACATGCAGATGTGTGATGGCGGGTTTTCCATTATCAATATCAACCACCGTGCGATGACTGCGATCTCCATTCGGGCGCAGAGGCAGGTTGATGGTCTTCTCTTGCCAATCAGGATTGCCTTCCACCAATGCATGATATATCTTCGATACCTGGTGCTGCGCAAATTGAGTGTTGAGTGAACGGTGAGCTTGCGCTGAGCGGGCTAAAAGTAAAACCCCGCTGGTATCCTTATCCAGCCGGTGAACGATCCATAATCGACCTACCTGCTGCTCCAGTAGACTTTTAATATGTGGCAGGGCGGGGTTGTAGCCATCTGGAAGGGTGGAAAGCCCTGCAGGCTTATTAACTGCCAGCAGGGCCGAGTCACTATAAAGCACCTCAATATCAGGATACGAATCACTTCCCATGGTGATGATCCTTACGGTTGGCTGATATTTCCACCAGCCTCCGACAGTGGAGCTGCCTCACCACGACGCACACCCAGCATCATGATGAATGCCAATACCATGAAAATCGGTGCGGCAACCATGGTCGTGCTGTAGTCCTTCCCGCTTAGCTGGATGATCCAGCCATTGATATTCGGACCAAAAATAGCTGCCAGGGTTGAAAACAAGTAGTATAGCCCTGTGTAAGTTCCCACACGAGCTAATGTGGTCATGTCCACCACCATTGGTAGCGAGTTTATATTAATACATGCCCAGCCTATACCAGCTAACATCATTATCAGGCCAACAATAGGTACCTCACCCAAAACAGGCAGCGTAGTGAGTACCGTTGTGAGTGTGGAAACTGGTGTAAAGAACATCATCAATAAACATAACGTCATGATCACAATGCCAATCAAAATAGTTACACGCCGCCCTATCCGACTGCCGAGATAACCAGCGGGCAATGCAAAAATCACAAAGAATAACGAGAGCTGCCCTAGCAAGCGAGTCCCATCCGATTCGGTCAGTTGCAGGTGGTTTACGGCATACAGGGTAAAGAAAGCCTCTACGGCATTGTAGGCTACGAACCAGAAAAAGATCGCTAAAAGCACTCGTAAAGCGCTTCGATCCGGATCAGTCAGCACTGTTTTCAGGCTCCCGAGCAGGCTGGCTTGTTCCTCGCGGCTTTCTTCATACACCCTGGGCTCACGGATAAATAAGAATACGAATAGAGCAGCCAGGATTACCAACCCAGAGCCTAGCCAGAATGGGTAAGCCGGGTTGATGTCGTATAACATCGCTCCACCCAGAAAGGCGATGATGGATCCCACCCCTCCCATAAAGTTGATGATCCCATTGGCTTGTGAACGGTTCTGCGAGGGGGTGATATCCGGCATCAGGGCGACGACAGGAGTGCGCCAAAATGCCATGCTTAGCAAAAGCGTGGTGGTGCAGGCAACAAATAAAGGTAAGACTGCTGCCAGCGGGATCAGCCCAAACGCAATTGCACCGATTGGCGCCCCGATCAAGATAAACGGCATGCGGCGCCCGATTGGGGTGCGCAGACGGTCTGACCAGGCACCCACCGGTGGTTGGATGAGTAATGCAGCGATGTTATCCAGGCTCATAAAAAAGCCAATCAGGGCTGGTGGCAGCCCAAACTTATCAGACAAAAAGAAGGGTACAAAGGCATTATATGTTGCCCAGATGACACTGACACCAAAAAAGCCAAAACCGAGTAGAAAAATCTTACCGTAGTTGAACCGCATGCCAGCCTCCTGCTTGCTCAATTGTGGAAATTGTTTATTCTAACAATGGTAGCAGCGTTACTTATTATGTAACTCCAAATCATTCAAGAAGTCGCGGTCGTCATCAGTTAGATTCGCTTTCTCCAATAAATCGGGGCGTCGCTGTTTGGTACGCAACAATGCCTGCTGGCGACGCCATTTGGCGATACGAGCATGATCCCCGGAAAGCAGGATATCGGGCACCCGCCAATGGCGAAATTCGGGTGGACGGGTGTAATGAGGATACTCCAGCAACCCGGTGGCGTGTGAATCATCCCAGGCACCTTCTGGGTCACCCAATGCACCAGGGATGAGGCGGGTAATTGCATCGATCAGAGCCAATGCGGGTAACTCACCTCCACTGAGCACATAATCACCAATGGAAATCTCATCCGCCACCAGGTGCTCACGCACGCGCTCGTCAATGCCTTCGTACCGACCGCAAAGTAACGCCAGGTGAGACTGCTGTGAAAGCTCTTCTGCAACCGCCTGGGTAAATACCCTGCCTTGTGGGGTGAGTAATATCACCGGGCAGCTCGGTGGCACACCCAGGATAGCTTCAATAGCAGTGAAAATTGGGTCTGGCTTCATCACCATCCCACCTCCTCCCCCATAAGGCATATCATCGCATACGTGGTGTCGATCCGTTGTCCAGTCACGAATGTTATGCAAGCTGTACCTCGACCAGGTGATTCTCACGAGCACGCTGCAGGATGCTTGTCTCCATATATGGCAAAAAGACATCCGGAAAAAGTGTGAAAACGTCAAAACGTAGAGTTGTAGTCATATGTAACTTATTCTAGTCCTTTAGAGGAAGATCGGTAAGAATGTTGATGTATTCTCTCCAGCGCCCTACAAGAAATCATGGGCAGTTGACATGCAGAACTTTCTCAACCTATTTATCGGTTTGAAAATATTCCTTTATTAACCCATCCAGGTCCTTGCTTGTATTATCCTGCAGGATGGAGAAAAAATCTGCTTTTGTAGCAATCCTATTTCTGTTTTGACTGGCATAATCCCTCAAGAAATTAAAGAAAGCCCGATCGCCAACCAGGTTGCGCAAGTCATCAAGAAATTTTGCGCCATTGAGATAGACCGCGTCACGGTAAGGGCGAAACTGGTCATAATCATAGATTGCTCCATCTATCCACCCTTTTGGATCATAAAAATTCACCCGATAATACCACCACCAATCCAGCATTGATCCATCGGAATTGGTTGGGTATTCTGCATAGACATTCTCATAAAAGATGTTTTCCATATAGGTGCACATGGCTTCATCAAGCCATGGCTCCAGCGCCTGGTCATTTCCGACCAGCCCATACCACCATTGGTGGGCAGTCTCATGGGCAGCGATGAAAGTCAGATAACCCTTGGGTGTTCCATCATAAAGATTATAGAAGCCATGACTGAGGAAATACAATCCATCATATTCCATGCCATCCAGAAAGTCTGCCTCGACCACGCTAAGTGATGAATGTGGATAAGGCATGATCAGTTGACTGTATAATTCAAGCGCATCTGCAGTATTCTGTAGCACTTCCTTCCCTGCATATTCATCGAAAGGAAAACTGTAACTATAAATAGTAACATCTCCAACCTGTGTGGTTTGGACCAGGTACATGTTGCTGGCTGATAAGGCAAATGACCGAGCAGTTTCCAGATGATAGAGGTATGTAACCCCGTCCTGTTCTGCCGGGGCAGAAGCTGCAACAACCAGATCCTGAACTGGCTCAGTAAACGTAAGCCTGACATTAAATTCGGCCATATCAAACACCTGGTGCTCGCCGAACCACCAAGTCTTGTGCACCTGCCAGCCTTCACCCACCTGAAAAGGTGGAATGTACGGGTACCAATCCACGATATTCGTTTGCCGTTTAGAATATCCAAACGGTAATGGACGGTTTATATTGGAAGGTGGGGCAATCTCAGGAATATTTAATGCATACTTGATTAAAATACTTAATCCATCACCAGAGGCAAGAGGTTGTGGTAGGGGGATGTTTAGCTGGTGGCCTTCAAAATCATAATCCTTTATCAGTTCACCCGTCCCCCAGGTGAGCGAAGCCAGCTCGAAAACTCCCGGCCTGTGGTTTGATTCCACCACCAGGACCATGTCGGTCAGTGCTTCGGTAGTGTTATTCACATACGTAATCGTTTCAGTGACCATTAGAGTGTGCTGGTGAAAATCAAAAACGGCATCAAGATCATATTGTGTAGCTGCATAATCGATATCGGTCGGGATGAAACCAGCTGCCTGCGTCGAAACTGCTGGTGTGAGCGTTGCGATACGGGTTGGGGAGCTGGTTGAATCAGGTGTAGCGCTTTGAGGTGTATCGAGGGTCGAAATGGGTATCGTGGATGTGCTACCTGGCTCAAGGGAGGCGATCGGTGATCGCTGAACAATTGGATTTGGAAGAGCACAGCTGGCCAATAATACAATACACACCAGGAAAATAGTAATCTTCAAGCTGATTTTTCCAGTTGGTTGCATATCTTGGTACAAACCCATTCATTCTCCAGAATTGCTGCTTATCGCTGTGGAGTATAACATCCACGGTCATTTATCCCAATATTCAAGTAATAATTATGGCTGGGGAAAAAACATATTTTGAAATATTCTAAAAAAATATTTCGGATGGAATAATCGCTACTGTACGAAATTATAGACCAATAATAAAATCATCAGAAGGATAGCTAAAAGCAGTAAAGCAATCATCACCCAGGATGGAGAAGAGCGAGGTTCTCTTGGGGTTGGCATATTTTTCAATTCCTGATGGAACCATCGGGGAGGAGTAATATATTTTGGTGTAGCCTATCGTTCATTTCCATATGCATGGCTGCTGTAATGACCAGGCGATACTGCTCAAAAGGCATCACTGATCAGATTCCAATGGAGTGACCACAATTTCGCGAGGTTGATCTGGCTTAGCGAGATTAAAACGAAAACCTACCAGTCCTAAATGGATGATGTCTGCATGTTCTAATCGTGTGCCCTTTGGGGGTACAAGGTTGTAGTTCACCCAGGTACCCGCCACCGAGCCTGTGTCGGTAAGCAAGAAAGATGTGCCTTCATGATGAATACGGGCATGCACACTCTCTATGGAGGGATCAGCGATGACCAGGTGAACCTGATGGGGGTCACGTCCGAGGATAGTGTCATCAGCAACAATTCGAAAAGGTTCAGGCAAGGTGGTTTCACTAGAGTCTATTAGCGGAAATAAATATGCAATTGCTGGCAAAGGTACAGGCTTTTGCCTAAACCAAGGCAACCGGTCTCTCCAGCTTTTTGCATGGATTGAAGACTGCACCGGTGGCATAGAAGCGATTTTAACTGGTTGGGTGGCCATGTCCTTACGTTGGAGCACACCTACTCGATAACCCACCGGGCGCGTCTTTTCAAATGGATCTACCGATGGCTTAATCTGCCCAGGATGTGGTTTTGGATGGATACGACCACCCAGAATGAGCACTAAAACCAAAATGGAGGCGGAGAGAAAGATAACCATTCCCACCAATAGTGGCCGTTTTTGTGAAAACGCCACCATTATGCCTTGTGTCGACGTTGGAACGATTATACTGACGGAGGATTCAGCTGAATTTCCAGTGATACCCAGGCTGTCAACTGCATCAACTCTTAAAGTGTGAACGCCATCCTGTGTATATGCTTGCAAATCCCACACGAAATGATCATAGGGTGAGCTTACATTTTCAGAATAAAGTACCCCATCCACATATAAGCTGGTGCGGGTAATAGGCCGGCCATATCCATCAGGAAATTCGACTTGAATATTGATAGTCTGCTCGGTGGGGATAAGGTTAGCATCGGCACTGGTTTCGCCTGGCGTTGGCTGAATATCAAAGGTTCTGACGATTTCTTCAGGGAGGTTCAAGAGCAGCGGAACAGGCGCTTGAAGGTCTAATTCGAAAGATTTGGATTCTGAAATAATCAGCTCATCGCCAACGGTCACTTGGGCTGCCAATTGTTGAGAACCTGCAAGGGTAATTTGTGAGTCGTATCCAAGGTTATAAATATAACGCAGAGGTTCTAACAGGCTTTCCAGATCCGGTACAGGTTCATCGTATGAAAAAGCAAAAAAAGCACCCTGGGTCTGATCTGCCAAATTACGCAGAAGATCTACTTCGGGAAGATTAAACACTTCCTGCGAACCAACCATCCAGACGTTGATATGAATATTCTGTTCGCGGGCATTGGCAATGATGGACTGAAGTCCGAGAGACACTTCGCTGGACTGTGGAGGGGTTATAAATAGTATCGCACGCTCCATCCCTGGACGACTGGTTGGATCAGAAGCGACCTGCAATGCAGAAGCCAACACTTCCAGGTTTGGGATAGCACGAGGATCATCAGGCAGATATGCCTCGAGGGAAGATCTCAAAGCTGAGGGATCGGAAGTATGAGTAAGTTGTGGACCGCCCATGGTCAACAGGCTAAAATCATCCGAGCTGGATTGCTTTTCGACCCATGAGCCTGCCAGGAGTCGCTGCTGCAGATATTCATAGCGGGAAACACCCAGGATATCGCGGATGAAAAAGGATTCACCCGAAGTAATTGCAATGACAAACTGGACGCCTGGCTTTTGTTCTTGAAGCTCGCTGGCGGGAATCTGGAGGTCGTTCTCCAGCAAGGTCACATCTTGCGCGGAAAGCCCATGCACAAAAGCGCCTTGTGAGTCGTGTACGTCAAGGTAGGTTGTCAGATGCGGAAAATCACTAGTATCAGGGGTTGTAATGGTCGCAGTGGAGGCAGTCTCAGCTCTGGAACCTTGCACACCTATCAGGAATACGATGAGTAAAAGCAAGCATATGGGCAATAATCGCCCAGGTCGGCCTGGCATGCAGGCAATTTTAGCACAATAGGAATCAAAAAGGCACGGCAATTCGGTTATCGTGCCTTTAGGCGATCAGGGTGTAGGTGTTGGTTGCCCAGCCGGTGGTGGATATGGCGTCTGGGTTTCAGCAACAGCTGGTGCTGGATAGGCAGGAGTGACAGCGCCAGGGGTAGGAGCAGTGAGTGCTGCTGCATCTGCTGCGGTGTTGGGCATACCCGCCGTAATCCATGCCTGGTAAATGGCAACCAGCTCTGGAGGCAACGCTTTTGTTGGAGGCATGGGATTACCAGCTTCAAGCCCTTCGACCCGGTTCAGCATCTGCATGGTATTGCATAGCAGGTCAGCAGCAATCAGGTTTGGTGCATGGTCACCAGTATTTATTGTGTTCTCATAATTATCCATGATGTAGTTGTTGTTCTTCTTACCCTCTCGGTGGCAGGAGACGCAATAACGCTTCTGGATGGCAGATATGTGAACTTCATAGGATGGTATCTCACCAGGAGCAAGGACGGGGATGGCATTGGCAGCAGCCACCTCCTGGGGTAACTCAACCCGATCATCCCATGTATAGCGCATAAAGGTGACGATAGCTTCGATATCAGAAGGCCCAAGCTCACCACCGAACGCACGTGCAAAGGGTTGCATACCCAAATCCTGCTGGCCATAGGAGATGATGTTGATTAGAGTCTGGTCATCACGGGTATACATCTCATCTTTACTATTAATAGGCTTCATTATGAAACCTTCTAATCCTTCAACCCCCTTGACCTCACCCCCCTCGCCATCCGGACCATGGCATTCGGTACAATTGATCGAATAGAGATCTTGCCCCGCCAGAATTTGCTCAGGAATGGTCCCTGCAATGGTGCCCGTTACCTCCTGAGGAGGCGTAGCGATTACAGCAAGAATGGTGAGAACGATGATCCCCACCACCATTACTGACATGATACCGATTGCCCAGGGACGCTTTTTCCAAAATCGATGTGGGTTTCGATCGAAGAAAGGCAATAAGAATAGGGCAAGAACAGCAATAATTGGGATAATGGTGGTGCCGAGCCATTCCAGTGACCCGGGGAAATACTTGAGCATTTGAAAGAGAAATAGAAAATACCATTCAGGTCGGGGAATATAGGCTGAATCAGAAGGGTCAGCCTTGGGTTCCTGAGCAACTCCAATCCAGGTTGCCAGGATGATCAGAACAATGAACAAAGCGAAGGTTATGACGACATCTTTATAGATGATATCAGGCCAGAATTTGACGCCTTTCTGCTTTTCCTGGGAGTATTTTTCTTTGTAAAGTTTCTTTTGCTCTTCGTTCACGGCTGTGCTCCTTTATCTAGTCATCTTCTTTAGGGACCGAAGAGATACCCAGGCGGATAACCATGTACATGTGAACACCAATCAATGCACCTATCATGGCTGGGAACCACCAGATATGGACAGAGAAAAACCGAGCCAGAGTAACCGCAGATAGGTCCGCCCCGCCTCGTAAGACCTGATTAATAAAATTACCAAGGAAAGGAACAGTGCCTGCAATGGAAGTGGCAACCGTGGTAGCCCAATATGCCCGTTGATTCCAGGGAAGAAGATAACCGGTAAAACCCATGCCCAGGGTTAGCAATAATAAAAAGACACCGGTGACCCAGGTGAACTCGCGTGGGTATTTATAGGCGCCAAAGAAATAGGTGCGTAGCATATGGCAGAATACGGTTATAACCATGAGACTGGAACCCCAATGGTGGATACCCCGGATCAACCAGCCATAACTGACACCTGTCATGATGTATTGGATGCTGTCATAAGCATGGTCTGGGGATGGAATGTAATAAACGGTGAGCATAATGCCTGTGATACCCTGTAGCAGGAAGAGAAACAAGCTTGCGCTACCCAGGGTGAACCACCAATTGACTTTTGGTACCTTACGGTCAAGAACCGTATCATAGATGGTCTTAAGACCCAGACGTTCATCGAGCCAGGTAAAGGTCTTTTGGAACATGATTAACTCCCCAGATAATGGAGGAAGAGGATGTTCTCCTCAACCTTGGTTTCGTATGGATCAAGTGGACGAGGTTGCGGTCCTGAAATAATTTGCCCATCAATATCAAAGTAGGCATCATGGCAAGGGCATATATATGCACTTTCATCGGGCTTCCAATTCACCCGGCAGCTTAAGTGGGTACATTTGTTGGAAAGTGCCAGGATTGAACCATCCTCGCTACGGATAATATAGACTCCATAACTGTTGACCGTTTTTTCCCAACCGTTGACTTTTGTGCGGTTAAAGTTGAACAGGGTTGGAAAGCCAATGGGGTAGTTCTCTACTGGGCCGGCTGGTATCCACACATCCGCGGTTTCCTTAGTAAGGGAAGGTGCAATCAGGTAACCAATGGCGGGAATACCAACCAGTGCTCCCATGACCGAGCCAACTGCCGCAGTAACAATGCCGACGAACTCTCGACGGCTCATCTGGGGAGACTTGGGCATTTATACCTCCTTGTGAGCAAGATGGATAAGGCTACCTTTAAAGTTGGGAAGACGGTCTTCCTGATGGGTGCAATGAGCAGTTTTGTGTGCATATTGTACTTCTTTGACACAGGAAGATCGTCTTATCCCGCATGTATAATTGTAGAACATATCGCGGTATGATGATAAGGATAAGTAATATGAATAATCCATGAGTTTCATCACTTTTACCTATTGTAAGACAAATGGGATAATAATGAAATCCGTTTTCCGCTACTTTGGTAAGGATTAAGGAGGAGCACATGGCATTTGGTAAATACACCGGCTTAAAAGGTTGGCTATATAAAGGGAGTACTCCTTATTATGCGTTTGCTCTCCATCGCCTTAGTGCAATGGGGATCATTTTATTTGTAGGGCTTCATGTAGCCGCATCATTTTCGATGCAGCAGGCATTGGGGACTTGGGGGACAACGATCAATATTATCTATGAATCCTGGTGGTTCCAAATATTCGTTATCTTCTGCGTGCTCTTCCATACCTTGAACGGGATCCGTGTAGTTGTCTTGGATATTTGGCCAAAATTACAAAAATATGAGCGTGAAGCAGTCTATCTTCTGTGGGCTGTTTTTGTCCCGATCTACCTATTGACGGTATTTATACTCGTCATGAACAACGCTGGTGGCAGCGTTTAGCGGAGGAGAAAAGATATGCGACCTCGTTACGTTCCACAACGTGGCATCAACCTGGATTACCTGATGTGGTTGTTCACCCGCATCTCTGGCTTGGGAATCGTCGCGCTTTCCATGTTCGGCCTGGGGGCAGCGATGTATATGGGCGCAAGGCTACAGATGGACCTGCCCACCTTCTTGCGATGGACATTCTTCCCCAACTCCAACCATGTGATCAATAGCAACATCCCCGATGTGACCCTTGGATGGGCAAATGCTTTCTGGCAGATCATGCAGTATCTGATCATATTTTTCGCTTTCACGCATGCCGCTAACGGGATTCGCATGATCGTTGAGGATTATGTGGGGCACACCCTATGGCAACCATTCGTAAGGGCGTTGATCGCACTACTCTGGATGGGAATGCTCATCGTTGGCATCTATGTAGTTCTCGGTTCTGCGTATTAGAGCAGATACGAGAGGAGCCCTAACAATATGAAAAAACACCAATTTGATGTTATCGTAATCGGAGCTGGAGGAGCGGGCTTGATGGCAGCCCTGTACGCATCAAAAACCGCCAATACAGCAGTTATCAGCAAACTATACCCGACACGCTCGCACACCGGCACAGCCCAGGGAGGCGTTGGAGCAGCATTAGCTAATGAAGAAGAGGATCACTGGGAATGGCATACTTTTGACTCAGTTAAAGGTAGCGATTATTTGGGTGATCAGGATGCGATTGAATTTATGTGTTATGAGGCAGTACAGGCAGTGTATGAGCTTGAACATTATGGGCTGCCATTTTCACGCACGCCAGAGGGTAAGATTGCTCAGCGTCCGTTTGGCGGGCATACCAATAATGTAACCGGAAAACCAGTCCGTCGGGCGTGTTACGCAGCTGACCGCACAGGTCATATGATCCTGCAGACGCTTTATCAACAGTGCCTCAAGAATAATGTAAATTTCTATGACGAATTCCAGGTGGTTGACCTGCTGGTGGTAAATGGAGCAGCAGCAGGTGTGGTGGCCATTGAGCTAGGCACATCTGAGCTGCATGTGTTCCAGGCAAAATCGGTGATCTTCGCAACGGGTGGGCATGGACGTGTATGGGACATCACCTCCAATGCTTATGCCTATACCGGTGATGGCATCGCCATCCCGATGCGACACGGCATTCCTATGGAAGATATGGAATTTTTCCAATTCCACCCCACAGGAATATATAAACTGGGCATCCTGATCACTGAAGGAGTTCGGGGTGAAGGTGGGGTATTGATCAATGGCAAAGGTGAACGCTTCATGGAAAGATATGCGCCTAAGGTTAAAGACCTTGCCTCTCGGGATGTGATCAGCCGTGCGATGTACCTTGAGATAAAAGCAGGGAACGGTATTAACGGTCAAAATTACCTGTATCTTGATGTTCGTCCTGACACAGTTAACAAGTATGCAGCTCTGGATGGTCGCCGACGTCCGGACGGCTCCGCATATGTGATGACTGGTGAAGAAATCATCGCCAAGCTACCAGATATTGTCGACTTTGCCCGAACCTATTTAGGAGTTGATCCGGTTGCCCAGCCCATGCCTGTTCAACCGACCGCCCACTATACCATGGGTGGCATTCCAACGAACAAATATGGCGAAGCCGTGATCGATGAGAACAATACCGTGATGCCTGGATTGTATGCTGCCGGTGAAGTGGCATGCGTATCGGTGCATGGTGCCAACCGTCTTGGGACGAATTCGCTGCTTGACTTGATCGTGTTTGGCAAGCACTCGGGATTACGCGCCGCCGAGTATGCCCTGGGTGCAGATTTTCAGACCTTACCTGCAGATCCAACCGAGTTCACCCGGGCACAATTCGACAGAATCCGTAATGCTCAGGGGAATGAGAAGATCCTGGAAATCTCAAGCAAGATGAAAACAGTCATGATGGATAGCGTGGGTATGTTTAGAACTGGAGATGGGATGCAATCCGCATTGGAGACGGTACGTGAGCTGCGCGAGCGCTACAATCACATTCCACTGCATGACCAGGGAACGGTCTTTAATACAGAGCTGATCAACATCTGGGAGCTGGGCAATCTTCTTGAGATTGCTGAGCTCACCACGGTGTGTGCCCTGGCACGTACAGAAAGCCGCGGTGCCCATGCGCGTGATGATTATTCGCAACGTGATGATGTCAATTGGTTAAAGCACACGCTTGCCTGGGTGAAACCCAATGGCGAGATTGAGCTGCGATACAAACCAGTTGTTATTACCAAGTTTCAGCCCAAGGAAAGAGTGTATTAGAAGAGGTGACCGCCATGCAAGTTACTGTCAAAGTCTTCCGCTTTAATCCTGAGAAGGACAAGAAACCTCACTACGAGACCTACAAGTTGGATGCAGAGCCCACAGACCGGGTCTTGGATATGCTTGAATATATCAAAGGTTATTTTGACGGCACGCTTTCCTTCCGCCGATCTTGTGCCCATGGAATTTGCGGTTCCGACGCAATGCGCATTAATGGACGCAATTACCTGGCATGCAAAGCTTTATTGAAAGATCTTCATTCAAAAAAAATCACGGTTGAACCGATCCTCGGTCTGCGGGTGATCAAAGACCTGATTGTAGATATGGAGCAGTTCTTTGCCAACTACAAATCAATCATTCCATATTTTGTAAACGATGAGCCACCACCACCGCAAGAACGCTTACAAAGCATAGAGGAACGTGAGCGTTTTGACGATACTACCAAGTGCATACTTTGCGCCTGCTGCACCACATCTTGTCCCATCTTTTGGGCAAGTGATCAATATCTAGGACCACAAGCGATTGTAGCTGCGCATCGCTTTATATTTGATAGTCGTGACAAGGCTACGGTAGAACGCCTGAGGATATTGAATGATCAGTTTGGAGTGTACCGCTGCCATACCGTGTTCAATTGCACAGAGTGCTGCCCAAGAGAGATAGAGATCACCCAGGCGATTGGAGAGGTAAAGGCAGCCATCATCACCGGTCGCGTGGATTGAATAATCGATCAGGTAGCTAAGCGCCAGATGTATTGTATGTTAACTATGAAAAAAGCCCCATATTTTGGGGCTTTTTTATCGCACATCTTGCAAGCACTATAGATCATACGCCCCATCCGAAAATACATGTTCATGGTTCAATTTGATCGGAGGGATTCTCCGATTATAGTGGCTGGGGTCACCTGCCCGTATTTTGGGCGGATGCTGGGTCACTCCCTGGCGATCTGTACACCAACTTGAATAATTGTGATGAGTTCATGGGGAAATAAAATCAAGATCCCAAATAACATCAGTGTTCCGTTTCCGCAACTAACGGTACACTGCCGCGAGAATCATGCTCAGTCATGGGATTCCTCCGATACTGGTGGTGGGACCACCTGCCGCCTGCCGTGCTCTACGGCGGTGCCCGAATTTTGGGCGGATGCAGGGTCACTCGCTGGCAATCTTAATGACCACTTATGCTCACATAGCTCGCTTTGCTCGCGATGCTCCCGCTGGTCGCTTATTCCAGGGACCCAGGATGAAGCAGCTCGAGTGATGGATGATATTCTCACTCCGATTCCGATCGATAAATAATTATCTAAAGTATGTTGGGTTTCAGATGGGAAATCACCATCCACACTCCCACTATGCACTCGGCGCAGGCTCGAACTCGAACTACCTGCTCCCGACATCCAAGAGATAATGACCGAGGGCGGATGAGTTCGGACCGAGCCTGTGCCTAATACGGATCCAGATCGAGTCGCCTTGTTAACAGTCTCCCGTAGGTGGTGTGAAATGAGACGCTGGCATTGGGTGAAAATGGACTTAATGTCATTGTTCACATCATTGTCAATTTTGTGGTGCTAAATCGGATATGAGAAAATTGAGAATGCGCGAGTGGATTTGTTCAGGCTGGTCGCTGTTCAGAATATGGCTGGCGTTTGGAATGAGATCTGTCTTGAGATTCGGAATCAGCCGTGTTGCACAATCGAGCGCTTTGCGGGGCTCATACATTTTTTCGTGGTCACCAATGAGCAACATGGTCGGTACTGGCGTCCGTTTTAATTCTTCGTTTGTGAATACAGGTCGCATGAACGATACCTTCCTCATATTCATCATCGCAATGATCATTTGTTCGTGAACAGGATCCTCCGTCGAATAACCTTTCGTGGAGACCCCATTAATGAACCTTGAAACTGTGAATCGGGATGGCAGGAGCATCATTGGCATGCCATAATTTGCCCATTGCATTGTTGGCGACCCGAAATTCGGAATCCCGGGTGCAAGCAACACGATGCGATTCACTCTCTCCGGACTGGCTAGAGTAAAGTTGATCGCCAGGAACCCGCCATAAGATATGCCTACCAGATCTGCCTTTTCTAGCTTCAGTTGATCGAAAACTTCCAGCAACCATTCTGCATAATCCTCACGACTGCTCGGCAAAAGAATTGGTTTGCTCTTTCCCATATCACCAATTGTGTCCACAGCATAGACACGGAAGTCCCGACTTAAATCAACGATGTTATAGATCCATGAAATCGCGCATGAATTTTGCCCGTGGAGGAGAATAATGGGCTTTGCTTCAACGGGACCGCTGACAATGAGGTGGGTAGCGCCAAACCGTGTCGGTACGTCTAGTTCGTCATACGGCACGGGCCAATGTGCGAGGGCGGTTTCATAGGCTGCGATGCTTTTAACCTCACCTTCTGTTGTTTTGAAAAGGAAGATTTGTTCACTCATGATTTTGCTCCTTCCAGAAATTCCAGTATTTTCTCGTTGACTACTCGGGGATTTGTGTATTCAGCGTTATGACTTGCATTCGGAACGATTTCAGCTTTCAGACCGGGATTCCTCGTCATAATAATCTTTTCACCGGAGTGAATATTTAATAATTTTACAACATTTTCACCCCAGAGATATAGATCAATATTTTTTCATCAGCGGTTCTTTATAGAAGGTAAAAATGGCGCCCAAACGGCACACAGATTTGCTTTAACATTAAATTACCACCCCCAAATTTGGGTGTGGTAGTCTGTTTTAGGGGATTTTCTCCCACATTTATGGGGTGGGCAAAGGGGGCCACCTGCAGTGGGTTTCTGCGGCTCGAACCCTCAACCGTCTGATCCGAAGTCCTAGAATTGGTAGTCTACAGCTTGTATCTGGTGTTTTATCGTCCACACAATCCTATTTATACGGCTAAATATCTCCAGCATGTCTTGTAAATCCACTGCTTAACAGCGCATCTGCACCACATCTGCATCGATTTGAGATGAATGCTGAGAACCGTTATTACTAATTATCAACGAGGGAGGCTGCCTGCAACCCTGTCCAAAGGCGGATAAATCATAAACCTTCAAAGTCACTTTTCTTGATTTGAACAATTGTATTTGCGTACCCGCACAGGCGTGGGTCTCTAATTCCGGTGAAATTATATCCAGGCAAAAACTATTTTTGGATGCGCGATTTCACAATGATCTTCACGATCAACACGCTGGCCATGACCAATGAGAATTCAACGGTGATTCGTTAATTTCATGCTATTAGTGGTCCACCGGGAGTTTGCAAGACATTGCTGGGGCGCACCTTCGCCGATCTGGTTGATGCAATACAAATTGACCCGCAACGCATTGCGGTGGCGCTCCTATACCGGGTGAGTAAGTTTGATAGAGGATAGGAAATGTAGCACCTGATCCATCCATCGTAGGCTTGCGCCGTACGATAGGAATAGTGTTTAAGGTGGATGGCTCCACGGATTTGATCCAACAGCTTCTTCGGGCAATACTCATCAATGGGCTAACTCCTCAATTTGACAAAAATGGATTCCGTTTGTACAATGCTGTCATTATTGTTCTTGAATAGCAAATAGATCACCCATCAGGGCTTCCGGTAGTGTAGCTGAGACTCAGCATATGTCAGCCTTTTGGGTGTGCTATGCAAATTCCAATCAGCCCGGGGAGCCAGGTAAATGGGCAGAAATAGTTCGGCCTACTCGATAGTAGCGCTCGCGCTACCATTTGTAGATGATCAGGATTAAGTAGGAGTATAATCTACCATGCTACCTGGATTTGAAACTGGTATTGATTGTATTGGTAACAGTGGTCCATTGCGAAATCTGAAGCCTTATTGGAGAAGCTGGTCAAAAAATTATAGCAAGTTGGTTGCATGAAGATGATTCATATCAGGAGTCGGTATTGCAGCACGGAGGATTTGGTTGGAACAATCATAAGCGCAATATGCTTGCTATCTCTCGTCATTTACTTGTAGACTCAATCTGGGCAGATAAATTCCAATCAGATAATTCATGGAAAATATGCCATTCAATCAGCAATAAGCATCTGTCAATATTCGGATGTATGTACAGTGGTCGGCAACCAGTGTATTAAATGTCCTTTGGCCAAAGGCTTTAGGGTTTGTTTGATTTTCCGATATTGGTGAGGAAGTTCGGGACACTCGAAATTAGCATAGGTCTTGTCAACTCTGAGATGGCCTCGGTGTGACCGAAAACGCGGTCAACACCCTAAAAGAATGGAGCTTGCTTTGTTAATAGTCCATCTACAGCATAATTGATGAAATGCGGGACGGATTCTTAAGCAGCAGAAGTAATACAATTTTTGGCATTCAGAGCAAGAGGTTCCATCGATCCACCGCCAAAAATGTGTAACCTTTACACGCTTTACACCTTTAGATTTAAGGTACAGCAACCTTGACCGTAATGCAGATTCTATTAATGGATTTGGGTCGCCCTTACCTTCCATATCAACAAAGTATGCCATCTCATAGTAGATGAGGTAAGTTGAATCATCATCGGGGTGTTGAGCAAGCCAGCCATTATATATATACCAAATGGTTTCATTTACAGTGGCTTTTTGATTGATCTCTTCACTGAGTTTTTCCCTTTCAGACACAATCTTCTCTTTGGTCAGCCCAAATAAATCTAAGCGACTGACCCAAAATTTTATCCAGGAATCTTCATCACTGGGTAATTCGCGTTTGAATGGATCTATCGTCTGACCACAATGAGGACATTTGAGTATTTCCTTAAATCCCTGGGTTATCTGAACTAAGCGCTTACAGTTCGGGCATATAAAACTAACTTTGGTCAGCATGATATCCTCTTATGTACATAATATCATATCAGTATTTTCAGCCATCAAAGCGCTTTCGACCATTTCATTATTATTATCAGGATTGGCTTTTTAAACCGCAGTCTATCTTCAAGTGTATTTTCGAATGGGAGGTTATACTTTTTCACCAAGACCATTTCTCAAGATTAATTAATGGCGCTAAAATGGCGCTAAAATATTTGTAACGTTTCCAAATATGGCTATATGTGGGGGTATATCGAGTATTTACCCCCATATATAGGCGCCCCCGGCGGGGCCACCTGCTGTGCTTCCTCCAGCGGATTCGAACCTCCCGAACAACGAACGTTCGGGATTTCACACAACCGTCTGATCCGAAGTCAGATGCCTTAAAAACTATGCTGATAAATATATCGTAGCTGCTTGTAAAAATTCTCTTGCCTGTTCAATCAATTCGAGTGCATCTTGGTTAATAACAAGCACATCTACTCCATAATCCCCTTCGATGCGTCGATCAAATGCATCGAGCAGCCACCTGTGGAATTTTTCATCGAATAGACCAGTTTTAATAAAATGCTCTCCGAATGCACTATGCACTCCACCATGTTTACTAAACCGCAAGCCTTTTTCGTTCAGAAGCGCTTCGGTTGTATAGAACATCGCATAATAGGCTCTCCCGGTTGAAAATTCACTCAGCCCATTGTTAAGGAGTGTGCTGGCAGCTTCTATCGCTCGAGAGGCTTTCTCTAATAATTGCTGCGTGTTATCCTTCATACCGCAATACCCTCTTCACGAATATTCCTGAGCAAAGGAGAATCGTATGTCTTCCAATCGTATTCCCGAACAAAGGATCGGCTGATCGTTATGCCATATTCTAAGGAGAGGTGACTGATGATCTCGCTGGTTCGTTTAATTTCTGACAAGTAATTATCCATGTCAGATAATATGATAAGAACATCAAGGTCTGATTCTGGATCCTGTTCCTGCCTCGCATAGGAACCGAACAGATAGACTCCTCGCAGCCTGTTAGCATAAATCAGGGATAATTCCAGTTTAAGCCGGTTAAGTAACTGATCAAAATGCGGATTTTTCATGGATAACCCAATCTCATTATACATGAAAAACTGGCGCCCTCGGCGGCCCGCTTGCTTCGCGACGCTTGGCTCGACCAATGGCCTCGGATGCGAACTTCCCAAACAACGAACGTTTGGGATTTCACACAACCGTCTGATCCGAGGTCAGATGCTTCTTGTGAATTTAAAATCAGCTTTTTCTGCTATAATCCTAAAGATGCTCCAGTAGCTCAAAGGATAGAGCGAGGCACTCCTAACGCCTAGGTTGTGGGTTCGACTCCCACCTGGGGCTCCAAGAATTGTCTAACAACCTGCCCTTTTACCCTTGCCAAAATAAATTATTTCGTGTATGATTCTTTTTGATGAACGTCTGGGTGCCCCCCTCACCCAGGCGTTCATCGCTTTAACCAGGTATGGCTCTGTTACGGTCGGATTGCCAGTACTCCGCTTAAATCATAGGCCATCGCACCGGTGATTCGTACAGGCAACAGGGCTCCTTGGGGCGCAGAGCCTTCCACAATGACGAGGCCATCAATTTCCGGGGCATCGCGATAGCTGCGACCCATGGATATCCCATCTCCCTGCCCTTCAAACAAGACATCCAAAGTCTTTCCCACAAACAGCTGGTTACGCTCAAGCGAAATCCCCTGTTGAAGGGTCATCAGTCTATCGTAACGCTCTTCCTTTACTTCGGATGGGACTGGATCTCCTAAAGACTCACTGGGTGTTCCAGGTTCAAATGAGAATTGAAATGTCCCCACCCGATCAAAGCGGATCTGCTCGACAAAATCAAGCAAGGTCTGGAACTCTTCTTCTGTCTCACCCGGATATCCAACGATGAAAGTTGTCCGCAATGCCAATCCAGGCATGGCAGTACGCATTTTTTCAAGGGTGCGATACACCCAATCCATATTGGCAGGTCGTTTCATACGCTTTAAAGCATCCGGGTGAGCATGCTGGAGGGGAATATCCAGATATGGCAGAATTTGTGAGTGAGATGACATCACATCGATCAATCGATCGGTGATATAACCCGGGTAGGCGTACATGATGCGTAACCAATCCACATTGGGCACAGCCTGGGTTAATTTCTCGAGCAGTTTCGCTAAACCATCCTTCATTCCAAGATCATAACCATAATCTGTCGTATCCTGGGCAATCAGGTTGAGCTCATGCATACCCATTTCGCTTAGCCGATGTGCCTCATCGATGATTACATCTATTGGTCGACTGACAGCTGTGCCCTTGATAAGTGGGATTGCACAAAAAGCACACGGTCGACGGCATCCATCAGCAATTTTAATAAAAGCACTTTTGCCTTGAATACCAGCCCGCAACACGCCATGTTCATCCGTTCCCACAGTGGCGACATCGGGAAGGTGATAAAGTGGATCAGGATGTTTCCAATGGCGAAGGGAATCAACCACGTCAAGAATGTCCATCCAACGGCGGGTACCTAGAACACCATCAATACCTGGAACCTTGCGGACCACATCCATCCCATAGCGCTGGGTGAGACACCCAGCCGCAATTAAAATTTGCCCCTGACGTTTGCCAGCAGCTAATTCTTGAAGGACCTCATAAGACTCTTCCTTAGCCGGCCCGATGAAACCACAGGTGTTGACAATCAGTACCCTGGCTTGAGATGGTTGATCGGTGGACTGATACCCAGAGCTAGCCAGAATTTGTGCCATTGAAGCAGAATCAACCGCATTCTTGGCGCAGCCAAGGGATATCATATGAAATGTTTTGTTCTTCATCTGGAGAGTATCTATGGTGTCGGTGTGGCTGAAGGTGTGGTCAGTGTGCCGGTAGGGCTGGAGGTACCTGATGGTGCTGGGGTTCCCGTTGGAGTGGGCGTGGTGGTGGGTTGAATTCTGGGAGTCGCAGTTAGAATGCCATGGATGGTAAAGACACGCTCCACCACTTCTCCAAATGACCCTAAAATGCCCAAGTCTTGTTGGTTGTAATATACCTGTAATCCCCCAGCATTCCCCGTCCGCAATTCCACCTGCTCGTTACCCGCAAAGGTGTAAGCACTCCCAGCCATGGTTCGATCCTCATAAACGATTTCTCCATCCACAGTGATCCTCATCCAGGCTGGTTGGTTGGCAACAATATACACCTGAATGGGTGCATTTCCAAAGTAAGGTGTGGGCTCAAACACCGCGGGGGTGGTGCTTGCAAACGCTTGAGTGGTTTCTGGTAGCAGAGGGGCTTCCACAATAGAAGCCGAGAGGGTGGGTGAGATAATAACCGGCATGAGCGTTGTGCTGGATGTGGCACTCAGCTCTTGTGTAGATAACAAGAGTTCAGATACTGGAGGTGCTGTTGGTGAAGGCTCTTGACCGGATCGAAGCGCTGAAATACGCAATGCCCCCCATATGGAGAAGCCAAGCAGAAAAATGATTAAAAAACCTCCTGCAAATAAATCAATGGAGATCAGGCGGCGTATTTTTGATGGCCTGGTGGATGTCGTGTTTGTCTCACCTGGACGCTTTTTGGTTATGCTCGGGTTCTTTGCTGCCCGGCGGCCATAAAGGTCAGCTTGTAATCCATCTGCAAAACGTAACAAGACGGCTTCGTTATTGAGACCGAGAAAAGTTGCATAATTGCTTAACATCCCCCTTCCCTGAACAGGTGATGGCAGATGGGAGAGGTCCCCTTCTTCAAGAGCACTCACATAATGCATGCGTATGTGTGTATGGCGTTCAACATCTCCCAGCGAAAGCCCCATTAACTCACGCTGAGATCTCAATTTTTGACCGATCTCTATAAAAATCTCGCCTGTGTTGGCTGTAGTCTGAGGTACTTTTTCGGAAGCGGACAAAGGGATGGATGTTATCTGACTTGCTTTCCAATCTCCGTCCAATGCCTGGAGAAGCTCATCTGAATTTAGTTTCAGGTAATCCCCATATGCGCGTAAAAAACCACGCACCTGAGCGGAAGAAGGAAACAAATCGTATTGATTTGCTTCCAGGGCTTCCAAATAGCGTACGCGAATGTGCGTCGCCTGGGCAGCCTGATCGAGGCTGACCGCTTGCGCTTCACGGGCTTGACGGAGTTGGTCACCAATGAACATCGACTGTATTATACAGCAGGCTTAAATAACAACGTGGGTGCTTTAAATGTAGACCATTTACAAGCACCCAACAGGATCTATTTGATTGTCATGATCATTCGGCTTCTAATTCGTCAACAGGTTCCTCTTCCACCACAGATTCAACAGGCTCTTCAGGGGTGGTTTTGGAGGCAACTGGCGGATTAAATGCTTCACCTTCGCGGTAAACGATTACATCGATAGTGGGGATCAGGTCGACGGTAAGTCGAATATGCACTTTATACTCGCCCAGCATGCGTAATGGCTGTGAATCAATCTGGCGGCGGGCTACTTCCACGCCAGATTTGGCTTTAATGGCATCCGCGATCATCTGGGTGGTAATAGAGCCATAAAGCTTACCGGTTTCTGAAGCCCGGGCAGGAAAAACCAGGGTGAGTCCAGCAATTCCCTTGGCGACGGTATCCATTTCTTTATTGACGATGGCGCGTTGAACGTTAGCTTTCTCTCGGATGCGCTCAGTCATTTTGAGTGCATCCGCGGTTGCCAAAACAGCCATTCCTTGCGGGAGCAAGTAATTCCGGCCGTAGCCATCTGCAACACGTTTTACATCACCAGCACGACCTAATTTGTAAACATCTTTCAGGAGGAGTACTTTCATTTCTCAAGCCCTTTCGGTATTTGCATAATTTTGCCTGGGCGAAGGGTACAACGCCACAGGCAAGGTGGGATTTTACCAGGAATATACCGGAGAGTCAACGATTATAATAAAGCCATGCCTTCACGCCAACGCTCACAACGCGTTGAAGCTATCGTTCTCCGCCACACAGATTGGGGGGAAGCAGATCGTTTGCTGTGGTTGTTCACGCGTGAGATTGGCAAGATTCAGGTTGTGGCAAAAGGTGTACGTAAGCCTCGCTCGCGCAAAGCCGGACACCTGGAACCTTTTACGCGGGTTGAATTACTGCTTGCCCACGGGCGGGATTTACCCATTATCACTCAAGCGGAAGCAAAAGATGTCTATCTGACATTGCGCGAAGACCTGGTGCGAGTGGGATATGCATCTTATGTTATCGAATTATTGGACCGTTTTACCTATGAAGAAGGTGAAAACAACAGCCTGTACAGGCTGTTGAGCGAAACCCTATCCCGGCTTAATTCAGAGGACCAACCAGCTTTTGGAGTGCGCTATTATGAAGTCAGGTTGTTGGATTTAGTGGGTTTCCGGCCCCAGCTATTTCATTGTGTAAACTGCGGAGAGGAAATTCTAGCAGAAGACCAATACTTCTCATTTGAAAAAGGTGGTATTTTTTGCCCAAGATGTGGGAAAAATGAGCCATCAGCGCGAGCTGTGAGCATGCCCGCCCTGAAAATATTACGCCACTTCCAGCGTTCAAGATACAGTGAGGCTCAACGTGCCCGATTATCACCAGCGGTCGATCTTGAGCTGGAGGAGCTGATGGGATATTACCTGACATTCCTACTCGAGCGCGGATTGAATACACCGTCATTTCTCAGGCAAGTGAGAAAGCAAGTTGGTTAAGGGATTAACTCACCCAACTCATTGGCAAATTTGAATAAACAACAACCTGAATGAACCTGATCTACTCTTCGGGTAACGCAATGGTCACATTTATCCTATTTAATTTGTGCTAAATTACACTATCTTGTGCTTCCTGGCACAAGTATGCTATAAAGAACATATGCAGGAACCGCTACTTATGGGTGTAAATGTCAGGTTTCTGTTCGATCGGTCGCTCACTTTGATTCAAAGTAGCCGAGCGATAATTTGTGTTTATGTATGCTTATGTAAAATATTGACCAGTCATTTAATCAGGTGTCCGTTTTACCAAATTTGTCGCCCATGAAGGAGGAACACCGGATGGTAGCAACAAATAAAGGTAGTCCGAAGATTGGTGTATATGTATGTCATTGTGGCACCAACATCGCCGGGATGGTGGATGTTGAAGCAGTGGCTGAGCATGCTGCAACATTGGGGAATGTGATAGTCGCTCGCCATTATGCCTATATGTGCTCAGACCCTGGTCAGGGTCTAATCCAGGATGATATCCGTAATGAAGGCCTGGACCGTATTGTTGTGGCATCGTGTTCACCCCTGATGCACGAAACGACCTTTCGCCGGGCGTGTGCTGAGGCAGGTCTAAATCCATTTTTATTCCAGATGACCAATATCCGCGAGCATTGCTCGTGGGTTTCGGAAGACCCAGTTTCTGCAACCGAAAAAGCCAAGCATCTTGTATCCGCAGCCGTCAGGCGTGTCCAATACCACAACCCACTCGAAGCACGCCAGGTGGATATGAAGCAATCAGCCCTGGTGGTGGGGGCAGGGATAGCCGGAATTGAGGCTGCTCTTCGGCTGGCGGACGCTGGAAAACATGTTTACCTGGTAGAAAGGCAGCCCAGCATCGGCGGGCACATGGCTCAACTTTATAAAACCTTCCCTACCTTAGATTGTGCAGCCTGAATTCTCACCCCAAAAATGGTGTCCGTTGGACGCCACGAAAATATCACCCTCCTGAGCAACAGCGAAGTTGAATCAGTCTCTGGATATGTTGGTAATTTCAATATAAAAGTACGGCGAAAGCCACGTTACGTGGATGAGTTAACCTGCACCGGCTGTGGTTCATGTGTCGAAAAATGCCCGTGGAAAAAGATCCCCTCTGAGTTTGACCTGGGATTGGGAAGTCGTCCGGCGATCTATTTCCCCTTTGCACAGGCTGTACCACGGGTTCCAATCATCGATAAGGATAACTGTGCTTACTTCCAAAAAGGCAAATGCCGTGCCTGTGAGAAATTCTGCCAAACCGGGTCGATCAATTTCGAGCAGAAAGAAGAATTCGTCGACCTGGAAGTTGGGGCAATTATCCTGGCAACCGGCTTCAAGGACTTTGAAGCCCAACGGATCCAAGAATATGGATACAGAGGCCTGGATAATGTGTTGACCAGCATGGAGCTGGAACGGTTGATCAATACAGGCGGGCCAACCATTGGCGAGGTTCTGCTTAAAGATGGACGCAAACCGGAAAGCGTTGCCATCGTGCATTGCGTCGGCAGCCGCAACAAAAATTATCATGAATACTGCTCCAGGGTGTGCTGTATGTACTCACTCAAGCTGGCACAACTGGTGCGCGATTATGTGGGTGCGGAAGTGCACGAGTATTACCGCGATATGCGCGCATTTGGTAAAGGCTATGAAGCCTTTTACGAACGCGTGGAAAGAGCAGGGGTCCACTTTACTCGCTTCGACCAGGACGAGCCAGGTGGAGGTTTAAATATCAGCCGTCATAATGGACAGCTGAAGGTGTCCTCAACCGATCTATACACCGGTGAAGCTAATGAATTGCTCGTGGATATGGTCGTGTTGAGCACGGGGATTGAACCGCAGGCAGATGCAGCACAGGTGGCACAAACCTTCAGCATCAGCCGTGGTCCGGATGGATTCTTCCTTGAGAAACATCCGAAACTGGCACCTGTGGAGACCACCACAGATGGAGTTTACCTGGCAGGCACCTGCCAGGGTCCAAAAGATATACCGGATAGCGTTGCCCAGGGAGGTGCAGCAGCCTGTGTTGCCCTTTCATTGATGGATGCTGGGCACGTCACCCTGGAGCCATTTACCACATACATTGACCAAACCAAATGCGGAGGTTGCCGCACCTGTGAGGGTTTGTGCCCTTACCATGCTATTGAAATGATGGAGTTGAACAATCGTCTGGTTGCCTATGTAAATGAGGTGCTATGCAAGGGATGTGGAGCATGTGCAGCGGCTTGCCCTGCTCAAGCTGCCATACAGAATGGTTTTACCCAAGAACAAATCCTGGCTGAAATCGAGGGCATATTGGCAACGTATCAGCCGGAGATGGTGAGATGAACCGCACAAAAGTTATAACCGGTGTGTATGTTTGCCACTGTGGTACCAATATCGCTGGCAAGGTGGATGTTGCCGCTGTGGCAGAGTATGCACGCACCCTGGATAATGTTGTGCTGGCCCGCGATTACACCTACATGTGCTCCGACCCCGGCCAGGACCTGATCAAACAGGATATCAAGGCACAGGGATTGAACCGAGTGGTGGTGGCTTCCTGCACGCCCCTCATGCACGAGCCCACCTTCCGCCGGGCATGCAAGGAAGGTGGACTGAATCCCTTCTTCTTCCAGATGGCAAACATCCGCGAGCACTGTTCCTGGGTGGTCGATGATCCCAACCTGGCCACGGAGAAAGCCAAGCACATGGTCAGTGCAGCGGTCAGACGCGTGCACCATCACCGACCTCTAGACATGCGTTCGGTTGAGATGCAGCAGTCAGCCCTGGTGCTTGGTGGAGGCATTGCTGGCATTGAAGCCGCCCTGCGCCTGGCAGATGCCGGCAAGCAGGTTTACATGGTGGAGCGTGAGCCAAGTATTGGCGGTCACATGGCTCAACTTTACAAGACCTTCCCGACTTTGGACTGTGCGGCTTGAATACTCACCCCGAAGATGGTGTCCGTTGGACGCCACGAAAACATCAGCCTGCTCAGCTACAGTGAAGTTGAGAACGTCTCCGGATATGTTGGCAACTACCATGTGCGGGTGCGTAGAAAGGCACGTTTTGTGGATGAAGCGAAATGCACGGGTTGCGGAAAATGTGCTGAGGCTTGTCCAGTAGAAGTATCAAATTCATTCGACATGGACCTAAGCACCCGCAAAGCCACTTACCGCCATTCTGCCCAGGCAGTGCCAGGCGCATATGTGATCGAAAAACGCGGTATCGCACCCTGCCGGGCAGCCTGTCCCACCGATCAGCGCGCCCAGGGGTATATTGCCTTGATCCGCCAAAAGCGCTATGCGGATGCCTATTGGGCTATCCGGAGGGAGCATCCATTCCCCTCAGTTTGCGGACGGGTATGCAATCATCGCTGCGAAGACGCCTGTTCACGTGGTAAATACGATGAACCGGTCAATATCATGGGCCTTAAGCGTTTCGTCGCTGATTGGGCTTATGAGCACCGGGATGAATTGCCCAATATGGGTGATAAATCACTGGTTGGCACGCCATTTTCGCATACGCCCACTCCTACAGGCAAGAAAGTTGCCATTATCGGGGCGGGTCCGGCTGGGATGACAGCTGCCCTAGACCTGGTGCGTATTGGTCACCAGGTAACGGTGTTCGACTCGCTACCCATTGCTGGGGGTATGATGCGGGTGGGTATTCCACCTCATCGCATGCCAACAGAACGATTAGATTGGGAAATTAAACAAATCCTGGATGAAGGTGTTAAGCTGCGCTTGAATACCTGGGTGGATGACATCCCTGCATTGCTGGAGAGCGGTTATCAAGCTGCTCTGATTGCTACTGGTGCACACCAGGCTAAGAAATTGCCTATTCGCAACTCCAACCATCCTGATAACTGGATGAGCCTGGATGTGCTGCGCCGAGCCTGCCTGGGAGAGAAGATCGACCTGACTGGAAAGACCGTGGCCGTATTAGGGGGTGGAAATGTAGCCCTGGACACAGCAAGGACTGTCCTTCGATTGGGAGCTGATAAAGTAACTATGGTTTGCCTTGAGCCGCGTGGCGAGATGCCCGGCTTCGAGTGGGAAGTTGGTGTGGCTGAGCAGGAGGGTGTAATCGTTTGTCCTGGTCGATCATTCAAGGAAATCGTGGTCAAAAATGACTTAATCACGGGGGTACGCTGTGCTGAGATCGTATTTCGCGGCTTCAAGCACGGGCGCCCTGATATCAGTGAGGTTGCAGGAACCGAACATATCATACCGGCCAACCTGATCGTTTGGGCAATCGGTCAGGCGCCAAATTTCTCATTCCTTCCTCAGGACGGAAGCATTAATACCCGTTACCCGGTTGGTGTTCAGAGTGACGATGAGATGATGACCACGATGAAAGGTGTTTTCGTGGCTGGAGATGTCCACCGAGGGGTGACCTTCTTTGTGGTGGATGCTATCAATGAAGGACACCATGCAGCCCGCAGTATTGACCGCTATCTGCGAGGCGAAAGTGGCATTCAAGAACCCCATAAATTGCCAACCGTTGAGTTAAGCGAGACTGATATCGAAAATAAATTCGCCCATGGTGAATCTTCCAGGCAAACAAGAGTTTCCATCTCAAGCATTCCCGTCGAAGAGCGCACTTACAACTTCCATGAGGTTGACTTAACTCTCACTGAAGAGGAAGCCCTGGCAGAAGCGGAGCGCTGCCTGCGATGCGGCATCTGTTCCGAATGTCTCGAGTGCCTGTCAGCTTGTGAACGCGGCGCCATCAACCACGATATGAAAGAAAGCCTGCTCGACCTGACCGTCGGAACAATCGTCCTGGCAACCGGCTTCAAGGATTTTGACGCAGCCCGCATTCCTGAGCTGGGCTATGGCACCCTGGAGAATATTCTCACTTCCATGGAATTTGAGCGCCTGATCAATGCCAGTGGACCAACCAGTGGAAAGGTATTTTTGAAAAATGGCCAACCGCCTAAAAGCGTGGCTATTGTGCATTGTGTGGGGAGCCGCGATGAAAAGTACCACGAATACTGCTCCAGGGCATGCTGCATGTATTCGCTTAAGATCGCACAGCTCGTCCATGATTACATGGATGCTGAAGTACACGAGATTTACCGTGATATGCGCACGTTCGGAAAAGACTACGAGGAGTTCTATAACCGCACCCGCAAGAAAGGCATCAATTTTCACCACGGTCGCGTTAAAAGCGTTGAATCAAAGGATGGGCATCTGTTGGTGAAATGGGATGAATCCTTCCACAACCAGCCAGACCATGTGGAAGTGGACATGGTCATTCTGTCCACTGGTTTCGAACCCAAGGCTGATAATGCCCAGATAGCCAGCTTGTTCGGCGTCAGCCGCAGCCCGGATGGGTTCTTCCTTGAGAAACATCCCAAGCTGGCACCTGTGGAAACAGCCACGGAAGGCATCTATTTGGCAGGTACCTGCCAAAGCCCGAAAGATATTCCTGATAGTGTCGCCCAGGCAGGAGGCGCGGCAGCCGCGGCGCTTTCATTGCTTGATCAGGGTACCATTGCCCTTGACCCTTCGGTGGCTTTAGTGGATCAAATCCTATGTACTGGTTGCGGTTTATGCGTAAATGCCTGCCCTTACAGTGCGATTGAGTTGAAAGAAGGTGTGTCCAGTGTCAATACCTACCTATGCAAGGGTTGTGGCACCTGTGCAGCAACCTGTCGAAACAAAGCAATCACACTCATACATTTCGACGATCAGCAAATAATCAATGAAATTATTGGAGCATTGATGGCTGAAAGAATTTCCCTGTCTCCATCTCACAGCCCGGAGTACATCGACAAATAGGAGATGATAGTTAATGAATCTAAATAAAGTAAAGACTGGGGTCTACATTTGTCACTGCGGTACCAATATCGCTGGTAAGGTGGATGTCGCCGCTGTGGCAGAGTATGCCCGCACCCTGGATAATGTTGTGCTGGCCCGCGATTACACCTACATGTGCTCCGACCCCGGCCAGGACTTGATCAAACAGGATATCAAGGCACAGGGATTGAACCGGGTGGTGGTGGCTTCCTGCACGCCTCTCATGCACGAGCCCACCTTCCGCCGGGCATGCAAGGAAGGTGGACTGAATCCCTTCTTCTTCCAGATGGCAAACATCCGCGAGCACTGTTCCTGGGTGGTCGATGATCCCAACCTGGCCACGGAGAAAGCCAAGCACATGGTCAGTGCAGCGGTCAGACGCGTGCACCATCACCGACCTCTAGACATGCGCTCGGTTGAGATGCAGCAGTCAGCCCTGGTGCTTGGTGGAGGCATTGCTGGCATTGAAGCCGCCCTGCGCCTGGCAGATGCCGGCAAGCAGGTTTACATGGTGGAGCGTGAGCCAAGTATTGGCGGTCACATGGCTCAGCTTTACAAGACCTTCCCGACTTTAGACTGTGCAGCTTGAATACTCACCCCGAAGATGGTGTCCGTTGGACGCCACGAAAACATCAGCCTGCTCAGCTACAGTGAAGTTGAGAACGTCTCCGGATATGTTGGCAACTACCAGGTGCGCGTGCGTAGAAAGGCACGTTTTGTAGACGAAAGCCAGTGCACAGGTTGTGGAAAATGCGCCGATGTCTGCCCGGTGGATGTGATCAACCCATTTGACTATGGTCTAAGCACACGCAAAGCCACTTACCGCAATTCTGCCCAGGCAGTGCCAGGTGCATATGTGATCGAAAAACGCGGCATCGCGCCATGCCGGGCAGCCTGCCCCACCGACCAGCGTGCCCAGGGGTATATTGCCCTGATCAAACAGAAACGATATGCGGATGCCTATTGGGCCATCCGGCGGGAGCATCCATTCCCCTCGGTCTGTGGAAGGGTTTGCAACCGACGTTGTGAGGAACAGTGCAGCCGAGGCCTGTATGACGAGCCAGTCAGCATCATGAAGCTCAAATGGTTTGTGGCTGATTGGGCTTATGAGCACCGGGATGAATTGCCCAATATGCGCGATAAATCACTGGTTGGCACGCCATTTTCGCATACGCCCACTCCTACAGGCAAGAAAGTTGCCATTATCGGGGCGGGTCCAGCTGGAATGACAGCTGCCCTGGACCTGGTGCGTATTGGCCACCATGCAACGGTGTTCGACTCGCTACCCATTGCTGGGGGTATGATGCGGGTGGGTATTCCACCTCATCGTTTGCCTTATGACCGTTTGGATTGGGAAATCCAACAAATCGTAGATGAAGGCGTGGAAATGAAGTTGAGCACCCGCATCTATGATATTCCGGGGCTTTTTACCCAGGGATATGACGCAGTAGTGATTGCCACAGGTGCGCATAGTGCCTGGAAACTTAATATCCCAGGCGCTGAGCATCCCGATAATTGGCTGAGTTTGGATTTGCTCCGCAGGGCTTGCCTGGGTGAGAAAATCGACTTGAGTGGACGGGACATTGCTGTGATCGGTGCAGGTGATGTGGCCCTTGATGCAGCGCGTGTTTCCGTTCGTCTGGGTCGCCCCAAGGTGAAGATCGTTTGTCGCGGTATGCGCGCCTCATTCAATGAGATCGACGAAGCAAACAAGGAAGGCGTTGAAATCATCCGCAACCGGGTCTTCAAAGAAGTCATCATACAAGACAATAAAATCGTTGGGATCGGTTGTGTGGAAGCCAAGGTCGGCGCTATCGTCAATGGCAAACGCCAGGTGGAGGAGATTCCCGGTACCGAGCATGTTATCCCTTGCGACCTGGTTATTTGGGCGGTTGGTCAGCAGCCGGATTTCACCTTCCTGCCAGAGGGCACTCTCATCCGCAAGCTCAGCTCGATGGGGCTCGAGACGGATGACGAGATGATGACCAGCATGCCAGGTGTATTCGTAGCTGGGGATGTGCGCCGCGGAACCACATTTTTCGTGGTGGATGCCATTGGCGAGGGACACCATGTAGCCAGGTGTATTGACCGCTTCCTGCGCGGACCGGAGGGTATCCAGGAAACTCCCAGGCTGCCGATTGCCACATTCACCAAGGAAGAAGTGGCGGAGAAGATGGATATAGGCTGGGCAGCTGATTTACCGCGTGCCAAGACCAGGACCATCCCGGCAGAAGAGCGGGAAAATAACTTTCGAGAGGTCGACCTGTCATTAACTGAGGAAGAAGCGTTAGCAGAAGCGGAGCGTTGCCTGCGTTGCGGTATCTGCTCTGAATGTTTGGAGTGCCTGTCAGCCTGTGAACGCGGCGCTATCAACCACGACATGAGTGACAGCATTCTCGACCTGACTGTAGGCACGATCGTCTTGGCAACCGGCTTCAAGGATTTTGACGCAGCCCGCATCCCGGAGCTGAGCTATGGCACTTTGGACAATGTACTCACTTCCATGGAATTCGAGCGCCTGATCAATGCCAGCGGCCCTACCAGCGGAAAAGTAAGCATGAAAAATGGCCAGGCTCCCAAGAGTGTGGCAATTGTGCATTGCGTGGGGAGCCGAGATGATAAGTACAACGAATATTGCTCGAGAGCATGCTGCATGTATTCGCTAAAGCTAGCGCAGCTGGTTCACGATTATATGGACGCCGAGGTGCACGAAATCTACCGTGATATGCGTACGTTCGGAAAAGACTACGAGGAGTTTTATAACCGCACCCGTAACAAAGGTGTCCATTTCTATCATGGGCGGATCAATAACATTACCCAAAAGAATGGGCAGCTGTTGGTGAAATGGGACGAATCCTTCCACAACCAGCCTGACCATGTGGAAGTGGACATGGTCATTCTGTCCACAGGTTTCGAGCCCCAAGCTGATAATGCCCAGATAGCCAGTATGTTCGGTGTCAGCCGCAGCCCGGACGGGTTCTTCCTTGAGAAACATCCCAAGCTGGCACCTGTAGAAACAGCCACAGAAGGCATCTATTTGGCAGGTGCCTGCCAAAGCCCGAAAGATATCCCTGATAGCGTAGCACAGGCAGGAGCCGCGGCAGCGGCGGCGCTATCATTGCTTGACCAGGGCACAATCGCACTCGACCCTTCGGTGGCTACTGTGAGCCTTCTGCGTTGTGCCGGCTGTGGGTTGTGTGTAAAAGCCTGCCCTTATGGTGCGATTGAGCTCAAGCAAAGCGTAGCCTCTGTCAACAGTTACCTATGCAAGGGGTGTGGCACCTGTGCATCAACCTGCCGGGATAAAGCCATTACCCTGATCCATTTTGATGATCTGCAAATCGTCAGTGAGATGATCGGTGCGCTGGCAGCTGAGCCAGTTGTCCCCGCGATTGTGAACCCTTAGGAGGTGGTGCAATGCCTTATGAACCGAAGATTATCGCTTATCTGTGCAGCTGGTGTAGTTACACCGGTGCAGATACAGCTGGAATCGCACGCCTGAAATCTCCTCCCAACATCCGAGATATCCGCGTGCCCTGTTCAGGGCGAGTTTCCCCAGAAATTATAATGCGTACATTTCAGCAGGGAGCAGACGGTGTGCTTGTGCTGGGCTGTCATATCGGTGAGTGCCATTACGACACAGGCAACCACCGGGCTGCCAAACGCCTGCCTGTCTTACGAGCCTTAATGGCTTATGCAGGTCTGGAACCTGAGCGCGTACGTTTGGATTGGGTATCAGCCTCAGAAGGCGAGCGGTTTTCGCGCATTGCAACGGAATTTACCGAAACTGTACGATCGCTGGGACCAATCCACTGGAAGATTGGAGACCGAAACGCCAGGTTTGTATGGGAACAAGAACCCATCAGCCACCGCTATTCAGCTTTCAGCGATGAACAACCGAAACATGCGGTCTATTTTACGCCAGTCCACGAACAACAAGCCCAGGCAATCCGTGCAGCAGCAGCTGAGCTGCTAACCAACAAGCAGGTGGATTGCGTGATTGGATACGAGATGGGACCCAGGGGGCGCACACGCCCGGCGTTCGTTCATCAACCGGAAGATGTAGATCGCCTGATATGGAACCAGGATTGCACTCATAACCTTACCGCATATCTGAGTAAAAAGTTAGGTTGGGGCACCGATGGAGGCAAGAAAAAGCAGCCGGATCGTTTGCCCAAGGCAGCAGTGGTAGCAAAACCATGCGACAGTCGTTCCATCAATGTCATGCTGGCAGAGAACCGCTTTTTACGGGAACAGGTCTATATCATCGGCATGGCATGTGATGGAATACGCCAGGGAGCGGGATTTAATGACGAAAAAAGCGGGGCAATTCAAACACGTTGCGCAGCTTGCAACGTTCGCACTCCGGTTGTTTACGATACCTTGATCGGAGAACCCGAGAATACATTTCGAGAAATTCCACCCGAGCACATCTATCCTGGGATCGAGCATCTTGATGCACTGACCTCATCGGAACGTATGGAATTCTGGCTAAGCCAGTTTGATCGCTGCATCCGCTGCTATGCCTGTCGCCAGGTTTGCCCAATGTGCGACTGTCCGATTTGTTTGTATGAACGGGATGATTCCCTTTGGGTGGGCATGGGCAATGATGTTGATGAAAAGCGAACATTCCACCTGGGGAGGGCATATCACCTGGCTGGTCGATGCGTCGGCTGCAATGAGTGCGAGCGTGCCTGCCCGATGGATATTCCCCTGAGCTTGATCCATCGCAAGATGGCGCAGGAAATGGAAAATATTTTTAGCTTCCGCGCTGGGATGGCAGCCGTACCCCCACCATTTGTAACAATCCTGGGTGGAGAGGAGAATCTACCATGAATTACCTTACCCGTCAGGAATTGGCAGCCTGGCTTGACCGCCTGGCACAGGAACAAACCCTGATCGCCCCACTTGACATTGCCGGAAATATTCTTTACCGCCCCGTGGCTGATACCCATGAAGTGGTATGGAATTTTGTGCGTTCATTTATGTCGGTTAAGGAGGTATTCTTCCCCCGAACCGAGCGTCTCATGTTGATCGAAAAGATTGGCGCAGATGTAAAGCTGACTGAAACCCTCCCTGATGAAAAATCGATCATCTTTGGCGTGCGACCTTGTGACGCACGAGGGCTACTCACCCTTGATGCTCTATTCATTGATAGTGAGCCTATCGACCCCTATTACGCCAAACGGAGAGAGAATACCACCCTGATTGGGCTTGCCTGCCAATCTCTGGGACCAAGCTGTTTCTGCACCAACGTGGGTGGAGCGCCGGATGATCCTGCGGGGATGGATATCATGCTGACTGCCTCTGGTGATGGTTATGTTGCAGAGATTATCACCGAAAAAGGCGAGCAGATCAGCAAAAGATTTCCGGTTTTTGATGGTCTATCAGAAATTCGCCCGCATCCCTCGCCCGCCAGGAAGCATGGATTGAAGATAGCTCCCAAGGAATTCTGGCCGGCAAAGTTCAACGACGATTTTTGGGCTGAGATGGCAGAGCGCTGCCTGAGCTGCCGAATCTGTGCATATGTATGCCCCAGCTGTCGGTGTTTTGATGTTCGAGATGAGGCACTGCCTGGAGGAGACGGCCAAAATCAATCCGAGCGCGTTCGCTGCTGGGATTCGTGTAATGGAATACCCTACCGCCGCGTGGCTGGTGGACATAATCCACGTTTTATGAAAAACCAACGCCTGCGTAACCGGTTCTATTGTAAATTCTATTATTTCCCAATCCATTATGGTCCGGTTTCATGCACAGGTTGCGGTCGCTGCATCGATGCCTGCCCGGTGAATGTGGATATCACCGAGGTATTGGGGTATGTAGGTAGGAGGTAATCTATGACTGATAATATGAATACCAACCCCATGCTTCCTTATCTGGGAAAGCTTGTCGACGTTAAAGACATCGCTACCGAGATCAAATTATTCCGTGTTGAAATGCTCAATGGTGGTGCAGAAGCTTTCCACGACTATAAACCTGGACAGTTCGCCTTCGTTTCATCATTTGGTGTGGGAGAAGCACCCTTTGGTATCGCCAATATCCCTAAAAATGGCGGAAATGTGCTGGATTTTGCGATAAACCGTCTTGGTTCCGTTACCACCGATTTGCACGAGCTGGGGGTGGGTGACATGGTTGGTGTGCGTGGTCCGATGGGCAATGGATTCCCCATGGATGAGTTCAAAGGTAAGAACCTGATTGTGATCGGTGGCGGTATTGGAGGCGCTCCGCTCAGGCCTGTTATCCAGACGGTGATGGCAAACCGTTCCGATTATAAGTATTTTCAAATCCTTTGGGCAGCCAGACATCCATCCTTGCTTGTCTTCACCGATGAATATGATGAGTGGCGTGCTACTGCCGAAACCGAACTGCACCTGACCGTTGACCAGGCTGATAATACCTGGAATCATAGTGTTGGATTGATCACGCAGCTTCTGGAGCAAGTAGCCCCATCACCCAGAAATGCCATCACCATCACCTGTGGTCCGCCCATCATGATCCACTTTGTCAACCGGGTGCTGGTGGACAAGCTAGGGTTTCAGCCCGAACAGAATTATGTCACATTGGAAGCACGCATGCACTGTGGGATTGGCAAGTGCGGGCGCTGTAACCTGGGCACCAAGCTGATCTGCGTGGATGGGCCAGTCTTCACCATGGCGGAAGTGGGTACATTGCTCGAGAGCTTCTTGTAAAAACACTTCTACAGCTTTACAAATAACCAGGCAGGCTACCAAAAAGGTGATTTAGGAAGCCGACCTGGTTTTTAGTTTAATGGTTCGTAAATTTCACTGGATGTGAGACGGGCTAGATTTAACTGATATTATTTGCTATACTAAATCAAGAAGGTTGTTGAAACATTCGTGAACGGTCAGCTGAATAGCGGGAGGTTGGTGGAGATGATCGTCAATTATTATGCGACCCTGCGCCAGGTGGTTGGTGCCCGCCAGGTAGAATTTCCTCTTCCGCAGGGATGTACATTACGCCAACTGGTCGAAGAAATGGTCAAACGCTACCCGGGTTTGAAAAGGGAAATGTTAGACCAAAATGGTAATCTTCAGAGTCACATTCATATTTATGTAAATGGGCGCGACAGCGTCTTCCTGGATGGCTCATTAGACTCCATCCTGGAGCCAGACGATACCATCTCAATTTTCCCACCGGTTGGCGGGGGGTAGATCCATAAAACGATCAGGTAAGCTGAACAGCCTACCCGATCGTTTTCAGTTCTAGATGAGCTCCAATTCAATCAGCTTGGATTCCGGAACGACCCCGTTGATCCAGCCGCGTTCCTGATAATATTCTTCGAGCATCAGATCCAACTCGCATACCTGCCCAGTGGACCCTGGGCCGGTGGCAGGCTCTTTCAGGAAGCGCTCAGGTAGGTAGTCGCTGCCTTCGCGGAAACCATTCAGGTTGTTGTAGTATCGCTCCAGGTTGTAAACACGCTCACCCACCTTGAGCAAATACGCTGCATCGGTTTCCATACCTGTGACAGCCGCGAATTGGTCAGCAAAGGTATCAAGCGACTCGGCAAATGTAGCAAACTTACACACGTCCATACAATCGGTGACGGTATGCACGTTCTGGAAAATGACGACCAGCTTACCTTTGCCCTTCCATTCCAGTGGATCGGTGACAGTCGAAGGTCCGAGCACATTGCCAATCACCTCGGCAGCCGGGGTATAGGCACGCAGGTGGCAGGCACCGCGGTTGCTCGTGGCGTAACCAAGGCCCATGCCCTTGATACCGCGCGGGTCATATGCCGGTATGGCAAGACCTTTCACAGTCATAGAGATTTCGGGATGACCAAAATATTTGGCAGCCCGTTCGGTGCCTTGCGCCAGGATATCGCCCACTCCCTCACGCTTGCCAATCTTTTCCACCAGCGCTACCATGCCCATGTAGTCTCCCCATGCCAAGCTGCCTGTGCCTTTCGTCCAACCTTTCTGGCTGGCTTCCATATACATTGAAAGCACATTACCCATCTCGATTGCGTCCATGCCATATTCGTTACACTGATCGATAACCTTGGCAACACTGGGAGCATAGTCATTGCCGCAGTTGGCACCTACAGCCCAAGCCGGTTCATACTCAAAACTCTCCATATGTAGACCGGCAAATGGGCCTTCCTTGATCTCTACCTCTTTCTTGCACGCCACGGGGCAGGCATGACAGGTGGGATCATCCACCAGGATCGTTTCTTTCACCCGCTCACCGCTGATCGCCTCATGCTTGGGAAAGGATGTGGTTTGCGAGTTGTTGGTGGGCATAGCGCCAATCGCATTGGCCATATTCATCAGGACATTGGTACCATAGACGGATAGCCCACCTTTGCGCGGTGCAGTCACCACGCGGGTATCACTCAATTCCGCTAGAGCTTTGGCGTGGGACGCCTTCCATAAATCCTTGTTGACCGCCTTGGGCATTTTCTTTACCGCCTTGATCACAATCGCCTTGAGGTGCTTGCTGCCGCCCACACAGCCTGTGCCACCGCGCCCACTGGAACGGTCGTTTTCATTCATCCAATTGGCGAAGAGATTGAGCTTCTCTCCAGCTGGCCCTATCGTGATTACACTCAGGTTTTTCTCGCCGTATTTTTCCTGGAAAAACTTTACCGTCTCATGAACACCTTTACCCCACAGCTCAGACGCATCCAGGAGCTCGATTTTATTCAGGGTGACCAGGGCATACACTGGTTTTGGTGATTTGCCTTTGAAGACCAAACCATCAAAACCAGCCCAGCGCATGCGCGCAGCTGACCAGCCACCATGGTGAGAGTCCGTGATCGTGTTCGTCAACGGACTTTTCGTCACAACCGCCATCCGACCACTGAGATTCACTTCTGAGCCGGTCAACGGTCCATTCATAAAGCATAGAATATTATCGGGAGAAAGTGGCTCCACCAGCGGTCCATTTTCATAGACGTACTTTACGCCTACACCACGGCCACCGATATATTTTCGCTTCCAATCTTCTGGGATGGCCTCGTAAGTTACCTTGTGATTCGTCAGATTGATTTTAGCGATTCGATCTGCATAACCTCCAAGTGTCATTTTTGCCTCCTTTGGGCTTTACACAAGTTGGGGCGTCGGTTGTATGGGCTTCGGATCGGGAAAGATTGATAATATTAGTGTAGCAGAAAATGGAGCTAAAATCAATTGTTTCTAATCTAGTCAAATCTCTCACAACAGGATGGAGGCTTTCCGTTGGCGGGGTTGATTATCTCCGGGATGCAATGCGTGAGAGAAATATAGTGGAAGCGATGTATCCTGTGAGTCATACTCGGACTTGGAGCAATCGTGTTCAAATACCGAATGAAGGAAGGAAACAAGGAAGCTGCCAGGTTCATGTTTAATCCAGGAAACCCATAACCAGCAACGAAATGAGAAATCTGGGGTAGAATTCTCCGCAACCTGCATCGGATTGGAGGGTACTATGCCATATAACCAAAACCTTGCCGAGCGCATCCGCACCACCCTGGAGGCACACCATGGTTTAGTTGAGAAGAAAATGTTCGGCGGAGTAGGATTCCTTCTGCACGGAAACATGGTTTGCGGTGTGCAGGGAGATGACTTAATCGTCCGTGTGGGGATTGAAAATAATGATACAGCCCTATCTCGACCATTTGTGCGATCCTTTCATGGCGCCGGGGGGAAAACCAATGGCAGGTTGGGTATTGGTGTCTCTCAAAGGGTTAGAGATAGATCAAGACCTTCAGCAATGGGTTGAGCTCGGATTCAATTACGCTTCGACCCTGCCGGAGAAGGAATGACCACCCATCGTCATTACACTATTAGAATGGGGACTGGGGCAACCCTTTGAAATCTCAGGGTTATTGGCTTGTTTTGATCGCGGCCTGCATGTGGGGCACCAATGGCACTGCCCAGGCGCTTGCGCCACCAGGTGCCCAGCCTATCATTATTGGAACGCTGCGTATCGCTTTGGGCGGATTAGTCTTATTAGCATACGCCGTATTACGGGGTGCCTTGCGGGATGGAAAGCGTTGGGCAATATTGCCAACCTTAATTGGTGCCCTGAGCATGGCGGCTTACCAGATATTTTTCTTTTCCGGGGTTGCCCGTACGGGTGTGGCAGTCGGGACTATCGTTGGTATCGGCAGCACGCCCATCCTGGCAGGACCGATCGGTTATATCGTGCGGGGAGAGCGACCCTCCCGCCGCTGGGCAATCGCTACCTGTCTGGGGGTTATCGGTTGTGCACTGCTGATAACCGCTGGTGAAAAAATCAATATTGACCCGTTGGGGATTTTCCTGGCAATTTGTGCAGGTGGATCCTATGCAATATTCACCACGGTCAGCAAGGGGTTAATGGATAAGCACATGCCTGAAGCGGTAATGGCAGTCACTTTTTGCCTGGGTTCACTGTTCGTCATTCCGCTGCTCATTGGCGCCGATCTTCACTGGCTCTCACAACCTGCGGGTATTCTGGTCATCCTGCATTTAGGCGTAATTACCGCGGCCTTGTCATATACCCTGTTCGCCCGAGGTCTGAGCATGGTGCCAGTGGCTACCGCCGCCACCCTCACCCTTGGCGAGCCACTAACTGCCGGATTATTAGGTGTATTTTTTCTGCAAGAGCCAATAACCGCGCTGGCATTATTCGGCATCGGATTGATCTTTACCGGATTGGTAGTTCTCTCCACAGAGAAAAACCAAGAACAACCAGCCACAGCATAAGCTGGTTGGATATAGCGCACTCATCTTTCAATAAAAATTAGAGTATTTTTAATTAAGCTGGTTATTCGCCTGTGTAGATGCGTGGCACACGGGTATTGATATTGGTCAGGATTTCGTAAGGGATGGTGCCTGCCCACTCCGCCAGGTCTTCACATGTGATCGATTCGCTCCCCGATTCTCCAATCAAGATGACCTCGTCATCATTGTAAGCGCTGTCCCACTCGATGTTTATCACAATCTGGTCCATGGATATCCGCCCGACGACGGGGTATTTTTTACCCTGTAAGATGACCTGGGCTTTTTGTGACATACTTCGAAAGTAGCCATCTCCATAACCAACCGGAGCCGTGACCGCACGTATCATATGGTCGGTTTGCCAGGTGGAGCCATAACCCACGGGGTGCCCGGGCAGGATGACCTTGAAATACACCACCCGCGATTTCCAGCTCAAGGCTGGACGAACATGGATCGTGTGTGCTATCTGAGATGATGGATAGACCCCATATAGTAATATTCCCGGGCGCACCATATCAAAATATGCTTCAGGGAGCTGCAGGATGGCGGGTGAATTAGCCATGTGCCGCATAGGTGGAGGAGGCAGGCTGTGCTTCTCAAAAAAGTACAACACTTCTTGGAATCGTTCGAGTTGCCTGCGGGCATCCGCTAAGTCAGTCAGGTCTGCATTGGCAAAGTGAGAATAAATTCCCTCCAGGCTGATTGACTTGCATTTCAATGCGCTTTCCAGAAAGTTATCGGCGTTGTAATAATGCACACCTATGCGTTCCATGCCTGTGTCGATCTTGAGATGAACTTTAGCCCTTACCCCCAGCTGAGTGGCAATCTCATCTACCTGGCACAGTTTGTCAATGGATGAGGCAGTGATGGATAAATCGTGCTTGAGAAAACCTGGCACCTGATTCCCCAAGATGCCTCCCAAAACCAGTATGGGCATGCGGATGCCATTCTGGCGGAGCAGTATGCCTTCCTCAAGTACTGCAACACCAATATAATCTGCGTTCAGTGATTCCATGAGCTGAGCTGTGCGCAGCAATCCATGTCCATAAGCATTTGCCTTGAGGATGGGCATCACCTTGGATGGAGCAACATGCCGCCGAATGGCTTGAAAGTTATTCGCAAGGCGATTCAGGTCCACCTCCACCAGGGTTGGGCGGACAATCTCATTCGAACTAATGGTGGGGTCATTAATAGGTGGCATTTGTTCTCTATTTCAAGGAGTCAGGATTTCACGCTAATACTATAGAGTATACCAATAAAAAAGCAGCGAGCAGACGCCTGACGTCTGCTCGCTGATCGGTCATTGTACTTAAACTATGGGGCAAGAAGCGAATCTATCTTCTGCTTGAAAGAGTCATAGGATTGTGCCCCAACTACTGCCAGCCCATTGACAGCAAATGTGGGGGTGGATTGCACGCCTAAGCCCCGGGCAAGATTGGTTTGATTGGTGACAGCTTCGGTATATTTCCCTGAGTCCAGACAGGTATTAAAGGCTTCTGTGTCCAATTTCAGATCAGCTGCGAAGCTCTTCAAATTATCCTTGCTGAATGCTCCCTGGTTTTCGCCATTCTGGTGGGAAAACAGGTAATCATGATATTCCCAATAGGCATCCTGGTCACCCGCACATTCAGCGGCTTCAGCTGCCCATTGTGATTCGTCCCCCAGGAAGGCAAAATTGAAATAACCAAAACGAACCTTACCAGTATCCACGTAATTTTTTTCAATCTGACGACCCGCGTCAGCGGCAAAGCGCCCGCAGTAGGGTCATTGATAATCACTGAATTCAATGATCGTGACCATGGCGTTGGGGTCACCTTTGAAATGGGTGGTGTTGCTAACCAGATAGTCCATTAGTTCTTGCTGGCTTTTGGCCAATTCGGTTGGATCTACTGTGGGAGTCGGCAAGGTAGGTTGATCCGCTAATGCCGATGAATCCGGTGAGGTTACTGCGGTAACATTTCCAGTTGTATCCGTGCTTTGATTCACCAGCGGACGACCAAAATACCCTATCAACAACCCAACCACCAGGGCAAGCACTGCCAGTGCCGGAGTCCACCATGATTGAATGACCACGGTCAGGGCGGGCTTTTTTTCTGCTGCTTGGGTAGGTTTTTCTTCTTCAGCTTTGGCAGGCTTTTCTTCTTCTTGAGGTTGGTCTGTCATTTATCTTCTCCTTTTAGAAATGTGGCACAATTTTATCATATCCGCTGAATGATGATTATGAAGCCGTTTCTTGGATGATTAATCATCAATAATCGACCTCCCCCATTATCGCTTTGTGAGTATTTCTGTATTCAAGCGGTCTCCATAAACCAGTTGTGATTTCCGACGATACCTATATTTACAATATCCAATATTACACTTAATAGAATTATAAAAAAGGAGCGGAGTTTATTGGCTCCGCTCTCATATCTAACGCTGGAGAATTTAAGAAAGTGGGACTTAGGGAAGTGACTCAGATGGAGTAATCATATTTTGGTTTTCAACCAAATACGCTGTCTTTCTTGTATTTTCTTCGATGGAAATTAATAAATATATCCCCTCCCCTATTGCAATTAATGACAATGCAGCTATACCGCCATAAATTATTGCCCCAAGACTAAGAAAAACTCCCCAAAATGCCCCACCTACAACACCCAATCCGGTTGTATTGCCACCATATTGTTGCATACTTGATTCAATCGCACTACCAAATAGAACTGACCCACCACAGATTCCTATTACAGTTATTATTGTTAGCACAATACATATGTATCCTAATACCCGAAAAATCGTTCCAATTGTCCTTAATGCGCGATATCTTTGTTCCATTTCTCCTCCTTTTAATGGGTTAATTGGGTTGGAATTGCTTGATTATTATGTATATTGATTTCTTAGGCGTCATATATTTATTATTCAACACTTCCCTTCAAGATGGGTAACCAGCTTAATGAGAAACTTGGACCGCCCATTAATTAAAAATGTTTTATGGACCTGATTTTATTTGTAATTCCCACCAGTATTACCAATTATTATATATAAAGCCTATCTAAAAATCAAGCCACTCCACGATCAATCCTTATTCATATCCAGGAAAGTAAACCTGTTTGCACAATCAAAAGATGATTTCCATGTATGCACCCACTATCTTTTCGAATATTGACAATATTTATCAACATAGCGAAGGGAAAAAATCATCTTGCCTGAGATATATGGGGCAACGGACTTTATAAACTCCAATCACAAGGCTGAGCGACTTGATTTATTACATAACATCTGACCGTAATCCAATCCCCCGGTAATGATGGCGTAAACCCAGGGTGGAATCAGCTAGCTTTGCTTTCGAGCCAATCTGCCACTCCGGCCAGGTTTTGGAATATATAATCCGGTTGAAAAGGCGAGGTTTCCAAATCTTCGAGCCTGGATTCGCCGCTCAGGACAAGAACGGTGGTAATGCCACTCGTCTGACCCAGGGCGATATCCGTGTACAACCGGTCCCCGATCATTGCCAGCTGACTGACTTGTAAGTTCATCTTGACAGCCGCGGCATCCACGATGAGGCGATTTGGCTTGCCCACCACCAGGTCAGGAAGCCGGCCTGTTGCAGCATTAACGAAGGCGATCATTGCCCCCACATCTGGCATAAAGCCCTTTTCAGTGGGACAGTTAAAATCTGGATGAGTAGCGAGGTAAGGAACACCCGCACGTACAAAATCACATAATGCCCACAGCTTTTGATACGTCAGGGTCGTGTCGAAGCCAAGCACCAGGAACTGGGGTTCCTTTTGTACCAGTCGAAAGCCATGCTGGCGGAATTCGTCTTCAAGAGATGGAGTGCCGACCAAAAAAATATCGGCTCCGGGATGCTGTTTTCTCAAATAAAGGGCGGTAGCCTCCCCAGAGGTCAACACTGATTCTTCGGCGAGGGGAAGTCCAAGACGGCTGATCTTCTGCGCGTACTGACGTCGGTCTTTGGAAGAATTGTTGGTGAGGAAGAGGTACTCTTTCTTTTGCACGTTCAACAGCTCGATGAAGCGCAGGGCGCCTTCGAGTAGGCGATCATCCAGATAGAAAGTGCCATCCATATCCAGCAGGAAACCTTGAACCGTGCTCAACTTTTCGTCGTCAATCATCGTAAAAACCTGTAATAATAATTTGCTGTCCCTTTTCTATATTCTCATCGAGTGGTAAAGAACGTATGGGTATCGATAGAAACAACTGGGTTCGACTTGCCAGCGCAGATTGTACCACTTACAATGTTAATCTCCATACCGGAATCGTGAATAAGCGCCACAGCTTTGGGACAGGAGCAATTTCAATTGAGCGGCGTGATTTTAGTCGTCTTGATTTTTATTGTCGTTGTGATATGATTCTCGGGTTATAAATAAAGGAGAATCATGTTAAACCACTTAATTGAGGCGATGGAACATGCCATCCGTGAAATCAAGGAATGGCCTGAAAATACTATTCAGGTCTTTCACCACAACGACTCCGATGGGCTTACCTCGGGTGCCATTCTCAGCCGCGCATTTGAAAGGCAGGGGTACATTGTTAAGCGCATCTGTTTGGAAAAGCCTTACCCTGCCGTGCTGAGAAAGGTTTACCAACAGGAGGGAGGCATCATTGTCTTTGCTGATTTTGCCGGCAGGATCGCACCGCTGCTCTCCGAATTGAACAGGGGAAGAAATTTGACGCTCATCCTGGATCACCACACAGCTGAAGCATCGTCCGACGAACGGGTTCTCAACCTCGACCCCGACCTGTTTGGATTGAAAGGTGACCGAGACATTTCTGCCTCTACAACATGTTACCTGTTTGCCCTGGCTCTGAATCCAGTCAATCGTGATATGGCTCATATTGCTGCTATCGGTGCGGTGGGAGACGGTTTTTTTGTGGACGGTCAGCTGGTGAGTCAGAACCGCGAAGCCACATTGGAAGCCGTTCAACAGGGTAAAATCGAGATCAGGAAACATGATAAAGGGGAGCAGTACTTTCTTACAAGCTCAAAAGGTCAAATAAACTGTATTGAATATGGTGACTATCTTGATTTATTGGGGGGAGTGGGCTATTACCAGAAAGGGCCGGATATGGGGGTCGGGGTTTGCCTTGATGGCCTTTCACCAGAATCGGACCGGATGATAGAAGAATTGAAGGTTATCAGGACGAAGGTATTTAACGAAGAGATCAGGAGACTTCAATCAGGCGAATTGAAACAAGCAGCTCACATCCAGTGGTTTAACGTCGAAAAACGCTTTTTCCCGATGGGGGTAAAAATGATCGGGGCATTCCTGGATGCAATTAAAGACTCGAGCCTCGTTGATCCTCAGAAATACATGGCAGGATTCCAGATCATCCCCGATGAGATTCCCGGATTCGACTCGATTGCATTCAACGAGGTGAAGGTTTCCATGAGGGTCTCACCCTATCTGGAAGGAGAAATCAGGGCAGGAAGAGCAATGGGGCTCGACATCATGCTTCCTGAAGCAACGAATAAGCTGGGAGGATTTGTTGATGCGTGCCATAGTCTGACGGCTGCTACCACGGTGGCGATTGGTAAAGAAGAAAAACTGATCGAGGAAATGGAACTTATCATCGAAAGGAAATCAAATGGCTAAAGGAACAGGTTTTGGAAAAACCATCTTAATTGGAGATCAATTTGTCCTGGAAGAAGTCCCGGCGATTGTCTCCGCTATTTCCTATGAAACGGTGGCAACTGTGGAAAGAAGCTCTGGCGATGGGTGGACCCTGGAAGATAACCGGATCGAGGTCCCCGGGTATAAGGAAAAGAAAAAGGAACAACAGGTGCGCTCCATTGACAGAATTCTAGAAGTCATGAATATTGATGTCAAAAAGAATCCCATCAAGATTACTTTTGGGGGAACCTTATTGGCTGGAAGTGGGGTAGGTGCCAGCGCGGCCAGCTGTGTTTCGCTTGCGCGGGCGTTGAACGAAGAATTCAATTTAGGTTATTCGATTGAAGAGATCAACCGGGTGGCCTGGCAAGGAGAATTTCCTTATCATGGGATTGCTAGTGGGGTTGACAATACCGCCTCAACCTATGGTGGGCTCCTTCTTTTCCAATTAAGAAGCGGTCAACAACATTTTGAAAAGATCGTTACTCCAAAACCATTTGAAATCGTCTTAGCCAATAGCGGTATCACAGCCAATACGGCACTTTTAGATGAGATTACTGAGAAGCAAAAAAAAGATAATGCGAATCTTTTTACCTGGCATCTCAAGACCATCACCACCCAGGCTTATGCAATGAAACAGGCACTTGAAGCAGGTAATTTGGAAAGTGTGGGAATGACTATGTCGGAAAACCACAAAATCCTGATCGATATGCAATTTTCCCACGAAATCCTGGATTACCTGTGCAAGCTGGCGCTCGAAAAAGGTGCCTGGGGGGCAAAAGTGACAGGAGGTGGCAGGGGCGGCTATATGGTTGCTTTAACTCCTGGAGAAAAACTCCAGGATATGGTCGCCTCAGTGTTTGACAAGGAAGGATATAAAATTATCCGAGCAGTGATTGGTGGAAGCTGATTATCTGCGAGCTTAGAACTTGCGGCTCCATTCCTTTGGCCAGCGTTCGACAACCACTTTTTTCTGCGTGAAGAAATCCACCGCATCCATGCCCTGGCCATGCTGATCTCCAAAGAAGGATTCCTTCCAACCGCTGAAGGGGAAGAATGCCATCGGCGCCGCCACGCCAATGTTAATGCCGATGTTTCCCGCATCAGCTTCGTAGCGGAACTTGCGCGCCGCCGAGCCACTGGCAGTGAACAAGCTTGCCTGGTTACCATAGACGCCGCTATTGGCGAGGGCAATCGCTTCATCGATGGTATTGACATGCATCAACCCGAGCACCGGTCCAAAGATCTCAGTCTTCCACACCTCACTGCCAGGCTGCATATCCATCAGGATGGTCGGACGGACAAATGTGCCGCTTTCGTAGCCTTTGATGATCGTCCCTCGTCCATCGACGGGAACAGAAGCGCCTTCGGAGGCACCCAGGCCGATCAGCTGCTCAATACGCGAGCGGCTTTGCTGGCTGATGACCGGACCCATTTGTACCCCTTCATCCAGTCCGTAGCCCACCTTCCGGCTGGCGGCTGCATCGCACATGGCCTCATTGAAATGATGGCGTGCTTCACCCACCGTTACCGTCCACGATACAGCCAGGCAACGCTGACCAGCACATCCAAACGCTGAGTCAGCAATGATCTTTACTGCCATGTCCATATCTGCGTCTGGCATAACCACGACTGGATTCTTCGCCCCACCTTGTGCCTGGACACGCTTGCCGTTTTCTGCTGCGCGGCGGTAAATATAGCGTGCCACGTTGGTCGAGCCAACAAATGTAATCGCACGTACGGCTGGATGGTCGAGAATCCCATCCACAGCTTCCTTTGTGCCGTTCACCATGTTGACAACGCCCTTCGGAAAGCCGGATTGCTCGATGAGCTTAAATATTAATTGCATGGTCATGGAGACTTTTTCCGATGGCTTGACGATATATGGATTACCCAAGGCCAGTGCATATGGGAGAAACCAAAATGGAACCATACCAGGAAAGTTGAATGGTGCTATCGTGGCACTCACTCCAACAGGCTGGCGCAACATGATTTCATCAATGCCAGGGGCGATATCTTCGCTGATCTCACCTTTGGAGAGCATGGGCATTCCGCAGGCTACTTCCACATTCTCGATCATGCGCAGCATCTCAGCTCTGGCTTCTTCGAAAGTCTTTCCGCTTTCATTTGTGATGGTGCGGGCAATTTCATCTGTGTTGGATTTTAACAGGTCGCGTAATTTGAACAGATATTGGATGCGTTCTTGCACAGGAGTGCGCCGCCACCCAGGGAATGCTTCCATCCCAGCTCTTGCTGCTGCCTCAATGGCGTCCTTTCCACTGAGTGGAGTCTTCGCCAATACAACTCCTGTTGCTGGATTGATGACATCCACATATTCGTTGACTAAAGGTTTGACCCACTCACCATTGATGTAATTCAAGATTTCCATGATATTCTCCTGATGAAATTGAATGATTAACGTTGCGTCTGTCCATCTGTGATTTCCAAAGTCTTTTCGATAATTGCCAGCCCTTCATCAAGCTGTTCTTTTGTGATACACAATGGTGGAACAATAAAGATGATGCTCCCCATGTTATTTGCCATGATAAATGTAAACAATCCATTCTGGCGCAACACTTTACCAACTTCCGCCATCACTGAAGGGGCAAAAACATCCTTCGTCTTGCGGTTTGACACCAATTCTATAGCCGTAAATAATCCGATATAACGGACATCGCCGACTGACACATGCCGGAGCTTAATGTCCTCAAGACACTCACCGAGATAATTCCCCAAAGTTGCAGCATTCTCAATGAGATTTTCATCTTCATATACTTCGATGGTGGCCAGTGCTGCTGCGCATGATAATGCGTGGCCGTTATATGTCAGGCCAGCATAGAGATATTTATCATCAAAGAATTGTGCAATCTTGTCGGAGACAATTACTGCGCCAAGGGGAGCATATCCGCTCGTAATTCCTTTGGCGGTTGTGATTATGTCTGGTGTAACGCCCCAATTATCCACTGCAAACCACTTTCCAGTACGCCCCCAACCGCTCATCACTTCGTCCGAAATGAGCAGGATACCATGCTTATCACAAATCTCGCGCACTCGCGGCCAGTAATCATCCGGTGGAACGATCAATCCGTTCGATCCGACAACGCCTTCCATGATAATAGCAGCGATCTTGTCGGGGCCTTCGTACTTAATGACCTCCTCCAGGTGGGCAATGCACTCGCGTTGGCAGGATTCTATCTTTTGCCCAAACGGGCAGCGATAGCAAAATGGATCCAGGAAGTGAACACCACCAGGCATGGCGGGTTCTACAGCCAGGCGGCGGTAATCGCCCGTCAGGGCAATTGAGCCATGTGTCGCACCGTGGTAGGAGCGGTAACGCGCCAGTATTTTATTCCGGCCTGTAAAAAAACGTGCAATCTTGATGGCGTTCTCGTTTGCTTCGGCACCACCCAGGGCGAAAAAAGTTTTTTTCAAATTGCCAGGTGTCACTTCCGCCAGTTTCTTACCCAGCAACGCACGCACCTCGGTGGTATTACCCGGGTGAACAAAGCATAACTGCGCAGCTTGCTCTTGAATTGCTTTGACGACTTTGGGATGCTGGTGACCGATATTGGTATTCATTAACTGCGATGAAAAGTCAATATACCGTTTTCCATCCGTATCCCAGAAATAAATACCTTCTGCCTTGCCAACCGGAATGGGATTCACCTGCCCTTGTACCGACCATGAAAAGAAGGTGTATTCTTTACTCAGGTCAATTATTTCTTGCGATGTAAGTTTTGTCATATATTCTCCAGATTTATGCCCACAGATTTAACTACAAATTTGAACTAAGAATCAGATTTTTATATGGGAATACTTATGGCATATGTGCTCCTCGGAATGCTGATCATTAATACTCATCAACTATGGTTAAAACCTGATCGTATCCATAACCATGCTCAAGTTACTCATCAAAAGTTGTGTTGCCTCAGGCTGATCTTCTTTCATCTCCTCTCCCGAATCGCACATTACAAGAACCACAGTCCTGGAACTTTCGAATTTCACCTTGATGATCAGAACCATCATGGTCATTGTATCTGGCAGGACGACACCAATCCCACCTGACAGATATCCGCAGCAAGCCCTATGCTACCAGCCCCAGACGAAGTACCACCCGCTTTAGCGCAATGCTCAGTTGAGATCCTTCTTCACATTAAGCTGCTCAGAGGCATGCCGGGAGAAAAGTGCCATTTTTTAAGGTTATTTTACCCCTTTTCGGCTTTTCAAGTCGGCATATAGTGGCTTAACGCTGCTCCCCTCCAATTTCCTACTTTTTAGCCCAATCAACCTGACAGAGACAAAGCGAGTACATTGAATTTGATTACAACAGACCAGTCAACTCTCAAGTTTTCAACTTTGACGTCCAAGGGATGTTCTTTAAAACCGATGGGGAAAATCCCAGAAATACTTGGAAAACAGGTTTTAATCCTGATGAAGCTTCTAAAAAGACAATCCACGGAAAATTCTACGAGAGCCTGCTAGGGAGGGCATAATTCTTCTACTAGAAGTTGGTGCCCTTCAGGGAATTGTTCCGCCATCTGGCGAGAATCGGTTTCAACAAGTTTACATGCCTGGTAGCGATAAAATAAATTATCCCTGATGATGGTGCTGAGGTGATGTACTTGCTCTTCTTGCATTGCATATGCAAAGCCTTCAATGAATGGCATCCACTCAAGGACATCGTAAGGGCGTAGATCATTCTCCAACACAAAATTGCCCAGGCGCACAACTTCCTGCCAGTCACCGCGCTGGCGCGCCAGGTCAGCTTTTTCGTAGTAATAGCACCAACCTGGGGATGGCTCATCACCAAAAATTGAAGCCGGTGGGGTTATCATCTCATCAGCAAGTACAATTTGATTGAGCTTTGAATACGGTGCTACGGCGATTATTTCTGACCGCGAAGTATCGGAAAGCTCCAGATTTTCTCCATCCAATACGTGAACGCAGGAGGTTTCGCCAGGCATGGATAACACTAATAAATTATTGAAATTTGATTCCGTAATAATACTGCGCCGATCGTGTGTCTGCGTGGCTTGACTGATGGCCGCGATTACATCGGGGGTATTTAATGTTGCGGCAGTCACTTTTAATTTAGTGGTAGCTTTTGGGTCTAATTTTGGATAGTAAATCAGGTTAGCCGGTCCCCATATACCATAATCTTCAGGGATGCCTCTCCCAGCATAATCTGCCATCAGAACCGTGCCTTCTTTTAATTGCGGGATGCGCCAAGACACCTGCCACCAAAAATTACGCATAGTCTTCCAATTCTCGGCATAACTCATGGCATTGCCTATGTGTGAGAGGGTTGCCAAGCTGACAAGGATGACAATGATCCACTTGGCAATGCGCTGGTTGCCAATCGACATCCAGGCTCCGACCAAAACCAATACTGCACCGGCTGAAGCAGGTAGGCTAAAACGGCTGTAAGAATCAAATATAATCTGTCGATTTCCCAGGAGGATTGGCACCAAAGCAATCATTACCGCAAGCAATCCAATGATGACCATCTCCCGGGAGGCTTTTTTGGAATCTGTGGTGTGGGATGCGCTACTGGTACCGTTTTTATATGCCGACAGCGCAAACCACGTCAGACAACCTGCTATCAAAGCAAACCCAAACCCCAACAAAAGAAGTTTTAGCCGCATGGCAAAGGCATAATGGTAGACAGGCTCTGTCCAAGCGTAAATGATTGCATTCAACATATCCTTAACCATATAAACTGCCATCCAGGCTAATCGTAAGGCAGGGGATGCTTCCACGGTGCTTAGCATTGAGTTGATGTCAAGACGTTGGGCTTGAAAGATTTGGGTGCGCCAGAACATGAACCCAACCAAAACCAGAATATTAGGTAATAAACCTAATATCGTTTTCTGTACCCATTTCTTCGGCTCACCAGGGTTTTGCTTAATACATAGAAAAGCAAATAACAGGAAACGCAATCCTTCCAATCCAATGTAATACTCCATTAATGCCAGGTATGTTATTTGTGTGACGATTGAAAGAATAATCCAAATTGCCTTTGCCCAATATTTTTGGCTTCGTGCCATCTGCAACGTGCAGCCAATGGATAGAATCGCCATGGTAAAAGCCCATTGGTGTGATTGATAATCAAAGGCATTTGGTTGGTCCAGAAAGCCTGGGTATACCACAAAGAGTAAGGCAGCTGCAAAAGTTGCCTGCTTCTCTCCTGGCCAAACTATACGCAATATCCATAAGAATCCAAGGGCACTGATACAACGCATGATGAATGCACCCAGGCTGTAAAGCCATGGGTTGACGCCAAATAAATTAAACATCCATCCCACAAAATAACCCCGAAATGGACGGTCGATCGCAAAAATATCATGGAATTTCTGCACACCCTGGCTAGTACCGCTGTACAGCAGATACCAATCATCGTTATAGTATCCAAATAGATGAGCCAGGCTCATATAGCAGATCGCGGCAATAGCTAACAGTAATATTACAGGGACAGCAGAGCGAAGGAATTGTGCTAATGAACGCTTCAAAGCATGCCTCCAGAGGGTGGTGACAGCCGAATTATCCCATAATTCGCATCCCTATTTTGAAAACCACCAGGAAGTTTGTGATTCTGTAGATCATGTTTATAAAAAGGGAAAATTAGCATAGCGGTTCAGGATTTATATTGTGATATTCTAGATTCGCCCTGGTTTACACCACCATTCCGTAAACCACCAATAAATACCAGCCGCATTTATGATGATGCTAAATATAACCAAAGCAATGAAGGTCCTGGATGGTCGTTTCCCAACTCCTAACCCCATCAGTAATAGGACGGGTATTATAAAATCGATTAAATAACGGTAGCCTAACTGCCACGATCCGGTGTTGTGGTAAAAAAGGAGAAGACCGATCGAAAGAATGATTGATATCCATGCGCCAGCTGTCCACCAATTGAGCTTGAAACGCCGGAATACATAAATGACAGCTGGCGTTGTAGCAAGAATACTTATCCCTTCACGGGTGGGGGAAAAGTAAAAACAACCATCGGATAAAAGAATTTGCGGTAATTTTAAAAACATAGCATGGAAATTCACAGGAACAAAATGAATATTGAACATTCCGTAAGTTTGTACTGCTTGCATGAGCCATTCTGCACTACTGATTGTCTTATACCCAAAATCAAGCCAATCGTTAAAGCGGATAAAATTATAATAGAGCAGCCCTACCACTGCCAAGCAAACTGGCAGAGCGGATTGAATTGACCAGGCAAAAAAAGCTTTCCATTGGCGAGGATCTTTTCCAGCTTGCGAGTCAACGTATAGCTTTATACCAGCAATAAAAGGCCACATGGTAAAAACATTTGGTCTGGATAATATGGCAACACCCAGGCTTAATCCCACAAGGATCGGTGAGGCTTGGTATAAGACAAGAAGCACGGCCAAGGCAATGAACGTTAAAGCTAAAAGTTGACTGACATACCACATCTCACCTTTGATTGCCAACCACCAATGGCTTGTGCCTGCCATAACGACGGTAGTTAACCACAAATTGCCAGCCCGGCTGGTTTGAATAAGCTTCCTGGTAGAGCTTGTGGTTAATATCTGATAAAGCAGCACTATATTGATTGCCCCGACAATCGTAGCAAACTGGACCGAATTAATTTTATCTGCTCCAAAGAGCGCTACAAATGGCATAATTACAAACGCTGGTAAGGGTGGATTCGGTACGTACCAGTGTCCATTGAAGAAGGTTAAATCGTGTGTGCTTGGAGGATTTGCAAGGTAAAGCCTGCCATGTAGGAAGGAATCAGCGACCAGGTGCCAATAGGCTTTTGCTGGGGTGTAATCATTCTGTGCCCACCAGGTCGTATGTCGGTATAGCGCATAGGCTGATACGCCAATAAATATTAACAGGAGAATATGGTTTACAAATTTGTAACTGTGAGTGTTGCGAAAAAACTGGTCGTGCAAACCCACAATAAGACCAAAAACCACTGGAAGAAAGATGACTTCATGGCCGCGAAGCCAAATATTCCAACTGGTTGTAGCATATACGTATAATGCAACATCGTAAATAATGATCGTAACTGCAAATAAGATTGACCAACGAAGCGGAGTTAGGAACGGCTGGTCGGTATCTGAGTGCGGATAATTCAACCCAATCAACAGGCTGATCTGTAGAATACATAATGCGATCCAGATGATCACAAACCCGGTACGCTCTACCAAAGCACGCTGAGTAACCAGCTCGTTTTCAGAGGTTACCCAAACCAGCAGCAGGAAAGCTAAGATCGCTAAGAACAGGCTATATAATGCAACCACCACACAAAAAAGTTTGCCTGGTGATTTAATAACCTTCATTACCTGGTGACTGAGATGTTGCCACCATAATGGCTGTAGCAGAGCAGCCACTGCAAAAACACCAAGCACAAACATCGCAGAAATTATTGCGCCAGCTACCAACAGGCGCGAGAGTGAATACCCAAAAAGAAAAGCGGATTCAGATTCGGAAGGGATGTTAAATAGGGTGACTAAACCAAATAGCCCTTCAACTGCCATTAACGCGAAGAGCAGCGAGTTTAGTTTTTTATGAGTATCAGCAGTTAACTGTGACATGCTTCTTGTCAGGCACATTATAAAGCAATTTACAGCCCACTTTTTTAATGATGATCGTTATATAGATGGTTGAGTATGGGTATATGGCTTTACCGAAATTGGTAATCTACCGGAAGGCAGCAGATCGGGGTGAGAATGGATGTCTCTTTGAAATATCGCGATAATTCCAGCTTCACCTGGTCTTAACCAATTGCTTTTTCTAATTTGGTGAAAAGATTTATGGACTGCTGAACAGGGACAACGCAATCCTTCATCCCGTGTACCAAGAAAAATGGGGGAGCACTCCGTCTAATAAATGTCTCGGTATTGGCTGCTTGTACTCTCTTGGTTATCTCAGTTATTTTCTACTATGCAGGAGGGATCCAGTAGTGCTAACCTATTCGCGGTTTATTTCCTATTTCCAATTATTGGTAGGGTCAGGAGAGCGTGAGGGACGATCAATACCTGGCATTTTACCCCCAGCTCGTTTGTTGCCACGACTAAAGCCTCTTCCATCGTTGCCGCTGGGATCATTTTACATGCAGCAACCAGCTCAGGGGACTCACTACCCACAATGATCACATGGGAGTGTTCCAACACTTTAGCCAACACAAAAGCTCGTTGCTGACCAGGTGGATAACCATTAAGGCGCGCATCATCCAGGATATACTGAATATTAGGCGCATCTCGCATGGCGCTCAGGAAGCGTTGTTCTCCCACTCCATCACCGGCACCTTCTTCACAACGCGCTGGAATGATAAAGTATCCTCCCGGGCACACTACTGAGATAGGTGCAAAAAATAAATACGAAGGGGCGCGGCTGGCTTGATACAGGTTGGAATCCTTTGGATAGCCGACCCCACCAATCACAATATTGTATTGATTGGTAATGGGCACTTCGTAGACCGACCTGGCATATGTCACCAAGTCTTGGAATGCCATAAGCGGATCACCAGCGCGAACTCTCAGTACACGCTTATCATCATCCAACACAACATTCAAGATGAAACACAAACCAGCTCGCCGCGCCGCTTCTGTCACAGCCTCTTGGAATGGATTGCCTTCGATCTTGCCCAGGCGCGTGTGAGGGTTATCAATAAATGCGGGACCATGAGTATAGGCAATCAACGCCTCACCGGCGGCACCCACTGCCAGGGTCTTGCTTCCACCGGAGTAACCTGCATATTGGTGCGGTTCAACAATGCCAGTAGCTATGAGCAGATCTGCTTCAATCGCAGCGCGATGGACTTGAACTGGCACCCCGGCTTGAGTGACCCCAAGGTCCACCAAAGCTTGCGGATTTTGAGGCTCATTGTCGATGACGCGATAACGATCCACGATAGCCTCACCCAATTTGGCAATTTTCTCTGCCTGTGTGGATTTGCGGTGCATGCCCGTCCCGCATAATAGCGTTATCGCCTGGTCCTGTATTCCTGCAATTTCAAGCTCGTTCAAGAGCGCTCCAACTAACAGGTGATCGGGGCTGGAGCGCGTGCTATCCGTGAATACGATGCAAACCCTTTCCCCGGGCTTAGCAAGCTCACGAAGAGGAAGTGTACCAATGGGATGGGCAAGTGCATCCTGGATGGCTTGAGGTACATCCTTTAAATATTCCATCGGTTGTGAAACAGCGATAGTTGCCTCCATCCCGGGAGGCAGTCTAAACTCAAGGAATGATTTGCTATAAGGGAGGCGATAAAGTTTTTCAATCATGTTGAAACTATTTTAATGTAAAAGCTTATTTTAATCTCGTTCGAGAATTTATCATTGAAATTAATATTATTATGAAGGGTCCCGCTTGACGAATTACAGCTTCATATACAAGGATAACATCACACTCCACCCAGTACCGAAAAACACCTGCTGCTTATACTTTCTCATGAGGTGCTTTTTCAATTTTGGACTCTTCTATCGGTTCAGTTCAAAAAGGGGAGTTTTATTTACCTATTTAAATTAATCCATATGCTTAATAATCGCATCGCCAAACTGTGAGCAGCTAAGCAGCGTTGCACCCTCCATAAGGCGTTCAAAGTCATAAGTGACAGTCTTTGCCCTGATGGCGCCTTCCATGCCCTTGATTATCAGGTCTGCAGCTTCAGTCCACCCCATATAACGGAACATCATCTCTCCAGAGAGCACGACCGAGCCAGGGTTGACTTTGTCCAAGTCAGTATATTTAGGCGCTGTACCGTGGGTAGCTTCAAAGATTGCGTGTCCGGTGACATAGTTGATATTGGCACCAGGCGCAATACCGATCCCACCTACCAAGGCTGCAATCTCATCCGATATATAATCACCGTTCAGATTCATGGTGGCAATCACATCATAATCTTTAGGACTGGTAAGCACGATATTTATTGCGAAATCGGCGAGGGAGTCCTTGATTAGTAGTTTATTCTTCCATTGACTATTTCCGTGAGTATCCCACAATTTCAATGCTTGTGTCACTTCCTGTATAACTTCACTCTTTTGTCCTTCAGACATCAATGAGTAGCCATAGTTTATCTTTTTAGCAATTTCTTCCACTGATAATCCTGGGTTGGTTTCTTTGTGCCCGATAATAACAGTTTCGCGCTCGGTCACAATCTGATGTCGGAACTCACGCCTGGCCAGGGCATAAGCCCACACCACAAAGGCGCCCTCGGTGTGGGTCATGATGTTCCCTTTATGAATAAAAGTGACACTCTTATGTTTATAGTCCAGTGCCCATTGAATTGCCGCCCTTACGAGACGTTCAGTGCCTTCAACTGAAATCGGCTTAATACTCAACCCAGAAGTTTCGGGAAAGCGCATCGAGCTATATTCAGCATAAAAGCTTTTCTTGAAAAGCTCCATGAACCTTTTGTGGTCTTCCGACCCATATTGAAATTCAATTCCGGTGTAAATATCCTCGGTGTTTTCACGAAAGATCACAATATCCACGTCTTGCGGTCGTTTCATGGGAGAGGGCACCCCAGTAAAATAGCGTACTGGTCGAAGGCAAACATATAAGTCAAGCAACTGGCGCAATGCTACGTTTAATGAGCGGATACCTCCGCCGATGGGAGTTGTTAGTGGGCCCTTGATACCCACCAAAAATTCTTTGAAGGCTTGTGTGGTTTCGTCGGGTAGCCAGCTCTGAAACATTTGGTAAGCTTTCTCCCCAGCATAAACTTCCATCCAGTGAATCTTTCGTTTGCCGCCATAGGCTTTCTCAACCGCTGCATCGAATACTCTAACGGAAGCGCGCCATATATCCCGCCCTGTTCCATCGCCTTCCACAAAGGGGATAATCGGGTTGTTCGGAACTTGTAATTTTCCGCCTTTGATAATGATTTTTACCCCATTTGTGGGGACGACAATATTCTTATATGCCATTTTGGCTCTCCATCAGAATCAGGAATGGTGGTTATAAGCGGAATTGAAGCGATCCACCGACAGGAATAATATACCTAAACCATGTCGCATAAGCGTTGCGTAAAAGGTACAGCCATTCGTCGCAGATCGTTTTGTTCCAATGTCAGATTAGCCATTTGAAGCAGACGAATACCAAATCGATTGATACCGATGTCTGGTTTATGAAACATAAGAGGATGTCCAACGCCTGGTCAATGGCACGCACCGATGCGCTCAGAATGAATTTACCTCGTATATACAAGTGTAGTAATAAAAAATTGCGTGTATAGCACGCACAGTAGACTAAAGCTGTCAATCTAACAATTAGAAAACAATTGTACTCCTCGATTCTAATTCTTGATGATGTCGATTCTGTTTTTCAATCCTTCCAGACTGGAAGGATTGAAAGGGTTTGTATAAACTATGTGTGGTTGATTATTGGAACCTCCCATCAATGTATGAACCCTATTGATGAACGATAAAATGATGGTAGCAGATAACTTATTCCACTCTGGTGAAGATGGCTACATCATAGGGCAGGAGTTTTAAGCCCTGGTGAACAATTTGGCCAGTCAGGTGTTCATGAGCAGGCCAGGGAGCGACGAAATTGCGTTCCGTCGATGCATGATTGATCACAATACAGATCTCCTTGCCTTCCGGAGTTGAGCGTGTAGATACTTCCACATCTTTCTCAGACTTAACTGCCTGAATCCCGGCTTTTTGTAAGACATGCTCCATAAAGGTCTGTTGGGCTTGTTCATCCAGGTATACGCCGACGGTATAAACCATGCCTTTGCCAAAAGGATGGGCGGCCATAGCTATTTGGCCATCTAACCAGCCATTAGATTTGCCATACCTGGAGATGGGAATGGCATTTTGTGGATCGAGCAATTTGAGCCTTTCTGCCCATTGCTTCGAAGACCCATTCAGCCATTCCCCTTCTATCGGGACCAATTCATCCAAAGCATAATAATCTTCCACTTCTACACCAGATAGTTCAGCGAGTGCACCAGGCTGACGGGATGGTAATAAAGCATTGAACTCATCCTTCATTCCAGTGCGAATAGTCAGGACCAGATGACCTCCCTTTTTAACAAAATTGGTCAGGTTCGTCACTCGTTTTTCGGTCAGGATGTTCAATGCTGGAGCGATGACAAGTTTATAACCATCCAGGGATTCGTCTGCCGAAATGATATCCACACTAACATTATTGACTGCCAAAGGGCGGTAGTAATGGTTGAAATGGGTAACGTAGTCAAAATCGCAATGGTGACGCTGAAATTCGATTGACCAGCGGCTGTCATAGGAATTGAGCATGGCTACCCTGGAGTTAATCATCGATCCGGCTAATAACCCTGAAACAGATTGGATTTGCTTTCCAAGGACTTGGGCTTCTTCATAAAATGGCCGCGGCTTTCCGGATTGATCCACAAGCGTGCCGTGGTATTGCTCCTGCCCACCCAGAGCCGAGCGCCACTGCCAATAGAGGATGGCATCCGCCCCATGGGCAATAGCATGCCAGGCCATGGCACGCGCCTCGCCCTTATTGAGTGAGTTGTTAATGGGATGCCAGTTCACATTTCCAGGCTGAGTTTCCATCAGCCAGAAGTTTCGACGCTTGAAACCCCGCGTGAGGTCATGGATGGCACCGGAAGTCAGGTAGTCGTGGTGCCCCGTTCCGACATACCAATCCCAGGAAGCCAGGTCAAGATCAGCAGCCATTTCGTAATGGTCATAGCCCCCGTGCCAGTTCATAAAATTATGCGTTGTCCAGACGCCAGGAGGGAGGTGTGGTCGCAACGTCTCCAGCTGAAGTCGCTGAAACTTGCGGTAGCTCGCGGTGACGAAATGTTGGAACTCCAGCATCAGGGATGGGTTATGAGGACCGATCGGGATAGGAATTTGCTCCCAGGCTGTATAGGTCTGGCTCCAGTAGGCGGTCGTCCAACGCTGGTTGAGTTCATTTAATGAACCATATTTATCAGCCAGGAACTGTTGAAAGAGGCGTATGCACCGATCGCAATAGCAAATGCGGGTATATTCATTATCAAACTGCCAGCCGATCACATGCGGATTAGATCCAAATCGCTTTCCCATCGCCTCCACGATACGCAATGCTGCTTTATGAAACTCAGGAGAATTGACACAATAGTGGCAGCGGTTGCCAAACTGGACCCGCTGACCATTTTCATCGATAGCTATGACGTCTGGGTGGAGCTCAACCAACCAGGCAGGTGGGGCAGCGGTTGGTGTGCCCAAGACAGAAACTATCCCAGCCCCGGCCAGTTTTTCAATCGCCTGTTCCAGCCAGGGGAAGTTGAATTTTCCTACTGAGGGTTCCATCGTAGACCAGGCAAACTCCGCCATGCGGACGACATTAATGCCTGCATGCTGCATCAGACGAATATCTTCAGACCAGTGTTCTTCCGGCCAGTGTTCCGGATAATATGCAGCACCAAAATATATCTTTTGGTCAGGTATTGGAGGATTCATGGTTGTAACTCCCATAAATGTTTGGGGATATGGTACTCTTATCAATCAAAAGGAACCAAGTAAGGCAGGGTACGGAATTGTACAGTTTACTCCCTATCATCAAATCATGGGTATCAATATATAGAAATACATTCCTGTATTTCGATGGCTCATTATACAGTAATTAGGATTTAGGGTCATTTCTCTTAGTATAATAATCCAGGTTAAATATTGTAATATTTAACAAATGGAGAAGAATGGCATCTACACAATTGGCAGGGGTCTGGAAGAAGAAAAGATGGCAGTAATGGTCGAGGAAGTAGCTTGAACGGTCTATTATGCCTACAACAGGTCAATCTGGATGAAATCATAGCTGAAGGGATAACTCGCGCTCGTCGTCGTTACGTGGAAGAATATGGCCAATAATAATCAAGTGACATTCGGTGTGCTGTGGGACATGGACGGTGTTCTGGTTGATACAGGAGAATTGCATTTTCAGTCTTGGTTAATAGCCCTTACTGAAGTCGGTATTCCATTCGATCGCGAGAAATTTCGCCAGACCTTTGGAATGAATAATAACGGTATCTTGAGTGTTATGCTCGAACACCCCCCTGAACCATCATTCCTGGCCAGGGTCAGTGATCGCAAAGAGGGACTCTTCAGACAGATGATCCGCGGTAAGGTACATCCCATGCCCGGTGTGCGAACCTGGCTCAAACGTTTACAGGAAATGGGCTATCGCCAGGCAGTCGCCTCGTCTGCACCTATGGCCAATATTGATGCATTGGTGGGTGAAATGCAAATCCGCGCTTATTTTGCAGCTATTGTGTCGGCTTATGACCTGCCAAGCAAGCCAGACCCTGCCGTATTCCTTGAAGCTGCTCGTCAACTTGGCGTATCCCCAAAGAGATGTATCGTGATCGAAGACGCAATTCCCGGTGTGAAAGCAGCCCACCACGCCGGGATGAAATGCATCGCAGTGACCACGACCAATCCCAGGCAGGATCTTTCCGAGGCAGACATAATCGTTGATAGCCTTGAGGAATTGCAAACGGAAAACTTCATGAGTGTATAATGGATTTGGATACCCCAGTGATGGAGCAAGATCAAATCGCGATTTTCCCGTCAATTTCAGGCGGTGGCTTCGATGGAAACATGGAGATATTATGAATGGTTGGAACGGCAAGATACTTGAGATTGACCTGAGGGCACTGACTTTTAAATCCTATCCATTGGATACTGAAATGGCACATCAGTTCATTGGGGGGCGCGGGCTGGGTGCACGGCTGCTCTGGGAATTGGTAGGGCCAGAGGTTGACCCACTGAGCGCCGATAATGTGCTCATTTTTACCAATGGCCCGCTGACCGGAACTGGCTACCAGACCAGCAACCGCTTCTCAGTCAGCACAAAGAGCCCACTGACAGGCACGATATTGGATGCGAATTCTGGTGGGTTCTGGGGAATGCAGTTCAAAAAGACCGGGTACGATGTGATGATTGTACGAGGCAAGGCTGAAAAACCGGTCTGGATTGAAATCAAAGAGGATGAGGTTGTTTTCCATGATGCCAGGGAGCTCTGGGGTTTGGGGGTATTCGCGGTAACACAGAAGCTGGGGCAGGATAATAATAAACGGAATGTGCTCTGTATTGGCCCAGCCGGTGAAAATCTGAGTTTTATCGCTTCCATCATGAATGACCGTGAACGGTCTCTGGCACGCGGTGGAACCGGGGCAGTAATGGGTTCGAAAAACTTGAAGGCGATTGTGGTCGAAGGCAAACATCGTCCCGAAATTGAAGATAAAGAACGCTTCAAGTTCTTGCTTTACGAAACGCGTAAGCTACTGGCAGCCAGCCCGCTCACCAGCCAAGCCCTACCGGAATTCGGGACCGTTGTGCTGATGAATATCATGAACAATGTGGGGGCGCTGGCCACGCGCAACCATCAGCAAACACAGTTCGAAGGTGCAGAGGCCATTTCTGGGGAAGAATTGACCGAGAAATATCTGGTAAAAAACACCGCTTGCTGGGCTTGCCCGATCGGTTGCACGCGCTTCAGTAAAACCGATAAGGTCGAAGGGGAAGGGCCGGAGTTCGAGACAACCTGGGCTTTTGGGGCGCAGTGTGGGGTAGATGACCTGGCAGCGATTATCGAAGTCAATTCTTTGTGCAATGACCTGGGATTGGATACCATCTCCGCGGGGTCAACGATTGCCTGCGCCATGGAAATGAGCGAAAAAGGTTATCTGGACAGCGACTTGCGTTTTGGCCGGGCTGACTTGCTTGCCCGCTGTGTGGAAGAGATGGCTTACCGGCATGGCCTGGGAGCGGAGCTAGCTGATGGCTCGCTACGCCTGGCCACAAAATATGGGCACCCTGAGTTATCCATGAGCGTGAAGGGGATGGAAATGCCCGCTTACGACCCGCGCGGCCTGCAGGGACAGGGGTTGCTCTACGCTACCTCGAATCGGGGGGGTTGCCATATGCGTGGGAATATGATTGGTTTGGAAGTATTGGGTATACCCAAGTTGATTGACCGTTTCCAGGTACAGGGTAAATCCAGTTTTGTCATCCTGCATCAGAACTCCAATGCAGCGATTGATTCGCTGGTGATCTGTAAATTCACCAACATGGGGGTGGCGGATGAGTATTTCGCCCGGGTACTGAGTGCTGTGACCGGTATCCACTATGCCACTGGCGATATGATCAAGGCTGGTGAGCGCGTCTGGAATCTGGAGCGCTTATATAATCTCCGCGAGGGTTTTACTGCCAAAGATGATAGCCTCCCACCCCGCCTGCTGACTGAAGCTCCACTGGAAGGACCGTCGAAGGGTTGGGTCTCGCACCTGGAGCCAATGCTTAATGAATATTACCGCACGCGCGGTTGGGATGAGCACGGTGTGCCCACACCCAGGAAACTGACTGAACTGGGGTTGGCGAATTTATAGAAATTATCCTTTGCCTCTGTTTTCGAAGAGGAAAACGTGCAAAGAGATAAGTCAGGAGAATAAGTATGATTGACGAGCGAATATACGAGATGTTCCGCGAGATTGGCCGCGATCTATATACACAAAATATGATCTCTTCACATGGCGGGAATTTGAGCATCCGCCTGGGTGATCGGGTGGTCATCAAGCGCCGAGGTGCGATGTTAGGCCAACTCAAACCGCACGACCTGATCGAAACTGGGTTAGAAAAGAACGATAGCGGCGTCGCCCTGGCCTCCACCGAACTGCTGGCGCATCGTACTATCTATATGAACACGCCTGCCCTGGCTATCTGTCACTGTCACCCACGCACAGCCATCGCTTTTTCGCTCTCTCGCGACGAAATCGTGCCGATTGATAATGAGGCTTCGTATTTACTCAAAAAAGTACCTGTTGTAACCGAAGAATTTGCTTCCGGCACCCCGCAGATGGCCAATAAAGTTGCTGAAGTGCTCAAAAATTATAAGATTATCATGCTGCGCGGGCACGGCAGTTTCGCCACTGGCCAGACACTTGATGAGGCATTTTTCTGGTCATCCACGTTGGAGGAAGCCTGCCAGATTATGCTATTCGCAAAACAAATCAACGAGCCGTTCATCGAGTATCGTAAAATGAGCGAAGCATACAATAAATTTTAAGCGATCGTGTCGATGGGGGCTCATTGAGAAGTAGTTCGTATAATCTATTTACCGATGCCCATCAGGAGGGTGAACGATCCGAAAGTGCCGCCCAGCATGCTACCCCAATTATGCCAGCAATATCACCCAGCTGTGAAGGAACGATTTCCACCTGATCCACCGGCATGACATACACACGTTGGCGAACAGTACGGCGAATGGGATCAAGCAATAAAGCACCCGCCTTTGCAACACCACCGCCAATAATGATCCGGCGTGGGCCAATAGCTGCGCAAACATTAGCCGCTGCAATACCAATATAAAATCCTGCTTTATCGTATATGTCATTAGCAATCTCATCGCCTGCGTTAGCTGCGTCTGCAATTAGTTTTGGGGTGATGCGGTTTAAATCATGGTCGCACAATTCGGATATCTGTGTCGTTAGCCCTTGCGAAACAGCTTTCATACCCATGGCAGCAATTGCCGGACCCGAGGCATATGTTTCGAGACAGCCGGTGTTCCCACATCCACAAGCAGGACCGTTGAAATCTATCATGGTATGACCCAGTTCTCCGCCTGTGCCACCCAAGCCGAGATGCAGCTGACCATTAATAACTAATCCGCCACCAATACCAGTACCGATGGCAAAAACTGCAATCGTATCCACGCCGCGGCCGGCACCGAATCGCCACTCGCCATTTGTGATCGCACGGACATCATTGAGTAGAATAGTTGGCAATCCTGTGAAACGCGTGATTGTATCGGCCAATGGGATATTTGGCCAGGTGCCGGGAAGGTTAGGCAAGAAGAGTGTCTCCCCCTTTGCCAGGTCCAGTACGCCTGGCGCACCGATTCCAATACCACCGATATGGTCTTTATCTAATCCAGCTGAATTGAGCACATGCAAGATTAAATCAGCCATACGGTGCATGACTGCCTCGTGCTTTTCCTGCGCCATGGTGGGGATGCTTTCCAGGTGCAGAACATCCCCAGATTCGACATCTACAATGGCAGCACGCAAATTGGTACCACCCAAGTCGCAACCAATATATTTCTTCATGCTGGTATCCTGTTAAGAAATATTCACACCTGACCTTCTCGTAATTGGAGAATAGGAAAAGTGTCTCAACGCATGAAACTTTGAATAATCAGTGGATGTAAGGTTTTAACACGTCGCGTGACAGGTAGAAACCACGTTTCACCAGTTCTTCATCACCTTCGAAAGCACGATCTTCATGCTCGATGCTGACCACATAATCATAACCGACTGAGGTTAGAGCAGCAATGAATTTGCTCCAATTCATATCACCCAGGCCTGGCAAGCGTGGGACTTGCCATCCCATACCTTGCGAAAGCACACCGTGGTTATACAAACCTTCATGGTCAATATGCAGATCTTTGGCATGGACATGGAAAATTTTATCTCCAAATTCGTGCACAACACGCTCGTAATCGATCATCTGCAGGATAAGATGCGAAGGATCAAGGTTCAATCCGAAGTTTTCATCAGGAATGACCTCCCACATCTTGCGCCAGATTGCAGGCGTGCTTGCCAGGTTGTTACCGCCCGGCCACTCGTCCAAAGAGAAGATCATAGGACAGTTTTCAATGGCAATTTTAATGTTGTGTTCTTTTGCAAACTTCACGATGGGTGGCCAAATCCTGGCATAATCTTCCAGGTTCTGCGGTACGGTCTTGTTCTTATCCTTGCCGATGAAGGTACCAACCACAGGCACATTCAACAATTCAGCAGCTTCGATAACCTTCTTCAGGTGAGCAATAACCGTCTCACGGTGCTCACTATCTGGATGGAGCGGATTCGGATAATATCCAAGCGAGGAGATTGTCAGGTCATAGCTGTCAACCATTTTTCGTATATGCTTGGCTTTCGCCTGGTCTAATTCAGCGACGTTGATGTGAGTGACGCCTGAATAACGTCGAGTAGCTTTTTCGAGCGGCCAGCAGGCAATCTCGATGGCCTGGAAGCCACTCTCAGCACCCCAGCGAGCGGCTTGTTCAAGTGTGTTACCAGGCAGGGCAGCAGTGAAGAAACCAAGTTTCATATGTACCTCCTTGAAAAGATTAGAACTCCCTACTTAACCTTGATCCATTTCCCTTCTCTCGCACTATGCTCGATGGCTTCACAAAGTAACATTTCATAATGACCATCAGCAAAGGTGGGAAAATCAGGGGTTTTTGTGTAATCGCCAGCCAGGATATAGTTGTACACTTTAATATAGAGCTGCTTAAATGTATCCGGGAAACCCTCGTTATGACCACCGGGATAGGATGCGGTTTCACGCGCTTGGGGCGAAAGCAAGGATGGATCTTTCATCAGTATCTGGTTGGGTGCAGTTCGATGACCCACCCATAATTCATTCGGTCTTTCCGAATCCCAGGCTAGCGAGGATTTTGATCCGTTGATCTCATAAAATAAGCGGTTTTTTCGACCTGAAGATACTTGTGAGACCGTAAGTACACCACGTACGCCGTTCTCATAATGCAAGATAATGGTGGCATAATCTTCGGTGTGGATGGGTTGATCCACATAATCAGCGGGAGTTAATATTTTGCCAGTGAAGGTTTCAACGGGTACAGCTGGCTTCTTGCGGAAAGGATGGAAAGTTTTAAAGTCAGCATAGACTTCTTCGATTTGTAAGCCGGTAATGAAGGATATAAGATCGAGCCAGTGTGAGCCGATATCACTCACGGCACGTAGTGTCCCTCCCAAATCCGGTTCGAGCCGCCAGTTCCAATCGGTGGGAAAAAGCAGCCAGTCTTGCAAGTAAGATCCTTGCAGGATAAATAAATCTCCCAATTCTCCATTCTGGACCATGCTGCGAGCTTGTTGAGCGAGAGGATACATACGAATGTTGTAGTTAACAGCATTTACCATTCGCCTCTCAGCTGCCAGTGCGACCATTTCAGCTGATTCGGTCGCATTCATAGCCAACGGTTTTTCACAGATGACGTGCTTACCGGCCAGTAACGCAGCCTTCGCCTGCGAGTGATGCAAGTGATTGGGCGTGGCAAGATGCACCACATCAATATCCGGATCGCCCAACATATCAACAACTGAACCATAGAATCGTGGGATGCCTAGTTCGAGCGCTTTTTGTTCAGCTTTTTCCCTTGTGATTTCAGCCAGCCCCAGCACCTGGATGCCCATGCGACGCAAACCTTCAACATGGGCTGCGCCGATAAAACCTGTGCCCGCCACTCCGACGCCAAGGGTTTGTTTGGTGAGTTGTTTGGTCATGATAAAATCTCCTTATTCTATTCCAGGAGCTGCAATGGGTTTGGGGTGACTATCTTTTCTCGATTGTTGTTCTTTGAAATCATCCAGTATGACAGCTGTTGCCGTAGCACCACAGCGCGTTGCACCTGCATCGATCACATCTAATAGAGCTGGTAAGGTTCGAACACCTCCCGCAGCTTTGACCTGTACTTTATCGCTGACGTTAGCCCGCATCAGGCGCAGGTCATCAAGAGTTGCACCACTGGGGGCAAAGCCGGTAGAAGTCTTCACCCAGTCTGCTCCAGCAGCTTCGCACAGTTTACAGGCAGTGACCTTTTCTTCATCTGTGAGATAGGCGTTCTCCAATATGACCTTGACCTTCACACTACGTGCGTGAGCGGCATCGCAAACCGCTTTGATATCCTCACGGACATAATCTGTTTTCCCAGAACGCAACTGTCCTATATTAAGCACCATATCTAATTCAACAGCTCCATCATCGATGGCTCGTTGGGCTTCCGCCACCTTTATAACCGTCAGGTTACTGCCATGAGGGAACCCTACAACCGTGCTGACCATTACATCCGTGTCTTTAAGGACCGTTTTGGCAAGTTTTATGTGACATGGCTTTACGCACACTGTAGCGGTGTGATAAAGGGCAGCCAGTTGGCAGCCATTGATGACATCGGTTTCAGTTAATTCGGGGCGCAGAAGGGAGTGGTCAATGACTTTGGCAAGTTGTTCAAAGGTAATGGTTTTACTGTTAAGATAAGTCATACAAACTCCTGAATTTATACCTTTTTCCAAAGGTCGATCGGTTTGGCAACTTTGGGTGGGGAATATGGGAAGTCAATCCGCCGGCCTTCTCCTGCGGACTGATAAGCAGCATACATAATCTTCAACACTTCACGACCATCCTCACCAGTTTCCATGCAGGTCACTTTTCCAAGCACACTATCGATAAAATGCTGCATTTCTTGTGGAAAGCCGTAGTTCCAGTTTTCTTCAAACATGGTGAAGGTGTAACCTCTTGTCTGCCCGGCTTTTTCAACCGCATATCCGTAACCTTCTTCTGAATAGGTGAGCAAGGAACTGCCGCGCAGCAGGTCTGCGCGTGTGTGGCCTTTATTACCGTAGATCTCACACCGATCGTCCACGCCACCACCCTTCGCCCAACTGTTTTCGATCATCGCTAATTTGTTGCCCTCATATTCAATGATGGCATAAGAATGATCTTCACCTTTGGTTTTATTGTGATGAACATAAGTGCCCATAAATGCCGTTACACTCTTGACTTTCGGTTTACCCAACACCCAGCGCGTATACTCAATTGAATGGCAGCCCATGTCGAGCATTACCCCACCACCGGAGAGGTTTACATCCCAAAACCATGGCATGTGTGGACCAGGGTGTTCTTCAGACTGCTTCGCCAGGAATGGTTCACCAATAGCGCCTTCATCAATCAGTGTTTTTGCGCGGACATATTTTGGCGCAAACAACAATTCCTCCGCATACATCAGCAGGACACCCTGTTTTTTACAGGTGTCAATCATGTCATCCGCTTCCTCCAAGGTGACACATAATGGTTTCTCACAAATGACATGTTTGCCTGCCTTAGCCGCATCAACAGTAGCCTGTCGGTGTACATAGTTTGGGATAGCAATGGTGACAACATCTATATCTTTCATTTTGAGCATTTCGTGGTAATCTACAAAAGCATAAGGAATCCCGTGCTCAGTAGCAAATTCCTTTGCGTTATCAAGCGCAGACACCGCCACAATCTCGACATCTTTGACAAAATTCTTGAAAGCATAGGCATGCAGATCACTGACAAATCCCGCGCCAATCAAGCCAACTTTGACTGTTTTACTCATGGCATTCTCCTATCTTCTTTATTATGATAAGCTTTCGCCTAAAAGGATCTATTGAATAAGAGTGCATATCAGGCTATTGAATGGTTTTATTATTATGCACTTTGATAAAGATTAAGCAATAAACCTCGATGTGGCTGCGATGAGGCGCAAGCCTGTTTATTTTTAAAATTATTGCCGCAGCGCCTGTTGACGACCGTAAATGGAAATTAAAACCAAAAGCGTCCCGCCCAGCACCATGCGTCGAACAGAGTCCGGCATTTGCATAGTAGTCAGCAGACTTGTGATGAGTGTTAGCACAATCGCACCGGCCATTGTGCCCCAATAACTGCCCTTGCCACCCGAAAGCAATGTTCCTCCTACTGCCACGGCCGCAATTGAGGGAAACAGGAAAGGCTGGCCTAATTGGATGAGGACAACACCCGTGTTGCCAACCAGCAGGAAACCACCAAACCCAGCCAGCAAGCCGGCCAGAGAGTAGGTCGCCAGGTTCATTCCATTGACGTTCACCCCTGAAAGCTTGGCAGTGACCCGGTTTACCCCGATTGCAAATAAATGCTTGCCAAATGCGGTTCGTTCCAGAAGCAGCCACATCAACACACCAAAAATGATCCAGATGACAATAGCTCCTGGAATGGGAATACTTTGAGATATGGGTCGGGCGATCACACGGGTCATGATCGGGGCGATTTTTCCACTGACATTTCCATGGTTAATAATGATGATCGCACCTGTCACCACGCCAGCCATGCTAAGGGTCATCACAAACGGAGAGATTTTCAAGTATGTGATGCCACCTCCATTCAGAAGGCCAATGAATGCCCCAACAACTAGCGAGACGAGTAACGCCAGCAGTACCATATTATTTTCGCCTTTGACCAGGACATAGGTCAGGATGGCGGTCAATGTGACGATGGAGCCAGCAGAAAGATCAATGCCTTCAAAACCGCTAATAATGACAAGTGTTTGACCAGCAGCAATCACACCTAAGAAAACCGACAAGCGTAAAATATTTGTCGCCTGTGATAAAGCAACTTTAACATTGCTTCCGTAGCTGTTAGGTAAAAAACCGGATAGCAGAAACAGGATAACCGCCAGGATTAATGCGGCGATCGGGGGGGTAATGCTGAATCGTTTCATGCTCGCCTCCTACGGATCAGGGCGATGATACCCGGAATCGCTAATGCCAAGACAATAATCAATGCCTTGACTAAAGTCTCCCACCAGGTATTAATGTGGGCAAATGATATGATATTCTGAATCAGGCCGAGTGTCATTGCACCCATGATTGGACCAGCAACGCCGCCGATACCTCCACTGAAAGCGTTCCCACCGATAACGGCAGCAGTGATGGAGTTCAAAGTCATCTGACCACCGATCTCCGCGTTGCCTGAACCGCTCAACATCGTAATGGCTATTCCCGCCAATGCGGCCATAAAGCCGGATATGACATAGATGCTGAATTGCACCCGTGTTACTGGTACAGCAGTTTCATATGCTGCGCTTGCTTTACCGCCCACGGCAAAAAGATATTTACCATAACGTGTGGAACTAATATAAGCCCAGATCAGCAATAATCCGCCGATGACAAAAAAGGCCAATGGTAATCCCAAAGGCGTGGAGGTGCGGTAAAGGTTTGCAATATCCGCATAGATACCGCCTCCTGGATTTGGTAGGATGAAGAGCGCCAATCCAAAGTACAGGAAACTGGTGGCATATGTAGTGATGATTGGTTGCAAGCGCAGGTAAGCAATGAAAAATCCGTTTACTGAGCCAGCCAGCATCCCAGCCAGCAAAGAAATCATCACAAACTTCCACATCTGCTCGGGTGAACCCTCCAGTCCAACCCGTGTAGCCAGAATCGTGTTGACAATGGATACAACTCCGCCGACTGAAATATCAATGCCTCCCCCAATCAAAACAATCGCCTGTCCCACTGTGACCAGGATCAATGGTAGGAATACACGCATATTACTGTTCAGCGTTTCACGATCGAGCATATTGGGTTGCAGAAACAGGTTGATGGCGACGGATAGGATCATCAGGATGAACGGGAAGAACGCTGGATAGCGAATCAGCAGGTAGTCCCAGCTGAGGCGCCTTTTCATATTGCACTCTCATTCGCAGCACCTAAGCTGGCAGCGATCAGGTTTTCTTTTATCAATGAAGCGCCAGAGAGCTCAGTACGAATGAGGCCATCGTATAAGACCAACACCCTGTCGCATAAGCCAACCAGCTCTTCATCATCGCTGCTGTAAAACAAAATCGTCTTCCCCTCAACACATAGTTGTGTGAGCAGGGCATAAAATTCAGCCTTTGTGCCCACATCTACCCCTTTAGTCGGGTCATCCAATAAAAGGAACCTTGGTTTTCGCATCAGCCACTTTCCAAGGACTACTTTTTGGGCATTACCTCCCGAAAGGCTGCTTACCGGCTCGGCCAGACCAGCCATTTTCAGGTTCAGGCTCGCGCCAGCCTTTTCGGCATCTTTTTCTGCTTTTCCAATTCGCAGGGGGAAACCATACTGTTCCCAGGATGGTAACTGCAAGTTTTCGAGGATGGAACGGATATAAAGCAAGCCTTCCCTGGCGCGATCTCCTGGGATGAGGGCAAGTCCTTGTTTCATGGCCTCGCGCGGGTGCCGTAACTTTTTTGGGCTACCAAAAATGCTAATCTCACCCGAATAGGGTATATCGCCGAATAATGATAGTAGCAAGTCACGCTGACCCTGCCCGCGCAGGCCGCCAATGCCGACGAGTTCCCCTTCATGGACGGTGAAACTAACCCCGTGGAGAGACTCTGTTTGCAAGTCTTTTACCTCCAGGCAAACCGGTGTAGCTTTTTTCTCTTCCTTCAATTTGGCGCGTGAGAAGCTGAACACGGACTCTTTTTCAATCATCAGCTTGACTAACTCTTTATCGTTGATATCTTTCATGTCTCCCGCACCGACTGTTTTACCATTCCGCAGAACGCTGTATTTGTCTGCGATGCGGAATATTTCCTCCATGCGGTGCGAAATGAAGACGACTGCCTTATCCGCCTTTTTCCAATCTCCAATCAATTCGAAAAGACGCTGCACCTGACGGCTGTCGAGGCTGGCGGTAGCCTCATCAAGGATGACCACCCATGGATTGAAGCTAATCGCTTTGAGAATTTCAATAAGTTGTTTTTCGTCCGGGGGTAGGGATCCAACTCTATCGTCTGGGCGAAGTTCAGTTTTATAAGTTCCCTGAAATAGGGATAATAATTGCTCAGTATTTTCTTTAATTGCCTTGCGGTTGACAGTTCCAATGGCAGTCAAAGGCTCGCGCGTCAACCAGATATTTTCAGCAACCGTCATCTGAGGGATCAGGCTTAATTCCTGGAACACGGTGGCGATGCCCAGGTTTTTGGCTACTTGAGGGGATGTAAAATTCGCAGGTTTGTCATCAAGGAGTAGTTGCCCTCCATCGAGGACAACTACTCCGTTGATCACCTTACTCATCGTGCTTTTACCGCTTCCGTTCGCTCCGATTAATGCTACGACTTCCCCGGTGCATACATCCAGGTTGCCGTCCGAAAGTGCGACGACACCGCCGTAGTGTTTGACAATGTTGCGAGCAGAAAGCGACTTAACCACGGTGTTTTATTTGAAGTACTGTTGCACTTCTTCTTCAGTCATGATGTCATCGAGCAGGTAAGCATCGGGCTTGCCTTCGCACATCGTCATTCCTTCTGCCAGGTTATCTGATTTGATGATCGCCGCCAGTGGGATGACAAACGACAGACCATTGGCACCACCCAGCTTGGTGGTGTCGACTTGCTTGCCCATCAGCATATCGACAGCAATGCGTAGACCAGTGGCAGAAACGCCTGGATGGTTGGCTACCGCAATACTATCGAAGGTCGGGTTCGTGGTCAGGGCTTCCTGCCATAGCCTCAGGAATTGGCAGCGTCCTTCTCCTACACCCTGCGGCCAGACTGCCGGGTTGGCAGCCATGACTGCCTGCAACGCACCAATCGCCATGCCATCCTGCGTCCAGTAACCAGTCAGGTTCGGATAGGCTGCCAGGAAGTTGGACATGACCTGCTGACCAGTTGCTTCATCCCACTTGCCGGTATCGGTGGCAAGAACATTGATGTCGGGATAGTTAGCAAACACTTCAGCAACCCCTTCCATGCGGGCTACATTCGCCGGGTGCCCAGGGAAACCTTCGATTTCGACGATATCGCCCTTGCCGCCCAGCTTGTCAGCCAGCCACTGAGCGCTGGTCATTGCCCATGCTTTTTGGTCAATACCAACGTTGTACACACCGGGTACATTCAGCTCCTGGTCCACCGAGATGACGATGATTCCCTTCTTCAATGCTTCAAGCAAAGTTGAGTTCAAGCCATTCACATCACCAGGGTTCACCAGGATGGCATCCACGTTCTTGGCCATCAGGTTTTGCAGTTGCTGGATCTGACCGGCAACATCGGTGTCAGCACTTTCGATCACCAGCTCATTGGTGAGTCCCTGATCCATGTATTCCTGGTTGGTTTGGATCAGCTCGTCGATCATCTGCGTGCGGTATTCACTGCTGATGAATGGATTAGAAATACCGATCGTGAATGCTTCTGCAGGGCCTACCTGGACGAAGTATTGTTGTACTTCATCGTCAGTCATGATGTCGTCGAGCAGGTATGCATCGGGCTTACCTTCGCACATCGTCATTCCTTCTGCCAGGTTATCTGATTTGATGATCGCCGCCAGTGGGATGACAAACGATAAGCCATTTGCGCCACCCAGCTTGGTGGTGTCTACCTGCTTGCCCATCAGCATATTGACTGCAATGCGTAGACCAGTGGCAGAAACGCCTGGATGGTTGGCTACCGCAATACTATCGAAGGTCGGGTTCATGGTCAGGGCTTCCTGCCATAGCTTCAGGAATTGGCAGCGTCCTTCTCCTACACCCTGCGGCCAGACTGCCGGGTTGGCAGCCATGACAGCCTGCAATGCACCAATGGCCATGCCATCTTGCGTCCAGTAACCGGTCAGGTTCGGATAGGCTGCCAGGAAGTTGGACATCACCTGCTGACCAGTTGCTTCATCCCACTTGCCGGTATCGGTGGCAAGAACATTGATGTCGGGATAGTCAGCAAACACTTCAGCGACCCCTTCCATGCGGGCTACATTTGCTGGGTGCCCGGGGAAACCTTCGATTTCGACGATATCGCCCTTGCCGCCCAGTTTTTCAGCCAGCCAACGAGCGCTGGTCATTGCCCATGCTTTTTGGTCAATACCCACGTTGTAGACGCCGGGTACATCCAGCTCCTGGTCCACCGAGATGACGATGATTCCCTTCGACAGCGCTTCTTCAAGCGTTGCGTTCAGGCCGCTTACATCACCAGGGTTCACCAGGATGGCATCCACGTTCTTGGCCATCAGGTTCTGCAGTTGCTGGATCTGACCGGCAACATCGGTGTCAGCGCTTTCGATCACCAGCTCATTGGTGAGCCCTAGATCCATGTATTCCTGGTTGGTTTGGATCAGCTCATCGATCATCTGGGTGCGGTATTCACTGCTGATGAACGGGTTAGAAATACCGATCGTGAATTTCTCGGCTGTTGGCTCTTCAGTCACTTGAGCTTGTGGGACAGCCGTGGCGGGCACTTCAGTTGCAACAGGTGCCTCTGTTTGAACAGCCGGCGTCTCAGTTGCTTTTGGGCTACATGCGCCGAGCAGTATGGTGACCAAAAGCAAGGCACTTATGATGGTAAACAGTTTTTTAGACATGTATTCTCCTTTTAATTTTTATTAGCTATATTTGTGTGTAGGGTCAAATTTCTATTCTTATTTGAATATACGTACCTCCTTTCAGTATTATCCAATGAATCGTTAAAATGAATAATGCAAATCATCATTTACTACAAAAAGATACTCTAACGCCAGCATGATAGCGCCAATTATCCCGGCATCTGAGCCTATCCGTGAAAAACTGATGGTCAGATTTGTGGTTGCCAGAGGTAATGACCTACGCAATACGGCGCGCTTGATAGCTATCAATAAATGATTACCGAAATTCGCAATACCACCGCCTATAAATATATGACTTGGATTGAAAAAATTGACCAATCCAGCTAATACATCGCCAATCATCTGACCACTCGCTCGAATGATTTCAAGCGCAGCTTCATCACCTTCGCGGCATGCCAGGTTGACATTCTCTGGGGTAAGCACACCACCATTGCTTTCCATCATTTTTTGTAACAATTCACTTTTGCCATTTCGGGCTGCCTGCATGGCTTTTTCGGCAATAGCCGGCCCAGCCGCCATTGCCTCCAGGCATCCTTGATTACCACAACGACAGATCGGACCTTGCTTATCCACGCAGATGTGACCAATATCGCCTGCACAACCATCACTGCCACGGTGAATTTTCCTGCTTGCCATGATGCCACATCCGATGCCTGTGCCAATTTTAATGACTAAATAATGATCAAGATTAGCTGCATCACCCGAGCGTTGTTCACCCAAAGCCATAATATTGACATCATTATCCACAACCACAAAAGCGGACAAAAAAGTCTCTTTGAAAAAATTACGAATCGGGTAATTTTCCCAATCCGGCATCAAGGGTGGGGCAACCAAAACCCCGCGTGTGAAATCCACTGGTCCTGGTACTCCAACACCAATCCCAAGGATCTGTTCAGGACGAACTCCATGGGTGACAGCCAGTTCCAAGATCAGTAAGCTACAGCGTCCTAATAGATCTTCCGGGGGTTGGCGAACATCGGCAGGCTCAACCACTCTTCTCAAGATCAAACCATTAATGTCCGCGAGTGCGATCTCCACACTGGTTGCACCGATATCAATACCAACGATATATCCTAACTGGTTATTAAACCGCACAAGACGGGGCTTGCGCCCGCCATTCGAGATTCCCTCACCTGCCTCCACCAGATAGCCTTTTTCAATGAGCACATTGACTTCCTGGGATGTCTTGGCTCTTGACCAACCAGTCATCCGTGAAATTTCTGAGCGTGAAGTCTGACCATCTCTCCTCAAAACCCGAATGACTTCTGCTTCTGCCTTGCTTAAAATGACCGGAGCGTGAATGTAATTTTTTGTTGTACTGGCTTGGGTTGAATTTTCAGTCACGGTATATGGTATATGAGTTGGATTTTGTGCAATACTGAACTTATACAATGAATTATAGCAAAGCTACTTTGTAAACTCAATACCTTTATTCGGTATTAATGTTAAGAACTTTGTTTATCATGCAAACAAAGTAGACGCAAGATAGATCAAACTTGATGTGCAGGGCCAGCTTCATCACCAAACCTGGATTTAGATACTAATTCTTGATCACTTGAGAGATTTCGCCAGAGTGTTTGTTCTTCAAGATTACCTTTAAGCTGCCGTTAGGCATGCGTTCTTCCTTGATCAAGTAATGCTCAGTGTCATAATCCTTGAAGCCTGTTTCAGAAGTACTGGTTAGACCGCTACTTCGCCATTTTTGGATCTCAACTGGCTCCCAGCGCTTGGATTTGGCAGCCTTGTAACTAGCGTCAATGATCGCATTTACGATATACCCATCATAGAAGGTCTCCATCGGGGCTTTGCCGGCATCCATGGAATTGAACATATCCATGAACATAGCTACATATCCCAATGCACCGACTTCATCCCCCACGGGGAACAACCAACCTGTATCACCCTCAGCTTTTTCAGCCACATAACCACCCTGACCTACACTTGTAAATAATTCAAACCCAGTACGCAACCAGTGATTCAACCAGACTGTGCCTTCAGTTCCAGTAACCTCATCGCGCAGGTCCATGCCACCACGAAAAGTCCAGCTGACTTCAAATTGCCCAATCGCTCCGTTATCGTAACGCACCAGGCCTACCGCGTGGTCTTCAACATCGATCGGATGAACCTGGGTGTCTGCCCAGCAGGTCACTTCAAGCGGGCGGTTGTCCTTACCAATGAAATTGCGTGCAATCTCAATGCAGTGACAACCCATATCCACGATAGCACCACCACCTGATAGCTCCTTCATCCAGAACCAGTCGCTGTGCGGACCACCATGGGTTTCACGCGAACGCGCCCAGAGAACCTTACCAAGCGCTCCTTTCCGAGCAGCATCCAATGCTTTGAGTGTCTTTGGGGTGTAGACCAGGTCCTCCAAATAGCCGTGAAACACACCGGCTTTTTCAACTGTTTCAAGCATCTCCAAGGCTTCTGCCCCGCTGGTCCCTAACGGTTTGGTACATAGAACAGCCTTACCAGCTTCAGCAGCCAACAATACGGCTTTTTTATGCAGGTGGTTAGGAAGCCCGATAATTACTGTATCAATTTCAGGATTTCGGATAGCAATAGCCATATCATCCGTCCAGCGGGGGATGTTAAATTCATCCGCGAAAGTTTTTGCTTCTTCTTCAGTGACTGCACAAACCATCTTGATTTCATCCCTTCCGCGAGAATTGAGAAGGCTCATTGTATAAAAGCGACCTATCAGACCTGTTCCTAGCATAGCAATTTTGTGCATAGTTGTCTCCATATATTCATGATACAAGAAATATCAATTATAACTTTCACATGCCTATCTTGTGGACAATAAGACGATAAGATAGAATGGTTTTATTATACAAACATTTATACAGAATCGAGAAGATGCTCATGTCTTCCAAAAAGATGACTCCTCGTCAACGCGTGAAAACGGCTTTATCTCATCAAGAACCTGATAGTGTACCCACAGCCTTGGGTGGTGGTCCATATGGGATTGTAGACGATTTATACCTCCGTCTTGTCAAATTGCTTGACTTGGGCGAGCCCGTGACTCCATTCCGGGTTGGACATAGCATTTCTTATATGGATGATCGTTTACTTAAAAAGCTTGGCACTGACTATCCGTTATTGCTGGCCGGGGCAATTACCAAATAGCCCTAGCATTCCAGGCACAAACGAGGAGACTTTCTATGACTACTACGGACAAGTTTGGAAGCGTTCTTTACCTTATTACTATGTTGGTGATCCAATCCTCAAAGAAGCAGACAACATAGATGATATCGACCAGCTTGTCCATTGGCCTGATCTGTCTGATGCGCGCTGGATGGCAGGTGTGGTGGAGCGTGCGCGTTTGTTGAGCGAACAGACCGATTACTTTGTGGTCATGCGTATGGTCGCTTCACATGGACCCTTCCAAACTGCATGTGATCTGCGCAGTACTGAGAACTTCTTAATGGATATGACCATCAACCCTGAATTTGCAGAAACCTTGTTGGACAAAGTAACCACAACACTCGAAGGTTTGATAAAGTTAGCCATGCAGGCTGGTGGAAAATATTTTAATATGGTCGAATTACCCGGTGACGATTATGCGGGTAATACCAACCCTATTATGTCACCAGCTATGTTCAGAAAATTCATTAAGCCTTGCATCATGCGATTAGTCAAAGTTGTTAAGGAGCATAATCCCAATATAAAAATCATGCTACACAGTGATGGTGCGATTACTAAACTTCTTGAGGATATTATCGATATCGGCATAGATGTTATTCATCCTCTTGAACCGCTTCCTGCTACAGACCTCGCAATCGTCAAAGAAAATTTTGGGCAGCAAGTGACTTTTTTAGGAGGAATCGATATTTCTCATGCTATGCCAGGGAGCCGTGAGGATGTCGTCGCTGAAGTCATACATCGCCTTGCACAATTGGCTTCCGGGGGTGGCTATATCCTTGCGCCCTCCAATCACCTGCAAGCAGATGTGCCAGCAGAAAATGTGGTGACACTTTTTAAATCCGCCCATGAATTTGGTAAATATCCTATTCAAGTTGTGGAGAGCTAAAGAATAATATAGAATCCGGCAGTGTCATCCCGATAGTCTGCCGGAATTTGTGGCGATCGAATGGTATGGACTAAGGGGTGAGGGCTTCCAGCCAAGACTGATAATGCAGCTTGCTGCTGCCGACCAGGAAACCGCCCATACCCCACAGGATAGCACGGTTACTGACCATATTCTTCCAGGTAACGCCGATGGGCGCGGGCAACTTCCTCAGCCGGGATTTCGTCCGGTTGACCGAGTTGCAAGGCATAGAAGACTGTGCGAGCTACATCCTCGACCATCACAGCCGCCTTGACTGCCGCTTCAGGCGTCCGACCAATAGTGAACACACCATGATTTTTCATCAGGATAGCTGGACTGGATCCAATCGAACGGATTATCTCCTGCCCAATTTCATCCCCACCAATTTTTGCATATGCCCCAACCGGGATTGGACCGCCGAACTCATCGCAGATGGCTGTCAGTACAGCTGGGATAGGTCTGCCAACCGCTGCCCAGGCAGTAGCAAATGTCGAATGGGTATGCACGACGCCATTCACGTCCTGTCGATGACGGTAGACAGTTACATGAGCAAATGTGTCGGAGGACGGTTTTAATTTACCCTCGACGACCTTTCCATCCAGGTTCACGACCACCATGTTTTCAGGTGTCAATTCATCATAGGGTACACCGGAGGGTTTGATGACTACCAATCCGGATTCTGAGTCGCGCCCGCTGATGTTACCCGAAGTCCAGGCTACCAGGTTGTTGCGAGGTAGCTCGGTATGCAAACGGCAGATCTCGCTGCGTAGCTGATCAAGCAACATGCTTCACCTCAGCTTTAATTTTTTTGAGGGTTTTCATCACATTGTTCTCACCTCGTCCGAAATAATCATGCAGGCGAAGGTATTCAGTAAATAGCTTTTCATAAACCATCTGATTCTCGGGGATGGGTTTGAAGGTCTCAAGCTTGAGATGTGCCATGGTTTTAGCAGCATCGTAAATGGAATCATAGCCTCCAGCAGATTTACCAGCGGCCACAGCACCGAACATGGCAGACCCGAGAGCAGGTGTTTGCGTGGAGGCAGTAACCTTGATCTCACGGCCGGTCACATCGGCGTAGATCTGCATCAGCAGTTTGTTCTTCTCTGGCAAACCACCGCAAGCCACCAGCTCACGGATAGGTACACTATTTTGCTGGAAAGTGTCTACAATTACGCGCGTGCCGTAAGCGGTAGCTTCGATCAGAGCGCGGTAGATCTCCTCAGGCCTGGTCGCCAGGGTAGCGCCCAGTAGCAAGCCGGTCAGGTCCACATCAACCAAGACGCTGCGGTTGCCATTCCACCAATCGAGTGCAAGCAAACCGGTTTCACCAGGTTTTAGTTTTGCAGCCTTTTCCTCCAACAATTGGTGAATATCGATCTTGCGTTTTCGGGCTTCGCTCTCATACGACGCAGGGACACAATTCTCCACGAACCAGGCGAAGTGATCGCCTACGCAGGATTGTCCGGCTTCATAGCCAAACAAGCCCGGAATAATTCCATCTTCTACGTAGCCACACATACCAGGAACCACATGCTCCGCGTCACCCAACACCATGTGACATATACTGGTGCCCATGATCATCACCATGCGTCCGGTTTCGGTAACTGAAGCTGCTGGAACAGCCACATGAGCATCCACATTAGCAATTGCCACTGCCGTGCCTGGATTCAGTCCAGTCCATAAAGCTGCCTGCTCGGTCAGGCCTCCGGCGCGATCACCGATAGGTCGGATATCACGGCTCATTTTCTCATCGACAACGTTTTCTAGCCTCGGGTTGAGCGCTTTGAAGTATGCTTTATCCGGAAAGCCCTCCCGTTTGGACCAGATGGCTTTATACCCGGCGGTGCAGGAATTACGTGTTTCTACGCCGGTCAATTGCCAGACGACCCAGTCTGCGGCTTCCAGCAGCCGGTCAGCAGCTGCGTAGACTTCCGGTGCTTCTTCTAGAATTTGCAACACCTTCGAGAAAAACCATTCTGATGAAATCTTACCGCCATAGCGATCAAGCCACCCTTGGCCCATCTTACGGGCAGTCTCATTGATCTTGTCCGCTTCCGGCTGGGCAGCGTGATGTTTCCACAGCTTGACCCAGGCATGGGGTTGGTGGCGGAACTCCGCTAGATCGCATAATGGCGTACCATCCTGCTTGACTGGCAACATGGTGCAAGCTGTGAAGTCGATCCCGATCCCGATCACATCTTCTGGTTTCACTTTTGACTGCTCGAGCACATCGGGGATGGTGCTCTGGAAGGTTCGAATATAATCCTGGGGATCTTGCAATGCCCAGTCCTGTTCGAGGTGGATTTCCTCACCTGGGATGGGTAGTTTCTCGTCGATAACGCCATGCGAGTAGGGGTAAACAGACGTAGCAACCTCCCTGCCGTCTGCCACATCCACCAGAACTGCCCTTCCTGATTCGGTACCGAAATCCACACCAATAGCATACTTCGTCATACGAGCCTCCATTTATGGGGTGATAACGACTTTCAGACCATCCCGTCGTGTAGCAACAGCAAAGGCTTCAGCCGCATTTTCCAGCGGGAATGTGTGTGTGACCAGCGAACGTACGTTCACTTTCCCACTCTTCACCAACTGGATGGCGCGGGGGTAGGTAAACTTCATCCTTCGTACCAGTTTGAGGGTCAGACCTTTCCGCCGTGCAACTGATGCTGTGAATGAGGTCTGGTCGTCAGCTGGGATGCCTACCAGTATCACTTTCCCACCTGGACAGGCAGCCGCGACCCCCATCTCGACCGCCGCGTTTTCCCCAGCCACTTCGAAGACAACATCCAACCCCCGCTTATCAAAAATCAGCGCTTCCTGGTTTCCGGAACCTTCTGCCACCAGATGGGTTATATCTGCTCCAAAGAGGCCTGCCACCTCCAGGCGGTGTGGCAGGATATCTGTGGTAATAACCTTGTCCACTCCAGCCAGCCGAGCCAGCTGTAGAATAAGCAAACCAATGGGGCCACAACCAAACACTCCCACCGACATGCCGACCTGCAGGTGAGCCAGGTCTACGGCATGGATGGCGATCCCTAAAGGTTCCAGCATAACGCCATCCGCATACGATAATTCATCCGGAAGTGGAAACAGACAGTTTTGTGGCCAGGTCATCATCTCGCGAAAAGCACCATCCTGGTCCGCATGTCCTGCAAATATCAAATTCTCACAGAGATTGGGGTGACCCCGTTTGCAATACTCACACACCCCGCAAGGAATGGCTGGATCAACCGCCACACGTTCACCATCCTCCGTTTGAGCGGTAAACTCATGCCCGAGTACAAGTGGTTTCTCCAGATGAGCGTCCCCAATCCCAGCTTCGTTGAACCAGTGCAGGTCGGAGCCACAGATACCTACGGCGGTAACGCGCAATAATTTTTCCCCTTCCTCCGGAATCGGGACAGGCTCTTCGTGCAGGCGTAAATCACCAGGATTGTGGAGACGTAAGGATTTCATTGGATGGATACCCTCCCGATCAATATTTCATACTCACGGCAAATTCCATGTCTGCCAATTAGAGACCTTTAGCCAGGAGGTAGTACATATCATTCCACTTGAGCTCGTTCTTGAAGTTCGCCAGGTCGGTATGGTTGTCAATCACCAGGAATTCCATGCCTGCCATTTCAGCAAAGTCTTCGAGGTGGCTTTTGGTAACGGACTGGCTGAAGCCAGTATGGTGAGCCCCGCCCGCCAGGATCCAGCCATTTGCTGCAATCTTGAGGTTGGGGCGAGGAACCCAAACCGCACTGGCAACTGGCAGTTTCGAGAGAGGTTTCTCCGGCTGGATGACATCCACCTCATTCACGACCATACGGAAACGATTTCCCATATCTAACAGGGTTGCATTTATCGCCGGGCCACTTGGAACGGTAAACACCAGCCGGGGCGGATCGTTCTTTCCGCCGATAGAAAGCGGATGGATTTCCAAAGATGGTTTTGATCCAGCAATGGATGCGCATACTTCCAGCATATGAGCTCCGAGTACCTTTGGACGTTCTCTATCCAGGTCGTAGGTATAGTCTTCCATAAAAGAAGTACCGCCATCCAGACCAGATCCCATAACCTTCATTGCCCTCACCAGAGCAGCGGTCTTCCAATCACCTTCTGCTCCAAAACCGTACCCCTCCACCATCAATCGTTGCACTGCCAGACCTGGCAGCTGCGCCAGACCATGCAAATCTTCAAAGGTGGTGGTAAAGGCTTTAAAATGACCATCTTCAAGAAAAGCCCGCATTCCCAATTCTATACGCGCCGCCTCACGCAGCGAATGGTGCTGACTGCCGCCAAGGCGTAGCGATTCGGCAACAGTATAGCTATCATTATATTCAGCTACCAATCGATCGATTTCCATATCCGTGACAGCGCTGACGAACCTGACCAGGTCACCGACACCATATCCATTCACCGAATACCCCAACTGGATTTGTGCTTCGACCTTGTCACCCTCGGTGACAGCAACTTCGCGCATGTTATCACCAAAACGGGCAATGCGAGCGCCTTGGGTATCATGCCAGGCACTGGCAGCTCGCATCCAGGTTGCTAGGCTAGAAAGCACGTCATCATCCTGCCAGAAACCGACGATGACTTTCCGATTCAATCGCATACGGCTGCCAATGAAACCAAATTCGCGATCGCCATGGGCAGATTGGTTGAGATTCATGAAATCCATGTCGATGTCTGACCATGGCAACTCTCGATTGAATTGTGTGTGTAAATGCACAAAGGGTTTTTGCAAGGCACGCAAACCTGCTATCCACATTTTTGCAGGAGAGAAGGTGTGCATCCAGGTAATCAATCCAATGCAGTTTTGGTTGTTATTTGCTTCCCTGCAGAGCTCGGTGATTGCATCGGGTGTTGTCACTACTGGCTTGAAAACGACCTTCACCGGTAGTTTTCCCGATTGGGACATTTGCAGCGCCATCTCCCTTGAATGCTGCGCTACCTTTTCGAGCGTGGCTTCACCATACAAATGCTGGCTTCCTGCAGCAAACCATACTTCCAGCTCTTTAAAATCTAGCATAACAACCTCCTATTCAAGGCTCAATACCATTACCAGATTAATCTACTGATCCGTGATATCGATCGCGTAGTTTGCAAATAGCCTGGCTTTTCCAGTCTCCACACTCAGCAGGACATAAAAACCTTTAACATCTGAAGGAACTGATACTTCAGTCGTCCATTCCGCTGTACCACCTGCTGGTGTTATCGGGACAGATATAATATCGGGGGTTTGGTAGAATCCGTATAGAATCCCGTCATCACCGATAACCGGTGGATTACCGATATGGACATAGGTTGGGTATTCACCGGGGTTAGAAGTCTTCCAAGCAAATTGTAGAACGCTATCGGTACGTTGTACTTCTGTCAGAGTTAGAATAACTTTATTGATGGCAACAATCTCAATATCAGGTTGCTGAATTAATCCTTCTATTTGTTCTGCGACCGGATATTCCAGATTTGGTATTACTTCATCCAAGTTTATTTCCAGGTTTGCTTCAACCCTATTCTTATCCTGTTCATAATAGTTATATTGGCCGATAACATAGGTATAAGGAATCGTAAGCGTGGAGCCTGATGCAGCTTCAGCACCTGCGCACTCTACATAGATAAGTTGTGTCACGGGTTCAGTCTTTGTCCCAACAGTATATCCGCTCATCTGGAATCCTGGAGCCAATCGATGGCCTCCTGTGCTCACAAAGACCGTGTCACAGTTGATGCTTTTGCCAGTAGTAGTAAGCAACGCTGGTTTATCATCTACCGCATTCATGGCACTCCAATCACCCGTCTCATTGCTTATGGTGATATCGATGTGTAAATCCCCGCTTTCGGATTTCCCAATATTTGTTGCCACTCCGCTCCAACCGGCTGATCCTTTACTGGTCTCTCCAGATGTTTCATATCCTTCGGGCAATACGATATAAACGCATGCCAAGCTAACTATTGCGTAAGCAATAAAGATTGGTACGAAAGCTTTCCTCATACTCATTTATTGTTTTCCTTGATGTTGGTCAATTTTTACCTGTCTACCAACCAGTAATCATTATCTTGGTGATAAGGTACCGAGATCTTATGAAGGTACTTGGTCAGTAAAGTCATTATTTATGGAATATGATTTCCTAGTTCCAGAATGCGCTATTTGTATCATGTGCTCGATGTATTAATCTACTCAAGTTATTGATTAAACTTTGGCAGAATCGGTCTGATAACTGATAGCGTGTAACCATATTCAGGTTGCATATCTACACCACCATCCACAGCGGTTACAGTTTTTTCCTGTCCGTTGTAGGAAATTGTGAGATAGTGCGTATAACATGTTCCACAAGGATTGTGGTAGGTGCTGTACATTTTTTCGGTAAACCAACCATAATCATCACTGATGACTTTTAGAATTTTTTCTACCTCGGTCGGGTCAACCTGTCCTTCAACTTCTTGTCCGCCATTATTTGCGACAACACGTCCATCGGAATATATTGCATATAACTCATCAACGCAGCGAGTTCCACCAGCGCGATGATAGGCAATAACAGCGCCACTAGCCATCAGATTTTCAACCTCTGTTTTTCGGAACGGTTGAACATTACAATGAGTAGCTATTATGTGATTAGCATTTTTAGTACCAAGTATCGAGGGTATGAAATAGATCGCAAGGATGGAGATTACGACAAGTGCACCGACGCTGAAAATAAATGCCCGTCGGCGTTGCGGCTTGGCAAGTAAAGTATGAATCCATTTTTTCTGTTGTCGTCCACCTTTTCGCGTTGCAATAAAACTTTGAATGCCAATGAAGACAAGCATAAGTAAGCCGATGACAATTTTTGTCCACCAGGAACTAAGCGATCCGGTGAATTGAATAAGAATTTGAGTGATTCCAATGACCATTACACCGAAGAGTGTTCCAAATACATATCCTTCCCCACCAGTGAGCATCGTGCCACCAATTACCACTGAGGCGATGACATCCAATTCAAATCCAGTTGCATACAAGCCGTGCCCTGAGGATACAAATACACCCAAAGCTATACCAGCTAACCCAGAACAAAATCCATTAAAGGTGTATACCAATACTTTGGTTGTATTTACCGATAATCCCATTAATCGAGCGGATTGCTCATTCCGACCTTCATACCCTCCTATTGCGTATACTGTTCGACCAATTCGTCTAAAATGTGCAATATAAATCGCCACTCCAAGAAGGAGAAATGAAATTACTACAAAAATAGACGTATAGGGTGGGGTATTCCCCTGGTTTATTGCCAGTTCTCTCAATCCCGGGATTAATATTTTTGTCTTACCAATCAAGTGAAAGATCCGGTTGTCGATAGCTATGGCATCATCGCTGATAAAGAAACACATGCCACGGGCAAACCACATGCCTGCCAGGGTGGCGATAAACGGTTGTACTTTCATAAATGCAATAAAACTACCCATTATTGCGCCTAAGGTCATCCCCATAATCAGCATGAGCAGGATCACAATCCAGGCATTCCATCCATCTCGCAACAATGCAGCAGAGGCAACGGTCGTTAGTGCAACCACGCCACTCACCGAAAGATCTATGCCACCAGTAAGGATGACAAATGTCATTCCAATCGCACTGATTAACAAATAGGAATTATTTTGAAATAAATTAAAAAATACTTGTGGATTCCGCATAGCGGGAAATAAAATTGCGCCTATAGCATAGGCAAAAAAGACCAACAGAGCTGTAACGGTTAGAGGTATAAATCTCCGATATTTACTTAATAGAGTATTTATTCTTTGTGGCATGGTTATGTTTCTTTCCGATCAACAGCAAGTTTTTGGAATAAACCTCGCACTTGTTTCGAATATAGCATAACCACAAGGATCACAAAAACGCCCTTAATCGCCAGAAGGGCAAAAGCTGGGACGCCAATTGCATACATAGAAGTAGTCACCGCTTGCATTACCATGGCGCCAATAATACTGGCAAGCAATGAGAAACGTCCTCCCGACATAGATGTGCCGCCAATCACTACTGCCAGGATTGCATCCAGCTCAAGACTCCAGCCTATGTTATTGGCGTCTGATGTCTTGATATTCGCACTCGCCACCAAACCGGCAATCCCAGCACAGAAACCACAGAATGTGTAGACTAATAACTTTATTTTTCGTTCGCTAATCCCACTAAAGAAACTGGAGCGGGCATTGATGCCAACCGATTCTATAAACATTCCCACAGCAGTTTTGCGAGTAAAAAGCCAGGTCAGTGCATAAATAATAGCTACAAGATATAGACAGAACGGGAGGATTATCCAACCCTGTCCAATAAACGCATAAGGCTCATAGAAGATCTGGATCCGAACACCATTGGTAATTAACTGAGCAATACCTCTTCCTGCGATCATAAGTATCAATGTAGCAACCATGGGTTGAATCTTGGCATAGGCTACTAAAATACCATTCCAAAGTCCGCAGAGGATGGCTACCAGTATGGTTATTAAAAGCACAACCCATAATGGTTGCCAGGTGAAGTTTGGATCTCTGATTAATGCCTGTAATTGAGGCGATAATTCTTTGCCTAAAACGTATGGATTCATCAAAAGGGCTGCCACAGAGGCCGCGATTGCCATAACCGCGCCTACGGAGAGATCAATTCCACCTGTTGCAATAACCAGTGTCATGCCGATTGCCAGCAGTGCAACCGTGGAACCGTTCCTAAAAATATCGATCAAGCTCCCATAAAGGTTATCACCTCTGATTTGGAATTTAAAAAAACCAGGAATCAATATCAAATCCGCGAGCAGGATGAGTACAAGCGCCAGGAGCGGGAAAAACAATCTGCTTTCGGTAACTTTTCTCCAAGTGAAGGAAGATCTGGTTTTCTTCATGATTCACTCCCTGCAATTGCATTCATAATCGTACTTTCGTCCACATCACCTTTGAATTCCGCCACCTTCTCTCGCTCTCGCAGCACATCAATTCGGTGGCTTACGCGTAAGACTTCTTCCAGCTCTGAGGAGATGAAGACACACGCTTTACCCTCATTGGCAAGCGTGAGCACCAATTTTTGAATCTCAGCTTTGGTACCCACATCAATACCACGCGTTGGTTCGTCAAGGATTAAGACCTGCGGGTTGGTTGCCAACCAGCGTGCTAAAATAACCTTCTGTTGGTTGCCTCCACTCAAGTTTTTAACCGGTTGATCGGGTGAAGGAGTAACAATATGCAACATTTCGATGTACTTATCTGCAACATCATACTGTTCTTGTAAGCTCAGAAATTTAAACCAGCCTTTACTTGCTTGCATCGCCAGAACAATATTTTCTCGTATGGTGAGATCGTCCAATATTCCGGCAGCTTTACGATCCTCCGGGCATAACGCCACCCCACGCTTAATCGATCCAAGTGGAGAATAATCATTTACAAGCTGATCATTCATCATAAGAGTGCCTGTGTCCGGTTTATCACTTCCAAATAACAGACTTGCAACCTCAGTGCGTCCTGATCCGAGAAGCCCAGCTAATCCAACAACCTCCCCACTATATAAATCGAGATCAAATGGTGATATAGCGTTTGTCCGACCCAGACCTTTGGCTTTTAGAATTGCTTCACTTTCAATCTGAGGCCCGCTCGTCAATTTGGTCTTCGTCAGCTCATCAAATTCAACCAGGGTCCTACCGATCATTTTCGTGATTAGCTCAATACGTGTTAACGAAGCAGTATCGAAAGTACCCACAAGCTTCCCATTACGCAATACAGTGATCCTATCTGATATCTCAAATACTTGACTAATAAAATGGGTAATAAAAATAATCCCGACACCTTCATCCCTTAGTTTTCTCATCACTTTGAATAATTGTTGGGTTTCGATGGCGTCCAAACTGGAAGTAGGCTCGTCCAGGATGAGAATCCTCACCGATGCAATATCAAGAGCCCGGGCAATTGCCACCATTTGTTGAATTGCAACTGTATATGTATCCAATCGCTGGGTAACATCAATATTAATGCCTAACAGGCGGTTAAGTACTTCAGCTGCTTCAGAATTCATTTTTCGCAGATCAATACCACCAATTTTATTGTGAGGCTCTCGACCGAGGAGAATATTTTCCGCTATGCTCAGGTTCATACACAGATTAATTTCTTGATACACTGTGCTGATGCCTAGCTCTTGAGCGTGTTGTGGCGATCTTACATGAATTTCTTTACCATCCAGAGTGATCGTGCCCGAATCTTGACGGTCCACCCCAGTCAGAACTTTTATCAAAGTAGACTTCCCTGCACCGTTTTCACCAATCAAACAGTGAATCTCGTTTCTTTTCAAGGAAAAGTCTACATTTTCAAGGGCATGAACACCGGGGAAAGTTTTACAGATAGCTGTCATCACAAGCAGGTCATTATCCGCTTCTGACATGATTGCCTACCTTTTGAAGAATTTTTTTCTAATGGGAAGCGGTGAACAACACCGCTTCCCATTCTTTGGAACAAATATAGATGATCTACGCTGATATTAGTCAGTACAATCAGATGCAGAGCTATTAATATGTTCGACCGGCAGCAATTTCCTCCAGGTTCGGATCCGTCATTCGAAATACACCTTCCTGTGAGGGAACCCATTTTGGAAGTTCTACACCATTTGCAGATTTTAGCGCTGCTTCATACACCTGGGGTGCAAGTAAAGGATTGCATTCCACTGTAACATTGAGAGTACCATCAAGCATGGCCTTAAAAGCATTTCCAGTTGCATCAACTGAGAGGACTTTAACATCTTCACCTGGAACTAATCCAGCTTCTTTTAGCGCTTCAATGGCACCAAAGCCCATTTCATCATTCTGTGCAAAGATGCCTTGCACGTCTGTGCTCTCTTTCAACCAGGCTTCTGTCACCTGCTTGCCTTCAGTGGCGCTCCAGTTACCAGTCTGGCTATTGGTGATCTCAATCCCGCATTCTCCCATTTTCTCCCGGAAACCCTGTCCACGGTCTTTAGCTGCAGAGGAGCCAACATTTCCAACCAACTCCCAGACTTTCTTGCTGGCTGAACCTTCAAGGAGTGTGCACATTTCATCAGCTGCTTTACGACCTTCCTCAGCGAAATCGGAACCAATGTAAGTCGCATACATTGTATCTGGGGCATCGATGCGACGGTCTTCAATGACCACGATTTTGCCAGCATCCTGGGCTTCTTTAAGTACCTCTTCCCAACCAGTTGTTTCAAGGGCTGCAAGGACAATGGCATTTACTTCAGGATCTTGAATGAACTGGCGGAACCCGGCAACCTGTTTTGCAAGGTCGTTTTGTGAGTCATAGAATTTTAATGTTAGCCCTAATTGATCAGCTGTCTCTTTAAAGGAGGCTGTATTCGCAGCCCGCCAACCACCTTCTGAGCCAGTCTGGAGGAAACCGACAACCATATCGGAATACTGACAATTGGGTGCGCAGGCTAACTTTGGTAATGCTGGTTCAGTTGGAACTGGGACGGCAGTCGGAACCTCTACGACAGGTGCGGTTGTTGCGGTTGCTTGTGCGCAGCCTGACAGAACCATAACTGCAACGATGAACAGAACAACGAGTTTTTTATAATGAAACATGACCTTCTCTCCTTAGTAGATTTGAATGGTTATTTACCCAAAATAGATCGGTCGTGCGACGATGTCAAAATATTATCAAAGGTGAAGTCGCATGCCTGGAAGTGTCTGCCGGGAAATTTCAATTATCTCGCAGGCGCTTCCTTTTATGGTTCGGGCTTGCCTTATATTTTCTGACCACCTCCTTTTTCCCCTTTGTCACGCAATGAGCTTTTTCGAACTATCAAATTCGGTGCTATCAAAATAGACTTGGGTTGGGCAGGCTTCTGTTTCTGCCAGCCGGATTCAATAATTTTGATAATTTCATCTACAGCAACTTCACCAACATTCTGTTGATCCTGGCTTACTGTTGTTAAGGGAGGCCAAAAATAACCCGATTCGGGGATGTCATCAAAGCCAACAACACCAAAGTCATCCGGGATCTGCAAGCCATTCCGACAAGCAAATTGCATCACACTTAAGGCCATTTGATCATTAGCCGCAAAAACTGCATCCATGTCAGGATATTGAGCGATTAGTTTTTCGATGCCCAATGCACCGCTTGCCGATGACCAATTACCTTCCACCCAATAATTATCTTTGACTTCAAGGCCAGCTTCTTTCAAAACATCGTTCCAGGCGGCCATACGCTCGCGAGCTTCCCACCAGTCCAATGGGCCTGCGATATGCCCAATATGTCGATATCCTTGTTCCAGCAAGTGGGATACAGCCATTTGTCCACCAAGATAATTGTTGATTGATACAACAGAGATTTGTTTTTGTGACTTCATCGTCAGGTAGACGATGGGGATCTCTAAATCCAACGATAGATTGTTCACCCAATTTCGATTCTCCCCAACTTCAGGGACGGCCCAAATTATTCCATCCACATGATGAGAGATGAGAGTTTGAATAATAGGAACGATATTATTAACGTCGAAGTTGGAGAGCTCTTTTAATAACAAGGAGTAGCCAGCTCCTTCTGCTGTTTGGGTTATACCATTCAAAGTACGAGATGGTCCTAACAACCTCAAACCAGCAGTCACTACCCCTAAAGTGAAACTACGCTGGTATATCAAACTACGGGCTAATGCACTGGGTTGATAGCCTAATTGGTCGATGATATTTTGAATGCGCTGGCGGGTTTCAGGAGAAACATCTGGCCGGTCATTGATCACGCGTGAAACCGTCTGTGTGGACACACCCGCCGCAAAGGCAACTTCCTTGATGGTTGCTCGCCCTGAACCTTTTAGATGCACTGGAAGTGCTCCTGATGTTATCGTTCCCGTTATCGTTCCCGTTATCGATAACGGGAACGATAACATAATAGCAAAATAACAAACAATAATCAAGCACTAAATGTCATATGTTTTTTATGACAAGGTAAATTACTGAAAGCTTAATCCCCCTCATAGCGAATTTAGAAGAAAGTTCGACACCCAGCAACTAAGTGAGCATCTCTAGCCGCCCCTCTTCATCAGAGCACTCTATCATCAACCGATCATGCGGGTCAACCCGATTCAAAATAATGCCGGGCGATGATCTGGTCTTGATACTCAGGAGCAAGCTCGCAGAAATAGCCGCTCCAGCCCCACACACGTACGATTAAGTTCTTATATTTCTCCGGATGCTTTTTGGCGTCCAGCAAAGTCTCAAGGTTCAAACTGTTTAGTTGCAACTGCTGGCAGCCCAATTGAGCAAAAGTGCGTACAAGCATGGCGGTCTTCCGAATCGATTCGGGATTGCGGAAAACGGTGTCGGAGAGCTCCATCGTGATCGGTCCACCGTTGAAAATACGTTGATAATCAATCTTCGCAAAGGATTGGAGGGTGCTGATCGGTCCTCGCGTGCGCACCCCAAGTGAAGGAGAAAGATTGGCGCTGAATGGCTCGCCGCCTCGGCGTCCATCCGCTGTGGCTCCGACAACAGGCTCACGCATCCCGGCGTGTCCGGTTGCCAGCCAAATATAGTACATGGCAGAACCGGTACCCGGACGTAAGAACCCTCCTCGAGGAGTGCGCCCATACTTTTTACACGCGTGCGCAAAATCATTGAATAGTTGCACCAGCAATGTATCGGCGACGGCATCGTTGTTACCAACTTTTGGACCTTCGTCGGTAAGTTTGCGACGTATTGGTTCATAACCGACAAAATTAGCCTCAAGGGCAGAAAGTAGATCGTCAGGCGAAATACTGCCATCCTCAAAGATGAATTGTTTTACGGCAGCCAAGGCATCTGTGGCTTCGGCTGCACAGGCCCCGTGAATACCAAAATTGTTGTATTTCAAACCGTCAGATAGATCTTTACCCTGTTCAAGGCAGCCTTCCATGAACACTGAGTAATATGGAGCTGGTGGTAACAATAACCGGGAATAGGCATCGCCGAGCTGAGAAACTTGTTCTTCTATATTTTCAGAAACCCGGTTTAGGATAGCCTCAAAATCATCCTGAGCAGTGAGACCCATCCGTATGGCTTGATCAACCGCGGCCGGGAACGACACTGCCCCGATGTTGACAACCTCCATCCCGCGGCCGGGGATGATAAACTCCCAGCAGGCTGCAGTTACGTAATCACGAGCATCTTCGAGATCATAACCGTGAGACACAAGAGCAGGAATAACCACATCGTCATTACTATATTGCGGGAAACCTAACCCGATGCGGGTCAGCTCGGTAGCTAAACCCAGCAGTTCAAGGTCGGTTTGCGCCGATATACGCAGATTGATCTTTGGATCGATCATCCCCAGGTCACGCGAGACCCGCAGGACCATGCGCGTGAGCTCATTCACAGCTATATCCCCACTGGGGGTTACTCCGCCGAGGGTGAGCGTCTGACCATTGTCACCTTGCTGCACACCGGGATACAAATCACTATCCTTGTTCAGCGAGATGAAGAACTCGGTCAGCAATTCTTCCGCTGTCTGGACCGTCAGGCGACCTGCCTCAAGGTCAGAGGATAGAAATGGCCACATATATTGATCGAAACGCCCCAGACCAACATGATAGTGCCCGCTGAGCCAGACCACAGCCTGGCAAAGCCTGAGTGACTGCAGCGCTTCATGAAAAGTGTTGGCAGGGTGCGCTGGGACTCGCTCTAGAATAACAGCCAGGTCCTCCCGCCCTGCCTGGCGGGCTTCACACGCATAACGGGCTGCCAACCCCAGGACCGCATCGATCGTCTCAACAGCACAATCGATGAACTCGACAGCCTTGGGGTCATCTCTCAGCCGTTCACGCGTAGCGAGCGCCACTTGCTTACGTCCAAGTAAGCCCTGCGATAACAGTAGATTCCAGTCAGCACAAATATTGCTGATCGGTCCAAATTCGTGCAGCGTTCGGCCGGTAGTTAATTGGGCCCATTCTTCCGTTGAATAAATGGGGGGTACACCGGGTAATGTCCGCGTAAACACGATCTGCTCATCCGGTTCGATGATGACACGCTCGGCTTCGCACTGCCGGCGAACCAGGCAAGCCACACGTCTGGACCAGGAAAGCTCCCCGGCTTCTAAATCCGTAAGGATCTCGATCGGAACAGCTTGCCTCAGGGCGTGGTGTTCACCAGACCGCACCCGGTTCTTCAAGGTTATCAACCGTTCGTTCATACGACACTCACCATAATACCTGCTTGCTCAAAGAATACTGTGTTGAGGTTAAGTTCACCTGATTCTTCATAATCCGGTTTGAATTCCATCCCAGCGTATTGATATTTCGAGCCAGCGGCTTTGTTGTATGGCAGCAGATCCACCCGCAGCAATCCCGATAATCCATGCACAGTTTGAGCAATATCAGCCAGGTTCTGGTCAGTATCAGTAACACCAGGCACCAATGGCACTCTAACCACGAACGGTTTGCCCATCTCATTGAGCAGTTGAAGGTTCCTCAATATTAAAGCGTTATCACACCCGGTGTAATGTTGATGGGCTTTGCTATCGATTAATTTAAGATCGAAAAAGACCAGGTTGGATCGATCGACGAGGCGGCGAAAATCCTGCTCCTGACCATACCCCGAGGTATCCAACAAAACATGCACATCGTCAAGCAAATCGATAACTTCGGCCACAAAGTCTGCCTGCAAGAGCGGCTCGCCGCCAGAGAAAGTGAACCCGCCTTCATTGGCGCGCAAGATACCAGCTTGCTGATTCAAGAGTGCAGCCAGTTCTGTCGCCTGGTACTCTTTCCCGGCGATCCGTTCGCCAGTCGGTGAACAAATAACTTGAGGCTGCCGCGACTGCCCTTCGGGATTATGGCACCACATGCAAGACATAGGACAACCTTTCAAAAACACGGTCGTACGGATGCCTGGTCCGTCATGAATAGCGAATTCCTTGATGTCAAAGACGATGCCAGAAGTCATGGTCAATCAATCAAATCTTTCCGAATTGGTCCAAATAAAACCGTTTCTCAGCTATCCTTTTTTAGAATTAGCTCTTTAGCAAGCACGGCAGCCAAAGCTGCATCCGGGGCATATCCATCTGCCCCAATGCGTTTTGCATATTCATCGGTCACAGGGGCACCGCCAATTATCACCTTTACCTGATGACGTAACCCGGCTTCTGTAAGGGAAAGGATGACACTTTCCATGCGAGGCATGGTCGTCGTTATGAGTGCGGAACAGCCAATGATATCCGGACGGTGTTCTATTACCGCAGATACATATTTTTCTGGGGAAACGTCAGTGCCAAGGTCGACCACTTCAAAGCCGGCACCTTCAAGCATCATTCCGACCAGGTTCTTGCCAATGTCGTGCAGGTCACCCTGTACCGTACCAATAACAACCTTTCCGACCGCTTGAACATTGGCAGCAACCAAATGGGGACGCAACAATGCCAGGCCGCTTTTCATGGCACGCGCTGAGATCAACATCTCAGGAACATAAAAATCACCAGATTCAAACCTGCGACCAACTTCCTCCATTGCGGATATGAGGCCATCTTTGAGAATTTGTTCGGGAGGCATTTTCTCAGCCAGGGCTTTTTGCACAAGCTCCTGGGTAACATTCATTTCACCATCGATCACACTTTGACGCAGGTCATCAGCTATGCCCATTTAATTTCTCCTTTTAATGATTACAGTATCCTGGCTGACCCAGGAGCAGTTCGATAAAAGCCAGTATATTCTCCAGCGGGACGTCACCTTCCACGTCGTGGGCGGGAGCAAAAATATAACCGCCCTCCCGTCCCATTTGCAACAACCGCCGAGTTTCCGCACGAACCTGCTCGATCGTTCCATATGGCAGTGTTTTTTGAGTCGACAGACCGCCATGAAAAATCAATCGGCGGCGATACTTCTGGAATAGGGTGGAGACATCCATTACCTCTGGCTGGAACGGATTAAAGCAGTTCACACCGATATCGATGAGATCGTCGAACAATTCATCGACATCTCCACAGGAATGAATAAATACATACTTACCTCCCTCACGCACGGCGCGAACCATATGCTCCAAGATGGGGTAGATGAATTCGCGCCATAATTTCGGTCCCATCTGCAAACCGCGCTGCTGTCCCCAATCATCCCCAAAATACACCGCATCGATGTCAAATTTCAGAGCTTCTTTCATCTGAGCGATGTTGTAATCAGCAATGGTATTTAGCAGCTCTCGAACGAACTTTGGATGATCATGGAAGTCCATCAACAGGTTCTGCACACCGCGCAGAGTCCACGCTGCGTTCATACAGCGAGAAACCGATCTGGAAGACCCGGAAGCGGTCGCCATATTGATTGATGCGCTCAGGGATATCCGCAAAAAAGCGCCGGTCTAGCGGATCAGGAAAAGTGTAATGCTCCAGGGTTGGCGCAGAGAGCAGACAGCCTTCAACGTTGCCGATATCCTTATCGATGCTGCGATCCCAAACTACGCCAAAAACGTCTCGAACTCGATCATTACCCAGATCGGTAAAGAAGCCGATGTCACTACCCAACTTGACGAAATGGTTTTGCAGCGCAAGCTCCAACTCGAGCGGGGTAAAGTGCGGTTGCAGTTTCGCGCAGGCCTCTTTGGTGAAGCCGCACGACCAAGGCACGTAGGGCGGTTTTTGTCCATCAAGCACCAAACGGATGATTTCACGCTTTGTCATCATGATCGTCTACGATAATTTAGGTGGACCTTTGGGTATCTAAACCTCTTATAAATAAAACCGGATTGTTTCATGCCATGACTCTTTCATGAGTGGAATGATACGGTGTTTGCCGGATGGTATCGACCATCGCCCAGAAATTCTCGAGCGGTGTATCCAGTTGCAGGTTATGCGTTGGTCCGATGAGCAAACCGCCGCCCCGTCCGATGGTCTGCAATCGAGTAATTACTTCCAATTTAACCTGCTCCGGAGTGCCAAAGGGCAGGGTCTGTTGGATATCGAGCGATCCCCAAAAGCATAAATTCCTGCCGTATTCATTTTTTAATCTCACCGGGTCCATCGCCATGGGTTGAATCGGGTTCAGCACATCCAGGCCAATTTCGATCAAATCCTCTAGGATAGGATAAACCACCCCATCAGTATGATAGGCGATCTTGATGCGCGGGTTAATGGCTCGCAGCGAGGCAATCAAATCAGCCATGCGGGGTTTGAGGTATGTGCGCCACATCTTTGGAGACATCAACATCGAGTATTCTGCCCGCCCACGTCATCGCCCAGCCAGATCATATCTACCCCCAGGCTCACCAGGTGTTGAGTCACGGCCGTGTGATAGGAATAAGGGATATTCAGGACCCGGTTGGCTATGTCTGGATTCATGGCCATATCCATCAATAATTGCTCATATCCACGCAAGGCCCAAGCAGATTCGAAAATGGTAGTCGGCGTCACTCCAACGATCCAATACTCATCTTTAAATCCCTTCAGAACACGTTGCGCTTCCTTGTAGAGCTCCGGACGATTGGGATCGGGTGAAATATATGTCTCAACCGCCCGATCTTCAGCCAGGGGATGACCGGACGGCTCGGTGTAATTACCTTTGCCATAAGGAGTATTGTATTCGATCGTCTTCCAGGTTACACCCCATTCATCCTGATAACTATCCACATCCTGATAACCATCCTGGTAGTAACCATTCACCCATCCCACAGAGGTTAAAAGCATATCTTCGTCCAATAGGCGTTCAAGTTCATAGGTATTGCCACCACCATGCGGATTATGCAAGCCCTGTCCCCTAAGTTTTAGATCGGCTTCAAGGCGAGCAGCAAATTCTGGCGTGAAGCTGATCTGCATCGGGCAGCGATCAGGTTCTTCATGGTTGAGCGCAATCAAGACCCGGTCACGGTGCTTCATTAAGTTTCTTCCTTAACGGGTCGATGATCTTCATCCATTATGGATGAAGTGTGACTCTTACCATATTGTAGGGCGGTATCAAATGCGGCAATAATATTCTCCGGTGGAACGTATGCCTGGATGTTATGCACCGCCGCAAATACAAAGCCTCCACCGGGTGCGAGGTCATCGATGCGGCGTTTCACCTCGTCAACAACTTCTTGTGGCTTGCCAAATGGCAATACATGCTGGGTGTCGACACCACCACCCCAAAAAACAATATCCCGCCCGAACTCAGTTTTCAGTTCCCTGGTATTCATACCCTTCGCTGAAACCTGGACCGGATTCAGGATATCAAATCCGATCTCGATCAAGTCTGGGATTAATCCGCGTGTTGCCCCACAGCTGTGGTAGAACAGCTTGGCACCCGTCTTTTTCTTGATCGCTTCAACCAGACGTTTTTGTTTAGGCTTGATCAGCTTTCGATAAACCTCGGGGTTGATGATCCAGCCATTTTGCCCGGCCAGGTCATCCCAAAAGGTGAAAACCTGGATATAAGGACCAACGTGCTCGAGGTACATGTTGCAGGATTCAATATAAATATCGGTGATGGTCTCCATCAATCGATCGGCAAAAGCCGGTTCAGTGAGCAAGGCCATTAAAAAGTTCTGCAAGCCCATGACCCGGGCTGGTTGTTCAAAGATGCCTCCACCGATCACGGCGCTGCCTACCAGTGCGAAGTCCGTAGTTTCATACAGGGTTTTCGCCTGCATACCTAGCTGGGCGTTGACTTCTGTAGGATCAGGATGAGGCCAGCGATAGTTGTCCAATGCAGACATGGTCGCTTCTTTGATTGGGAAGTCGACCCAATCAAAATACAATCCATCCTTTTTAGGCATGTGTAATTTCGAGCCCCAGCGATCAACAAAAGCATAATACTCACCTTCTTCGAAAATATCCACCCCGACCGTTGTCGCAGCTGGTAATTGCACCAAACGGAAATCAACCCCGAACCGCTCCATTAATCGATCATCCACATAGGGCAGCTGTTGCACATAATCCAACATGTTGATCTGCTCAACTGGCATACCAAGATAGTGTTTGAGTTCAATATAAGTCTGCTTAACGATCGAACTGACGATCGTCGCACCCAGATCGATCGGGACGCGATCGGGCTCTTTATGATTGAGAGATTGCATGACTCTTGCGCGGGATGTCATTTCGTTCATATCCACCGAATTAAATCATCTTCCCAGGACAGCCAGGAAAGTACCGGATGCAATGATGATATCATCATTGAAAATCTAAGTCTAGAAGGCCATCCAAACGGAAGCCTTGATTCCCAGTTTGATCGATGTGTCCTGAAATAGGTTGGCTAAATCATTCGTTTTTGCGTTATTGGTCGGTATGTTATAAAATTGGATTGAATAGAGGCCGCATAAAAAACTTTTTTATAAGATTTTTTTTATTCATCGTATTGATCTCCACACTGGGATGTCAGCCAGGGGTAGGATCATTCAATCCTGCTACTACAACCCCTAACCCGCATGTGACTATCGTGGGTCAACGTGAATATGTTGTGCACCAGCAGGTGACACTTGCCAATGAGGGAACGGGTCAGCCTGAGAAACAGAATATCTGGATAGCTTTGATCCGTGACTTTCCGCCCTATCAGGACGTGTCGTCAATAGAGATCTCTCCCAATGATTATGAATTAGTCGTTGACGAATACGGTAACCAATATGCTGAGTTTGATTTTTCCGGACAGCCAGCTGGCACAACCCAAACGGTAAAGATCGATTATCAGGTAGTCGTAAATGAATTATCATACGACCTATCAGTATGCCAGGGAGAACTGCTGGATGATTTCATTCAGCCTGAACTGCATATCGAATCCGTTAATCCACAAATTGTAGCGCTCGCAAATAAACTTTCGCAAGGCAAAAGTACTGTTTGCCAGCAAGTGCAGGCGTTTTATGATTACATTGGTAATGAGTTGGTCTATACCTCCAATGGAGAGAATTGGGGAGCGCAAGCGGCATTGGGACCCATGGGCGCTGATTGTACTGAATACACTTCTTTGCTGGTGGCGCTTAGCCGGGCGCAAGGCATTCCGGCACGTTACTTCGAAGGCTTGCTGTATCTGGATACGGGAACGTCTGCTATCGCTAAAACCGAGCACGCCTGGCCAGACGTGTTCCTGCCCTCGGTAGGATGGACTGCATTGGATCCTACCTTGGGACGAATACCGGTCAACCATGAGACTTATTTTGCGCACTATACCCCTGATCATATTATCGTCACGATGGGGGTAAACCCGTCTGTGCTGCGGGGTAGTAACTATTGGACACATCTCTACTGGCCAGGGACAAGTACAACGATACGGGTATATGGAGCGTGGAAGATCGAACTTGTCGATGGAGAGAGGCATTAGAGGTGAATTTATAATAGGGGAGATTAATTATTCCCCACGTTTGCGCAGATAGGTGTGCATGATCACCGATAGCACGATGATAAACCCATAGATCAACTGGGTCCAGAATCCTGTTAAACCGATAGCGACAGTCGCAGCATCGATGGAACCAATGATAAAAGCCCCGAGGAATGTTCCCAGAATCGTACCAGTACCACCGAAGACGGATGTTCCCCCCAGGAAGACGGAGGCCAGGGTTCTCATCAAATAACCATCACCCAAGGACGGCCAAAAGTAGGCCACGTAAAAGCTAGCAATCACTCCGGCAAAAGCCGAGATTAGACCAATCAGCATGAAAGCTTGGATGCGGGTACGTCCGGTATTGACACCCATCAATTCTGCGCTGTTGATATTGTCACCGGTCAGGTAGATGTGTGCTCCAAATCTATGACGGTTTAGCAGCACCCAACCGATGATCGTGATTATGATCAACCAGACCATCTGCATGGGGAAATATCCACCAATCTTACCGACCAACAGTGGGTAAAAAAAGGTGCCTTTTATATACGTCAAAGTAAAATTTGCCCCTTGTGTCAACACTAGCACCGCACCGCGCCAGAAGAATTGCGTACCGATGGTGACAATGAGCGAAGGAATGCCAAACTTCACAATGATTTTCCCATTGATCCAGCCGATAATGGTTCCTGTTATCAGAGCAGCGATAATTGCCAGGAACACCCGTATGTTCGCATTACCAATAAAGGCTGTTTGGTTGTAGATAAAAGAAAATGCCACCATACCCATGGCCATGATCGAAGGGAACGAGAGATCCATTTCCTTGGCGATTACTACGATCGTCAGTGGAATGGCCATAATGGCAAAGAAGGGGATGGAGGACATGAAGGCATAGTAAATTTGTGGGGATAAAAAGGTATCGGGCGCTGAAGCGATAAATATAATCCACAAGGTAACAAAGACACCCAAAATTCCAAGTTGGGCGCTGTACATGCGAGCAAATCTCCGCAGGCTGAAGGCTACTTTATAGTGCGGGCTGACTTCTGAGTCGTTAGTTTGATTATTCATTGTATTCATCCATGTCCATGTGCTAATCGAACTTACCGGTTTCTGCAACATGGACCATCTTTTCCATCAACTCAGATACACCAATATCTTTGGTTAAAAATTCACCAGCTACTCTCCCACGGTCGATCACCACCACACGGTCGGCAACATTGTAGACATGAAAGATGTTGTGGTCAATAAAAATGGCAGCTTTGCCTGCTTTCTTGATATCTTTCACAAAGTTGACCAATTTAGCTGATTCTTTGAGCGAAAGACCCATGGTAGGCTCGTCGAGAACGATTATTTCTGCGTCGAAAAATAAGGCGCGTACGATGGCGACGCCCTGTTTCTCACCACCGGAATATTTGCCAACCCGAGAATCCGGGCTGACCGCATGGGAGGTAAAACCCATGGATTCGGTCATCAAGTGGTGTGTTTCATCTCTCATCTTCTGAATATCCAGGAAACCCATGGAGGTACAGATTTCACGTCCCATGAAAATATTGCGCCATAGGGTTTGTAATTCAGCCAGGGCGCGTTCCTGGTATACGGTTTCCACACCTAGTTCCCTGGCTTTGGGAACCGAGAGGTTATTTACTTTTTGACCATTGAAATAAATCTCACCAGAGGTGGGCTGATAATACCCGGTAATTATTTTGATTAGTGTGGATTTTCCAGCGCCGTTATCCCCTAGCAAACCTACAATCTCATTCCGGCCCAGCTGAAAGTTGATATTTTCCAGCGCCTGGACTTCTCCAAAGGACTTGGACACATTTCTAAGCTCGAGGCGGTATTCCTCCATACACTGACTCCGTTCCGGTATTGGATTACCCGTATGCTCTAGAATTACCTCTTTCTATGAGAACGGCAAGGGCTAAATAGCCTTGAGCTCTTTTGGTGCTACTTAGCCCTTGCATTTTTTAAAATGCTAACTCGTTAAAGACGGTAAGCGTCAGTAAAAAGCAGATGGTTCCGTTTTAGCGAATCTGCTTTTCTACCAATGCAGCCAGCTGCTCGACATTGTTCTTGTCAGCAAAGCCTGCGCCAGTATCAATCTGTAGACCGGCGAAACCATAGTTATGCGTAAGACAAATCTGCAGAACACCGAAGTAGCCTTGCAGATACTGCTGCTGGTCGATTACCAGCTGGAGCCAACCGCCACGAATAGCTTCAATGGCATTGCCAGACATATCGAAACCGGCGGCGTAAACTTCACCAGGCTTCTTACCGGCGGCATCCAGGAAGGTCTGCACAGTACCCGTCAGGTTGCCGTGATCGGTTACCATTAGTTTGATATCTGGATTGGCAGACATAATGCCTGTAAAGGTCGGCACACCAGCGGCTGCTTCTTTGTTGGTGGCGTCATCGATCTCCTGGTAGATCACTGTCAGTCCAGCTGCTTCAAGAGCTTCCTTTACACCTTTGGTGCGCTCACCGCGACCTGCTTGCGACAACAAACCCCACAAGAAGGCTTTGTCACCCGCTTGTACGCCTGACCGCTTCACGGCTTCCTGACCCAGAGCATAGCCTGCGTCGTAGAGAATGGCACCCGCGTAACCAAACCCCGCAGAGCTGTACTTGGCTTGCGCTAGCGGTAGCTGTGTGTTCATACTGGTCACGATAATTCCCTGAGATTCAGCGTCATCAATAAGGGAATCGAAAGCCTCGTCGCCAGGATGACCCATGACGGCAATGCCATCGGGCTTGGTGGCCGCGGCTTCAGTAAATTGGGTGATCATCTTTGCAGGATCCCAGTCGGACCACAAGTATTCAACTTCTGCGCCAGTATCTGCAGCAGCGGCGAGTGCGCCATTGTAGACTACGGTCTCAAAGCCACCCCCTGGTGTTCCACCAGGGAAGAAAACGATTTTAGTCCCGGAACACCAGTTGGTTCCAGCTGCCGGAGCGCCACCTTCAGTAGCGACTGGGGCAGCTGTTTCCGGGACTACCGGAGCTTCGGTCGTTGCCGCTGGACCACACGCCGTCAGCACAATAGCCAACAGGGTTATAAAAATAAAGCTTTTTGACACGAACTTGAACATTTCATCCTCCGTATATTTGTGAATATATTTTATTGGTATTCAATACTTTGACTTGCTTGAAAAATGGTTTCTTCTTTGCCAAGAACCTCCTTTCATCATAATAAAACTGATGCACATTTAGAGATTGAATTGTTAACGCCATACCAATCAAGAAAAGGCTATATCAGGCTCGCAAAGAACTAGCCCGAACGATTAATTCTGGCTTAACCAGCCTTACAGTTGCCTCATTGGGCGTCCTTGATTGGCGGTTAGCCTCAATCATGGCATGCAAGGTCTGTACAGCGATACGACCTACATCAATTAGTTGTTGATAAACCGTGGTCAATGGGGGCCAAAAACAGGCTGATTCCGGGATGTTATCGAACCCAACGATGGCCAGGTCCCGGGGAATTTGCCTTCCTAAGCGATGGGCAGTACTTAGGGCACCCAGAGCAATTTGGTCACTACTGGCAAATATCGCATCGATGTCCGGTTCTTGATTCAACAGTTTTTGCAATCCCCTTTCCCCGGCATCGGCTGTCCAATCGCCCTCGACGACCAGAGAAGGTGGTGTTTCCAGCTCCGCTTGTTTCATAACAGCTTTCCAGCCAGCATATCTCTCACGTGCTTCCCACCAGGTTAATGGTCCCGTAATAATTCCAATCTTCCGCCGGCCCTGATCGATTAAATGTTGGGTAGCCTGTTTAGCCCCAGAAAAATTATCCACTGCAACGATTGCCAATCCAGGTCGCGGTCCCATACTGAGGAAGACGATCGGTGGTAGCTGTTCCAAGTGACTGGACTCAAGCCAGGCCCGGTTATTCCCCACCTCTGGAACAGCCCAGAGAATTCCATCCACCCGATGAGCGATTAATGTGTCTAATACATGCTCGCAGTCGCCATCATCGGGTCGATCCATGAGGCTAAGAAATAACGAGTAGTCTAATTGGTGAGCTTGCTGTTCAATTCCAACAACCGTACTTGACGGGCCAAAGTAATCAATTCCCCAGGTGACAACACCTAATGTATTGGTGCGCTGGTGGATCAAGCTGCGTGCAAGGACATTGGGGCGATAGCCAAGTTGATCAATCGCCACCTGCACTCGCTCCCGCGTCTCTATTCTAATTTCGCCCTGATTATTAACAACGCGCGATACGGTCTTCGTTGACACACCCGCTAATTGGGCGACATCTTTCAATGTAGTAGCTTGGAATGAACCATTTGCCTTGTGAAACGATTTTTCTTGCTTGGGGTCTGTGACCATCTTGGAATGTAATATTTTTACATGTAATGAAAAGAAACAAGAGGGATGTCATCGGTGACGTTATCGCTGACGACAACGTTGTCATTAATATTTTACTCATTTTTATTTCATTGTCAATAGATTTCAAAAAGTAGCATGTAAATTCAGAAATAAAATTTTTATTGAATCGGAATCCCAGATCAAGTGAACTAACCACTTTAAAGGAGGTTTCCTATTACAAGAATCAGAAGAGGCAAGATAAATGATTGCTGTTTCTATAATCGGACTTTTAGGATGAAATCTTTGCTGATTAAACCCTCATTAGGGATTTAGATCACAGCTAAGAGGCTGTATTTTGTTAACAATTAGGCACTATTAGATACCATATGTTGCCATGGCATAAAAGGACAATTACTAAAAACGCTTCTCCTTTCTAGTGTCCTGCTGTTTTTGCAAAGCCCGCAAGAGATGTAGCTAACCAGGTTTATTGGAAATATTCTTTGGCGTTCGAGCCAATGGATTCGACCGTGAGAAACCACCAGCGACCCGGATTATTACTAGAACCGAGGCCATGTAGGTAGTATAGACATGGAAATCAGCGATTTGTGGGGCTATGCTGGGTCCAATCACCATCAAACGGCTACTGGAAAATAGAGAAGGCCAATAATATCATGGGTATAGCCCCACAAGCTCCAGGCGCCACGCAGACCAGTAGTCCTTTCCAGCCGCAGCGCCAGGCGTCCGCCAATCGATCAATCCAAATCCGCCATATACCAGACCTGAAAAAAATATTTGTGGGCGGTCACGGGCAAACTACCCGGCGTACCATAGGCCGGATTACTCCATCACCCATAAATGGCGGCCGTACAGTCCCAGGTTTACTGAACCAGGGTGAACGCCACCACCCCAGCCAGCTCACTGGCAGGCAGGTCGGCAATGGTGCAGGCCAGCCTGTTAGCGCTATTACTGCAGCTGGTTCCTGGCAGTATGCGGATCAAGCAGGCTTGATGCTGGCATTAATTAAACTCTCAGGATAAGTAGTTATAATTGATGGTAAATTGCTAATTTGCCAGGAGGATACAGATGAATGCTGAAAAAATCCGTCTAGAAGAAGCTCGAATCAAGAAAGCTCCCTGGAAGAAGTGGGGTCCTTACCTAAGCGAACGACAGTGGGGTACCGTCCGAGAGGACTACAGCGAAAACGGGGACGCCTGGAATTTTTTCACACACGATCACGCACGCTCGCGTGCTTACCGCTGGGGTGAGGATGGTATTGCCGGCATTTCTGATGATAAACAGCTCCTGTGCTTCAGCCTGGCGTTGTGGAATGGCAAGGATCCGATTCTCAAGGAGCGGCTGTTTGGCTTGACCAATAGCGAGGGCAACCACGGCGAGGATGTGAAGGAGTACTACTACTACCTCGACAGCACCCCGACCCACTCGTACATGAAGTATCTCTACAAGTACCCACAGGCGGCTTATCCTTACGGCGATCTGGTGACGACGAACCGCAGCCGTTCCCGGGATGAGTTTGAGTACGAGCTGTTCGATACAGGTGTCTTCAATGACGACCGCTACTTCGATGTGTTCGTGGAGTATGCCAAAGCTGGTCCAGAAGATATCCTGGTGCGGATCACAGCCGCCAACAGGGGACCGGAAACAGCCGAGCTGCATCTCTTGCCAACCCTGTTGTTCCGCAATGATTGGTCATCGTGGATTGCTGAATCCAGCCGGGCTGCTGAGAAACCAAGCCTCAAGCAGATCAAGGCAGTCACGGGAACAAGGTTGGTCTCCGCAACGCATCTATTGCTGGGTGAGTTCGTCCTTTCCTGCGATGGAGAGCCAAAGCTGCTGTTCACCGAGAACGAAACCAATCACGAACGGCTTTTCCCCGGGCAAAAGAACGAGAGCCCCTACGTCAAGGACGGCATCAACGATTGCGTGGTACAGGGTAATCAGGAGGCGGTGAATCCCAAAAAGGAGGGCACAAAGGTGGCGGCACATTACCGGCTGGTGGTGAAACCCGGTGAGTCAGCCACTGTGCGGCTGCGCCTGACCCATCTGGCTGGTGCCGGCAAGGGCGGGAAAGCTAAACCCATCCCATCTGACTTCAGCACGGAGTTTGACAAGACACTGACGATGCGGTTGCAGGAAGCGGATGAGTTCTACCAGTCCGTGACTCCCCCTTCCATCTCCCCAGACGCGGCCAACGTGATGCGCCAGGCTATCGCTGGCATGCTATGGAGTAAGCAGTTCTACTTTTTCGATGGATTCAACTGGCTGGATGAACACAACTCCAACCCCCTTCATACAGGATATCGAAACTCCCGAAACTCGGAGTGGTTCCACATGCTAAACGAGGACGTCATATCGATGCCAGACAAATGGGAGTATCCCTGGTATGCAGCCTGGGACCTGGCTTTCCACACCCTCCCGCTCTCAATTGTCGATCCTGATTTTGCCAAGGAACAGATGAAACTGATGCTGCGTGGCGTCTATATTCACCCCAGCGGTCAAATGCCCGCCTATGAGTGGAACTTCAGCGACGTGAACCCCCCGGTGCATGCCTTTGCGACGCTGTTTTTACACCGCACCGAGCAAGCCCTACGTGGTGAGACGGACCTTGAATTCCTCAGGGCGGCATTCAACAAGCTGCTGCTGAACTTCACCTGGTGGGTGAATCGCAAGGATCGCTTCGGTAAGAATGTCTTCGAGGGAGGTTTCCTCGGGCTGGACAATATTGGTGTCTTCGACCGCAGCGCTCCACTGCCCACCGGGGGTCACCTGGAGCAGGCGGACGGCACGGCGTGGATGGCGCTATTCAGTCAGAACATGATGGAGCTGGCAGTGGAGCTGGCTGCCTATGATCCCACTTACGAGGATATGGTTGTGAAGTTTGCTGACCACTTTATTTATATCGCAGCTGCTATGAACCGGCTCGGGCCAGACGGCATGTGGGACGAGGAAGACGGCTTTTACTACGATCTGCTGAGGCTCCCTGACGGTAGTGCCCAGAGGCTCAAGGTGCGCTCGATGGTGGGACTTCTGCCGCTGTGCGCCACCACGGTGATTGAAAAGTGGCAGCGGGAGCGCGTCCCGCGCGCCATGGAAGCGATCGCGGGTCGCATTCGACACATGCCCGAGCTGATGGAGTCGATCCATCCCACAGGCGCTCAACACCTGGGCGTGGCGGAACGAGGGATCACCGCCCTGGTCAATCCGGAGAGGTTGCGCCGGATACTCACGAAAATGCTCGACGAGAACGAATTCCTGAGCCCCTACGGTATCCGCTCGCTGTCCAAGTTCCACGAGCAGCACCCGTATATATTCCAGGTGAACGGCCAGGAGTATCGGGTGGATTACTTGCCAGCCGAATCAAACACCGGTATGTTTGGCGGTAATTCTAACTGGCGCGGACCTGTGTGGATGCCGGTGAATGCCCTCATCATCCGGGCGTTACAGAATTTCTACCTGTACTACGGCGATAACTTTAAAATCGAGTGTCCCACACGTTCAGGAACACTGATGAACCTTTTCGAGGTGAGCAAGGAGATCTCCAACCGGCTCACGCGGATCTTTTTACGCGACGAACACGGTCGCAGACCCGTCTATGGCGGTACCGAGAAGTTTCAAACCGATCCCTACTGGCGTGATTATATCCAATTTTTCGAGTACTTCCATGGCGACAATGGCGCCGGTCTTGGCGCCAGCCATCAGACCGGCTGGACTGGGCTGGTGGCTAAAACCATTCAGCTTTACGGTCTTCTGGATCCCCAGCGAGTCCTGGAGGAAGGCAAAGAAGCAGCGTTCGTGAAGGGCTCGGAATCCAAGGGGGTAAAGAGATGAAAACATGGCCCGTGCATCCCGTCATTTACGAAATCAACACCTGGGTGTGGTTGAGTGAACTCAGTCAGAAAAACCACAAACCGGTGAATCTCGCCACGGTGCCGCCAGAGGAGTGGGATCAGATTGCCTCGCTTGGCTTTGACGCGGTGTGGTTCATGGGGGTGTGGGAGCGGAGTCCGGCCGGAATCGAGATTTCGATGCGAAACCAAGGACTGCTCGAGGAATTTAGACGAGCCCTTCCTGACTTTGCGGAGCAGGACAATGTCGGCTCGCCCTATTGCGTGCACCGCTATGTTGTGGACAAACACCTTGGTGGCCCGAGTGGGCTTGCAACCGCGCGTAAAAAACTGGCTGCACGTGGTCTGAGGCTCATCCTTGACTTTGTGCCAAACCATGTCGCTCCCGACCACCCCTGGGTTAACGATCACCCTGAATACTTCATTCAAGGTAACACCGATGATGCGAGCAACGATCCAGCATCTTTCGTCGAGGTAGGTGGAACAGTATTCGCGTGTGGTCGGGATCCCTACTTTCCGGCGTGGGCTGATGTGCTCCAACTCAATGCCTTTCAGCCAGAGCTTCGGCATGCGGTTATTGAGGCCATCTCGGAAATTGCCGAACAATGTGACGGTATCCGCTGCGACATGGCGATGCTCATGCTGAATGCTGTCTTCGAACGTACTTGGGGAAAGCGAGCAGGAGCGCAACCAATCAACGAGTATTGGACGATGGTTATATCTGCCATCAAAGGAAGGTATCCGGCGTTCAGGTTCATTGCCGAAGCCTATTGGGACTTGGAGTGGGAACTTCAACAACAGGGTTTTGACTATTGCTATGACAAGAAACTCTATGATCGGATGGAACATGGGGACGCCGCGAGCATCGGTCTGCATCTCCTTGCAGATTCTAATTATCAGCGAGGAATGGTCCGTTTCATTGAGAACCATGACGAGCCGAGGGCTGCCATCGCCTTTCCGGGTGAAAAGGGGTACGCAACAGCCCTGGTGATGCTCACCCTCACTGGGGCAAAGCTACTGCATGAGGGACAATTCGAGGGCCGGAAGGTGAGGCTGCCAGTGTTCTTGGGTCGCCGTCCAGCAGAGCCAATCAATCATGATTTCATCACCTTTTACGAACGTCTATTGAAAGGGATCAATCAGGAAGTTTTTAGGAACGGTGAATGGCGTCTGTGTGAGCGAAGTGGTTGGCCTGATAACCAGAGTTGCCTAAATATTTTAGCCTGGTGCTGGGTCAAGGAGGATGAACGCTATCTCATTGTTGTAAATTACTCTGACGAAATGGCTCAGGCGCGCGTCCATGTGCCGTGTGATGAACTGAGAGGAAAGACTTGGCGTCTCAAAGAAGTCATGACAGGCGAAATCTACGACAGGAGTGGGAATGAGATGCGTGATGCTGGTCTGTATGTGGAGTTAGGACCGTGGAAATATCACCTGATGTCAATAAATAATAGGTGAAATAAAGATAAGAGTTAAATCATGCGAAGGGGTGAAATAAGCCCAGGAAGAGGTCCGGCAAGAAGGGGCATTATAAGGGGTGTCGCCGGATGCGCAGGTGAATGAGAGAGTATATGCGAATATAGAGATAGCATGTGTCACAAAGTACCAGGTGATACCAAAGGAAGTAAATAAAGCAGCCGGGATGCTACATTTGCCTTCTTATGGGGTGGCGTGAAAAATAACAATAATACATCGGTTGATTTTGTAAGTATTTGCCAATGCAACAATTCAGAAAAATTCCACCGTAAAACACGATATTTAGATAATATCTGACATCCTGTTGATAAGTGAGCTTGTTTTCGGGGGAGGAACAGTCCAAAAACATATATCGCCGTCAACCATGCACCACACATGACTTGGATACTTCTGCTGATTATTGTGCCGTGTTGCTGTGTTTCACTATATGGCAGTAAAAGGATGGGTTTTAATCCGTAAATATCATACCTGTTATCTGGTTCAAACTTGCGATGAAATAGGCTGATTGATTACAACCAGGCGGGTGATGCGGAGTAATTGAGGAGAAGGGAAAAGATGATCACCGAAAATAAGGAAGTCAAGGGAAAAAGCCGTCAAATCTGGGGGTGGATATTAGCAATAGTTGGTGGGTTGCTAACGGTTTTCGGTATGGTCGTTCTTATTGTTTAAAATCCTTTTTGGAAGCAGCACAGATTGGTATTTGCCAGTAGTAATACTCACTCTACCAAGTTGGCTGCTTGGGATTCCTTTACTAATTATCGGCATCCGCAGGATAAAAAAAATAGGGCAGAATGAAGAAAATAATACAGAAAAGCATAGCTCGGAGAAAACAAAAAACAACTTATTTTGGGTTGGGCAGCAACGGTAGTTGGTGGGCTCTTTGCATGGCTCGGTGTGGACTATGTTATATTCAATTTTCGGAGAAATCCCCGATTGGTATTCGGGAATATTAACATGTACTGTACCAGGCTTGTTATTGGGGGTTCCCTTACTAATTTTTGGTATTCGTAAGATAAGAGCAGTTCAACGCCAGTCAAACAGTGAAGTGCGTCGAATTTGGAAGTAGCATAATTGGGTGAATATAGATCGAATATTACAATGAGTTTAGGATGGTTGATTTTCAATAATGGTGAAACATTGCGTAGTTCATTATTACATCTAAGAACTGCGCTGATGGTTAAACTTTACGATTTGTAATCAGCAAACCATATGTTAAATTTGTATCGGTTTTTGATACGGTTAAATTCAGGATACATAATGTTGAGAAAAAAGTAATAAGTCTCAATCACGAGGTTGATATTAAATATAATGGGAGGGATATATTTAATTGCCCACATTGAGTATTTTTTATGTTGCGATGAAATATTATCAGGGGGAGATGGGATTTGCTTTAGTATTTTGGTCTCCGTTATTTATATTAGGTATATTGGGTTTAGTTTTAGGGATTAGAGATATACGACACAAAGAAAAAACGCCCCTGCCGAAAATCTTAGTGGTTTGGATAATTCGCAAGATGAAGCTACTGGCGGAGCGGAAGGGATTTGAACCCTCGTTCCCTTGCGGGAAACACACTCTCCAGGCATGAGATATACCATATCACGAATTGTATAATAAAGTTTTACACATGAAAAAAGCTATCAAATGACTCGTGTTACTGGTGAGCAGAGAGCAGGTTGTCAGCAAGACAATCAGCCCTTTCAAGTGACCAATTTTGAGGACTTGAAAACAATGAAGGAATAACAGGAAGGATTTACATTAGCATCCAATTTCAGATAAACAAGAAATACCTCGTTACTTGATTTATTAAAATATAATCTCTACACAGTGATATTAACAGGCTTATATCTTTTGACTTTATCCTCATGTATAATGAATAAACAAATACTAGTTTCCATTTTCTTAATAACCAACCACATTCAACGCTAAGTACATATCAATGGATTGATCCTGGGAATCAGCTTAGGAGAATTTCGTGGAAGGGTTGGAAATATTTACCCTGGGTGGGGTGCGAATTCAACAGGATGGTGAGCCCGTCAAGGGGCTTACCAATCGAAAAGCGGAAGCTCTGCTTATCTATTTAGCCAGCATAAAACGGTCTCAGCCGCGTGAAGTGCTGGCTGATTTATTATGGGACGAGCGTACCCAGAGCCAGTCAATGGCTAACCTACGGGTGGTTCTGACTGCGCTGCGCCAGAAGTTAGGGGAATACCTGACTATCGACCGCGAGGCTGTTGCGATCAAACAAGATACTGATGTCTGGTTGGATGCAGCTCAGATGGAGTATGGATTACGAGAGCTCCACCAGAAGGGCAGCCTGAATGCTTCTATTGTGGACGAGGCAGCACAAGCCCTTAAGCTGTACCAGGGTAACTTTCTGGAAGGTTTTAGCATTTCAGACTGCCGGCTGTTTGAAGAGTGGCAAGTTCGTGAGCGGGAACGGCTACACTATCTAGCAGTAGATGGTTATTCGGAGCTGGTTGCTTATGATATCGAACTGAGAGAATACCAGCTGGGCATGTTGCATGCCGCCCGGTTGTTGGAGCTGGACCCGCTGATGGAATCAGCTCACCGTCAGATGATGCTTCTGTTGGCAAAATCCGGGCAACGGGCAGCTGCCCTTGGTCAGTATGAGACCTGCCAGCAGCTGCTTCAGGCTGAGCTAGGAGTGCAGCCAGCTGAGGAGACGCGCAACCTGTATGAGCAGATTCGAACTGGAAAACCAGAATCGTTCGAAGAAACTGAACCACTTCCTAGCGGAACGGTGACATTTTTATTCACGGAAGTTGAAGCCTCAGCAGAGTTGCTTAAATGCTTACACGCGGGGTATGCGCTTGTCCTAGGTGAGTACCACCAATTGGTGCAGTCGGCAATTAAAAAATGGCACGGTCATGAGATCGGTTCCCAGGGCGACGCTTTCTTGATTGCCTTTGGGCGGGCATCAGATGCCATGGGCTGCGCGATTGATGCCCAACAACAAGTATCCGAGCATCGTTGGCCGCAAGGTGTTGCTGTGCGGGTTTGCATAGGCTTGCATACCGGAGAGCCAGTCATTGGTCACGCCAGTTATCTAGGTATTGATGTCCACCGGGCAGCGCGTATCGCTGGAGTAGGTCACGGTGGGCAAGTTCTACTCTCCCAGACCACACGTGATCTGGTTCACCTGGCATTACCCAACGGGTGCCGGCTGCGAGATCTTGGTGCCTGCGTACTCAAGGGCATCCGCTACCCCCAGGAGATTTACCAGCTTGATCTCCCAGGATTACCCAGCGATTTTCCTCCCCTGAAGAACCTGGACAAGCTGGAAAAAGAAGAAGAACCACCTGCCCCCGGAATATCACCCTATATGGGTTTGCAGTATTTCACCGAAAAGGATGCGGAATGGTTCTTCGGTCGCCAGGAGGTCACACAACGTTTGGTGGAAGTGGTTCGTAGCTCTCATTTTCTGGCGGTGATCGGTGCCTCCGGGAGCGGCAAGTCGTCAGTTGTTCGGGCTGGCCTGGTGCATACAATCAACACGCGGTACGCAGCCCAATGGCAGGTGAAGGTCATCACCCCGAGTTCCCATCCCCTGGATGCCCTGGCGATTTGTCTGACCCAGGGATCGGAATCAGTAACCGCTACTGCCACTCTGATCGATGATATGCTGAACGATACCCGTAGCCTGCATCACTATTGCCAGAAAAATCTTACCCATGGTAAGGACACCCGTCTCCTGCTGGTGATCGATCAATTCGAAGAGCTATTTACCCTGTGCCAATCAGAGACAGAGCGGCTGGCATTGGTAAATAACTTCCTTTATGCGGTAGGTGTACCTGGAAGTGCCATCACATGGGTAATCACATTACGTGCTGATTTCTATGCACACCTGGCGCAATACATTGGTCTGCGGGAGTTGATATCAGCCCACCAGGTCTATATCGGGGCGATGAAGGCTTCAGAATTTCGAGAAGCTATCGAAGAACCTGCACGGCGTGGTGGATGGGAGCTCTCTCCAGGTCTGGTTGACTTGATTTTGAGCGACCTGGGCGTTGGTGAAAACCGACAACCGGAACCAGGTGCATTACCACTGCTTTCACATGCCCTGCTGGAGACGTGGAAGCGGCGCAGGGTCAGCCTGTTAAACTTGAAAGCCTATATGGAAGCAGGCGGTGTACGCGGAGCAATTGCCAAGACCGCCGAAAGCGTTTTCTACCAGGATTTGACCCCTGCCCAGCAGGTGATCGCCAAGGGTATTTTCTTACGCCTGACTGAGCTGGGAGAGGGTACCCAGGATACCCGCAGGCGTATTTCTATCCGCGAGTTGATCCCACCGGGTCCAGCCATCGAAGCTGAGCAAATCCGTACAGTGCTGGTCAAGCTGGCTGATGCCAGGCTGATCATCACCGGGGAAGAGACCGTGGAGGTGGCACACGAAGCCCTGATCAGGGAATGGCCGACGCTACGGGAATGGCTAACAACCGATAGGGAAGGTTTACGCCTGCATCGCCAACTGACCGACGCGGCACAGGAATGGGAGCTACTGGAGCGGGATCCGGGGGCACTCTATCGTGGGACGCGCCTGAACCAGGCAGTGGAGTGGGCGATGGCCAATCCACGTGCCCTGAGCGCCGGAGAGCATGATTACCTGGAAGCCTCGCGCGAAGCAGCCGAGAGCGAGCAGGCTGAGCGGGAAGCTGCACGCCTGCGTGAGCTGGAGACTGCCCGTAAGCTGGCGGAGACAGAGAAGGGACGTGCTGAAGCAGAAAGTAAGCGGGCGGAAGAGCAAAGCAAATCAGCAAAGCGCCTGCGCCGGCGCGCCGGGTGGTTGGGTGGAGTATTGATGATAGCTGTGGTCCTGGCAGCCATTGCGGGTATTTTCTGGCGGCAAACGAACATTAAGGAAAGGGAGGCTACCTCAAGATACTTAAATTCTGCTGCCATTAACAATATGCAGCTAAACCCCCAGCTCAGCGCCCACCTGGCTCTGCAAGCTTTGCAAACCTATCCCGAAGATACCTTCGAGGCTGAGAATACCCTGCACCAGGTGCTACCAGAGTTGCGCCTGTTGAGCACAACACCCATAACGATCACACGACCAGCTTATCTTCCTTCTGAGGCAATCCTATATATGGTGAGGAATGGAGAGCTTTTTATCCACACCACAGCAGAGGGAATTGAGCTTGTGGATTGGGCTTCAGGTGCCCGCTCCCTGCTCGCAACAGGTGAGAGTTGCGGGTGGCCACAACCCAGCGGGAATGGCCGCTGGTTGATTGTTTTGTGCGAGATAGCCAATCAAACTAATGATTCACAGGAACCAGTAGTTCTAGACCAGGTTTGGGATGCCGAGACACAACAGCTCCTGTTCACACTACCTGATGTGCCCGATTTATTTCCAGGTCAACCGTACGACTATCCACTTAGGGGAATAATTCCCCCTACCAAAGATCAACCACTGCGAGTATGGGCAAGCACCTGGGATGTAGGTCTACACGTCTGGGATGTAGCCACGGGGGAGGAGCTATTCGTCGATCGCCAGCATACACCTGAATCAGAAAACAGCTGGGTTGAGGGGGTGGTCAGCCCGGATGGAAAACTTCTGGCGACCATTGGGTCGGATGGGCTGGTGGTTTTGTGGGATTTGGAGAGCAACGAGGAATTGCTCCAATTCGACGGTGGATCAGCCGGATTATGGGCAGATTTCAGCCCGGATGGAACCCACTTGGCAATCGCCGGGGACGACGAGACAATCCGAATCTGGAATTTATCTTCCCCCCATGCAGAACCCTGGTTGGAGAAAGGGATTTACTACTCAGGGACCGAACTTATTTTTTTGCGCTACAGCCCGGATGGGACGCACCTGGTGGCTGGTGGGGAGGACGGGTATGTCAGGTTGTGGGGGGTGCGAACCGGTGAGCTTGAGCTGATCCTTACCGGATATGCAGGTAAGAATTGGCCGCTTGCGTTCAACCAGGATGGAACGCGGTTATTCACTGCCTCCGGTGGCAATATTATGGAGTGGGATATCACCTCCGGACGGGAGTTACTGACCCTGCCAGGCAGGATTGGAAGTGCACCATTCAGCCCGAATGGAGAAAAGCTGGCACTCATCGGGGCTGACAATAGCCTCTCCATTGTGAATAGCCGTACAGGAGAGGTGCTGGTGACCGCCTGGCAGGCACAATCAGACTGGGTCGAGGATGCTGCCTGGAGCCCGGATGGTAACCTGCTGGCGACCAGCTGTGGTTATTTTAATACCTTCAGAAATGACAATTCAGCAAAGATATGGGACGCATCCACCGGTCAGCTGGTAAAAGATCTCTCAATGGACTGGGGATACCATCTGGTTGCCTGGAGCCCGGATAGCAGCCGATTGGTTGCATCCAATTTTTACTCCGGCACTGCGTTCATATGGGATACTAGTTCCTGGGACCTGTTGGGCTCACGGCTCTCGCCGGACGCTGATTTTACTTTAGCTTATAGCCCAGATGGGCAGAAAATTGCCACCTCGTCAATGAATAGGATTGCCGTGTGGGATGCCATCACTGGAAACGATGTGTTTACCTACACGACGAATAACACACCCCTGGCGCTGGCATTCAGCCCGGATGGGCAACACCTGGCGGCTGGTTTAACCACTGGCAGCATCCTGCTCTTCAAATTATCGGAAGGTGGGGTGGATATAGAGGAGCCGGGATTCGCGGGAGGAGATGCAATCGTGTGGTCGCTGGCGTTCAGCCCGGATGGGACGCTCCTGGCAGGGGGGGACGGTGCAGGCGTGGTGCGGGTGTGGGAAGTCGAATCCAGGAATAGACGATTGGAGCTGCAAACGTTTGCGGACCCGGTTACACGCCTCGCTTTCAGCACGGATGGTAGCCGGCTGGTTGCTTCCATAGATAAAGGAATCACGTATTTTTACGTGCTGCCACTGGAAGAGTTAATCGGGGTAACCCGTTCGCGCTTAATCCTACCAATGACGGAAGAGGAGTGCCGCGAGTACCTGAATACTGCCACCTGCCCACCATAGACGAGATGCATTTCCACCGGAGAAGAAAGCCGGTAACAGAATCTGCTGAGCAGTGGTCTTGGGGGATTAAATATATTTAACTGCCAAAATAGCTTACGTATAGATTCAAGCTCAATAAAAAGTAATCTCCACTATTAACGTTTCCTGAACGATTCGTAAACGTTTATCTGCTATTGTAGAAATGAGCAGAAAAGGAATTTTCATTTTCTTTAAGGCTGTACTACTTAACCTAGGAGGATGCCATGAATAAGCGTACATTTCTACCCACCTGGACAGTCCTTATCATTTTGGGATTTGCAGTTGTGATTGCCATAGCAGGGTTTGTCATCGCAAGGCAATCAAACATGGATATGCAGCTTGCCAACCAGGGCCTGGAGACCGCCCAGGCTGCAGAGCAGGGCATGAGCAGCCAGGTGGCGATCGCAGAGAGCACCGCCCAGGCAGCATTAAAAGGGCAGGCCAATGCGGAAAGATCCGCCCAGGAAGCCAGCAACGCCCAGGCAACCGCGGAGAAGCGACGCCCAGCAGCGTGCCCTGGTTGAAGCACTGACCGACCAGGAAGTGCGAGCTGCTCAAGAGAAAGCACGGCTGGCGACTTCCCGCTGGCTGGCTGAAGCAGCTTTAAATAAGTTGGAGATTGACCCTCAGCTCTCTGCCCACCTGGCACTGCAGGCGATTGAAGCGGGGCAAACCTTTGAGGCAGAGAGTGCCCTGCACCAGGTGCTGCCTAATCTCCGTCTGTTGAAATCTACCTTGATCACAGATATTGTGCCGAATGCCAAACCTTGGGATTTCGGAGGGGCATACCTTGCCAGAGATGGTGAGCTGCTCGCTGTGGGATGGGGACTGACGAGGGTATCGAGGTGGTCGACCTGACTACAGGTAATCGATCGTTGTTTGCACGGGGTATGAGATGTGATCACTTTTTCAGTCAGCCTGGATGGTCAATGGCTTGTTGCAAAATGCGATTTGGACGATAGAGAAGCTGGGATAATTATGCTTTACTGACCTGGGAGATCAAGACACAGGAACTTTTATCCACCATTTCTGATCTGGGACGATTCATTTCATGATTTCGGCATGATACAGCCTTCTTCATCTCACTCACTGATGTTGTTCGGCAAATTGAGTGATGGATCAATCCACATCTGGGATGGGATATCTGGAGAAGAACGATTTGGTTATTCCTTCACCCGCAGATGATTCTTATTATCCGATAGTCGCCAGTCCTGATGGAAATTTCCTTGCAATTGTTCGCGCATAGTGGTTTGGTGGAGCTGTGGGACCTGGATACCGATGAAAAGTTGCTTGATTTCGATCCTCATTCTAAGCCTTGGGACTGTTGTTTTCAGCCCGGACGCGACGCGCCTGGTAACGCAAGGAAACACAATTCGGATATGGGATATCTCCTCCCTCGCTCAAGAACCAATCCTGCTACAAGAGATAATTCCCAATATATCTTTATATGGACTGATATACAGCCCCGATGGTAACAGGTTGGTTGGGTGTGGTGATGGCGGTCAAGTGCAGGTATGGCAGGCGGAGACAGGTCGTCCCATCATGACCTTATACGGGCAATCTGGGATATAGCCGGCCGCTTGCTTTCAGCCAGGATGGAAATCAGCTTTACATTGCCTCCGATGATGGCACACTCAAGGAATGGGATATCTCTCCAGGCGGTTCATTGATGGCACTTCCCGGCACGACCGGGAATGTGCCCTACAGCCCGGATGGAAGGCAATTGGCACTAGCCAGCGAAGGTGGTTATGTGTCCATCGTGGACAGCCAGACGGGTGAAGTGCAGATATCCTGGCAGGCGCAGACGAGTTGGGGTTATTTATTTTCCGATATAGCCTGGAGCCCGGATGGGGAGCACCTGGCGACGTTTTATATTCGAGATAATACAGCCAGGATCTGGGAGGCTGCCACCGGGAGGCTGCTTCAAGAACTCCCCGTTTCACCTGAATGTGAAATGTGGGGAGGAGTTCATCGGGATCGCCTGGAGCCCAGACAGTAGGCGGATCGCTACCCTTGTTGATGGTTGTGCCGTCTTAGTATGGGATGTTGAATTCAGGTGAACAGCTCCTAACTTTAGAGGCCCGATCCTGGTTCGCGTATCCAGATCTGGATTTCAGCCCCGACGGCACCAAAATAGCTGCTGGACACGCATATTGTTCCGCATGGCCCAACACGATTGCTATTATGAACTGGTGATCTGGGATTCCATGAATGGAGCAGAGCTTTTCAGGCTCGGCTCAGATAGCAGACAGGCTTTCAACTCAGGTGGAGGACGAAAAGTTCTCGCTCGCCCTGCTAATCCCGATACGCTTGGTTGGGTTTCACCAAACTGGAGTAAAAATAATTCGCATTGGTTTCGGCCATCTTTTGTTATATCTCCAGCGATATCCCTTTGCAGTGGATTTCAGCCCCGATGGCAATTATCTGGCAGCGGGAACGCTGGAAGGGATTATCCTGTGGAAGTTTACGCCAGGTGGAGTGGAGCAGGTACAAGTTCTTGGTAATCCGAGCGATGAAAATGGCTATTATAGTCTCGCCTTCAGCCCGGATGGCACACTCCTGGCAGCCGCATCTGCTGATGGGAAGATCAGGGTCTGGGATCTGGAAACCGGGCAGGCTCGATGGGAGATGGCAGGCGGCGTTTATGTCGCCTTCAGCCCGGACGGAACACGACTGGCTTCTTCCTGGGGTGGGATAACCACCATTCACGTGCTCCCATTGGACGAGCTCACCGATCTGGTACGCTCGCGCATCATCCGCCCAATGACCCCCGAAGAATGCCTGACCTACCTGCACGAGGTGTCCTGCCCGGCCTGGCCGTAAAGTTTCCATCGGGAAGGGTATTAAACCCGCCCTTCCACACAGGAGAAAAGAATGAACCACTTAAAATTTAATCGCATTTTCAGCATGGTGGTAATTTCTGTCCTGCTCGTGGGCTGTTCTTCACCAACTGCGACCATCCCTACCCAGGAAGTGAGCATGGTAATACCCACACATACCATCACCCCCTCACCCAGTGCCAACCCATACTTCCACTCCCACGCCAACCGCCACGGCTGTGCCAACAACCATGCCGACACCGACCATTGCGCCGCTCACTGCGACCGCCATTGCTGCCGGCTATGACCACACCTGTGCGGTCACCAATCGTGGAGGGGTCAAGTGCTGGGGGAATAATGGGGATGGTCAGCTGGGAGATGGGACAACGACCAAACGCCTCATACCGGTGGACGTGGTTGGTTTGACCAGTGGTGTGGTGGCTGTAGACGTAAGTCGGACCAAGCTTTACTGGCCTCATTATTCCGAAAGTTACAGTTGTATCTTGTTGACGAACGGTGGTGTCAAGTGCTGGGGATTTAATTATAACGGCCAGCTGGGAGATGGGACCACGACAAATCGGATCATACCCGTGGACGTGGTGGGGCTGACTGGCGGTGCTATGGCTGTTTCAACGGGTAGGTCACACACCTGTGCAGTGACCACCCAAGGGGGAGTCAAGTGCTGGGGTAGCAACTGGTCAGGTCAGCTGGGGGATGGGACGACGGATCATCAGTCGACACCAGTTCAGGTGGTGGGGCTGACCAGCGGTGTGCAGGCAATATCTGCGGGTAGTGGCCACACCTGTGCGCTGTTGACCAATGGTGGCGTCAAGTGCTGGGGTCATAACTATTCTGGTGAGCTGGGGGATGGAGCGATGGTACAGCGGTTGACACCGGTGGATGTGGAGGGGCTGACCAGCGGTGTGCAGGCAATCTCTGCGGGTAGGGGCTACACCTGTGCGCTGTTGACGAATGGTGGCGTCAAGTGCTGGGGGAGAATTGCAGTGGTCAGCTGGGGGATGGAACCACGACATACTCGGTTCACACCCGTGGATGTGGTCGGCCTCACCAGCGGTGTGACCGCGATTGCAGCGGGTGCATCTCACACCTGTGCGCTTACCGTGGTCGGGGGTGTCAAGTGCTGGGGCACCAACGACGAAGGACAGCTGGGGGATAGCACAATTGAGCAACGCATTACACCTGTTCGAGTAGAGGGTTTGACAAGCGCTGCGATTTCTATTTCCTCAGGGGCATCACATACCTGTGTACTGACTGCCGGAGGGGGTATCAAGTGCTGGGGGGCTAACTATGAAGGGCAGCTGGGGGATGGGTCAGGTGAAGGTTGGCTGACACCCGGGGACGTGCTAGGGCTGACAGATGGCGTGACAGCCGTAGATGCAGGAGAATGGTGGACCTGTGCTTTGACTACGGAGGGTGGGGTCAAGTGCTGGGGACTGGATTGGAATTGGGATAGTATTGTGCACGCCGCACAGTGATCTCGAGGGATTCACCAGCGGCGTGACCTCGTTTTCAATGTTGGATTATGGCGGGTTGACTTGTGTTTTATCTACGAACTCGGGCGTAACTTGCTGGGATTTATATCCACAGTACCACGATCATATCAATATTCTGGCGAGTGACGTGACGTCATTATCTGTGGGTTATCGGCACGCCTGCGCCTTGATGAAGAGTGGTGGTGTCAAGTGCTGGGGATAGTAATGAGATTTGGACAGCTGGGAGATGGGACGACGATGGACCAACAGGTCCCGGTGGATGTGGTAGGGCCTGAACAGCGGTGTATCGGCAATTTCAGCAGGTATGGTTCACACCTGTGCCCTGACCATTGGCGAGGGTGTAAAGTGCTGGGGGAATAACCGGTCTGGCGCGCTGGGAGATGGAACCACAGAGCAGCGGCTGACTCCCGTGGATGTGGTCGGTCTGACCAGCGGTGTATCGGCAATTTCAGCAGGTTACTCCCGTTACCTGTGCTCTTGACCACTGGTCGGGGGTGTCATGTGCTGGGGTTGGAACTGGGATGGCCGACTGGGAGATGGAACCACGACAACCCGGCTGACCCCGGTGGATGTGGTCGGCCTGACCAGCGGTGTAGTTGCTATCGACGCAGGTGGTGGTTTTACCCGTGGGCACACATGTGTAGTGATGATGAACGGAAGCGTCAAGTGCTGGGGGAATAACACATATGGCCAGTTAGGGGATGGCACAACCGAGCAGCGCCTGACCCCGGTGGATGTGGTCGGACTATCCAGCGGTGTGGCAGCAGTTAGTGTGAGCGACTTAAGTCACACCTGCGCGCTTACCACTGATGGATGTGTGGTGTGCTGGGGAAACAATCAATATGGCACTCTCGGGCGGGGTATATCGGCGATCCAGGTCACCCCGGTGGAGGTGGTGGGATTTGGACCGTAGGTTAGGTGATTCGAGAAGGGTCTGATGAGGGCTTTACCTGCCGAACGTAATGACTGGATAGAATCAACTACCTATGACAATCAGATAAGCGTGGAGCGGCTCGAAGTTACTCCCCCTTGTGGGGACGATCAACCAAATTAGTAAGTGAGCGTGGAGCGGCTCGAAGTTGCTCCCCCTTGTGGGGACGATCAACCAAATTAGTCAGTGAGCGTGGAGCGGCTCGAAGTTGCTCCCCCTTGTGGGGACGATCAACCAAATTAGTAAGTGAGCGTGGAGCGGCTCGAAGTTGCTCCCCCTGCGGGGACGATCAACCAAATTAATCAGTGAGCGTGGAGCGGCTCGAACGCTCAACCAATAGCTTAAAAGGCTACTGCTCTGCCATTGAGCTACACGCCCGTTTTGCGAAAAATATTCTATCACGCGTGTGCCCTGTGCACAAGCCTTGACTTTTTTCATTCCCCTTGTTACTATCTAGGCAGATCCCCACCACCAGATTAGGAGTTTCACATGTCAGATATCCCCAAGCTAACCGAAGCTATATTCGATACAGAGGTGCTTAAATCCACTTTGCCAGTAATTGTCGACTTCACAGCCACCTGGTGCAGCCCATGCAAGATGCTTGACCCGGTGATCGCCCAACTCTCCCAGGATTGGGATGGCAAGGCAAAGTTCGTCAAACTGGATGTGGATGAAAATAGCAGTCTCGCCATGCAGTTTGGGGTGATGGGGGTGCCAACCTTGATCTTGTTTGTCAATGGTAATCCAGTGCAGAGATTGAGCGGGTATCAACCCAAAGACCGCATCATCTCAAAATTCGGCTCTTACATCTAATCTAACCTCTCCCAACGATAACGAATAAGGCAGACTAAAAGTCTGCCTTAATTTTCTTACCAAATTCCGATCGAAAGTTATTATTCGCAGCCCAAACCTGCCGCCTTACGAAGGATAGCAACCTTGTCTGTGTTCTCCCAGGGTAGGTCCAGATCATCACGTCCAAAATGCCCATAGGTAGCTGTTTTCCGGAAAATGGGGCGGCGCAGGTTAAGGTCTCGGATGATCGCTCCTGGTCTTAAGTCAAAATTCTCTACCACCAGTTGGGCGATCTCTGAATCAGGGATTTTACCGGTTCCAAACGTTTCCACGTTGACGCTCAAGGGGTGCGATACTCCGATGGCATATGCGACCTGTATCTCAACCCTTTCCGCCAATCCGGCAGCTACAATGTTCTTAGCCGCATAACGGGCAGCATAGGCAGCGGAACGGTCCACTTTGGTGGGGTCTTTTCCACTAAAGCAGCCCCCACCATGCCTTCCCATACCCCCATAAGTATCGACAATGATTTTCCGTCCGGTCAAGCCCGAATCACCCAGCGGACCACCGATGACAAAGCGCCCGGTGGGATTGACATAAATCTTGAGCTTCTCATCCAATAGTTCCTTGGGCAAGGTGGGCATAATGACATGCTCAATCACCGATTCACTGATCTCCGCATGGGACACAGAATCATCGTGCTGGGTGCTGACTAAAACTGTATGCACCCGCTTGGGCTTACCGTAGCTGTACTCCACCGTCACCTGGGTTTTGCCATCCGGGCGTAACCAGGGTAAGGTCCCATTTTTGCGGACTTCTGCCAGCCGGCGCGCCAGTTTATGGGCAAGATAAATGGGTAATGGCATCAGCTGGGGAGTTCTCGTTGCAGGCAAATCCGAACATCATGCCCTGGTCACCAGCTCCAATTGCGTCCACCTCAGCTTCGCTCATCCCGCCTGCCTTGGCTTCCAGCGATTTATTCACACCCATGGCAATATCTCCTGATTGTTTGGAGATAGCGACCTGCACCGCACATGTGTTGCCGTCAAAACCCTTCTCGCTCGAGTCGTAACCGATTTCGTTTACGATTTTCCGAACCAGCTCATCAAAATTTATATTCGCTCGGGTGGTGATCTCTCCCAATAACATGATAAAGCCGGTCTTGGTGGCTGCTTCGCATGCCACGCGCGAATACGGGTCCTGTTCCAGGCAAGCATCCAGGATACCATCGCTGATCTGATCGCAAATTTTATCGGGATGCCCCTCCGTCACTGATTCAGATGTGAACAGCAAACTGGGGGAATTCATGAAAGTATTGCTCATATATGCCTCCAAAAAAATTGCCCCTTCTGGTCAGGAAAGGGCAAGGGATGAGCGTTCACTTGAACTGCCCTCTCATCTTCCAGAAAATACCTCTGCCGGAGTTGGCACCTTGAAAGCGATTAGCCTGGATTAATTAGCTTTCATCGCTGGCAGGTTGCCGAGGTTTCAATGGGCCGGTCCCTCCACCTCTCTGGATAAGAGCGCCTTTAGGGGCTGTTAAATTGTCGGGCGGATAATACCACGCTTGGTGCCAAATGTCAACTTGACACGTTTTATGTTATACATACCAAAAAAGTGAACTTAATAAATCAGCTCCACAGCCAAAGGACCATATAATACCCGATCACCACAGCCCACAGCCAGGAATCGACCCGGTCAAATGCACCACCATGGCCAGGCAGCAATTTCCCTGAGTCTTTGACTCCCACCTGTCGTTTGATCATGCTCTCACCAAGGTCACCCAGGGTAGGGAAGATACCCATGATTAAACCCACCAGTGCACCTCTGAGCGGTGTTATGGCAGAATCGGGACCAGCCCAGGTTTGTAAGAGGGCAGTAAATCCAGCCGTAAGGAGCACACCCACGATAATTCCACCCAGATATCCTTCCCAGGTTTTCTTCGGGCTTAAACGTGGGCTGAGATGGTGACGACCAAACCTTTTCCCGATGAAGTATGCGGCAGAATCAGCAAACCAAACCGCTGGCAGAACAACCAATATCCACCACAATCCCTCAGGCAGGTTGCGCAGTGAAATGAAGTATGCACCAATCCAGCCAATATAAAACATGCCCCCCAGGGTTACGGCAAAGTCGGTGCCTGCCTGGTCACGACCGCGTTCGTATGTTACCAGATGGTATGTCATACTCAGCAGGATGAGTAGACTGATCATCCATGGTGCGCTTTCAAACCCATTAATATTTCGGATAAGCACGAATAATAAAGTGCCTCCAATAACCAAAATACCCGCAGGCTGTAACCCTCCGGAGCGAAACAGAGTCACATACTCCCAGGCTGCGAATCCCATAAATACGGCAACCAGGGCAGTTAAATACCATCCACCGGCAATAATAGCTGCCAACCCAATCGGCAGTAGAACGATTGCAACTAATACCCGCTTAAGCAGCATGATGTCTCTTGCGTTTGAGTTGTTTGGCTGTCAATCCATGACGTCGTTCGCGCTGGCTATATTCCTCGATGGCCTTCAATAATTCCTGCCGGTCGAAATCCGGCCAATAAGTGGCAGGAAAATACCACTCTGAATAAGCCCCCTGCCAGATTAAGAAGTTACTTCCACGCAGCTCGCCAGAAGTACGGATGATCATGTCGGGATCGGGCACACCGGCTGTGAACAGATATTTGCTCACAAGATTATCCGATACGTCTTCAGCTTTTACTCCATCCCGAATCATTGCCTGGATCGCACATACAATCTCATCTCGCCCGCCATAATTAAATGCAATATTCAGGATCAAGCGATCGTTATCCTGCGTATATTCCATCGCCTCCAACACTTTTTTCCGAAAGGATGGCCGCAGGCGATCCAGCCTTCCAAGGTGACGAAGTTTTACGCCTTGATCATGCAGCTCCTGGAGTTCACTGTCTATGACATTTTCAAAGATGCGCATTAATCCCTGAACTTCTGAAGTAGGTCGCCCCCAATTCTCAGTTGAGAAAGCATAGATTGTCAGGTATTTGATGCCAAACTCTATGCATGCTTCAATGATCCGGCGTAAATTTTCTGTACCTGCCCGGTGACCAGCCATTCGAGGTAAGCCACGCGCCAATGCCCAGCGCCCATTGCCATCCATAATGATGCCAATATGGGTGGGAATTTTATCAGGCAGGGTATTTTTCGAATCGGGAGTCATACTTCCATGATTTCCTTTTCTTTATGAACCCCAACTTCATTTACCAGCTCAATGTACTTATCCGTCAGCTTTTGTAAATTATCCTCACCCTCTTCAAGCTCATCCTCAGAGATTAATTTCTCGTGTTCAAATTCACGCAAATCTTTAATTCCATCCCGCCTCACATTACGCACGGCTACGCGTGCTTCTTCGAGCCGGTTATGTACCAGCTTGACCAGGTCATGCCGGCGCTCCTCGGTGAGTGGGGGAAGGTTAAGGCGGATGACTTTGCCATCGTTATTGGGTGTCAGACCCAGGTCAGATGCCTGGATCGCTCGTTCAATATTGCGCAGGGAGGTTGCATCAAAGGGTCGAATCAGCAGCATGCGCGATTCAGGAACACTGATGGTCGCCAGTTGCATCAATGGCGTTGGCATCCCATAATACTCAACGGCTAATCTTTCAACCAAAGCCGGAGATGCGCGTCCAGTTCGGATTCCAGCTAGATCTTCTTCTAGCGCCTCGACCGCTCCTTTCATACGTTCTTCAGCTTCAATTTGTAATTCCTTCAGCATAGAGGCCTCCGTATCAGTTTATCTTGAACGAGCATCGTTCCATCACTGTCGCAGGTTTTCGGATCCATATTCTACCTATAGGATACTCGAAAATAGGCGGGGAGAAAAGGGTAAATTTATGGAGATGTCCCAAAGATGATGATTTCCCCATAGTCTGCCTGAACTTGCAGCTGATCAGCCAGGGTGGCAAACAGATTTACTTCATCGGGGTCAGCGCTGTTACGTAAACCAAACAATACCAGGATTGCCTGTCCGTCCCTTACCCGTTGTTGCATTTCCGTCAGGTCATTGGTGAAGTTTGACCTTCCTTGTCCCGTTACCGGATCTATTGGGGTGGGAGCGACATATGCCGGCTTACCTGTCAGCAGAAAAATTGCTCCCGGTTTGTTCGAATAAATAATTGTAGCTGGCATCAGGCGGATAGCTTTAATGGCGTCTGAGTCACGAATACCCCGATGAGCAAATCCCTGCCCTTCCCGTCCAAGCTGGTTCACAGCAGCATAACCGTCCTTTACGCTGAATGCCACCAGTAACAGGCAAAATGCAAGTAAAATCCAACGCAATACAGCCGCCCTCCCATTAAACCGATTCCATAACCATGCCAGGGCACTGGAGAAAAGGATCATTTCCGGGATGTATATTACTGAAAGAATTCGGTCGTTGAGTGGAGTGCTGGCATCAAAAAAGGTGAGCGTTATCACCAGGAAACCCAGGTAAATAAGTATGTGCAATGCCTGGGTATAGGCAAGGGTAAAACCCCCATCCGGATTCTCATGCCGTTTAGCAAGCCTGATTCGATTCCACCCTGCCCAAACTAACCAGGCAACCAAACCAGGTAACAAGAGCAAAGAAAATAAGCTCAAAGCTCTGCCCCACAACGGTAACTCGGCAAGCAGGTCGCTGGGAGCAATCCATGTGAGCAGATTCTTCAAAGCCTCAAAAAGTGTTTGAAAAGGCAATGGATGCAATAGGAATTGCCGGTTGCCCAATGCTCCAGACCCACTAGAAATCAGACTATATATCATCCAGGTGAATATGGGCAGAATAGCACCTGCTATTATTATTCCAACCCGTCTGAGCAACTGCGGTGGTCTTACAATCATCAAGACCAATATTGCGGTAATGAAAAGGCTCACGCCCGCATAACGCGTCAGGTATGCCAAACTTAATAAAAAACCCGTCAGTGCTGACCAACTCCAATGTGGGTGGTCGATGCTTTGACCCAGGCTGAGATAAGCAGCCAGCATGAGGGTTAAGAACAGCGGTTCACTGAGTGCAAATGAGTACACACCAAGATGGAGGTCTGAAACTGCCAATAGTAGTGCACCAAAGATGGCAAAACCCATACTGCGGCTTATTTTATAGACACTCAACCCGACCAACAGGATATCCACTCCGAATAGAATGGTGATCAGCACCCGTGCACCCGTTAGCAAATCCAATCCGGCTAAGCCTACACTCGCAAGCACGAGTGAAAAAAGCGGAGGGAAATGCGTGATGGGCTTAACCTCGCCTCCACCTGAAATCCTCACATAACCATTTCCCGCCAGCAGGCTGGTCGCTCCTTCAGCATAGGTGGCTGAATCATTCACCAAGCCCAACCCATACGGTGTGCTTCGCCATAAAGCTGACATGCCGACCAATGCCAGGACAACCAGGATGAGCAGGAATAACCCGCGATGCCAGTTGTTCATGGGATATCCTTCACCAGGCAAAAAGTTGCCCCCTCCCGACCTGCGCTCAAGATTACAGGCGCCTCTGGATGTATGGACAGATCCACATTTGCCCTGGTGGTCAGCAGGAGCAGGCTGCCGGGAAATGTTCGGTCATCATCAGGATCAAATCGTTCAACGACTATTCCAGGAAGGGCATATTCCTGGGCTATCGAAGGTTGCCGGTGAACAAACAGGGTGCTGCCAGGACTGACTTTCTCATCCACCTGAGCCATGAGCTCTTTATAACATGTCAGCCAAAAATCGGTCTCATAACGTCGGTATGCACCACCCGTCTCACCCACCATCAGGTTGTAATAGGTGTATTCATACGGGTGTAATCTGACCAACCCGATAATACCAGGCACAACCAGCACGACAAGGATCAGGGTAAAGCTCCACGTGTTCCGCAGGCGCTCCCAGATTGCCTGGATCGCTAAACCGCCAAGGATGAATACAGGCGGCAGTATGAATATGAAATGCCGGTATCCATCATACATCGGTGGTCGAACAATAAGTACATAAACAAATGGAACCAGAAACCAAAGCACGATTGGGAAAATACTACGCCAATCTATCCGCCTGGATGATAATCTGGACCAAAACACCCATAGCCCGGCGATAAACAATGGCCATACCGGCCAGGTCAAAGTAATCCCCAACATCACTGGGAGATACGTCACTGGTAGTTTATCCGATGGAGTGACCGTTCCATTAAATAGAACCGGTAGAACCTTAGGATTGTGTGACATATGCTGGAGCACGTCAATAAAGCGAGCCACCGGTGACGACCAGAGGTATGGCCAGGCAATATACATCGCCAGGATAGCTAATAGCAAATACACAACCATCCCACCCAATGAGTGTCTGCCGGGTTTAAATAAGAAATATAGGCAAACCAAAACCCCGGCTAACGGGCCAATTACACGTATGGAAACCACGAGTCCCAGCAGGATACCTGCCAACAGTACATTGAGTAGAACTTTCATGGAACCCATTCTGCTCCACCACCATTCGGGTTTTATCGGCAGGGGAGATACCGCTTCCAGTAACCAGTGGTATCTGTGTTGGATAGATGGCATCCAAAAGGTGAGCATGATGGCGGGGATCAGCAATATGATTGCCAGGATTACCAAAGTGATTTTCAGGCGAGAAAGCAGGATCAAACCTTTGTTGATATAGGCACTTTCAGGGATGGACTGCGCATTAACCGCCAACCTGGCGAATAATTTTCCAAACAAGGATGCGGGGGGCGAGTTATATGCATTATGGATCAGGTCGCTCACCATGCCCTGTATTTGGGTATGGAAAATAAAGCTTGCCAGGGAGATAAGCACAAAAAATACAGCTAATATCTGCAGGACGGTCCGCCATGTCCTCCAGCGTTTGATTGAAGGTTCGCTTTCAATGGGTAGCAGCCTGCGGGTAACAACTGCAGAATCTGAAAGCCTGTCTACCATTTTGTAACCGAAGTACACCGCTGCCAGGAAAAATGTCGTGAACGGTATATCCTTGGGATTGATCCAGCTATGCCCCCAGATAATTGGCTGGGTACTGAACAGGAGCGTTGCACCAAACGCAGCCCAAGAGCTCATCCATCGCCGGCACAGGGCGAAGAACAAAAACACCCCCACCTGGAATGCAAGGAAATTGACGAAATGCCATAGGTTAGCCCTGGAAATGGGCGAAATCCAATCCAATAGGTCAACCACCGGTTTTGCCAGCAGCAGGTATACCGGACCGTAAATCTTATGGTCCTCAGCGCTAGGTCCATAGGCTTTTTCAATATCAAAATCCCCGCTCACCCGCGCAGAGATAGAATAGGCATAGGGGACTGCATCAGCATACTGATAAAAAAGGGGCTCATCCCAGCTCAGACCGTAATCCTGGAATGTGAACAAACCAATGATAAGATTGGCAATCAGAATGAGAAAAACTGGGAAGTAAGAATGGTTGACTGTCTTGAGAAGCCCTGAAGTGAGGTTCTTCACAATTTCTGATTATACCCCTGACACTCCAACGCTCATTTGGAGCTTACCAGAGTGCCAACCGGTTCACCGTAAATAGCCTTTAGCAACGCACCAGGCTGCCACATATTAAGCACAAGAATAGGCAGGTTGTTATCCATGCACAGCGAGATGGCAGTGCTATCCATCACTTCCAAGCGCCGATTAATCGTCTCCATATAGGTCAGGTAATCGAACCGCACAGCATTGGGGTTCCGGATTGGGTCCGAGTCATATACACCATCGACTTTGGTAGCTTTGATGAGCACATCGGCATCAATCTCCATGGCACGTAGAGCCGCTGCAGTATCGGTGGAGAAATATGGATTGCCCGTGCCTCCTCCAAAGATAACTACACGCCCTTTTTCAAGGTGCCGGATGGCGCGTCGCCGGATATAGGGCTCAGCAACGGCGCGCATCTCTACGGCTGATTGGACACGAATGTACATTCCCATGCGCTCCATGGCATCCATCAAGGCCAGGGCATTCATCACTGTCGCCAGCATACCCATATAATCGGCAGTGGCACGGTCCATCCCACGTTGTATACCGGTCCGTCCACGCCACAGGTTACCAGCACCAATAACAATAGCCACATCCACATTTTCCTGGCGCACCTCGGCGATGATCTTTGCTACCATCTCCGCTTGTTCCGGGTGGATCCCTAATCCATCTGCACCACCCAACGTTTCACCGCTAAGTTTTAGCAAGATACGCTTGTATTTTAGAGTTCGTTCCATCATAACCTCCCGGATTGAGCCACTGACTTGGTTAGTGAATGCTTTTTTAGTTACACTTATTTTAACAAAAAAGCCAACCCGAAGGTTGGCTGTTATTGCTATGCGTTCGTCTCTTCACCCACTTCCCATCGGGCGATTCTTCGGATGACAATATTCTCTCCAATGGCGGCAATATGCTGGTTTCGCAGATCTTCTACGGTCATGTTTTCGTCGCGGACGTAAGGTTTGGCGCAGGAGGCAATGATCATTGAAATACTTCTCCATTTTACCATTCACGATCCGTTCAATCACATTCTCAGGCTTGCCTTCTGCCAGGGCGAGGTTTCGAGCTTTCTCACGCTCTTCTTCCAATACTTCAGCAGGAATATCTTCTACCCGAACATACCTGGGGGCACCGGCTGCAACCTGTAAGGCTACCTCATGGGAGAACTTGCGGAATGACTCCGAACGGGCAACAAAATCTGTTTCGCAATTCACTTCCACCATCACACCCACACGCCCGTTACCATGAGAGTACAGCTCCACCATTCCTTCAAGGACTTCACGGTCAGCACGCTTGGCTGCTTTTGCCAGACCTTTTTCGCGCAGATATTCAATGGCCTTATCAAAATCACCGTTATAGGTTTCGAGCGCCTTACGACAATCCAAGACACCCGCTCCGGTCTCTTCACGTAATTGTTTGATTTGTTCGATACTGATTGCCATGACTATTCCTCTCGCCGTCTACTTTTCTTCCTCAGTTTCATCGTCTTCAGCTTCTACCACTTCGTCATCCGCTTTCACCACTTCGCCTTCAGCTTCTACCACTTCACCTTCAGCTTCCACTACTTCATCTTCAGCTTCCACTACTTCATCTTCAGCTTCCACTACTTCATCTTCAGCTTCTACCACTTCGTCTTCAGCTTCCAACGCTTCGTCTTCAGCTTCCACTTCTTCACCTTCAGCTACCACTACTTCATCTTCAGCTTCCACTACCTCATCTTCAGCTTCCAATGCTTCGTCTTCAGCCTCTATCTCTTCGACCTCTTCTTCTCCGATCAATTCACTAATTTCCTCTTCCGCAAGATCGAATTCTTCGGCTGCCTCTTCCACAAGCTCTTCAATCTCTAAATCGGCGATATCTCTGGGTCGTGCAACCAGCTTTGCCAGCGTGGCTTCACCGAGCAACTCTTCATCAGATAGCTCAGCTTCTTCCACACCCGCGCGTGCAATGGTACGCACTTCTTCCTCAACGATCTCTTCCTTGCGTGCTCCAAGACCTTCCATGGCAGCATCCGCGATCTTTCCAACCACGAGTTTGATAGCCCGGATGGCATCATCGTTGGAAGGGATGACGTAATCCACATTGGATGGGTCGCAGTTTGTATCCACCATCGCTACAACGGGGATGTTAAGCAAATTCGCTTCATGAATGGCGGTGAATTCGCGTGAAACGTCAACCACGAACAACATGTCTGGTGGGCGGACCAGCTTACGCACACCACTCAGAAGTCCTTCCAATCGTTCGATTTCGCGCATGAGGATAAGTCCCTCTTTTTTGGTGATGCGCCCAAAATCTCCACTGTCGCGCATGCGCTCCAAACGCTCGAGCTCATTGATGCGTTGGCGGATGGTCCGCCAATTGGTGAGGGTGCCGCCCAGCCAACGTGCAGTCACGTAGGGCATGCTGGCGCGGATTGCTTCCTGCTGGATCGTCTCCTGAGCCTGGCGTTTCGTGCCAACAAACAACACCACTCCGCCCTCCGCAACCGTGTCACGGACAACATTGAATGCAGTATCCAGTGCTTTTGAAGTTTTTTGAAGGTCAATAATGTGAATGCCGTTACGCTCCGTAAAAATATACGGCTTCATGGCTGGGTGCCACTTATGCGTGCGATGCCCAAAGTGGACACCTGATTCCAATAAAGACTTCATGGGAACGACTGCCATATTCTTTTTCTCCTTTTGCGTTTTTCCTCCGCTCTCCTCGTTCCAGCCGGGACCGCCAGCGAGACGTCATCTCGCTTTTTCTGCGGCACGCACCGGTTGGTCAGAGAGCGTGTGGGATAAGTATCTCCTGCCTCAAGCAGGTGTAATCGCTCCCGCCTGAGGCGGGAGCGGCATGGAGTATACCATAGGTTTCATGGATTCGTCTAGAAGAATTGACCTTTAATCGTTGAATTAAAGACCGAGACACCCTTTCTCAAACAAACATCTTTATGGCGTCAACACCAGATGACCCTCAGCAGCATCCGTAACTTGCGCCTGGTCCCAAAGCATGGGGTGGTATTGGATCGTCCGCCACAAGTCTATCTGGTCATCGTAGTGGGGATGGAAGGCATGACCCGACTCCCCCGTGGTATTAAGCGAAAGCGAGTCTGGAAGGTTGCTCAGGTCGACAATCATCCGCTCCGAAGGTAAAGAAACAACCTGGTAAACTTTCGTTAGATCATTTTCGGCTGCGTTCCAGGCAGTATTATTTACGATTGAACTACCCCCCGATGTACGATAGGGGCCGCGATTAAACAGCGCCTCAATGGGTGCAACGCCAGATGTGCCCAGCGACTGGTTGTGAAAGGTGACAGTATGCAAGTCGCCCCAGGTCCACCGTGAAGGATCTTTACCCAGGGTTTGTTCCACTTCAGCGACAGCATCTGAAAATGCCAGCTTCAAGATATCCTCACGCCTCTCAACCGACGAGGTGGTTACATCATCCCACCAAGCACTATCCGGAGTCTGGGCAAGAATACGCATGATCTCAAAATAGTTATCCTGACCCGTAGGCCAATAGTCTTCGGGCAGCTCATCGCGGAAGGTGCGTGACAGAATTGCCCGCCAAAAAGCGTTGTATACCGCTGCTGCACCCAAATCCATCTGGTTTTGATAATCCCAGCCAGTGAGCAGATCGCGCACTTCAACAAGATGCGCATCCTGCAGGTCGAGCTGCATCAGCAGGGGCAGCAGATAGGTAGCTGAGGCATTGTAATCATCAGCATGCATCTTTTGAATATAGGCAGGGTCGATTGGTCCTGGGGCAGACTCGATCAGTTCGACAATACGAGCAGCCCGGAAACCATAATCCCACTCAGTGGTGATGCTGTACGGATAGCTCGAGTCAACCACGGCATTATTGGCGGTGGCAATATAGCCGGCAGATGGGTTATACGTAGTGGGTAGCTGGTCGAATGGGATATAGCCCTGCCATTCATATTCATCTGTCCAGCCTGGCACAGGATACTCGCCAGTGTGACCTGGCAGGCGGATGGGGATATTACCGGGTGTCTGGTAGGCAATATTCCCATCGATATCGGCAAACACCATATTTTGTGATGGCACATTGAAATCCATGGCAGCCTGCCGGAACTCATCCCAATTTTGAGCCATGTCAATGCCAAGAACAGCTTTAATGGTATTAACCGGCTCAAGCGCCGTCCAGCGCATAGAGATGGCAAAGTTGGCAGGCAGGTCAACCCCCCATTTTTCTTGTATCGTCTTCTGATCATCTGGATTATCCCAAATGATTGGACCATGCCGGGTATAGCGTACCGTGAGCTCAACCGGGTCAGACCCCGCCACCTGGATTGTTTCTTGTACCAAATCCATGTCCAGCCACTGGCCATTGAACTCATACTGGTTGGGATTATCAGGGTTGGTCTTTTCGATATACAGGTCAAGCACATCCGGACCCACGTTCGTAAATCCCCATGCTGTGCGGTCAGTGTGCCCCACAACGACCCCGGGGACGCTGGGAAACGTAAACCCTGTGACCTCAAATGGACAGTCAGGACTTTTGGGTGTGCAATGCAAACCGTTCTCATACCATATGGAAGGCATCTGCTCTCCCAGGTGCATATCATTGGCAAGGAATGGTTTCCCCGTGGTAGTTCGACTGCCCGCGATCACCCAATTATTGGAGCCAATGTCACTCCCGGATGGACCCATGACCGATTTCAGTTTTGTCATGTTCTCAGAAAGACTCTGGAAGGCTGGAGTCAGATCGACCAAAGCCTGGATTCCCTGTGATTGATCCATGGAGCCGCTGGGCGTGGTGCTGAGTGAAAAATCTGGCACAATGACTGGATGGTCTGATGGGTAAGGAGGAAAGAGAAATGCTATTTGCTCTGGGGTGAGGGTATTTAATAAAATTGCATGCTCTACCTCTGTTTCCCCCTGGCTGGATAGATCCCAAGCCATTACCTTTCCCCAGGTGAGGGTATTAAGAGGCTGCCATGGTTCCGGTGAGTAACCGGGGGTGAGCAGCTTGAGAACGGCATATTCCAGGCTGAGTGCCGAGCCTTTGTGATCTGCCAGGTATGCATTCACCCCATCCGCATATGCTTGCAGTAACGCCAGTTCATCCGGGTTCAAATCCTCCAGCTCTTGCTGGGCAATGCGCGCCCAGCCAAGCGTGCGCAGAAAAATATCCGTGTCAAGCTGCGACTCGCCGAACATCTCCGAGAGCCTGGCAGAGCCAATATGTCGCCAGAAGTCCATCTGCCAGAATCGGTCCTGTGCATGGACATATCCTTGGGCAAAGAATAGATCGTGCGATGTCTTGGCATAGATGTGCGGAATGCCGAAGGAATCCCTGTAAATATCAACCTGGGAATTCAAACCATCGAGTTTTACCTCACCTGAAGTTTTTGGGAAGGAACGACGGGTGAGGAACACACCAAATGCCCCCAATAGGATGGCAATCACAACAATGACGCTGATGATGGTGATCAACACGCGAGCAAGCTTTGATAACATAACGCCTCCTTTGGCAAGGAAAGTGGTATTTCAAAGATCCATTATTCAATTATGCGGACCGGGGAAATTATAGATAACCCGCTCGGGTGGGTATTATCTGCCAAGTGATTGGATTAAGCAAGGGGAATGTGAGAATATTTCTTATTCCCTATAAAATAGATCAGCTTAAATGGCTTAGCAGTCCTAATATGAAAAAGATTATAATTCCTGCTTTTTAAATACCAGCCAGGCTGCCAGCAAAGAAACTGCGATCAATCCCACACTCACCCCGAAGGCAGTCCAGGAGGTGCTGGCATCTCCCAGCATCAGGCGAGTGCACCAGGCGACCAATTCGCCCGGCAAGTATTTTCCAAGTGCCGGGATCAGACCGATCAACCCTAAAAAGATCAGTGTACCCACTGCCATGCCTCCAGCTGCCACGGGTGACTTTACCAGTGTGCTGCAAAGCAGCGTGATGGCTACATACACCAACACATAGATTAACAGAAGCAGATTAAGCACCATCCAATTCCATCACGTTCATGGCTTCGAATAACAGTAAGGTGTAATAGTAGCATGCAATCGCAGCCGCCAGTATGGTGATGGCGAATAACGCAGCGAGAGCCATAAACTTTGCCCCTAAAAAGGCACCCCGTGGCAGTGGTTTGACCAATATCATGGCTGCGGTTCCCTTATCTTTTTCCTGTGCAACGGTACCCATGCTCAACAGGATCGCCAGGAGTATGCCAAACTGGGCCGTATTTTTCACGTACTGCACAATGACATCCCCAACGGAGGGTGGGCGTGTAACCTGGATGGATATGCCAGAGTCAGCTGGCATAAGCTTACCTAACTCTGGGGTTAGCTTGGTCATTAACGGAGAAGTCAGACCAAAAAAGACCAGCACGACAGCCACCACCAGCAACCGGTGCGAGCGAATTAATTCCATCCATTCTTTGCGGAACGCGACAAATATGCTCATGATCGCACCTCCTCTTCCCCTACCAGGTGCAGGAAGACATCTTCCAGGGAAGGGCGTACGACCTCATAACGGGCCAGGATCAATCCAGTTTGTGTTATGGACGCCATCATCTCCTTTTTGGCAGTTTCCACATCCTTGACAATCACACGTGCCACCGGTCCTTCCTCCTTAATAGATTTCACCCAGCTTTCTTTATTCAATGCTTCGCACCAACGAGTGAGATCTGCTACCCTCTGAGCATCCACCTCGACCTCAAATGCTGGAACAGCATATTGCGCCAGCAATGCATCGCGCGGGGCAGAGGTCACCAGCTTTCCACGGTTGATGATCCCAATCGTGTCACACACGCGTTCCACATCCGCCAGGATATGGGTGGACATGAACACCGTGCACTGCCCATGCAGGTTTTCAATGAATTCAAGTACTTCCTTACGCCCCATGGGATCCAGGGCACTGGCTGGCTCATCCAGGAATAAAATTTCGGGACGGTTCAATAGCGCCTGAGCCAGTGCAAGCCGCTGGCGCATGCCACGTGAGAAACCCCCAATCCGCCTTTTGGCTGCTTCTTCCAGCCCTGCCAGCGCCAGTAATTCTTTCGTTCTGGCAGAACGTTCCGTAGCAGTAAGATTAAATACCCGTCCGACATAATCCAGGAATTCACGTGGGGTCATCCAGGGATAAAAAGCCGGCTCTTCAGGCAGATAACCGATATGGCGGGCAATTTCCCGCCCGTCAGCGGTTACTTCTTTACCCAGCACCCAGGCATGCCCACTGGTGGCATGTGCCAGCCCGGTGAGGATGCGAATTGTGGTGGTTTTGCCTGCTCCATTCGGGCCGAGAAACCCGAACACAGTGCCCGGTTCCACGCTCAGGCTTAATCCATCCAAAGCCTGGAAAGATCCAAAAACCTTCCGTAGTTCTTCAATACGGACTGCGGTCATCTCGCTAATCCTCGCGCCCAAAAATGAAATAAATGATGGGTCCGATCAATTCTCCCAAGATAATTACCAGTGCCCAGGCCCATTTAGGTATCCAGCGCGTCTTTTCGCGGCGGATCAAATCCACCATTGCCACGATCATCAAGGTCAGCTGTAGAAGCACCAGCGGAATGATGTATGGTAAAAACTCGAGGAACTTGTCAAAGGGGGTGATTGGTTCCATTCAAAAATCCTTTCTTGTTAATCAATATGCATCGTAATACTAATGGATTCCCAAAGGATGGACCTAAGATATTCTTAGTTATTCCATTGAAATATACGGTGTTTATTCGATCATCCCCACCACTACAGCGATAGCATGACTCTGGGTGTGGCTCAAACTCAGCGACCAACTGTTGATATTTTGCTCTTTGGCCATTTTTTCTGCTGCACCGTGAAGGTGCAAGATTGGCTCCCCTGAGTCGCCCCGGCTGATTTCAATATCCTGCCAGGAGATATACCCAATACCGGTGCCAAAAGCTTTAGCCACTGCTTCTTTGGCAGCAAAACGCACCGCCAGAGAAGCCATGTTTTCCCCATTTTCATCCAGCTCGGTTGAAGTGAATAAACGGTGCAATAATCGTTGGTCGTAACGTTGGAAAGCAGCCTTAAAACGGTCAATTTCAATCAAGTCTATACCGGTGCGCAGACTGGTTGGCATATTCTTCCCGTCCGGTTATTTGGATTCTTCAAATGTCCCGGCAGTGGCAATTGCCAACCGGTCAGGATTGAGGTAATGCTGGGCAGCGTTCAGGATTTCAGACGGAGTTATCGCATTGATCAAATCTGGATAGCGCAGGTAATAATCCAATCCTAATTGATAGCGCTCGAGGTTTAATAGAGCCGCCGCCACACCCGCATTCGATTCGAGTGAAAGTGGCAATCTGCCAATATAGTTGGACTGGCTATCAGCAAGCTCTTCGCTGGTTACTGGCTCGCTTACAAAACGGACGATCTCCTGTCGGATAAGTGCGATGGCTTTATCGATGTTGCTGGGACTGACCCCTGCAAGGAAAAGCCAGGGTCCTGGACCAATTCCTCCGCTTAGGCTGGACGAAGCATGATACGCCAGCCCTGAACGCTCTCTCACTGACTCACCGATGCGCCCGTACATTCCAAACTGTCCAAGAATATGATTCCCGACGGAGGCTGCCAGGAAGTCAGGAGACTTTCTGGGAGGTCCAGCCACACCCATGACAATATCTGCCTCAGATTTTCCCGGAATGTTTACCTGTCGAGTAACTATCTCATTTAACGGTGTAATGGATGGCAGCTCAGGGGGAACCGGTTGGGAGGGATTTTGCCAATCTCCTAAGAAGCGGATTACAGAATCACATGCCCGTTCCGGATCCACTCCACCAACAATGGATATGACCATCCCTGACGGCCCATAATATTTCTCATGAAAAGACACCAGGTCATCACGGGTTATGGCGCGTATCGTTTCCGGGTATCCATCTTCCGGGCGCCTGTATGGGTGCCCGGCGTAAACCAGCTCATCGAATGCTAGGGAGGCAACTTCAGCGGTGTCTTGAGCGCGGATAGCTAAACCGGTGAGGAGCTGATTCCGTAAGCGTTCCACTTGTTCTAAAGGAAAAACTGGCTGGAGCAAAGCCTCTGCCAGTGTTTCGGTAAGCAAATCCAGATCCTCTGCTAAAGCATGACCATAGAATCCCGTGGAATGGGTGCCACCGTCGATGCCAAAGCTGGCACCATTCGATTCTAACGCTTCATAGATTTGCTGGAAGTCGCGCTGGGTTGTTCCTCGCATTAACGCCATTGCGGTGTAGCTGGCCAAACCAAGTTTAACATCCGGGTCACTTATCGCACCAGCATTGAGATATCCGCTGATGACTACTGAAAGGCTTCCAGCATTTGGGCGAACCAATACAATGATGCCGTTAGGAAGAATTCGGCGGGTGATAGAATCAGGACCAGGTAGTGAATGGCTGTTCAATTGTCAATTACTCCGGTTGTAGATAACTAAAGATAACAAAGGGTTTTTTCATTTGCTATTGGGGACTTCATTGGGAAGATAGACACCCAGGGTACGATTCTGTGGTCTGAGACAGCTCTGTGCAAGCCGTTGGACGTCAGCTGGGGTGACCGTTGCAAGGCGTTCAAGATACAAATTAAACCAATCGATCGTGGCGAACATCTCCGAAAATCCCAGCCAGAAAGCCTGGTTGGAAATTGACTCGCTACCATAAGCAAAGATGGCACGCGCTTGTTTCATGGCACGCTCTAGTTCTTCTATCGGAGGAGGAGCATCCTGCAACCGTTTGATTTCATCTTCCAATACAGCAATGCAATCACTAGCTGTATGACGGGGATGGACCATGACCACTGTTGTATACAGGTATGGATCGATGGTAGCTTGCACACCACCGTTAACACTGACGGCAAGCTCGCGTTCCACCAGGGCTTTATACAGCCGACTTGTTTTGTTGGTGGTGCCTCCTCCGAACATATTTAAATTCGTCGGACCTGTCAGCAGGCTATCCAAAACATTCAATGCAAAGAAATCCTGGTCATCAGCCCTGGGTGCGCGGTAGGAAACCTGCAGATAAACTGTTTCCCCAGGACCTTCAACCGATACTCGTCGCTCGCCCGCCTGGGGAGGTTCTGTTCTTTCCAAACGTGCTGGTTGCTGACCAGCAGGGAGAGGTTCAAATAACTCTCTAATCCGGTCTAGCATGGTTTTAGTATCAAAATCTCCTGCGATGGAAAGTACTGCATTATTGGGAATGTAAAATGTCCGGTAATGACGGTATAAATCCGCGCACTGCATCGTGTACAGGTCAGTAAGGTCTCCAATAATTTCGTGGTGATAGGGGTGGACCCGGAATGCAGCGGATTGCACCTCTTCGCTCAATCGGAAGAGAGGCTCGTTTTCGCTTCCCTGGCGCTCCGAAATCACCACGGTCCGCTCAGAGTTGAGTTCGTGGTCATCAAACAAGCTGTTGAACATTCGGTCAGCTTCCAGGCGTAAGGCGATGTCAATTTTATCTGCGGGCAGTGATTCAAAAAAGGATGTCCAGTCTAGAAAAGTGAAGGCGTTCAAATAACCACCTTCCCGGGATATCGCCTGATCCAGCACGCCCAATGGGTATTGCATGGTACCTTTAAACATCATGTGCTCCACCCAATGTGAAGCACCGGTCAGCCCAGGCACTTCATCCCGCGAGCCAACGCGGTACCATATCCATTGGCTGATGATTGGAGAAGTATGGATCTCTTTTAATAAAACCAACAAGCCATTTTGAAGAGTCAGTTTGGTTAATGTTTCATCCATGGTTTAGTTCGCATCGTGGGAAATTTTTTATATGCCTTTAGAATAAGTCTATTGGTTGATCGCAGGATCACTGTTTTCCAAGAAAGATATTGCAAAGCCATCCCGACCACCAATGGGTACACAAGGGAAAATCTTCATTTGAGTTGAACTCTGAAGCCAACAAAACCTTATATGGCTCAATCGCGCCTTGTAAACCAACAATGGATTGGTGTAAATCGGTCTGGTCAATGGCCACGTCTAGTGGTACTAACAGCGAAACGGGAACAGTCACATCCACCGGAATAGACTGGCTAACAGGTATGGTCATATCGAGGTTGGCCTGGATGGGTGTGCCTGCTGGTATTGTCAGATCGGTTAGCACCGCTGTATTATTTAGGTAGATATATGCCCCAGATATTTGTGTATTTTCAGACAATAATAGTTGTGTGCTCTGGTTGATCGGTATATCGAAAACCACGGGCAGGTTATCCTGCAATTTAACAGTCGTTTCAACTGGGACGGTAGTAACAATATGAGCTTTGTCCATCAATGCCAGATTATTGGACAGCTCGGTTACCAGGCCATTCGCGACAAGTGCTTTAAACTCAAACAAATAATGCCCAAAAATAATCAGGAAGGCAATGAATAATGAATTTACTAGCAAAGAAAAAATAGCTGTGACAGTCCAAAAAGCAGGCTTAAATTTCCTCTGGTAAACGATCTTTTGGAGGCGCGGAGATTGATTGTAATGATCTTTGGCCTGCGCAAACTTCTTGTTTACCCTGTCGAATGCTCTGGTGATGTTTTCATTTACATAACCCTGTGACCCCGCTTCAGATGATGGTCCTGACTCCGGTGGGGGCTCAAATTGATCATCTGGTTTAAATTCTGATCCCTCTTCCTGTTGGACCGGTCCGTTATTGTCCATAATTTATCTCCTGAGTATATATAAGCTGAATATAGCACAAACGCCCTGATTAGGAAAGCTAATTTTTAAGGGCAGAAAATGGAAGGAAATATCAAGGAATTATTCATGAATTTCTCTTGTGAATTTAAGCTCCTCAAGCTAAAATTGAGAGACACCTGCCTGGGCAGGAAAGGCCACTGATTTTTTTATAATGGTATGAAAAGCAGGTGAGTCGCAATAATTTACAGAGACGGCGTGAGCCGTCTTTTTGAGGAGTTTATCTGTTGACTGAGGAACCATTTGGAAAATATCTCGTTGCAGTCATCGGGGCAGGTCCCGCGGGTCTGTTTGCTTCCAGAATGCTAGCCATGAACGGTGTGTATGTAGTGTTAATCAACCGGGATATTATTCCGGGAGGATTAGCAGAATATGGTATTTATTATGACAAGTATAAAATGAAAGAAGGGCTCCGCAGGCAGTTCCAACAAATCCTGGACACCCCCATGGTTAATTACTATGGCAACCTCACGGTTGGTGAAAATGGCGACCTCAGCCTGCCGGATTTGCGCGCATTAGGCTTTCAAGCCGTATTGGTAACTGTAGGCGCACAAGGCACAAAATGGTTGGGGCTACCCGGTGAAAACCTGATAGGTGTTTATCATGCCAAGGACCTGGTTTTTCATTACAACCAATTACCTCCATACAGCACCAGGAAGATCCATATTGGCAAGCGTGTGGCATTGATTGGCGCAGGAAATGTGATGCTCGATATGGCTCATTGGTTGATCCGCGACTTAAAAGTTGATGAGGTTGTCTCAGTTGTACGCAGGGGTCCCAACGAAGTCAAATTCACGAAAGAAGAATTAAAAATCGTGGTGCGAAATCTGGATTTGGTTAAATTAGAATCTGAGATGCAGCGATTACAGCCCATTGCAGATGCGGTAGGCCAGAATGTGAATGAAGCCAAAGAGTTCATTTTATCCACATTACCCAAAGGTCTTGAGCCAGTCTCAAACACACGTTTCTATTTTGACTTCTTGGCTTCACCAACCCACATTCTGGGAAACGCGCAGGGGTATGTCAATGGCCTGGAGGTTGAGAACACCACCCTGGTGTGTGCAGAAGGGGAGGTGCAAGCTCAACGCTTGGGTACGAAACGTATCCTGGATGTGGATACGGTGATTTTCTGCATTGGTGATACGGTGGATGATGCATTCGGATTACCGGTTCGAAAGAATGCCTTTGTGAAAAATCCCCATCCCCTTTACCCAATGGATAATTTATCCTTTGAAGCCTATGACCCGGACCTTAACCGCCCAATTGATCGTGTGTTTGTAGCCGGCTGGTCTCGTGAGGCAAGTAGTGGTTTGGTCGGTGTGGCACGCAAGGATGGTGAGAATGGCGCTCGGGTTGTACTCGAGTTCCTTCAATCAGCACCCAAATTGTTGGATCCCAACGCTCTCCTGGGTGAATTCACCGCCAAACTGAACAAACTCAACAAACCCATCATCCGAAAGTCTGACTTGCAAAAGCTGGTTGAAGCCGAATCTAATGAAGCAATAAAACTTGGACTGCCAGAATTTAAATATGCAACCAATGACGAGATGTTGACCGCCATGGGTCGAAATTAACCCCCTTGCACAACTGAATCCTTTGCTTAGCTTATTGTAATTCGCCTATTTGGGGTTGATGTTTCTTGAATGGAACCAGCATTAACAATCCTATTGCGATGACAATCTCCCCTAAAAGGACCCCGAGCTGCTGGTAAATGCCAAAAATTGGTATCGTTGGGTAATTGTTGCTGCCAAAACCAAATATATCTGCCATACCGCAAGCGACTGCAATCACATAACCCGTACTGACCAACCGCAAACCGACATCGGAAACAATCGTTTTAGGTCCACCGTTCCATAATGCTGCCAGACTGATATACCCCCCCAGACAGATAAAACCTAATCCCACCAGGAAGGTGGCAATTTGTACAAAACCGACCACCGGACTACGGTCTAGGAGAAACAAGCCGGGTTCAGCACCCAACAAATAGATGATAAAGCCTAAGATGGTTACCCCCAAACCTAAACGGATGCGGAATCTCCCGTTCGTCTTGCGAACAGGTGGAGCATCAGTCATAAATCCTCCGGTAAGGTATTCTGAAGGTGAGTTAGCCAATTCCCGCCCAGGATTGCGGAAATGTCAGCCTCAGTATACCCCTTTTGAGTTAGAAGTGGAATAATTTTTCGTAAATCAGCGATCGTGTCAACTTCAACGGGAACCGCCTGCAAGCCAAATCCCCCATCAAAGTCACTGCCAAGCCCAACATGTAATGCATCCCCAGCCATCTGGCAAATATAATCTATCTGTGCCGTGACATAATCCAATGTAACACTTACTCGTCCCCCGGTTTCATTCCAATTGGGTTTTAAGAATCCGTTGGAGGGCACGATGCCAATCGTCCCCCCTCGTTCCAACAATCCTTGTATTTCCCTGTTCGTAAGGTGACGATTGCTGTTTGATTCCTTCAATAATTCCAAGGCATTGGCATGCGAAGCGATGACTGGTCCAGAATATGTATCCATCGCTTGTAAGGCAGCTTTTTCATCCATATGGCTCAGGTCAAGTGTTAAACGAAATTCAGCCATCCGTTCCAGCAGTGCATAGCCATCTTTAGTGAGTGGACCTGGTTCGTGTGTACCCCCGCAAAAACGCGTCCCAGCCCAGGCAGGGCCAATGATACGCACACCACGTTGGTACCAATCTTCCAGCTCGGCGGGTTCCCGCACCCCTTCCGCGCCTTCCATCAGGATCACCAGACCAACCGGATGCTCTTCTGTATCCGGGCGTTGCCAATGGGCCAGGATTGATTTCATATCGTCTTGCTTTTTAATGATTCGAAACAATGCAGGGTACTCGTCGACCAAACGCGCATAAGCATCTAATTGCCGGCTATAGACCAGGTGTGCTTCCTGATCTGTTGAATAACACTGCTGATCCCAATCTCCCAGCTTATACCGGACTGGTGAAGCGAACAGGGTGGAAAACACCAGCGCAATCCTTCCGCTTTGATAATCCGGCCAGCCAAGCAGGGTATCACCGTTGACTTGTGGGGTGAGGCTATCAATTTCCTGTTTTCGGGTTTGAGCTACCGAATGAGTATAATCCCGCCCAAAGGTGAGCATGTTCCAGGCTAGGTCTTGATGAGCATCAACGAGCAATTGGTCGATCATAAGGAAGTTGATGATACCAGAATTTGTGAAATCTGCCGATCAATTTTCCCCATCGGATACTGTGATAATTCATTTGGGAAAACCCATCTCACCTGCTCAACCTGGATCGGACTCGGCTCCCCTTGCAGTAAGGTGCACCAGAAGGCATACAGTGTGACTCGAAAATGGGTGTACGCATGCTGATATTTACCAATCTGCGCTCCTACTATGACCTCCACTCCAAGCTCTTCATTAATTTCTCGTTGAAGGCAAGCAAGCAGATCTTCTCCATCTTGCTGTTTGCCCCCCGGGAATTCCCACATGCCCCCAAGCAAACCCCGGGCAGGCCGGCAGGCAATCAGCACCTTGTCACCCCTGCGTATCACTGCAGCAGTCACTGAATAATGTGGGATTGCAGGCTTGGGAAATTGCACCGGTCGTTGCTCCTGTATTCCAAGGTATTTCGCTTGGCAGGCATTATTAAGCGGACAGTGTTCGCAATCCGGTGATTTTGGGGAACAGATACTGGCACCCAGGTCCATCAGTGCCTGGTTGAAATCACCTGCCTGCCCGACCGGTAGATGTTGAGTGGCAAGTTTCCATAGTTTATTTTCTCCAGCAGTGGAACGAGCATCCTCGCTTACATTGAAGTAACGCGCCAGAACTCGGCGGATATTACCATCCAACGTTGGCTCATCGCAGCCAAAAGCAATAGAAGCGATGGCACCTGCCGTATAGCGCCCTACCCCGGGTAATTTCCGCAATAATCGTACATCACCAGGTAGCACACCGTTATACTCCTCCATTACCATTTGGGCGGCTTTATGCAGGCTGCGTGCCCGACCATAATATCCAAGCCCTTCCCATACCACCAATACATCCTGTAGCGAGCATTCAGCTAATGCACTTATGGATGGAAATCGCAACATCCAGCGCTCAAAGTAAGGGATCACTGTCTCAACGCGTGTCTGCTGGAGCATCACCTCGGAAATCCAGATGGCGTATGGGTCAGGATTGCCCCGCCAGGGGAGTGAGCGCGCATGTTTTGCATACCAGCGAAGTAAACTGGTGGAGAATTGATCGTATTTCAGGGTGATTAATCCTATAATTTGGGTAAGGGCGGAGGGGGGGAGTGCCTCAACGATAAAAGATCAAGCCAAGGATGGCAGTGCCAAGGATGATGAGGGCTGGATTGACCTTGGTGAAGGTCAATAACGCAAATGCCCCCAACACAATGAGCAGTTTATCCCAACCTTGGGCTAATGCCTGACCCCACCCCAGTTTCTTGACCCCGAAGACCGAAACTGCCATATCGTAAGCTGTCCATAATAATAACCCAACCACCACAGGTCTGACTGCCTGGAGCATGGATTTTACTGCAGGACTATTCTTGACCCCAAAAAAGAGTACGACCAGGATGAGCATTAGGACAGTTGTTGGGATCACTGTCCCGACCGCAGCAGAAATGGCACCCGGAACACCTGCCAGCTTGTAGCCTACATAGGCGGAAACTTGCGGTGCAATTGGCCCGGGGATGGCGTTCCCTAATGCGACAGCATCTGCAAATTCAGTAGAAGTGATCCATGGGACAGGCTCGCTCTGACCGGGTGGATTCCAGGTGGCCGCGGTTGTCTCACGCTGCATCAGGGCGAGTGAAGCAGGACCACCTCCCCATGAAAACATTGCCACACGGGTAAAAAGGATAAAAATCTGCCAGAGTAATACCATGTTGGTCATATACCTCTACGCTGGAAAATAATGGTGTAGGATTTGTTCGATCGAATGCAAACGGATTCCACCCCATAGGATACTATGTCTCACATCTGGAAACCTGCCCGAGCAGGGACTATTTTAAATTGGTAATTTTCGACGTAGTCCATCAGGCGGTTGACAAGCCCTTGCCATTCTTTTGAGTCCAGGATTCCCTGCATGCTTGGTAGATCTTCCATCTGGGCTGAAGCCATGATCTGCGGTTGATTGCCATACATGGTGAGCCATGCATCTTTAAGCTCCATCCCCAACTGCTGTACTTGTGGGATGAACTCGCGCACCACAAATTCAAAGTATTCCTGCTCTCTGCCAGGGGTGATATCCCAGGTCATGATTAGCTTGACGGTCACAATATTACTCCCTTAGGATCAATGCTGGTATTCCAATACTACCACTCGGGTTTCATCAGGGATTATGCTTTTCGTCACTTTTAGGGATGCCTGAGGTTCGATATCCCCTAATCCCATTTCTTTGAGAAATTTACCGAGTGGTGCCAGCTTAATGTTACAGGATGCAGTCCCATAATGCATCGGGATGACAAATCCAGGTTCCAGTAGGCTGACTACCTCGGCTGCCTTGGCGGCATTTAATCCACCACCACCGCCCACAGGCACCAGGGCAATGTGAACGGTACCCAATGCCTCAATCTCGGTTTGGCTGGGCACACGTCGTAGGTCTCCCAGATGCGCCACCGTTACCCCTTCATAATCGAAAACATACAGGGTATTCCGTGGCTCATCCGAATCGTTCTTCCCATATCCATCGGTCTGGATGCCCGTGATAAATACATCACCAATCTCAAATTCACCCGGCGTGTTGATCAGACGTGAATATCCCTTAACCGCTGTTGTATGGTTGTGCCCAGGCGCTTCGTGACTGACCGTGACGATATCCGCCCGAAGTTTTAATGGCTCATAACCACATGTCTGACTATCGAATGGATCAGTGACCACTGTCGCCAAATTGCGTTCGGTCAGGCGAAAACATGACAAACCATACCAGGTGATTTCCATGCAACCTCCAATGATGATGAATTATATCATTGGCACACAATGACCAATTCCAGACATGTTATGGAACTGGCATGAGGAAGTGGTATGATAATTTTATAATGACACCCGCTAATCTTAAAGTAAATATCACCAGGTCGCCCACAGGCAGTGTATCAAAGATAGGGGAGGCAAGTTGGCGCTTGGAAATTCCAGCCAATGCCAAACATGGCTATCGCCTGGCGCAGCTGGATGACCATGGAGTATTACAACGGCGGCACTTCCCCTGGCGACCTCCACTCAGGTTAAGGTTGCAGGCGCGTGTTTCTGCTCCACCGATACCTGGCACATGGGGCTTCGGCTTATGGAATGATCCCTTTAGTTTTTTGCTTACCTACAACCGGGCGGTGCCCCGCTTGCCGGCATTACCAGAAGCTGCCTGGTTCTTCCACGCCTCTCCTCAAAATTACCTCTCCTTCAGGGATGACCTTCCCGCTAACGGTCTCCTGGCAGCCACCTTCAGAGCTAAAAAAGTTCCTACAGCAGGTCTGGCATTAGCTTCACCCATCCTCTTGTTGACCCTGCTCCCGGGAACGGCTGAGCTGGTGCGCAAGCTGCTTCGTCGTGTAGTTCAACAGGATGCCTCCCTGATCCATACCAATTTAACAGAATGGCATGAGTACTCAATGGAATGGGATATCGGCTATGTCCGGTTCAGCCTGGATGGTACGAATATCCAGCAAACGGAAATATCCCCCCGCGGACCGCTAAGCCTGGTGATTTGGATTGATAACCAATATGCCTCCCTGCCTCCCAGGGGAAGATTGAGATATGGAACATTACCCAGCCCTGAGGCAGTCTGGATGGAAATCGAAGAATTATCAATATTGGAAAAATGATGGCAAAGGTGCAGGCGAGAACTTCCACTGGAAATGTTGTACATGGATATTACAATCGTAGTAGTATAATTGTCGCTTGCTGGATATTTGACATACCCCAAGGAATTTAATGCGACCCGTCTATCCCTTCACAGCAATCGTTGGTCAGGAACGCATGAAGCGCTCGCTGGTCTTGAATGCTGTAGATCAGCGTATTGGCGGTGTGCTCATCCGCGGCGAGCGCGGCACTGGCAAATCCACCGCCGCACGTGCCATGGCAGCCCTGCTCCCTGAAATTGAAGTCTATGCCGATTCACCTTTCAACGATGACCCGCATGCGCCTCTCACCTGGTCGGATTGGGTAAAAGAGCGCAAAGCGGAAGGTGTTGAATTAAAAGTAGTAAAGCGTCGCATCGCCTTCGTTGACTTGCCCATCAGCGCCACAGAAGATCGCGTGGTTGGCACCCTGGATATCGAAATAGCCATCCAGAGGGGAGAGCGCATATTTGAACCGGGCGTGCTCGCTTCTGCCAACCGCGGTTTGCTATACATCGATGAGGTCAACTTGTTGGACGATCACGTGGTCGACCTGTTGCTTGACTCAGCCGCCATGGGAGTCAACGTGGTCGAGCGCGAGGGTATCTCGTTTGCCCACCCAGCCCGCTTTATCCTGGTGGGGACGATGAACCCCGAGGAAGGGGATTTACGCCCACAACTATTGGACCGCTTTGCCCACTCAGCTGAGATTTATGGCATACGCGAAGCACGCGAGCGCGTATTGATTATGGAACGCAACCTGGCTTTCGAAGAAGACCCCGAGAAATTCCGCCAACGCTGGTTGGACAAGGAAAAAGAGCTTTCACACCAGATTGAGCTGGCTCGCTTGTTGGTGGATCAAGTAACCTATACCAGTCGCGATTTACTCTCCATTGCCGCCCTGACCGCCTCGCTCAACGTTGAAGGTCACCGAGCCGACCTGGTGATCCTTAAAACTGCCCGCTCCCAGGCTGCCTTCGAAGGGCGGAAATCCATTACGGATCGCGATATTGCCCTGGCTGCAGAATTGGCATTACCCCATCGCATCAGGCAGGGACCATTCCAACAATCGGTGGTCTCTGAAGAAGAGCTTCAGGAACGCATCGAACAGCTGCAGGGCTCAACAGCCAGTGCAGGAGAGCCAGAACCAGTGGCGGAGGACGAAGATCATACTCCACACTTTGATAAAAAAAAAAGACCTAAACCTCACCTCGGAGGAAGACCAACGGAGTCAGAACCAGAGTGAGCCTGCCCGCCAGAGCGTCTTTGACGTAGGAAATGCCTACTGGTGGGATGGGGGAGAAAAAGTAAAGGTTGGCGAATCCTTCCGACCACGTAATCTGAATACGAATTTAGATCAGCTCTATCGCAAGCGCGCTGGACGTCGTTCACGTACCCATACCGACCGCAAACGCGGTCGCTATATCCAGGCACGCCCGGCTAATGGTAAAGCCGATGACCTGGCCTTCGATGCCACAATTCGAGCTGCCGCACCTTTCCAAAAGGAGCGTACGGAACAACGTAAACGGGTTGCCTTCGCCATCCGTCCCAGCGATTTCCAGCGCAAGGTTCGCGTAAAAAAGACCGCCAATTTTGTGCTGTTCGTGGTGGATGCCTCCTGGTCCATGGCTGTCGCCGAACGCATGTCAGCCACTAAAGGAGCCATCCTCTCGTTACTTACCGACGCCTACCAGCGTCGCGACCGGGTGGGTCTGATTGTATTCCAAAAGGACCGGGCGACCATGGTGCTGCCACCCACCAACTCGGTCATGCTGGCCCAGCGGGCTCTGGCAGATATCCCTGTTGGAGGTAAAACACCTCTCTCCGCAGGCTTATACATGGCTCACCAAACCTTACAGCGCGAGCGGATCCTGCACCCAGATGTTCAGCCCCTGGTAATCCTGCTCACGGATGGTGCGGGTAACGTCTCTATGACCTCCATGCCGCCTCAGGATGAAGCCCATCGCCTGGCAGACCAGATTGCCGCGGACGCCATTCACTGTGTGGTGGTTAACATGGAGCACACCGCCTTCGACCAGGGTCTGGCGCAATCCCTGGCGGATCACCTGGAAGCTCCTTGCTATACGCTGAGTGAGCTCAAGGCTGAGACGCTCTATAAAGCCGTCAAAGACGAGATGGAAACCAACCGGGGATTGTAAAATCTTCTTTTTCTGTCATTGCGAGACCTGCGTTTTTTGCAGGTCGAAGCAATCTTCTTGATTATTAGCTGGGTATTATCACCTCAAGGAAGAATCCTGGAATAACCGGGTCCGCATCATATCTGGTTATAACGAAATATGATTGGAGATTGATTCGTCGTAAAGTACGCCCTACTCGCAATGACCCTGGAATGAACTGTCATTGCGAGTAGTGGCGGGTCTGAGACCCGCCACTACATTCGCCTCGGGTTCTTCAACCCCGTGCGGAGCTTGTTGCCCACCTCGCGCTTCACTCGACCTGCCAGGGTCCTTTCATGCTCCTGCATGAACCCCTCCACTGCTTCAGGGTCAAAATATACCAGCTCCCTTAGCGCCCACGACATCGCCTTGACCAGCATGTCCTCGTGGTCAGACACCAGCAGCCTACATATAGCCAGTGTCCTCAGCACATCCCCCTTGCCTCCCTGCGAGCGGATGTTGAATGCCACCGTGCTTACCAGCGCTGCCCTCCGCCACCATAGGTCAGGCGAACCCGCCCACCTGATGATCAGCTCATCAGAGACCAACCCATCCCGCCAGGCAGGACCAGATAAGGTGCGAGCGAACGAATCCGTCGTCCACCAGCTGTTGATGCCCTGACCGAGCTGCTCAAGTTCATCCGTGCGAAGACTCTGGAATGCCTGTTTGTGGGCTGCGATTATTTCGTATGCCTGCCAGCGATGACCATGGGTGAACAGCAGCTGTCTGGAAAAATTCAGCACATACTCAGCAGGGGCCTGGCGCAATATCACAGAATACTTCAGTCGGATCGCCCGTTCGCTGTCGGTATTGTGGGTGATAAGGGCCCGCTGCTCTGCATCAAAAGCGGATGCCAGTTCAAGGGGTGAGGCTGATTTCCAGGTGGTCATGGCTCTTGGTTGGGTAGTTGGAGGTCGATGGTCACTTCCCAGATTCCGTCCACATAGCGTGTCTGGTGGGGCAGTCCACTGCGTTGCACCAGAGATAACATCCGGTCATTACCAATCTGCAGGTTGCCACGCAAGAAACGGATGCCTTTAGCCCTGGCATAGATGACCAGGCGCCAGAGTAGCAGCTTGCCGATGCCGCGGCCCTGGTACTTATCCTCAACCACAACTGCTGTTTCAGCGACCTCTGGCTGGCATATCTCCAGCAATGCGTAGCGAGAAGCCCCTACCACAATATCTTGTCCATTTTCTTTGTTGATTGCCACGAAAGCCATGCGGGTGTTGTAATCCACCGTGGCAAGCTGGCAGGCTTCTTCGTCAGTCAGCTCCTTTTTATAGGACAGGAAGCGTAAATAAATGCTTTCCATCGAAAGTCGCTGGAAAGCAGCCTGAAGCTCTTCAGCATCGTCCGACCGAATGGGGCGGATGATGATTTGTGTGCCATCCGCCAACACAATCGATTCGGAATTCAATAAGTCATCGTTCTGAGATAGCATAATCTATCCGACAAAGGCTTTGCTGAATTCTATCTCAGAATAATCAAAGTGGGTGACCCTTCCCCCCTTATGTACAGCTAGTGGATGCGTTCGTAACGTACACAGTTAGTTTACCAAAGCGTCGATGTTGACGCACGGTGAGACTTCTTAATACTGTTTCCGATTTTACCCGGGTGATTTCTTCCTTACAATACATAGAGACGTTGTGAGATTGCATACAAATTGCGTTGTCTAAGGTAATTCTGCCACTCATTTATTAATTCCTTTAGTTTGCAGATCATTTGCGTTTTTTATGGAAGGAAGCCTATAATGGGCATAGCTGATTTGCCACACCCCAGAACCATAGGGTAATAACTTAAAATAATTTTTCATGTTTTACAGTCAAAGGAAGCTATGGCAAAGACTTTTTTCTCTAACGGATGGTGGAAATGAAAACGATAAGTATCCACACCATTATCATTGTTACCTTAACCTTCATCCTCTCTTCCTGTGTGCCAGAAAATTCCAAGAAAATAGAACTTACTCCCACGAATGACCTGTCAATTTCCACGATTAAGTCATCTGTCCCCACCCATACCTCTCAACCAGTAATATCATCAGCTCCCGTGATTACAGGCATGAATTGGGATTCCGCTAACCATGTCATTAATATCGATATCAGCCCTTGGCCAAAATCATGGTCACCATGGACGACTTTTATCGATGGGATTGAAATCCCTGTGGGAGAAGAATCTGGTGCGATTATTGTGCGTCCCAATGCGCCTCTCGATCAACCTCCAAATGGATTGATCATTGGAACATTGCCATGGGTAACCGGGTTGGATCAGGTCGATTTTCCCTGTTGTGGAACACTTCAATTTTCTGTTCCAGAGATGGGTGTAACCAATGCAATTCAGTACAATCTTCGTGATGCAGGTTGTCTTACTGCCTCTACGAAAATATGTCCTTATGAATGGACTGTACATGAAGGGGATTGGGTGATCGAAGGAACTGAGGTAAATAATATTGAGAATACAAAAGTCATTCAAAAAGGGAATATTTATGTTCGTGATTCTGCAACGCTTGTTATTAAGAATTCCGAACTCAGGATGGAACGCGGCAGTACACCCACGATCCATGTATATATATTTGTCGATCCGAATGCAACCTTGATCATTGATAATTCTCTCATATACCCAGGACCCGATAGCGGTGGCCTCGCATGTGTTTTCAATCACGGTACTACGAGCATGAACGATTCTCCGACGTCGATCCATTATTTTGATATGTCAGATGGAGCCACGTTAATGATGGAGAATTCAGAAATGATCTATGAGATAGGGGGATTACTTCAGGTGTCAGGTGGAAATACTACAGTAACTAACTCTACAATAGGAGCTTTGGGATTGAGCGTTCCTGCTGGGGCCCATCTAAATGCTACGGATCTAAAATCTGGAACATATTTTGATCACTGGAAAGTCCAAGATTTGATACCAGACGCAAATTACGATCTTTCTTTAGACAAAGTCACGGTTCTAAAAGACGACTTTACGGGTGAACTTGAGCATGGGCCATTCGAGAGAGGTTGGATATTTTTCCTTGACCCAGATTCGCATGTTAGGCTATCTGATTCTGAGCTGCGGAAAGTATTTATTGAAGTACGGAATGATACTGCTGAATTCGAGAATCTCAAAATAGGCGAGCCTTCTAGTCTAAAGTATCGTGACATCATCCTGGAGAATATTGTTGTAGAAGGTGAGTGGCCGTTCACAATCATTGATGCCAATGTGACAATTACAGATTCAAATTATCTTTTCCTTCAACCGAGTGGATCATCAACGATAAAACTCGTCAATTCTCATATCGTCGAATTTATCCCGAGAGATTTCTCAGGAACGATCATTTTTGAAAATGGTTCTTGGTCGAATGCGGGTGAAATAATTGGAGACGTAGAATACCATTCCAAGAGCAATAATTTCACGATATCAGGGAGTTTAAAAATAGATGATAGTGTTCGGACCAACCTTCAATGGAAAAATGCTCAGGTAATACGGGAATTCGATGTGATCTTAACCGATTCACATGGAAATCCAATCAATTCAGGAGTGATTAAGATTGATGGTAAGGAATATATAACGGATGAAACTGGTTTGACAAAATTTTCTCTCGTATTTAATGACACCAACTATAATCAACCGATAATCCTTGAGGCCTGGTTTTTGGGAAAGCTTATGGATCAACAAGTTATTGACTTCTTCGCTGAAACGCCAATAAGGCTGAATCAGTGAAAAGACACTTGAAATCAGTCCGATTTTCTGATAAAGTATAAATAAGAGGCCTGATACACTCATATCAGGTTGGCAGGGAGAGTTTTGCTCGTCGCAAAACAGGTTGCGGATCTGATCACCTTTAGCCGGGGATTAATGGCATTCATCCTCGCCGGCCTTGGCTTGCTTATCGGTAAGCAAGCATTGCCTCTGGCTGCATGGGTGATGATTGCCGATTGGTGCGGTGATATGGTGGATGGTCCGATTGCCCGTCGTAGCCGGGTTTACTACCATACCTGGATCGGAGACCACGACCTGCAAGTTGATATGACCGTCTCTGTCGGTTTGTTGGTTTATATGCTTGGATCGGGTTACGTCAGCTGGTGGGTGGGGGTGATCTATCTGTTAGCCTGGGCATTATTTTTCCTCAAGTACGGAGTTATTCCCTCCCCAGGGATGCTCTTTCAGGCACCCATTTATTTCTGGTTCATCGTGCTCACGCTGAAGGGCGCTACAGGCTTGGGTGTTCTGATCATCGTCCTCATTTTGGCTGCCGTTATCATCACCTGGCCAAAATTCCCTCGCGTGGTGGTGCCGGGTTTCCTGGATGGTATGGGTAAGGCTTTCAGCTTCATTAGAAAACAATAATTTTATAAAAGTCTTTCTACGTTATAATCAGCCGGATTTTAGAAATTTCATGCGGCTGGAGTTTACATGCCAATTACACAGGAAGTGTTCGTCGAGGCACACCCTGCGAGGAGTGCCTCTTTTTTACTGGCTTTACGTTCGAAAATCAGAAAGTTAATCAAACACCCCCAATTTCACCTGCTGCACCCTTTGGCGCGGAAATTTCAAGCGGTCACGGAACCGGTTGGCCGACTCACCCTACAACGCAGTCCGAATTTCACCCAACGCAAGCATAACGAACCGATCACCATCGTCAGTGCCAATTTGTGGCATGACTGGCCTAAATATCGCCAGTGTACCGCGCGGCTGGAAAGTTTTGCCAGCATGGTTAAAGCTGAAAATGCCGACATCGTCCTATTGCAGGAAGTGTCGCATCGCTCAGACTTGCATGTCGACACTTGGCTTTCTGAGCGTCTTGGCATGGCCTCCGCCTACTCGCGTGCCAATGGGCATGAAGCAGGCATCGGCTTTGAGGAAGGATTGGCCGTCCTCAGCCGGTTCCCCATACAAAACCTGTACCTCCAGCAGCTGGGTTCATCGGCTAATATATTCGTCCATCGCCTGGCCATGGGAGTAAAAGTTCTATCTCCAACGGGCGCATTTGCCGCCATTTCTGTCCATCTGGGCCTGCTCAAGCACCAAAATACTAACCAGCTTGCCCACTTATTCACCTGGATCAATTCGACTATGGGTGGGTCGCCCGCCGTCATTGGGGGCGATTTCAACACCGATGAAAATTCCCCTCCCCTCACTCACCTGCGCTCTGCCTGGTTGGATACCTTCCGTCACCTGCACCCCCATGCCGATGGAACCACTCATGAGCTGCTTGCTCCCTGGGGCAGCGTTGTCAGGCGTTCTCGGTTGGATTATATTTTCCTGCGACCGGGTAAATCCACTTGGAAAGTCTTGGAGACCCGCCATTTGGATGGCTTAAGTGGACCTCACTCCGACCATCGCGCCGTGCTCACCCGCCTGGTTTTAAATGGATGAGGTGGAATTAACAGGTAATTTATAAGTTTACGCGTTATGATGAACCATCTAAAAGCCAGCGGGTTTTTCATTCGTTAGTCATTAATACAGAATAGAGAATGGTATGACGGGGTGATCCGATAGTTGCATGATAGCAAATGGCATCAAAACTCATTATTATCGTACCGTGAGCCTTATTCTAAAATGATATCCCCCTCAAAAGAAAACGACTGACTGGCGTCTTGTGGTGATTTCAAGCTCCACTCCTTTTTTTATTTTCCCCATACTTGGGTTACAATATACCCCTAAAAGTGAACCATTGGTGGTGAGGAGCAACAAGCAATGGAATTTACCGAGGTGATCAGGAATCGGCACTCGATCCGCACCTTTAGTGACCAGCCGGTGGAGCCGGAGAAGCTGCAGCAGATCCTGGAGACTGCCAACCTGGCTCCCTCAGCGGGTAACCTGCAGGCGTATGAAATCTACGCCGTCACAGATTTTAAAAAGCGGGATGGGCTTTCCTGTGCCGCCCTGGCACAGGATTACATCGCCAAGGCGCCTGTGGCATTGGTGTTTTGCACTCACCCCGAGCTGACCGAGGGAAAATATACCGAACGCGGCACCCGCCTGTACACCGTGCAGGATGCCACGATTGCCTGCACCTTCGCCATGCTGGCAGCCACCAACCTTGGACTGGGTTGCGTGTGGGTGGGTACATTCGACGAGAAAGTGGTACGAATGATCATCGGAGCACCTGAAAGGCAGGTGCCTGTGGTCATCCTGTCCATTGGTTACCCGGGTGAATTCCCCGACCAGCACCCTCGCCGCCCATTGGATCAATTGGTGCATTGGGTAAAATAAAAAGGGTATGGTTGATACCATCGGTGACGACGATGTTCCGGGATCAACGATCCCGACTACAACAGAAGCGTTTTGACTAGATTGTCAGCACCGCCGCACCATCCAGCCTGCCCGAGCGCAAGTCATCCAAAGCCTGGTTGGCATCCTCCAATGGGTAAGGTGTGACCGCAGTTTTCACCGGCACTTGGGGGGCAATCTCCAGGAATTCATTCCCATCCTGGCGGGTCAGGTTTGCCACCGAGCGGATGATGCGTTCCTCCCAAAGCAGGCGGTACGGAAAGGAGGGGATATCCGTCATGTGGATACCACCGCTCACCACCACACCTCCCTTACCCACCGCCTTGAGGGCAGCCACCATCAATGCACCGATTGGCGCCAGCACGAGGGCCGCATCCAGCTCTTCAGGAGGCATTTCATCCGAACCACCCGCCCAATAAACCCCCAACCTTCGGGCAAAGTCCTGGGTGACCACATCCCCTGGGCGGGTGAAGGCAAACACCCGCTTCCCCTGGTAAATAGCCACCTGGGCAATGATGTGCCCGGCCGCGCCAAACCCATAGATACCCATTCGCTCCACATGTTCCCCTGCCAAACGGTAGGTGCGGTAACCGATCAGCCCCGCACACATCAGCGGTGCCGCCTCGATATCATTGTATGATTCAGGTAAAGGGAAGCAGTAGCGCTGGTCAGCCACGGCATACTCCGCATAACCCCCATCTAAAGTATAGCCAATGAACTCAGGGTGGTCGCACAGGTTCTCCTGTCCGCGCTGGCAGTAGCGGCAGGTGCCATCTGTGTAACCCAGCCACGGCACCCCAATGCGCTGACGGATACGAAACCGGTCAGCTCCCTCGCCTTGCTTAGCGACCGTGCCTATTATTTGATGCCCCAGGATGAGGGGAAGCTTGGGCTCCGTCAGGTCGCCATCCAGAACGTGCAGGTCAGTGCGGCACACCCCACAGGTATGCACTTTGATCAGCACCTGGCCTGTTCCGGGTTTTGGGACAGGGACTTCCGCCAGCTTTAATGGCTGGCGTTGGGCTTCAAGCACCATGGCGCGCATCTTCTCGGGGATATTCATGGTTTCACCTGGCAGGTGGGGCACAGGTAGCATGCACCACCTAGATATGCTATCTTCTGGATGAGCGTGCCGCAATCGGGGCATGGCTGCCCAACCGATTGGCTGCCCATCAGCCGGTGATACCCACCGGGATGATCGAACAAATCGCGCTCATCCTCCCGCCCGCCCAGCTTGATTGCCTCAGCCATCGTACCCTGGATAGCCTGATGCAACCGCATGCGCTCATCGTGACCGAGGGAGGGGATCTTGCGGGCAGGATGGATCTTTGCCCTGAACAGAATATCCTGCAGGTAGCTGTTGCCAATTCCGTTGACATGTTGGCTGGTAACCAGGAAGCCTTTGACCCCCTTCTTGGTCTTATCGGGGTACTCCTCCAACAGTTGGTCAAATCGTTCCGGAGTGAACTCTTCGGATAGAGGTGGAATGCCAACTTTTGCATAGGGTTGCCGAGTCACTTCAGACTCTTCCAAAAGCTTGACAAAGCCCCACATTTGCAGGGTATAAGTCATGGCAGAAGCGTCCGTAAAATCCCAGCGCAGGTGGTATTTGGCTGGTACTGGCTGACCCTGCGGGTGGTAAAGGATGCGCCCACCCAGCTCGCCAAACCACAACAGGCCTGCCTCACCCATATACAAAAATATCGAGCGTCCGTAGCTGCTCGCTCCAGTGACTTTCGAGCTAGAGAGGCTGGCATCATACTCCTCAGCTGTTTTGCTCAGCCAAAGGAACTTGTGCACCAGCACTCCCCGGCTGAAATGCTGGATGGTTTTACCGGTAAGGGTAGCTTGCATCTGTTGGGCGATTGTCACGGCTTCAGGCATCTCAATCATGGTTTCTTTTCCTTTTCGATGGCGATGCGATGCTCGCGGTAATGCTCACAGGTATTTGCCCGAATGAGCTGCAACAGGTTCAGGCCATCATCCGGAAAGTCATAAGAATAAGGTTGGGTGAGCTGGTCATCGCTCAGTGCTTCAAGGACGGTCATCACCCCATGGTACAGGCTGCGAAACTCGATGACTACCGAGGTCGGTGACCTATCCTTGCTATCAGCGTATACCTGGGCATTGAAACGGTGGACATCATCCCAGGAAGTCATCACAGCATACTGGGGTGGCTGGCCAGTCATCACCATCCCGAGCCGGTCAAGCAGGTACTTCTCCCAGGCAGACAGATGACAGAGGATATCCCTGACTGACCATTCACCTTCGACGCCAGGAGCGGTCATCTCCGCTTCGCTCAGGGTGGCACAAATGCGTTCAATATTTACCCATTCCTGCTTAAATTCAGCCAGCATTTCTAAACGGGCTAAAGAAATTTGATGGTTATCCATTAAGCTGCTCCAATCTTTCCACCAACCCAGCGAGTACTGAAAAGGCTTTCTCGACTGGTTCAGTTGTAGTCAGGTCAACACCCGCCATCTGGAGGGCATCCAGTGGGTACATCGAGCCACCCAGATTCAAGAAATCAAGATACTTTTGTGCAGCATCCGGCTTGCCGGAAAGAATGCCATCCACCAGGGCATGCGCACCTGCGATGCCAGTAGCGTACTGGTAAACGTAAAAATTCATATACATGTGGCCAAATTGTGCCCAGGTGATGCCAATCCGGTCGCGGTCGAACTCCACCTCATCGCCATAGCCTTCCTTGAACAGGTCAGCAGTTAGCCCGGTGAGGATATCAGCGTTGATGGGCTTCCCATTTTCCGCCCGATTGTGTAATTCCAATTCAAACCGCGCCAGAGTAGGCATGATGAAGAAATAGCGGTGATAATTCGACATGGCTTCTTCGATCAGGCTGATCTGGAATTCAGGGGAAGTTTGGGTTTTGAGCAGATGGCGGCGCACCATGGCCTGGTTGAAGTTGGAAGCCACCTCTGCCACGAAGAGCGAGTAGCGGCTGTAAATGAATGGCTGGTTCAGCCGGCTATGGTAGGAGTGCAGCGAGTGACCCAGCTCATGTGCCAGGGTGCTCAGGCTGAACACATCATCTGCATAGCTCATCATGATGAAAGGTCGTGTGCCCATCGATCCGCTCGAGAAAGCCCCCTCCCGCTTACCCTTGTTACGGGCATAATCCACCCAGCGCTCCTGCATACATCCATGCCGCAGGATATCGACATACTCCTTGCCCAGGGGTGCCATGCCTTCCGTGATCCAACCCACTGCCTGATGGAAAGGGACGACTGGCTTTTGGGAGGTAAGGGGAGCCTTGATATCGTAAACATGGAATGTATCATATCCCAAGAGCTTCTTGCGCAGGCGCCAGTAGCGCTGCCAGGTGGGCAGGTTGTGCTTAAAGACCTCAACCAAGTTGTGAAAGACCTCCACCGGGATGTTATTGGGTGCCAATGAGGCATGCAACGAGGATTCGTAGCCGCGTGCCCGGGCGTTGAACACATCCTGCCGGATGGTAGCAGTCAGGGTGGCTGCCATGGTGCTTTTAAACCTGAGATACCCATCAGAATAATTCTCCCAGGCAGTCCGGCGTACTTCCCGGTCGGGGTGGGTGATCAGGGCACTGATGCTCGCCTGCCCGACTTCATGGAGGGAGCCATCCGAAGCAATCGCTGGTTGGAAGGTCAGTTCAGCATTGTTGAGGGCATTATAGATGCTGGTGGCGGCGAAAAACGGGTCATTGACCAGCGCCAGCACCTCTTCTACCTCACCAGAGCGAACGTGTGTTTGCCGTTTTTCCAGTTTTTCCACATAATGAGCGAAGAATGCCAGTTTGGGCTCATCCTTCATCCACCGGCGCAGCTTTGAGAAGCCAATCTGCATCAGCTGTGGGTCAAAAAATGCCGTAGCGGCACCAAATTTAGCCGTCAGGCTGCGTCCCTGCCCATTACGGGCAGCGGCATCCTGATCAAGCGTATCTACTGCATAAGCATTACCGGCATACACATTGATCTTGCCCATCAACGTGCCAGCATCCTGAAATAACTGGATGAATTCCAATAATTTTTGCGGGCTTTCGCCCAATTGACCCTGGTAGGCTGAGAGCGTGGGTAACATCTCAATCAGCTGATTGCACGCAGCCTCCCAATGCGTTGGTGTCGGGAAGATGGAAGCAAGGTCCCAGGTCTGTTCGAGCGGGACTTCACTGCGGGAGGGGAGGGTGGTGGTGTTGGGCATTTTAGACTCCTGGAGTTAATATGATTTAATGCTGGTGAATGTCGGATATTTTATACAGGTACATTTCCTTGGTTATTATAATCCTGCAAGGTACGGACAACCTTTGGTGTATTCAATTATCAATCCAAAAACATGCACATAGAACGATTATTCGAAGCATCGGGAAAATGATAAAATTAAATAAGTGACACATGGTTGATATTCCCATTGACTGGCTGCTGGAAGGCGAACCCTGGGTCGAATACCGGGCACGGCTTGACTTGTTGGGGCAATCCGAGACTGACCCACAGGTCATACAAGCGCACCAGTCTATGCTGGCACATCCCATGGTACAAAACCTTGTTGCTGAGCTTTCAGGCTGGCCAGGAACGGTCATCTCAAGCCACAAAAGCGCCGGGCAGCCCTTCCACAAGCTGACCTTTCTCGCCGACTTAGGACTTAAAGCCAATGATCCTGGCATGGATGCAATCATCCGCCGCATCCTGGATCACCAATCTGAAGAAGGTCCCTTCCAGCTGACCACCAATATCCCTGTCCATTTTGGAGGAACAGGCGCAGACTTTTCGGCATGGGCGTTGTGTGATGCCCCGCTCATCGTGTATGCCCTGGCAAAATTCGGTTTACATGATGACCCGCGGGTGAAGGATGCAACCAATCACCTGGCTGGACTGATCCGTAAGAACGGTTGGCCGTGTGCTGTCTCCAAGGAGCTGGGGAAATTCAGAGGTCCGGGGCGCAAGGAAGACCCCTGCCCATTCGCCAATCTGGCCATGTTAAAGGCACTATCTGCCATGGATGAATGGCGTGACAGCCCCGAATGCCATAGCGGTGCTGAAACCCTGCTGACCTTGTGGAGTGAGAGCCTCACTCAGCACCCCTACATCTTTTACATGGGCACTGACTTCCGCAAGCTCAAGGTGCCCTTCGTCTGGTACGACCTGATGCATGTGTTGGACGTCCTATCGCGTTTTGAATGGCTCAGGGAAGATCCCCGCCTGCTCGACATGCTGGGGGTAATGAAGAGCAAGTCTGATGAACAGGGTCGTTTCTCTCTCGAATCAATTTGGACTGCCTGGAAGGAATGGGAGTTTGGGCAAAAGAAAGTGCCATCCCGATGGTTAACCCTGCTGTCATGGCGCATCCTCGGTAGGGTGGAAAGCGTCTCTATTTAATCCGGCCTAAGGTTTTCCATCGATCAATTTACCTCCCGCATTCATCGAATTATTATATGTAATTGGATATTAATTGTGGTATTATCAAGAAAACGGAACACTGCCGGGGTGTGTAAATATCCGGTATCAGGAAGGATGCAACTATGCGTATTAATCTAAGCAGTGTCATCGTGGATGACCAGGAGAAGGCACTAAAATTCTACACCGAGGTGTTGGGATTTGTTAAAAAGGCGGATATACCTGTTGGTGAGTATCGCTGGCTTACTGTTACCTCCCCTGAGGGTCCGGAGGGTATCGAGCTGGTGCTCGAGCCGATGGGTTTCCCTCCCGCCAGGGATTATCAAAAAGCACTATATGAAGCTGGAATTCCTCTCACCGCGTTTTTCAGCGCCGATATTCAGAGCGAGTATCAACGGCTCAAAGGCAATGGGGTGGTCTTCCGCAGCGAGCCTCAAAATATGGGGACAATTACATCCGTCCTGTTTGAGGATACCTGTGGTAACCTGATCAACCTTGTGCAGCCTAATAAATAGCCCAGCAGGGAAGATTTCTGTCCTCAACCCAGTGAAGATTGAGTTACTATATAAAAAATCCATTAATCCTTAATTCACCATAATATATTCATTATAAAATGCTTATGGATGCGAGTTGCTGAAAAAATTTGAGGTAAAGACGAATTGGAATAAAGGAGGAAGAACTAACATGAATAGCGTCAGAGTATTCGTTGGCACGCGCAAAGGCGCATTTATCTTGTTATCTGATTCCCGGCGGGAACAATGGGATATCCAAGGACCGCTATTTCCTGGTTGGGAAATTTATCACCTTAAAGGATCACCTTTAAACACCGATAGGTTATACGCATCACAATCCAATGGCTGGTTTGGGCAGGTGATTCAGCGTTCCGATGATGGTGGCAAGACATGGGCAGCGGTTGGTAACAAATTCGTCTATGAAGGAACTCCGGATACACATCAGTGGTTCGATGGTTCACAGCGCCCCTGGGAGTTCAAGAGAGTATGGAAGCTAGAGCCCTCCCTAACTGACCTGGATACCGTTTATGCCGGGGTGGAGGATGCTGCCCTGTTCCGTTCGGTCGATGGCGGGAATACCTGGCAGGAACTCCCCGGGTTGCGCAGTGTCAAAGGGGATCTATGGGCGCCGGGAGCGGGCGGGATGTGCCTGCACACCATTATCCAAGACCCAATTGAGCCCAGGCGCATTTTTACCGCCATTTCAGCTGCAGGTACCTTCCGAACCGATGATGGTGGGCATATCTGGCGGGCGATTAACCATGGTTTACAATCCAATTTCGAGCTCGCTGATCCAAATGCCGAGGTGGGACACTGTGTACACAGCATCAGCATGCACCCCTCACGCCCAAGTGTGCTCTTCATGCAAAAACACTGGGATGTCATGCGCTCGGACGATGCGGGTGGGTCATGGCATGAGATCAGTGGCAATCTGCCCAGCGACTTTGGATTTACCATCGCCGTCCATGCACATGAACCTGAAACCATTTATGTGGTACCGATCAAAAGTGACTCGGAACACTACCCCCCTGAGGGTAAACTGCGGGTATACCGAAGCCGGGCTGGTGGGAATGAGTGGGAAGCTCTAACCAATGGCTTGCCCCAAAGTAATTGCTACGTCAACGTGCTGCGGGGCTCCATGGCAGTCGATTCACTTGATCCATGTGGGGTATATTTTGGTACCACAGGTGGGCAAGTATATGCATCCAACAATTCTGGCGATAATTGGGTAGCCATCGTCAGGGATTTCCCGCCTGTGTTATCTGTCGAGGTGCAAACATTGCCATGATACGGGTGCTACTCCCGGCACAATTGCGCAGCCTGGCAAAGGTGAGCCGTGAAATTGAAGTCAAGGTTGAGGGCACTGCTACACTTGGATTGGTCCTGGATAAGCTGGAAGAGGACTATCCGATGTTGTTAGGCACACTCCGTGACCAGGTTTCTAAACAGCGGCGCCCCTTCATCCGGTTTTTTGCCGATGGCGAGGATTTATCGCAAGAGCCAAACACCAATCCACTACCGGAGATGGTGGCATCAGGCGAGGAACCCCTCAGGGTAGTGGGCGCCATGTCGGGTGGATGAATTGGGGATTGGCATCCAAAGTTTGCCTGCTTCAGGAGTTCAAAATCCTATCAATAATTACATCCATTTTTTTACGCTCATCGCTTCTCAATTCACCATTGCGTGCATTTCGAGGCAAATTCTGATGGGTGAACCACCGAGCGGTCTGTTGGACGCATAACGCTGGGGTTTGAGGGTGGTATTGGATATACTGATAAAGTTCAACGGCTGGCCTTTCTTGACCCGGCACATGCACCATTGTGGCTGCCATTCCAGCCAGGGCATACAAGCATAAAGGCACCGTTTGGTAACTTCGGGATTGCGTGAGAGCCTCTCTGAAACAACCCTCTGCTTTAGTTATCTCCCCCAGCCCGATATACCCGAATCCTAACCGGCATAGTGACGTGCAAATCCCCCAATGATGTCCAAGCGATTTGAATATCTGGTGGCCTTCCTGTGCCAGCTGCACCGCTTGTTGGTATTCCTCAAGGAAGTATGCGCTCTCGCTCATACGGCTTAAAGCATACCCTTTACCGGTTTGATTATTAGTATTCTCGAATATAACCAGCGCCTGGCGGTGATATTCCTTCGCCTTAGCAAATTCTCCGAGCCCATCTGCCGCCAGTCCCATCTTGCTGGAAGCAAATGCCATGCCCCAATAATTGCCCAGGCGCTCGAAAATTTCATAGCATTTTTGTAAACTCTCCAGTCCGCGCTCGTACTCACCGAGCAGGAAGTAAGCGTGACCCAACCATAACAAATAGGTTGGCCACATGGAATTTTGGCTTTCCCTCCCAAGCAGGATGGCTCGCTCCAATTGCTCCATTGCGAGTTCATATTCACCTCGGAAAGATGCATTTACCCCAAGGTTATGGATACATTCAGAGAGTTCACTATTCAAACCGAGAGAACATAAAGGCTCAAGGCATTCTCGCGATATCGTATCACTCTCTTCGATTTGTCCCAGGTTACACAGCAAAAACGCCTGGTGTGTACAGGCGCTTAAATAGATCGGATCTTTTTCCAAATCAAACACATTTTGAGAACGGAGGGCTTCTCTCCTGGTTTGAGCAATATTCCTGAAGACGTCTTTTCCTTCATACCATCCATACACCGTATAAAAAGCCAGTAATCCAACAAGAATTTTCCTGACCCTGTCTCCTTCCCAATGGACGATTGCCCATTCAACCGCAATACGGATGTTATCCATCTCTTTACGTACTTCATCCGAGGCAATATACATCTGATCCCCCAATAAATTTGATTCACGCTGGGTTAAAAATTGTGTGTAATAAAGGCAATGCTGATTACAGATTTCATTCCAGGTAGGTAATGAGACCTTTAGCTTTTCAATACCATACTGTCGCAGCAAACCATGCATAAAAAAACGACCCGTATGATCTCTGCTCAGCATCGATCGATCCATTATGCCAGTAACCTGACCTATACTGACTCTGGCTACCCCCAATGCTGCCTCCCGGTCAAAGCCTCCTTGAAAGATCGAAAGCTTACAAAATACATCCTGTTGCGTTTCATTAAGTAATCGCCAGGAGCCATCAAATGAAGCCCGTAAACTATGGTGCTTGTCATCCACATCGCGCTTAGAAGAGTTGAGAAAGTCCAGGTTGTTCTGGATCTCTTCACTGATCTCCTTGAGAGAGAGTACAGGTGTCCAGGCTGCTGCCAGCTCGATTCCGAGGGGCATCCCCTCCACAAGCCAACAAATATGAGTGATACAGCTTCGATCCACCTCAGAATACTCAAATTTGATATTTGCTTGCTGGGCGCGCTCGATAAACAGGCGGAATGCACTCGAATCTCCTGGAAGCATTTCACCAGGATTTTGAGGTACTGGAAGGCCTGTAACGGGAAAAACCCACTCCCCCATTAAATCTAACTTTTGCCTGGAAGTAACCAGTATTTTGATGTGAGGAGCGTGTCCAAGGATTTCCGAAAGCAATCCAGCGCTTATAACCAAATGCTCAAACCCATCCAACACCAGCAAGATTGACTGGTTCTTCAAATAATCCAGTAATTGATGTTTAGAGTCAAGCTGAGTCTCTAAAGAATCAACCTTAAACTGAATTGCATCAGCGATGGCATTAACAAGGTAATCAGCAGAAGCGATCCCTTCCAATGGGACAAAATAGGTCCCGTCAGAAAAATTATGAAAACATTTGCTGACTACCCGGATGGCTAAGCGTGTCTTGCCGATCCCACCAGGTCCTGTCAGGGTCAGTAAACGGCAGGTGGGGTTGGTGATCAAGGTAACGATCTGAGCCAACTCCTGTTCTCGACCAATAAAGCTCGTTTGAGGGACGGGAAGATGAAAAACTGACGTCAGCGTAGTATCACTTCCGGGTCTTGCCCCCTTTAAGATCTGCGTATACAGCGATTGGGTCTCCTGGGAGGGTTCAACACCCAGCTCTGCCTGTAAAATATCCTGGCATTTTTCATATTGCTCCAAGGCATGTGCCCGCTGGCCATCTAATACGTACAGGAGCATATACTTCCTATGTGCTTGTTCATCCAGTGGATCTATCTCGAGCAACCGGCGGGCTAAGGCTTGCCCTTTCTGATAATCTTCTGTTTCAATGGCATGGGAGATCGCTGAGTGCAATCCGTTCGTTACCAGCTCGTTAACCCGCTCCTGTTGTAACCGGCGCCAATCCTCAAACTCCAGGCAGTCACGGATATTGAAACCCTGTAACAAATCACCCTGATATACATCCAGAGCTTGCTCCACCTCACCACTCGCCAGTTTCCCTTCCAGGTCAGTCACATCAAGATACACATTTGCACCTGGTTTAATTCCTACCGTATCACGTGATACCTCTAAATAATCCTCCAGCTCTCTATGCAATAGTGACAAAGCCACTCTTAAGCTGGTCATGGCTTGGCTCTCAGGGCTCTCAGGCCATAACAAGGTTGCGAGTACATTCCGGTTGCACATTCCCCCTCGCATTGCCAGGTAGATCAGGATTGCCTCAGCCTTGCGTGAACCCAGGTCAGTGAGCGCCTGGCCATTTACCCTCAGGTCAATTCCACCCAATATCCTAATTTCTAACATCTTCTCCACCCAGACAACAATGAATGCGGTTAACCCAAGTAGTTCATTTGGATGAAAAGCAACATCCAAGGAAAATACTTTGGAAACCAGCCTCGCTTAATGTTTATTTAACGAATCTTTTACGAGCTGCCTCTATTATACAGACAGAAGACGCAAATAAGCAAGGAGATAGGTGCCATGGAACAAAACAATAAAATTCTTTTTCTCTTTCAAACCAGCTTTGCTTTATGGATTTTGTTTATTGCCATGATCACACATGTTTGGTTGTGGACGCTTTTTTCCCAGAATGAGATAGTGAAAAGGAAAGGACCGGGATTAAATATAAAAGAGTTGTAGAAAGGAGGAGCTGAGCAATTAGTTGTGGGCTGCATATCAGATAATGTCAATTCCATTACCTTATAAAGCGTCAGTAAATTCGCATAAATTTGTTTCAGAAAAGGAGAATCTAAAATGAGCCTTAAAACATTAATGATCATCAAAGCTATCGTTTGCCTGACCCTTGGAAGCGTATTGCTACTTGTTCCCGGATTCTTGTATTCGTTCTTTGGTGCTACACTCAACGATGCCGGAGTTTTCGCTGCCCGAGAGTATGGCGCAGCCTTGATTGGTATGCTCTTATTAACCTGGTACGCCAGGAACGCAGCAGAATCACAAGCCCGCCGGGCGATCATCCTGGATCTATTCATATATGACGCCATCGGTGTTGTGATTACCTTGATTGCCACACTTTCCGGTGTCCTAAATTGGCTTGGTTGGGCGGTGGTGGTCCTGTATCTATTCTTCGCAGTCGGTTACGGCTATTTTTGGTTCCAAAAGCCTGCCGCTCAGCCTGGCCAGGTATAACTGATCAAAATTGTGAGCATTGATCGTCCCGATCTACCTTGTGAGGAGGAAAATCGAGTACTTCAATTCAATCAATCACAAGCTAATGGTCAGCCTGAACACATTTCTTCAGCCCCCTTCATTTGGTCTACTGAATGGGGGCTCTATTCTGTTGAATAATTGTATTATGATCGCGGAAAACTACAATCCTAAGCTATTTTGACCTTCAGATTGATCGCTAACTGTGCTAAACCTCTTTGCAATTGATTTGCTAATTCATCATTGCAGATTGGAGTCAGGCCTCCCCAACGCCTCACCAAAACGTTTGATCTCCTCGAGCGTGTTGTAGACGACTGGTTTTGTGGTACCTGTCCGACGCGCAGCATGTCATCGCTTCCCTCCAACCCCAGGTGGGTGGTGATCTCCAGGGTGCCTAAAATGCCGCACATGCCCTCAAAGTTCCCCGTGCCAGGCAGACCTTGTACGCCGTGAGCTTGTCCAATGGGTCATAGCTTCCATACAGCACGCCCATGTGGGGATTAATAGAACTTATTCTGTGAGACCCAACGAGCAAAAGAGTTGTTTACTCTTGTCGGAGAGGTTGGTGATCACCCATCCAGCGTGTTGTGCATCGCCTTGGGGCTGCGTTTAACCATATGGACAGTGACCATACATAAACTGCTCGGTATAATAAATTACTGCGAGACTAATTTGAGAGTGCAGGTAATGGTGATTGAATATAAAACAACATCTTTGTTATTATGCAGTATATTACTCCTCAAAAGCCCTGCTATACTGTATGTATACATAATAGCTGGAGTCTGTAGAATCTTTACCAGGTTTCGCCGTGTTCCAACACATTATTCCATTACTGGCGCGGCTTTGGAAAATGCAAATTGCAAAGGAAAAGTGTGATGACTGGAATTACTACCACCCTTGGTTTTTATAATAACGCCGAATTGGGGTTGATTTTACCCCATGAACACATCTTCGTAGATCTTCGGCTCTGGAATACCCCCGGTTATGCCCAGGCGGAAGTTGAAGATGTTATCCAGCTTATGGTTCCGGAAATAAATAGGGCACAAAAAGTTGGTGTGACAGCCATTGTAGAATGCAGCACAGTCGGCGTGGGACGTCGGGCTGATATTGATCGAGCTGTATCTGAGGCAACCAATCTACCCCTGGTAATTCCAACTGGTATTTATCGTGAACCTTGGGTTCCTGATTGGGCTCACTCAGCCAACGAGGCTGAATTGACCGATTGGATGCTGGGGGAATTGCAAGGTGAAATTGAAAAGAGCGGTGTGCAAGCCGGTTGGATTAAGTTGAGCGCCGGTGATGATGGATTAACTGCCTGTGAAACCAAAATCTTACGGGCGGCTGCTACTGCTGGTCGCAAAACGAATGCTGTTATTGGCAGTCATACGATCCAAGGCCGGGTTGTGCGTGACCAACTCGATATTATCGAAACGATGGGCTATGATGTAGAACGATTTATCTGGATCCATACCCAAGCAGAGCCGGATTTCATGTTACATCTAGAGATGGCTCGACGTGGGGCCTGGCTTGAGTACGACGCCATTGGCAATATCGATAGCGAAAGTGACGAGTACTATTTACAGCACATTCAACGCCTATTAGACGCCGGGCTGGCCGATAAATTGCTGCTGAGTCATGACCGAGGATGGTATGATCCGGCATTGCCGGGTGGCGGTACTCCCAAACCGTATACATACCTCGCAGAACAGTTTCTTCCGAAGCTGAGGGCCAGTGGCGTGAATGAGGAAACGATCCATAAACTAACTCACGTCAACCCCTTTCGGGCATTTGCTCGATAATCCTTGAAAGAGAAATCTAACCTTGGCTTCCACCCGATGCCACATCGTGGCGCAGGTACAGCCGTACACTGGGCGTCAGGATGACAGAACACGCTAATATGCGACAAAGGAGATTGGAAGTTGAGCAAATTGAGTAAAAGCCAAACAAACCGGTTGCTAGGGTATCCGGCTGATGCGCGTCTATTGATTATCAATGCCGATGATTTCGGGATGTGTAATTCGGTGAATGAAGCCATTATAAGCGCACTGAAAGAGAGCCTGGTCCGCTCAACAACTTTGATGGTACCCTGTCCCTGGGCGTTACATGCCATGCATTTCCTCACCGATCATCTCGAAATTCCCTTTGGTGTTCACCTCACCGTCATCAGTGATCCGACTGATTACCGTTGGGGTCCATTAACCTTCAGAGAAAAGGTACCATCTCTGGTTGACCGAGCAGGCTATTTCTACAACTTTGAAGCCATGCATGCATTTTTAGCCCAGCTGAAGATGGATCAACTGGAAGTGGAATTCAGGGCGCAGATCGAGGCTGTTCTGGCTGCCGGGCTCAGACCTACCCACCTTGACTGGCATGCGCTACGTATCGGTGGTAGGACGGATATTTTTGACCTGATGATCCGGCTGGCAAAAGAATATGGACTGGCACTCCGCGTTATGGGACGAGCAATAATCGAAAAACTACAAAGCCAGGGCTTGCCCACCAACGATAACGATTTCTTGGACAGTTACCTGGTCAATCCAGTCTATAAAACCGCTCGGTATGTTCAACTGCTGCGCGAGTTACCCGCTGGTTTAAGTGAATGGGCAGTTCATCCAGGTCTCGACAACGCCGAGTTACTGGCCATAGAACCAACTGGTAATCATGAGCGGCAGATAGACTTTGATTTTTGGACCTCTCAACAGGCAAAAGATATCATCCGAGAAGAAGGGATCATACTTTTAGATTATCGAGCATTACAGGTAGTCTGGAACAAAGTATCCTTTTGAGATACAAAACCGCCCAAGCCCGCCCGCCAACATGTAATGCATACCGTTGAGCGACTGTATAATCGTCGTCATCTTGCACTTAAACTTGGGAGCTTGTCCGGCTGTACAAATAAGACAACAGAAAAGGAGTGACTTTATGACAACCATTGACACAGGGAAAAATTTACCTCACTGGGATCTTGATAGCATTTACCCGGGACTGGAATCCGAACCTTTCGAGCAGGCTGTGGGTGAGTTGGCAGCTCGAATCGATGATTTCGATAAATTCCTAATCGGTCATGGAGTTACTCAAGTGTCACCATCAACTGATACTGCAGCGACGAGTATCATTGAAGGGGCTCTGGATCAGATGAACGCCATCATGCGCGTCAACAGCACATTACGGCTTTACGTTTGGTGTATTGTGGATACTAACTCATCAAACGAACTTGCGCTTCGCAAACTGTCAGAATTGGATAGCCTCAACACTCGCAGTAAACAACAGATCACGCAATTCCAAAGCTGGCTTGGAAGACAAAAGGCATTGCTTCCTGATGTTTTATCTAAAAGCGAACTTGCGATGGCGCATTCACTTTATTTACAGGAGACCGCAGATCAAAGCCGTTACTTGATGAGTGATGCCGAAGAATCGCTCGCAGCAGAGCTGGCTCTGAGCGGCATCAATGCCTGGTCAAAATTGCATGGGACGATATGGTCACAACTCGATGTTCCGTTTGAGCGGGATGGAAAGATCGAGCAGATACCCATGCCGATGATTCAAAATCTGGCGCTTTTTGATTCCGACGGGGACGTACGGCAACGTGCTGGGGTAGCTGAGGTAGCCGCGTGGGCTACAATGCGCGAGCCTTTGACTGCTGCCCTCAATGGCGTCATGGGTGCCAAGATCACGTTGGCCAAACGCCGCGGAAGACGGGATGTGTTGCACGCCACCCTCGATCAGGCAAGGATTGATCGTTCCATTCTAGATGTCATGCAGAATTCCATTAGAGATGCTTTGCCCTCCTTCCGGGCGTATCTCAAAACGAAGGCGCACACATTGGGAAAGGATTCCTTGCCATGGTGGGACTTGTATGCTCCGGTAGGGAAGACCGATCATCGCTTCACGTTTCAAGAAACGCAGGAGTTCATTGTAAATCAGTTCGACAAGTTCAATCCTCGCATGGGTGCTTTTGCCAGGCGTGTTTTTGAAAATCATTGGATTGATGCCGAGCCGCGCTCTGGAAAACAAGGCGGTGGATATTGCAATGGTGTATATGGAACAGGCATATCCAAAATCTTGTGCAACTTTGATGGTTCGCTTCAACAGGTTTTTACCATTGCACATGAATTGGGTCATGCCTTTCACGCTCACTGTCAGACCGGCAAGACCTATCAACAATGTCTAACGCCGATGACCTTGGTTAAATCAGCTTCACTTTTTTGTGAAACACTGGTCACCGACCAAGCACTTGTGAACGTCGCCAATCTGCAGGAGGAACTGGCCATACTGAATACATTCCTCGGAAGTGCCATTTTGAATATTGTTGGCACCCTATCCGCGTATTTGTTCGAGCAGGAGGTGTTCAAGCGCCGCGAGCAGGCGGAACTTTCAGTGGAGGAATTGTGTAACATCTCAAAACAATTCGATGTTGAAATCTTTGGCGAGGCTTTGGATTTGGATTATATTCACCCTTATGCATGGGCAGCTATTCCACATAGTTTCATGCCGAATATCTCGTTCTACAACTTCCCTTATGCATTTGGTTTGTTGTTCAGTCTTGGCTTGTATGCCCAGTATCAGCAGCGCGAATCGGCGTTTGTGCCTGATTTCGAGTCTCTGCTTGCCAGTACGGGCGAGGTGATGCCTTTGGAATTGGCGTCGCGATTTGGCATAAATCTGCGCGAGCCTGTTTTTTGGCAAGCCAGTCTGGGGCTGATCGAGAAACGCATTCAACGCTTTCAGCAGCTTTGTAATATGCCGAAAGAACAGTAATGGAGCGAAAAGGTCATCCAACCTCGGCTCCAGCAGACAACGGCTACACCACTCACGCAGGCGCGATTTGCCAGAAATGTACCTTAATGAGTGCGGAGTCTTTGCCTTCCCACCGCTATCGCTGAGTCACACCGTTAGGTAACGCCTACCGATCCTCCCAACGCCTCCCCAAACGTCTGATCTCCTCCACTGTTCCCCAAAGTGCGGGGACTGCGCACCCAAAAACCGGGTGCTTGGTTGTAATGCACCAGACCCACCCGCACCATGCCGCCACTCCCCTCTAATCCCAGGCGGGTGGTGACTGCCAGGGAGTAATAATTCCCGTCCCACACGTAAATATTGGCTTAGTACAGCTACGGAGTTTATCCTGAACAGAATGAAGGACCACCTGGCGCGGGTGCCTGTCATTCATTTCGAAATGATCAGTCATACAAACCTTATCGCTTGACAATATTATCGAGCAATGATATTATTTTATTGTGATCGAATCCTTCGTGTCTAAAGAAACAGAGAAGATATTTCTTGGTCAGATATCGAAGAAACTACCAATAGAAATCCAACGCACCGCCCGTCGTAAATTACTCTACCTGGATGGTGCAAAGGATTTACAGGATTTGCAGGCTCCACCAGGAAATAAGCTCGAAAAACTCAAGGGAGATCGAGTAGGTCAATATAGTATTCGAATAAACGACCAGTGGCGGATCTGTTTCGAGTGGTTCGATAACAAGGCTATAAACGTAGAAATTGTTGACTATCATTCTTGAGAGGCAACCAATGGATGAAATTCTTTCCCCCATTCACCCGGGCGAAGTGCTCTTGGAAGACTTCATGAAGCCGCTTGGGCTGAGCCAGTATCGGTTGGCAAAAGATATCGGTGTAACGCCTATTCGCATTAGCCAGATTGTAAACGGTCAGCGCGCGATTACCGTAGATACTGCGATGAGGTTGGCGCGTTATTTTGGCACAAGTGCAGAGGTATGGTTACATTTACAGGTACGCTATGAACTTGAAGTTGCAGAGAAGCAATTGCGTAAACAGATTATCCGTGAGGTGAAGGTCTTCCAACAGCATGCCCCTAATGCTCGATAATAATAATGCTAATCGTTATAATCAACAAAGCGGCGCAGGTGGAGATGCACATTGCCACCACAAGCTTTGATTAGAAAATGAGTCTTGCCGGGTTCACCCTCTGGAGTCACACCTTATCCATAAGCGCGAGTAGCTGCATTATTAATCATAACTAGCGCCTCCCCGAACCGCTGGATTTCCTCCACTGTTCCCCAAAGTGCGGGGACTGCGCACCCAAAAACCGGATGCTTGGTTGTAATGCGCTGGTCCCATTCTCACCATGCCGCCAGAATCCTTCAACTTCCGGCGCGTGGTGACTCCTAACGATTTATTCTTCATCTCCAACCGATCAATAACGGAAATCAGGCCACGCGGTCCAGCCACTCCACTGATACCAGCTTTTCTACATTTTGAAACTCCGGGTCGCCAGTCAACACTGTGGCTCTAAATTCTTGTGCTGCTGCGACGACAAACGCATCCGCATAAGCAATGTGATGGTTTGCATTGATATGGGCAGCTGCCAATACTGCTTCTCGCGTCGCTGGCAGGATTTCGATGGGCAACTGCTCAATTGCAGCCAGCGCAGCCTGAGCTTGAACAAGACCAATCTCTCGCTCGGTTATATACAATATCTCACCTAAATTGATTACTGGGAGCATAACCCGAATCTGATCTTTTGTTGCCTCTTCCAGTATTGTCTTCACACGCTCCATGCCGGCCTCACCATCCAGATATGCCAGCAAGGCAAAGCTATCCAGCATGTAAACCGGCATTTTATCGCTCATGCCGGTGTTCTTCAAGCAAGACATCCGTCAGGTTTTTCTCGGATTTCAATAGTTTGGCAGCCTGTTTAATGGGATCTGGCATTGCTGGAATGATCGCAAGAACACCACCATAGTCGACAATGCGAACTTCAGATCCCGACTTCAAGTTGTATTTTTTTCGTAAATCTGCTGGGATTACGACCCAACCTTTGTCAGAAATTGAGTGGACAGTCATAAATTTACCTCTTCTGTTATACTTTTCAACACAATTGCATAACATTTAAATTGAGACGTCAATATCAGGCCATAAATCCTGAACTAAATGTCGATTATCAATGTAAAAAAATGCAGTGGAGCAGAAGCCAATTTTATCGCATCGAACTCGTTATCCTCCCCAACTCCTCCCCAAACCTCTTGATCTCTTCCAGCGTGTTGTAATGCACCGGACCCACCCGCACCATGCCGCCACTCCCCTCCAATCCCAGGCGGGTGGTGACCTCCAAGGCGTAATAATTCCCGTCCCACACATAGATATTGGCTTCATCCAATGCTTCTGCCACCTGACGGGGAGGAATCGGGCGGGTTTCTAAACCCGCCCCTACATTCAACGTGAACGCACAGGTGGGCACACGCTCCTCCACACGGCGGGTATCCGTGATGCCATACACCCTCACCCCAGGGGTCTCCGCCAGGATGTCCAGCAGCGCCCGGCTTAGCTCGAACTCATATCCTCGGATGGCAGACATGCCCAGCTTGAAATTCAATCGCCGTCCTGAATAATCAGCCGCATAACGCTCACTGTGTTCACCGCCAAAAGTTTTACCCACCCATTCGATGTACTCCAGGGCACCCAGCACGCCACACATACCTTCAAAATTGCCGGTGCCGGTCTCGAACTTACCCGGCGGGTCCTTGGGTGCGGGTCTCACCTTGTAGGCAGTGAGCCTTTCCAGCAGATCATAGCGCCCATACAGCACGCCCATGTGCGGACCAAAAAATTTGTAAGATGAGCATACCAAAAAGTCACAGCCCAGGCGCTGCACGTCAATCGGTCCATGCGGGGCATACTGCACCGCATCGATATATACCAATGCTCCCGCCTCGTGCGCCATCCGGGTGATCTTCGCCACCGGGTTGATCGTCCCCAGGGCATTGGAAGCATAACCGACTGCCACCAGGCGCGGTTTACGCGAGAGGACTGCCTGCATCTCTTCCATGTTGAGTGTGCCATCCTCGGGGTGAAAGTCCACCCATGTGATATGACAACCGCGGTCTTCCGCCGCCATCACCCAGGGCGTGATGTTAGCGTCATGGTCTAAGCGCGTGACCACGATTTCATCACCCGGGTTGAAAGTGCGCACCAATGCCCGGCTGAGCATGAAAGTCAGGCTGGTCATATTGGGCCCAAACACAATTTCATGGGAACCGTCTGCATTGAGGAAATCTGCTGCTGCCTGGTGGGCTTCTTCTATTAGCGCATCCGACTCGCGGCTGGTGGCAAAGGCGCCGTCGTGGTTGGCGTTATGCTCCACCAGGTAATCTTTCATCCGGTCGAGCACGGTACGCGCCACCTGGGTGCCAGCAGGATTGTCCAGGTAAATGGCATCCCGTTTGAGGGCGGGGAATTGGGATCGAATGGTAGTCAGGTCAAGTGGCATGGGTTACTCCAATCATATAAGATCAGTTCGGGGGATGGGGGTAATTATAATGCGGTTAGGAAAACAACATCAAAATAATGTTGACTTTGAGATGGCGAAAATATCATTCAGGCTTACCTGAGAGGGCTACTGAGTGTTTCTCTCTCTGGCAATCCGCTCCGCCGCTTGCAGTTCCTCGGGTGTGTTGATGTTCAGGAAAGCCACCCCCTCAGAAGCATAAGGGAGCATCTCCTCAGGCTCCAGGTAGCGAATATTCACCTCGCTAAACCAGGAATCCACCCGCCGCTTGCCTGCTTGCAGTGATGAGCGGACAAATGGCAGGCAGCTCTCCCGCCGGTATACCGCATGGAATGGCTCAGTCCCGCCAGCATAACGCGGGACAACCGCATCCGCGCCCGTCTCCTGCAGCAATACCAGCTCAAGGGCAAAGATTTCCGGACTGGCAAAGGGCATATCACAGGCCACCAGCGCAACAAACGGATACCTGGCTACGCTGAGGGCAGTATACAACCCACCCAGCGCGCCGTACCCAGGCAACAGGTCTGGGATGGGGATGAGACCCAGAAAGCGGTAGCTTTCAGCGTGATTGGAGGTGACCAGCACTTCGTCAGCCAACCCAGCCAGGCGGTTGAGTGGACGCAGGATAAGCGGCTGCCCGAGGAAAGGCAGCAGGGCTTTGTCAGCCCCCATGCGCCGGGATTCACCACCCGCCTGGATTACCAGGGAAATCATGTCGGGATGCCTGTCGCCACCAGCCTGATGTCCATCCTATAAGCAACCATATCAAACATGATTATAATGGGATATACACTTGGGAGATGAGTGATATGAAAACCGTATCGGACGTGCTGGATGAACTAACCATTGAGAGTACGGAGCTGGCAGAAGCTCAACCGGATAGCTCCATTCGCTGTCTCGCCTGTGCTCACCGCTGCCTGATCCATGAAGGCCGGCGCGGCATTTGCCAGGTGCGCTTCAACAAGGGAGGCAAACTGCGCGTACCCTGGGGCTATGTGGCAGGCTTACAGGCTGACCCGATTGAGAAGAAACCTTTTTTCCACGTCCTGCCCGGCAGCGATGCCCTCACCTTTGGCATGTTGGGCTGTGATTTCCACTGCGCCAACTGCCAGAACTGGGTCAGCTCACAAACGTTGCGTGACCCGGCTGCAAACGAGTCGGTCGGATATATCCGCCGCATCACACCCGTGCAGATGGTTTTAGCTGCCAAAAGGTCAGGCGCAAGCGTGATCGCCTCCTCCTACAACGAGCCCCTGATCACCTCCGAATGGGCAGTGAGTATCTTCAAGCTGGCTGTAGAGCAGGGGATCAAGTGCGTGTATGTGTCTAATGGCAACGCCACCCCGCAGGTTTTGGAATACCTGCGTCCTTACCTGGCAGCATACAAGGTCGACCTGAAGACCATGAACGATAAACAGTACCGCAAGTTAGGGGGTGTATTAAATAATGTACTGGATACTATCCGCATGGCGCACAAGCTCGGTCTGTGGGTGGAGGTGGTGACCCTGACCATCCCGGGCTTCAACGACAGTAACGAAGAACTTATGGAGGCTGGCAGGTTCATCGCTTCGGTCTCTCCAGACATCCCCTGGCATGTGACGGCTTTTCACCCCGATTATAAAATGACCGAGCCTAACCCCACGCCGGTAAAAACACTGCAACGGGCTGCGGAGATTGGCCAGGAGGCAGGTGTGAAATTCGTCTACGCAGGGAACCTGCCCGGCAGCCTGCGTGAATATGAGAACACCCACTGCCCCAGGTGCCAGACCTTGCTCGTGGAGCGTATAGGCTACGTCATCTATAAGTACCAATTAACAGAATCAGGAGCATGCCCCAAATGTGGTACAAAAATTCCTGGCATCTGGACGGATAAACCTGAATCTGTGAGACTCGAGGGATGGGGGAGGCCCAGACACTTTAGATAAAGTGCTGGGGGACTCTTATTCAAGTCGTTATTGTTTCCGGACGGTGACGCGCATCACCCGGCGGTCAACCGCACCAAAACGATATTTATACTGCTCATCCCCGCGCATAAAGTCGAAATATTGGCGCTTGTGCTCATTCGCCCATTCCAGTAAGTGACCCAGCAATACCCAACCCAATGAAAGCTCACTGAATCGATAATCCATCCCCGAGTTATACACCCAGATGTGGTTCATGTAATCGAAGTTCAGATAACCAGCAGCTTTTTCCCCGTTCACTTCGATGAATGCCAGTTGCAACCATCCAGCCCGCTGGGCAGCCCGCACAATTAAGTGCATCTGCTCGCGCATAACAGGTGTGAGAAACTTCTCCTTATCGGGATCACAAGCCATCAGGTCCAAAAAGTCATCGAGATCCCGGTCTAACGTGCTTCCATCTTCGGTGAAATACCAACGTAAGGGTAGGTAGTATTCCTCAGCCCGGCGCATTTTTCGCCGGATCTCATGTCTCTGTTTTTTATCTATATTACAAATGTAAGTCTCCCAATTGCCCGGGAGGGGGATGTACGGGCAGTGCTGGAGCGGTTGTTGCAAATATGTACAGCCATATTTTTCAGCGCTGGCTTGCAAGGCTGGCAATGTTGGGGAGTTCTCCAATAAGTTGTAAAAATCTAACAGATGGCAGGCTGGTGCTTCGTCGCTTGCCAAATGTTCCAGAAGCGCTCCCACGAATGCCGGAAGGTCTTCCTGCCGGGCAATGACATCCAGATAATCGGATATCTCAATGCTTCCAAGCAGCATCAGTGCGGTTTCGCCGTCGCGGTTATCCGTCTGGAAAAGCGGGGCAATCCCGATCAATTTGCCACCTGCCGAACGGGCAGTGATGATATATAACTCTCCGTGCGACCATTCACCACCACCTAATCCCTGCCACCAGGCAGTGATGTATTCATGGCGTAAAAACGGCACATGACTTGCACTAATTGTCAATAAATCGTTCCATTCTTTTTCTAGGCTGATCAATTCTGGCAGGGAGCGAATCGTGGCAATGTGCATAAGTACTCCTGACGGTATTATCCAAGTTAGATTTTACCAGTATAATCACTCGGTATGAATTCTTCTATCGATCTCAATCTGCTTCCGATTGCTCGGCAAGGGGGGATTGAAAAATCCGATATGCCGGATATGTATGCCGTAACCCCTCCGCGCCGAGCTGCACGTGGGCGCGAAGCAGATAGCCTGATCATCTACCTGAGTATGGCGGGGAATTCTCCGCTCTCCCCAGAAGCACATGCTCAATTACTTCAACAGCTGGCACAAAAATTTTATAAAACCGCTGGTAGCCTTACATCTGCAATGCGCACGGTCGCCGATGCACTAAACCTATACCTGCTCGACCGCAACCTGCGAAGCACAAGCGTTGGACGCCAGGGCATCGGTCAGCTGATCATCGTCGCATTACGTGCTGATACAATCTACGTCGCACAGTGCGGCAATGTGCATGCATTTTTGGTCACACCCAAAGAGACACAAGACCTGTATGACCCACAGAGCTCTGGACGTGGGCTGGGTCTCAGCCGCACTACCCCCATGCGTTACTTACAGACCAAGCTGAACCAGGAGGATTTCCTGATTATAGCCACGCAGGCCTCACCGGGTTGGATCAGCTCTCCGCTCAAACACCCACAGCCCCAGGGTATTGAAGTGTTTCGGCACCAGTTGCTGGAGATCGACACCCAGGATTTCAATGCGGTGATCCTTCAGGCTCAGGCAGGCACCGGCAAGCTCAAGATATTGAAACGTAAAGCTGAAGCTCCCGCCATGGTGCATCCCGCATCTGCCTCACAATCCGTTGAACCAGAAACACTTGGGCAGCCTGTTGAAGATAAAAGGCCTGGAATTCCCTCCAGCTCTACCCCTACTGCTGGAACAGCGAGTCAATTCAACGAAGATAAAAAGCTTGGGGTCCCCTCAAGTTCTTCAGCTCCCATGACGATGGGCAATGAAGCCCAAACACCCGCACCCGGTATGTTGGAGGCTGTACCTATTCAGGCTCAAGCCAGCCAATCACAGGGTGAATCAAGAGCGGTAGCCTCTCAACAGGGTATTCCTGCCAGAGAAGCGGGCAAACCAGCAGATTCCACTCCCAAACCAATTCCAGGTCAGACGCAACCGAAACCAGAAGGTTCACCTTCCAAATCAAATCCGCTAAAAAAATACCTCACTTCTTTCAGCATAATCCTGGCAGCCATCGGAGCAACCATCTTACGCACCTTGCGTAATGTAATGGCACTCCTTTCTCGGGCACTTTTACGATTGCTAAAAAACCTTTTACCAGACGCAGATGTCCTCCGCCTGTCACCCTCGATGATGGTAATTATTGCACTGGCAATCCCACTGATCCTGGCCACCATTGGTGGTATGGTCTATTTACAGCGTGGGCGCGCCCAACAACATGAGGTCTTATTAAAACAAGCAGAGGAAGATTCAGCTTATGCCGTCACGCTTACCAATCCATTGGAGCAGCACCTCGCCTGGCAAACTGTCCTCGGTGATATTGATAAAGCGGAATATTATGCCGTCACCAGCCAGTCGCAAGCCTTGCGCATAACGGCTATTGAGAATCTGGATAATCTGGACGCTGTCAAACGGTTGGATTACCAACAAGCCATTGTGGGGGGATTGGACCCCGGCGTGAGAATTGCCCAAATGGTTGCGACTGCTAACGACCTGTATATGCTTAATGCAGAGCAGGGTAGCGTGATACGCGCCATCATGACTGGGCGTGGTTATGAGATAGATCCCAACTTTCAATGCGGACCGACTTATGGACCAGTTGATGTTGGCCCTCTGGTGGATATCGTTGAATTGCCACCCGGGTCATTTGAAGATGCCAGTCTGCTGGCGATGGATGCTAATGGCAATTTGCTGTATTGCGTGATCGGTTCACAACCCTATAGTGCGGCAATGGCTCCCCCTAATGCCGGGTTTGGCGAGCCTGTTGCCATGACCCTGGACCGCAGCGACCTATATATATTAGACCCAAAAGTTAATGCAGTCTGGATATACTGGAACCTGGAAGTAAGTCAACAACCACGCCTATACTTCGGTGACGATATTCCCAAAATGGAAGATGTGATTGACTTGGCAGCTTATAATGCCGACCTATACTTGCTGCATGCCGATGGGCAAATCACCAAATGCACGTATAGCGGCTTGGCTGAATCACCCACCCGTTGTGATGATCCTTACCCCTATTCCGATAATCGCCCGGGAAAGATCCACGGACCAACCATTGAGGATACAGTTTTTAGCCACATCTATTTCTTTTCGTTCCCCGATCGTTCTATCTATCTCCTTGATCCTCAGAACCAGGCGATTTTTTATTTCAGTGTCCTATTGAATTTACAGAGTCAATACCAACCCAAAGAACCAATCGCCAATGGGGATGCAACTGCATTCGCCATTAGCCCTAACCGGACTGCATTTCTTGCGATTAGCAATAATATTTATTATGCAGCTATGCCTTGATGTATATCTTTCAAGCGACTGAAATGCAACCGTCACCATTACGGCATTGAATAACATCCATCCAAATTTTCCAAACTTACTTCGCAAGCATCTTGCCGATATTCTTGCCTTATTCCTGGCTGTGGTTGGATGCATGGCTGCAGCCCTGGTCACCCAGCGCGTCTTTGAGGGGATTCCACATATCGAGGATGAAGTTGCGTATGTCTGGCAAGCCAAGGCACTGTCTGATGGTGAATTAAAGGTACCCTCACCAGCACATCCAAAAAGCCTTCTGGTTCCTTTCATTGTTGATTTCCAGGGGGAGCGTTTCGGAAAATATCCACCAGGTTGGCCAGCCATATTATCCCTTGGCATCCTGTTGGGGATACGGGTATGGGTCAATCCGCTCTTGGCTGGGTTGGGGGTTTGGCTGACATACCTGCTGGGGAAACGCCATTTCAGTCAGGTTGTTGGATTGTTGGCTGCTGGATTGACCGTCTCATCACCATTCTTCCTGATGAATTCCGGTTCATTGCTCTCCCATCCGTACGGGTTGGTCTTGAGTTCACTATTTGCTTTAGCCTGGTTGGAAGCATTCTGGAAAAATGAAGCCGGAGAAGTTGTTAAAAACCCCACCAGTACCAAACGACAGTGGTGGTTTACAATCCTTGCAGCACTGGCATTAGGGGCTCTGATCCTCACCCGCCCAATGACTGCGTTGGCTGTGGCTTTGCCATTTGCCATCCACGGATTGTACTTACTTTTTCGCAGCGAAAAGGCGACCCGCCTGAGATTACTTTGCTTTGGTCTGATAGCGATTATATTTACCGGTTTGTTTTTCTTGTGGCAGTACTCCCTGACGGGTGATGTGTTACTCAATCCATACACGCTTTGGTGGTCTTATGATAAGGTGGGGTTTGGACCTGGTTATGGCCGCGGGGACGAAGGCCATACCCTGGCCAACGCCTGGCTTAATTTACGCAACAGTATAAAAGCAGGCAAATATGATTTGTTCGGCTGGGGAGCATATTCATGGCTGTTCCTCCCGTTTGGGTTATGGGCTACCCGGCGTAACCCTAAAGGCTTGCTTCTAGGAAGTGTTGTGGTCAGTATGGTATTGGTGTATACCACCTATTGGATCGGTGCTACCCTATTTGGTCCACGATATTATTACGAAGGGTTGTATAGCCTGACATTAATCAGTGCTGCAGGCGTTGCCTGGTTGGCAGGCTGGCCTTGCAGTCCAAATCAGCCCTTTATACACTATTCAGGCTGGCGAAAAGCGCGTCCAATCCTGGTGTGTTTGATTTTAGGTATCCTGGTGGGAATCAACCTCGGTCGATATACACCCTTGCGTCTTAGTGAGATGCGAGGCCTGTACAACATCGAACTTGCAGACCAGTCTCCCTTTCAAACGCCTGAAGCACAAGCCTTTACCCCTGCCCTGGTCATTGTACACACGAAGCGATGGATGGAATATGGTGCGCTGCTTGATCTCGAAGATCCCAAATTTACCGCCCCCTTCATCTTTGCCTGGAGCATCAACCCTTCCACCGATGCTTCACTTGCCAATGATTTCCCAGACCGCTCAATCTATCATTACTATCCAGAGCAGCCATTCCAGCTCTACGTGGAACCACTACCAGATTCCCAATAAGCTTACGGGTAGGGAGTCGTTTCGGGTGGAGGTGTTTCGGTTGGGAAGGGTGTCTCTGGTGTGCTGGTGACTTCTCCACCTGGAGTGACTTCTGGGCTTGTACTCTGTACACACTGGTCGGCTGCGTATACTGCGGTCGGCTCAACCTGCGGGTTTGCCAATAACATCATATAGGTGTCATATTGCGCCTGGGCGTCACACCATTGACCTTTTGCTGCCAACCAATCTCCATAACCCAGTAAGGCATCCAGGTAACGATTGGAAGCTGTCCACCCTGCTATATCACTCAAATTAGGAGCTGCCGTCGCTAGCTGTGAAAAATAATAAACCGACTGTCCCCAGTCCACCCCCCAAAAGCTTGCCCCGCGAATATATAACTCAGCCCAATTGCGCCAATTGTTTGCTTCTGCATCCAAAGGCCCAAATCTCTCGGCCAGGGTCAGGTCGTAATTGCCACCTTCCAGATCATGCAATTGGGCAATCTTATCGATGCCTCTGTTCCGTAATGCCACGAACAGCATACCATCCACTTTCACTACCATAAAATCCGGGTAATTCTTCCGTAACAGTAATAACGTATCGATGGCACCCGACCAGTCACGTGCAACGAGCTGATTCTGTGCCTGGCCAAACAACTCATCCCTGCCTCGATAATCTGGTGTGGGGGTCAGCGTTGGAGTCGGCATTAAAGTGGGAGTGGCGGTTATGCGTTGTTGCGTTAGCACCAAGGCAAGTTGTTCTGAGACGTTGGGATAATTCGGATCGATTTTAATGATGTACTCGAGGCGCTGACGGGCGCGGTCAAAATTACCAAGCGCAATATCCTGTTGAGCCAGGATATACTGGTTGGATGTCTCGCCGGCTACCAGGGTAGACTCATAATGGGTGCGTTGGTCAATTGCTGAGTTATAACCTGCATATACGCTCCCGCCAGCAACCAACCCCAGCAGTAAGACACCCAGAAACGCCCACAAAATCCATAAATACCTGCCCTTGCGCGCACTTCTGGATTTAATTGGAACATCTGGAGGTATCGAAAAATTGTCATCACCGGTCTGCGTAGGCTGAGTTTCGCTGATGGGACGCTCTTCAATTTCTCTATGTTCTGATATATTATCAACGGTATCATCGGGCGACAACCCAATGCTTTGTTTATCTTGTGCTAAAGCTATTGGCTGTGTGACACCGGCGTCTGTTACTTGGTTGTTAGCAGTTGAAATATCAGCCGCAATATCCCTTGCCTCCGGTATAGATTGTTCGTCGGGTTCAATTGTATTCGGACGAGTTTCGTCTAATTTGTAAGATTGCATTCGCCTATTATACCTCAGGGAAATTGACGTCTTCTAAAGGGATTATGTTCCATGCAATCCATCCATCTTGAAGGATACTCAAGCAGGTGGACCCAGAAGCTTGGCTAATTTGGCTACCTGTGAGGCGTGTACCAGGGCGATGATCTCATCTACAGGAGCAAGCTCGGTGTTTCCATTAGGCACGATCAGCTGACCCTTACGGATGACTGCGGCAAATACACATTGCGGTGGGAGCTCTATATCCCGCAGTGCCTTTCCCACCACAACAGCCCTTGGGTCCACCTTCTCCTCAACGATGGAATATTCACCTTTACGCAACTTAAGCAAGGTCATCATATCGCCGATTGACATTTCCTCGGCTATCAATTTTGCCAGGATATCTGATTGGCAGAGAGCCACATCCACTCCCATATCAGGGGTGAATAACCAGGTATTCTTGGGGTTATTTACTCGCGCAATGACCCTTGGCACACCAAACTCAAAGCGTGCCAGGGTAGTAACTACCAGGTTATCCTCGTCTTCACCGGTGACAGCTGCGAGAACCTGAGCATTTTCAATCTCGGCGCTTTCAAGCACGCTGGGTGAGCTGCCGTCACCTGCTACGATGACTTCATCCGGTAATTCCACTCGTAAGCGTTCCAATACGGCTGGACGATCTTCGATCAACCGGACCTTATGACCTCCGCCAATCAGCTGGGAGGCAAGCTGTGAGCCAGTCTTTCCACCACCAACAATGATGACAAACATCTCAACCTCCTTCTGATAGCCCTAATAGAATTTTCAAGCGTTCCAATGCCGATGCCAGGATCGCAATGTGGATGATATCGCCATCTTTGAATTGACTACCTAGGGTGGGGATGAACGCAGCACCCTGGCGGGTAATAGCAACAACGCTGATCTCAGTGGATACTGTCAGATCTTTCACCATCCGTCCAACTAGTTGAAGTGGAGCTTCAATGTTTACCAGGCTTACTTCCCCACTTCCAAAGCTGTGGATAGGATCGATTTCCGCTGAAGTGATCAATTCACGGATGCGCTCTGCTCCCCATGTGGTTGAGGAGATGGTCAACATTCCAAGCCGGCGATAAACCTCTGCCCTTTGTGGATCAAACAGCCTGGCAACCACACGCGGGACATGGAAAATGTTATGAGCAATACGTGCTGCTATGATATTGGCATTATCGGAGGAGCTGGCAGCCGCAAATGCATCGGCACGTTCAATCCCTGCTTTGAGTAATATATCCTTGTCAAATCCCACTCCAACAATCTTCTGCCCCTTAAAGTTAGGTCCCAGACGTGTCAGGGCATTCGCATCATAATCGATCACTACCACCTGGTGACCTTCTTCGACCAGTAACAGGGCAAGTTGCACCCCAACTCGGCCACAACCCATGATGATTACTCTCATATTGCCTCCTTGCTTACTGAACTGTTAATTTCCTGGTGTACAAAACGTGCCCGCCAACGAACGAGCCATTTTCGGATCCAATCGAGACTGTAAACAATGATCGGAAACAAGCCAAGCCCAATCCATAGTACTGGTGGGATGGCTACATTACCGAATATATCTGCCAATGGTTGAAAATAGATAAAAAACAGCAGGATGACCATATCGATGGCAATCCCGCGTATCAATGAGGGATTACTAATCCATCCCAGAGATCGCCCACGGTTCCGTTCGGTACGGCAAGCAAAAGCATTACCGATTTGTGCCATGACCACTCCTGCATAAAATACTGTGGAGGCCAGGTTATGTTGGCTTGTATGCGGGATTCTAGAAAATATCAGAGCGTGTAATGACTGAAACACGGGTAAATCAATCCAGTTGTTGATGAAGGAGAATGCGAGGAAGCACAAGCCGGCTTCAATTATCCCCAGCCATAAAAATGCACGCCCCAGCAGGCGACCTTCCACCAGAGGTTGAGACCTGCTCCGTGGTGGTCGCAGCATGACGTCCGGTTCTGGGTTCTCGCTCCCGAGCGCCAGGGCTGGGAACAGGTCTGTTCCCAGGTCAATTGCCAGGATTTGTTTAACCCCCAGGGCAAGAGGCATTACCTGCGGGGTAAGCAACGCAGTCAGCATGAACGGTAAAATTTCGGGCACATTGCTCGAAAATATGTACGTGGAGAACTTGCGCAGATTATCGTAAACCGTTCGTCCTTCTTCTATCGCACGCGCAATGGTGGAGAAGTTGTCGTTGGTGAGAATGATGTCCGCAGCTTCCTTTGCTACATCGGTCCCAACCAGGCCCATCGCTACACCGACATCAGCTTTGCGTAGAGCAGGTGCATCATTGACACCATCACCAGTTACAGCAACCACATCACCTTGTGCCTGATATGCAGCCACCAGGCGTAACTTATGTTCCGGAGCCATACGGGCAAAGATTATCTCTTTCCCCAATATTCCCTGAAGCTCAATATCATTAAGTTGCTCAAACTCCGCACCAGTTAGGATAATAGGGTTAGGTGCCGATAGCATTCCTATACGGCGCGCCAATGATTCTGCGGTTAGACCATAATCACCCGTGATCATTACCATACGCACGCCCGCCCGATGGCAGGTTTTTACAGCTTCCATAACTTCCGGGCGTGGTGGGTCCATCATGGCGGTCAAGCCGAGAAAAACCAGATTTTCCTCGACTCTCTCAACCATATAGCTCCCAACACGCTGGGGTAGTGCATGATATGCCAACGCCAGAACGCGCAGGGCATTACGGGCATAGTCATCATTTGCAGATAAGATCCGGCTACGCCAGCTGTCATCCAACGGGATTACCTCGCCATGCATGCGGATATGGGTACAAAGCTGAAGAATTTCCCGTGGCGCACCTTTCACAAAAGCAAGCTGCTGCCCAGAAGAAACTTCTGGGAATGACCCATCCTGCCTGTGTACCTGATGAATTGTGCTCATCCTCTTCCGCCGGGCATCAAAGGGGATTTCATGGATGCGTGGGAGCGAATGAGTGAGTGTTTCCTCCTCCAGGCCGTTCTTTATTGCCACCACGCGCAAGGCTGCTTCAGTCTGGTCACCCAAAACAGTCCAATGAGGATGCTCTGGTGTCGGCGGGTTTAGGCGTGAATTATTACACAGCATGGCGGCAGATAGCAAAGCGCTCAAATCTTTTTCGGTCGCTTCAGTACCAGGACTCGGCACAAATTCACCGACCGGCTCATATCCCGAACCAGTTACGACCAGTGGTTTCCCACCTACCCACACCTGTCTGACAGTCATCTGGTTTTGGGTAAGCGTACCGCTTTTATCGGTGCAAATAATTGAGACCTGCTCTAATGTCTCTAGGATGGATAGTTTCTTTACCAGGACACCTTTCTGGGCTAAACGCTGCACTGAAGCTGCCAGAGACAGAGTAACCGTGGCAGGTAGACCTTCAGGTATTGCTGCCACAATGATCCCCATAGCGAGGAGGAAAGCCTCATAGGTGCCCAGGTGAACATCCATAATTCCCACCGTAAAAACAATGGCGCCCAACCCCAATGCGATCAAGGAAATGATGCGTGTCAGACGGGACATTTCCTGTTGCAAACGGCTGGGTTCTTCGCGCACAGCTTGCGTGAGACGGACAATCCGACCAAACTGGGTGAGCATGCCGGTAGCGTACACAATAGCCCGGCCGGTGCCTGAGACAACCGAGGTGCCGGTAAAAACCAGGTTTGGGCGTTCCACCTCACTAATACCGTCCAGCAGCGATGCATCGGAAGTCTTGCGCGCAGGTATCGCTTCGCCGGTGAGCACAGCATTGTTTACTCGCAGACCATATTCCTCGACCACGCGTGCATCTGCCGGGATATTATCCCCCTCAGCCAGGATAAGCAGATCGCCAGCCACCAGATCGCTGGCTGCTACTTTAACCTCCACACCATCACGGATAATCCGGGCATAGCTTGGCATCAAATGCTGTAATGCTGCGGTAGCCTGTTCGGCACGGTGTTCGCGCCAGTAGGAGAATGCCGCATTCACCAACACTACAACCCAGATGATGACACCCAGGGTGGGCTCGCGTAGCCCGATTGCAATGACACCCGCTACCCACAGCAGGAGTGCCATTGGATGGGCAATGAAACCCAGAAATTTACGCCACTCAGGCTTATGGGGGGGTTCAGAAAGCTGGTTGCTGCCATACAGTGACCGGCGAGCTTCCATCTCGGAACTATCCAGACCATTAGGTGAAGTTTCTAATGCTCGAAAGGCTTCAGAGACAGGCAGGGCATAAATAGGTTCAGACGCCATAAAAAATCGCTATGCATTCAAAATGCATAGCGATTGTATCATACCGGGATAATAGGCTTGTTTTCCTGGCTCAACCTTCCTCAGGGCAGATGGCCCTCCTGGACTAGGGGCGGTTTCTTTTGGTTTTCCACCCAGGCGGGGTTCTTCTTTCTTCTCCAGATACTGTGCCAGGAAGGATGGAGCTTCTGGATGATCGCTATGCAAAGCATGGTCATAATCACCTGCCGGGGCAGGCGGATCATACCTTAAGGGTCTGTGTATCCCCAGAAGTTCAAAGAATCGGGTAATGGTTACCAGCACGGCATAACGGTATTCCTGCATCTTCAGCGATTGCCATTCAACGATCGAAGCCATTGAGCCTTGCACGCGGGCTTTTTCGCGCACAATACGATGTATTTGGATTGGTGTGCGCACACCAATTGGAGAAATTAGCAGTAAATTTGCTGCCAGGATTAACAGGCTGAATGAGATCAATACTACCCAACCACCGTCCTGCCATTTGCCAACGATTTGCCCAACAAACACGATCCCTGAAAGAATTGCTGCAAATCCCGCTCCCAGACTGCCCCATTTGCGAACCCGCCCAGTGTAATTCTGGAGGATATGCTTGCGAATGGCGAAACCCATGACCATGATGGGCATGAACACCCCCACACCATAATAAGGAATTGCTGCCGAGGTATTGCCTTTGACAACGAACATGATGACCAGTGTAATGATGTAACTGATGGTCACAGAACGGGTAAAAGTGCCTCGAGGGTCGCGATAAACAATGATCTCCGGTATTTCACCGATGGAAACATCGCGCCATTCCGTCGCCTGTAAATCCTGAAAGGCAGTCATGGAAGCCGCCGTCAATAACATCACTGCCAGGATTTGATAAGCCCAGAACAGGACCATTCCTCCTGGAACCTGCGAAAAACCAATAAAGGATAGATTACCTACTAATGTGCGCCCAAGCGTACCATCAAATACATCAAAACGAATGGAAAATGCCGCTAGCATTAGGGTGGTGATCCCTCCATAAAACAAGAACGATGTCTGTACAATCCTCCCTATGCCTGATTTTCCGCTATAAAAACCCCAAAGTCCTTTTAACCGTGGTAGACGTTTCTTCCCCCAAGCAATAATCCCAGCGTCCTCGTTTTTAACAAACTGAATGCCATTTGACATGGCTTCCAAACCAGAGAGAGCCACCAAACCCTTCATTGATGCAGTGAGTAAATGATAAAGGGCTTGACCAAGGCTTGCAGCTTTCGGTGATTCTGTGACTGGTACGGCTGGTGTGCCATTGAAATGAGCCACAAACAACCCAAATGCCATGATTATGGTGAGAGAAAGAAAGATACCTAATAAGGTGAAAACAATTCTGCCGGACTCTCCCCGCCCACGGATGGTTATAAACCAGTTAACTGTTACTAAAACAGCACCAATGATGAAATGCCAAATCCAGGGAATTCCTGTGGCATTCCTCAGGGATAGTGCCTGATCAACACCTGATAAAGTGGAAACAACGATGGTGAAAATATAGTCCTGAATCAATACGACGGCAACGACCAGGCTGATCCCAGCCGACAGGTAACGCATAGAGGCCGTATAAGATCCGCCACCTTCATTAAAAACTCCGAGTGAGTACATATAGAGGAAACCAAAAACTGCATTGGCAAGTGCGATCACAGCCACTGCAATATAGCCCCATTTCTGCAACCCATAGGGGTGCAGTGCACTCATCATCTCACCAGTAGCATAATAGAATGAGGTGAAGTAATCCACCCCGAATAAAGCAATTGCTGCCAGGAGACCAACTTGCCCAGCTCCGTGCACATGTGCATCTTCCGCACTTTCGCGTGGTGAAACCCGATATACCATAAAGGCAATTACAACCAACAAACCGATTGAAAATAACATATTCCTACCTCAAAAATGTCTCTTCCAGCGTACTTAATTCCATCAAGAGATGCCTGCGTGTGGATTTGTTAAAGCGTGTGTCTTGAGCAACTTTCGCTCCCTGCGCTCGGACAGCTAAAACAACAAATGCTGGCACAAACATGACTCGCCCCGCCGGGATAATATCGAAGTGATAGTTCTCCAACCCTAGTGTCTTGTCATTAAAGTATGGCAGGCGAAGGCTAAATCCACGGTCAAGATCATGTGAAGTTGCTCGATGCTTTATAGTTCGAATGATCTCATCCACCTCATAGCTCGCCAGTGCTCGCCCTTGATTTACCAACTGTCCTAGGATTCCATAACGTTTGCACTGATACTCCTCATCCGCCACCATATAAGGTGCCAACCCTACTGCCGTTTGCAGCACTAACAAATAACGCTTCATTGCAATGATCTGGGCTTGAGCTTCATTCAAGTCCCTTACCAGCAAATGGTGTTGCTCATCAAATGCCACCCATTGTGGCATATAAAAACCTCGAGCGGTTTCCACGTAAGGTACGACCAACTCCCCTCGACCTGCTGCACCTCGATGCTCCTCGAAAACCGCTGTATATTCCGAACCAGACAAACTCTCGCTATATACTGGAATACTTGGAATATCATCCTTTTTTTCCGCAACGTATTGCACGCTCTTCCCCACTGGCAGAATGTTATGAACGAGATGCATCACAAGCGCATGGCGTATAAGAATTGCAGAACAGGATACAGCAAGGTTCGCGGATTGCTCCAGCTCCGATAAACGTAAGCTCAACTCTGTGCGCAGGTCGGTATGCATCAACCAACCAAGTAATCTACCGAGTGTCTGTTGACGGTACTCGACAGGGACTGGAATAGTTTTGGCTTCCACTTCTTGTTCCTGTAAGACAACCCTGTCGGGTAGGAAAAACCGAACTCGCGACAAACCCTCCATAATAGCTTCAGCCAATGAGGCGGCTTGTACTCCAAGAAATTGTTGCACCAAATCAGGTTGTGCCTGGAGAAGGTTTTGGTAAGCTAGGTATTCTCGTCGCAACTGGCTGGTTGTGTTCTCAGCAATTCCTGGAGAAGATAAATTTATCAAGAGTGATTGCTCTAACATAAGATTCTCCTGGTAGTAGGACACGCTTATCCTGTATGCATAACAATATTCTACTGAGCAGAAATAAAACTGAGACAAAGGTTTTGAGCAAAGTAATTAAGAAAAAATAAAGACCTCCCAAGCTATGGGAGGCCTTAGATTGTTATTAATTAGGATTTTTAAGGTAATTTAAAAGGATCTTCCCCGGGAGCGGTTTCCTTCGGTTTTCCACCCAGCTTGGGTTCTTCTTCTTCCTCTAAATATTGTGCCAGTAATGAAGGCGCTTCAGGGTGATCGGAATGAACAGCCTCATCATATTCCCCAGCTGGAATTGGCGGCTCATAGCGTACGGGTCTACGCACACCTAAAACCTCGAAAACTCGGGTAATAAAGACCAGTACGTGATAACGATATTCCTGCATCTTTAAGGATTGCCATTCAACGATTGATCCCATTGATCCTTGCACCCGTGCTTTCTCACGCACGATACGGTGAATTTGCTTTGGACCGCGGTAACCAATGGGAGAAATCAACAGCGCATTTGCAGACAGTACCAGGATACTGAATGTGATGAGCACAACCCAACCACCCTCCGTCCATTTACCGACAATCTGACCGATGAAAACAAGCCCAGCCAGGATAGCCGCAAATAAAGCCCCCAGGCTGCCCCATCTACGTATCCTTCCAGTATATTTTTCTAGGATATGCTTGCGAATCGCCAATCCCATGACCATGATAGGCATGAACACACCAATGCCATAATAGGGAACGGCAGCCGACTGTTTAGCCCGTAAAACGAACATAATCAGCAAGGCGACGAAATATCCCGCAGTCACCGAACGCGTAAATGTACCGGCAGGATTGCGATAAACAACGACTTCGGGGATTTCACCAATGGCGACATCTCGCCAGGCGGTTGCTTGGAGATCTTGGAAAGCTGTCATCGATGCAGCAGTTAAAAGTGCAACTGCCAGAATCTGGTATGCCCAGAACAGGATCACTCCACCAGGTAGCTGGCCGAATCCTATGAAAGCCAGGTTTCCGACCAGGGTCCGCCCCATCGTACCATCATAGGCATCGAATCGAATGGCAAAAGAAGCCAGCAGGAGGGTGGTGATCCCACCATAGAACAGGAACGAAGTCTGGACAAGCCGCCCGATACCCGACTTTCCGCTATAGAATTCCCACAGCCCTTTTAGTCGCGATAATCGGCGCTTCCCCCACTTGACAATCCCAGCATCCTCGTTCTTAACGAATTGAATGCCATTGGACATGGCCTCCAGGCCACTCAGAGCGACCAGTCCTTTCATCGAAGCAGTCAACATATGGTATAGCGCCTTGCTTAATGAAACAGTTTCTGGTTGTTCAACCATGGGTAAGGCTGGAACTCCGGCTGCGTTGGCTTTGAATAACCCAAAAGCCATCGCAATAGTGAGCATAATAAAGATGAACAACATCATAAAAACCACCCGCGCCGATTCGCCTCGCCCGCGGATCGTCAGGAAATAATTGATCGTAACTAAAACTGCAGCGATTAGAAAGTGCCAAATCCATGGTATTCCGGTGGCATTACGCAGGGACAACGCTTGATCAACCCCAGACAAAGTAGATACGACGATGGTGAAAACATAATCCTGAATGAGCACAACTGCTACCACCAGACTCAGGGCTGGCGTTAGGTAACGCATGGAGGCAGTATAGGATCCACCACCTTCGTTGAAGATACCCAGCGAATACATATACAAGAATCCGAAGACAGCATTCGCGAATGCGATGAAGGCAACTGCGATATAGCCGTATTTCTCAAGTCCGTATGGATGCAATGAGCTCATCATCTCGCCCGTTGCATAAAAGAACGAAGTGTAATAATCCACACCAAAGAGTGCAATCGCGGCTAACAAACCTATCTGCCCAGCGCCATGCACGTGGGCGTCTTCGTGTCGTTCGCGTGGTGAAGACCGGTAGGCTAAGTAACCTAATACTATCAGAAGACCAATGGAAAATATCATAGCTATTACCGATCAGGGTTGAGCATTATGATTTAGAAAAAGCTTGATCAAGAGCACTCAGCTCCGCCAGCAAATGCCTGCGAGTGGATTGGCTCAAACGTGTATCTTGTGCAATCTTCGCTTCTTGCTCACGCGCGGCGCGCACCACGAAGGCAGATACAAACATGATCCTTCCACCCGGGATCACCTCAAAACTATAGTTTTCCATCGCCAGGGTCTGATCGTTAAAATATGGCAGGCTCAGGCTCAACCCCCGGTTCAAGTCATGTGACGCTGCCCGATGTTGGATTGTGCGGATGATCTCCTCCACCTGGTAATGTGCCAGGGCTCGTCCCTGGTTCACTAGCTGCCCGAGTATTCCATAGCGTTTGCGCTGGTATTCATCATCCGCCACCATATAGGGCGCCATGCCCACCGCAGTATGTAAGACCGATAAATAGCGCTGCATCGAGGCAATGTCTGCTTCAGCTTCATTCACGCCTCCCACCAGCAAATGTCCTTCATCATCAAATGCCACCCATTGTGGCAGGTAGAACCTCCGTGCCGCCTCCACATAGGGCACCAACAGCTCCCCCCGCCCTATCTCCCCTCGAGACTCTTCCGCAACAATTGCATCTGTGGCAGCCGTGATCGCCGACTCTGGCTCCAGGTCACTCTTCACTGGGATGCTGGGGATTTCTTCAGATTCTGCGACCAAATATTGCACCGTCCTCCCAGACGGAAGCATGTTGTGCACCATGTGCCTGACAATCGCGTGCCTTAGCAACATTGCACTCACCGAGACTGCCCGGTTTGAAGATTGTTCCAGCTCCCCCAGGCGGAGTCTCAGCGCAGTACGCAGGTCGGTGCGCATCAAGCGGTCCATCAAGCCGCCCGTAATCTGCTCGCGTGATTCGCTTGGAACACTGACAGGTTTTACTTCTCCGTCCTGCGTTTGTAGAGCCACACGATCTGGCAGGGTGAACCTCACCTGCGGTAAACCCTGGATGACAGCCTCGGCTACAGATGATGCTTGCGTCTCCAGGAAACGCTGCACCAATGGGGGTTGTATCCGAAGCAGCTCTTGGTAACCAAGATATTCCTGCCGTAACTGACTTACCGCACTATCAGCAAGGCCTGGATATGGATCTGAAACTTTCATAGATTGAGATTTATCTGCCATATCAACTCCCAAACTTGCTAATTGTACACTACTCCATATATGATGTATATCTTCCAACCACAACCGGATTACTCATCCACCATAAAACGATATCCGACACCCGGCTCGTTGCGAATCATACGCGGGTGGTCGGGGTCATCTTCCAGCTTCTTACGTAACTGGCGTATGTAAACCCGTAGATATTCCACCCGATCAGCATCTGCAGGATCCCAAACGTGGGAGAGGATGGATTGGTTGGTCAGAACCCGGCCTGCATTGGCTGCCAGGTAAGCCAACAGCTTGAACTCGGTGGCGGTCAGCTTGACCTCCTCCCCAGCCCGTGTGACGATGTGCAGCGCCAGGTCGATTACCACCGGCTCTGCAGTGATGATCTGGCTTTTCTGACTTCCCATGGTCTGAGCAGCATGCCGTAATGCAACCCGTATGCGGGCTAATAATTCCTCGATGCCGAAGGGTTTGGTCAGGTAGTCATCAGCCCCCTTGTCCAGCGCAATGACTTTATCCCGTTCGCTTTCTCGAACCGAAAGGATGATGATGGGCACCTGGGTCCATTCCCGCAGGCGTGCGCACACTTCCACACCATCCATATCCGGCAGACTTAAGTCAAGGATGATCAGATCAGGGGATTGAGCGGCTGCCAATGCCAATCCCTCCTCCCCCCGGCTGGCGACCGAGACTTTAAACTGTTTAGCGGTCAGAATGGTACGCAAAGCCCGCAATATCTGAACTTCATCATCGATCACCAGGATGTGGGGCTGTGTGCTCATTCGTCAACACTTTCCTGCCCAGTCTCAAGTGAAAAACCTTCTGCACTTAGAGGTAAGGTGAAATTAAAGGCGAAGCCTTGCTTCAGGTTCTCCGCCCAGATACGTCCCCCATGGGCTTCGATAATCCCCTTGCAAATGCTCAACCCAAGCCCAGCACCGGTAACACGATCTGCAGCAGTCACCCGGTAAAACTTGTCAAAGATGCGCGCTAAATCCGCTTCCGGAACATGTGGACTCTGGTTCCTGACCTTCATCTGAAGCCTATTTCCATCCCCACGTTGAGCGTGGATGGAGATTATGGTGCCTACGGGTGAATATTTGATACTGTTGCTGAGTAGATTGATAAACACCTGCTCAATTTGGAAATAATCGATCGGCACGAGCGGTAGATCAGCCGAGACATCCACTTCCAATTGGTGCTTCTCGGTTTGTTGCCTCATCCGCTCAAGCGCACTTGAAACAACATCAGCCAGTGAGTTCCAGCTCCTTTGTGGTTTCAATGCGCCTGCTTCAATGCGCGACATATTAAGTAGATTACCCACCAGCAGGTTCAGGTGATCGGTTTCCTCTTCCACAACAGCCAGCAAGTCTACCCGTGCTTCCGTGTCCCATTCCACGATCTCACTTCGCAGACTGGTGATGGCTGCTTTGATCGTCGCCAGGGGTGTACGCAGTTCATGGGAAACAGATGATAACAGAGACGATTTAAACTTATCACTTTCCTCCAGAAAACGCGTGCGAGAGGCCGCCTGAGACAGGCGTACCCGCTCCAGCGCTGACACGCCCTGACTGGCGAAAGTGTTCAGCATGCGTTCTTCAGCCTGCGTAAGCTCAGGTAGTTCCCGCCAAACCTTTATTTCACCGAGAAAGCCTCGCGCCGATTGCAACGGCGTAATGAAGGCTGGGGTCTCTCCCATTTGTTGGCCTGGCTGCGAGCGATCCTCCAGCCTGACCTGATGGGCTGGAATATTCCCACGGCTTTCCACCAGGACCTCCACCCGGATGGCTTGGAAGGTGATCAGGGTCTGTTCAGCCAAAGCGGAAATAATGTCTTGTTCGCCCTGTAAACCTGCCAGATGCATGGTCAGCTCGTACAGGTGAATGGCTTCGTGCTCACGGGCGGTAGTTTCTGCCAGGCTTTTGCTTACCCTGCCTACCAATTGTCCTATGGTGATGGACACACCCAAAAAAACGATCAACACTACCAAATCCTGGGTGCGGTGGACCAGCAGGGTATAGTAGGGTGGGATGAAGAAGTAATTCAACGCCAGGAAGGACGCTACTGCTGCAAGCACCCCAGGGCCAAGTCCCCATAACATCGAGCTTAACACAACCGGCAGCAAGTAGAGCAACGAGAGTATGGTATGGTCCTGCCCACCTTGCGAACGGAAGGGAAGGAAGACCAGGGTAAACAACCCGGTCACTAGGAATGCGAGCAAGTATTCCACGCCACGAAATGCCCTAAGCCTTCGAAAAGGATTCAGACGCATCATATTTATAATTATAACTTCTGGGTAGAAATCTTACCCTGAATTCTATTTGTAGGATAAACAACATTTCCCGGCGAGGTGAGACGAAACTTTAACACAACTCTAGCTGTGGAGAGGGTATAATCCGCTTGATGACAGACTATCACTTCTACCACCTCATTGAAGTGCGTTATGGCGATCTTGACCCACAAGGTCATGTCAACAATGCTAAATTCCTGACCTATATGGAACAGGGGCGCGTTTTTTACCTGAAACAACTCAAACTGTGGGAAGGTGGTTCCTTTCTGGACATTGGCATCATCCTGGCAGATGTTCAACTTACTTTTCGCAAGGCGATCCAATTTGGAGACCCTATTAGGGTTGGTGTGCGCATTTCCAATGTAGGCAATAAGAGCATGACCTCGGAATATCGCATCGAAGATGCACGGGATGAAAGTGTTTTTGCCACTGGTTCAAGCGTGTTGGTGGCTTATGATTATCGTAACAATCGATCCGTACCCATCCCGGACGAATGGCGCAAGGCAATCATAAAATTCGAGCAAGTGGCTGAAAAAGTCTAATCTTGATTTCAACAATTCATCATCCAGGTTAGGCAAAAGGGAATAAAAAAAGCAGCCTTTCTTCGAATGACACATCGTATCATGGAGTATCTTCATGTCGCTTCCGACAATTGATACCGAATACTTGTTGGATTTTCTATCTGGTCTGCTAAACACGCCCAGCCCGACTGGTCTTGCCGAACCGGCAATCGTATTCACTGAGCAGGCGCTGGCAGCGTACCCTGAGATGGCTCTCAAACGTACACGTAAGGGAGCTTTGGTGGCCACCTGGCCAGGTGAAAAGTCCACTGCACCACGTGCCCTCACCGCCCATGCCGACACCCTGGGTGCAATGGTCAAGGGAATTAAACCCAATGGGCGCCTGCGTATGACGAAGATTGGCAGTTTTGCCTGGAATACCGTCGAAGGGGAAGGCTGTATGGTTTTTCCCAGCCGTGGGGAGCCAGTACGCGGATCGATCCTGTTCGAGATGGCTTCCAGTCACGTCCACGGTGCCAAAGTGAATGAAACCAAGCGCGAAGACGACAACATGGAAGTTCGCCTGGATGCACGGACATACCTCCCTGGAGGAAAGCGAAGCCCTTGGTATCCGGGTGGGTGATTTCATTACTTTTGACCCCCGTGTTGAGCTAACCAATGGATTTGTTCGCTCACGCCACCTGGACGATAAAGCCTGTGTAGCTTGCCTTGTATCAGCGGTTAAGACTCTTCACGATGCGGATTTAAAACCAACCCAAACAACCTATCTTCATATCAGCAATTATGAGGAGGTAGGTCATGGTGCTGCCGCAGGGATACCTGCGGAGGTCACCGAGCTGATCAGCGTGGACATGGCAGCAGTTGGCAATGGGCAAGCCTCCGACGAATTCCATGCCACCCTGTGCGTGAAGGACTCCGGTGGTCCTTATCATCATGAGCTGAGTCAAAAATTGCGGCTTCTGGCAGATCGAGCATGGCATCCCCTATAAAGTAGACATCTATCCCTACTATGGATCGGATGGTGAGGCTTATTGGCGAGCGGGTGGCGATGCAGCCGTGGCATTGATCGGGCCTGGCGTGGATGCTTCTCATAATTACGAGCGCACCCACCTCGATGCCCTGGTGGCAACCATCCAGTGGTTGGTGGCGTATTTAATAAGTTAAGTGTCCGTTAATCCGCTATTCCATCCGCTTACAGACTAAACAATGACCCCCTCAACCTCTCCCATTTTACTCGACGCCACTCTTCCTCCCACTGATCTATCCGCAATCCCTTCCATAGCTCGCGCCGCAGAGAATATTGGCTTCAGCGCTTTATGGTCAACCGAAACGATGCACGATCCCTTCCTGCCTGGGTCATTGATCGCTGAACATACCCGCGAGCTGCACTTTGGGACTGCAGTCGCCATTGCCTTTGCCCGCAGTCCGGCAACGCTGGCTTATACTGCCTGGGACCTGGCTCAGGCTTCGGGAGGGCGGTTCATCCTTGGCTTGGGAACCCAGGTGAAAGCCCATATTGTGCGGCGCTTCGGCATGCCCTGGCCAGACTCGGTGGTGGGCAAGCTGCGCGAGCAGATTGAGGCGATACATGCCTTTTGGAATACCTGGCAAACAAACCAGCCGCTCAACTTCCGTGGCGAGTACTATAAACTCAATCTAATGTCTCCCTTCTTCAACCCAGGCCCAATCAAATATCCTGATATTCCCATCTACATCGCCGGGGTAAACACCGGGCTGGCAAGGTTAGCTGGCGGGGTAGCCCAGGGATTCCACGTCCATCCCTTCCATACCCCTCGTTATCTGCGTGAAATTATTCTGCCTGCCATCGAACAAGGTGCAACCAAAGTTGGTCGCTCTCGGGCAGAGATCAAGGTTGCAGCTTCTGCCTTTGTGGTCACGTCACCCGAGGAAGATTTTTTTGTGCGTGCCCAGATAGCATTCTATGCCTCCACACCCTCCTACCGTTCGGTCATGGAGTTGTATGGTTGGGAGGATATCGCCAATCAGCTTTCCACCCTGGCATCAAGCGGTTCATGGGCAGATATGGCAGCCTTGATCACCGATGATATGCTGCATGAGTTTGCTGTCATTGCTCCGCCTTCGGAGCTGCCATCGGCTCTCATTGAGCGCTATCATGGATTAGTGGATCGCCTGGGGCTTTATATTCCATTCAAACCCGGTGAGCGGGACGAATTTTGGAGACAGCTGCTAAAAGTAATATAATCCTGATGTAATGGAAGACGAAACCTATTACGCCAATTTATGTACTCACATGGTCAACGAGCAAATTGTTTCGCGTGGCATCCATGATGAGCGATTATTAGACGCACTACGCCGTGTTCCACGCCACTGGTTCGTCCCCGAGGAGTACACCAACATCGCATATTCAGATGGTCCACTACCTATCGGGCATGGTCAAACTATCTCTCAGCCTTACATCGTCGCATTGATGACCGAGCTTCTGGGGCTGCAAGGGGAGGAAAACGTCTTGGAGGTGGGTACGGGGTCTGGATATCAGGCAGCTTTACTGGCAATTCTAGCCAAACAGGTTCATACTATTGAGCGGCATGAAGGTCTGGCAGAAAAGGCACAGAAAGTCTTGAGTAAGCTGGGATTGACAAACGTGGTGGTACATGTCGGGGATGGTACGTTGGGCTTACCGAAGTATGCCCCTTTCAAGGCAATCATGATCACTGCGGCTGCGCCGCGCGTCCCCCAGCCATTATTCGAACAGCTGGACGAGGGGGGGTATATTGTGCTACCGGAGGGTGGGGCGGGTGGTCAGATACTCGATCGCTGGCGAAAACAGGGAGGTAAGTACAAGCAAGAGCATATTACCCCAGTGGCATTTGTGCCTCTACGAGGCCAATACGGCTGGAAGGAAAATTCCTGGGATTTTTAGCAGGAGAGGAAATGAGCCACTGAATTACACCTATTCTTGCTGATATCAATCTGGCACATTGCTTACTTATCCAAGCAATGTGAAACTAAATCGATGCACCGCACTTGGACCTAGCCGGCGTATAGCCTCCCGATGTGCCCGGGTACCATAGCCTTTATGCCTGGCGAAACCGTATCCAGGGTAGGTAAACTCAAATTCTCGCATCAACGCATCGCGCGAAGTCTTCGCCAGGATGGATGCGGCTGCAATACTTAACGACCTGCAGTCTCCTTTGATTAATGCAGTCTGAGGTATCGCAACTTCTGGTAAAAACAGATAATCCAGGAGCAGGTGAGCCGGCGAGACAGAAAGCTTTTCCAAAGCCCGCCAGGCTGCCAGGCGCGTGCCTGGTACGATCCCTAGTAGATCAATCTCTTCCGACGAAGCAAAACCCACCCCCCAGGATACAGCATATCGAAGGATCTGGCCTCGGGCTGTCTCTCTCTCATCGGGAGTCATCTGCTTGGAATCACGCACGCCTTTAAATTGCCCGGCAAAACCCTCCATCATTGGCAGGATCACAGCCGCGGCAGTCACCGGCCCAGCCAGTGCGCCTCGCCCGGCTTCGTCAATCCCAGCCACCCCAAGAATGCCTGCCTGCCATAGCAGCAGCTCAAAGGAAAGGTCAGGTTCAGGGGGGAGCATCGATGCATCAAAGGTGGGCATTAGGATGTGTGTAGACCCCTCGTAATCCATTCAGTCGAATGGTGAGTAAGTCTACCCCCATCTTGAATGAATCACGCACTACGTTGATTTTACTATGCGGGTTGTAATACCAATGGATGGGTAACTCGATAACCTTATAGCCCAACTGCCTGGCGATGAACAGGATTTCAACATCAAAGGACCAACCTGTAAGGGTCTGGCGTTTAAATAGATCCACTGCCGCCACCCCTCGAAAGCATTTAAATCCACATTGTGTGTCCTGCAAGCCAGGAAGAGCAAGGATGCGAATCAAACCATTATATATACGCCCAATAATATGTCGGTAAGATGGCTCTCCATGACGAACTGCACCTGCTGCTTCCCGTGATGCGATGACAATATCATAACCCTCCTGGAGGGGTGGCAGAAACTTGTCAATTTCCTCCACCGGCATGGAAAAATCAACATCGCACATGAACCGAAAGTCACCTTGTGCAGCGAGCATTCCCTGCCTGACAGCCCTACCCTTACCTCTTTGGTTATTTTGTAATACACGGATCGCGGAGTGATGCGCGGCGAAATCCTGTGCAATTTGAAATGTATGATCCGTGCTCCCATTCTCAACCACCAATACCTCTATTGGATATGCCTGTTTCTCGGCATATTCAAGTACCTGCCTGAGGGTATCAGGCAGGCGAGTCTCTTCATTATGCGCTGGAATGATGAGTGAGAGGAAGGGTGTATCCAATTTATTCTTTATATCCCTTTGATCGTCATAAATTACTCAACGCAAATAAAATAGCGCCAAATAGGACGATGATGGTTAAGCTCAATAACACGATCAGGATGATCCACTGCTTTTTGGTGAATTGTAACTTCTGTTCGACGGCTGGCAGAGGCATTTCACTTGGGATATTAATGCTCGGCATTTTTGGGGGCGCCTTTTTCTCCGGAACCAATAGGTCCTGGCCAAAAAAGTCTTCCCCTTCACCCATTGGAATGGCTTTATCAGGATTTGCCATTACCTCAAGAGAGTCGGATAAGTAAGTGATCTCGTTTGGTTTAAGCACTTCGGCGCTATTAAGGAACGTGGCAATCAGGCTGTCTACACCATCCATCAACACGATTCGTAGAGCCGGATTGATCGTCTCAATGTGCACACCCGGATTGGCAAATATCAATACCGGCGTGATCTCTGGGTGAGACTTGCCATGCACATCCAATATCGTTGCCAGTTTTTTAGCATATTCCTGGCTTTGCTTGATCAGATTGGGACGCACGGGGTTGCTTCGATGGCTCGTCTTTTCCATCTTCCACAAGGAATCTTCCTTTACCTTAAAAAAACCTTTCTCGTTGCTTATATTGAGAACGACCAGCCCTGCTGGACCAACCAGGATGGGCGGGAAAGGCGGACCAATACTTTCAAGCTGCAGGTTATATAACATGATGAAACGGTTGTCCAACCCCTTAAAGAAGTGCGCCAAGATCGCCTCGTCAGGGTGTTCTGTTTTACCGAATGGTAGCAACTGTCGGATTTGGTCACCGACCTTTTGGATGCCACTTTTGTTTCCTTTTTTTTGTTTGGGTTCGATCAGTTTCATTCTGAGCTCCCGTTATTTCTCTTCACTCCATCGGTATATTAATCGGATGCAAGGTGAATGCCAGGTACTTTGATAACAAGTGACAATTTTCATCGAGAACTTGCTGGTAATAATGCTGTATCTTCTGTAAAGGCAGACGCTCAAAGACCTCCAGCTGCATACGTTCCTCAGACGCCAGTAAAGCATGGAATTCAGGTGCTGAAATTCCCTGCCGTGTGGAGAAAACCTCCACCGTTTGTGTGGCGGCGCCAGGTTGTAGTTGAGGAAATAACAGGTTGCGCCATTCACACAGATAATCGTCTTGAACAAATGGCAGCCAACCCACAGGTTCCACCTGGCTAAGACAGGCATCCATACCACTACCAAGCGTCGGCAGAATGCGTACATCCAGATATGCCCTCAGTACATTATGCAAATACAACCGTTCGTTGAAGGTTCCCCAGCTACATTGCGGACCAAAAACAGGGGCAAATATTTCCTGCACCCACAACCAGTCCGCCTGTAAATGGCATAAATACCCTCCCAGGAATGCCGCCTGAGACATAGGGATATGTCTGGCATCATCTAGCTGAGGATATACTGAAAGGAGCTGCTCCCAGGCTGGAGGATCGCCGGTCTGAATGGGTAGGTTAAAAAAATGTGTGACTTGGCGCGGCTGACCTGAGACCACCTGCACATCAGGAGCAGTATTACCAAAGAGAAACACGCAGCGGAAGGCTTGCAGGAATTGTCGGACCGGTTCCGCTAGTGATGGGTACCGAAGCAAGTCGTCAGCCAGACTCAAGTGATAAAAAGGGGTGGGCACAAGAAAAATTATACCAGCCTGTTGGGGGTCTGAGACAAAAAAACGGCTCAATAAGCCGCTTGATAAAACTATCAATGTTATCAGCGCATGCAATCAGATGATAGGTACGCCTGTCAATTCATCCTTGGATGCACGAGAATCACTCAGGCTGATGATCGGATCGCTATCCTTCTTTAGCAGATTCACTGGTTGGATCACGTTAAAATTACCACCCATGTTATGGATGCGCTCTCCGACCCAATAACGCTTTCCAGCCTTAAGTTCTTTAATTAAATCCTGTCGGCTCATTAGGATACGGTCGCTAAAAATTGGGCCTAGCCGTAGATAGACCCGCACCCAATCAAGCTGCCCATCTGGTTTAAAATGGGCAGCTTCAATCACACCATCGTATCTCTTTTTTGCCATAAGTCGGGGCGGGCGGACTCGAACCGCCGACCCCCGCGTCCCAAACGCGGTGCGCTACCGGACTGCGCTACGCCCCGGCGCGGGTGAGTATACTTTATACCCTCTCCAAGGTCAAGGATATCTACTTTGTCTTGACAAGGATTTCTACCCCTGTGTGGCTGGAGAATTACGCATAGCCTTGCGGGCTATGCTATCCACCTGCTGGTTATAACGATCCCCAGCATGTCCGCGTACCCAATGCCAGTTGATATCATGTTCCTCAATAGCTGCTTCAAGTGCCTTCCATAAGTCAATATTCGCCAGTTTTCCAGTCTTTCGCTTCCAACCCCTGCGGCGCCAATCTGGCAGCCACTCTGTGATGCCCCTGCGCAGGTATTCGGAATCAGTATAGAACTCAACCTCGCAAGGCTGGCTGAGCGCACCCAATGCTTGAACTGCTGCAGTAAGCTCCATACGGTTGTTGGTGGTTCGCGGCTCGGCCCCGCTGAGCTTCTTCTCATGCTTGCCAAAAAGCAGCAAAGCCGCCCAACCTCCTGGGCCGGGGTTTGGTTCACACGCCCCATCTGTATAGATCGTGACATGCAGCAAGTCAGTCATCAGTAAACCTGGTTGTAGATTTCGTCTGCAACGCTATCCAAATTTTCCAACAATGCTGGAATCTGGTCAAAACCAAACTGTGAGCTAAAAAGCTGCCTCATCACATCTTCAAGCGCCCAGCGCATCACCCTCCATGATGTTAAGGAAGGCTCGCTTTGTGCAGCAGGAAGCAGCTCTAGAGCTTCAACCCATTGGGGGTTGACACTGGCAGCTTCGGTCAGATAGCCCAACGTGCTCAGTCGAGTGGGATAGGTTTCAAATGCTGCTACCCCTTTTGCCTGGTTGGGTGGGTAGACCATCCATTTGGTAACCAGCCAGGCTGCCAGTTGCCTGGCAGGGTTTGAACGTGTGATCAACAGAGACGGCCCATACGCATCCACTATTGGTTGGTTATTGGAAGGAAAGGGTATGACCATCCACTCATCTGAGCTGCCGACTTGGCTAAAAGCTTCCTGCTGGGTGGGGATATCGAACAGGCTACCCACCAGGAACAATGTGTGGCGGTTGGCAAATTCACTCTGGGGGTCAACCGTTGAATCTGCCCACGCACAGCCGCTATTTTGCAAGCCTTTAAGGTATTCGAGTGCTTGTCTGGTCTCAGGGGTGTTGAATAGATAGCCTTGATCCTGCGGATTAGTGATCCCCCCACCAAAAGCGGATATCCACCCGGCCAGCACCCCAGGTTGGGGAGTGATTAACCAGCCACCTTTACCAAAGTTGGATTTATCGCCCAATTCTCTCACGAATTGAGCTGCAGCACATGCCCGTACACGGAAATCCTCCACTGTAATGGGTGGCTTGGGGTATCCCAGCTCGTGCGCTAAGCTTTGGTTGTAAAACATCACATAAGCTGAACGGTAATATGGGATTCCCAGCCGCCTGGTCTGCCCTGAGTTATTATTCTTGACAATGTCCTCAGCCCAGAAGGAAGGGTAAAAGTCAGCCTGCTCGTCACTGGTCATGCCCCAAACCGGGTCATTGACGTATGGGGTCATGTCGACCAATGCGTCCACCCCATCCCAATGACGTGCCTGATAACCGTAATCCAGGATCACATCCGGCTGTGTGTTTGCCAGCAACGCCGACTCTACTGCTTCATCAAGCCTGCCGAAGCCCTCGTAAGCACTCACATGTACGGTGATCCCCCACTGGTTGGTACGGTTGAATTCATCCAGGATGCCTTCTAATTCTTCCCCTGTTGCTCCAGTCCAGGAATGCCACAGATTTACCTGCACCCCCTGAAGATCAGCTGCTGTTACCCCCAGTGAAGAAGGCGTTTTCTCATTTGGCGTGGGCGGGATTGCTGGTAAGGACGTTGGTGTATTTCTACTTTGTGCCTGGGTGCTTCTCCCGAATGGTGTTGCGGTTTTTAATAATACTGCCTGTGTGGCAGTGGCAGTTGCCGCCTCTGGGGTCTTATTCACATACAAGTATATTGCGATGACTGCCAGGACGAACGCCAACCCTAGAGTTATCCCATAAAATAGGGTAAGATAACGACCTGTCACCCGATCGGTACCGAAAAAAGTATGCACCAGCCTCTCCAATCCCGTCATTATATCAAAAAGAACCCCTTGCCCCTCCATTGCACTTTTCCATGAGCGACATTACCTCTGAAATCCTCCCCCGCATGAAAGCCTATCGCCTGCCCGGTCTGGAGCTCGATGGTGACTTCATCCATCCCGACTATCTCGGTGGCTCAATCCTGAATTTGCCCTCCAGTATATGCCAGTGGTTGGGTGCTGAACCTTTGGGTGCTGCCCCGTTGCGCCCTGAGCTAACAATAACCAGCTCCTCCGGTATACGACGGGTCATCCTTATCCTGGTGGATGCCCTCGCATTACATCGCCTGCAACGCTGGATGTCCGATGGCACTGCCCCAGTTTGGGCACGCCTGGCAGATCAAGGCAGGCTAGCTGCGCTGACATCCATCGCACCCTCCACCACTTCCGCTGCCCTCACCTCCCTTTGGACAGGGTGTAGTCCAGCCGAGCATGGTGTCGTCGGCTACGAGTTGTGGCTGAAAGAATATGGGGTGGTCGGCAACATGATCCTACACTCACCCATCAGTTTCGAAAATGATGCAGGCAGCCTGCTTAAAGCCGGCTTCAAACCCGAGCAGTTCCTCAACCAGCCAACCCTAGGGACACACCTGGCATCCCGTGGTGTAAAAAGCTATGCTTTGCAGCATCGCAGCATCACCCGCTCCGGTCTGTCACAGATGTTCCTCAGGGATGTAGACGTACACGGGTATCTCACCCCTGCCGAGCTGTGGGTCAACCTGCGCCACCTGGTGGAATCCAATCCCAACCTGCGCCAATACTTCTGGGTTTACACCGGTCAGCTTGACCATTTCTCACACTATTATCACCCTGATGACGAGCGCGCTGCAGCTGAATTCGCCGAGTTTAGCCAGGCGTTCGAACAGAATTTCCTCAACCGTTTATCCCCTGCCATCCGCCAGGGCAGCCTCGTCCTGCTGACCGCTGACCACGGGATGCTTGCCACTCGTAAATCTGCCCATTATGATCTACGCAACCATCCCGAGCTCTCGCACCATCTACACATCCTGCCCACCGGTGAACACCGCCTGATGTACCTGTTCCTTAAACCCGGCCATGCTGACCAGTTACACAGCTATTTCAACCAGACCTGGCCGGGGCAGTTCGTGTTCCTCGATCCATCCGAGGCAGTTGCCAAAGGGCTGTTCGGTCCCGGCAGGTCTCACCCACGCCTGTATGACCGCCTGGGCGACCTGATCGCGGCCGCGCATGGCGAGGCATACCTGTGGTGGGCTGAGAAGGAGAACCCTCTCATCGGCCAGCATGGTGGTCTATCACCAGATGAAATGATCGTACCGTTGCTGTCGGTGATGGTGTGAATAGCAACCATAATCTACGAATGATGCCCCCATCCTTACCAAATTAATTACCCTGACTCATTGGGTCTTATTGTATCCAGCGCTACGCTAACCCACCAATTTCGCTTTTTAAGGCTGATCTTTCCTGGCATACTTTTTTTCGATGTAATTCACCCCAGGCAAGTCCGTAAAGTGCTCGTCCTGCGTCCACAGGGTGCCATCCTGCGAGCGTGCGCTGGCATAGATGATGCTATCCGCCATGGGGAGCCTGTACTCCAAAGAAACTTCAGCTGCCTGCAAAGCCAGCTCATCGCTCAATGGCAAGATTTGCCCTGAATAGAGCATAGCCACGACGTGGAGGGCGGCTTGCTTCCCGCGTTGGACCTTCACAACCTTGAACACTTCATACAGGCTCAGGGTGGGAACGATCAGCTGGTCTACATCTCGAATGGCTGGCGCAAAAAAGGTCGCATTGCTCCCATCCGCAAAATATTCCAGCCAACCACATGAATCAACCACATTCATGTGCGTTCGTCCTCTTCGCGTGGCACAGTTGTGTCAATACCCTTCAATAAGCCTCGGGCTTCTTCGATGGGTGGCACAACCACAAGCTGCAAGGTGTGCTCAAATGGGATGAAAACGACTTTCTGCCCTGGTTTTAATTTGAATTGTTCCCGTATCTTGCGCGGGATGACCACCTGATATTTGGTTGAAATTTTGGTTGCTTCCATATCTTACCAATCCTTATCGATCATATATCGTAATACGATTATACCACGATTAGGAATTTGACTCAAGCTAACTGGGTAAGTGATACGTAATCCCTGAATGTACCAATAGTGTGGGTTGAGTTGACCTGAAATATTGTAAAAAAATACTTCGTGTTTGAGCCCTTAGTGGTTTTCTTTATCATTTTTTTAACCACATAGGAATTCTGTACTTGCCATCCTCCCTCGTACCAGCTAAAATACTCCCCATGCCCCCCACCCTAACCGACTTAAGCACCCTCGCCCGCCAGGCAGGTGATATCCTGCGTACCAGCTTCGGCCAAAAGCTACGGGTAGACCATAAAGGTATCATCGACCTGGTCAGCGATGCCGACCACCGTTCGGAGCAGTTCCTTATTAGTTACATCCACCAGCACTTCCCGGGAGACACCATCGTAGCTGAGGAGAGTGGCAGGCAATCTGGCACTGCCGACCATGCCTGGTATATCGATCCGCTGGATGGCACGGTCAACTACGTTCACGGTCTGCCTATCTATTCGGTATCGATTGCTTATGCAGAGGGAGGTGAGGTGCGCCTGGGCGTGGTATACGACCCGTCTCGCGATGAATGCTTCAGCGCTGAGCGTGGCAAGGGCGCCTGGCTGAAGGGGCAACCCATCCACCCAACCTCCACGTTAGACCTAGACCATGCCTTGCTGGTCACAGGCTTCCCCTATGACATTCGCACCAACCCGGATAACAACCTGGATCACTATGCCTATTTTGCCACCCATTCTCAGGCTGTGCGCCGGCTGGGTTCGGCTGCCCTGGAGCTATGTTACGTCGCCTGTGGGCGCTTCGATGGGTACTGGGAGTTATGGGTCAAGGCCTGGGACGTAAGCGCAGGTGGGCTGATCGCTCAGGAAGCCGGAGCAATCGTCACCAATATCCACGGTGGGACAGATTTTATCTCACCACCTCAATCCATCCTGGCAGCCAATCCACATCTCCACCCCCTGATGTTGCGCGGATTGAACCGGTAGACATCCTCAGGATGCGGAGTGTATCCGTCGTTGGTGATTCCTACCCTTGCCAGGGCAGGGGATCATTTCTTCCCGTTGGACAACTCACCCAGCCGGGCGAGCTCGTCTTCAGTCAACTTGAAATTCTGCGCAGCAGCGCTTTCCTCAGCCTGGCGTACGTTGGTTACTCCCGGGATGGTGACGATGCTCTCCCCGTGGAAATGGATCACCCAGTTCAAGGCTACCTGGGCCGGGGTAGCATTGTATTTCGGACCAATCTCCTCCATCGCTTGCACAAGTGTACGGCTCTTCTCCAGTCCCCTTCGCAACATACCGCGCCAATAGAAGCTTTTCTTTTGCAACAGCTCGGGGTTCTTGTGATACTTGCCGGTTAGCAAGCCCATAGCCAGGGGCGTGTAAGCAATGATGGTGACTCCCAGCTCTTTGGCTGTGTCGAGGATTCCATTGGTTTCGATCGAGCGGTCTAGCAAGCTGAACAGGACCTGGTTGGCCACCAGTGGCAGGCCGCGCTTTTTTAACTGCTGGTGTGCCCGCCGCATTCGCGCGGCACTAAAATTACTCACTCCCACCGAGCGTATCTTCCCTGCTTCTACCAGGTCGGCCATGGCATCCATCTCTGCTTCCGGTGTTGAGAAGCTATAAGGCTGGTGCACCATGTATAAACTGATACTGTAGGCGTCCAGAAACCGTAAACGATTCTGGATGGTATGTGGAATATTGCCGGCGGTACGCAAGAGGGGCCACCATTTGGTTGCAATCACCACTTCCTGGTCGCTCTTTCCGGCAGCTTTCAAAGCTGCTGCGAGTGAAGCTTCAGAAACACCATTCCCATATAATTCAGCGGTATCAAACCAGTTAATCCCTCCCTCCAAGGCTGCCCGTACTGTGGCATTCTTCTCCTCCTTGGTGATTTTGGGGAACGCAAATCCAAAATAACCACCACCTCGAGAGAATTCCATCATCCCCAGTCCAATAGGGGTGATTTTTATGTCAGTTTTTCCCAGCCCGCGTAATGAAGAGGTAACTTCTGCTAGCATTTGTAGATCCTTTCTGGTCTTTGAGCGTTATACATATCTCCACTTTCCAAGCCTGTCTCCAGGCAACCATAAACAGGCCGATCACGGAGCAAAAAATAGGGTCCAAATCCCTGTATACGTTATGTCTCTTTTATTTTGCCCGTGAATCCTGTCAGGCAACCCCCACAATCACTCCTTGGTGCTACATAGATTGAGTCGCTAATCGGGCTCACCTGTTGCGTAGGAATCGGTCAAAATTCATCAAATCCATCCGCGAGGTCATATCCAAGCTGACGGGTGTGACCGAGACCACCCGCTTCACCCGCAGCGCATATACATCTGTATCCTCCCCAATTCCGCTCAGCTCATCAATCCGCCGGTAACCCACCGGCTCTGGCTGATCCCATGAGGTGCGCTTGGGCTTGACTGCCTCGAAGTATATCTGGCGTGAGAGGCGAGTGACTTCCCAGGGAGTTTCTGAAATAGCATCACTCGGTACGTCCACCTTGAGCAGGTCTACATCAAGCGGTAATTCTTTCTGCAAAATCATACCTGCAAATAGAGCTGTGAAATAAGCCGCGGCTGAAAAATCGATCTCGGTTGAATAGGATAAGTGGTGTTTCAAATCCGTCTCAAGAGATACCGCCAGGGCTGGGATGCCATTGCCCGCCCCTTCCATGGCTGCTCCCACCGTTCCTGAGACGGTGATACCCACACCCAGGTTTTCACCATAATTGATCCCCGAGACGACCAGGTCCGGTCTCTCTGGCAATATCTCGCAGATGGCGTGCAGGATTGCCTGGGCAGGGGTACCGCCCACGCTGTATACCGTCCACAGCTTGCCACTCACCTGCATCTGCTGTGGGGTGATGATGCCATCTGAGGTGGAAGGCAAGCTACGCCCTGCCCCCGAGAACTGATCGCGCGGCGCCACCACATTTACGTAACCGAGCTGAGAAAGTGCCCCCGCGGCAGCCCACAGCCCCGGGGATTGTATGCCATCATCATTGGTCAGAAGGATTTGGATAGGTTTTTCCATGCTTTGCACTCTTTGTAGAAATTAAAAGCGCCCCGCTCAATTTTATGCTTTATAAAAAAGCCTTGAGGGCGCTCTTTGCCCGAAACACCGCGCATGCCCTTTATGAGCGATGTCGCAATGTACAGTTGAGCGAGGCTGGCAGGCGTCCCTGGGGCGATTCGAACGCCCGACCCTTTGCTCCGCAAGCAAATGCTCTGATCCGCTGAGCTACAGGGACGTTTGCGGAAATGATTTTACCACAATTGTAAACGAATCAATATGGAGCCAAACTAGAGAACATTAATCTACCTCTCCCTTCTCTTGATTCTCACTCCAGGCAGTGGTAATATGAAACCATGTACCTGCGTGGTGGAAAACTGAACATGAAGAAGCGCACCCGGCGCCCTTCAAATCCGCTCTGGCTTGCCTTCTTGGTGGTTGCGATCGCAGCGCTGATTTACTTTAACCAGGTGGTCGTCCCGGAGATGCCCACGCTGTTCCTGCCGTCGCCCACCCCCACCCGCAGCCAGGAATCACTACTCAACGAAGCCCGGGATTACTTCAAGGAAGGTAAACTCTCCCAGACAATTGAAGCATACGAACAAGCCATCCTGGCAGACCCACGCAATCCTGCCATCTTCATCGAGCTTGCCCGTATGCAAATCTTCGCCGGGCTATACGAGGAAGCCGTCACCAACGCTGAGAATGCCCTGCTGCTCAACCCGACCAATTCAATGGCGTATGCCATCAAAGCCTCAGCCCTGGACTTTCTTGGGAATTACGATGACGCAGAATTGGCAGTCAATAAAGCCATCGAGCTTGACCCGAACAATGCAGCTGCCTATGCCTACTATACCGAGATCCTGCTTGACCAGGGAAATTATGAAGACATTCAGACCGCCATCGATATGTCGCAGAAAGCTCAGACGCTTGACCCAACCGCCCTCGAGACGCACCGGGCACGCGGTTATGTGCTCTTCAACACCGGTAATTACTCCGAAGCCATCCAGGAATACCAGGCCGCCATCGCCATCAACGACAAACTATGGGACCTGCATTACTCGCTCGGTGCTGTCTATAAGATGCAGGGGGAGTATGACCTGGCCGTCCAGGAAATGCTGACTGGGGTTGCCCTCAACCCAACCAACCCCAACATACTCACCGAGATCTCCCGCACCTACGCCTCCGAAGGGCAGTATGGTAAAGCCATCCAGTATGCCGAGCAAGCCCTCAGCCTCGAGCCCACCAACCCACGCCTGCACGGTAACCTGGGCGTCATGCTGTATCAAAATGATGATTATGCCCGGGCTGCGGAACAGCTTAAGTTGGTCGTAAATGGGGGCACAACTGCGGATAGTGTGGTGGTCGAAGGCTTACCGCTGGCACCAGGGCGGATTGCCGATGACTATTATTCTATCTACGCCCTCTCCCTCACCCAGCTTGACCGCTGCGCCGAGGCTATCCCTATCATGCAGGCTATCCTGACCAATATCGCCGAGGACCAGGTGGCGTATTATAATGCCACCCAGGGGATGGATTACTGCCTCGGTACGGTCGATACCCCACCCGCTGCCGCGACTCCCACGCCATGATATGAGCCAGATCCAGAACGGTAAGGTATTTAACCTCCACCCGGTCAAGCCACGCTCCAATCCATACCGCATCCTGCTTTGGTTGGGATTGATCCTGGGTGCGATATGGATACTGCTATTGTTGAACCGCGGGCAGGTGCAATCTCCTTTCAATCCCACGCCCACTCCCACACGCTCAACCCAATCCTATATCATGGCTGCCCACGCTTATTTTGCCGCTGGTAAATTGGATGATCCGACTTCCGACCAAGACGCTATCGGAGCATACCAGCAGGCATTGAAGGTGGACCCGAGTAACGCACAAATCTGGGCGGAGCTTGCCCGCATCCAGACTTATTCATCCAGCACGCTCAGCACCGACCAGCAACGTCTAGACCGGCTGCAGGAAGCCCTCGATTCGGTCGAAAAAGGAGTTGAGCTCGCCCCCGATGACAGCACCGTGTCTGCCATTCACGCCTTCGTCCTGGATTGGAACGCCTCATCCAACCTGATCAGCCCGGAGGAGACCGAAAGCTATCTTGCCCAGGCGGAGACGGCTGCCAACCGCGCCTACCAGCTCGATCCCGAAAATGCCCTGGCGCTTACCTATTATGCCGAAGTTCTGTTGGACCAGCAAAAGTGGGACCAGGCTGAGCAGTACGCCAGCCAGGCAGTGGAGCTGGCACCTGATTCGATGGATACGCATCGGGTTTTTGGCACCGTGTTGGAAGCCTTAGGCCAATACAGTGCTGCCATCGAGGAGTATATTAAAGCCACCCAGATCACTCCAAACCTTACTTTCCTTTATCTACGCATTGGGTTGGGTTACCGCCAGCTGGCTTACAAACAGAACCAGTTGTATACCACCGCTCTAGAGTACTTCGAAAAGGCGGCTACCATTAACCAAACACTTGGGATTAAGGACCCCCTGCCCTACATCGCCATTGCCAAGACCTACGCCCAGCAGGGTGAGTTCTTTATCGCCTCCCGCAATGCCGAGAAAGCCCTCTCCTTTGACGCCAGCAACGCTGATACTTACGGACAGCTGGGCATGATCTACGTCCAGGCACGCAACTACGAGACCGCCCTGCCTACCCTACGCTGCGCCGTAGATGGCTGTTCGGCTGAGGAGAACGAGACCGCCAAATTGTTTGTGGATAAAGGCATCCTATCAGAGAGCACAGCCGTCGAGCCATTGCCACTGACCAACAAGAACATTGCCTACTATTACGTGCGCTATGGCTCAGTGCTGGCATACCTCCACTCGGTGGAGAATGGCTACTGCACGCATTCCCTTCAACTAATGACTCAGCTACGCCTTGCCTACCCCGACGACCCGTTGCTGATGCAAAATGTAGAGGATAACGAGGCCACCTGCCGCTCGTTGATGGAGACACCAGCCCCTTGATATCCCCAAACATGGCGGGGATTCATCCCCAAACATGGCGGGGATTCATCCCCAAACATAGCGGGGATTCATCCCCAAACATGGCGGGGATTTATCTATAAAAAAAGCCAGGGATTAATATCAGAATTTTGTTAGAATCACCCGATTCTCCCTTGACGACATCGATAAAATTGGGTATCATTCAGTACGGTTTAGCACTCGCTTTGCAAGAGTGCTAAACCACATGTAGTTAATCGGTCAATCAATCCAAATCATTCTCTTATAGGAGGTGGCTATGTCCATCAATTTCAAACCCTTAGGCAGCCGTGTGGTGGTTGAACCCATCGAACAAGATGAGATCACCCCCAGTGGCATCGTTCTCCCTGAGACTGCCAAAGAAAAACCGCAAAAAGGCACCGTTCTGGCCGTTGGACCCGGTGACCGTGATGAAGATGGTGATCGTATTGCCATGGACGTCAAAAAAGGTGATGTGGTCCTGTTCGCCAAGTATTCCGGCACAGAAATCAAGGTGGATGGCAAGAAACTGCTCATCCTGCGCGAAAGCGATCTGTTAGCAATTGTAGAAGATAAAAAATAAAGGAGTAATGAACTATGGCAGCAAAACAACTGCAATTTTCTGAAGAAGCCCGTCGCAAGCTGAGCAAGGGTATGGATGTCCTGGCAAACGCAGTCGTGACCACTCTGGGTCCCAAGGGTCGCAATGTGGCTCTGGATCGCAAATTTGGTTCCCCCACCATCACCCACGATGGCGTGACCGTCGCCAAGGAAATCGAGCTGGAAGACCCCTTTGAGAATATGGGCGCCCAGCTGCTCAAAGAAGCCGCCACCAAGACCAATGATATTGCCGGTGATGGCACCACCACCTCAACCGTTCTGGCGCATGCCATCGTCACCGAGGGCATGAAGAACCTGGCTGCCGGTTTCAACCCGATGCTGCTCAAGCACGGTATTGAAGCCGCCACCAAGGCCGTGGTCAAGCAGATTGGCGAGGATGCCATCGAAGTCACAACCAAAGCCGAGATCGGTAACGTAGCCTCCATTTCCGCCCAGGACCGTGTCATCGGTGAGTTGATCGCCGATGTGATGGACAAGGTCGGTAAAGACGGCGTCATTACTGTGGAAGAGTCCAAGGGTCTTGAGTTCGAGACCGAGTACGTCGAAGGTATGCAATTCGACCGTGGCTACATCTCTCCCTATTTCATCACCGACCCCGAGCACATGGAAGCCTCCATTGCCGATGCTTACGTCCTGGTCTACGACAAGAAGATCTCCGCCGCAGCCGACATCGTCCCGCTGCTGGAGAAACTGGTCCAGATCGGCAAGCGCGAGCTGGTTATTATCGCTGAGGACGTAGACGGCGAAGCCCTCGCCACCCTGGTCCTTAACAAGATTCCGCGGCATGCTGAACGTGGTTGCCGTCAAAGCCCCTGGCTTTGGTGATCGCCGCAAGGCTATGCTGCAAGACATCGCCGTCCTGACCAATGGCCAGGTCATTTCCGAAGAGACTGGCCGCAAGCTGGAAAGCACCACCATCGCTGACCTCGGCCGTGCCGAGAAGGTCGTCATCACCAAGGATGACACCACCGTAGTGGGTGGCAAGGGTGATACCGCCTTGATCAAAGGCCGTATCGACCAGATCCGCGTCGAGATCGACAAGAGCACCAGCGATTACGACAAGGAAAAACTGCAGGAACGTCTCGCCAAGCTCTCCGGTGGGGTTGCCATCATTCGTGTGGGTGCTGCCACTGAGACCGAGCTTAAAGAGAAGAAACACCGTGTAGAAGACGCACTCTCTGCAACCCGCGCTGCCGTCGAAGACGGTATCGTGCCGGGTGGTGGGGTTGCTCTGGTCAACGCCATGAAAGTTCTGGATGGCCTGAAGATGGACAACGACGACGCCCAGATTGGCGTCAGCATCGTCCGCAAGGCGCTCGAGATCCCGCTGCGCAAGATTGCCGAGAACGCAGGCAAAGATGGCTCCGTCATTTTGGAGAACGTCCGCCGCGCCCAGAAGGAAAAGAAGAACAAGAACATCGGCTTCAACGTGATCAGCGAAGTCTACGTGGACATGATCAAAGACGGTGTCATCGACCCCGCCAAGGTGACGCGTGGAGCGCTTGAGAACGCCGCTTCCATCGCTGCCATGATCCTGACCACCGAAGCGCTCATCACCGACGTGCCCGAGAAGGAAAAAGCCCCCATGATGCCACCTGGTGGTGGTGGAATGGATTATTAAACAACATCGTGTAGGTTGGGTTGAGGACGATGCTCTTATGCCCGAAACCCAACATATCGTTTTCATAGAGACGCCCTGCTGGGGCGTCTTTTTTTATTTGTTATTGCGAGAGCTCGAATTTTTCGAGCATGATGCAATGGCGGGCTTTCGCTGTGGATTGAAACCCACGGGAAAGTAGGGGTGGGTCTGAGACCCACCCCTACTGGATGAGGGGTAGGAATTGTTTCCATTTATCACTCCCGGAAAACGGTGGCGATACTTCGTGCATAATACACCCTCGAATTCAATTACATTCAATTCATTTACTTCAGATCGATGTCACTGCGAGTAGCAGTATTGCACAAATTCAATGCCTTAATACAGTTGCATGTTTCTTAAGTATGGTCTAAAATAAGAGCCATCATATAAGCATAACCAAATCGATGCACTTTTCTTCTTTATCACTAGAATCTTAGGTCTGGAGTGAAAATATGGACCAAACCGGATATATGGACAAAACCCGTGAATACCTTAAACGGCCACTTGTAATAGGAATCCTTTGTGCTGTAGCAGGGTTGCTCTTCGGTTTATTGATCGGTTGGGGAATTTGGCCTGTCCAATGGACCGATGCCTCTCCACAACAGCTTCATCCTGACTTTCAGGATTGGTGGCTGCAAATGTCGATTATTTCTTATGGTGCGACTGGAAATGCGACAGCTGCGCAACAACAATACACTGCTTTGGGTGATTCAGCAGAAGATACATGGGCCCGGGTACAGGCCAATCCACAGGGTATTGAACCTACCGTGATGTCACAATACGGGGATGTAGTGGGGGCACCTGCTCAGATTCCACCAACCACCACAGCGCCTGGGGTAACTCCCACGCCAGCGTCAACCACAAGCTTGAAAGATAAATTGCTCCCAATTTTACTCGTGTTGTGCGTGATAACATTTTTGGTAGGTGCGGCGATTGTGGCTTATTTCGTCCTCCAGAACCGTAAGAAACCCAGTGGGGCTGAACCCACGACCCAACTCCCTGCTTCAGAGGTTGAAACCCCGGCGGAATGGACCGAATATACTACGCCGGGTGACCAGGCGCCCATGGCACAATTCATGGCCTCCTATAAGGCTGGTGATGACTTATTTGACGACTCATTCAGCATTGATTCACCCTCAGGCGAATTCCTGGGTGAATGCGGTGTGGGTATCTCTGAAACCATCGGTGTAGGTGTGCCTAAAAAGGTGACTGCTTTCGAAGTCTGGTTATTTGATAAGAATGATATTCAAACGGTGACAAAAGTGCTGATGAGCGCCCATGCCTTCAACGACACTGCCATCCGGCAAAAGCTGGAAGCAAAGGGAGAACCTTTCCAGGCGAACTCGGGCGGGCAGACCATCCTCGAAACTGCCACTCTGCGCCTGGTTGCCCGTGTGGTAGACATGACTTATGGGCAGGGCGGATTACCCGAGAGTAGCTATTTCGACTCCCTGGTGCTTGAGCTGGCCATCTGGCAGAAGCAATAAACTATCTCCTCTTAACCAAAGAGTGGATTGGCCGGTGCCAATCCACTCTTTTTTGTACCCTATTCTATTTTGAGAATTTTTAATTTTATCTCCCCATCTGGCGTGGATGCAGTCACCTCATCTCCGACGTGACTACCCATCAGAACCCTTCCGATGGGAGATTCGTTGGAGATTTTACCATTGCGCGGGTCCGCTTCCTTTGCTCCCACCAGAAAATACGTCTCCTCCGGGTAATCTCCCTCCCGGACGGTGACACGCGACCCTACCTGAATGGTATCGGTGGGTAGATCGGTAACATCCACAATCGTTGCATTGTTCAGGAGATACTCCAACTCCTGAATCCTCCCTTCCATGAATGCCTGATCTTCTTTTGCTTTGTGGTAATCTGCGTTCTCAGACAGGTCGCCCATTTGAATGGCGGAGCGTAAACGTTTCGCCATTTCATCGCGTTTTGGACCTTTCAATTCTTCCAGCTCCGCTTTTAGTTTTGCAGCACCTTCTAAAGTTAAATATGTCACCTGCGCCATGTGCTTGCCTCTAAGGTTTCATCACCGGATCAAATAGTTTCTGGTATTCTTCCACTGCAAACCGGTCGGTCATGCCGGCTATATAATCGCAGATGGTACGTTCCAGGCCGCGCTCCCGGGTCCAGTCTTGTACGTGATCTGGAAGGATGGCAGGCTCCTGAACATACGCTCGGAAAAGGTCAGTGATGATCCGTTCTGCCTTGACAGCCATTCTGACGACCCGGTGGTGGTGGTATAGGTTGGTATAAAGAAAATCTTTTAACTCCCGGTTTCGACGATGCATTTCTTCACTGAAACTCACAACATTGTACGCTAAGCGCTGTAATTCAAGGACCGAACGCACACCGCTCTCTCGTAACCGTTGGTCGGTTGCGTGGATCAGGTCGCTAACTTCCATGTCGATCAGATTCCGGATGATCCTATGGCGCGAGAGATCGTTCAACACTTGCCCTCGCCAACCCACACTTTCTACCAGGATTTCCCAAAGTGAGATTCCTTCCAACATACGAGAGCTGATCATCTCCGAGCGTAATCCATCATCCAGGTCATGTGCGGTATAAGAAAGCTCATCCGCAGCGTTGATGATCTGGGCTTCCAGATGCCCCCTCAGCTCAACATCGTAATCGCGCGCGTCGGCAACATCATATTCCGATTCGTGTTTAACAATTCCTTCACGCACTTCCCAGGTCAGGTTAAGGCCGGGAAAATCCTGGTAACGTTGCTCGAGCTTGGTGACGATGCGCAGGGATTGCTTATTGTGGTCAAAGCCTCCATGGTCTTTCATAAGCCGTGCCAGGGTAGTTTCACCGTTATGACCAAAGGGTGGATGTCCCAAATCATGTGCCAGGCATATTGCCTCGGTGAGATCCGGGTTCGCTCCCAGGGCACGCGCAATCGTTCGTCCGATTTGGGAGACTTCAAGTGTGTGGGTCAGGCGGGTTCGATAATAATCTCCCTCATAATTTATAAATACTTGTGTTTTATACTCCAAACGCCGGAATGCTGTGGTATGCAGGATGCGATCACGATCACGCTGGTACGTGGTGCGGTATTCTGGCTCATCTTCCGGGAAACAGCGCCCCTTGGTGTTCTTACTACGTATACCATAGGGTGCCAGGCTTTGGTCTTCTAAGGCTTCAAGTTCTTTGCGGGTGAAAAACATAGCTTCCCTTTACCAATGGACTAATTTGGTTTAATTTATCCAAACCGTATTATAACCTTTCTCATATGGTTGAATTTATGCGCTAGATATGGATTGCTGTTCCGATGGATTCCCCGAGCAATGCTCGTTGAACATTACCGGGAATCTCACCTGAAAAGATTAATACTTTTAATTCAGGAAATGCCTCAACTAGAGATAATACCTGTCTTACTTTATCAGCCATGCCACCGGTTACATCCATTGCCGCTGAACCGCTCAATCCAGTTTCGATCTCCCGAAAACTGCCAGGGCTGATCTCAGGTAGAAGATGTGTGTTATCAGGGAAATCTGCCCAAACTCCGGGTTCGATCCCTGCCAACAGAAGGCGGACTGGTGGAATATGGTGTGCCAGGTGAGTAAACAGGTCTTCAGTGGATAATATGGTTCCTCCAAGCACTGTATCAAAGACGACATCTCCATAGATGACCGGGAGAAGTCCCTCATCCAACGCGTTCTGTAATGTGTCTGGGTTCCAGGATGCCACCCTTCCTCGATGTGCGGTCACCATGGCTGAAGGAGGGAATGCAATCGCAGGGAGGCAGGCTTTTTCAAGCGCATGCATGACCAGGTGGTTTAAATCCGTTGCCTCCCGCCAGACTTCCACGAAACCCATCCACTCTTCAGCCGTCTTCACTCCTGAACGAGTTTTATATTTGCTTGCCGGGAAATGGCCAAATGAACCGGAGCCGTGACCCAACAGGATTTGCAAATCCTGATCCTGAGACCGTGCAGTGGCGATTTCATTTGCCAGGCGGTCTAATACATCCAGCCTGGCAGTATGTGGCTTGTTTTTATGTGTGATCAAAGAACCGCCCAGCTTAAGGTATATCAGATAGGGGCTCATGTCGATCGGACCTCTGTTAAGATAGTCCGCACAGCTCCCACACCAGTAAGTGCGCTGGCAACCGCTTCAGAACTATCCTGCCTGACCAGGGCAATCATATTGCCCCCGCACCCTGCACCCGAGAGTTTCGCCCCAAGTGCTCCTGCTGAACGCGCAGCTTCCACAAGTCTATCGAGTTCTGGAGACGATACGTTTATTTGACGCAAAAGGGCATGATTTTCATTCATCAATGTGCCAAGAGAATCTATCGCACCCTCCTCAATGGCTTTGCGCGCAGAAGTAACAATTGCTCCAACAGCATCAAAAAGTCCCTCAAATTGTTCTCCTGCCTGTTTCCAGTTATGGCGCACCTCATCCACCACACTTGCAGTAGGGCTTTGCACCCCGGTATCGCCAATCACCAATTTGAATGGGCGTTTAACTTGAAGGATTTCTATCATTTTCCCTTTTTCAAAATATACAGGTTTGGCATAAGTGATGACGCTATTATCGATACCCGAAGGAGTACCATGGTGGATAACTTCTACCTCATAAGCCAGATTTGAGACCTGTTCATCGCTCAAAGGACGACCCAGTGAAGCTGAGAAAGCGCGCAGGATTGCCACCGAAACTGCTGCTCCTGAACCCATCCCACCGGCAATCGGGATATTGGAGGTTATTTGAATGGTACATGCCGGGATATGGGTTAAATTCATGGCAGATGCCGCTTTCAAAATCACTGCTGCAAGTGGGTCATTTTCGGGCAAATCAGCAAGGGTTGCCTCCAGGCCGATATCAGGCGCCCGGAGAGTTACCTTCCCTGCAGGACTTTTTGGTTCAAAGTTGATTGTTGCTTTTGCTCTAACCTGTATCACGGGTACGGCAATTGCTGGACGTCCATAAACAACGGCGTGTTCGCCGAAGAGTATGATTTTACCTGGTGCAGTCGCAAAATAAGCTGGCATTGTTGATCACATACTCCGTGGAATAGTTAACGGGGGGCTAAATAGTAGATAAAGATGATGGATAACCCCCACAGTAAAATGGTTAACTGCAGAGGCCGGTCCGTAAAAAGCACCTCCTCTGGTTCACCACCACACTGTTCCATCTGGATTAGATAGAGATACCGGAAGATACCATAAATCACGAAGGGAATGGTCAGCATCATGGTGTGGTTCGCAGGCAAGTTTGGAGCTGAAAATGTATACAGGCTGTAGGTGATGATGGTACTACCGGAAACAATCAGGATGAGCTGGTCCAGTAATGATAATGTATAGCCTTCGAGTGATTTTCGATGTGTATTTGCCCCTTCAGCCAGCAGCTGTAACTCAGCCCGACGTTTACCAATCCCCAGAAATAATGCCAGAAAGGTGGTAAACAGGTAGAGCCAGGGCGAGAATTGGTGTACATTTATTAGCACAACACCCGCCCCCACGCGCAATACATAAAAGCTGGCCAGGATCATAACGTCGAGGATTGGGGTATGCTTCAACCATGCTGAATACGCCAGGTTAAGTGTCAGATAGATCAAACCGATCAATGCAAATTGAGGCGAGAGCCATATTGCTGGGATGAAGAAAATCAGGGCAAGCACAACCACACAAAGACGGGCGGTCGATATTTTCAACTTGCCTGCCGCAATTGGTCGCAGGCGTTTTTGTGGGTGGTTACGGTCAGCCTCAAAGTCCATCAGGTCATTAACAATGTAAACAAGGCTGGATAATATGCAGAATAACAAAAAACCCAACACGACCCACGCTAAAGCTGGCCAGTTGGTCAGCTGCTTATCGAAGATGAGGGGGATGAACAGGAGCCCATTTTTTATCCACTGGCGCGGACGCATGGTTTGGATCATAGGTTGTAACCAGTTGGTGGACATGTACTAATAATAGTAGCATATCCGAGAATCGTCAATTCAGGTTTTAGGAATAGCGAAAAAGAATATTGCCGAAACCAGATTCTCGATTAATATATATGTATGAATAAAATCCGTCTGGATCTTCTACTGGTAGAACGTGGTTTGGCGGAGAGCCGCTCTCTGGCACAACGCTTGATAATGGCTGGAGAAGTGCGCGTGAATGGTGAGACTGTTCTTCGGTCAGCTGTAAATGTAGTGCCAGATGTTCGCATTGACGTGGATCAAAAGCCCCGGTTTGTCTCTCGGGGTGGCGAAAAACTCGAAGCTGCTTTACAGACATTTGGGCTGGATATTAAGGGGATTATTTGTGCGGATGTGGGTTCTTCCACCGGTGGTTTCACAGATTGTCTTCTTCAGCACGGTGCTGCACGAGTCTATGCAATTGATGTTGGGCAGGGTATATTGGATTGGAAGCTGCGCCAGGATAGACGTGTGCTGGTCATGGAGGGTACCAATGCCCGTTTCGTTGACCGATTACCAGAGCCGGTTGAGCTCGTCACAGTAGATGCATCCTTTATCTCATTGAAAGTTTTGTTACCGGTGGTAAAGGATTGGTTTTTTTCTGAGAAAAATAACCTGATGAATTTAAAAGGGAGGATGATTGCTCTGATCAAACCTCAATTTGAGGCTGGACGTCAACAGGTCAGGCGTGGTAAAGGAGTGATCCGTGATCCCGCCATCCACCGGCAGGTACTGATGGATGTATTGGCTTTTGCTCTCCAGCAGGGATATGGAATGCGCGGTTTGATTCGCTCACCCCTCACCGGACCAAAAGGCAATATAGAATTCCTAGCATGGCTCGAATATCCCGGTGTTCAGACAGATCCACTGGATGGATTTATTGATTTGGTGCTTTCGGAGCCTCAATAAGGTGCTGTTTATCCGCTCGGCCTCCCAGAGGGTAAAATCGGTTATACTAAGCCCCGTCGATGACATCTGAGCATATTCGTAACTTTTGCATTATTGCCCATATCGATCACGGCAAGTCTACGCTGGCAGATCGTTTGTTGCATCTTACCGGTACTGTTTCAGACCGCGATACCACAGAGCAGATTTTGGATAGCATGGACCTGGAGCGGGAGAAGGGCGTTACCATCAAGGCTTCGGCGGTGCGCATGAGCTACACCGCCAGGAATGGTGAAATTTATGAATTAAATCTGATCGACACACCCGGCCATGTGGATTTTGGATATGAAGTCAGCCGGGCGTTGGAGGCATGCGAGGGCGCTTTACTTGTGGTGGACGCCAGCCAGGGAATTGAAGCCCAGACTCTTGCCAATCTGTATAGTGCTCTGGAAGCTGACCTGGAAATTATCCCCATCATCAACAAAATAGACCTGCCCTCAGCCAGGCCTGACGAAGTGGCACAAGACATCAGCAGCCTGTTGGGAACACCGCCGGGTGAGATCATCCGCATCTCCGCCAAGGAAGGCACCAACATCGATGCAGTGCTAGAGGTGATTATCAGGGAAGTACCACCACCAAAAGGAGATGAAGACGCCCCTCTAAGCGCACTGATCTTTGACTCTCATTATGATTCATACAAAGGTGTTGTTGCGTATGTCCGTCTGATGGATGGGATTATCAACCATACCGATAGCCTTCATTTGATGGCGACTGGCTTTGATATAAAACCGGTTGAAATTGGCATTTTTGCCCCGGATCTACGCCCTGTACCTACTTTAGTGGCGGGTGAGGTGGGTTATATTGCCACCGGGTTGAAAACCGTTCACGAGTGTCGGGTGGGCGATACGATCACGAGCACCAACAACCCAGCCCCAACGCCACTGCCCGGCTACCGCAAGGTCAAGCCGATGGTATTCGCCGGAATTTATCCAGTGGAGGGGGAGGATTATGCCAATTTGAAGGATGCGCTCGAAAAATTACAGCTTAATGACGCCTCCCTGGTATATGAACCTGAGACCTCTCAGGCGCTTAACTTTGGTTTCCGCTGTGGCTTCTTGGGCATGTTCCATATGGAGATCATCCAGGAACGCCTGGAACGCGAGTACAACCTGGACATTATCGTCACATCACCATCCGTGGAGTATGAAGTGGTGCTTCAAACGGGCGAGACCATCCTGATTGACTCCCCAGCGGACTTGCCGGATGAAATGCTCATCGAACAGATTCGCGAACCCTGGATGAATATTGAGATCTTCAGCCCCACTGAATTTTATGGGGTGATCATGGAGCTGACTAAGAAAAAGCGCGGTGCGTTCATCTCGCAGGATTACCCTGCTCCCAATCGGGTTCAACTTAATTTCCAAATCCCGCTCTCCGAGCTGATTGTTGATTTCTTTGACCTGTTGAAATCACGCACCCGTGGATATGCCTCGCTGGACTACCAATTTGCAGAATATCGCCCGGATGACCTGGTCAAGCTGGAAATCCTGGTTAACGAGGAACCAGTGGATGCCCTGGCAACCATTGTTCACCGCAATGATGCTTATCACAAAGGGCAGGCTGTCATTACCAAGTTAAAGAGGTGATTCCCCGCCAGCTGTTTCTGGTACCCATACAGGCGTATGCTGCCGGACGAGTGATCTCACGGGCTAATATTAAGCCTCTGCGCAAGGATGTGCTCGCCAAGTGTTACGGAGGTGATATCTCGCGCAAGAAGAAGCTGCTCGAAAAGCAAAAACGCGGCAAAAAACGGATGAAGATGGTTGGGAATGTTGAAATTCCCCAGGAGGCTTTTCTGGCAGTTTTGCGAATTGGGGAGGAGTAAAATCGCTATTTCTTCAACCAGAAATAATTGGAAGCGCATCCTGCCCGGCTTGGTGGTCAGTGTGATTGCTATAGCCGTGATTCTTTCCATGCTGGATTTTAAAAAGTTCATTCAAGTATTGCTCCAGGCAGATGCACGCTTTATTCTTCTTGGAGCTTGCTGCACATTACTCTGGTTGGTCATCCGGGGAAATGTCTGGCGTACGCTGCTACAAAATAAGGCTTCATACCGCGACAGCTTTCTTACTGTTAATGAAGGCTACCTGCTGAATAATATCCTGCCTTTTCGCCTTGGAGAGATTGCGCGTGCATTTCTAATGAGCCGTAAGGCAAACCTTGATTTTTGGCAGGTTATTCCATCCATCATTATTGAGCGTTCTTTAGACCTGGCGATTGCTGCCGGATTGTTTTTAAGCACCCTGCCCTTTGTGATCGGCGTCCCATGGGCAAGGCAGGCAGCAATAGGTATCGGCATTATTGTGACGACAGGATTGGGAGTATTTTATGTTCTGGCGCGCAACCGTGAGCACGCCATAGCCTGGGTGGCTCGGATGGGTGAGCGCTATCGCCTGGTAAAAAATTTGGCTGGCCGGCGTGTGAGCGCTTTTTTTGATGGGCTGGCGATATTGACAGACACCAGGCTGCTCATAAAGGCGTTAGGTTGGGAGGGACTCAACTGGCTTGTGGGTATCCTGCAGTATTATTTATTTATGCGCGCATTTATCCCTCATCCCAATCTGCTCTGGGCAGTTTTCACCATCGGGGTGGGTGCGCTTGGGGTCGCTTTGCCTTCCTCTCCGGGAGCGCTTGGAGTGTACGAGGCGGCTTTGGTTGGAGCACTGGCTGTCTTTGGGTTGGAGGTATCGGCAACAATCGCCTTTGCACTTTCCATGCATATCATCGGTTACGTGCTCACCGGGCTGATCGGAGGCTATGGTCTGTACAAGGATGGCGAATCGCTCTCCAGTATGTATGCTCAGCTAAGGAAGATGAAAACCGAAGAGGAAACATAGCGCCGGCATGGTTGAAACATTTTGTCAGTCTGATGCATCCTTATTATTACCATGCGTATATTGACCGCCCTCACCTATTACCGCCCATATTATTCCGGGCTAACGATCTATGCGGAAAGGCTTGCACGCGCCCTGGTGGGGCGTGGTCATCATGTGAGTGTATTGACCTCGCGTTATGACCGCAGCTTGCCTGGCATAGAGGAACGAGATGGTGTGCAGATCTTTCGCTCACCGGTATTGGTGAATGTAAGCAAGGGTGTACTCATGCCAACGATGTTCTATTCGGCGTGGGTAAATATTCAAAAGGCTGATATCGTTCACCTGCACCTGCCACAGCTGGATGCGGCTTATATCGCCATGATCAGCCGCATACTCAAGAAACCTGTTGTGCTTACCTACCATTGCGACTTGCTCCTTCCTGCGGGTTTTATTAATTCCATCGCCAATCAGATATCTCACCTGGCAAATCTGGTATCCATGCGGAATGCTAGCCAGGTGGTGGTGAACTCAATGGATTATGCTGAAGGATCAGCGTTTCTTCGCCACTACCTCCCAAAAATCCGTGCCATACCGCCTCCGGTCGAAGTGGTGACCCCAACCCCATCAGATGAGCAGGAATTGAGACTCAAAGCTCGATTGGAGCCGGGGCAGCGCATCATTGGAATGGTAGCACGCCTGGCAGCCGAGAAAGGTGTGGAATATTTGCTGGAAGCGATGCCCCTTGTATTACAGAAACACCCAGCTGCACGCGTGTTATATGTTGGGCAGTATCAGAATGTTATGGGTGAGGAGGTCTACATAAACAAGTTACGTCCGATGCTCGAGGCTTTAGGTGACCGGTGGACATTCCTGGGTATATTGCCACCCGGGGAACTGGCTGCATTTTATAAGCTATGTGAGGTAACTGTTTTACCAAGCACAAACAGCACCGAGTCTTTTGGGATTGTGCAGGTGGAGTCGATGTCGTGTGGAACTCCAGTAGTAGCTTCCGATATGCCAGGGGTACGCCAGCCAGTGAAAATGACTGGTATGGGGTGCCTGGTGCCTCCAGCGAATGCCCTTGCGCTGGCAGAAGGGATAAGCAAGGTGCTTGCTCACCGTGAACACTATCAAGGAGATGTATACGCTGTGAAAAACACTTATTCATCCCAACATACTGCAGCGGAGTATGAGGATGTTTTCCAGGCAATTATCAATGGCAGTGAAATCACCGGGTAATTGGATATAAGAATTTACCTTTTACCTTTTTGCCAATGTACCTGATTTCCTGAGTGCTAGAGTGGTTTTAGAACAATGAACGAAAAGGACTATTTATGGTTAAATCTGCGCGACCTGCCCTATTTTTCGCGCCATGCTCAGGGCTGTGGAAGCGCAGTTTTATCAAGAGTTTGAGCTGTCAACCCCCACACTCGACCTCGGCTGTGGAGATGGTCATTTTGCCACGGTTGCATTTGAACGCAAGCTGGAGGTTGGTTTGGACCCATGGACTGGTCCCATTCGCCAGGCGGCACGCGGAAGCGGGTATTATTCACTTGTTCAAGCTGATGGGGGCAGGATGCCCTTTCCAGATGGATACTTTGCCAGCGCGTTAAGCAATTCCGTCCTTGAACATATCCCACAGGTTCAAGTTGTTTTAACGGATCTGAGGCGGGTGCTGAAACCCGGGGCACAGTTCCTGTTCTGTGTGCCTAACCCACGTTATCTGAGCGAGCTTTCCGTCCCGGGATTGCTTGGGAAGATTGGCTTGAATAGAGCCGGCAGAGCATATACGGAATGGTTCCGGCGCATGTCGCGGGTCGAGCATATGGAATGGCCCGAGGCATGGCAAAATTGGCTTGAAGGGGCTGGGTTTCGACTTGAAAAATGGTGGCACTATTTTTCGCCCCAGGCGATGCGGGTGCTGGAATGGGGTCATTATTTTGGTGCTCCCACACTCTTGCCGCATGCCATCAGCAAGAAATGGATCATTGCCCCCTGGCGGTGGAATTTATACCTGACAGAACGATACGTCAGGAGGTACACAGCTGCTCAACCCGACCCCGAAGGGACATTCACTTTTTATGTAGCCAGAAGTATCTAACCTCCATGAGCCGATCAGATCCAAAAAATCAGCCTTTCGATGAAAAATATTTCTCAACTGGTCCGTATGCTGGGATAGATTTTAGCCGCTATAGCCAATACTGGTGGTCAAACCGTTACTATGCCAGATTGGCTCGAAGGTACGGACCAGCCCAGGGAAGTGTGCTGGAGCTGGGTTGTGGGATGGGCCATTTGCTGGCCTGGCTGGTGGACCGCTATCAGGTGTTTGGGTGCGACATCAACCCATGGGCTCTGGATCAAGCAAAGGTGAATGTACCTATGGGGAAATTCTTGCTGCTTTCGGGGGATATGCCATACGCCTTCCCGGGTGCGGTCTTCGACATCTTGATTGCTAAGCATGTTGTTGAGCATTTGAGGTACCCGGATCAGGCGGTGGCGGAGATGAGCCGTGTGTTGAAACCCGGTGGATTGTTGATTCTGGCTACGCCCAACCTAAGCTCGTTAATGCGTAAGCGAAAAAAGGATAATTGGATTGGTTACAAAGATCCCACCCACATCAGCCTGAAGGCTCCGGAAGATTGGCTGTCTTCCCTGCGCATGCAGGGGTTGCGACCGTTCCGTGTATTCTCAGATGGTTTTTGGGATGCTCCATATATTCCGGTCGTTCCTGCCCCCCTCCAGAAGCTGTTCTTCGGCCTCCCGGGGGGCTTGCAAGCTGTTCTTGGATGGAGTATTATTCCTCTTCGTATGGGTGAAAGCCTGATCATCCTGGCGGAAAAAGCATGAATCGAGAACCATCGGTTCTGGATTATGTAAAATCCCTCTTTCGTGGGAAACCGATTAAGATTCCTTACGCCGACGAATCAGCTCAGGTTTCTCAGCCACTCGTCGAACAACCTCTGGAGCAGCCTCCGGAGCAGCCCATAACGATGGATGAACAGGTTGCTCCTTCTCCAGAGCGGCCTGCTCAAAAGATTAGCCTCCCCTGGCGATCGCTACTGGCACTTGGATTGGCTGTGGTAGCTCAAATCTCTCTTCAACCACGACCAAACCGAGCCTGGCTCCCTGGGGTTGTTCTGTATTTGTTAGCTGGTGTATGCCTGGTTTGGGCAGTCTGGAAAGGAGAATTGAGCCCTGCCGAACTACCCGAGTCACAGAACCAACATGAAGATTATCGGGTGCGTGCCAGATGGTTGTATGTAAGCTTACCTTTAGCTCTGGCCGCCTTTCTTACCTTGGGGGGTAACCATTTCAGCAAGCTTAATGTCACTTTATGGATGCTGGCAATCATTTTCACTTGCCTGGCATTTTGGCAAGGGGAATACCCCTTTGTTGGATGGTGGCGATGGCTGAAGGAACATTTGCACCTGCCATGGAAGCTATCTATCTCGGCCTGGACGTTGGTGGTGGTTGCATCTGTTCTCCTGGTGGTGTTCTTTCGCACCTACCGTATTGACCAGGTGCCACCCGAGATGGTCAGTGACCATGCCGAAAAGTTGTTGGATGTTTGGGATGTCCTTCACGGTCAAACAAGTATTTTCTTCCCACGCAATACCGGTCGCGAAGCACTCCAGATGTACCTGACAGCAGCCATTATCCAATTTTTGCGCACTGGCTATACATCCATAAGCCTGAAGATTGGCACAGTGCTGGCGGGGTTATTGACTTTGCCTTATCTATATCTACTGGGAAAGGAATTTGGTAATAAACGGGTAGGGTTATTCGCCTTATTGTTCGCAGGGATGGCATATTGGCCGAATGTCATCTCACGCGTGGGGTTGCGCTTCCCGCTCTATCCATTGTTTGTCGCACCCGTGCTTTATTACCTGATCCGAGGATTACGCACTTCCAACCGTAACGATTTCCTGCTTGCGGGCGTGTTCCTGGGGATAGGCTTGCATGGGTATACTCCCATCCGTATCTTGCCATTTGTCATCCTGATTGCCATCGCAATTTATTTATTGCATGCTCAAGCCAGGGGGAAACGGCTGCAGACCATATCAGGTTTGCTCGTTCTGGTCTTAATATCACTTATTATTTTCTTGCCATTAGTGCGGTTTTTCATTGAGTACCCAAGTATATTCGATCTACGCGCTTTTTCCCGTCTTGGAACGACCGAGCGTCCCTTGCCTGGTCCAGCCGTGCTAATTTTCCTAAAAAACCTGTGGAATGCTTCCATCATGTTCTTCTGGTCGGATGGTCAAATATGGGTGCATTCGGTCACCAATCATCCTGCCCTGGATGTCATTTCTGCTGGGCTGTACTTTCTGGGTGTGGTGCTGTTGTTGGTACGATACATAAGGCAGCGCACGTGGCAGGATTTGGTCTTGTTACTTTCAGTGCCCTTGTTGATGCTTCCCTCCATCCTTTCACTGGCTTTTCCAGATGAGAACCCCGCACTGAATCGCGCGGCAGGTGCCATCGTGCCGGTATTTTTAATTGTGGCGATTTCTCTGGATGGACTGATGTCTGCTATAGAAAGACGGGTACCTTCTAGAACTGGAGCTGTTCTATCCTGGGCAATAGCTGCCACCTTGATTCTCATTTCGGCACTGGGTAATTACGACCTGGTATTTAATCAGTACCAGCGTTCTTATGAGCTATCATCTTGGAACACCTCGGAAATGGGGAAAGTGGTAAGTGATTTTGGAACGATGTACGGGAGCACCGAAACTGCCTATGTAGTGCCATACCCATATTGGGTGGATACCCGCCTGGTTGGTATGAATGCAGGCGATCCTACCCGCGATTATGCCATCCCGCTTGATCAAATCGCTGCCACCTTGGGTGACCCCCGCCCAAAGATGTTCCTGGTAAATCTCGAGGACCAACCAAACCTGGACCTGCTACGCCAGCTTTTCCCTCAAGGCAATCTGTCAATGTACGAATCAAAGGTCGGAAAGGATTTTTATATCTACATGGTACCACCAGCATCAAATATCTCTGGTGGAATTCCTTCAGCCGTTAGATCATCCTCACCATAGAAAATTGCTCAACGAAAAATCCTTCTCTGGTGATTTTACTTGTATATAAAAATATCAAATTATTATGAATGATGCACTGTCTGCTTCTCCAAGCCAGCCCGCTCCGAAGAAAAAAATTCGGTGGGTAACTCCTTTAATATTTGATATTTTGCTGTTATATGTCCTTTTCATTGGAGGCTTGTTTCGTTTTGTTGGCATTAAATGGGGAGATTGGCAATATCTTCACCCGGATGAGCGTTTCCTGATTTGGGTTGGTACGGATATTCAGCCTATTGGAGACACCCGCTGAGGCCTTAGGTTCACCTCCAAATTCCACGGATACTCCGTATAGGGCGAGTTTTGGAGATGCCTACCCTGATTGTAAGGCTTGGGGTGGCTATTTTGATGCTTCCTGTTCTCCGCTCAACCCCAATAACCGTGGGCATTCATTTTATGTGTATGGCACGCTTCCCATGTTCCTCACTCGTTATGTGGTGGAGTGGATTTATGGCCATTCCGGTTTTAATGAAATGACTGTTGTGGGAAGAGTGTTTTCAGCCCTGGTAGATTTTTTAGCGGTGGTTCTGGTATATGCAATCGGTAGGCGGGTATTTAATAAACCGGTGGGGTTACTGGCGGCTGCTTTTTATGCTTTCACTGTTCTGAACATCCAGCAGTCTCACTTTTTCACCATGGACACCTTTTCCAACTTTTTCACCTTACTGGCAGTCTATTTTGCGGTCAGGATTAGCCTGGTGGAGCGTGAATCCCAGATTGGAGATGTGGAAGTAAGTGAGAATCCAATTCCCATTTCTTCAAGTATTGAGGATTCCTCACAATCCCGGAATTTTTCCTTCAGCATCATTTCATTTGTTAAGCATCCATACTTTATTCTCTCCATCGCCTTCGGGGTTGCTCTTGGATGCGCAGTGGCTTCCAAGCTAAACTCAGCACCGGTTGCATTTTTACTCCCGGTGGCGTTTGGGTTGGTAATTTGGAAAAAACCAGCCCATGAGCGCATGCATTGGTTGGTAAACTCCCTTATTTATCTGAGTATTGCTGCTTTTGTGAGTATCCTGGTCTTCCGGATTTTCCAACCCTATGCCTTTTATGGTCCTGGTTTCTTCGGCGTACGCCCAAACCCTCAATGGGTAGCAAATATTAAAGAGCAGCGTAGTCAGGCTGCGGGTGATATTGATTACCCACCTTCCTTGCAATGGGCACGCCGTCCAGTCTGGTTCTCTGCCCAAAATATAGTCGAATGGGGTTTGGGAGTGCCCCTGGGAATCCTGGCATTCTTCGGTTTTTTGTGGGCAGGTTGGCGCATGATCAAAGGGGACTGGCAACGGCACCTCCTGTTGTGGTTGTGGGGAGGCTTCTACTTCGTCTGGCAATCCTTCCAATTCAACCCGACCATGCGCTACCAGATGCCCACCTATCCCATTTTGGTGATTTATGCTGCCTGGGCAGTGGTGGAGCTTTGGAATTTTAGAAAGCGCAAACGAGATCCGATTCCTGCCGAAACGAACGATTCTCGATTACCCACATCTACTTGGGCTCGCATCGCATCTGTTCTGGTTGGCAGTGCTGTGCTCATCACCACCTTCCTGTGGGCGTTGAGTTTTAGCCAAATCTATACCCGCCCAATCACCCGCGTGGCAGCCTCCGAATGGATTTACCAGAACATACCTGGACCGATAAATTTACATATTCAAGGGCAAAATGAGACTTACACCCAGCCTCTTTCAATCCCTTATGGGTCCACCATCCAACCAGGTTTGCCCTATCAGATGATGTTCACTGCCAATGCCAGTGGTCTGGTGAATGAACTCTATCTCGCCCACATCATTGATACTCAGGCTTTACACCCTGCTGGCTTGAATGTATCACTTTCAAGCCCACTGATCATAGAAGGGTTATCAGTACCAACCACAATAATGAGTGATACATCGTCAAATGGTTATCAGCTGACTTTTGACACGCCGATACCTGTGGAAGGAGGTCGAGAGTATTACCTGACCATAGCTGTTGCTTATGGGGAACAGGTTCTGAATGCTTGTGGACGTGTGGATGTCAATATCCAGACCTCCACAGAGCTTGTGACGCAGCCGGCAGTGGGTTCGGAGCCATGTGTGATCACTCTCGATACACCTTATATCGTTGCTTTTACACCTCAAGAAAGTGGATTCTTGGAGGGGGCTGTCCTGAACAAGCTGGATGATCAGAGCCCTGCCTCCGGACAAAATACCTTACTGCTTACCATTGGGCCGACCGGCGACAACCAGATGGTGGCAACGGGAAGCCTCACAGCTGACTTTAGCCAGGAAGCCGAATATGGAGGGGCGGGATACACCATGCTCCTCGACCGCCCAATCAGCCTTGAACAAGACAAAAATTACCGTCTCTCACTGGCATTGGAATCAGGTAGTGGTAGTATCAGCGTGAGTGGTTCCGCAGTTGCAAACGAAGGGGACTGGGATGATGGTCTGCCACTGCGTGTGGATGGCTATGACGCCTTCGGTGGGATATATACACCGGGTTTGAACTTCAACATGTATACAGATGATAGCCCCGATAAGCTGGAGCATTTTATTAATATTTATGACCGGGCTGAGTACATCCTGGTAAGCTCCAATCGCCAGTGGGGCTCCCTGCCTCGCCTTCCCGAACGTTTTCCAATGACCAGCCTGCATTATCGCCATTTATTGGGGTGCCCCGAGACCCGAAGCATATATTGGTGTTACAGCGTCGCTCAGCCAGGTGTTTTCCATGGAGACCTGGGTTTTGACCTGGTGGAAATCTTCCAATCCGACCCGGTGATTGGTTCAATGCCTATCAACGACCAGTTCGCTGAGGAAGCCTTCACGGTTTATGATCATCCAAAGGTGCTTGTCTTCCGAAAAAACGAGACCTATAACTCAGAAAAAGCCCGCCAAATCTTGAGTCAGGCGAATTTCTCTGAGATGGTGCGCATTACCCCCAAAAAAGCTGCCTACCATCCTGCTAACCTGAAGTTCCCTGATCTACGGCTGGCTGGACAGACGAATGGTGGCACTTGGTCGGAATTGTTTGACACACAGGGATGGCAGAACCGCTACCAGGTCCTTGGAGTAATTGCCTGGTATATATCGGTAAGCCTGTTGGGTTTGCTGGTGTATCCGCTGCTGAGGATTACCCTACCAGGATTGCCTGACCATGGGTATCCGCTCATCCGCACGGCAGGGATGCTTATCCTTGCATACCTCACCTGGCTGGGCGGTTCTGTTAACATCCCCTTCAACCGGCTGACGATCACCGTGGTAATACTGCTGATCGCTATTTTTGGAGCTTTCCTGGCTTATCATCAACGGGATGAGCTGCGTAGAGAATGGCGTTCAAAGCGAAGATATTTCCTGATTATTGAGGGTTTAGTCCTGGCATTCTTCCTTCTCTTCCTGCTTATCCGCTTAGGAAATCCGGATTTGTGGCACCCATGGAAGGGGGGTGAGAAGCCAATGGATTTTTCCTTTATAAATGCAATCCTAAAAAGCACTACCTTCCCACCCTACGACCCCTGGTACGCGGGTGGGTACCTGAATTACTATTATTGGGGCTACGTCTTTGTGGGTGTGCTGGTTAAGTGGCTGGGCATTGTACCATCGTTTGCATATAACCTGATCATCCCCACATTGTTCAGCATGGTGACGATGGGCGCGTTTTCCATTGGTTACAACCTGAGTCATACACGCCACAGGGAAGAAGAGGCATCAGGTTCTGATGATGAGCAACAACCACCTCCCACACCCGGTTGGAAGCCTTATCTGATTGGATTGGCATCTGCTTTTAGCCTGTCGGTGCTGGGCAATCTGGGCACGTTACGCATGATCGTGAAAGGTTGGCAGCAGGTGGGCGTCCCGGGCGGATTGACCGAAAGTACTGGTTTCTTCACTCGCTTAATGGGAGTGCCCCTTGGGCTTTATCAAATGGTTTTTCAGGGAGCAAAAATGCCGTATAGCCTGGGTGATTGGTATTGGATCCCCAGCCGGGCAATTCCTGCACCCGGTGATGTGGAACCGATTACCGAGTTCCCGTTGTTCACTTTTCTGTATGGAGACTTACATGCTCACATGATTGCCCTGGCAATTGCCATGCTCGCCCTAACCTGGGTGGTGGCGGTGTTGATGGGAAAAACGCGCTGGCAGAATATTGGGACGGGAGCCTTGAGCATACTATTGGGGGGATTGGCAATTGGAGCTCTCTACCCCACTAATTTATCCGATATTTATACCTACCTGCCCATCGGAATGGTGGTTTTTGGGTATGCAATCTTTCGTTATGCAGATATTGGGCGCTTATCTAATTTATCTCAAATTAAGCCCACGGTAAAACGCCTCATCCTCGCAGTCATGGGGATGGCTCTGCTGGCCTTGGTCTCATATGGATTATATCTTCCTTACCGTTTATGGTATGCCCAGGGCTATAGCGCAATCATTCCCTGGTTCGGCACTCACACACCTTTATGGTCGTACCTCACCCATTGGGGTTTGTTCCTGTTTGTGATTGTTTCCTGGATGGTCTGGGAAACTCGCCAGTGGATGGCGAGTACACCGTTGAGCTCATTACGTAAGCTTGGAAAGTTCAGTGGACTGTTGGCGCTGATTTTTATCGGTCTCTTCCTGGTCTGCTTGCTTGTAAGCATTAAAATCCCAGGGATTGAGAATATTAGCCTGCTGAGTAAACTACCCCTGGGAAGAGGGGCAACCCTCGTTTGGTTCATCATTCCACTGGCATACTTGGGCAGGGGTCTTAATTTTACGCCCAGGGATGGCAGATACCAAGCGTCTGGTGCTGTTCTGGATCGGAACAGGACTGCTCATCACTTTAATAGTTGAGCTGGTGGTGGTTCGGGGGGATATTGGGCGTATGAATACTGTGTTCAAGTTCTATCTGCATTCGTGGGTTATGTTTGCTTTGAGCGCAGCTGCTGCTCTCGGGTGGCTGCTTGAACCGGTCCGCCGTTGGCTTCCCGGTTGGCGTATCTCCTGGCGGGTGGCGTTTGGATTCCTGGTAATATCTGCGGCGCTGTTCACACTGTATGGCAGCATGGCGAAAATTAAAGACCGCTGGGTGCCGAATGCACCCCATACTCTGGATGGCATGGCTTATATGCCATTTGCCTCGTATTATGAAAGTTATCCGACCGTACGAGAGACTACCCCGCTTGGACAAACTGGTATAACCATGGATTTAAGCCAGGATTACCGCGCCATCCGTTGGATGCAGGAAAACATCCAGGGGTCACCTGTGATCGTGGAAGCAAACTCACGCAATTTGTATCATTGGTACACGCGCTTTTCCATCAATACGGGTTTGCCAGGGGTGGTTGGTTGGGAATGGCATGAGCAACAACAGCGTGCTGTCAATCCGCCCGATTGGGTGACCAAACGGATAATCGATATTGACCTGTTCTATACCACTGTGGATACTGACATCACCAAGCAATTTCTGAATCTATATGCTGTGAAATATATTGTCCTAGGTCAGCTCGAACAGGTTACCTATCCTGGACCCGGACTGGATAAATTCCAAGCATTCAATGGTGTTCTATGGAACGAAGTTTATCGGGATGCGAACACGGTCATCTATGAGGTGATGCAATGATCCAAATCCTGGTTTGGTGGCTGATCATGCAGCTGCTGGGTTGGATTGCATTTCCAACCGCCATGCGGATTTTTCGCTGGTTGCCGGATCGTGGCTATACATTTTCTAAATCGCTTGGTCTATTGTTGATCAGTTATATCTTATGGATTGGAGCTAGCACCGGTTTGTTGAGTAACGATCTGGGCGGTATCCTCTTATCCATTTTTCTCCTGGCTGGTATCTCTGCCTGGTTTTACTTCCGTTATAAAGGCAACCTTCTTCCCCAGATCCGCACCTTCCTGGGCGAGAAATGGAAACTGGTGCTGACGGTGGAAATACTTTTCATCCTTGCCCTGGTAGGGTGGGCATTACTACGTGCTTATGCCCCCTATAAAATTGAGCCCACCGGTGGTGAAAAGTTCATGGAGATTGCTTTTCAGAATGCCATTTTACGAAGCGAACATTTCCCACCTCTTGATCCATGGTTGTCAGGCTTTGCGATTTCCTATTATTACTTTGGCTATGTAATGATGGCGTTACTGACGCGCCTTTCAGGTGCACTTCCTGGCGTGGGTTTTGACCTGTATGATGCCCTGCTATTTGCCCTCAGCCTGATAGGGGCGTTTGGTGTCGTGTATAACCTGGTGGCATTCACGCTCAAGTCTCGTCATAGAAGTGATGAAGCTGCTCCACCCGAGAGTCCAGCTCTGGCAGCTGGTGTGTTGGGCGGCTTATTGGTCACTGTAATGGGTAACCTGGAAGGTGCGTTGGAGTCACTGCACGCTGCCGGCGTGTTGCCCGATAGCTTCTGGAGGTGGATCGATATCCCGTATCTGGCTCAAGCGCCTGTGATCAATGCCTGGTATCCGGGTGAGATGTTCATATGGTGGTGGCGTGCTTCCCGCGTCTTGGCTGATAAAAATTTTTCTGGTGTGGATATTGGTGTTCAACCCATCGATGAGTTCCCCTTCTTTAGCTTTCTACTGGGTGATAATCATCCTCATGTTCTGGCACTGCCATTTGTGTTGTTGGCGATTGGGGTGGCAATCAATCTACTCCTACGCCAGATGAACAAAGCAGAGATTCCATCAACCAACGAAAGCAAAGTTTCCAAACCTGTTTCCCGCCAGCAATGGTGGAATCCAGCTGGCTTTACGCTCGATAACGATTGGCTGTTGTTTGTATTCTCCGCCCTGATTCTTGGTTCACTGGGATTCCTGAACACATGGGACCTGCCCATCTACCTGGGACTGGTGGTGCTGGCATATGGATTGGGTACCGTTATGGTGAAAGGTCGCGTGGATCGAGATATCATCATCCGTTCAACCGTCCTTGGTCTGGGTCTGGGTGTCCTTTCAGGATTGCTGTATGTCTTTTTCTACCTGAGCTTTAGCTCGCAAGCCTCAGGAATTTTGCCTTATGTTTTCCCGCCCACCCGTTTGCCTCAATATCTGGTCATGTTTGGCACTTTCATCTTCCTGGTCGCATGCTTTCTAGTGATTTACTTGATTAAACGGAGCAAGGAAAATGCTGGGCTAATAAGATCAGCCTTTAACTGGTGGTGGCGCATTCTCTTAATCTGCATAGGTCTGTTTATCGTGATCCTGCTATTGATAGCCCTGGTGCTTTCCCTGCAGAAATTGTTGCCGGATAGCACCATGGTGTCAACGGTCCAATCCGTCTTGGGTGGGCTGACCCTGCGCCAGGCATTTTCTGCCAGTGTTAGCGCTCGCCTGCGCGACCCATGGCTCTTGCTGATGGTTTCTGCGCTGCTGGCATTGGTTATGGCTAACCTGGGCAGCCTAGTGCATCGAAGATCAAAGACAGACGATGAGGGAACGGTAGATGAATCAAATCCTATTACATTCGGCAGTGACCCATTTGTCTTCCTGCTCATCTTCACCGGTCTGGCACTTACACTGATTGTTGAGTTTGTCTATCTACGTGATAGCTTTGGTGTGCGCATGAACACTATATTCAAGTTCTATTACCAGGCTTGGGTGATGTTGGGGTGTGCCAGTGCGTATGGCGTCTGGTGGGTGTTGGACCGGCTTGAGAGGCCTGCCAGCCGCCTCTTGTTTTTAGTGGGTGCAATTATCGTGATTGGCCTTGGAATGATCTATCCAATAATGGCAATTCCCAGCCGGGCAGCCGATTTTACAAAATCCGCTAACCTGGATGGAACAAGTACGATTGCGAAGAATAATCCTGACGATTGGGCTGCCGTCCAATGGTTAGATGCAAATGCACTCGGGGGCGTCTTCGCTGGGAGTGTACCCGTCATTCTGGAGGCGCCCAGCGTCCCACCTCGAGGCGGTTCATACACCTATGAAGGCAGGATCAGCGCCTTCACAGGCTTCCCCGCCATGCTTGGATGGGCGGTGCATGAGAGTCAGTGGCGTGGCAATTATGATGAACAGGGAAAACGGGAGCCCGATATTGCTACCATTTATACCACCTCGGATGCTCAAACCACCTTGGACTTATTACATAAGTGGAATATAAGCTATGTCATCCTCGGTAACTCAGAGCTTAGCTATATCCAGAATTTATGTAGCCAACCCGAGCGTGGTTGCACCCTGAGTACTGCGTTACGCAAGTTCGATCGGGTGTTGCAACCTGTCTTCAATCAGGGTCAGGTGACGATATATAAAGTCCCTTAAGGAATAGCAATGAGACATGAGGTTACCCTTGAGGTAAAACTTTAGATTGGCCGAAAACCATCAGGAAGCATGGTCAAGATAGGTGTTCAATCCTTCACTTACAAACGCATTGGGTTCTGTGAGTGCCGAGACGGTGGCATTTGTCGAGCCACGGATTTATTATTTCTACCTGCCACTGGCAACCAGGCAGTGATGCAGGTGATTTCTTAGGTTGCCTCTGGGGTTGGTAGACTATCGCCAACCCCAAATCTTTTTAGCACTGAGGGTATAATACGGGCTATTGAGCCATGAAATCACGACAACCTAACACAGAACTCATCTTCTACGTCCTGGCTTTCTTGCTTGCCTTAAGCCTGCGCCTCTTTCAACTGGGTGTTGCACCTCTGAGCGATGCTGAGGCTGGTTGGGCTCTTCAAGCCTTGGGTTTGTCACATGGTGAAGCCACGGTTCTAGGCGCACAGCCTGCGTATATCCTCCTGACGAGCTTGTTCTTTACCATTTTCGGTGATACAACTTTCATGGCTCGTTTCCTACCAGCCCTGGCGGGCGGTCTGATCATCTGGTTACCCTATTTTTTTAGAAATTGGATGGGAGATTCACCCTGGTATCACCGGGCAGGTTTGATAATGGCTTTTGGCCTTGCTATTGACCCAGGTTTGGTATCACTCTCCCGTCAAGCCGGCAGCCTGATGCCTGCCATGGTATTCTCACTGCTGACACTTGCCTGCATTCACAAACGATTTATGATCTGGACTGGTATCTTCGCTGGATTGGCGTTGCTCTCAGGTCCAGCTTTCCTGCAGGGTATGCTAATCCTTGGGATAAGCTGGGCTATATACCGCCTGGTATGGCGGAGATCTCTCAAACTTCGATCGGACGAAGACAAGGACGAGCCGCCTGCAGAGCCCATCTCGACCAGTGCAATCGGAGTTATGATTGCTGCCCTGGCGGGGACGCTACTCGTTGTGGGTACACTTTTCCTGCGTGTTCCACAAGGTCTGGGGGCGTTGGCTGAAACAATCCCGGCTTTTATAAATGCCTGGATAAAACCGTCCGGAATTCCCGTTCTACGCCTGCCTTCCAGCCTTTTGGTGTATCAGCCGTTATTACTAATCTTCGGGGTCATCGGTGCTGTGCATGTCTGGTTTAGGGAAAAGAATGAGCCGCGTATTCGTCAGATGGTGATGGGTTTGAGTATTTGGGCTTTGGTGGCTTTGTTGTTGCCATTGTTCTATGCGGGTCGGCAGGTGGGTGATATGGCATGGGCGCTGGTGCCTCTTTGGGCTTTAACAGCTGTAGAGCTAAGCCGTTTATTGATCACTGACCCAGGAGATGTTTTAACCCGCCTGGTTGCTGCTGGCTTGGGGTTACTTCTATTTATTCTGGTAGTTGTAAGCTGGATTAATTTACTCTCCATGGGTCGTTTCCAAACAAACATGGTGGTCTACTATGCAATTATCATTGGAGCGTTTTTATTAGGTTTAATTGGAGTATTACTCGTGGCAACTGTATGGTCGACGTCAGCGGCCAGGCTGGGTGTGGTTTGGGCACTCTGCGTGGTCTTTGGGTTGTGGTTATTTTCCAATACTTGGGGGATGACCATTGTACGGAAAAATGGAGCGCAGGAATTTTGGCCTATCCCGGCAACTACCGGTCAGGCTGATTTACTTAGCCTGACGCTTTCTGATCTTTCCAGTTGGAATACCGGCTTGAAAGATCAGCTGGAAATCGTCGCTTTGGTGGATTCTCCTGCCCTCCAATGGGAATTGCGCCACTTCCCAAATGCTCATTTTAAAACCTCCCTCACTGCAACTGAAACTCCTCCAGTAGTCATCACCCCGGGAGGGGTTGAGCTTCCCAGCCTGACAGAAAAATACCGCGGCCAGGATTTTGTCTGGAGGCTTTATCCCGGCTGGCAGGGAGTTTTTCCTCCCAATTTCATTAATTGGCTGGCATTTCGTCAAGCTCCGTTAAGCCAGGACCAGATTATTTTATGGGCTAGGGGAGATATCTTCCCTGGTGGTACATTAGATACCAGCAATAGCACTGTTCCATAAACTTATTTATTTTCCGGGAGTGGGCATGGGAATTGCCAGGATTATTGCCATCGATGGTCCAGCGGCTTCAGGGAAATCTACGCTGGGGCACAAGCTTGCACAGGTATTAGGATACTTATATTTCGATACAGGTGTGATGTATCGTGCCGTCACCTGGCTGGCATTGACACAGGGGGTGGATATCCACGACGAAGCTGCCATCACAAAGCTTGCCGAGAATACGAAAATCGATGTATGCCCTCCATCTGTTCTAGATGGGCGAGCTTATGATGTGATTGTGAGTGGAAAGGATATCACCTGGGATATTCGCCGACCCGAAGTGGATGGAAATGTCTCTCCGGTTTCTGTCTATGTGGGTGTACGCAAATCCTTATCTGCCCAGCAGCGCCAAATTGGCTTACGTAAAAATGTGGTCATGGTTGGGAGGGATATTGGTACAGTTGTGTTACCAGAGGCCGACTTGAAGATCTACCTGGATGCTTCTGCTGAAGAACGCGCCCGCCGTCGGTATGAAGAATTACGCCAACGGGAAGAGCCAGCGGATTATGACACCATCCTCCAAATCATACGCCAGCGGGATCAGATTGATTCCACCAGGGAAGTCGCCCCACTGCGTCCGGCCGAGGATGCACATATCCTATGTTCTGATGGTCTGGATGCGGAGCAGGTCCTTAAACTGGCAAAAGCATTGGTTTTTGGATAATGACATCTTATTCAGCAGCTCTTATCAACCGTGGTAAACCATTTACCTTGCCAGCCATGGGTGGAATGGGCACTGAGCAGCGCCAGACATTTCAAGCCAATGCCGTTCAGATCATGTTTACGATCGCTCCCTTGTGCCATCTGAATACCGGGGCGTCTATTAATCTAAAAATGAGGCTGGATGACAAAAAAAAGTAAAGGGACGTCTGTGTGGTCGGCTGAGGGTTATGATCACTCGCGCTTTGAAACGCGCCGCCGAGTCATGCGGTTTTTACTGCGTACCATTGGCTTCACACTGCTGGCAAAAATCGATCATGTTGAAGGGATTGAGAAAGTACCGTCGAAGGGTCCAGCAATCCTGATGATCAATCACATCAATTTTATTGATCCTTTTGTGGTATTGAATGTCTTGCCGCGTAATATTGTCCCAATGGCTAAAATCGAGGTGTATTCCTACCCGGTTGTGGGTATTTTTCCTCGTATTTATGGGGTTATCCCGGTCCAAAGGGAGGAAATTGACAGGCGGGCAGTCCAGGGTGCCCTGGATGTGTTAAAGGCTGGTGAAATTATTCTGGTGGCACCAGAAGCCCATCGTGGTCCACAGCTCCGCCAGGGTAAAGAGGGCATTGCTTATCTGGCCACCCGGGCAGATGTCCCCATCGTGCCTGTGGCAATTGATGGCACGATTGGTTTCCCCACGTTTCGTCTGTTACCCCGCTGGCGGGAACCCGGTGCCAGAGTGAGCTTCGGGAATCCATTTCGGTTTAAAAGCAATGGTCAGCGGGCAGGGAAGGAAATGCTTCGTTTAATGACCGACGAAGCCATGTATATCCTGTCTGCGATGCTACCGGAATATCGCCGGGGCGCTTATGCAGATTTATCACTTGCTTCACAAGAGACAATCGAGTGGGTATAAATGTGCAGACCAGCTCAATTTCACAGGAAGGTTTGCAACATCTGCATGAGGTAATCTACATACATGCTATAATCATTTCAGCTAAACACCCTAAGTCATTCCACTGATATGGTTATTGATTTCACCCTGCTTGGTAACCCCATTTATATCGATCTACCACAAGAATTAATTGGGTGGGTAGGCTGGCTTATATTATTCAGCGTTGTTGTACTGCTGCAATTTCGTTGGCGACGGCTAAATAAACGCTGGTCGCGTTTACATTGGGGAATATTTATCGGGTTGTTGTTCCTTACAATCCTGACCAACCTGTTCTTCATTGTTCGTTTTCCTGGTGGCGATGGTTTGCCTCCTCAAGGACAACCAGAAGGATTGGTTGGACAAGCTGTGGTTGTATTTGCAGCCTTGCCTTGGGTGCTGGCAGCTGGATTGTTAGGTATTTTTCCCGCGGCTGATCTTGGGCACGCTATCCGGAGTGGCGATCACGGTATTAAGTACCCATAGAGCTTTCACCCTCCTGGAATTCGCATTGATAGCCACCTGTCTTGGAGCGGCTTTTCATCAACGTTACCGCACCTGGGTTTTCCGCGCATTACGCCATCCACTCGTCTCAACAGCTCTGCTGGCTTTGATCTATCCGGTGCTATATGTGCTGGACACAGCCATTGCCTCTACAGGAACTCTGGTAAGCCGATTGGAATATGCCCTTACAAATGTGGACATATTCTGCTTGGTGGTTGCAGTTGAGCTCTTGGTCGGCGGTGCACTTTCAGAAGTAGTTGCCCTCGTTTTTCCTCGCCTGTGGGGTTTTTCTGGGCCTTTGGAGCCCTCTCCTGTCGAGCGCCGGCTTCAGAGCCGCTTCCTCTCCAGCCTGACACCTTTGGCAATCATATTAGTGGTTGGGTTAATGGGCGGGGATTGGATCGTTTCCAGGAAAGCCGCCACCGATATGTTAAATACCCGCCTGGAAAACACAGCCGTGATGGCTGCTAACAGTGTTCCAACTTTCCTGGTTACCGGAAAGAACCTGATCCAATCCATGGCAGTCGATCCAATCTGGACGAGCGGCAACCTCTCCGAGATAAACCTCCTGATAGGCGAGAGTTTACGTCCTATTGCGTATTTCAATGAACTTTACTTGCTGGATGCTCAAGGCCAGACAGTGACTGGTTATCCACAGGATGATCTTCATGCTGCTTATCCCTCCGATGATGAAATTTTTGGTATTACTCCGGCATCAGAAGGATTTCCGACCCAGATATTTACCCTGCCCCCGACCCCAGGCGGATTGTCAGCCCGCTTGTCATTTATGACACCCGTATACGATGCATCGAAGGTGCTTGTCGGTATTCTGGTTGGCCGGACGGAACTGGCGACCAATCCCTTTTTCGAGCCAATCAGCATTGCTCTGAAAAGCTTAGCCGATTCCAATGGCAACGGGATGCTGATCGATAAGAATGGGACCATTCTATACAGTACGTCCAGCGAGTGGGTGATGAGTTCATATACCGGTCAAACAGCAAACGAGGGAATTTCCTATGATGGTGTTGACCCGGATGGTACCCAGAGCTTGATGTTTGCACAACCTGTGGAAGATCGACCCTGGACAGTCGTTACATCGGTTCCAGTCCAGGTAGCCCAACAGCTGGCGCTGCAAATTGCAGCACCATTGCTAATTATGATCATTATCCTCTTTTCGATTGCCGCACTGGTATTGCGCTTTTCACTACGTGCGGTGACTGCCTCATTGCAAAATCTTGCATCGGAGACAAATCGAATATCCAGCGGTCAATTGGATAGCCCATTGGCAGTCGACGGTAATGATGAGGTTGGGCAATTACGTCACGCATTCGAGAATATGCGCTCGAGCCTTAAAGCCCGCCTGGATGAGCTGAACCGCTTGTTACAGGTTAGCAGGGGTGTCGCCTCCAGTCTTGAATTCGAAGAATCAGTCAAACCGGTTATGGAAGCTGCCCTCAGCACCGGCGCCCAAGCAGTCCGCGTGGTCCTGTCACCTGAAGCTCTACCGGAGATGAAGGGTGGTTCCACACCCGTCACCCGCTTCGGATCTGGACGTGGCAACGAGCAATTTGCATATTTGGATGATCAAATCTTGCCCATGACACGACAAAAAGAGCGTGTGGCACTGAACAATTTAGGCCGGGTCAGGTTGCTCACTTTCCCGCCGAACGCTCCCCGCCCGGAAGCTCTATTGGCATTGCCACTGCATCATGAAAATATGTCCTATGGTGCTATTTGGCTGGCATACGACAAGCCACACCAATTCAGTGAAGATGAGATACGTTTCCTGACCACAATCGCCGGGCAGGCAGCATTGGCATCGGCAAATTCCAAGCTTTTTGCGAATGCAGAGATCGGTCGCCAGAGGTTGGCTGCTATCCTCAATTCGACCCCAGATCCCGTGCTTGTGACGGACTACCAGGGACGGTTGCTTTTGGCAAATCCCGCCGCCTGGCAAGTATTAGGATTACCAGGTGAGACCGTCAATGGGAAGTCGATCGATACAATCATTCAACAACCCGCCTTATTGCAGCTTCTGCAAGTCGTATCGGAAGAAAAACAGTCTGCTGAAGTGGAGCTTTTGGATGGCAAAATTTACCTCGCTACCGCTTCATCCGTTATTGTTGAGGGTCAACCCGTCGGGCGTATATGTATCATGCGTGATGTCACCCGTTTTAAGGAGCTTGACACTCTTAAATCTGAGTTTGTTGCCACGGTGAGTCATGATCTGCGCTATCCCCTTACCACCATGCGGGGATACGCTACCATGCTCGAGATGGTCGGCGAGATGAATGAGCAGCAGACGGGATATATACGCAAGATACTCACCAGCGTTGATGGAATGATCCAGCTGGTGACCAGCTTACTAGACTTGGGGAGGATTGATGCTGGGGTTGACTTGCAGCTGGAGATGATCCCTGTCCAGGATGTGGTGGAGCGAGTGATTGGGGCTTTGCAGCTCCAGGCCTCGCAAAAGCAGGTAGTCATCTCCAGTGATATTTCGCCACATGCAATTCCTCTGGTCGAGGCTGACTATGCTTTGTTGCAACAAGCTTTGCACAACCTGGTGGAGAACGCCGTAATTTACACCGAACCCCGAGGCACGGTGACCGTGCGGGTTGAGCCTGATAATGATCAGATGGTCTTCTCTGTTTGTGATACCGGCATCGGGATTGCCCCGGTTGATATCCCGCGTATTTTTGAGAAGTTCTACCGTGGAGGCCAAAAAGAAGCCAAGAAAAGACAGGGGATAGGTTTAGGCCTGGCTATCGTTAAATCGATCACCGAGCGCCATAAAGGCAGAGTATGGGTGGAAAGCCAGCTTGGAAAAGGCAGTACTTTTTATATGGCGATTCCTTTCCGCCAGCTAAAGGTGAAAAAAGAATAGCAGGTAATAAATCCTAATCTTTCTCTTATTTATCCCTCTTGACCAAATCCTATCATTTTAGGTATAATCTAAGTTTGCATGAATCGAAGATATGACTGTTTACCGCCTGGCGCTTGAGAAGAAGAGTCTCAAGCGCGGGCTTTTGTTCGTCTAATTTCCAGGAGGCACTGAGTGGAAACAAAAGGACTGACTGCACTTCGTATCAGCCTGGCATCCCCAGAAACCATCCGTAGTTGGTCATATGGTGAAGTATTAAAACCTGAGACCATCAACTATCGGCGTTTGCGCCCTGAAAAGGATGGATTATTCTGTGAAGCCATTTTCGGACCGACCCGTGATTGGCAATGCTATTGCGGTAAGTATAAGAATATCCGATATAAGGGGATCATTTGCGATAAATGCGGGGTGGAAGTAACCCGCTCGTCTGTGCGCCGCGAACGAATGGGGCATATTGAGCTTTCCGCCCCAGTGGCGCATGTCTGGTATACCCGGCGAATTCCATCCTACCTGGGTCTGTTGTTAGACATCTCCCGCCGAAACCTGGACCGCGTGCTCTATTTTGCCCAATATGTCGTCACCTATGTCGATGAAGATGCACGCCAAAAGGCGCTCAAGCGCTTGGACGATAACATTATCGCTGCCGAGCGCGAGTTTGCCGCTCAGATCAACTCCAAGATTGCCGAAACCAAGGCAGGGCGTGACCGGGCACTGGCGGAAAAGGAACAGGAACGCCAGCAGATTAACAAGCACTACGATGAATCAGCCGAGCTCGACCCCATCATTCAAGAGGGTCAGCGCCTTGAAACCCAGATCGCGGACAAGCAGGGAAAGGTAACCAAGACCGCCATCACCTTCCAAACGGACACTGTGGTGGTTGAAGCCGGAGAGAAGGTCGGTAACCAGCATCTCGTTCGCCTTCAAAAGGTTGTTAAGGAGCAATTGGAAGAGCTGGAACTCCAGCTGAAAGACCAGAAACAACGTGAGCTTGAGCACCTGCGCATGGATATCGAGCGTATTCGGGCAGAAGCCGATATGACCATGGAAGGCTTGCGAAATCAGCTGGAAGAACAAACGGATAAGGTGCGGGACGAAAACGATGGCCTGCGCGACGAGCTGGTTGATCTGCGTCCACTCACTTTCATGGGAGAGACCCGCTTCCGTGAGCTGAAGACCCGTTGGGGTCAGGTGTTTCGTGCCGATATGGGCGCTGAAGCTTTTTATGATATCCTTCGTCGCCTGGATTTGAATAAGTTGGCGGAAGAATTGTGGAAAGAAGTCCGCACATCCAAGAGCAAGCAGAAGCGTAAGAAAGCCACCAAGCGATTGAAGGTAGTAGAGGCATTTCGCCGAAGCGGTAACCGACCGGAGTGGATGGTG
>CAVZSL010000012.1:0-22562 GCA_963777935.1 uncultured Chloroflexia bacterium
CCACTTGATCCACAGTCAAGTGCTCTGCCATTGAGCTACAGGCACCATAAGCGGGCTGATTTTATCACAAGGGACGGTGGCTTTCAAGCAATTTCATTATTTCCGAAGCTACTGTCATACGATTAATAGTTTGTTGCGTGGCGTTCATAAGATCCTTGATCGTTACTTGATTATTGGCAGATTTATCTGGACCGATCACAGCGACTACCCGTACACCAATCCGATCAGCAAATTTGAATTGTTTGGGTAGTTTTGAGACTTCGGTACTACAGATAACGTTTAAGCCAGCCTGCCGCAGGTCTGAAGCTAGCGCCAGGGATTCCTTCTGCCTATCGACGTCAAAAATAGTCACCAACACATCTGCAGGAGTTTTTGCGATTTCTTTTGGGACCAAACCCAATGATTCAAGCAGCAAACCGATCGCCAGGTCACCCATGGCAAATCCAACTGCAGGGAGTGGATCACCACCGACTTGTGCCATTAAATTATCGTAACGTCCACCCCCAAGAAGCGCACGCTTGATGTCACTGTTCAGCGCATACGCTTCAAAAACGGTACCAGTATAGTATAGCAAACCACGGATGGTGTTGGGATCATAAAAAACGTACTCTCGCACTCCCATCGAATCCAAAGCAGAGAAGATACGCACTAATGTTTCAGATTTCTTCCACAATTCTGGATTACCCAAGAAAGCTTTGAGGTCTTCTAGTTGTCTAGCATTCATACCCAAATCGAGGGCGTTAGCATCCCATTCCGATGGGGTCATTTTGTTTCGTCGGTCAATTAAATTAAGGAAATCAGATTGTTGTTCAGTGGGGATATTCAAAGTTGTTAACTCTGAATTTGTTAACTGTCGATCGTTTAACAGAATAACTGCATTTTGGGAGGATAGTCCAAGCTTTTTTAGAAAAGAAGCAGCGATGGCAATCAACTCTGCGTCAGCTTCCGGAGAATCAACTCCCAATAAATCTATATTCCATTGGAAAAATTCACGTGTTCGACCGCGTTGTGGTCGTTCATAACGCCAAAAAGGACCCCAGGACCACCAGCGTAATGGAAAAACTAACTGGTTCTGGCGTTGTGCGACCATGCGTGCCAAACTGGGTGTGAGTTCTGGGCGTAGGGTGAGTAGTTCACCACCACGGTCGGTAAATACAAAAGATTGTTGATTGACCAACTCATCTCCGGATTTTGCAGCATATAACTCAATGGTTTCGAGCATGGGTGCTTCCCATTCCTGGTAACCAAATGAAGATGAAACCTGACGTATTGTCTGATATAACCAATGACGAATTGCCATATCATCTGGATAATAATCACGAGTACCTTTGACGGATGGAATGATATTTTTCATGAGGATTTCTTGCCTTTCAGGAATAATTTGGAGATTATCCCGCGGAATCTCTGCAATGGATGATTTTAACACAAAAAAAATTGTGAGTATTGTATTCTTACGAGAAGCGATTACAATTTAAATATGCTAAGTGGTTATATACATCTGTGGAATATTATGTAGAGGATATCATAATGAAAATCGTAACTGATTGTGCAGCAGACCTTACCAAAAGCGAAATAGAAAAATTTGAAATAACGGTAGCACCATTATTTATCCAATTTCCTGATGGTGAAGTTAATGCCGTTGACATAACACCAGACGATTTTTATGAACGTTTAAAATCCATGGCGCCTAAAATTCCTACAACAGCCCAACCATCCGCTGGGATTTTTACGGATATATATAAAAGTTTAACTGAATCCGGTGAAGATGTGGTTTCGATTCATATTTCCGGGGGTCTGAGTGGAACCATTGAATCAGCACGTTTGGGCGCTACTCAACTTCCTGGGAAATCAGTGCAAATTGTGGATAGTCTTACATTATCTGGTGGAGAACGGTTCCAGGTACTCGCCGCTGCCATGGCTGCCAAGGCAGGATGGCTGAAGGAAGATATCCTTGAGAAATTATCGAAAATCCGAGAAGCTAATCAAGTTATCTATACACTCGAAACGTTGGAATACTTACAACGCGGCGGTCGGATAGGGAGAGTTCAGGCTCTGGCAGGTTCTTTACTTCATCTCAAACCAATTATCCATGTGGAAAAATCCGACGGTAAATATTCAACGGTGGGTAAGGAGAGGACAGTACCAAAAGCACTGGTAGCGATCACGGAGTATATTGCCAAATTATATGGAAAAGACACACCATTATGGATCACCGTCTTACACGGTCAATTAGCAGAACAGGCCTATAATTTAGGGGAATTAGTACATGAGAAGGTAAAAGTGGGCAAGCTAGAAATATTACGCATTTCTCCAGTACTGGGTGTGCATACCGGTCCAGGAATCGTGGGATTAGCAGCCGTTCCACTCCATTTAATGGAAGGATTAGATTGAGAATCACCACCTGGAATGTTAATGGATTGAGAGCTGCCCTTGCAAAAGGCATCTGGAAATGGTTGCAGCAAGAAAATCCTGATGTTATCTGCCTGCAAGAGATAAAAACCCGTCCAGATCAGATTCCGAGTGAATATTCTGACCATTTTACTGTTCCTTATATTTTTTGGAATCCAGCCGAAAAACCTGGATACAGTGGGGTAGCGACTTTTACAAAGATTTCACCCTTATCGGTGAACTACGGTTTTGGTAAAAATGAATATGATTGTGAAGGCAGGGTAATCTACACAAAGTTTCCAAGTTTTACATTATTCAATATTTATTTCCCCAGTGGGCAACGCGGACATGATCGAGTTGAATATAAGCTTGATTTTTATTCACATTTGTTAGAAATCTTTGATCGTATGCACATGGCTAATGAGCGAATTATTATATGCGGGGATTTTAATACAGCACATAACGAAATTGACCTTCGCTACCCAAAACAGAATCAAAAAACATCTGGTTTCTTACCAGAAGAACGTGTCTGGATTGATACATACCTTGCCCATGGTTTTATTGATATTTATCGGGAATTATTCCCTGAACGAGTGGAGTATACATGGTGGACTTACCGAATGAATGCCCGTCAAAAGAATATCGGGTGGAGATTAGACTATTTTTTAGTCTCTGATGAGTTAATTCCCACTGTAAAAGATGTAGTCATTCATGGAGATGCTACAGGTTCCGACCATTGCCCCGTAACACTGACCATTGAAACATAATTGAGGTAATTCCTGATTTTTTACCTTCTATTCTCCAAATTCAGTTTCTAGCTCATCCAGCTTATCCCAGGCTTCCGATATTTCTAGAGAAATATCACCAAATATATTTTCCTGTGAGCCCCGAACCAAATGGCGCTTGATCAATTCAAGCATGGCTAAAAAGGTGACCACAATTTCAAGGCGTGAATAGCCTTTGTCTATCAGGGATCTAAAAGTAACATTAGGGTTCTTTCTGAGGACACCTGTGATCAGATATATTTTTTCGCGAATACTGATCCGAGATGGTGGGACAACACTATTCAGTGACCCTCCAAGATTAAGGTCAGTAAAAATATCTTGCGCTGCTGCGGCTAAATCTTCAATGGATATACCGGTCAGATCAAAGCTACCATCAATTTTAGGAGGAGGAGCTACGCGTAAGTACGTCCTTAATCCTTCTTCCTCCCTTTGCATTAGTAGGGTCGCGATTTCTCGATAACGCTTATAGACAATAAGCTGCTTTGCCAGTGCCTCACCAGGATCTTCCTCACCAGGTTCACGTTCAGGTGGCCGGGGCAATAATGCCTCAGATTTTATCTGGAGCAATTTAGCAGCAATCACTAAAAATGCTGAGACTTCATCTGCTTCTAGCTCAGTTAGCTGATGAATGTATACAAGGTATTGATCAGTTACCAAGGCGAGGGATAGTTTAGTGATATCTAGTTCAGCTCTTTCGATTAATTGCAACAATAAATCTAGTGGACCCTCATAAACAGGTGTGGCAATCGTGTAATTTGAAATCTGTTGATTTGCAGTATTAAAGACCATTGGCGAGATTATACCTGACAATTGAATTGCGTCATGCTATACTTATCTAAAATTCAACTCTGGAAGGTTTATGTGACAGATCAATGGAGAGAAATTGAAGCTGAGTGGCAAGGTGGTGGCGCATTCAGTGGACGGAATGTTTCTGGTGGTAAGGTGCAAATGGGAAAAATTGGAGATAGACCAGGTGTATCACCGATGGAGCTAATCTTGGTGGGTTTGGCTGGTTGCACCGGGATCGACGTTGTAGATATCATGCTAAAAAAAAGAGAACCATTGAAAGCGCTTAAAGTAAAGGTGCGGGGCAAGCGTAGTGAAGATTTTCCAAAAATTTATACAGAAATCGAAATAACTTACCTGTTATGGGGCCTTGGGATCGAGGCAAAATCTGTTGAGCGTGCAATTCAACTTTCTGAAGAGAAATATTGTTCAGTTAGTGCCATGTTGAGTTCTGTGGCTGATATTCGATCCACGTATCAGATATTTAGCGAGGAAAAGCCAGAATGATATTAAGGACTTTGTGTAACTATTATTTCTTAACTGCATCTAATTGATAAATACTAATGGAGATATTTTAATGATCGACGAACCCATTCATGTTACTGATTCGGCTTTCGAAAAAACTGTATTAAATTCCAAAGTTCCTGTTATTGTAGATTTTTGGGCACCCTGGTGCGGTCCATGTAAAATGATTGCACCTACGTTGGAAAAGATCGCTAAAGAAAATGCCGGTAAAGTTCTTGTAGCCAAAGTTAATACAGATGATAATACTGAATGGGCGATGAAATATGGTGTACAAGGTATCCCGACCATGTTATTTGTTTCTCAGGGGAAAATCGTTCACCGTCAGGTAGGTGCGTTGCCTGAACCAGTCTTACGTACTATAGTAACTCAATTCCTAGAAGTCATTGGACAAACTTCTAAGAATAATACTCCACAAAAATCATAAATCTGAAGCTCTTTCAATATGCGCACCCAGCGTGCGTAATTTTTCATCGATATGTTCGTAGCCACGATCGATCTGGCTGACATTTCGGATCACGGATTGACCTTCAGCAGCTAATGACGCTAATACTAAGGCCATCCCAGCGCGAATATCAGGGCTTTCAAGTTTTTCACCATATAGCTGAGTCGGCCCTTGGACAATACATCGGTGAGGGTCACACAACACTATTTGCGCGCCCATACCGACAAGTTTATCTGTGAAGAACATACGGCTTGGATACATCCAATCATGAAATAAGACACTGCCTCTTGACTGTGTGCCTACAACAATTGCAATGCTCATCAGGTCGGTTGGAAATGACGGCCAGGGCATCACATTAATCACCGGAATTGCATCCCCGAGGTCTGGTTCAACAACAAGCTTCTGTTGTGATGGAATATATATATTATCTCCATCAACCTGCCATTCAACACCCAATCTACCGAAGACAAGGCGAATCATGGCTAGATAATTTGTTCCTGCATTTTTAATCGTTATCGACCCGTGTGTTAATGCAGCTGCACCAATGAAACTAACCACTTCAAGATAATCGGGACCAATGGTAAATTCACCACCGTGAAGCTTTTTTACACCTTGGATATGTAGTGTATTTGAGCTTATATTTTCGATTTTTGCACCAAGCTTATTTAGAAAATGACACAGCTCTTGAACATGTGGCTCTGAAGTGGCATTACGGAGAATAGTAGTGCCTTTTGCAGTTACTGCAGCCATTATGGCATTTTCTGTAGCAGTCACACTGGCTTCATCCAGCAAAATGTCAGTGCCAACCAGTTTTTTAGCTGAAAATACAAAAACACGATTTGTACGATCATACTCAGCTTGAGCACCAAGAGCACGGATGGCGAGAATATGCGTGTCTACCCTGCGACGGCCAATCACATCACCTCCGGGGGGAGGAAGTCTTAGATCCCCAGTTCGAGCTACCATGGGTCCGGCAAGTAAGATCGATGCGCGTATCCGACGGCATAAGTCAGGCTGAAGATCTGCTGGGCAAATTTCTTTGGCAAGAAAGCTCCAGGTATTACTATCCAGTTTTTCCACAATTACTCCCAAACTCTTTAATAATGAAATCATATCCTGTACATCACGAATATTTGGAACATTATGTAGAATTACTGGTTCATCTGTAAGAAGGCAGGCTGCAATTAAAGGCAACGCAGCATTTTTATTTCCAGACGGAGTGACTTCACCATTTAGAGGATATCCGCCCTGGATAATGAATTTTTCCATTCGATGCTCCTTACATTAAGGTGACTTTATTGAATTTATAGATAGCGCTCTAAAAAATTATTCAAAGTGATGAAATTTGCTATAATTCCCATTATGATAACATACATCACTGCAATCCTTCTTGGCTGGCTTTCTGGTGTCGTGGTTAATTATGTAGCAGACATAATGCCCCTACGACGTCGATTTACAAAACCTTTCTGCATTCAATGCGATTCTGATCAATCTTGGATTAATTACCTATTATGGCCTCGTAAGTGCCCGGTGTGTGGTCATTCAAGAAATCGCCGTGTGTGGATCGTGGAAGGATTCTATATTGTTGCAAGCATTCTGGTCAGATTGTATCCACCGGACGGGTTGGGTTATTTTTTAGGCATGATTGTTCTGGCATATTTTGGGGTGGTTGTTCTTATCGATTTAGAATACCGGTTGATCATGCACCCAATTAGCTTAATTGGAGCGGTCCTTGGCCTAGCAGTGGGTATCCTGAGTGTGGGTTGGATGAAATCATTGCTCGGTGGGGTAGCGGGTTTCGGGATAATGTGGTTGATATACATGCTTGGAATATTGATCATAAAAATGATCGATCGTGCACGTGGCCGACCTGTGAATGATGTTGCTCTGGGTTTTGGAGACGTGAACTTGAGTGGAGTATTGGGTTTAATGTTGGGTTGGCCGGTGATTCTAGTCAGTCTGGTGATTTCAATTTTGATAGCTGGATTAGTAAGTCTGATTTACATCGTAATAAAACTGATTACCGGCAGATATCAGGCATTTATGGCGCTGCCGTATGGACCATTCCTAGTAATCGGAGCAGTCATACTGATCTATTTACGAGATTTGGTTTTAAAATTACTTGGTGGTTGAAAGAGAGGTAACTTTAGCTAATTGTTTGGCTTCTTTTACGATGAAACCAATTACTCCACTCGCGATTTTCCCACACCACCAAAATTGGGGATGCATTAAAGATGGATGAATATGTTCCACTGAACACACCTACCAGGAGGATGATCACAAAATGGCGAATCGTAATCCCTCCAAACAGAGCAAGTGATAAAAGGACGAGCATAACAGTTAATTGTGTGTTTATCGATCGAACAAGGGTTTGTACGATTGAGTGATTGACTACCGTCTCATATGGGAGCTTGCGATAGATAAGCATATTTTCACGAATTCGGTCAAACACAACAATCGTGTCATGAACAGAGAAACCAATCACTGTTAATAAAGCGGTTAGGAAGAGCGAATCAACTTCCCAATGGAAAAAGTGGGCGATAATCGCTTCTACACCTAGAACAACAAACACGTCATGTAGCATGGCAATAATAGCAGCAACACCAAAACGAAAGGCATTAGAGACACCTCTAAAAGCAAATGTTATATATGCCAATATACCAAATGCTGCTAATGCCACCGCTTCAGCCGCACGTTTAGCGACTTCCTGACCCACTGACGGACCAACAGACTCAAAGCGCTGAACAGTTATTGTGGAATTAAATCGAGATTCCATCAGAGAAACTAGCTGGTCGCGCTGTACATCTGTCATCTCCAATGATCGAATAACAAGGCCATTTTCACCTGAAGTTTGGACAATCGAATCACGAAAACCATTCTCCGAATAAAGGGCTGATACTTGAGCGGGTTGTGGAACTATTCCTTTTTCAAAACGGAGATCTAGCAAGCTTCCACCCTTAAAATCGATCCCCAGGGGCAACCCCCATACTATTAAGGCAATCATACCTGGAATGATGACCAATAAAGAGATCCCAAAATATAAATAACGATGTTTTACGATATCAATCATGCAGATCTCCTAAACACCAAACCAACGCGAATGTTGGGTGAAATTGATATTATCCAAGACCAGGTGTAAGAAAGTTCGGGTAACCACAATGGCGGTGAACATGCTGACTAAGACACCAATTACAAGCGTTAGAGAAAATCCTTTAACGATACTTGCACCAAATGTGCTTCCGAACCAGAAAAGTATTAAACAAGTAATCACAGTAGAAAGATTTGAGTCGCGAATCGATGGCCAGGCACGATTCCAACCAAGGTCGATAGCCTGCCTAAGTGATTTTCCTGATCTAAGTTCTTCCTTTATACGTTCAAAAATTAGTACATTTGCGTCCACAGCCACCCCTACACTCAATATAAAACCTGCAATTCCTGGTAAAGTCAGTGTTACTGGGATCAAGCGAAAGAGTGCAAAGGTGATTACTGCATAGCATACCAAGGCAAGATCAGCAACGAGCCCGGGTAACCTGTAATAGAACCCCATGAATAAAATCACCACGGTCATTCCAATAAAACCAGCAGTTAAACTTTTTCTCAGCGAGTCCTGTCCGAGTGTTGGTCCGACCGTTGTACTCGTGACGATTTTCAACGGTATAGGTAATGATCCTGAGCGAAGTAGGTCAGCAAGCTGGTTGGCTTTAGCTTCAGTGAAATTCCCCGTAATGACCCCTTTACCTTGGGTAATTGCGGTATTGATGGATGGAAAAGAAATTACTTCTTTATCAAGCGTGATTCCAAGTATTTTTCCAACATGACTGGAAGTAAAATCTTTGAATATTTGGCTACCTTCTGCGTTCAGCTCAAAAGCAACTTGGAATGCCGCTGCCTGATTCGTCTGAGCAAAAACATTTTTTAAATCAACACCAGTCATCACAGTATGAAAAACGGGACCTGTTTGCACTGGCAGAGTGGATGTAATCGTGGAAGTTGGTACTTGTGTAGGTGTGGCTGTAAAATCTGGGATTGTATTTTGTGAAGATTGGCTTCCAGCAGGAACCCAATCGGTGTTAATTTTCGTACCCATAAGCGATGCTGCTTCGTTGTCTGAAAGGGCTGACATATCTACAAATTCTAATAATCCAGTTTGTCTGATGGTCGCAAGTGCTTGAGCAGGGTTCGTTTCTCCTGGTAGCTCTACAACGATTCGATTTGATCCAGCTGGTTGTACCACTGCTTCTGAAACACCCAATGAATTGACACGATTTTCTACGATCTGTTTTGCTAGGCTCATATCCTTGGGATTGATCGTTTGATTGGCAGGAACATCCGCTTCCAGCATGGCTTGTACACCTCCAACTAGATCCAATCCTAGCCGGGTAGAAAAATCGCGATTGATACCTGCAAAATGGATACCTGGGCTTTTTGGTACGTTGATAAATATCGCAAATAATAAAATCAAAGCGATTAGGATAAGAAGCCGATAAGTACGACTTCATCTGATGTTTTCAACCTCCGATTGACATACAAATGCCAGCCGAAACATGTTTCGAATACCAAAATCGACTGGCACGGACGATTATACTCCCGTTCGGAGGGAATGTCTATTTCGAACCGGAGGAGGTGGTAATGGTCTGGATGAATTGATCTACAGATTGAACTACATCTTCAAGCCCCAGGGCGTTTGTATCTATATAAAGGTCCGCATATTGACGGGCATGCCGTAGCCTGTGAAGTTGTTCTGAATATTCTTCAAAAGTCCAATCCAATTTTCGTCTTAATATTGTATTCTCGTAAGATACATCCAGATAAATCAAGATGTCTGGGTTAGTTAACCTTTTCCACATATCTGGTACGTATGAATGCTCTTGAGCAATATGTCTGATCATATATCCGCGATGTTTTAATCCTGCTACAAGGGAAGATTTACCAGCACCACAAGGACCTACTACCCCGATAAGCATTTCCTGCTTTTCTCAGGAGGAATGATGATTGTCACTGGCTAGCTTTTTGATCTCTTTCGGACCACCTAAAACTGCAATAACCTCTTCAGCTGATAGCTTACAATCTGCTGCAGGATGGAAATCTGACTCATTATTATGCCGGATGAATACCACACTTAAATTATAGGTTTGTTCGATATCGCTGACTGTTTGGTTCACTAATTTTGAAACATGTTCAACTTTTAGATAAGCAAAACTCATGGATTGGCCTTCAACCGTGATTGGACGGGTCATATCCACTCCAGAGGCCGCGGCAGCGAACGCTGGAGCAGCCATACCTGTAGCACTAAACGCTGTATACCCAAATTGCTCATGTAAGGCATGCGCAAAATCATCCTCAAAAATTCGAATTATTACCTGGATTTCGGGATTCAATCTCCGCGCTTTAAGGGCAACCTTAAGATTTAAACTGTCATTTTGGGTACATAAAATTATTGCTCTGGCATTTTGAACACTGGCTGATTCAAGTGCAGTATCGCGAGCAGCATCATCCTGTATCACTGGAATCCCCATTGATTTTATACTATTGATCAAATCAGCTTTCGGATTCGCTTCGACAATAACAATATCCTGTTGCATATTTACCAATTCCTCAGCCACTCGAAAACCCAAATGACCCAATCCGACCAGGATGATATGGTTGTTATACGTTGAAGCCACAGCGACCTCCCATTCCTTTGCGCGTGCCCGTCTATTAAATAGCATTATGCTAAATTCTGTCACTCCCTGAGCAAGAATAATCAGGCCGATCAAAGGCATGATGAAATAAAACAATCCTAGATACCAGGTTTGGGGAAAATCACCCCCAGCTTGTAAAAAGGTCATGGATAAAATAAGATACATCGACTCAAGGGGAGTTTGGATTGGCTCTCCAGCAATCTGAGCGAGGAAATAATACAGAATTCCTCCCCCAAAAATTGTTAATAAAAATATACTCAGAGGGAAAGCGAATTCTCTCAGTAAAAGCCAAGTATCGCGCCAACCAGCTTTAAGTTTACGAAGTCGATTTATTTTATAAATAGCGGACACAGGCAATTTAATACCATGTAATCCTGTGGTTTATAAGTTTAAAGGAAGCTCCACAGTCATTCGGCGAATAGAATCACTCTTGCGACTTGACACCAGGATGACAACGACTGTAATATCGTCGACTGGACGGCCTTGATCCAACTGAACAGCAGCCGCAAGAAGTGAATCAGCAATATCCTGAGGTTTTGTTTGTTCTTCTTCGATGTCATCATCAATTACTGATTGGAGAAATGTATTAATATCCAAACTATCTCCACTGCGTGAACCAGCATGGACTAAACCATCGGTATATAGAACCACAACTAACCCTGGCTCAAGAGGTACCTCGCTAATTAACGGGCGCGTTTCTCGATACAATCCAATCGGACTACATTCATCATCGAAGGCACAAATTTCATCAATCGATGCAATGAGCACAGGCAATGGATTATTGCGGGTGATCACCATGGTGGCAGTTTGCATATCTATAGAGACGATATTCAAGGTGGCTGAAACCTTGCCTTTACGTTCGGTGAAAAGGTAGTCGGAGGCCGCTCTTGCTGCCGCACCATCACGCACACCCTCGGATAACAGCGAGATTACTTTTCTTACCACGAGGGATGAAATTTGCTTTGCACCCTTGCCGGAGCTCTGTCCATCTGCCATAACCACTGAGATACCACCGTTTGGACGTTCAACCACCTCAACGGAATCGCCACTATCCGATGTTGCATATTTATTGATTTTTGCCACAGCCAATTGTATTTCCATATACACATTGTACAACAATATATCGCAAGAAGGATATCATTCCTCTTTAGTGAGTGGTTTAATCAATTGGATAATCAAGATTTTACTTGAGTCGTAATTAATCATCTCCCATGACGCATCGAAACCAAACTTTATTATTGGTTCCAGGTATTTTTCATTCCATTCAGGTGCTTCGCCAGTTTTAAGGAAAAGCCAAGCTGCGAGGCGTTCCAAAGGTTTTTGGCCTGTTATCCAGGCAAGAGGCAGGATGACTGCTTTTCCTCCATTGACCAGAATGCGGTATATCTCAGATATTGATCCTTGATTGTAAATGAATTCTGCAGGGAAAGTCATAACAATTTGGTGAAAGCTTTCATCTGAATATGGAAGGAATTGTGCATCTCCACGTACCAGATCTGGCCAGAATCCATTCTTGTTAATTTTTCGACGGCAAATCTCAATCATTTGTGGGCTTTCATCCAATCCAAATACTGAAATTGCCTTTTGATGTAATTTAACCTGTAAATGGCCAGGTCCGAACCCTATCTCGAGAATTCTCGGTCCGTCAAGATATGGCAGAACAGACTGTACCCAATCTTTCCAAGCGCCCACCGAGACTATAGATGCAATCCAATCATACATCCAGGCAAATTGATGGTACAGCAACCTATAAAAGATGCGTAAAAATGCAATTAAAAATCGTTTTGGGAATGAGAGGGGTGGATTGACTCGTTGGTTATTATTCTGCTTCATTCATTAGGACTGGCAGGTAACCCGGGAGGATATGGTATTCAATATCTTGTGTGGCTTCATATTGAATTTCACCGTCTGCATGAAGGGGAGTAGGTCGGTCGGTATGGATTTTTAGCCAGCTTATTTTGATTTCAGTTATGGAAGGGTGCTCAACATAATTTCCATCACCAGATTTCATAGTTCGTGGGAGTACTCTTAATATGTTAATTCTTGAAGGAATATATCCGTATACACAATCCAATATTCCATCAAATGGATCCGCATGCGGTGCCATATAAAAAACTCCGCCTGTAAGGGGGTTGTTTCCCACGGTTACTAACGTAGCTGGACCACTGTAATCACCGCCATCCCATTGGAGAGACATCTTCCATTGAGGATTTTTAAGGACACCCAACAATGTGGCTACAAGATAGCGCATCGAACCTCGTAACCAGGTGATTCGTTGTTGGATCAATGTAACATTAGGTTCTAAACCAATGGCACTGTTATTATCGAAGTAACGCTTTTTAGAGTGCGTTCCAGAAACGTCCCAGGCAACGACTTCACCTAAATCGATTCGCCGGGTATGCCCTGCAGCAATTACTTTGGCAGCACCAAGTATATCTGTTGGGAGGTTAAGATTTACCATTAAATCATTAGCTGTCCCCAGGGGGAGTAATCCCATCGGGGTCGGTGCAGCTTGAGCTTCCTGTGCAGCAAGGACAATACCATTCATGACTTCACTAAAACTACCATCACCACCTGCTGAGATAATTGGAGAAAAGCCATTTTTAGCCGCCGTGTAGGCAAGATCAGTCCCATGATTCGGAGATTCAGTCATTACCAATTCAAAATCCACGCCTACTGATTTCATGGCAGCTTCAATTTCCCCCCGTTTTTGTAAGCCTTTCCAACGCCCTGCATACGGGTTAAGAATGATCTTTGAGGTCATAATGGTTATTATCTCTAGAAGGCATTTTAACATATAACCTGAGATGGAGTAACTGCAATGAACCTGACTTGCTCTACCTGAGTAGATGTAACAGTGTAAAATATAAAATATGATAATATTTGACACGACGTATATGTTTAATCCATGGGCTTTAAAACCGGGAGTAAAAAATGACAGTCGTCCAGACATTTTCTGAAAATATCATTAATAACATTGAAAAGGTGATTGTAGGAAAGCGGAGTGCAGTCGAGTTAGCTATTATCAGCCTTTTATGCCAGGGACATTTACTAATTGAAGACGTTCCGGGTGTTGGAAAAACTGTGCTTGCGCGTAGCATAGCCAAATCATTGGGATGCATTTTTAGTCGTATCCAATTTACTCCAGACATGCTCCCAAGTGATGTTACTGGAGTATCAATTTACAACCAAGTGAGTACTCAATTTGAATTTCGGCCAGGACCACTTATGGCTCAGATCGTTCTGGCAGATGAGATCAACCGTGCTACCCCAAAAACACAGGCAGCACTATTAGAGGCGATGGAAGAGCATCAAATCACAGTGGATGGAGTGACCCACATCCTACCCCGTCCGTTCATGGTATTAGCTACCCAAAATCCCATAGAATATGAGGGCACTTTTCCGTTACCTGAAGCACAGCTAGATCGATTTTTATTGCGATTAAGATTAGGGTACCCAGATATCAATGACGAGATAAACATTCTCGAAAGGCAGCAATATCAGCATCCAGTGAATGATCTAAAACAGATTGCTCCTGCCGATGAATTATTACAAGCCCAGGAAGCAATAAAATCTATTTATGTTGCTCCTGCTATAAAGCGATATATCGTTGAAATAACTCATCAAACCCGCCAACATGAGGAGGTATACCTGGGAGCCAGTCCAAGAGGAAGCCTGGCATTATTCCGAACGGGTCAGGGGCGTGCGGCTATTGAAGGACGAGATTTTGTGTTACCCGACGATATAAAAGCATTGATAAAACCTGCCCTTTCTCATCGGGTAATCCTCGGACCCGCAGCACGTTTACGAGATTTGAGCAGCGACCAGATATTGGATGAGATTATCAGTCGTGTCCCAGTTCCAGGTGGGGATTTAAAACCCAAATAATAACCATGAATACCGGTCAAAAAGTCGTACTAGCCTTGTTAGCGCTTAGCTTAATAGCTGGGCTTGCAACCGGAGGCAAGCTCTACTACCGGCTTTCAATTTTCTGGATCTTGCTTTTCTTTGGTTCATGGCTTTGGTCTTTATTTTCCTTGCGTGGTTTACAATTTAAAAGGTCCGCGCGTACATTACGAGCCCAGGTGGGACAAATATTTGAAGAACGATTTGAGGTGCAAAACCAGAATCGATTTCCACGCTTATGGCTGGAAATTCATGATAAAACTACCTTGCCAGGATCCGATGGATCTCGAGTGTTAAGTATGGTGATGGGAAAACAAGGAAGATCCTATCTTAGCGCGTGTTCGATTGATTAAACGGGGTGTATTCCCGCTTGGGCCGACTACGCTTGCAACAGGTGATCTATTTGGATTGTTCCCAGTCGAAGTGGATATCGCAGAGAAAGATTCATTATTAGTCTACCCCATGATGGTAGACCTAAAGGGGTTCCCAAATCCGCCAGGACTATTGCCTGGAGGTGAAGCACTACGCCGTCGAACCCATCAGGTAACACCCAATGCAGCAGGAATCCGTGAATATAACACTGGCGACCCATTGAACCGAATCCATTGGTTGAGTACTGCACGACGTGGTCGTTTGATGGTTAAGGAGTTTGAGTTGGATCCATTGGCAGATGTTTGGATATTTTTAGATGCTTCGGCTTCCGCACAGTCATCCTTACCGCAAGCTCCTATTGATTATAAGGTAAAGGATTTTTGGTCTCCATCAAGCAAGATACCACTACCCCCATCAACTGAAGAATATGGCATCAGTGTTGCTGCTTCAGTGGTGCGAGATTATTTAAGGCGAGGAAGAGCTGTGGGCTTGGCATGTGCAGGTCAACATTTAACGTTAATCGCACCGGATCGGGGTGGACGGCAATTGGGAAAGATCCTTGAAGAACTTGCACTTACGCAGATGAAAGGAAATCTGCCTTTGCAAGCATTAATAGAATCACAAGTGAAACATATGGTACGGGGTAGTACTGTGGTGCTGATTACCCCGAGCACTTCCCGAAAAGTGGCACTTGTGGTGGATTTTCTCATACAACGGGGACTAAAACCTATTCTCGTATTATTGGATGCTGCGACGTTCGGGGGTTCTCCAGGTACAGACGTGCTCATAAAAAGCATCAAATTAATGGGAATTCCATGTCGTATTATTCAAAATGAAACGGATTTGTCAGTAGCCTTATCCACTGGTTAAACATCGCCATGATTTTGCTCATCATTCAGGTTTATTAATAATTGGCGCATTGTCATCAAGATCTTTGTTTCATATTCACCAGAAAAGCAATTCTCACAATCTTCGAGCCTGGGATACCATTTTTCCATTACCTGCTGTATCCATTTCGATTTTTCCCAGTGTTGGCTCAACCTTTCAAGCCATTCTAGGTCATTTTTAAGTAGAGCATAATTAAGCTCAAGATTTGTGTGGGTCGTGGTTATTTCCGGCAGGCGTTCCATTTTTGCGCTTGGATAGGTTGTTCCTTCAACCAATTGGATTGGAAAAAGCTTAAAAACACCAGCCATTAAGGTTATGCTTCTCTCGCTGGGGATGGTCAAATCCATCTCTATATGGGAGATTGCCACGCGAGACATTGCCAAACGATCTGCGAGATATTGCTGTGTCCAACCGTTCGTTTGGCGTAAGAAAGCAATCCGTTTTCCGATACTTTCAAGCATAATAATTAACTATACCGCGAATAATCAAAAGAACTTGCTAATCTAATTAGCAGACAAGATAAGATTAATCTGGTAAGCTAATTAAAGAGGAGTAAATAATATGGCTAAAAAAAGGGCATTGATCACAGGAATTACAGGTCAGGATGGCTCATACCTGGCAGAATTTTTACTAGAAAAAGGATATGAAGTAATTGGAATGGTACGACGTTCAAGCACGATCAACTTTGAACGCATTGAACATATTCAAGATCGATTGACATTAGTCTCTGGTGATTTAATGGATCAAATATCGATAATCGATATCCTAAAAACACACCGTCCATCTGAAATATACAACCTGGCAGCTCAGTCATTTGTGCAAACCTCGTGGATCCAACCGGTGTTTACGGGAGAAGTGACTGCTTTGGGTGTAACGCGAGTATTGGATGCAATAAGGCTGGTTGATCCGGATATCCGCTTCTATCAGGCAAGCACAAGTGAGATGTTTGGCAAGGTTCATGAAACACCACAATCTGAGAAAACACCATTTTATCCACGTAGTCCGTATGGCGTGGCAAAGTTGTATGGTCATTGGATAACTATAAACTATCGAGAGAGTTACGATTTATTTGCCTGTTCGGGGATTTGTTTTAATCATGAAAGTCCACGCCGAGGGCATGAATTTGTCACACGAAAAATCGCGCGTGGAGCAACCCGGATCAAGTATCATTTAGATAAGGAATTACGTCTGGGAAATCTTGATGCACAACGGGATTGGGGGTACGCACCAGATTATGTGCAGGGAATGTGGTTAATTCTTCAACAAACCCAACCGGATGATTTCGTGATGGCAACAGGTCAAACCCACACGGTAAGGCAATTTGCAGAACTGGCATTTGACTATTTGGGATTGGATTATCGCAATTATATTATCGAGGATTCGGCATTTTTACGCCCAGCAGAAGTCGAATTGTTGGTGGGGAATCCATCCAAAGCAAAGGAAAAAATGGGTTGGGAGACACAGACATCGTTTGAAGAATTGATAAAACTGATGGTCGATGCTGAGGTTGGATTTGTCAAAAATGCCTAGGATATTTTTATAGCTGAAATCGGGTATGCTATAATGGTTTGTATGACGGGCATCCAATTATCTGAAGACCAGAAACAAATATTAGAAGACTTGGCACAATCATCATCTGAGTTAGTAATGCATAGGGCGAGGTTGATTTTGGCATATGGCGAGGGGAAATCAACTATGCAAGCCTCTTTGGAGGCTGGAATTTCGCGTGGCAGGGCACGCTTCTGGAAACGTCAGTTTTTATCCAAGGGAATGGGTATATTTAAATTAGATATTGAGAAGAAGGAAATAGGTGAGGAATCAAATCGCCTCTACAATCAGCCAACAACTAAGTTGACGGTCGATACTATAAAAGTACGGAAGGGGGACGACCAGGTAACCGTCCAAGAAGAACCACCATACCCACAAGTTCAAAACACAATTGGTATAACACTTGACGACAGCCTTGCTGAAGCAGGCAGGAAAGTATGGTTGTATCATTTCGCAGTCATGTTAAGTCACGAACAGGGAACGTTGCTTGGAGAAGATATTGAAGAATTACATGATATGCGTGTAGCCACTCGTCGTATGCGTTCCGCATTTGATATTTTTGGACCAGCATTTAATCCGAAAATAAGTAATCATTATCAAAAAGGACTCCGAAGCGTCGGCAGAGCATTAGGTTTAGTCAGAGACATGGATGTAATATTAGAAAAGGGATACATATATAAAAATAAACTAAAAGAAGAAACGCGTCCGGGAATGGATCCACTATTGGCTGCATGGAAACAAACCATTGATATGGAGCGAGTCAAGCTCATTAAACATCTTCAAAGTGAAGCTTATCGAAAATTTAAGCAAGATTTTAATCAATTTTTGCAGATACCCATGGGGGGAAAAGAATTAAGTAATCCTGAAAACGAAGGTATTTCCCGGATTCGAGATATTGTGCCAATTCTAGTTTATAGCCGCTATGCTACAGTAAGAGCTTATGAATCAATTCTACCAACTGCATCAATAAACCAACTGCATGCCTTACGTATTGAATTTAAGAAGTTTCGTTATACGCTAGAATATTTCAAGGAAATCCTGGATGTAAGTGTTACTAAAGCCATCAATGAGATTAAGCAATATCAAGACCATTTGGGAGAACTTCACGATGCGGATGTGGCTTGCCAGCTGGTCAGAAATTTCTTAAAAAACTGGGAAGCAGACCAAATCCGATTGCCAATTAATGAACGAATTAACCCCGAACAGATCGTTACCTACCTGGCATACTTGCATGCGGAACGGTATCGGTTGATGATCGCGTTTCCAGAATTATGGTTAATATTTAGTCGCCCAGATTTTCGCCAGAATTTAGCAAAAATAATCTCGTTAATATAAAAACCTTTTCAAATAACTATCCGGAAGGGATTTTATTTATTTAACAATTAGCTTTTTCTGGGGGACAGAAAGGTATACTGCTCCATCCGTAGTAACCAGCACATCTTCCTCAAGGCCAATATAGCCAAAACCAGGTACATTCAATCCGGGCTCAACTGTATAAACTTGACCAGCTTCTAGCAGATAATGAGGTGTATCTCCATATCGGTCCCATTCTGGTCCAAGAATTCCAGCACCATCATGCACGACACGCCCAAGCTGATGACCAGTCGCATATAGATATTCTGGATATCCTGCATCCACGATATTCTGACGGGCGATGCAATCGATATCTTTTCCAGATACACCGGGTTTCATTGCATGCACCGCAAGTTGAATGGCTTCCCTGACTACATCAAAGCCATGCTGGACTTCATGGGGTGGTTTCGATTCATCCGGACGCAGGAAGTAAACCACTCGTTGAATATCTGAGCAATAATCGTCCTGATTGACACCGAAATCAACATGAACGATATGACCTGGTTTGATTTCCAATTGGGTTGGACCCACATGCCCAACAGAGGAATCAGGACCAGTGTTAACCGTCGGGCAGTCTATATATTCCCAGGCAGTTTCAACATTGAATTCTTTGAGCTGGGAATGCATATAATCACTTACCTGCACTTCGGTCATACCAATTTTTATAAATTCAAATGTCCGTTCAAATATGTCATTCGTTGTTTGGATAGCACGACGGATACGAGCTATTTCCTGTTCGGTTTTTCTTCCACGCAATGCACTATGGATATTTTCTGCTGATTCCAGTCTGGACAGGTAAGGTGTTCCTTCAAGGTATTTGCATAAAAGCTGATACATCCCTAATGTTAAGCCGTCAGCGTGTACATCATGCGTTGAATAATTAATTGCGATCCGTTTCGGATCCAAGCGATTTAATTGGGCCAATAATTCTGGTTGAATAGATTGGTCATATTGTATGACTGTTTCATATGCGTCTGTGCGACGGGCAGCTTCAGCTTCGAACCTACCAACGATGGCAATCCGTTCTCCAGTTTTTGATATCAGCAAAACACTTGGCCAAGTTAGATCTAGACCATAGATTAAGGGGAGAACTGGATCGCCACCTCCACGCGTTTCCCTGACGAAGGTAAGCCACAAATCGACATTCAAATCTTGTAGAATACCAATTGCTTGTCTTACCTTTTCTTGAACGAGAGATGACATTATTGCACCAATCTAAAAATTAAATAGCAAATCCTTATTTGAGAATAACCTCACGGTTAATATTTCCAGCCCGTTCACTAAGAATCTTTATCCCAATTATTACGTCCGGTGAAGCTTCGATAACCCATTCAAGCCGAGCACGATTATCAGTTGGACTATCAGCATAGAGCGCGGAGACGTCCCATTTATTGCTCCGGCCTTCGAGATGACCCAATTCTGTTCGTTGCTTCCCACTGGTGAGAATGATTCCATCAGGTAGATTCAACTCTACTCTCACGGGACGGGAAGCCAGGCGGTTTTTACATTGTTGGCTGGTGTAACTTGGCAAGAAACCGTTATTTTCAACCACCAGGTTGAGGTGAAATTTATTATCACTGATCTTACTAATCTTAAGGAATATATAGCAAGATGAGGGAGCATTTCTCCCAGGGAAAGCATAAATGGGTAATGCTTTTTTACCTCTGATTCGACAAAATCTAGAGGAGGGTTGCGCCAGGTATACATATTATTCCACCCACCCAGCTCAACTTTTCCCAACTGGGGGTGGTCATATGGTTGCCATTCCACGTATGCATCAGGGGCTGCATGTTCATCAGCCCAGCTTAGGATTTGGAGGTCCTCCTCATGAGGGTGGTCACGCCACCACTCGATCCATTTACGCTCCTTTATCCCAGCTTCAGTGGGTAAGTCCCATAACTCAATGGTATAGGTGAAAACACCAAAATGGTCATACATCCAATCATCGAATGCACCTGTGGTAACTTCCTTAGGGTGATATTTAAAATCATGGAAAGTAGAGACAGCAGCGATAACCGGTCAATTTCGTGCCGAGTTCACCAATTTTCTTGAACACCCACAAATCTTCAGCGTTCATATCATCGTCCGATTTGGTGCTATAAGGTCGTAGAATGACCCGGCTGAAGGTGTGGAAAGTAATGGCGATATTGATATTTGGATGTTTGACAATGAAATCCACCAGGGCACGGATCTCTGGTTCAGAGGTAGGATAAGGACCAGCACCGTGCTGATCTCCTTCAGCTCGCCATTCAAAAGGAAAGTTGCGGTTGAAATCCAATCCCTTCAAGTGGGCGCGCCAGTTTTATCACATAGCCGTCGTAGTCTTCCAATAGTCCTTCAGGGAGCATGCGGTAATAGGTGCCACCAACTCTCGTCAGGTGCTCGTTTTTCCATCAGGCGAGGATCAAGCGAGCTAATCTTCCAATCACCATTGGGATCCATGAAAGCGCATCTGAAGGATTTTGCCATCACCATTAATATCCTGAGCAAACAAGCCTTCGTCTTTTTCTTCCCATGGATAAGGGCGCACGCCCGAGCGCACATAACAGGTGGGTGTTGCCATTGCCCACTCAGCCCCATCAGGGTTCACTCGCGGGATGATATAGTAGACACTCTGATCCAATTGACGGGTTATCTGGTCGTCCTTATCCATAACCCATCAAGCAGCTGGTAGGCGATATACAACGCTGATGTGGTACCAGTGATCTCCGTGGCGTGGATATTGGCATCGATCCAGATAGCAGGTTTTTCTAAATCAGAACCGGTGAGGTGTTAGTAATTGTAAGTAACCAGATGGGTCGCCCTTCATGGCTACTCCCGATCGTTTTCATCTGGATGAGATCAGGATAGGCTGCCACCCAGTCATCCAATAGGTGTGAAAGTTCTTCGTTGGAAAAATAATGGTTGAAATTCACGATGATCCTCCGCAAAAATATGTAATATGTGATCAATTCTGGGTAAATGAATGATGTGTCAAACCAGCAACCATTAATTCTTTAGCCGTCTTATCCTGAAAGGACAATAAATTTTTAGATCAAGCTGGTTTCTGAAATTTATTCCAATATCTCAGGATACCATCTGCAGACATGAAGGATGGATTGGCGATTTGTTGACTTTCTACTATTTCCTTTGTGACGCCATATTTTAAAGCGCAGATTTGTCAAATTCAATAAATTGCTGACGAAAATCAACTGGAGAAAGCTCATGAGGTAGGATTGCCCTTCCATCCGAGTTTTTCACGGCATCCAATTCGTCAAGCACTGCTTGTAGATGCCATTCAGCATCTGGATAAATGCCAAAATGAGTTGGGATAATCCGCCCTGGAACAACCTGCTGGATATGTCGGATGCTCTCCTGCCATTTTTCGAGGTGTAAATCGGGAGGGGGCATGGGCAATCTTACGTACTGCTTTGGGCTTAGCCGGATACCACCGATATCACCAGTGAAGCAGGCATCTCCGATCAGATAAACCAGGTGGTGGTTGGCATGTCCGGGGACATCCAAAGCGTGGACGGTCAAATTGGCAATCTGCGTGACTTCCTGGTCGTGCATTATCGTCAAGTGGTCTGATTGAACGGGTATAAATTCTCCCCAGAGCGAGTCCATCATATCCCATAAAGTCGTCCGGCACTAGCCAATAATTTTCTGGGGTAAACCAAATGCGGGGCACCATTCTCGTGGACATGGATACGGGCTCCATGCTGAGCCCACCATCCGCCGCGCCGGCATGATCCAAATGGATATGGGTGAGAAATACATCAGTGACGTCTTCTGATTTGTACCCGTAATTATTCAATCCAGCAATCAGTGCATTGATGGTGGAACCTGGTCCTGTCTCTATAAGGATGCAACCGTTTGAATGGGGAATTAGATAGGAGCCTATTGTTC
>CAVZSL010000013.1:0-273267 GCA_963777935.1 uncultured Chloroflexia bacterium
AATAAAGTCACCTTAATGTAAGGAGCATCGAATGGAAAAATTCATTATCCAGGGCGGATATCCTCTAAATGGTGAAGTCACTCCGTCTGGAAATAAAAATGCTGCGTTGCCTTTAATTGCAGCCTGCCTTCTTACAGATGAACCAGTAATTCTACATAATGTTCCAAATATTCGTGATGTACAGGATATGATTTCATTATTAAAGAGTTTGGGAGTAATTGTGGAAAAACTGGATAGTAATACCTGGAGCTTTCTTGCAAAAGATATTTGCCCAGCAGATCTTCAGCCTGACTTATGCCGTCGGACACGTGCATCGATCTTACTTGCCGGACCCATGGTAGCTCGAACTGGGGATCTAACACTTCCTCCCCCCGGAGGTGATGTGATTGGCCGTCGCAGGGTAGACACGCATATTCTCGCCATCCGTGCTCTTGGTGCTCAAGCTGAGTATGATCGTACAAATCGTGTTTTTGTATTTTCAGCTAAAAAACTGGTTGGCACTGACATTTTGCTTGATGAAGCCAGTGTGACTGCAACAGAAAATGCAATTATGGCTGCAGTGATTGCAAAGGGCACTACGATTCTCCGTAATGCCGCTTCAGAGCCACATGTTCAGGAGCTGTGTCATTTTCTAAATAAGCTTGGTGCAAAGATCGAAAATATCGGCTCAAATACACTACATATCCAAGGTGTATACAAGCTTCACGGAGGTGAATATACGATAGGTGCTGATTATCTTGAAGTGGTTAGTTTTATTGGTGCAGCTGTATTACCACACGGGTCGATCACGATTAAAAATGCAGGAACAAATTATCTAGCCATGGTTCGACTGGTCTTCGGCAGATTGGGTGTGGATTGGCAGGTTGATGGGATAGATATTATTGTTCCACAGATCAGAAACTTGTTGTTGAACCAGACCTCGGGGATGCAATTCCGGTGAAATAAGCGTGATGCCCTGGCCGTCCTTTCCAACCGACCTGATGAGCATTGCAATCGTTGTCGCACACAATCAAAGGGCAGTGTCTTTTTTCATGATTGGATGTATCCAAGCCGTATGTTCTTCACAGATAAACTTGTCGGTATGGGCGCGCAAATCGTGCTGTGTGACCCTCACCGATGTATTGTCCAGGGTCCAACCCAGCTATATGGTGAAAAACTTGAAAGCCCTGATATTCGCGCTGGGATGGCCTTGGTATTAGCGTCATTAGCTGCTGAAGGTCAATCCGTGATCCGAAATGTCAGCCAGATCGATCGTGGCTACGAACATATCGATGAAAAATTACGCACGCTGGGTGCGCATATTGAAAGAGCTTCAGATTTATGATTTTTGTGGAGTATTATTCTTAGAAGTTTGTCCAATGACTTCTAGGAATTGAGTTACTATAGTACGTAAGACTGGTTCAGGCAACGCACCTACCTGACGGTGAACGATTTTCCCCTGAGAAACAAATAACATGGTGGGGATACCTTGTACACCATATTTCATCGCCCATTCAGTATTATCATCTGTATTAACTTTGGCTACAAGAACTTTACCGGCATTTTCTTTAGCGATCTTTTCCAACGTAGGTGCAATCATTTTACATGGACCGCACCAGGGTGCCCAAAAATCTACAATAACAGGAACTTTGGAATTTAATACAGTTTTTTCGAAAGCCGAATCAGTAACATGAATGGGTTCGTCGATCATTAAAATATCTCCATTAGTATTTATCAATTAGATGCAGTTAAGAAATAATAGTTACACAAAGTCCTTAATATCATTCTGGCTTTTCCTCGCTAAATATCTGATACGTGGATCGAATATCAGCCACAGAACTCAACATGGCACTAACTGAACAATATTTCTCTTCAGAAAGTTGAATTGCACGCTCAACAGATTTTGCCTCGATCCCAAGGCCCCATAACAGGTAAGTTATTTCGATTTCTGTATAAATTTTTGGAAAATCTTCACTACGCTTGCCCCGCACCTTTACTTTAAGCGCTTTCAATGGTTCTCTTTTTTTTAGCATGATATCTACAACGTCGATCCCGGTGCAACCAGCCAAACCCACCAAGATTAGCTCCATCGGTGATACACCTGGTCTATCTCCAATTTTTCCCATTTGCACCGTACCACCAGAAACATTCCGTCCACTGAATGCGCTACCACCTTGCCACTCAGCTTCAATTTCTCTCCATTGATCTGTCACATAAACCTTCCAGAGTTGAATTTTAGATAAGTATAGCATGACGCAATTCAATTGTCAGGTATAATCTCGCCAATGGTCTTTAATACTGCAAATCAACAGATTTCAAATTACACGATTGCCACACCTGTTTATGAGGGTCCACTAGATTTATTGTTGCAATTAATCGAAAGAGCTGAACTAGATATCACTAAACTATCCCTCGCCTTGGTAACTGATCAATACCTTGTATACATTCATCAGCTAACTGAGCTAGAAGCAGATGAAGTCTCAGCATTTTTAGTGATTGCTGCTAAATTGCTCCAGATAAAATCTGAGGCATTATTGCCCCGGCCACCTGAACGTGAACCTGGTGAGGAAGATCCTGGTGAGGCACTGGCAAAGCAGCTTATTGTCTATAAGCGTTATCGAGAAATCGCGACCCTACTAATGCAAAGGGAGGAAGAAGGATTAAGGACGTACTTACGCGTAGCTCCTCCTCCTAAAATTGATGGTAGCTTTGATCTGACCGGTATATCCATTGAAGATTTAGCCGCAGCAGCGCAAGATATTTTTACTGACCTTAATCTTGGAGGGTCACTGAATAGTGTTGTCCCACCATCTCGGATCAGTATTCGCGAAAAAATATATCTGATCACAGGTGTCCTCAGAAAGAACCCTAATGTTACTTTTAGATCCCTGATAGACAAAGGCTATTCACGCCTTGAAATTGTGGTCACCTTTTTAGCCATGCTTGAATTGATCAAGCGCCATTTGGTTCGGGGCTCACAGGAAAATATATTTGGTGATATTTCTCTAGAAATATCGGAAGCCTGGGATAAGCTGGATGAGCTAGAAACTGAATTTGGAGAATAGAAGGTAAAAAATCAGGAATTACCTCAATTATGTTTCAATGGTCAGTGTTACGGGGCAATGGTCGGAACCTGTAGCATCTCCATGAATGACTACATCTTTTACAGTGGGAATTAACGCATCAGAGACTAAAAAATAGTCTAATCTCCACCCGATATTCTTTTGACGGGCATTCATTCGGTAAGTCCACCATGTATACTCCACTCGTTCAGGGAATAATTCCCGATAAATATCAATAAAACCATGGGCAAGGTATGTATCAATCCAGACACGTTCTTCTGGTAAGAAACCAGATGTTTTTTGATTCTGTTTTGGGTAGCGAAGGTCAATTTCGTTATGTGCTGTATTAAAATCCCCGCATATAATAATTCGCTCATTAGCCATGTGCATACGATCAAAGATTTCTAACAAATGTGAATAAAAATCAAGCTTATATTCAACTCGATCATGTCCGCGTTGCCCACTGGGGAAATAAATATTGAATAATGTAAAACTTGGAAACTTTGTGTAGATTACCCTGCCTTCACAATCATATTCATTTTTACCAAAACCGTAGTTCACCGATAAGGGTGAAATCTTTGTAAAAGTCGCTACCCCACTGTATCCAGGTTTTTCGGCTGGATTCCAAAAAATATGAGGAACATTAAAATGGTCAGAATATTCACTCGGAATCTGATCTGGACGGGTTTTTATCTCTTGCAGGCAGACAACATCAGGATTTTCTTGCTGCAACCATTTCCAGATGCCTTTTGCAAGCGCAGCTCTCAATCCATTAACATTCCAGGTGGTGATTCTCAATCTAATCCTTCCATTAAATGGAGTGGAACGGCTGCTAATCCCACGATTCCTGGACCGGTATGCACACCCAGTACTGGAGAAATGCGTAATATTTCTAGCTTGCCCACGTTTACCTTCTCATGTACTAATTCCCCTAGATTATAGGCCTGTTCTGCTAATTGACCGTGTAAGACGGTGATCCATAATGGTGTGTCTTTTCCATATAATTTGGCAATATACTCCGTGATCGCTACCAGTGCTTTTGGTACTGTCCTCTCCTTACCCACCGTTGAATATTTACCGTCGGATTTTTCCACATGGATAATTGGTTTGAGATGAAGTAAAGAACCTGCCAGAGCCTGAACTCTCCCTATCCGACCGCCACGTTGTAAGTATTCCAACGTTTCGAGTGTATAGATAACTTGATTAGCTTCTCGGATTTTCGATAATTTCTCAAGGATATCTTCCTTCAGCCATCCTGCCTTGGCAGCCATGGCAGCGGCGAGTACCTGGAACCGTTCTCCACCAGATAATGTAAGACTATCCACAATTTGCACTGATTTCCCAGGAAGTTGAGTAGCGCCCAAACGTGCTGATTTAATGGTTCCACTCAGACCCCCGGAAATATGAATCGAAACCACATCTTCACCGGTTTCAGTTAAACTCTTATATATATCCGTAAAAATCCCAGCGGATGGTTGGGCTGTTGTAGGAATTTTAGGCGCCATGGATTTTAAACGTTCATAAAAATCGTCTGGTGTTATGTCAACGGCATTAACTTCACCATCAGGAAATTGGATAAATAATGGTGCTACCGTTATTTCAAATTTTTCTATTTCGCTTTTGGTAAGGTCTGCTGCACAATCAGTTACGATTTTCATTAAGATATCCTCTACATAATATTCCACAGATGTATATAACCACTTAGCATATTTAAATTGTAATCGCTTCTCGTAAGAATACAATACTCACAATTTTTTTGTGTTAAAATCATCCATTGCAAAGATTCCGCGGGATAATCTCCAAATTATTCCTGAAAGGCAAGAAATCCTCATGAAAAATATCATTCCATCCGTCAAAGGTACTCGTGATTATTATCCAGATGATATGGCGATTCGTCATTGGTTATATCAGACAATACGTCAGGTTTCATCTTCATTTGGTTACCAGGAATGGGAAGCACCCATGCTCGAAACCATTGAGTTATATGCTGCAAAATCCGGAGATGAGTTGGTCAATCAACAATCTTTTGTATTTCCCGACCGTGGTGGTGAACTACTCACCCTACGCCCAGAACTCACACCCAGTTTGGCACGCATGGTCGCACAACGCCAAAACCAGTTAGTTTTTCCATTACGCTGGTGGTCCTGGGGTCCTTTTTGGCGTTATGAACGACCACAACGCGGTCGAACACGTGAATTTTTCCAATGGAATATAGATTTATTGGGAGTTGATTCTCCGGAAGCTGACGCAGAGTTGATTGCCATTGCTGCTTCTTTTCTAAAAAAGCTTGGACTTTCCTCCCAAAATGCAGTGATTCTGTTAAACGATCGACAGTTAACAAATTCAGAGTTAACAACTTTGAATATCCCCACTGAACAACAATCTGATTTCCTTAATTTAATTGACCGACGAAGCAAAATGACCCCATCGGAATGGGATGCTAACGCTCTCGATTTGGGTATGAATGCTAGACAACTCGAAGACCTCAAAGCTTTCTTGGGTAATCCAGAATTGTGGAAGAAATCTGAAACATTAGTGCGTATCTTCTCTGCTTTGGATTCGATGGGAGTGCGAGAGTACGTTTTTTATGATCCCAACACCATCCGTGGTTTGCTATACTATACTGGTACCGTTTTTGAAGCGTATGCGCTGAACAGTGACATCAAGCGTGCGCTTCTTGGGGGTGGACGTTACGATAATTTAATGGCTCAAGTCGGTGGTGATCCACTCCCTGCAGTTGGATTTGCCATGGGTGACCTGGCGATCGGTTTGCTGCTTGAATCATTGGGTTTGGTCCCAAAAGAAATCGCAAAAACTCCTGCAGATGTGTTGGTGACTATTTTTGACGTCGATAGGCAGAAGGAATCCCTGGCGCTAGCTTCAGACCTGCGGCAGGCTGGTTTAAACGTTATCTGTAGTACCGAAGTCTCAAAACTACCCAAACAATTCAAATTTGCTGATCGGATTGGTGTACGGGTAGTCGCTGTGATCGGTCCAGATGAATTTGCCAATAATCAAGTAACGATCAAGGATCTTATGAATGCCACGCAACAAACTATTAATCGTATGACAGTAGCTTCGGAAATAATGAAATTGCTTGAAAGCCACCGTCCCTTGTGATAAAATCAGCCCGCTTATGGTGCCTGTAGCTCAATGGCAGAGCACTTGACTGTGGATCAAGTGGTTGCGGGTTCGACCCCCGTCAGGCACCCCACTAAATATGGGAGATTTCGAGAGGAATCTCTCTTTTTGTTTATATATGAGTGATGGTAAACTGATTAATCGGGGATTTTATATCCAGTCCGTTTGCAGTTTGTGTACAGTTTTGGTATAAACTATCCCAAATGGCAAAATTTATGGATAAAAATAATAAGTTCTTGAATAACGATGTCGTGTTTTAACTATTAATATTTGCTTGATTAGGAATTTACTAAGTAATTGAAATTTGTTAAATAATTAATTTCATCATACCATCCTGAAAATCACCTATTCCTTGATCTGTTAGGATTTATCTTGGCACGGATCTAGAAAAAATTAATGGGAAATATTACTGGTCCTCAGTTTCAATTGATAACTTCCATGAGGTTTTGGTTATTAAGGTGGACTTATATTGTCACCTCCAATTAAGACAAGGGTAATTCATCGTTTTATCCCATCTTGAGTGGAATAAAATGATGATTTCATGTTTTGAATCGTCAATATTTTGGATTGATCTGATGTTGAGAAATCCAGAAGTTGTCGGACCTGATCTTCTATCCAATGATAAGTGCTGCTCAACCCTTTTTCCAGCGAAATTTCTGGTTCCCAGTTTAATACCTGTCTTAATCTAGAATTATCGGAATTCCGTCCACGAACACCCTGTGGACCAGGTATATGTTTTTTACTAACCTGGATTCCTGCAATATTTGCGATTAATTCCGCAAGTTGATTGATACTTATCAGTCGATCCTGTCCTAAGTTTAATGGTTCAGGATAGTCGGATCTCATTAACTTCTGAATACCTTTCACACAATCATCAATATAACAAAAGGATCGTGTTTGTTCTCCATCCCCCCAGATCTCAATTTCATTATCGCCGATTAATTTTGCAAGTGCAATTTTACGGCACATCGCTGCAGGCGCTTTCTCTCGGCCACCATACCAGGTCCCATAAGGACCAAATATATTATGGAAACGTACTATCCGGGTTTCGATGCCTAAATCCTGGCGATAATGTGTACATAATTGCTCAGTGATTAATTTTTCCCATCCGTACGCATCTTGTGGCTGGGCAGGATACGCCTGGTCTTCTTTTAGTGGTGTGACGTCAGTATTATTTTGTAAATATTCTGGATATATGCAGGCCGAAGATGTATAAAAATAACGTTGTACCCCGTTCTTCTGGGCTGCATCTAAGGTGTGGATATTGATGAGTAAATTATTATGAAGGATTTGTGAATGGTTAAACGAAATAAATCCCATTCCTCCCATATCCGCGGCTAAAGCATAAACTTCATCGATCCCTGCCGTAGCTTGAAGGCAATTTTCCCATAGTCGTAAATCGAGTAACATGAACTCATCTGCATCAGTCGCTCTGAATTCTGGATACTTTAAGTCAACTCCCCGCACCCAATAACCTGATTCCTTCAAGGATGTGACTAAATGATGCCCGATGAACCCTCCAGCACCAGTCACAAGTATTTTTGCTTCAGCCTTCATTGCTTCTCCTTATCAAAGATAATCAAAGTGCCAAATTGTCCTATTCGATTAAGATTTTTATAATTACACCAACTGTTGTGTGCAACAAATTGATGCACATGCTTACATGTTTTGTGAAAAAGCATCACCGTAACCCTGGAGAGTTGCAATTTGCATTATCCGTTTCATTTATAAACGAATTTTGTATACTCTGATTTTATTATAATTTATTACCGCATCATCAGCTATAGTGGTTTCGATCGAATGAAATTCTTATAGGATCAGGAAATCGATATTTAATTGCTTAGCCGATATCTATGTGTCGACTTTATTTTAACTTTATGGTAATTTGGCATTATAGAAAATCATTTTCTGGTTGCTCCGCCTGAGCATGCACTCGGCTACCACCCCTAGGGATTTGGATGGGTGAAGATTGATGCATTTTCTTTGATATCCTTATTGTCTCGCGTTGTATCACCATTGTCATCATCCGGTGTTGAATACGCTGGTCAAACTAAGAGGATGTTGAACGATGATAATAAATATATTTATCAACGGAATCCATGCAGATTCTTGCGTGTTCCAGCTAACTATTTCCAAAAAAACTACACTGGTACTCCTATCTATTTATTCAATTTGGTTTGTTCAGAAAGCTGGAAGATTTATATGAGAAACAATTCCTTTTACAAAGTACTGATTTCAGAAATTGGGTGAAAATTAATCAATAATTCCAATAAAAATTAAATGATGGACCAATTAGGTCTATTCATCACCTTTGTTGCTGAAAAAATAATTATCGGGTATAGTAAACAAAGCAAAATACTGGTGCCCAATGAATGCAATTGGGGTGAAGTTTATTGGGGTTGTTTGCAAGGAGCCTTATGAAACCATCTCCAGGAAATCCAGAGAGTGAAAATCCCAAATATGTGATCGCTATAGATGTGGGTACCAGCAGGACAAAGGTTGGTATGGTTAACTTGGAGGGTGAAGTTCTGGCTTATGCCTATGGGCAATATGAAACCCTCTTTTTACCTGATGGGGGCGTCGAACAGGTCCCTATGGAATGGTGGCAAGCAGTTTCCAATGGGGTAAAACAAGTAATAAATGAATCTGGCGTACATGCAGAGAATATCATTGCCATTGGGGTAACCAGTCAGTGGGCAGTCACTGTAGCGGTTGATGAGCAAGGTGAACCACTGATGAATGCCATTAGCTGGATGGACTCACGCGGCGGAAAGTATAATGCCGAGTTGGTTAAAAGCTTTATCAACATTCAAGGTTATGGGATCATTAAATTAATAAGGTGGATCAACATCGTCGGAATCCCCCCCTTACTGGAAGGTAACGATGCTTTAGCGCATATGTTGTATATCAAAAATGAGTTACCAGATATTTATCAAAATACTTATAAGTTCCTAGAACCAATGGATTTCATAAACATGCGCCTGACAGGCAAAGCCAACGCTACACAAAATAGCAACTTTGCGACGCTATTGATTGAAAACCATAAAGCAGGTACCAATAATTACAACTCTTGGGCATTAGCAATATCGGGAATTGACCGAAGCAAACTACCCGACCTTTTGCCCGTTGAAGGAATCGTGGGTAATTTAAAAACTGAAATTTGTCTGGAGTGGGGTCTTTCGACCAACACTGTAGTGATCACCTCAGCAAACGATAACAGCACCGCACCCATTGGCTCTGGCGCTATCGTTGATTATGAAGCAGTTGCTGTGCTAGGATCCTCCGGTATGCTTGCCTTTCACTATCCTGATAAAAAGACTGATATGATCCATTTAGTGGGTACAATGCCCAGTGCTCTGAGCAACAAGTACCTTTTTTGGGCTGACACCGGCAATAGTGGTAAAGTAATCGATTCATTTCTCAAGAATCTGGTATATGGCCAGGATAACTTCTACACATGCGACGTGCCAGGTGATATTTTTGACCGGTTAAACCAGGCAGCTGCTCAAATCCCAGTTGGAAGTGAGGGTGTATTATTCCTGCCATGGTTTAACAGTGGTTCATTAGCACCCACCGCTGACCGATTCCTGCGGGGTGGATTTATAAACCTCACCAACAGCACCACCCGCAATCATCTCGCAAGAGCTGTTTTAGAGGGTATCGCTTACAACTGGCGTTGGTTGAAAGAAACTGCTGAAGCTTTCTCAAAGATTAAATTCCCCTACTGGCGTTTATCTGGTGGTGGTGCATCCTCAGATATCTGGGCTCAGATCATGGCGGATGTGATTGGTATACCCATGTACCAACAAGACAATCCGAGTCAAAACACTTTATTAGGGATAGCTTTTTTAGCATTTAATCGCTTGGGGTTGATGACACTTGATGAGATTCCCAAAAAGGTCTTGATAAAACGCATATTCGAGCCTGATCCCAAGAACCAAGAAGTTTATCACCAAATGTATTCACAATTCCGAAAGTGCACCAAGCAATTAAAACCCATCTTTCACACGTTGAATCATTCCACCTAAATTTATTTAATGCCACAATGGAAAGGAAAAATATGACGGAATCATCTCCACTTGCAAGTATTTTTGGCGATCTATACCCTTATAAAGGTCGATTTGAACCTTCTTCAACCATCCCCGAAAAAGGCCGTGATCCAGAGAAAATCTACGCTGAGTTACTCGAAATTGCTGAGGAGGAAGATAAACTTTGGGAAACTGGCTTGATCTCCGGGACCATGTATCATGGTGGGAAAGAGCACTACGCCTTCTTGAACCGCGTCTTCAGCCTTTACTCGTACGTGAACCTTTTACAGCGTGATATCTGCCCTAGTGGCACAAAATTCGAATCCGAGATCATCTCCATGGTTGCCAGATTGCTGCACGCTGAGGCAGTAAAGGATTTCAACCCGGATGATGATGTGTGTGGGACAGTAACTTCTGGGGGCACCGAAAGTATTTTTAATGGTGTGTACATACATCGGGAATGGGCACACGAAGAAAAGGGTATCCTGGAGCCTGAGTTGGTCGTACCGGTCACCATTCATCCTGCTTTCCATAAGGCCGCCCACTACTTAGGCATCAAGATGGTTTCTGTTCCGGTTGATCATAATTTTGAGGTCGATGTTGAGGCGATGCGTGAGAAAATAACTCCGAACACGATAGCCCTGGCGGGTTCAGCAGGCAATTACCCTTATGGTGTGATTGATCCCCTTGAAAAACTCTCAGATTTAGCCCTCGAAAATCAGATCGGTTTGCATGTGGATGGTTGCTTGGGCGGTTTCATTCTACCGTGGATTGAGAAACTGGGATATAACATACCGCTTTTCGACTTCCGTTTACCCGGTGTAACCACGATGTCATGCGATACGCATAAATATGGATATGCGTTAAAAGGAACCTCCACACTTCTGGCACGCAACCATAATTTATTACGCTACCAGTTCTTTTCGGTGGGAGATTGGCCAGGTGGTTTATACGCTTCCCCCACGGTACAAGGAAGCCGGTCAGGTGGCTTGAGCGCAGCTACGTGGGCCGCTATGGTAACGATGGGCGAAGAAGGTTACCTGAAGGCTGCAAGATTGATCATGGATACTGCTGATAAAATCCGCTTTGGTATTGCTGAAATCCCCGAGATAAAAATAGCAGGAAAATCTACTTTTGTAATCGGGATGATATCCGATCAGGTCAATATGTACCATGTCAATGATTATCTGATCAGTAAGGGATGGCGGATGAACGGATGCCAGAATCCCCCTGGATTTCACTTCTGTGTGACTCTCCGCAATACCCTTCCTGGTGTAGCTGAAGCATTTATTGATGACTTAAAAAATGCTGTGACTTATGCAAAGGATCCTCCCCAACCATTTCCAAAAAGTGGTGCGTTATATGGTTTGGCGGGGAGCGTAGACGGGCAGGCAATCTTAAAACAGGGTATGCTTGATTTTATTGAAGCTACTTATGATGAAGTATAAAAAAATCGCTACTCCTAATGGTCTCAACTTATCCCTGTCCATCGCTTTTTGATAAGAGGAGGCGATCGGTTGAAAATATTTCCAACACATCCAACTCCGAAGGTTTTCCCAGATACCAATTAATAATCTGCATAAACCAGCCGGTGAATTCTAACTCCCCACTTTGGATGAGCTCGACCAATTCATCCAGGTGGTAGTAGGCAATATTTTCCACTTCCAGTGGATCGTATTGTATTGATTTTAGATCGATATTCCCCTCATATAGGGTACTAATCTCAAAATCATTAGGCCCATACTCCATCTTGAATTTAACAAGTGCTCGGGTGTGCACACCACTAATACCCAATTCCTCTTGCATACCCCGCTCTGCTGCTTGGCAATAACTTTCTCCAGCCTTCACGTGTTCCGAAACTGAGCAGTCTAACGCAAGCGGGAATGTTTCACGGTGTTTACCTCGCCGCTGCACCAGCAATCGACCTTCCGGTGTGACTAGAAAGACATGCACGCCTCGATGTTGGAGTCCACGCTTATGAACAATGGATCTCATCTGCTGGCCGATGACAATATCATCATCATTAACAATATCAAGTAATTCATCGGGCATCTGGCTATTCCTCAGAAAAAAAGATGAAGGACGCAATACAATCATTACGTCCTTTCAATCTCATATTAAATCACAAAGCCATTACAACGAGAAGTAATCTACCACCTGATTGATGTGGAGAACTCCATCAAATTTTATTTTTTTATCACCTTTAGTTAATAATCCTTTTTCTCCATCTGGATCGCCTAAACAGGTAACGATAATATCACCGCTACCTACATCCTCCTTCTCTGTATAATAGTTGGTTGTTACCACTACATGCGCGCCTGCAGCTTTACCTGCCAGCACGCCATTCTTTGAGTCTTCAACAACGATAACTTGCTCTGGTTTAAGCCCTGTGCGGTTAAGCGCCAGGTTGTAGATCTCTGGATCGGGCTTTTTATGACTAACCACGTCCCCCGCCAGCACAATATCAAATTTTATGTCAGACAGAATTTTTTCGGTTATCGCTTTAGCTGCCTGTTCATTGGATGTCGTACAGACTCCAATCATCAAACCAGCTTCCATGGCTTCTTTCATAAAGCGGTGGATGCCTGGACGTAATGGCAGCTTTCCGGTTTCAATCAATTCAACGAAAATGGTTGTCTTGCGCTTATGCATCTCCTTAATGAGATCATCCACCTGTTCTGGAGGTACAGGCTTGCTAAAACCCTTCGTCTGCAGATGATGCTTCATGCGTTCCTTACCTCCGGCAATTTGAAGCAATTCATGGTAATAATCTACGCTCCATTCATCGGTGAATCCAAACTCCTTAAATGTCATATTGAAGGAAACCCGGTGACCATCCCGTTCGGTATCGATGATCACACCATCCTGATCAAAGAAAACAGCTTTGATTTTACCCATATTTATTCTCCTATCAGCATGAAGACCAGAGTCCTTCCTGTTCTTCTGAGATTTATTTCTCTAACTTTTGGTTAAAAACTCCTTCACCACTTCGACAGCCATGCGGTTCTCTTCCTTCGTACCAATAGTGATACGGAACCAGCCATCTGAGCCATATTTTTCGCTTTCAGGGCGGAATATGAGTCCCTTTGTCTCGGCAAACGATACCATGTCCTTGCCCTGCTTACCCAATTTCCCACAATCAAAGAGAATGTAATTTGCTTTTGAAGGAAACACTACCAAATTTGGAATTTCACTGAGTGCCTCAGTAATATAATCTACTTCGCTGTTATTGAACTTCACTCGGAAATCAAGAGCTTCTGTATCTTCAAATGCTGCCAGTGCAGCCCACATCGGGATCGTCCCCACATTCCACGGTAGAAGTGCAGCTGAGATTTGACCGATTACCTCTTTGTCTCCCATTGCATACCCGAAACGTAAACCCGCCAGTCCATATGCTTTGGAAAGAGTGCGGGTAACCAGCACATTTTTATATTTCTTGGTTAAATTAACTTGAGATAACTTTAATCCAGCATATTCAACATATGCTTCATCAACGATGAATGGGATACCTGTCTCAGCGATACGCACGAAATCCTTAGCATCCATAAAGTTCCCGGTCGGGTTATTCGGATTCGCAACAACAATGATCTTGGTTTTATCGGTGATGGCTTTCAGGATTCCACTAGCGTCATAATACAGATAGTTATCTTTATAGATCATCGGCACTGAAACCATTTTCCCACCCAAAATAGTCCCACGCAGCTTATAAATGCCAAAACAAGGCGTATGCTGGATAACTTCCTCGCCAGGTGCCAGGAAGGAACGGAAGATATTATCATAGACCTCGCTGGAGCCATTTCCAAGCATTACATTTTCCGCACCATCCAAACCGTTTATCTCAGCAATCTTTCCACGCACCACCAAGCCCTGGTCAGGATAACGATTGGACATCTTGGCATATTTTATAAGTGCTTCTAAAACTTTCGCAGATGGTGGATTTGGGTTTTCATTGGACATCATACGATGGAGTTCCGGTTTTCTCCACGCCAACTCTATATGTCCGGAAACATACATCGGAATGCCTTTCACCCATGGTACGTAATATTCTTCGATCTTCTTCATATCTATTATCAACTCCTGTTTAATATAATAAAACAATGCTTGAGAGAAAGGGTATATCTCACCCTCACTCCAAGATTGGATTTTTATGGATCAAGCTTTATCAGCGCTTCCCAGCATATCGATCCAGTGACCGACAGCCTCGCGTATTGCTTTTCTTACGGCTTCGTCGACCTTCCCGGGTTCATATTCCTCACGGTGCGCATTGATATAATCGAATTGAGCATCAATCATAGTGCGCTTCAATTCCGTTGATACATTGAATTTTGCACCACCCATTTCAATCAGTTTTTTAATGTAGTCTTCTGGCAGACCAGTTCCACCATGAACCACTAAAGGTGTCTTGATCGTTTTACCGTTGAGCAACTGGTTGATCTGGCCTAATCTTTCGAAATCTACTTTGGGATTCTTGGTTTTATAAACACCATGAGCTGTACCGATGGCTGGAGCAAAGATATCCAAACCAGTTCGCTCAACAAACTCAACCGCTTGTTTGGGATTTGCCAGTTGGGTTTCATCTTCAGCAACCTTGATTTGATCCTCAACACCGCTGACAGTGCCCAACTCACCTTCCACTGAAATATTACCGAGTCTATGACAATAATCGACAATTTCCTTGGTTTGACGAATGTTCTCTTCATATGCCTGCTTCGAAGCGTCAATCATGATATTCGTGTATCCAGCATCAGCGCACTTCTTACAATGTTCGACTTCTGTACAATGATCAAGATGTAGGCAGATTGGGATTGGAGCTGAGTCAGCGATGGTCTTATATATTGCGACAAGAACATTCACACCCAGGAATTTAGATGGCTTTACCGAAGTTTGAATAATTAATGGTGATTTCTTGGCAATCGCCGCTTCGATTACTCCCTCCATCTGATTCAAGTCAGTGATATTAAAAGCTCCAACAGCATACTTTCCTTTAGCGGCTTCCACCATTATTTCTTTCGCATTAACAATAGACATTTTTTACCTCCTCTTTTTGAAAATTTATTTGGATTTTTTATATTTTTTTTCCTAGAACGTTAATCTATTATACAGCTTTCATCATTGCTTAGGCTTTTATTCGAGTTCCCTTCGCATCCCATAAGGGTGATTGGACAACTACTGCTCCTACTTGCTCTCCAAAAAATTCAACTTCAAATTCTGCCCCTATTTTAATAAATTCTATGGGTAGGTATGCATATAAGATGCTTTTTTCTATCGAGTAGCCATATCCACCTGAGGCAACCCAGCTAATCACCTTACCATCCTTTGTACGGATTGGTTCTTTTCCTAAGGAGATTGTGCGATTATCTGAAAGAGTCAAGCAGCATAACTTCCGCTTTAAACCGTTTTTCTTTTGTTCGAGCAAGGCATCTTTACCGATAAATTCTGTTTTTTCCAGCTTAACCGCAAATCCCATACCGGCTTCCAAAGGAGTATAGTCTGGGCTGATCTCCCCACTCCAGTACCGGTAACCCTTTTCAAGTCTGAGGGAATCTATAGCCTTGTATCCCGCTGCAACCATGCCTTCAGACCTGCCAGCCTCCCACAGCGTATCCCACAAGCGAAGGCCATATTCCATGGGGCAATAAAATTCCCATCCCAGCTCACCCACGTAGGTCACCCGGCAAGCTAGAACAGGGACATCCCCTACCATTATTCTGCGGGCAGCCATATATGGGAAGCCATCGTTGGATACATCATCCTTGGTAACCTTTTCCAGTATCTTTCGGGCTTTGGGTCCCCACATACCGAGACAACCATAGGATGAGCTGACGTCTTCAATTGATACAGAGCCATCCTCGGGCATGTTCAAGGATAACCATGATAAGTCATGTTGCCCAAATGCAGTTCCTGTTATGATAAAGAACCGCTCATCAGCCAGGCGTGTGACTGTGAAATCGCACTCGATACCACCGCGTTTATTAAGACATTGGGTATAAACAATCGTTCCTACTGGCTGATCGATCTCATTGGAGCAAATATGATTTAAGAATGCTAGAGCCCCTGGACCTCGCACCTCAAATTTATTAAAAGATGATTCGTCGAATAGACCAGCATTCTCGCGCGTCATCAGGTGTTCATAGCCGATGGCACGCGACCAATTGTGGTGTGACCAGCCTTTCGGTTCGTGCCCATGACGCGCCTTCTCTTCATATGGTTTGAACCAGTTAGGACGTTCCCATCCTGTTTTCTCCCCGAAATGACAGCCCAGCTCTTGCAAGCGGAAATAGGTGGGCGAGAGACGTAAACCCCGCCGGGAAAGTCGTTCCTCACCAGGATAATGGATATCATAATATTGTGTGTATGTCTCTGTTGTTCGAGCAACGGTATAATCCTGACCATTATAGTTGGAACCGAATCGCCGGACATCCAATCGCCATACGTCCCACTCAGGATGTCCATCGATAATCCACTCAGCCATCGTCTTTCCAATCCCACCGGCACCAGCCAAACCATGTGCACAAAAGGCACAGGCTACCCAAAACCCTTTAACCGAGGTGGGTCCCAATAAGAACTCCCCATCTGGGGTAAATCCTTCAGGGCCATTAAGCAGTTGGATGACCTCAGCTGTTTCAACTGCTGGCACTCGCTTTATGGAATTCTCCATGAGTGGGGTAAACCGCTCCCAGTCTGGGGGAAGAAGCTGGTATTTAAAATCGCGAGGAATTCCTTTTAATCCAAATGGAGCCGGATTCCGCTCATATCCACCTGTAACCAAACCACCCACTTCCTCGCGCCAGTACACCAGTAGATCAGGATCTCGTAAGGTCGGGAATTCGTGCCCCACCCCCTGGATGGGTTTCGTAATGATATAAAGGTGCGCCATTGGGACTACAGGAAGGTTAAGGCCTACCATCTTTCCAATTTCACCACCCCACTGACCAGCTGCATTCACCACAGTCTCAGTCTCAATAGTCCCCAGGTTCGTGACAACATCATGCACGCGACCGTTTTTAAGGTTTATCCTCTCCACGTTCGTATCTTGAAAAAATCGTGCCCCGCGTAGTTTGGCACCTTTTGCTAGGGCATTAGTTAATCCAGTTGGGTCAATCACACCGTCATTTGGTGTATAGGCAGCACCAACCACTCCATCCATGTTCATGATCGGAAAGAGGTCATATGCTTCCTTGGATGAAATTAAATCCATCGGCACACCGAACGACTTCGCCAAACCGACCAGCCTCTTTATATCCTCCAAACGTTCAGGAGAAGAGGCCAACCGGAGTCCTCCGACTTCACGCCAACCAGTATCCTGATCCGTTTCCTGTTTCAACTTACGATATAGATCAGTGCTATAGTGCATCATTCGGGTGAGATTGGCATCTGAGCGCATCTGTCCGACCAAGCCGGCAGAATGCCAGGTAGACCCACTGGTTAACTCATGTCTTTCAAGGACAACAACATCTTTCAAACCCATGAGTGTTAAATGATAAGCAATGCTACATCCGCCAACACCTCCTCCAATGATAACTACCTGAGCCTGTGTAGGTAGATCAGTCATTTTTACATACCTCCTTAATATTTTTATTCCAAAGTGGATTGTATATGTTATCCATGACGCGGCTGAAGAATTTATCGGCATATTCACGGAAATTAAAATCAAGTTTTGAGATCCCAACCTGGACAAGACCCCAGCTGGCTTCACGTAAATCGGACATGATTTTCATTATCTGTAGATGAGCCAGATACTTTGATCGAACTTCACCAAAGTAATATTTCAACAGACAAAGGTCCTGTTCATCCGACAAATTATGATGGTCGGAAAAATTTGCCAGGTCAAAAAAAGCATCGCCCATGCCCGCATATTCCCAGTCAAGTATATGCAGTTGACCATTGGTGAGAAAGTTTGCATTAAGTAAATCATTATGGCACGGACAGAGTTCATCAGCGTGGATAGAAAGTACACTTTCAGCTTCCTGTAAGCGTTCCATCAGCCAATCATGGTTTTTTGGGAGTGTGACCTTAAATCCACGGGCAATCTCAGAATAATCCCGTACAACCTGAAACACATTAAAGCTGCCTGGAATTGGAGGCATGTTATGGATTTTCTTTACAGTCTCAATTACCCGAATAAGATTTTCAGGTTGGCGTATTTCATCTGGTAAGATCGGACGGTCATTGATGAAACGTGTTACAAGATAACCTTCAGGTTGAATAAAAAAATATACTTCAGGGGCAATACCAAGCTTTCCAGCGATAAGGTTCGCTTCATATTCATATTCTCGATTAATTCCCAGAAGCTCTGTGTCGGCACCTGCTATGCGCAGAACAAAAGATTCCCCGCCCACATCGATCCGAAAATTATTGTTGGTAATTCCACCACTTAGAGGGGTGGCTTTCAAATCACTCGAACCTGCCCAATGAGGAACGTGGGCAATAGCTTCCTCGAGGGTAAGAGACATACCGATACTCTCCATAATTATTTTTGGTTTTATACATTCTTAGTTACATCTATACAATGTATCATTTATATAATGTTTATTTCTGCCAGATTGAATCAGGTTTTGCCATCTCAGCCACAATATCATATGAAGATATGATACCCAATGGGAAGGCTTCAGGTTCATTCTGGTCAATAACTACCAGACGATGATGGTGCTTTTGAATCATCAGGTTCGCAGCCTCACGAAGAGGAGCATGGATATCAATCGTGAGAGGAGGATGCATGATATCGCTGACAGTTAGATTTGCATCAACGCCATTTACCACATAAGGCAATAAATCTTTCCCACTTACCACGCCTTTTGGTTTACCATTAGCATCCACAACAAGCACTGAGCGCCAGCCTGCCTGGGTCATCGTCCGCGCAGCTGAACCAAGAGGTGTTTTATCGCGACAGACCAGTATAGAATCCGACATCACATCAGCAACACTCTCTCGATGAAGTTTTTCCTCCCGTGCGATGCTGGATACGAAATCGGAAATCGAGATGATTCCAATTGGCACACCTATTTCTGTGACCAGCAAGCGATTAATATCTTTCTCGACTAATATATTTGCAGCAGTTTTTAATGATGTATCCGCTTCGACGGCTTCGATAGGAGAAGACATCAGCTCACCAGCGGTTAGTTTACGCATTGTTGCCAATCCCTGAGGTTCAGCTGAAAGCCATTCACCCGCAAGTAAGTCATAATCGGAGATTATTCCTTGAGGATGATTTTCGTGATCTACAACGACCAGAGCATGTACATGATATTGAGTGAGCACTGCTGCCACCTGACCTAGTGTAGCACTCGACTCACAAGTAAGTAATCCAAGGTGCATTAAATCACGGACAAATTTCTTCATATCCTGCTCCTGTTATTGAACTTCATCCACATCTCTATACCACTTCACGCGATCACCAACCCTGGAGCGGAGGCGCCATGCAAGAGATTTTGGTTCTACCTCGATACGTGATAAGGCGGTTTTCACTTGGGAATCAATTCTTTCTTTTTGTTCATCAGAAAGTTGTTTATATCCCTGGGCAAGCTGACGTACTTTGCCAAGATTCATTGTCGTGGTACGCCAGAGTCCCCAATCATTACTGCAAAGACCAGCGACATATTTGATATTTATGGTTTCGTGATCAATATCGCCAAGTGGGTGCTCAAGAAGCAACATAATTGTGTCGATGATATCTTTTTCGTTTATTTGATAAATTTGCATTTTTTCAAGTAGCATCTCTGCAAGCGGAATACTTGGATTGTCAACTTCTAAGCGATTATTCCAAAAAATCACATGGCTAAAAGCAAGTTTTTCATAGAAAACGTCTAGGTGAATACCAATTCCTGATCGCTCAAAAATCGCCCGTCCACCTTCAGAAACAATAAAAACCTCTCGGTCTTCTTTGTAACCCAAACCAGACAATAAGACCTGAATCTCCTTGGTTTGTCTGTGATACGCTGCAAAATCAATATCCGTGTAAGCACGTCCCATCGCAGCTTGTAGATATCCAAATTTCGGGCAATGTATTTGAAAAGCCAGTGAACCGATAACCCGTAAAATTATTCCGGCTTCGTTACTGGCTTTGAGGATACGGGTCAATTCATTTTCAAATTTCTCGCGTTCTGCACGATCTTGCTCGCCCATTCCAATAGCACTACTTAACATACCCTGCTCCTATGCTAATGTCTCGGTAATCATCTTTTTATTATCAATGCGATGAATTTTTTCTTCGGGAAAATATAGCGACTATTATAATAAAAAAAACAAAATCTTGCAAATTTCTTCAGATTCTTTTATAATCTATTATGTAATTAATCAATTCCCATCATCAACAATCTGATATAAATATGTAAATAAATAATGAGCAAATCTCTCATTCCAGCTCAAAGGCGAGAGCGAATCCAGGAGTATCTGGAAATCCACAAAATCGTCCGTATGGATGATTTGTATAAAATTCTGGATGCCTCTGAAGCGACGGTGAGACGAGATATGGAATGGTTGGAACACAAAGGTGTTTTAGAACGGACTCATGGGGGTGCAATTCTTAGCCAGAGAATGACACATGAGGCCGAATACATTCAAAGGGCAGCTAAAAATCCAGCAGAAAAAAGTCAGATTGGTGAGTTGGCAGCATCGCTTATTGATAATGGGGATGTTGTATTTATTAACAGCGGCACAACCACTGCTCAGGTCATCCAACATATTCGTGATGATTCTGGGATTGTTGTGTTTACCAATAATCTCATTGCAATGCTAGAGGTTCATGCACGCTTTGAACAATACCTGATCGGTGGAGAATTTCAGCCTCATTCAAATTCTGTTGCTGGGCGCTTCGCCATCGATAACCTCCGGCAGGTGTATGCCAACAAGGCAATTTTAGGTGTAGATGGGATCAGCTTGATTCACGGTTGTACAGTCCCATCAAATGCGGAAGCTGAAGTTATTAAATTAATGATTGAACGCACCAAAGGAGAAATAATACTTGTGGCAGACCATACCAAATGGGGTGTGGTTTCCAATTTTCAAATCGCAACAATAGATGAAATTAATAAATTAGTAACGGACGCCGGGATAAATTCCACCACCCTTAACTCCCTGTCTGCATACTCTGTTGAAATTCTTATTGCACCAACAAACCAGGTGAATATATAGAATGATCCAGTAGCTAGGTATAAATAATTTTCATGGAGGTCTGAATGCCATTATTTTCCAAGAAGGAACATAAAAAGGCGACCCGATTGTTTTTTGCGACGGATTTGCATGGCTCCGAACGTACCTACCGAAAATTTATAAATGCGGGGAAATTCTATGACGTGGATATCCTGGTTATGGGAGGGGATATTACCGGTAAGCTATTGATACCAATTATCAAGGAGAAAAACAACCACTTCCGTGCGACTGTTCAGGGCAAAGTCGAGGGATTAAGCACCCAAACTGAACTTGATAACCTAATTGCACGGTTAGGAACACTTGGTTTTTATTATCAGATAATGGATGAGGAAGAGTTTCGTGCTCTCTCAGCGGATGAAAATGCAGTCAACGAATTATTTCACTTATTGGCGCGTCAGCGTTTGAGTAACTGGGTGGACCTTGCAGAAGAGCGTTTGGCTGGAACGGGAAAAAAATGTTATGTCACTGGTGGAAACGATGACGATCCGGAGGTGTTAATTGCCATTAAGCGGGATGACACCCGTTCGTTCTTTGCATGTGAAAATCAAGCTATACAGGTTGATGACGATCACACGATGGTATCTGTAGGCTATAGCACACCCACACCATGGAAAACACCGCGAGAAATACCGGATGAACAATTGGGTGAAATGATCGAAAAAATGATAGGCAGTATTTCCGACCTAAGTCATACGATTTTTAACTTTCACGACCCTCCTATTGATTCCACGTTGGATACTTGCCCACTCCTAGATTGGAGCAAGGATCCGCCGGAACCAGTCATTCAAGGTGGGCAAACGGTCATGCATGGTGCGGGGAGTAAATCTGTTCGCAAAGCGATCGAGAAATACCAGCCGATGTTAGGTTTGCATGGTCACATCCATGAATCTCAATCTGTCGCCAAAATTGGGCGGACCATATGTATCAATCCGGGAAGTGAGTATGGAGAAGGAATTTTGCGGGGTTGTATCGTGACCTTTGTTGATGGAAAAGTAGACGGATATCAAATGACGAGTGGTTGATATAAATTCATCTAGAAAGGAGGATTTTATCTATAAGCTAACAAAAAAAGAAGAAGTGCAATAGGCTTTGGTGAAGTGGTTTGAATGTCTATCAACGTTTGTATTCATAAATTTGTTATATTCAAAGGAGGATCGCAATGTCTGAAGCTTTAGCAACCAAGCCAGAAGTCTTCACCCGTAAAGCATCCGGGCTTGTTCGTGTCATGTCTCCATATTCTGCATTTGTATATAACATTTTAACAATGGGGATTATCTTCCCCTGGGTTTTCCTTGTATCACCGACTGCTTTTCCAGGTGGCAACGTTGCCCTGGGAATTCTCATCTGCACACTTATTGAGATACCAATCGCATTCGCAGCAGTTTGGCTATCGACGGCATTACCGCGTTCTGGTGGCGATTATGTCTTCCAAAGCCGCGTCTTAGGCGGTAGTTGGGGCTATACGATCGTGATGAGCGGATTCGTGATCTGGATCCTCGTTTGGACGGCTCTATCAGGCTGGCTGGTGGCTACACTTGGGCTGGCACCGCTGTTATTGGGTCTCGGAAATATAATGAACAACCCCACATTGATTTCTGCCGGTATATGGGCTACAACACCGGTGGGTTTGTTCATCATCAGCTTAGTGAACGGTTTTCTCGGGGCACTCCTACTTATCACCGGCTTCAAGAATTATGTCCGCTTCCAACATGTGCTGTGGTGGGGTATTCTGCTTGGATTTGCAGCCACCTTACTCATACTATTTACCAGTCCAGCCTCAGCGTTTGCAGAAAAGCTAAATCAGTTTGCAGCCGCCGTGGGTGAGTCATCCACCTTCTATCAGACTGCGCTTGCTTCAGCGCAAGCCGCAGGGGTAAATACAGCACCGAATTTTAGCTGGTTGTTGACCCTGTTGATCGCGCCAGTTGCATGGCAGAGCCTGCAATGGGCGACTTATAGTGCCCAACAGAATGGTGAGATTAAAGAGAGCGCGTTCATTTAAAAATCAGGCATTCATCATGGTCGGTGCTCTGATAGCTGCGGGTCTTTTGCTTGCCTTGCTAGGAGTAGCCTTACAACATGCAGCTGGAACAGAAGGTCAGGTGGTTGCATCATATGGTTATTGGTACGTTGACCCTACCGCCAAGATTGCTGATACGATTATCCTCGCTCCGAGCATGTTGGCAGTGGCAATAACAAAAAACCCATTGTTGATTTTAATGATCGGCATCGGGTTTACTCTTAATTCCTTCCAGATTGTTTGCAACTGCTACATCGGGGTCACACGTATTATGGTCGCGATGAGCCTCGATCGGTTATTACCGGCATGGGTGAGTAAGGTTCACGAACGTTTTCATACCCCAGTCAATGCTCACCTGGTTTACTTTCTCTTTAGTATCCCTATATTCGCATTATATAGTTTCAAGTATGGTGAGTTCATTTTGTTCACACTTGGAGTGACTTTCGGTTGTGGTTACGTCTTTGCAGCGACCGCCCTCTCAGGTGCGTTCCTACCGAACCGAGCCAAGGCGCTATACGATGCCTCACCGGGAAGTCGATATAATATCAACATCGCAACTATTGACGAGGTGGATAAATTGATCACGGATGCTCAAATTGATCAATCGACCCTCGAGTTCCTCGCTTCTCATTCAGTTGAAATTTTATCTACTACACCAAATACTACACTTAATTCCATGGAAAGGTGGATCAATAATGAAGGATCAAGCACGCGTTGTAATCATTGGAGGAGGAATTGTCGGAGCTAATATTGCCTATCATCTGGCGAAGCTGGGTTGGACAGATCTGATCCTGTGTGAAAAAGGTGAGATTGCCAGTGGGGAATCGTCGCATGCGGCTGGGTTGGTTACCCAGTTTGCTACCTCGCAGACATTAATGCAATTTCGCAAATACAGCATAGAGCTCTACAGTGGCTTACGCTTGTTTGATCACGTCGGTAGCTTGCGCGTGGCATCATCGAAAGACCAGCTCATGGAGTTGCGTCGGAGTGTGAGCCGTGCAAAAGCCATTGGCATGGATGTTGAGGTTATCTCGCCGGAAGAAGCTTTGCAGTTCATGCCACAATTGAGCAAGGAAAATCTCTATGGCGCAATTTACCTGCCACGTGATGGCCAACTGGATCCTTATACCACTACCACCACCATGGCGCGTCTTTCCAAGGAAATGGGTGTGGAGGTGAACACCTGTGTACGCGTAACCGGATTTGAGTTATCTCCCAAGGGAGAAATTAATCGCGTACTTACTGATCACGGCTCTATTCGGACTGAAATGGTGGTCAACGCTGCTGGGATGTGGGCACCCCAGGTTGCAGCAATGGCTGGATTGCATCTTCCAACAACACCAGTTGACCATCAACACATCGCTTTAAAAGCCGTAAGTGGACACGAATTTCCTCTCACCACTCCTTGTCTACGAGATCCCGACAACCTGGTGTATATGCGTCAGGAAGCAGGTGGGTTGGTAATTGGCGGCTACGAACCGGATCCATTGGCACGCTGGATTGATGGCGTGCCATGGGAACACGGTGGAACGACACTGCCTGCGGATTATGGTCGCTTTGAACAACTGCTTGAAGGGGCTATACGTCGCATCCCGTTTCTTGACCAGGCAGGTATCATCACCCTGGTCTGCCATCCCGGTGCATACACTCCAGATTGTCAGCCAATGCTTGGACCAATGGCGGGCGTTCGTGGTATGTGGATTGCCGCAGGCATGTCGCTAAATGGATACGGCGGTGCTGGAGGAATAGGTAAGCTCATGGCGGAGTGGATTGTGGGAGGCGAGCCACCCCTGGATGTATATGCATACAAAGCCACCCGCTTTGGCAACTATTATGCCAATCCGGAATACGCTGCCGAGCGAACCCGTGAAGGAGTCAAGTATTATTACCGTTTACGCTTCCCCAATGACGAAAATGAGTGGGCTCGTCCACACCGAACCAGCCCAGTTCATTATCGTCTACAGGAAATGGGTGCAGCCTTTGGTGAGAAATATGGATGGGAGCGGGTAAATTATTTCGATCCCGATAAACCCTGGCGAAGAATGGGTGCTGACCAACGCAATTGGGGATGGAATCGCCCACCATATTTTGAACGTGTTGGTAAGGAACATCGTGCTACGCGTGAAACCGTTACATTATTTGATTTGTCCTCCTTTGGTAAGATCGAGGTAAGTGGTTCCGGTGCCCTTCCCCTCTTGCAGCGTGTTACAGACAGCAACATTGATAAACCAGTGGGAACAGCAATATATACACAGTTCCTAAACTCGCGTGGTGGTGTAGAAGCTGACCTTACCATCTCACGCCTTGCCCTGGATCGCTTCATGGTCATAACAGGTTCAGCCTTCATCGGGAATGACCTCGGTTGGTTAAAGATGCATCTAAAAGAACAGGATGGTCTTGTAACAATACGCGATATCACCCAGGATTGGGCTTGTTTGGCTTTATGGGGACCAAAAGCTCGTTTGGTTCTGCAGAAGATCACGAGAGATGATGTTTCTAATGAAACCATGCCTTATCTGCACACCAAGGAGATCCTTATAAACGGTGTTAGTATTTGGGCACAAAGGGTCAGCTATGTAGGTGAGCTAGGTTGGGAATTATACATACCTATAGATCGTGCTTTACTCGTCTGGGATGCGCTAATAAAAGCTGGACAGGAATTTGGAATTGAAGTCGGTGGATACAAGGTTCTTGATTCTTTACGACTGGAAAAAGGGTATCGATATTACACTGCTGATGTTACCCAGTTAGAAACGCCTTATGAAGCTGGTTTGGGTTTTTGTGTTGATCTTGGTAAAGGTGACTTCATAGGTAAAGATGCATTGGCTAAACAAAATAAAGACGGGGTAACTCGCAAGCTCTGCACGATTGTGTTGGATGGAGATGAGTTTACCCAGATCTATGGTGGTGAGGTAATTTACCACGATGCCAAAGTTATTACCCGTGTCAGAAGTGGAGGTTATGGATATACTTTAAGTAAGAATATACTTTATGCATATTTACCGATAGCGATTGCAAAACCTGGCACGCGCCTGGAAGTAGACCTGATCGAAGGTCGCTATCAGGGAGAGGTGACTGCAACTGTATTATTCGATCCAAAAGGAGACCGTCTACGCGCTTAGCAGATCAAGGATATTTACTTAAGAAAACAAAGCGGTGATATGACCTTTATGAGTAATGAGCACCCTCTCTATGTTGGCTTTGGAATGCTCACGCCAGTTGCTATTATGGTAGTTGAGCAGCTACCCGAGCATAACACTGGCGCGATTGTGAAGGAAGTCAGCGAATTCATATTCGATGACGCTGCCATCGTTGCTTGCTTGTTACGTCAATGGGATTTGCCCACAGCCATGATTGGAACTGTGCTAGGTGATGATTCTCGTGGTCACCAGCTCGCGCACCAATTAGAAGAATGGGGTGTGCAGGGGGAAGTACGCTTCTCAAGGGATATTAAGACTCCCTTGGAAGTGGATGTATCCGACGAGACAGGTGCGCGGACTTATTTCTGGCAAAGACCACCACAGGTTCTGGACACTCTCGACACAGCTGACCTTTCCATTCTTAGAGGCTCCCACATGTTATATGTGGATTGGTACGATGGCGATCACATCATCCGAGCAATGGACGAAGCCATCCAGCTAGGTATTCCCGTCTTCCTTAATTTTGAACATGGGCATGCTATCCCAGAACTGTTAAACCGTTATGCCAGACGGGCTATCATATGCCAGGCTGTGACCGATGCAGCCCAATGTGGAGATACCCCACCTATGGAGGTAGCTTTAAGGTTAATAAAAAACGGGGTACAGATCGCGCTGATCACAATGGCAGAAAAAGGCTGCTTGGCGGTCAATGGAAAGGAAGCAATCAGAGTGTCGGCCCCGCAAGTACGAGCCGTTGATGGCTGTGGAGCAGGTGCCACCTTCTCAGCTGGGTATATCTATGGATATCTAAAAGGATGGAATCTTGAACAATCCGTGCGTTTCGCAACAGCTGCTGCCTCCCTCAAAGTGACCCGACCAGGATTACAGATGTTCCCCTTTAATGAGATAATGGAACTATCATTACAGCTTTCCGTTGAACGTTCAATACTGGCTGCTGATAGTCATCATTAAGAGGATCAGATGTTGAATTTCGCCACTCTACTCTCGCCAGATCAAGTTGAACGCACACATGCTGCATCTTTGGAGTTGCTCGATAAAGTTGGCATGCTCGTACGGAACGACAAAGCACGTTCCATCTATCAAAATAATGGTTGTTTTGTAAACCCTGATACGCTAATCGTTAAATTCCCCCCAGAAGTGGTTGAGAAATACCGGTCATTATTGCCATCTACTTTTACATTTTTCGGTCGAGATCCGAAATATGACCGTACTTTACCACAAGACGGACCAGTCATCGTTACTGGAAGCTCCGCTCCTGATATCATTGATCCCATTACAAATCGTCCGAGAAGAGCTCGATCAGATGACATTGCCCGGATAGCCCATCTAATCCAGGAGTTACCAGCATACGATATTTTCTCGATCTCAACCCTCGCCGACGATGCACCGCCAGGTCAGTTCACAATTGCACGCCTCTATCCATCGCTAAAATACTGCCTTAAACCAATCCGCAGCACCACGAAAGATATGGATGATATCCGTGCGATCATACATTTGCTTAGTATTATTGCAGGGAGTGAAGCTGCTTATCATGCTCACCCGTTCGTGACCCATCACTATTGCCCGGTGGTATCACCATTGACAATGGATCATCATTCCACCGAAGCAATTATGTTCTTTTGCGAGCAGGGATTACCAGTCTATCCCAGTATTGTCCCCAATGCAGGACTGACTTCACCAATGTCTATGGCAGGAACACTCGTTCAAGGAAATGCGGAGTTCCTTGCCATCGCAGTGCTGATGCAGATGGTTCGACAAGGTACACCAATAATCTATGCTACATTACCAACTGTTGCGGATATGCGCGCAGGCGCATATGCTTCAGGGGGGATTGAGTGTGGTATGTTACATATGGCTTTTGCTCAGATGGCTCGCTTCTACAATGTGCCATATGGTGGATACATCGGTTTATCCAATTCAAAAATCAATGATGCCCAATCTGGATATGAAACCGGTATGTCTACGATTGCAGGTATTCTTGGTGGGATTGACATGCTGAACATGGGCGGCCTTCTGGATGCATTGAAGGTATTCGACTTTTCCAAAGCAGTGATCGATGATGAAATTGCCATGATGCTCAAACGTGTGAAACGCGGAATTAAATTTGACGATCAGGAGCTAGCGTTGGAAGTGATCTCCCAGGTTAAACCGGGGGGTTCATTCATGATGAATCCACACACTCTAAAACGGATGAAGAGTGAGGCTTTACTCACCTGGTTAGCCGATCGGGACGCTCGTGAAACGTGGGAGAAGAAGGGATCTCTTGATACACATGCACGCGCTATGTTACGTGTACGTGATATCCTGAGACGCGAGAGTACTACTTCGTTTACCGAAGACATCGAGAGACGCATCCGGTTGCAATTCAAGGATTTGGTTCCAGGAAATCTGGTGTTGCCATAAGGTATGTGGTTTCATAATAAATGTACAGGAATTCAAACCGAGTAGGAGATTAATACCCGATGAAATTATATTTTGCGACGGATGTACACGGTTCGGAAATCTGTTGGAAAAAGTTCCTGGCAGCAAGTAAATTCTACGAAGTGGATACCTTGATCTTGGGCGGTGACATGACCGGCAAGGCAATCATCCCAATCATTGCTCAAGGTGGTGACGAATTCAAGGTAACCTTGCTGGAGCAGGTTTCCATGCTGCATGGAAAAGAAGAAGTGGATAAGATGGTTCAGACGATCCAGAACCGTGGTTATTATCCGTATGTGACCGATCCGGATGAAGTCCAGGCAATTTTCTCCTCACCTGGCAGAACCGATGAGCTTTTCCTGGAGCAGGTAATGAAGACCATTCAACGTTGGATGGATTACGCGGATGCCAAGTTGGATGGAACAGGCATCCGTTGCATTGTTTGCCCGGGTAATGATGACATCTTCGAGATTGATGCGGTGATTGCGGCATCCAAATGTGTGCGAAGCATGGAAGGTCAGGTTGTCGAATTGGATGAATACCATGAAATGGCTAATTCAGGTTGGTCCAACCCGACGCCTTGGAACACCCATCGCGAGGAATCCGAGGAGGCTTTACTGGCTCGCATTGAGGCAATAATAAGCAAGGTGAAGAATCCCTCTCAGGCAGTCTTCAACCTGCATGCCCCGCCCTACGGAAGTGGTCTGGATGAAGCCCCGGAATTGACCAAGGACCTGCGACCCGCCTACGCAGGTCGCTCCATGATACCAGTCGGGAGCAAGGCAGTAATGGCTGTGATTGATAAATATCAACCTTTGCTTGGCCTGCATGGGCATATTCACGAAGGTAAGGGAACGCGGAAGTACAAGAAAACATTATGCGTCAATCCTGGTAGTATGTATGAGCAGGGCATGTTGAATGGTGCAGTCATCGAGCTCAAGCCAAATAAGGTTGGTAATTATCTGCTCACAACGGGATAAAGTTTTTGTTCACGAATAATTTCGAGAGAGGAGGTATTTGATTTAGAGAGAATTTATCGAGCTGACGGTAGATGGTTCGATCCAAGGATTGTTCTTACCAAAACCCTCCCTGAACGTAAGCTGGAGGGCTGCTAATAAAAAAATAAAGGAGATTGCAATGAGTGACGTTTCGCTATTCGTTCGCAAAGCAAGCGGCCTGGTAAGGGCTTGGTCAGTGTTTGATGCGTTCATTTACGCCACTTTCTCGATTAACCTGATTACTCTCGGGCTTTTTATATTCTCTTATTGTTATTATTTTGGGGGTAGTCTGATCACTGGTGTTGTAATCGGCGCCATCTTCACTGTATTTGAAGTAATCGTTTATGCTAGTTTAATTTCTGCCATGCCGCGTGCAGGGGGTGACTATGTCTGGCAGAGCCGTATCCTGAACCGCGCCGTTGGTTTCATTTTGGCGGTTACAGGTTGGTGGTTCATCCTGTGGCTGTGGACACCTCTTTACGGTCAGATGCTAACTTATGAGGTTTACACACCCCTGCTCGCTATCGCAGGATTCAAGGATGCAGCCTTATGGTTCACGACTACCTCACAAGGCCAGTTTGTCGGCATGCTGTCTGTGTGCCTGATCGTTTTTATTTATATCGCCATCGGTATGAAGTGGTATGCCCGGATACAAAAGTTCTGCTTCTTTGGGGGAGCTATAGGCCTGGGAATTGTTTTCCTCCTGCTTTTATTCGGCAACAATGAGACCTTTATCACTAATTTTAATGCCATGGCACCCCAATTTGGTGCAACTGGTGGGGATGTGTATGCGGCAACCATGCAGGCTGGTGTTGATGCTGGCACCGTTGCAAGTCCACTCTTCCCCCTGGCTATTGGAGCCAGCATGATACTTGTTCCGATGCTGACCTTCTTCAACCTATGGCCTAACTGGGGTTCCACCCTATATGGTGAAGTACGTGGTGCATCAGATTACAAACGCAACTTCTCAGGTATGTTCTGGGCAATCGTCGTGACTACGGTGGGAGCGGTGATTTTCTTCCTGCTGATTGCAAAGACCATTGGTTGGGATTTCTACAATAATGCCAATGGCGCATTTTGGAACTCAACCTGGGGTTATACAACCGAACCTCCACCATTGCCAATCTGGCCTTACCCAGCTCTATTTGCCACCTTCCTGGTTAAAAGCCCTGCACTAATGTTTCTTGTCGTGCTCTTGATGAGTCTTTGGTGGTTCGGCTGGTCCGGCACACTTTTCCTGAGCTCAACCCGGGTAATCTTCGCTGCCGCGATTGACCGCATGCTTCCCGAGTGGGTTTCCAAGATCGAGCCGAGAACGAAAACACCGATTTATGCTTTACTGCTCATGGTCATTCCTTCGGCGATAATCTCATACCTTTATGCGTTTAAAATCTTCAATTTCCAATCTTTGGCCTTGGATGCCACGGTTGTGATTGCCATCACCTTCCTCGGTTCGACCATTGCCGGTATCGTCATGCCGTGGAGAGCCAAGGATGTATTTGATGGCTCACCTATTGCCAAGTACAAAGTTTCTGCCTGGCTTGGTTGGATTGTCACAGCCCTATACGCTTTATTTTCTGTTTACCTCATTTTCCTGTCGTTCAAGGATGCCTGGACGATCCTAAGCGGTTTGGGGGCTGTTGGTGCGAATTCTGCCACCTGGTTCGTGGTGATCCTTTTAAGCCTTCTGACGATCGTAAACGCGGTAATCCTTGTATGGATCCTGGTGCAGGTTGTTAAAGGGATCACAGGCAGCAAGGCTATGCCCCTGGTTACCCTTGCGGGGTTGATCTTCCTAGGCTTCCTAGACTGGTTACTGGTGGTGTGGTTCTGGGATCCAACGACAGCAGACGGAATTGCCAGCTACGCCATCGGTTGGTCAAACGTTAACTCGATGATCTTCATGCTATTCAACTACTTGCTCGCAGCCGCCATATACTTCGGTTTCAGTTATTACCGTCGGAAGCAGGGTATCCAGATTGAAAAAGTTTACAAGGAGATCCCAGTTGAAAAGAGATCCCAGTTGAGTAAATGTCTACTACATAATGTTTCCACTTATCGAAGGAGGAGAGTTGGCTCTCCGTTACTAAATTATTTCTCCTCCTTCCTTATTCTGAATCCGCTCGCATGCAGATTTTCCGAGACCAGGTGGAAAACACCCGCATTGCGTTCTACAAAGGTGCTGGTGTTCAACTCACATAGGAGGAACAGGATATGCGCCTGGATCTGGTTGCTTTGAACAGCAATATCGAAGGGATGTTTTCCAAGATATCCGCTAAACAATGCGTAGTTTTAATCCAATCATTGGAGAAGAAAATAACCGATAAACAACCAGGAGAAATTCATGACTGTTTTTGCAATTGTTGGTGCAGGGATGATGGGGTCAGCCATGTGCTGGCCATTGAGTGACAATCATCATAAAGTGCGTCTGGTAGGCACACCACTTGACGAGGAGATCATTACCTCGATAAGGCAAAATCGTTTTCACCCCAAACTAGAACGAACGATCCCGGTTGAGGTGGAAGTATTTTCATATACCCAACTTTCTGAAGCAATTCATGGGGCGGATGTAATCATTGGTGGGATCAGCAGTTTTGGCGTAGAATGGTTTGCTCAAACAGTTGGCCCTTTAATGCTCCCCGAAGTACCGGTGTTATCCGTGACGAAAGGTTTGGAAGACAGACCCAATGGTGACTTAATCATTTTGCCTGAGGCGTTGGATAGCAAAATTCAAGCCTATAAAAAAGATACGATCAGTTTTAACGCGATCGGTGGTCCGTGCATTGCCCACGAGTTAGCAGCTCGCCGGCAGACTTGTGTTGTGTTTGCTGGCAAAAATATTACAACACTTAAGTATCTAAAACAATTGTTAAGCACGTCCTACTATCATATTTGGACTTCAACAGATTTAATTGGGGTGGAAACTTGCGCAGCAATGAAAAATGTATACGCACTTGGTGTCGGGCTAGCGGTGGGTATGATGGATAGAGCCGGTCCAGATGGTTTAGCGAATATGTATAATCCGCAGGCAGCGTTATTTGGCCAAAGCTGTTATGAGATGCGCATAATTCTAGAAGTTATGGGTGGTGGTATCGATAATTTTAACTTGGCTGCCCGGCGCAGGCGATTTATTCGTGACGGTATTTGGCGGTCGTACGGTTCGTTTGGGTAAGATGTTAGGTCAAGGTATCCCTTTCAGCCATACGCGTGAGATCCTGACTGGGGTGACACTCAAATCAGTGGAAATTATCTCGCGGGTATGCAGGGCAATGCCTAAATTAGCTAGACGAGGTAAAATTCACCTGAAAAACTTCCCGCTTCTGCTAGACTTGCATGATATTCTTCATAACGATACCCAAGTACAAATCCCCTGGGAGAGGTTCTTTAATTAATAAGTCACTAAAAGTCCCAAGGAGGATACTGTGAAAGCTTACATTGTGATGGATATTGGTACTTCGTCCACGAAAGTAAGCCTTTTTGGCACAGATGGCCGTAAACTTGCCTCACTGAGTAGTAGTTATAACATCCAAATGCCCGAAACTGGTTGGGCTGAACAAGATCCCCAGGTATGGTGGCAGGCCATCTGTCAACTGTGTCCGAAAGTTTTGGCCAGCGTAGTGGGTTGTGAAGTTTTGGCTGTAGTTGTCAGTGGACAAACCCCTTCTTGTGTACCAATAGACTATCAAGGTACACCGCAGCAACCGTCACTACTCTGGTTAGACCGCCGCTCTGCTCCTCAGGTGGAGTGGCTGCGCAAGCATTTTGGTGAGGAACGCGCTCAAACTATATCTACTAATCGCCTTGATAGTTATTTCGGGGGTGTGAAATGGTTGTGGTTTATCCAAAATAGGCCAAAATTGTTTAAAAGAACCTGGAAAATTCTACAGGCTAATAGTTATGTTATTTATAAATTAACTGGGCGTGCCGTAATTGATCCATCCCAAGCGGGACTGTGTAGTCCTTGTTTTGACTCAACCACAGGAGATTGGTCGACTGAAGTATTGGATATAATGGGTATGTCCATTGATATACTTCCCAAGATTATGCCTGCGGTAGAAGTCGTTGGTGGGATAAGTACTAAATCGGCCAGGCAAACGGGGCTGAAATCTGGCACACCGGTAATATGTGGCGGAGGTGATTTTGCCTGCTCGTGTCTGGGAGCAGGCGTTTTTAATACTGGTAGTGCTGCTATGATGTTAGGAACAGCGGGAAATCTGCTCATCCCGAATTCTCCAAAGGGTGATTCCCGTTTATTGAATACTTTTCATGTTACTGGGCAACGATTATCCCTGGGAGGAGTGATGGCAGGGGGAGCGATTCATTGGTATACCCATTCGATCTTGGGTTTAGAAGGAAATGATTATTTTTCTGATTTAGAAGCACAAGCATCCAATATCCTACCTGGCTCAAGCGGATTGATCTTCCTACCCTATCTCATAGGCGAGCGGACTCCAATTTGGGATCCGCAGGCACGGGCTGCTTGGATTGGTTTAACCAGCCGGCACACCCATGCACACCTATTTCGGGCTGTGATGGAAGGTGTAGCTTATGCTTACCGCCAAATGTTCGACATTATCCTTCAAATGGGAAATCAATTGCTTTACGCTGTAGCAATGGATGGTGGAGCAAACAGCGCTGTATGGCGACAAATTTTCGCTGATATTTTAAATCTGCCAATTCACTGGCGTGGGTCCAGTGGCGGTACTGGTTTAGGAGCTGCTTTCTTAGCCGCGGTGGCAATTGGAGTGGAAACTAATTTTGAAGCTGTGGAACGCTGGTTGGAATCTGTTCAGATTATCCAGCCGAATAATGAAAATATCAAGCGGTACGACACTCTATTTTCGATTTATACCGGCTTATATCCACGTTTGGTAGGTGATTTTCACACACTTGCCCAGATAGAAGAATCAAATGAGTAAAGACACGAGTTTTCCGGTGAGTTTGATTAATTTTGTTTTCTTAAATTAATACCTTTGTGCCATATCATTGAAACAGGGTATGCAGTTGTTGTACTCGATACTTGACCTTGGTATTTTCTGAATATGCTATAATAACGTGATGGTAAAGTATGTTGAAATATAAAAATAATGGTACTTTCTAGTAGTTTTGGAAAAAAAACTAAGTTATAAGCGAGTTTCGACAAACTGTATATCAAAGTTTGAAATTGTCTGTGGAACTTTTGTTTAAATTGCTCGAAGCCCTGGCTGTGGTAGGCAGGCGAGTTTACTAGTGGCTCTTGGCAAGCAGGAGCCATTTTAATAGAAGTTCAGCGGTCTGTACGATGGTCTGGTGAATAGGTAGATGGACTTTAATTTGGTTCTTTCATTCTTGTTATGCAGTATGTCTGAAGAAAGTGGATTAATGTTCAAAGGAGGTGCATCGAAAACATTTGACTGAAAAAGAACCATTAAACACCCAAAAAATATTCTACTAAGGAGATAAGGAGAAGTATATGCATACAAATAAGCTCGTCTTTAAATTGCTCACAGTATTTCTTATCGGGGCCGCGTTAATTTCCGCATGTGGTCCGAAAGCAACGGAAACACCTGCTGCAACACAATCCTCCGCCACTGATCCGATGGCTGAGCTGATCGCCGCCGCGAAGGCTGAAGGCACGCTTACCACTATCGCTCTACCCCACAACTGGTGCAACTACGGTGAGGCGATTGACGGCTTTAAAGCCAAGTATGGTATCGCGGTTAATGAGTTGGCTCCCGATGGTAGCTCTGGCGATGAAATCGAAGCCGTCAAGGCCAACAAAGACAGTAAAGGTCCACAAGCTCCAGATGTCCTTGACATTGGCTTTGCATTTGGCCCACAAGCCCAGGCTGATGGTTTGCTCCAGCCTTATAAAGTATCCACCTGGGACACTATCCCCGCTGCAACTAAGGACGCTGATGGATACTGGTACGGTGACTATTACGGCGTGATAGCTTTCATCGTCAACACTGATGTTCAACCGCTCGTTCCCCAAGACTGGACTGACCTACTCAAGCCAGAATACAAGGCACAAGTTGCACTTACTGGAGATCCGCGTACTGGTACTCAGGACATATTGTCTGTGTATGCCTCTGCCTTGGCAAATGGTGGCTCACTGGATAACGCTGAGCCCGGGTTGGAATTCTGGGCGAAGTTGAACTCTGTCGGCAACCTCATCCCATTGGCTGCCACCAATGCCCTTGTGGCGAAGGGTGAAACCCCCGTCCGCGTCGCCTGGGACTACAACCTGCTTGCCGCGGTGGATTCCTTTGCCGGTAATCCCAAGGCTGAGGTAGTGATCCCAAAGACTGGCCGCCTTGCCGGTATTTACGTTCAGGCTATCAGTGCTTACGCCCCGCACCCCAATGCTGCAAAATTGTGGATGGAATACCTCTATTCAGATGAAGGCCAGATAACCTGGATGAAGGGTTACTGCCATCCCATCCGTGAAGCGGATCTGCGTGCGCGTGGTGTAATCCCGGCTGACGTGCTTGCTAAACTACCGGATGTCACTGGAGTATTGTTCCCCACTCTTGACCAGCTAGCAGCTGCGCAAAAAGTCATCACTGAGGGCTGGGGTACTGTCGTTGGCGTAGATATTCAGGATGCGCCCTAATCAAAGTTAGACAATTGATATTCGTCGAGACCCTGCCTTTTGGTGGGGTCTCGCTAAAGTAAAAACTACTCCGAGGTAGCCAAAGCATGGCCCAAACCACCTTCACAGACTCAAAAGCCAAGAGGCCAGCCTCCAACTTAAAAAATTGGATTGGCGTAGTTCCCTTTTTCCTTTTTGCGATTCTTTTTATCTTTTTGCCTTCCATGCGATTGTTTATCGGAAGTTTCCTCAACAACAAAGGCAACTTCACATTAACGAATATACTCAATCTATTTACTGATCCATACATTATCAATGGTTATAAGATGAGCATTCGAATAAGCGCTGTCACCGCGATCGGGGGCGGTATTTTTGGCTTTTTACTGGCTTATTCGGTGACCGTTGGGGGCTTGCCTAAAGCCATTCGCACGGTATTGATCACGTTTGCAGGCGTCGCCTCCAACTTCGCAGGTGTGCCGCTTGCCTTTGCATTTGTTGCCACCCTGGGACGTACCGGATTTATTACTGCACTGGTAAAGTCTGTTTTCAATGTAAACTTATACGACGTCGGATTCAACCTGTACAGCTTTGCAGGGTTGAGCCTGGTTTATATGTATTTCCAATTTCCATTGATGGTTTTGATCATGGCGCCCGCACTGGATGGATTGAAGCGTGAGTGGCGTGAGGCAGCCGAAAATCTTGGTGCAAAGCCCATGCAGTATTGGTTGCGCGTTGCCTTCCCCATTCTTCTGCCGTCTATTTTAGGTTCTATGATCCTTTTGTTCGGTAACGCGTTCGGCGCATATGCCACTGCCTATGCCTTGGTTGGGCAAGGTCAAATGCAACTTATCACCATCGAAATCGGGGCGCAGATCCGGGGCGATGTTATGCACAATCCGGGTCTGGGATATGCCATGGCAATGGGCATGGTCTTCATCATGGCAGTTTCGCTTACAGGTTATTCCTTGCTTCAAAACAAGACTGAAAGGTGGTTGAAATGAAAGCAGCAACCCACCTGCGCAGATTCCCATTTTGGAGCTGGGTGTGGTTTATCATAGGCGCCTCGTATTTTGTGTTGCCATTGTATGCCCTGCTCGATTTTTCTCTTCACATGGAACGTGGCGTTATCGGTCTCAAGGCCTATGAATCGGCTTTTGCCGACAAAGAATTTTGGCAAACCTTTGGATATTCCGTTTTCCTCGCCGCGATGAGTATTATCGCAAGCATCATTTTGATCGTGCCGACGGCGTATTGGATACGGTTACGTCTTCCCCAAGCACGCAGGATCGTGGAGTTTATAACATTGCTTCCTTTTGTAATCCCTGCGATTATCCTTGTGTTCGGGTTAATCCGTGTTTACAGTACGCCATTCAACATACCCTTTACGGAAGTTAGCCTGTTGCCGCCACTGACAAATTCCAGATTCGGCACGACTATTTTAATCGTGGGCGGTTACATGGTCCTGGGTCTGCCTTACATCTACCGCTCCATCGACACGGGAATGAGGACTGTTGATGTGAGAACATTAACCGAGGCTGCGCAAAGCCTCGGGGCAAACTGGTTCACCATCATCGCGCGTGTGATCCTACCGAACGTGCGGACCGCGTTATTAAGTGGCGCTATGCTGATATTCGCCATTGTCGTTGGCGAAGTTATCCTGGCCACATATTTAGGAGCTCCTACATTTGGTCCATACCTCCTCTTGTTAGGCAGGGCACGTGCATACGAACCGGCCGCGCTTGCATTCGCTACTTTTCTATTGACATGGGTCGCGATGGGCATCATCCAATTGGTCACTGGCGGTAAAGGCGAAGCCACAGCAGGTGCACACTAATTATGAAGAGGTCACGATGGCATTCTTAGAAATCAACAATATAAACAAGAACTTTGGCAAGGCAGTAGCTGTTAAGGATTTCAACCTCCAGGTAGAAAAAGGAGAATTCATTTCCCTTCTTGGGCCGAGCGGGTGTGGCAAAACTACCACACTGCGTATGGTGGCAGGGTTCGAAACACCTACGAGCGGCAGGGTTGTAGTCAATAGTGAAGACATTACCAACAAGTCACCCAATCAACGCGATGTTGGCATGGTATTTCAGGCCTATGCGCTTTTCCCCAATATGACCGTGGCAGGCAACATTGGTTTTGGCCTCAAGATCGCACGAAAACCGGTTACAGAAATACACCAGCGCGTGGCTGAAATGCTAAATTTGATCCATATGCCCGACTTTGGCGACCGCTATCCCTATCAGCTTTCGGGTGGGCAGCAGCAGCGCGTGGCTCTTGCCCGTGCGCTAGCGCTGAGTCCCACAATGCTATTACTCGATGAGCCGCTTTCAGCATTGGATGCGAAGATCCGGGTTTCCTTGCGTGCAGAAATCCGTGACATCCAACGCAAACTTGGCATCACCGCGATTTACGTCACCCATGACCAGGAAGAAGCCCTGTCAATATCGGATCGTATTGTGGTAATGTACGAAGGTAGGATTGAACAGGTGGGTTCTCCCTTCGAGATTTACAACTTCCCCACGACCGCTTTTGTCGCTGGCTTCGTCGGTACGTTGAATACCACCACTGCCGAGGTGGTTGACCCGGCAATGCACCTGCTTCAGATCGATGGCGTACAGCTACAGGCAGCAGAGGGTTTGGATGACAAGCAAAAAGGTGACAAGGTTACCATTGCAATCCGCCCCGAGCGCTTCAACTTTATTGCCCAGGAAAAGAAAGCCAATGTCCTGGATTGTACCATCGAGAATATCACCTTTCTCGGCTCGGTTGTCCGCATTCATGTATTGGTTGGCAGAAACCGTTTTTATATGGATACATTCAATAATCCATTCCTTGAACTGCCAAAAATTGGTGACAAAGACCAGGTCACATGTTCGAGCGAGGCTGTCCTGGTACTAAAGGCCTGATATTTCTGATTTCAGATAGGAGTTGGCAACTTGGGTAAAGTAATTCTGGTCCTTTCTGACGGCCTGGGGTATGACACAGCAGTGTCTGGAATGGGTATGCTGGGTCATTTGGTGGAAGGCAAACATGCCAGCCTATACAAAGTGATTGGCGAATTACCCAGTGTCTCGCGCCCTATATACGAAACGATTCATACTGGTCTGCCAGTGATCGAACACGGGATTGTCTCGAATGTAGTCGTGCGTAAGTCAACAAAAGCCAATATTTTCCAATCAGCACATGAGGCAGGTAAAACCACAGCTGCTGCAGCTTATTGCTGGTTTTCTGAGTTATATAACCGTGTCCCCTACGATATGATTGAAGATCACGAAGTTGATGACGACTCGCTCTTTATCCAGCATGGGCGTTTCTATACCCAAGACGACTTTCCAGATACCGAGCTATTTGCCCTTGCCGGTATGCTCGTCCGGAGGTTTGCTCCCGATTACCTTCTTGTCCATCCTATGGGGATGGACAATATCGGTCATAGAGCCGATTCAAGCGCATATCGTTGCCACGCCACCCACCAGGATATGTGGCTGGCTACCTACCTTATAGAATGGATGGATTCCGGTTATAGAATCCTGGTCACGGGAGACCATGGGATTAATACCGATAAGTTTCACGGAGGTACCACACCTGATGATCGGGAGGTACCTCTATATCTGATTCAACCCGGAATAATCGGGAAGGGTGATACACAAGAAACCGTATCACAGCTTCAGATTGCCCCGACCATCTGTAAAATACTCGGAATAACTATTCCAGCAACGATGAAGGCAGCCCCATTGGTCTAATCCTTGTAGAGCCATTGGCAGGATTAGAGAATAAAGCAGGGATTGAATCCTGCTTTATATCATTTCTGAATTGATGCGTAGCTTTTAAGTCTTGTTGAATCCTCTTTCACCCCAATACCGCAATCAGCACAATCCCTGCAAAGATAACAATTGACCCAAGGATGCGGATTTTTCCCATCTGTTCACCTAAGAAATACCACCCTGCAAATGCACCCATCACTACACTGACTTCGCGAATGGCTTCTGAGTAATTCACTGGAGCGATCGAGTAAGCAAAGAGGGCAAACAGATAGGCAATCACCGCAAGGATACCGACCAATATGAGGCGTCCTGGTTGCTCTTTGAAAGAATTAATGGTGTGATTCCAGCCATAATGACGGACGATAAAAGGTGTGGTAAACACCGGCATTAGAATGAATAAGCTCAGACCATAGGATACGGCTGGGCCTCGTTTTACCGCATATCCATCTACGAGGGTATAAATTGATATTACCAGGGCAACCACGAGTGCTAGGGCAATTCCTCGGAGATGTGGCTTACCAGTATGATTTTGGATCAAGCTGGTTGCACCGATAATGACTAAACCACATACAATCAAAAAGATACCAACAAAGCCTCCAATACTTGGTTTTTCACCTAGAAATAATCCAGCCCAAATCAGAACCAAAGCAGGTGCAGCACCCCGAGCTATTGGGTAAATAAGAGAAAAATCATGATCGTTATATGCATAAGTAAGGATAGCGAAATAAATGGCTTCCAGGATCGTGCTGATTAATATTAGAAACCACATCGAACGAGGTGGCAAACCAGCAAAACAAAGGGCGAAAATAGACACGATACTGCCAATAACGACTTGCCAACCCATTGCAAGAAATTTTTCGCGAGATTGTTTTAAGAGTAAATTCCAAAGGGCGTGAAGAGCAGCAGAGGTGAGTAGCAGAGCAATAGCAAGGGAAGGCATAGCGTTAATTAATGTATCATAAACTACCCAACTATGCTAGTTTGTTGTCATCTTTATACAGGTATGGCTTTGTGGTTCTTTTTATTAAATACCGATTATTTCAGTTTTATAAATAGAATTAGGTCTTGCTATTTAGTGAGGTTAATCATTGGTAAAAATGTCCAATCACCTGTATGCACTGATACAGTGGTGGCTACATCTTTTCCGATCACACGACCATCCAGATGAGTTAGACGGAAATAGACCGATTCATTACGGTCTGATGTCCATACCAGAGCGGAGTTTTCTCCAAATTTTTGAGGAACTGACTCTGCTAGTAACGTGGTTCCATCTTGAGCAAACAGGCTGATAATCGTTGCTGCCTGTGGGCTATTCGCAGTACTGACGACTAAATAGTGTTGCTCAGATGCGGTATCGAACCTGATCCAATCCTCATCATTTTGATAATCTGGTGCGAGCGGATTACAATAATTATGGATCTGGCTGGCACCATTAACATTTATTACACTAGCATTTATTGGTGAATTGTCATTTCCAGACGAATCATAGCTATCTGGCGCAAAACAGATCACATTTGCATTAGGAATAGTAGTGTTGGTTTCAGCTGCACTCGGGTAGTTTTCACTATTGCCTGAGTGGTCAACCCCATGCATACGATATGAATATGAATTTCCTGGGATCCCAATGATCCAATAATTTTCGAAAATTTCGTCAATCGTTGGTAAGGTTAGCCAGCTGCCATTATTCATTTTCTCTTGAATTTCGACAAAGTCAAGCCCTGATAAATTATCGGTAGCAGTCCATTCTAATAAAAATGCATTACTTGGCTGTGTAGCAATTAACGGCTTCATTTCAGTAACAGGAGCAGTTTTATCAATTCCCAAATCCCATGCCCCAACACTGCTTAAGTTTCCTGCCAGATCGAATGCTTTAATTAAAAATGCAGCATTATTCCCCTCAGGCTGCTCTGCAGGGTTAAAAGCAATTTTCCAACCATTTGTTCCATCGGTATCAGTTCCCAAATACCCCCACGAACCAGGTTGCCAATTTGAAGAATGCCAGTAAAATTCAACCCGATTAATACCATTAATCACATCTGAGACGTCTGCTCTGACCGTCATATCTCCATCGGGCAGGTAGCTGTTTGAATCAGGCCATTTGATCGATGCTATAGGATCATTATGATCTTCAAACAAGCGAATCGAGTAAAAATAGTCATTCCCACCAATTAGCGGATGTTTCCAGGCGCGTATCTTTAGGTAGAATTCACCACCTTCTGTCAATGTATATGTTAATAGCGGATCACGTTTTTGAGCATATACCTCATCATCATTCTCAGCTAAAATAGTTTGTCCATCATGATCCAATAAGAAAAGGTATGAATCAAGGAGAGAACCATCGATCATTGCGTCAATGTCAACAACGATTCGATCGCCGGAATCACCATAAAATCTATAATAATCATAATCACCATTCGGGCATATCTCCCCCGGTAAAGTGATGTCGGGATCATACGTTAGTAAAAATGCTTGAGCGAATGTATCATCATCCCGGACATCATCACAAATAGCTGGTGGCTCTGATGTGATGCTAAAGTCGTCAATACCCCAACCAGAAAAATTATTTCCAAATGCATCTAATGTCGAAAATTGAAAGCGAATTCGGATAATATGACCAGCATATTCAGATAGGTCGATTGCCTTTATTCTCAGCCAGCTGGAGGTTTCTGGCATTTGAGGGTCATCATTGAGTTGAGCCAGATTCTATGAATGGTTGGCCATCCACAGATATCTGAACCCATCGCTGATCCCAGGTTAGCCCCTGTGTTTCTGTCTGGTAGCGATAATAAAAACGCAGATAATAACCAAAGCTGGAGATTGATATCGGAGGTGAAGTTAACGATCCAAAATTTGGGTTTCCATTACTATAGTTCCCATATATATTTTGATACCACCAGCTACGAGAACCGCTGTGTGCTATAGAAGGATTACTCATATAGCTCCAGAATCCATTCCTCGTCCACCTCCCCTGAGAGTCTTCCATTGTATCAGAATAAGGCACAGTCCATTCCGGTGGAATGACAATGGGTGATTCAATTGAAAAAGTCGATTTTTGGCTCCAATTACTCACTCCACCAGCATTCCTACCCTGTACGCGCCAGCTGTAATTCCCCTGTTCTAATGAGTCTACATATACAACAGGATCGGATTGCCATGGTATGGTTCGTAATAATACCGTATCTTTATAAATCTCAACCTGGAAGTCAACCGCACCACCCCCATTGAACCATGAAAGTGGGATTATATCTCCGTCTCGAAATGCTGTTGCTTCCATGGGACCTATAAGAACCGGTGCCAGCGGAATTGTGCTACGAGAAGTTACCTTCATTGAGGAAAGTGCATTATCCGCAACCCATTTATATCTCATAAAATCTGTATCAGTCACAAAAGACTGGGAATGCCCGACAAAATTCTCTTCGGAGTAAAAAGTAGCGAGGACATTGTCACCAATCAATAAAGAATCTGCATCATCATTGCCAATTGGATTTAGCGAGTTACCAGTGGGGTAATTCCCAATATTAAACACTACACATCCACCCTGAAAATAAGGGTCTTCGAATAAAGTAACTTGATCCTGACTCGGAATACATGTCGGAGGAGGGCTTGGACATGTATAATTTTTTATAAAATGACGCAATCCAACCAGTGGAGCAGTGTTACCAGCATTATCATATAAAAGCATGGCAATACTTACAGCGCCATCCTCCACTGATAATTCTGAGGCGCATAAATCCCATGTATAAGTAAAATCAGGGTTGAAGGGAGTGCCTAAATTATGCCAATCCCCATTAAAATATGCTATCAGCTGTCCATAATCCAATCCAGACTCGGAATCTGATCCCCATCCGCTGAGTGTAAGTGTTTCACTGATTACAATATCACCTGTTGAGACTCCGGCTAATTCACCAATTGGCGGTATAAAATCATCCTGATAGTAATTATTCGATGTATATGTCTGTCTAAATACATCACAAACATCATCATCCCGGCAATAAGGTGGATCTAGTGGACTAACACGTGGTCTGCCTCCATTGATATCCACATCATCAAATGTCACGTCTAGGGCAGTGCTCCAGTATGGATTATCTGCAGGCCAGTAGGGTTGGTGTTCTACCTGGAAGTGTAAATGCGATCCAGTACTCGCTCCGGTATTGTCAGCTCGGCCGATAAATTGTCCTCTCGAGATAGGTTCACCAACTGATTTGAGTTCCGATGGAATACTATTTTGGGCAAGGTGCAAGTAAAGCTGGAATATGGAAGGATCATCGATATTACGCAATACAATGAAATTCACGTTGCTATGGTCACAATCTGCGACAGAATCCTCCCATCCCCATACAGTTGCTGACCGGGAAGCATAAATATCAAAATTTAAGCCAGTCGGTCCCGAACTCACCATTCCGCCACTAGGACAAACTGTACTCCCGGGTTTGTAAAAATCAAAGGCAAAGTGAGCGGTAGTGAAATCAGCATCATGACCAACGCTGCGGGAAAGATATGCCGTTTGACCACCATGCCAGGGGAGTAAGTAACCAGTTTGTGTGGGATATGATTCAGGCGCACCCTGAATCATTGCCACCCACATATCCTTCTCTTCTTTTGATAATAAATCATCGGGTATAGAATATAATAAATCCTCCCAGCTTTGATCGGACGGTAAAAAAACCTGCCATTCATTATTAACCTTGCGTATGACCGCTAGAGCAGGTTCTGTCGGTAAAATCGCCTCAATTTGAGAGTCATAATAGGCAACCCAGGCAGTTGCCCATAATTGATTTTGCGAAATTGCAATATCGGTGACCTGTAAATTAGTAACCATGCCGCCTTGGATATAACTATTGTTAATTGCAATTGCATCAAGGATAGCCTGTTCAACTTGATCTGAGATCTCTGTTTGGTTTTCTACAGTGGGTATTGGTTCAGCATTTAATCCTGCTGAAATAGCTCGTGGAACTGAGAAAATGAATAAGCAGGTAAGTATAGTGACAGTCAATATCATCACTTTCTTCCACTTCATTACTTATCCTCCTTCAGTGTATTCACAAGTTCCATTAATAGATTATTTTGTTATTTAACCACGATGATCAAATTTTACTTGATTTCATTATATTAATAATTAAATGCCTAATCATGGGATAGATGAAGATATGTTGCAAGTTTATTGCCAGCTATTCACTCACTGATAGTATGCAAAAGGACCAGATTTGTTGGGCTAATCGTAGCAACTGGAAAACCGCAGGTTAAAGCGACCTGTTGACCTGGAGCAACGATACCTGACCCTCTGATTAATGCATCGACATCCTTAAGCATTCCTTCCAATGTGGTGGAATGGGGGACCATATAGGGGATTACGCCCCAGTACATTTCAAGACAGTTATAAGTGCGAATATCTGGTGTAAATGCCAGTATCGGTACGCTGGGACGGGTTTTAGAGACATGTAAAGCTGTCTTTCCGCTCATGGTGAAAACTGCAATTGCTGCAACATTACGATCATGTGCTAGTTCTCGTACAGCAAGTGACATAAATCTCGTATCATCGCCTTGTAAATCATCTATTGTAGGTCCATGCCAGCGCCCCCATTCATCGACATGCTCCTCAGCTTGGCAAATAATCGCATCCATCATTTCAATCGCTTGAATTGGATAATTACCCACGGCAGTTTCGCCGGATAACATGACTGCATCAGTGCCATCAAAGATTGCATTGGCAATATCGGATGCTTCAGCTCTGGTAGGTCTGGGATTATGGATCATCGACTCTAACATCTGCGTCGCTGTAATGACGACCTTTCCATGCCGATTCGCACATTCGATAATCCTTTTTTGAGCAATGGGTACCTCTTGTGGTGACATTTCAACTCCGAGATCACCTCGAGCAACCATCACCCCGTTTGCCACTTCCATTATATCTTCGAGATGGCCAATCGCCGCGGGACGTTCTAGCTTGGCAATAATTGGGATAGTTTCTTGATCTGGGCAAAGCTCGCTGACTTTATCTCTCAGTAATAAAATATCCTTCTCGGAGCTCACAAATGATTGTGCAATTACATCTACACCAAGTTTCATCCCAAACTGCAGGTCGTGTACATCCTTTTCAGTCAGTGATGAGATATCTATCTGCGCTTCTGGCAAGTTGATCCCCTTATGAGATTTTAGTGCTCCACCCACGATGACTTCAGTGATCACCTGATCTGCTTCTATAGCTTCAACCCGTAATTCAAGATTGCCATCGTCCAGGAGGATGCGCTCCCCATTCCTGACGCTTCTTGGTAATTCGGTGAAATCCACCGGAATCTCTCCAGCATTTACCGATCCGGTCCGGGTTTTTAATGTGATTTTTTGACCTTGTTTTAGGAGTATTTGACCACCAGGCAGGTTGGCTATGCGAATTTTCGGACCTTGTAAATCTAGAAGGATGCACAGGGGTAATTCCAGCTCCCTCGCAGCTTTCCGCAATCGGTTGAAGACGACCGTATGGTCTTCATGGGTTCCATGGGACAAGTTGAGCCTGGCAACATTCATCCCAGATTTTAGCAGATGCCGGATCATCTCGTCATTCTGGCTTGCTGGTCCAATGGTCGCTACAATTTTTGTCCGTCGGTTCATGCTACTCTCTCTGGTGCAATTATACCTTTCTAACATTTTATAATAAAAAGCAGCCTACAGGAATTCAAATTCTATAAGCTGCATTCTATGATAAAAATACCAACTTTGTTTTACATGTATCTAAGCTCAGTTGCTTCCCGCTTCATGTCTTCACGGAAATCTGGATGGGCAATGTTGATCAATGCCTCTGCACGTTTCCGAATGCTTTTTCCATACAGATCAGCAACACCGTATTCTGTAACAATATAGCGCACATGATTACGGCTGGTAACCACGCCTGCCCCATGCTTAAGCATGGTGACGATACGGGAAATTACCTTTCCATCCCGAGTTTTTGTTGTACTGGGCAGGGCAATGATGGGCACCCCACCTTTTGATCTGGATGCTCCATATATAAAGTCAAGTTGACCACCAACACCGCTGTAAAGTTTGGGACCAATACTATCTGCACAGACCTGGCCTGTAAGATCAACTTCTATCGCGGAGTTGATTGCCACCATACGATCATTTTGGGCAATTACAAATGGATCATTGATATATTCAGTTGGATGAAGTTCGATCATGGGATTATCATCTACCCAATTATAAAGTCTACGCGATCCAATGATAAATCCAGCCACAATTTTTCCGGTATGTAAAGACTTACGGGCGTTGGTTAGGATACCTGCGTCAACCAGGTCGATCACACCATCAGAGAACAACTCACTATGAACTCCCAGATCTTTTTTGTTGTATAAGTACTTCAATACAGCATCTGGAATGGCACCGATACCCATCTGCATGGTAGCCCCATCAGGAATCAATTCAGCAATATAACCAGCGATCTTTTCAGTGATCTCGTCTGCCCCCTCACCACCCATTGACATCTCTGCCAACTGATAGTTGACTGGTACGATGTAGTTGATCCGGCTCAAATGGATGAAAGAATCACCCAATGTCCGGGGCATTTGCTGATTTACTTCTGCAATAATAGTTCTCGCCGACTCTGCTGCTGATTTTGTGAGTCCATTTTCAATTCCAAAACTGAGAAAGCCATGTTCATCTGGAGGTGATAGATGCACCAAAGCCACATCCACGGGTAAGTGTTTGTTTTTGAATAGTAATGGAAATTCTGATAACAATACTGGGGTAAAATCAGCCCGTCCTTCTTGAACAGCCTTGCGGATATTAGCACTGATGAACATTGTATTAACCCGCATATGTCCTTCCATCTCTGGACTGACATAATCAGCGGGGCCAACACTCAGTGCCTGACATATCTCAACATCTTTCAAGTTAGGCGCGTGTTTGACTAATGCTGCTAATACCGTTTGGGGGGTTGAACAGTTTCCAGTTAGAAATACTCGCTGGCCCGATTGGATCTTCTTTACAGCCTCTTCTGCGGTTACTACACGGGATTGGTAAATCTTATTAAGATCCATTATCTAATCCTCTTCTTCCAGGTTGGTTCTCTCACGGGGTAAACGCCGGAGTTCACCTTTGTAAATGATCGCCCCAGATTCAATCGCAGAATTCTCTTCAATTGCAAGGTCTGACCCCTTTTCAGCAATTTCTCGAATAAAATGAAAAGCAGCATTTAAAAATACGTATGTGGATGTTCGTGCTACTACGCTGCCAATATTAGGTACGCAATAATGGATGATTCCTTCTTCAATGAAAGTAGGGTGTTCATGTGTGGTTGGTCGGGATGTTTCCACACATCCTCCCTCATCGATACTCACATCCATAATCAATGAACGAGGTTTCATTCCTCGGATCATCTCACGCGTAATTACGATAGGTGGTCGTTCACCGGGAACTAATATACAAGCCGCAACGATATCTGCATAAGCAGTCGCTTTTGCCAGATTATGTGGGTTAGATACCATGGTTACTACACCTGAAAATGTCTCATGTATGGTTTGTAAGGCATCGAGGTTGGTGTCCAATATAGTCACATGCGCTCCAACACCCAGGAAGGAACGGGTTGCTGCTGTTCCAGTTACGCCAGCCCCAACAATAACCACTTCTGCTGGTGGCACTCCTCCCATGCCTCCTAACAGTATCCCCTTTCCACCCGCATCATTTTGTAACAGGTGAGCACCAATCTGTGCAACAAGACGGCCTCCGATCTGGCTGAGAGGTTTACGGACAGGCTGTGATCCATCCGGCAATTGGATCTGCTCATATGAGATAGCAGTGATTTTCTTTTCTTGCATCATATCGATCTTATCCTGCCGGGATGAAAATAAATGTAACAGCCCCATGATCGTAATTTCTGAGCGTAGCCACTCAAGTTCCTCGTAAGTGGGACGTGCAACTTTGCATAAAAGATCTGCACGACCAAACACCTCATGCGGAGTATACACAATACGTGCACCAGCTCGTTCATATTCCTGGTCATTAAAACCTGCACCAATGCCCGCATTGTGTTCCACATAGCATGTATGACCTTCTTTTGTCAACATTTGGACTGCACCAGGTGTTAAACCAACCCTGAATTCAAAAGTCCTTCTTTCCTTGGGAACGCAAATATTCATAATATCTAACTCCTTGTTATCAATTGTTTTTCTTCCTCAACATCTGATGGGTAATATTTTGGGTTTTTTCTCATTTCATTGTGAGTACTTCACGTATCCGCTGTATAGCCCAGTCCACGGTTTCCTGATCGATGATTAATGGTGGAGCAAAGCGGATGACATTTTCATGCGTCTCTTTTACCAAGATACTCTGATTTGCAAGAGCTTCACAAAATCTCCTTGCTCCTCCTGCTTTTGGATGTAATTCTACCCCTATCAACAAGCCTTTTCCACGAACTTCTTTAACATGTAGGGCTAGATATCTCCACTAAATGTTCCATGAAGTATTCCCCCATTTTGGCAGAATTTTCCACCATGTTTTCATCATTTATAACTCTTAAAGCTGCTCGCGCTATGGCCATCCCGAGTGGATTACCACCAAAAGTTGAGCCATGTTCACCCGCTTTAAATAAACCTAGTAATGCACGATCTGCAGCTACTGCCGATACAGGATAGAAGCCACCTGATAGTGCTTTCCCGATTAGGATCATATCCGGCCGCACGGATTCATGTTCGCAGGCAAACAGCTTGCCGGTCCTACCTAGGCCAGTCTGAATTTCGTCAGCGATAAATAATACATTATTATTTGTACACAAATCACGGACTTTTTTTAGATATCCTGTAGGTGGGATAATTACCCCAGCTTCTCCCTGGATAGGTTCGATTAATACGGCTGCGGTGTGCGGTGTGATGGCATTGGCAATTGCTTCTACATTTCCATAAGGTACAACGATAAATCCAGGCGTGAAGGGACCAAAATCATCCCGGTACAGTGGCTCGGTAGAAAATGATATGATCGAAACGGTCCGTCCATGGAAATTATTCTCACAGGTGATGATTTCTGCATGATAGCGAGGGATCCCTTTTACCTGATATGCCCACTTACGTGCCAGCTTTATCGCTGTCTCCACTGCTTCTGCACCGGAATTCATCGGTAATGCCATCTCATAGCCGGTAATATCGGATAATTCTTTTTCAAATATGGGTAGCTGGTCATTACGAAATGCTCGCGAGGTTAAAGTCAGCTTTCTTGCCTGTTCTTGTAAGGCCGCCAGAATTTTTGGATGAACATGTCCCTGATTGAGCGCAGAATAGGAGCTTAAACAATCCAAATAACGATTACCATCAATGTCATAGACCCACACCCCCTCCCCACGCGAGATCACGACATCCAGGGGGTGATAATTATGTGCACCGTAACGCTCTTCAAGTTCGATATAATCTTGTGTATTCATAATTCCTCTTGCAACTATGTGGTCTCTTAGCAGGATCGGTTCAGGGAATACAAGGTTTCGCGGAGTATAACACAACCAAATCCACTCCCATATTGCCATACTTCAGGGGAAAGTTTGATTAATGTCATGTTTTGATTAGATAGTAACAAAACACCCCGATGGATTTACCACCGGGGTGTGTGATTAATTAATATCTCAGTTGATTTATCGGATGACGAGCGGAAGATAGAAAACGTCCAGTTCTGGTTCTGTAGCTAAAGCCACTTCATAGTATTCCGGTGGGGCATAGGGTGGGGTATCAGTACCCGCACGTCCACCATAGACCCACATTACACCCGGATTACCCTGAACGAAAAATCCCGCCTGGTTTCTACGTGCAGTGTTTAGATTGGCAAAGCTATAATCATAGCTATCGGTGTTGACATCGTAAAGCTCAACCTCACTCGTATTACTAGGCCATTCCCCACCCCCTGCAATCACAACCTTACCTGCAAGCTCATAATTTGAGTTATTGTCGAATCCGTAAGCCCGACCTTCTCCTGAAGCAGTCGGTAGATCTGCAACTACTGCATCATCCCACGTACCTGTGCCTGGATTAAACACTTCTGCGATGGTTTGTGGCACCAGGTTTACTCCATCGTTGGAGATATCTCCTCCAAAGCCATAGATCTGGTCATCCACGACTGCAACGTCGATATAAACCCGTCCGAGACCAAGGTTACCCCTTTGGGTATACGCGTTCGCTACGGGATCGTACTCATAAGTATAAGCATGGTTATAAGGTGCACTCGTGCTTCTGAAACCACCGAAGATATATGCTTTATTGTTTACCGCTGCTGCTCCACCAGGTAGGAAACCGGAGAATGCACTTGGTAGATTGGCTTTCGTGACCACTGAGTTTGCAATAGGATTGAAACACTGCACTGCTAAGGTCATATTACCTGCTTGGTCACGTCCACCAAAAGTACATAGCAAATCAGCATTGCCATCGTTCAGTGGAACGATAGTGTAGTTTGATATTGGCGTGGGCATATTTACACCCGTATCCGCACAGGTCTGTGCAATTGGGTCGAAAGCAAAGATATCACCATATGTAGTGCCACCAGTGCCCCCACCACGACCTCCCAGTATATACGCCTTACCGGTGTCAGCGAAGTATTCAGCATCGTTACGAGTTCCAGTCAGGGCAAGGAGCTGTCACCACAATTTGTGTCCATGCTCCAAGATAGTCAAGCGTAAAGTTTTGTGAAGTAACCGCGTCAGGCTCGATCTGAACACCCGTTTTAGTTTGTGAAGAGTAATTGACTTTTGATGCTGTCACATCATATGTACCTACCACAAGCGTCACTGTATAATAGCCCGTCGGGTCTGTGACCGCTTCAATCTTTCCACTCTCGATTGCAGGAGTTGCAATTACAGTCGCCCCTGCGACAGGATCTCCCATAGTATCAGTTACAAATCCATCCAGGTGACCAGTTTCCACCCCTCCACAGAAAATGACTGCCTGTTGCACAGCTGCTTGAACATTGATCGTACCAAATCCCCAGTCATTGTTCGGACCTGTAGTGTAATTCCCTCCACAATTCGAGCCATTCTGACCGTTTAATGGACCAGCTGTTTCAGTGATCATTTGAGTTGTGATGTCTATCTGGCCTCTCAGTGCTGGACAGGCAGACCACATTAGACCAACTAAGGCTGTGGTATGTGGACCTGCCATGCTGGTCCCACTCCATGCTTGATAAATACCACCGGGAAGAGACGAGCGGATATTCTCCCCTGGTGCCATGACGTCTGGGAAGTAATTTCCATCAAGAATTGATGGTCCCCGGCTGGAAAAGCCGGTCAGTAGTCCAGGATACGGGGTTGTGTGATTAACTGAGCCAGTCGTTAATACATTTTGATAATCACCTGGCGACCGTAATGTTGTGCACACAGGGCCTTCATTGCCTGCTGAAACTTCAACCAGTATGCCAGCTGCTTGAAGGTTATTGATCGCTGTGCGGAAAGTTTGAACACCACCACCACCATAGCCCCATGAATTGTTGATTGCATCCGGCGCCATCGCGGGGTTAGGATTATTGTGATTTAAATCCCACGGTGCCAGGTCCCATTGAAAGCACGTTAGGAAGGTATTATCGCTACCACTTCCGCCATCAGTCATGTTTTTACAATGGACTGTGCGAGCACCAGGCGCCATCCCGATTTGGTTTGCGCCACCATCATCGCCAACCATTGTCCCGGTGGTGTGTGTGCCATGCCCGTGTCCATCGTTGGGTATATTGGGGTACGTGCCTGTAGCATCCCACCAGTTATAGTTGTGATCAATTAGATTACAGGTGGGTGGGTTAAGACAGCCACGATATTTACTTTTCAAAGCAGGGTGGTCCCAAGCCAGACCGGTATCATTACCTGCCATCACCGTCCCCTGCCCAGTGAATCCAGAAGCCCACACCTCCGGAGCATAAACGAAACTGATATTTGGCTCAACACCAGTGGGTGCACTCGGGGCATCAAGATTTTTCATCGGCTTTTCGAGTTGGTATGTATGGTTTGCAGTGATCTCAACTACATCGGGGCGGGTGGCGATTGAAAGTGCAAGCTCAAGGTTTCCACCCTTCACATACACGGCATTGACAATATAGAAACTTTCGTAGGTTACAGCGTGCTTATCAAGATAAGCGAGCAAGTCAGCCTGTGACTGTTCAGCGGTTGCAACCAGGGTATCGAATACATATTGACCCTTTTGTTCCTTGGTGGACATTTGGGTTGAAGTACTTACGTCAGCTTGTTCAGTCATAATAACGAAAAAATCAGTGCTGCCATCGACTGCAAAGCGATCCATCAATAATTCTTCGATTTTTTTTCCTTCATCCTGGGCTGCCACGACGGAATCATGCTTTGCCAGGCCAAGAAAGGCAACAATAATCAACAATACCACAGCTATTGTATTGAATAGCCACTTCCGCTTCATAACATCCTCCAAAATTTAAATTTACCTGATTATTTTATTGAATATGATCAAAATAACAATATGAACTTTTTCTATTGCGGGGAAAATGATCAGCCACACCTCCTTTTTGGGACAGGCCATAAGCCTCTGTTTTTATCTTATCCATAATCCAGAATATTTGATATTTTGATTGATTTTTTTTAGTAACTGGCAACAATTTATCACAGATTGACTTTCGATAAGCCAAAGCACTTTGAGTAAATATTAATTACAAATATGGAAATTCCTGATCATAGGAAACCAATATGAATATACTCTACAATCACCTTTAACTCTTCCTGGCATATTATGTCCAATCAGGATTATTCTATCTATGAATTACTGGCAATAATAATTCTTTAAATACCTTGTTTGAAAATCCCAGTCACGATGATTTGGGGCACTCGTGATGAACTGGGGTCATGGTATACAATAACCTTAACTATTTAAATGTCATTGGGAGGAACTTAAGTTGCCAATCTTGATAATATTCCGGTACGGCATAAGGAGGAATATCCCCACCTGAACGACCACCAAACACCCAAATTGCACCTGGATTTCCTGGAATAAAGAAACCAGCATTGTCCCGGCGTGATACATTTAGATCAGGGAAATCATAATCATAAGTATTTGAAGCAATGTCATATGTAAAAGCTTCGAGGGATTCCCCCGGAAATTGTCCTCCTGCTGCGATAACGATTTTTCCAGCAAGAGTATTGTTACTGGATGAATTAAATCCGTAAGCTCGACCCTCTGCAGTCGCGGTTGGTAAATCGGCAATGGCTGCATCATTCCATAGCCCAGTTCCTGGAGTAAATACCTCAGCCCGGGTCTGAGCATTGAGGGTTGATCCATCATAAACTGTTCCGCCAAATGCGTAAATTAATCCATCTACCGGGGCAACGTCAAGATAAGATCGTGCCAGGCTCAGATTGCCTTTTGGTGCGAATGAATTTGAAATCGGATTATACATATATGTAAGGGCAAGCTCGTATGGTATTGATGTATTCCTAAAGCCGCCAATTATATAAACCATGTTATCGACTACTACCTGCGCCCCAGGTGTATACCCCGAATAAGCTGGAGGCATGGTTGTCACAGAGCTCGCAAGATTTGTCAATGGGTTATAACATTGGACATTTAGGATATTTGTTCCAGCTGCTCCACGACCGCCAAAGGTGCAAAGCACATCAGCTGAGCCATTGTTTACCAGGTTGATGGTGTAATTGGAAATCGGAAATGGTAAATCTGTGCCAGTATCAGTGCATATATTCGAGGTTGGATTATATGAAATCACATCTCCAAAAGTATCAGAACCCGAAGGACCGCCTCGTCCACCCATGAAGTACACCAATCCAGTGCCTGGGAAATATTCACCATCATAACGTGTCCAATCCGGGCAGCCATGTGGAAGTGTGATCTGAGTCCATTTTCCTCTACGCCCACCGCAGGTTTCATTACCTGCAGCGAGAACATCAAGATAGCCATATCCGTAGGTATAATTACCTTCTCCATCCGGGGGTACTCCACAGTTTCCCGCCGGAGCAGTATCGGTATTGCTTTGCAGCAGCTGAAAAGTACGTTCTATTTGACCCACCAATGACGGATTACACGACCAGAGCAATGCCACCGCACCTGCTGTATGTGGGCTTGCCATGGACGTGCCACTCATACGTACCGTATGAATTGTCGCTGGGACCGGTTAAACTAGACCGTACACTCACACCCGGTGACGAGATATTCGGTTTGGTGTACGGGGTTATGCACCAAAAGCGATGGACCTCGGCTGGAGAATGTAGCAATCGTTCGCCTGGAATCATGGGCTGCACTTCCGAAGGATTCCTGGTAATCACCTGGGTGACCCAAGCGTGCTACAGCTTGATCCGGAATTACCAGCTGAGAATGCCGGGAATATACCTGCAGCTCGCCATGCATTGACTTTGGCTTGATACCAGGGTCACCTCCGGATCACCACCCCAGGAGTTATTGACCACATTAGGTCGATTAGCTGCATTACCACCAGGAGCAAGGATCCAATCTGCGCAGGTATTTAGAGCAAAGTCTGAACAGTGTGTTCGATTCACAACCATTACAGGCGATCCAGGTTGCATTTGGTGCCATACCAATGCGAGTTTGCCAGACTATCATCATCCGCAACCATTGTTCCCATGGTATGTGTGCCATGGCCATGATCGTCAACAGGGGCAGTACTTCCTCCGGGTCGGATCGAGCCAGCATACGGTGTGCGGTCCTGCTCCACAACGATAACTGAAATACAAAGCTGGATGTGTATAGCGGAACTCCCGTATCGATATTGGCAACGATAATGCCTTCACCACGAACACCAAATGTCGTCCAAAAATCATCAGCTTTTGTGTCATTTATTCCCCATTCTAGCGCCTCTATATCACCCACAGTTGTTAAAGCATTCCTCGCTAACAAATCACCAACCCAGCTAACATGGTCAAATGGAATATTTGCTTCTATCGGATCGATCTGATAGGTACGACTGGCGCGTATGTAGGAGACTTCGGGCAAGGCAGCCAAGGTATTGGCTGTATCAAGGTTACCACCAAATACATACAGCTCATTACCCGCAATAAAAGTTTGATATCGAAAACCTTGTAAATCTAGAATCCCAAGAGCGTTAATTTGGCTTCGTTGTGCAGTCTCTGTGAGCTGGTCAACAACGAAATTACCTCGCTCCTGCCAACTCATTGAATAAGCTAATGAAAGATCAGCCTGGTCAGTGAATCGAACAATGAAATCAGCTGTACCTTGTGCAGAAAATTGATCAAACAGAAAAGCCTCGATTTTATCGGTATTCTGTTGAGCAGTGACGACTGAATTATCATAAGCCAATCCGAGGATTCCTAAAACCAGTAAAGTAACAATACCAAGGAAATTTTTATACCATCTGATCTTCATTGTATCAACTCCATGCGCGAAAAAATTTTGTAATTCAAGGATCAGCAACTATTCAATGGTTGGATCGGTTTTTTTTTATCATTCCCTTGTGCAATATTAAATTTATTCCAGGATCATTTATTCAATTATTATAACATCAGATAAATAGTATTAGCGTGGCATTAATGCCGATTTGTTTATAAGCAATAAATTCAGGTATAATTACCTTTCCGGGGATGACAGGCTTCGACGGGAGAGGCTGAGCCCGGATTGCGAGCCGAGAGACACCGACCTCGATAAATCAGTGTAAAACACAAGTGCCAATCGCACTTCATATGCTGCTCTTCCTCTCGCTGCATAAGCGATAGAAGATCAGTCATGAGCCTCTTGTAGGTTCACGTCCACCTGCCCCGTCCTCCGACCGGAGGTAGAGTGGACGTCAAAAAGTCGGAGTGCCACACACGACGCCGCTATCTGTGTGAAAGAGGAACTTTCGGGTTCCTGCGGCTAGCCAGTTGGTCTTTTTGTCCCTTGTAAACCAGCTGACGAATCTAACAACCGACTACGCTCGTAGATATCCGCGGATCTATTCTTTCGGACGCGGGTTCGATTCCCGCCATCTCCACTAAGAGCACACAACTTGTTTGTGTGCTCGCTTTATTTACTCTCTTATCTTAAGTTTTGCTAATATCTCCGCACTGTGTTCTGCAGGTTTGACATTCTCAAACACATGGATTATCGCTCCCTGCTCATCGATTAAATAAGTAGTGCGGAATACACCCATATATTCACGACCCATAGCTTTTTTCAAACCCCACACCTTATATAACTCGCATACATTATGGTCTGCATCTGCTAACAATGGAAATTGCAATCCATATTTGGCTTTAAACTTGGCATGCGATTTGGAAGTATCAGGGCTGATCCCGAGAATGATGACACCTGAGCCGATATATTCGCTGTAGTCGTCACGGAAATTACACGCTTCTGTCGTACAGCCTGGGGTGTCATCCTTGGGATAAAAATATAAGATCACCGGATGACCACGGAATTCCGACAAAGAACGGATAGTGCCTGTATCATCAGGTAATGAAAATTCTGGTGCAATAGTTCCATTTAAGATAGGCATAGTTATTCCTCAAATTTCCTCCATGAATAATGAACTTAATATTTATTTTTTATCGCCAATAATATTCCAACCATATGATCACATGATATTTACACCTAAATATATTCACGACACTCGCGATCACATGATTACTTTTCCCATTTGTTCAATTTTATATCCCGGAAGGTTTACTACACTATGTTGGAACTCTCGGTCCTCTAATACTTCAAAAAGAGGTTCCAATAGCTGACTTTCGTAATACTTCTGTGGGATAACCAGATCATAGCGTTCTTGGTAAAGGGGAATAAAGCCCAATCCAAGTGCCTGGGCAGCTGCTTCAATTCCTAATCCACAATCTGCTCGTCCCGATGCAATTGCAGCAGCTACAGCAAGATGGGTGTACTCCTCGTTATGATAACCCTTGATTGAATCAGGTGCTATATTTAATAATCGCAGCTGGTAATCTAATAAAACTCTCGTCCCAGCACCACTTTGACGATTTAGGTAAGTAATATCGCTCCTGGTAAGATCATCCAGCGATTTTATATGCTTTGGATTCCCCTTTGCTATCATTATTCCTTGGGTTCGCTCAACAAATGCGATGATTTTAGTCTTTACGTTTGACAGTGTTTGCATCACATACTTTATATTGTATTCCCCATTTTCAGGATCAAGCAGGTGCGAGCCAGCCAGGTGGCATTCTCCTCTACTGAGTGCGACCAAACCACCCATACTGCCAACATTCGCCGAAATTAAGCGCCTGTTTTTTATTGCCAGGAATTGTGCCAAAATATCGATGGTTATATCGTGTGAGCCAATGGCAAAAATGGTTTTATCAATTTCATCTGGGTGTCTATAAAGGTTGACATTCACCTCACTCCCCGCTGGTAATCCTTGTGTCCCACGTGGCAGTATGGTAATTCCATCAGCTCGCACGAGGGAAGTGATCACCCCCGCTCCTCGGGATAACGGAGCAGCCAGAACTTGATTTCCAACCCTCCCAACTGCAAGTCGCATGTAATCATCATCTCCAGCTGGCGATGTCACTTTTCTGGTTAATTTTGCTTTCATTGTCAAAGGAATGTGGGGAGAGCGACCCAACCAATTGGCGATTAATGGTTCAATGAAAATCTCACCTGTCAGAATCGCCGAGACTGGATATCCTGGAACTCCGATTATTGGGATCTGGTCCGGTTTCTTGCCTATCACTCCAATGATGACCGGGTGCCCTGGACGGACTGCTACACCATGTACCAACAATTTTCCAAGTCTTTCCACCACGCGTGCAGAAAAATCCTCAGAACCAGCAGAGGATCCTGCATTTAGCAAGATTAAATCATGCCCATGCATTGCTTCCGTTACACATTGACAGATCAGCTCAAAATCATCCTCCGTGATGGGAAAACGTGTTGCCACACCACCCCACCCTATCACTTGAGCTGAGAGAACGATCGAATTATATTCAATTATATCTCCAGCTTTAACTGGCTTTCCGATCGGAACAAGCTCTGTTCCGGTTGGGATAATTGCTACCTTTGGCTTCCTCGCTACAGTGACGGAATCATGTCCGCTCGCTGCAATAGCTCCCAAATCAACTGGTCGTAGTATTTGACCTTTTGGTAAGACGAGCTGAGTTGTAACGATATCTTCACCCATGGTTCTCACCTGACTCCAAGGTGTCACAGCAGCTCTGATGCGGATACCGACCATTTGCGGTGGCTTCTCGTTTGGTGCTGTTACTTCCATTACAGGTTCAATATTTTCTATCTGTATGACCGAATCTGACCAGGGAGGTAATGGATCTCCTGTATCTACATATCCAGCCTGCGTGCCGATGAGTAATACGACTGGATTGGCAGGAGTAGCAGATATGGTGCTCTCAGATCTGACCGCATATCCGTCCATGGCAGATGCATGATAATGAGGAGAAGACAGCCTGGCCCAAATTGGTGTTGCCAAAACACGCCCAAGCGCATATTCATCTAGCGGGATTTTTTCGATCCCCAGTACTCCGCTTCTACCGATTGATTCCAGAGCTTCTTCAAATTTCAATCTTGCTTTAGCTAATGGAATATCATGTAAATATTTCGTCATATATCGATCGACTCGATTCTGTTGTGATAAATCTATTTTTCCGACCAGGGTAGCAGCGAAGCAAATTTGGATAAGCTGTATTCGTTTCGGATCTCAATCCTGGTTAATTGATACAAGCTATCTAAGGGATGATCATAATTTAATCCTATACCCATTCCTGCAAGATATCCTGAATTGCGTACATATTTGATTACAAAATCATCGACTTCCCCGTAGGGGTAAGCAAATGTATTAACATTAACCCCAATCGCCTGTTCCAATGTTGTGCGAGATTGTTCTACCTCATATTCTAATTTAGAGTGATTTTGAGTTAAGTTGGCATGCGACATGCTATGGTTACCAATTTCCCAGCCACTCTCAGCTAATGCTGTAATTTGTCCTGCATCTAGATATCCCCTGGATCCTACATGATCAACATAAATATAAATTGTTCCAACAAAACCCATCGCTTGCATGATTGGAAATGCGTTTTGAAATATGTCGACAAAGCCATCATCAAAAGTAATTACTACGGGTCGGTTCGGCCGCTCACCTCCATTTACAATCAAATTAGCCAAATCCGAAGCTATGATGGTTGAATATCCCCAGGCGCGTAAAGTTTCCATCTGGCTTCGAAAATCATCCAATGTGACGAAATATCGATTTTCTGGGTCGTCATCTGATACGTGATGATAAAGCAAAATCGGGGAGATTACATTTCCGGCTGCCTTCCATTCAAATGTAGGTGTATCTGTGGGATTGGGTGTATCAGTTGGAATGGGAGTTGCAGTTACTGATGAAGTAACTGTAGGAATTGGAAAATCGGTATTTAAGGGATGATATGTTGGCATCAGATTACCGGCTTGGAGGATTACATTGGGAGTACTAGTGGTCTTATTGATTTCGGATATTGGTATTGTTACAGTTTCAGGTAGAAAGAAGGTTTTTTCGGTATTAATGATTTTTATATAGGCTATACCTAAGCCAGACCATCCAATTATCAATATAAAAATAATCAGCAATAATATGAACTTTGCTCTTCTCGAAATTATTCCCATCAGAGTACCAACTCAGCTATTCCAATATAAATAAGTATGCTTCAACCAGCTCTCCAGCTGAAAGACCCGTTGCATCCGCAGGTACTCTGATCATGCAGTTTGCTCTGACCAGACTAAAAATTAGATTACTCTTGCTGAAAATCGGATCCACCAGGATCTCTTCTTGGCTTGAAATTAACTTTGCTGGAACCCAATCCTCACGTCCAGCTTGAGATGGAATGTTGTTTGTCAATCTGGCTAGCAATTTAGGGTGGAAGGAAACATTGGTTATTCCGAGTAGAGATTCAACAACTGGAACGACAAATAAGTTAGCAATTACTAGTGCGCTTACCGGGTTACCTGGTAATCCGATAACAACTTTTTGATTACATAGTGCTAAGATAGTTGGTTTTCCAGGTTTTATATTCACACCATGGACTAGAACTCCAGGTGAACCCAGCTTGTTAATGACACCTGCCGTAAGGTCTCTGGCACTGGCTGAGGAACCGGCAGTAATTATGAGTGCATCGCACTCGTCTATTGCCTGAAGACAGACCGCCTCCAGAATGTTCGCCTGGTCTGGAAAGACACCATATCTTTTAGGGAATGCACCTGCCTGATCTATCAATGCAGATAAGGAATAAGAGTTAATATCCCAAACCTGACCAGGCAAAATCTTACTATCCGGTGGTACGACTTCATCTCCAGTGGATATTATTCCGATGATTGGTTTTTTTGCCACCGCTAGCTCAATGATCCCCATAGCAGCTAGTCCACCGATTTCCGCTGGACGAATGCGGGTCCCTTGTGGAATAACTTCTTCACCAATTCGAATATCTTCACCAACTTTGATGATATTTTCTCCAACAGCAACGGGGCGTAAGATTTCAACAACTTCTTCACCCACCAGTTGAGTATATTCAATCATCACCACTGCATTACACGACTCTGGTAACATACCCCCTGTATGGATCAATCCAGCTTCACCTGGATTAATATTAAACCCGGGTGAATTACCCATCAGAATTTCACCGATCACTTGTAGATACACAGGCAGGCTTTCAGAAGCCCCAAAAGTATCCTCTGCCCGAACAGCATAGCCATCTACTGTGCTTCTTGGGAATGATGGGAGTGGAAGCGGTGTACATATAGGCTCTGCAGTCACTCTTCCACGTGCATTTATTGTGGCAATATTTTCCGAGATTACTTCCACCTGTAACTTTGAGAGCAAAATTTGAAGTGCTTGTTCAACGGGGATTAATTTTAAAAATTCAGGCATGGCTTAATGAGTCCAAAATGAGAATGTGAGCAGATAAGTTGTCAAACTAAAGGTGGATATTGCAGTCAATATTAGCAGGTTCCAATTCGGTTTTAAACCATCTCCAATGCGGTTCATCATCCAGATCTGGAAAATACCGAGAGGAAGTATAAATATTGCAGGCCAACTTAAACTAAATGGGAGTCCAAACACAAGGGCTACTCCCAACATAACAAAGCTGCTTAATATCAATGTATTATGTAGCTGCATTCCCTTCTGCCAACCAATGCTCACAAGAAGCGTTTTTTTTTCGTACTTTATATCAGATGCATAGGATGGAAATTCTAATGCTAACAACATGCTTAGGTAGAGGATCGCCAGTGGAAATGAAACCATAATTAGTAATCGATGGATTTCTCGACCTTGTAATAGGTAAGCTAATGCTGGAATCATTCCAACCATTACGATCGACATGATCAATTCACCATAACCTGAGGTAACTAGACGTGTTGGTGGTAATGAATAAATCAGCTCTCCCAGAAATATCAGCCCAAGGACCACTATGCTGGCTATACTGAGCTCCTTTTTCTGAAGCATCAATACAGTCAATGATGCTGATATCGTGATACAGGTCAAACCTGCCCACAGAGCAACTTGTCGAGATAATTTTCCAGGACCGATTGCTCCACTACTTCCCGAAAATTGAGTTTTCCACCATTTTTGATTATCATCCGCGGTTGTCAGGTAGAAATATTCGCTCAAATATTGAAATCCAAGTATGATTAACACAGACCATAGAAGACCAAGAAGTAGTGTCAACCAATTAACCTGTCCACTCAAGTAACGGGCGATTCCAACTCCCATTATGTATAGCATACTAGCGAACAGTAAAAACAATGGACGTGATAATTGGATAAACAAACGAAGTGATTTCACTTTATATAAGCTTTCTTGCATCCCGAAGATGAATCTGTAAGTGACGATAGGTTAGTTTTATTATATCTGAGAGCGGTGCATCACCGAGGAAGGGGTCATTCCCGATGCGATCTAAATCTGCTGGTTCTAAATTTGCAACGAACTCAATTAGATTTGCGCGTTCTTGCGAAAACCTATTTAAAAGGATGGTATTTGACTTAACCGATAATTTCTTAACTTCTTCTTGATTAAAATCATCGATATCAAATTTTTGCGGTGCTCCTTTCCCACCACTGGTAATATCGAGGATTAATATCCTTCGCCCAATTTCTGAGGATACAAAGTGCGCTAATAACGCATGCAAATTCCAAATAACATCCTGCTTGTAAACACAAACCTCCCACTGTTCTGTGGATAGGTTGTTAAAAAAATCGATCACCCTGGCGCCCTCCTCACGAAGGCGTTCAGCCAGTCCTTGAGGGGTATCAGACATATATAAATTCCTTTGTTTTATCGATGGAAGAAGTTATATACAAAAAACCACAAATTTGCTGGTCTCTCAGCAAGTCTGCGCATAAAATATGGATACCACTCAGTCCCATATGGAACATAAACTCGCACCCAATAACCTTCCTTCACAAGCTGTTCCTGCAGATCTCTTCGAATCCCATTTAGCATTTGAAATTCTAGCGCATCCTTTGGTAAGCCTACCTTTTCAGCAAATCTCTTAGCAATCAAAATCCTTTCAGGATCATGGCTTGCGATAGCAGGGATAGGAGGGATTTTTCCATCTGGACTTATCTCCGGACAATCTTTAGATAAAGCACCTTCAATTAATAAAGCTGCACACCGATCATAACTTGAGTTAACATCATTCATCTTTGGATAAGCAACGTTCGAAGGCTCTTTATAAGCACCTTTGCATAAACGAACTTTGAAACAATCATCCAATAATTTCCGAATATCATCTTCACTTCGGAATAAATAGGCCTGGATTACGATACCTACATTATCATAACCACGCTTTTGTAACATTCGTAAAATATCCAGGGTTCGTTGAGTAACTGGTGAATCCTCCATATCAATTCGCACAAAACTATTGCAAATTCTTGCTTTAACTGCTATTTGTTCGAGATTTTGAAGGCATAATTCATCACTTATACCAAGCCCTATTTGGGTTAATTTAATAGAAACATTCGAATGTACACCTGCTTCCTCAATTCCATCAAAGGCTTGGATGATATCCAGCGTTGCTTTTTGAGCTTGCTCGGGTGAATCAGTGTGTTCTCCTAAATGATCAAGAGTTGCGTTGATACCTTTACTATTTAACTGTTTTATTGTATTGATCCCATCTGCTAGAGTCTCTCCTGCTACAAATCGGGATGCCATTTTCCATGCGAATGACCATTTTGTAACAATTTTACGCGCCCATGCTGCTTTAGATAAGTAACTGAAGAAGGAACGGAACATTATATTATGCCTCGTTATGGATTTTCTTAGAGAAGATAATGAATTTTAGCACAAATTTATCAAATATTCCCTGGCATGGAACTTGCAACATTAGTAAAACGAGTTATACTTGAGGTGACATATGTTACTGCAAAATCAGAAACCACAATTACGTCCACAAACAACCGCACACCTGGCACAAACCATGGCGTTACTTGAGTTGACTGTCGACGAATTACACCAGAAGGTGGAAGCTGAATTAGCACGTAATCCAGCTCTGGAATTAATTGATGAATTTCGCTGTCCAACATGCCATAAAATATTACATAACAATCAACCATGCCCCACTTGTGTAAATAAATTGAATGGTTCACCAGAACAACCAATCATATATTTGTCTTGTCATGAAGATTTCTTTACAAAACCAAGTACGATGTCATATCTGGATGATTTACCAGATGACAATTTTGCACCGAGCAAAGAGGCTTTACCAGCTTATATCCTCCGCCAGATCGGTCCTGAGCTTCATATCGACGATCGACAAATCGCTGTTCACATCCTGACCTCTCTTAATGAAGATGGGTTCCTGACGATAAAACCGGTGGAAATCGCTCTCTATCATCATGTCCCACTAGCAAGGATCGAAAATATCATTAATTTGATCCAACATGCTGATCCGGTTGGTGTGGGCTCACTCACCCCTAAAGATGCATTATTAGTCCAACTCGAAGTCTTAAGTGATACGATATCTGTTCCCTGTCTGGCGGATAAAGCTATTCTTGCCGGAATGGATTTATTAAGTCCACACCGTATACCGGAATTAGCCAGACACCTGAGTATTTCAGTTTCAGAAACAAGGGAAATTGTTCGCTTCATAAGCGATAACTTAAATCCGTTTCCTGCTCGTGCTCACTGGGGTGATCAAATTAACGCTGGTTCTTCAAATGGACAGGAAAATACTTTCCATTTTCCTGATGTTATTATCAGCCGGGTCAATGATGATGAAAACACTCCCCTTATCGTTGAGATCGCGATGCCATTTTATGGTTCATTGCGGGTCAATCCATTATTCCGTGAAGCACTCCATGAAGCACCGGCTGAAAAATCTGAACTTTGGCAGGAAGACCTTGAACAAGCAACGCTTCTGGTAAAATGTTTACAACAAAGAAACCATACCATTGTTCGCCTAATGCAAAAATTGGTGGTTATGCAACGTGAATTTATCCTTTATGGTGATGCATATTTAAAACCAATTACTCGTGCGGATTTGGCAGAAGAATTAGAAGTTCATGAATCAACGATGTCTAGAGCAGTCTCTGATAAAGCCGTCCAGCTTCCAAACCGAAGGATTGTCCCCCTATCGATGTTCTTTGATCGAAGCCTGCATATCCGCACTGCTCTAAAACAAATAATTGAGCAGGAGACCTACACCCTTAGTGATTCACAGATTGCAGGATTATTATTAGGTATGGGTTTTCCAGTTGCACGAAGAACCGTTGCTAAATATCGCTCCATCGAAGGAATATTACCTGCTCACTTACGAAACCGAACATACAAAACTTATCTAGCGCTCCCTCAACATAATGAACAGAGTATCACAGTTTAGCAATTTTATTAAACGACAATTACCATTATTGGGAACATTGGAAATTGAAACGTTACTGAATTCACTCCCCGAAGCGGCGATAATTATAAATAATCTCAATGATCATATTCAATTGGTGAACACCAAAGCCATTGAGTTAACTGCGTATACTCGGAGCGAGTTAACCCAAGTCGATTTTCATAGCTTATTTCAGATAATAAATAAAGAAAACCCAGAAATAAATGAACAGGTTGATGAAGTAAAAAATCCTTCTGAATTCGAGTTAACCAGGCGTGGGGGCTCAAAAACTCTGGTTCAAATGACGATAAATCCGCTTGGGGAAAGTAATAAATATTCGCTGGTTACCTTTGAACTTGACGAGCAATTTCGGTTACATAAGGAGGAAGAAGAGCGGCACCGTGAACTTTGGGATCATTTAAACCAATTGTCCAGGGCAATATTAAATCCCGATTTGGAAAAATCACTTTCATCGGTTTTACAAGCCAGCCAAGCTCTCACCGGGGCCTCCTTACTTTGTATATATCAAGTCAGCAGTAGTCGTCCGAGCTTACAACGAATCGCTTTCACGGGTACTGATTCCACCTTTCCAAAAGAAATTACTGACCAGGATTTCTCACATTTACAATCACCCGTTTTATGGGTTAAAGGGAAAAGAGCTCTCATTAATTTACATCGATTGGCTCATACATCAAATACCTCGTATATCGCTTCAGCCCCAATCGGTGAGACGAATGCGTTTATTGGGTTGGTAGTTGCTTCAGATGAGAATTCAGCCCCGTCGTCTTATTTATTACCCCAACTATCATTCTTGTCCTCGCAAATAAATAACATTATCCAAGGACATGCACTGAACACTCAGCTTCAACAGGATATTCAAGAGTATCTGACTAAGGTTCTGATTAATAATTCAATCTACAATACCATGGAAGATGGTGTAATTATTCTTACACCGAACCTGACCATAAATTCACTGAATCCGTCAGCAGAGTTATATCTTGGCTATGCTACCGAGGAAATTGCTGAACAAAAAATTGAAAATGTATTGATTGGTAGTGATGATCTAAAGGCTTCTTTCCAGGTAGTTCAAGACGAACAACGCATGGATAGTATCGGAAGCATAAAACTTTACAGACGAAATGGAGAATCATTCCAGGCAAACATACGCATCATACCCATAGTCAATGACAATTCAATTGATAGCATCATTATATTAATCCATGACCTAAGTGATCAAGAGGAATACCGGCTTAAAAATCAACAGCTAGAACAAAGGGCTACTTTAGGTGAAGTGACGGCCAGTTTCGCCCATGAAGTACGAAATCCAATCAATAATATTTTCACTGGCTTGCAATTATTAGCGATCAATTTACCACCTGATGATCCAAATCAGAAAAACATCGCTCGCCTGGAAGAAGATTGTGAGCGGCTAACATCTCTGGTAAAATCGAGCCTGATTTTTGTACGTCCAATGGAATACAAGCCTGAAGCTATTAACCTGAGCCAATTAATATCAAACCTTCTTGAGCGCTGGAGATCAAGATTAGTGAAATTAAAATATAAAATACCAGGTGCAAGCAGATCAATCGATCACTCCCATCGAGGGGGATTATCGCGCATTGGAACAGGTATTTACAAATTTAATTAATAATGCTATTGAGGCAATGGAAACTACTGGTGGTATGCTTTCAATAAAAATCCGACAAGCAAATGAAGAAGAGGAACAACCTCACATCGAAGTTAGTATATCTGATACTGGCCCTGGTATTCCAGCTGAATTACGTGAAAAAATTTTTGAACCATTCTTTACTACCAAGCAACATGGTACCGGTCTTGGGCTGGCAATTGTTAAAAGAATCATAACTGCACATAAAGGTTCAATATATGTAAATAGTATATTAGGGGGTACAAATTTTGTTGTTCAATTCCCTTGCGCTTGATCCTAAATCCCTAATGGATATCACATGACAGCTACAATACTTATAGTTGACGATGAAGTGAATGCCCGTCTAAATATTGGTGGTTTTTTAACTACCCGGGGTTATGAAGTAATTGAAGCAGCAACTCTAGCTGAAGCTCGTGAGCAGCTTAGATTAGGTAGTGCAGATATTGTATTATTGGATGTCGAGCTACCTGATGGATATGGACCTACCCTACTTGGAGAGACTGCCCACCTACCTATGCGCCCACCGATAATAATCATTACTGCTTTTGGTCATATTGATATGGCTGTTGAAGCAATGAAGAACGGTGCTCACGATTTTCTGCAAAAACCGGTACAGCTTGCGTCGCTAGAAAAATCCATCCAGCGAGCCCAGGAAATTGTGGCTATGCGCAGAGAACTTGTCCACTTACGCGAGTCACAGCGGAAGGAATACTCTTCCATGGTCTGTGTAAATCCTGCGATGCAGCTCGTTCTCCATCAGGCTCAGAGAGCAGCTGCAGCCTCAGTTTCGGTTTTAATAACAGGTGAAACTGGTACTGGCAAGGAGGTCTTAGCCAATGCGATCCATCAAATGGGTCCACGCGCTAATAAACCTTTTATCGCCATAAACTGTGCGGCTATACAGAGTACTGTGCTTGAATCAGAACTATTTGGTTATGAAGCAGGTGCCTTCACAAGTGCAGAAAAGCGAAAACTAGGCTTAATGGAAATTGCTGATCAAGGGATTTTGTTTTTAGATGAAATTTCATCCATGCACTACGATATGCAAGCCAAATTACTTCGCGCAATAGAAGAGCAAAGGTTCCGCCGTGTGGGCGGGACAGTTGAGGTACATGTGGACGTACAAATCATTGCAGCCTCCAATCGCGATCTGATCACTGCTATGGAGAAAGGTGAGTTTCGTCATGACCTTTACTACCGTCTTAAAGTAGTGGATCTTCATCTCCCACCCCTTAAAGATCGAAAGGATGATATTCCAGAATTGGTCGGACTATTTATCCGCCAAAATAACCAGCGCTTGGGTGTAAATATTCAAGATGTAACTCCACGGGCAATGCAGGCTTTGATCAATCATCCTTGGCCTGGAAACATTCGGGAACTACGAAATGTTCTGGAACGAGCGATGCTTTTTTGCGATGAGAGTTCAATTGATTTACCTCATCTTCCTGCTGAAGTGATCAGAGCTGGCCAAGAATAATACTTAACCTTTCAGCAGTACATGTTTTCATTCACTCGCTATTGATTCCAAATAGTGTATCTTTTTAGAAAGCATACTTGTGGGCTAATCGCATCAACTACACACACCTCATACTTTATGTTGGTGCCATTTGGTCCATTAATTGGATCGAGTTCGATACTCGTCTCTCCCCCATCTCCGGTCGGATTTAACTGGTAGCTTTTTACTATCCCATCAGGTTGTGTAACCAGCAACGATAATTTAACATTACTCATGGGGGCATCATTTTGGGTTGCCTCAATATTTATAATTTGCCTTTCACCCGATGGGATAAGTGGATATTTCTCCCACACATATAATTGTATTGCATCATCAAAGCGCGTATCAGTAGCGGTTGACGTAATTCCATTCTTCTTATAGTCAATTCCAAGGGCATGCGGTCTGATAAGCAATTGTTCAGGCGCTTTTGGATGGTACTCCAGGCATAGGTTGGTAAAGCATTGAGAATATCCTTCGTCTTATAAAAGGTGATATTCGGTGATTGGAACACCAGTATATGCTATCCCACCATGATCAGCTATGTACGAGCTAAATGAATCTGGTATGTTATATCCAAGACCCTCACTCTTTTGATAAAAGGATAGCCAATCTGCTTTGATTTCTTTTGTTGGAGGGTCTGAAGGGATTCCAAGCAAAGTTGGTAAAGGTCTTAATTTGATCTGGGATCCATCCGATGGATCAATAAACATTGCTATATTCTCAAAAACCATTTCAAGATTTCCATCGGCAGCTATCGTTGGAAAATCAAGAGGGTTTCCAGTGAATTCAAAACCGAGGCGTTCAGCTTCCTGAAGAAATAATTGCTCTGTTTCGCTATAATTTCTCGTATAAGATTTGGAGGGGATACCTTCATTCGATTCGTGGTATTTACAGTTATTGCCACACATCCAGGATCCATAAGGTAATAATTGAATCTTCCCTGGTGGATCATCGTAACTTCTAAAGAAGCCCATTCCTTCAAAGTATTGCTCATACCTTTGCATTTCATCATTGGCTATAACACCAGTGATTGGTAAACCTATGATCTCAGGTCCATATCGATGATAAAACGAAATAACTTCCTCCCAAATTCGGTGCCCATTCAAATAAGGTACATTTGGATCCGATGGTGTAGGTTCAACAAGATCATTTATCCCCCATTCAGTGGATGCAACTGGAGCAAAGTGAAACCGAGTTAATGTCACCTGGTTTGGATCATAAGCCATCAGACCGGAAACGGCATATTGATAGGTTACTCCCCGACTTTTAAAGGTGGGTGATATCGCAGGACCTAGGATCGTCTCACCCCCAAATTCTTTATAAAAATCCGAGAAAGTCGGATCTACCGAATATGTACCAGTATTTGCTGCATCAGCTGATGAATTACAGGCAGTTAGGATCAAGATAATCAGCAAGCTGAAAATATAACCTATCAACTTGCTTTTTCTTACCGACATACTCCTCCAAACCAATAGGAAAAGTCCTCAACATCAATAAAAGACCTGATTCTATTATTAAATCCAAGAATATATGCATACAACCAAGATTCATTATACATTGAATCAAACCATATGGAAAGAAACCATGGTTGCAGACGCCTGGCATGGCTCTTGCATTAATTTATTACGAAATCATACAGAGGAGCTATGGAAGCAATACAAACAAACTCAAAAATCAAACGCTTCGGTTTATGTTATTTTCCCGATTCCTTACATTACACAGAGAACGATATCCATACCTGGTTACCTGAGATCGTATCGCTCGGTGCTTCCTGGTTGACCTTATCGGCTCCGGAGGACCGAGCTATCCCAGAAACCTTCATTCGCAGGATTCTTGAAGCTGGTATTCAACCAATTTTACATATTCCTATATCAACAGATAAATCAGGACTTACGGAAGAATTAAATCTCATGTTCAATGCTTACGCACATTGGGGTGTTAAATATATTGCGCTATTCGATCGCCCGAACATGCTAAAAAATTGGTTACCCAACAACTGGGCTAAGAACAATCTGGTCGATCGATTTCTAGATATATTCATCCCACTAGCTGAAAATGCATGCCAGGTTGGATTAATCCCAGTATTTCCGCCCTTAGAGCCAGGCGGGGATTATTGGGATACTGCTTTCTTATATGCTGCTCTTCAAGGGATACAACGACGTGGCCAATTGGATTTGCTTAACCAGCTTGTATTATCGGCATATGCTTGGTCCGGAAATAGATCACCCAATTGGGGAGCAGGTGGACCGGAAAGATGGCCACAAACACGACCATACTCAACACCACAAAACTCTGAAGACCATTTAGGATTTCGAATATTTGACTGGTATCTAGCTACTTGTGAAGCTGCCATAGGAGTGGCTCGTCCGATCATTCTTCTCGCTGCAGGTAGCCTAATAGGGAATCAACTAGATCCGAGGTCACCTGCAGTCGATAATCAAGCCCATACCTGGCAAAATATGACCCTTATGCAATTGGTTACAGGATATTCTCAGGAATATGATCCTGTTCCTCCTCAGGTAATCTGCTGCAATTTTTGGCTGCTTTCAACGGCTAATGGAGATAAAGATATTATCAATGCCTGGTACAAACCTGATGGAAGCCGGCTTCCAATTGTGGGTCAGATAAAGGAATGGGTTGCACAAGGGGGAAACAAGCTGGCTGCCTCGACGAAATCACTTCCATCTTTAAGATATTTTAATAATGGTGTACGACCCATATCACATTATTTGCTGCTTCCTAATTACGAATGGGGTACATCAGATATACACCTGCAGGAAATACAACCATTTATTAAGAAATATCAGCCGACCATTGGATTTTCACCAGTGGAAGCCTCTCACGCAAAGAAAGTTACCGTAATTGGCGGTGCTTCAAGTGTTCCAGAATCGATCATTGACGGTCTGCTAGCTGCGGGCTGTATCGTTGAACAAATAAACGCAGATGGTATGAATATTGCATCTCAATTAGCATCCCAAAATTCTAAATAGAAGTAAGAGAAATTGTCGCTTGATCAGCTTAAAAATTAATTATTCGATAAAGGTGACCTAATGGACGATACAAATAATCACTTCCCAAGCAAATCATCATCACCCTTTGCGTTCCCTGAGGCCTTCGATTCGCTTTATACCAATGTCCATAAACCATCCCTTAAAGTATTAGGGTTGGGTGGAGGTGGCTCAAATGCGATTAATCGCATGATTGAGCTCGGACTATCTGGTGTGGATTTCATTGTTGCTAATACTGATGCCCAGGCTTTAAATAATAGCCTGGCACCCACAAAGATACAGCTCGGTCCAAAAACCACACGGGGATTAGGGGCTGGAGGTAATCCCGAAGTTGGGAAAAATGCTGCGGAGGAAAGTTCACGATTACTTTCTGAAGCACTCGAGGGTGCTGATATGGTATTTCTCACCGCTGGGATGGGTGGTGGAACCGGGACTGGTTCAATACCAGTGGCTGCAAAAATCGCCCGTTCAATAGGTGCAGTTACTATCGCAGTAGTCACAATGCCATTTTCATTTGAAATGGGTCGCCGACAACGAAATGCAAGTGATGGGATCAAGCAACTTCGCCCAAACACAGATACTTTAATTGCCATTCCCAATGATCGCCTCCTTTATGTCGCTCCGCGTGACCTTCCGCTAGACACCGCATTCCGTCTGGCAGATGATGTCTTGCGTCAGGCTGTTCAAGGTATTACAGAGCTGATCACTACACCTGGGATGATTAATGTCGACTTTGCAAACGTTCGTAATCTGATGAAATTAGGGGGCGGAGCACTTATGTCAATTGGGCAAGGAGAAGGTGATGATAAAGCCATGAAAGCCATAGACCAGGCTCTTCATCATCCCTTGCTTGAGGCGACTTCCATCGACAACGCTGCGGGAATTCTGGTGAATTTCACCTGTGGAACTGAATTATCGCTAATAGAAGTCGAAACAGCCCTAACTCATTTACAAGCTCAAGCTGGTGGTAAAGCTGAGATTGTGCTGGGAGTGGTTAACGATCCAAGATTACAAGATCGTGTGGAAGCCATTTTGGTTATTACAGGTTTAGGTTCTCCGACATTGGAAGAAACTCTTTCAAAGGTTGAGGGCAGGAGAGTTGCAAACGAAAAACCTGTTGCTCAGGTGACAAACACTTATGAGCATAATCCCGCTCAATTTCCCGTTGAGGCTAATTGGGAAGAGGAATTAACTGTCTCGTCTAATGATCTGGATATTCCTGCTTTCTTAAGGCGTGGCAGGAGAGTGGCGATAAAAACATCGGGATAATATTTATGAATACAACCTCGAATGCGCTCAAAAATCGTATTGAAATAATATACTATGCATTTCTAACCTCCTGCTTAAGTGGAGTAGACCGCATTCGGGAGCTTAAAAATCCTCAACTAAAAGAATCCAAAGATTCAATAACCGATGAAGAGCAAACTCCTTTTGTAAATAGTCCTGAGTTTCCAGAAAATACAAAATTATCTTATTGGACAAATTTAAGTCAATCTCTTATCCCCCTCTTCATGTGGATAATATTAGGCTTTGCAGCAGGTTTCTTAATTGGATTGATAAATCCGAAGTGAAGTATTAATGAAAAATCCAATCACCATGAATTTCATGCTTTTTATTAGTTTCCTGGTTATAGGATACTCTGTCAGTACCAGGTTCTACCATCCTGAATATAGTGGGCTATACAATGGATCAAGTATGATGTTCTCAAAGAGTCTAAATTTAATTAGATCTTTAGAAAATGGTCAACGTAACTTTTTGCTTATTGGAGTGAACACCTTAGATCCGTTTGAAGCTAAACTGGAAAGCCTTTGGTTGGTGACGAATTTCCCCCCGGATACAACTTTACAGTTTCTTCCAATCTTTACTCCAGGAAATGAAACAAATTCAGATTTTGAGAATCAACTCTATCATTTCTTTACGTTAGAAAAAAAGAATGATAATCTCGCACTTGCCTCAGATTTTATAGAAGTACTTAAAGAGAACAATTACTGGTGGAGTGGTTATATAGTTATCGACCATGTTGCTATGGAAGAGATTATCAATAAGCTTGGGGAAGCCAATGATAATGCAGAGTTTTTTTCTGCAAATCAAATCATAAATGAAGATCTTGCAATAATGGGCAATTCTCAAAATTCATTTTCTATCGATCTGACTCATATGCGAACAGCATGTCAATTATTATCGGGATTTTCGCAAAATCCAGAATTGTTAACTTATTTACTTCTAGATTCGGACCATGTGGCAACCGATTTGGATCGTAACCAGCTTTTATTGGAATGGAACGCATTATCATCCAATGTCCAAAGTTTTAATTGCAGGTTTCCAACCCTAGAATTTACTTTACTTGGTGACTAAACAAGGGCTGGATTTTGCAAAATGGTACAACAATTAGTGAGGTAACTATGGAAAATATTAATGCTCAAGATTTGCAGTTATTTATGCTTATTGGTACCTTTTTACTGGGCAGCATCACTTTCTTACTTGGTCTGGCAATCTTGATATATGGCGCATGGGGAAAAGACCTGCGTACGATTGCTGAACAAACAACCCGTCTTGCTCAAAAGGGCATCGCAGAAGAAATATCAGGTTTAGTTGGAAATGCATCCACACTCATGACTACACTCAATGATTTAATGCGCACCTCAAATGGCATCGGATTTTACCTGACCATTATCGGAGCATGTTTGATGTTGCTTTCAAGCTACGTCTTATTAAATAGATTTTAATTCATGGATTACAAGTAATAAAAATGGATCGATTATACGACCTCCTACAGAATTCAAATCTGTCCTGGTTATTACCAAACCTTCGGCAGGATTTTGTCATTTGGAATAGTTTGAATAGTTCTGAGTTTTATGAAAAATTCATTCAATCAAAACCTTCAGGGTCAGAATTTACCGCTAGCGATTTCTCACCGAGTAGGCTTGTTTTGATTGCTTTGGATCAATTCGACTGTCTAAATAAAAACGATCAGAATTTCCTTGAATCCATTGATAATCAAGTCCTTCAAACTGCTACTCGTAGTTTTAATGATCGAACATTATTTCAAATAAATCCACAGGATCTACCAAACTCTGGCCTCATTGCCTTAGCTCTTGCAGATAAATATCTAACAACGAATTCATGGAAGGATTTATTAAACTCAATCCTGGATTTTCCTGGAGATCATTGGTTCTCTCCTTTGGTCTGCTTATATGGATTTTTTAATGCAGACGATCGATTATTAAACGCATTAGTTCAACCGGGCGCGTCTTCATTGCGATTGAATTTAGCTGTTCATGTGGTTCTTAGCAATCCAATACCCACAGAAGGTCAGATTAATATTCTAATTGGATTATGCAAGGGTGAATATGGAGATTTATTACCTGCCAACGAGCGAATAGCATTGGTGCGATCTTTGTTTGAACAATGTCCACAATCTGCAGTTAAATTTTGCTGTAAATGGACTGAAATATATCCATCTCAGCTAAAACCAAGACCAATCTTCAATAATCATCCAATTGATAATATAAATCTTCTTACCGAGAATCTCTTCCTGGTCGAAGTCAATAAGATTGCAGGAAAATCTTACGATCTGCCTAAATTGTTAGAAATTGAAGAAGAAATCACCGATTATATGAGTGCTTCTTTAAACAATTATCACGTATTACAAGTTTCACAATTTCAAAAAGGAAAATCGTTCACCGATGAACTTTCTGAAATCCGTGAACAACTCAATCATTTGAAAGGTCAGAATACTTCTTCACAGAACAACGCAATTCATGAAGCAGAATTAGCTTTGATCATGGCTGATCATGGATTTTTTGATGACGCTAATGTGTTGCTGCCCAATCTAAACGCACCCCTACCTAATGATCCTCACTTGCTTTTTTCAATCGCTAAAGTATCTCAACAGTCAGGTAATTTTTCTCGTGCTGTCGAGGCAGCAAAGCTGATAATTGATATCCTTGACCTAGACCACCAAATTCACTTGATTCCTGTTTGGGGAGATTATTTGTCTCTGATAAATTTGGGCAGTTTGCTTATGGATTTACAAATGCCAGATCAAGCAGCTCGCATTCTTCAACTCGCTTTACAAAAATGCCCAAATGATTCAACTGTTTTGAGATTATTGGCTGATAGCTACAAAGACTCACATAAAGACCATGAAGCATCAAATATTCTGAAGGCACTCGTTTCACTTCATCCAAATAATCTGGATTATCGTCGTTTATTTGCTCAATATCTGGAAGATTTGAATGATTGGGATACATCCCTCATTGAAAGAGCAAATATTGTCAATTCAAACCAGAATAAATCATCAACAGTGCCACTGGATGACCTCTACGCGTACGCTAAATGTGCTCTGAATGCCAACAATTTACAATTGACATTGAGCATCTGTAGCGATATCCTTTCTAAGGATCAAGAGGATTGCCAAGCCCTGATTTATTCTGGCGAAGCATATTTGCGGATTGGCGAAACCGAAAAAGGGATGGAATTCTTGATTCAAGCTACCCAGAATTCTCCACACGTACCTGAGGGCTGGTTAGCGCTTGCAGAAGCTCAAAAAAGTATGTACCCAACTAAAACAGTGATAGAGACCCTACTCAATGCTTCTAAGGCTATCCCAAATTCATATAAAATTCATTTTGCACTCGGTGAGTTGTATCTGCTTGATAATGCCCCAACTTTAGCTCTCCCAGAGCTTCATACTGCAGTTACACTCTCTCCAGAAAATCCACAAATATTAGTTAATTATGGGCGGGCATTAAAGTTAATCGGAAATATCGAAGAGTGCCGTCTAGTTCTCGCCAAAGCATACCAACTTGAACCAAATTATCCAGGATTAGCCAAACAATTTGCAAAAATATTGGTAGACCAGGGAGCATTGGAAGAAGCAATCCCGCCGCTTGAATTATTGGTAAATTCAAAGTTATCACAAGACATAACGCTCTATTTGGATTATGCGCGAGTAGTACTTTCCCTGAACAAGCTTGGCTCTACGCAATTTCCACCGATAAAGGCTTTGATCGCTCTCAATGAAGTCCTTCAAATTGATCCCACCAATGTAGAAGCAAAAGCATTGATTGCAGAAACATTAGCTGCCTCCGGAGATAATGAAATGGCTTTCCAGGCATATCGCGAAGCTTTGGATACGCCTTTGATTGAAGACAAGAATTGGCTTGAGCGCTTGTCCTTTGGATTCGGTAGCGTTGCAAATTTGATCGGGAAATATGATATCGCCATTGCAGCTCTTCAAGAAGCCGGACAAATAAATCCATCCAATCCGGCTATTTTCAAATCCCTATCAAATGCTTTTTTCTCGGCAAATTTATTGGAAGATTCCATCCGATCAGCAAGGAATGTCTTGGTGATAGATGGAGATAATCCAGATAATTTAGCTTGGTTCGCAAATCAGGCAAAAAACCTTATATGGAATAATAAAGGAGATTTTAGCAACCCTTCATCTTCCTTTTCTAAAACGGTTTCCACAGAGGCGTTGAATGCCCTTATAAAAGCAATTCACCTAGCACCTACCCGAACTGATCTATTAATTCAGCTGGGAAATTTTCAAACCAGCCTTGGCGCTACAGCTGAAGCACAAGAAACGTTCGCTTCAATCGCGTATCTTGATTTTGCAGCCATTGATGATTTAAAAAGTGCCGCGGAATACTTAAGTGGAATTAAGAACCACAGTGCAGCAATTGCTTGTCTCGAAAATGGAATCCTTCAAGACCAAAAAGGCGGCAATCAGCATGGCGCATCGCTTTATGTCAAATTGGCTCAGGAATACGTAAAAAATAACGATCACACATCTGCCATAAACACTCTAGATAAAGCTATTGAAATTCTTCCTGGTGAAGGCTCATTAATCGCTCAAAAGATCAATATTCTATTGGATTTAAGTCAACCAATTGAGGCTTTAACCTGCATCGAGACATCCATCCAGGAAAACACAACGGAAAAACTGGATATCGACCTAGTCTTCCTTGCATCGAAGATAAACCGGTCAATTGGTGATTTATATACTGCTGTTAAATATACCCAAAAAGTTATCGCAATTTCCCGTGAAGCGAGTGGAAATGAAGATTTGTCCACGCTACCCCCCCACTATCGAACACAGATAAGCGAAATTTTTCGGGCACTTATACAGCCAGACCTTGCCAATGAAATTATAAAAGGAATAAATATTTTATCTCCTCTTGATTTTACAAACGAGCAAGACTATCTCGACTATATTTGTCTCCACACCGAATTAGCCCTGGACGCCGGAGATTTGATCAGACCAGAGATTCAGGATTTACAGCTCGATATATCTAATCCGATTTTTTCTCGCTTGATGGCAATAAAAGCACGCCTGATGAACAAAGCTGGAAATTATAAACAGGCAGAACAAATCCTTCAGATTGCCATAAATAATTATATGAAACAAGATTTCAACAATATCCTGCCTAGCTGGGAGATAGCACATTCAAAATATCTAATTATGAATTCCATAATTGAGGCTGCTCTAGATTTATGTTTATGGGATCATGCAGTGAATGGTTCCCTCAGAATCATCGATTTTTCAGCTGGTGAACCACTTTCCTACCTAAATCTTGCAAAGGCAACCGTTCTTGAAGCTGAATTTTATAATCTTTGCGAGATTTTAGATGTCAATAAACATCAGCCTTCAAAGGAAGCAATCTCAAAGGAAACACTCAATCAATTAATGAAATACCTGGATAATGTCAAATCAATTTTAGGATCATATAAGGCTGATCAATTCATAAATGGACGTGAGTTTACTGATGAACAAATATATAGATGGCAGGCTCGAGCTGATATTGCTTTTAATCAATTCAGAGAAACAGGCCAGGATCCTGTGGAGATCCTTGCCCACGATCTTGCACCCGACGATGCATCTGCAGTGATTTATCATCTGCATCAAATCGATTTGCATGTACCTGAAAGTAACTCGATCAACAAAATAATAAAGATCGCCCGCACGTTCCCAAGGAATCCATTAGTTTTATTACAAGTAGCCTTGGCAATATATGAAGACAATCCTGAAGATGCGATGAAATCACTCCAGGCAGTCCTGGATCAGCATCCCTACTCCCGAGTACCTATCATTGCTTTCTGTGACATACTTTTAGCAAAGATTGCTTTGAATCTTGAAGAATATATTGTTGCTCAGAAAGCAGTTGAAAACGCAATTGAAATTTGGCAGGATGAACCTGGTTGGCATTTTATCGCTGCCAATATCTATAAACGATGCTCAGATTCGACTGGCGCCATCAACCATTTATTGGAAGCGACAAGCTTATCCCCAAAAAACAGTTTATATCAACTTGAATTGGGTAAATTATATTTTGATAATGCCGATGATGATCCACACCAGATAAAGCAAGCCCTTAAATCCTTCGAAAATGCGTTGGAATTAAACCCGAATGATATTTCATCATTGTTATTATTGGCTAGTACGCAATATAAACTAAATGACCTTGTAAACGCAGAGAAAAATGCCCGAAATGCATTGAATATTGACCCAAATCGTGCAGACATATATCAGCTCTTAGGTGAAATCGCCATACGTAATGATGATTTCCAAGGTGCATTTAACTACGCGAATCATGCCATCCAGATCAGCCCTAAAGACCCTCAATCAACAATAATTCTTGCTCGAGCACTTTCTGCCCTCGGCAGGCATAATGAAGCTCTTGCCAAATTGAACACAATGGTACCTACAGTTCCAGACCCGAAATATCTTCACCTTGAGCGGGTAAAAATCCTACAACAAATTAATGGCTCAAAAAGTGTATTGGAAGAACTTCAAAAATTAGTAAACTCGTACCCGGAAGACTTCTATATATTGACCGCTCTTGCTAAAGTTTATGTAGAGATCGATGAGACCGATAATGCTATCATTACAGCTCAACAGGCATTAAAAATATGCCCTGAAAAAACACCACGAAATGAACAGGCAAGTATCCACTTACTGATTGGTAAAGTGTTACATCAAACAGGGCAATTGGACCAATCGATCTTTCATCTAAATGAAGCAATTCATCTCGCACCCGACCGTTTGGAACCATATCTAGAGCTCGGTCTGGCACTTAAAGAAAGGCGTGAGTATCAACAAGCAATCCAATTATTCGAGCACGCTACTTCAATTGCTCCGGATGATCCACGTGCCCCATATCAGGCGGGTTTGGCATTGAAAGAAAGTAAGGATTACAGGTCATCGGAAACGATGCTTAGGCGTGCGGTGAATCTTGCTCCTCATGACCTGAATATTCGCCGGCAACTGGCTGCAGTTGTTGCACTTAACCTCGTCCATAATCCTCGAACGGATAGGAACTAATGCAAATGAACGGGATATCATCCATCGCCCCTCCAACTAATCACGCAATGTCCCGTGACCTTCTCCTTACTCTTCTTGAAGCCGCTGTTAAGACGGATGAATTACGCTATGCACGCAGGTTGTGTGCCGCTTGGTTATCATATTATCCTGGGGACCTTCCTGTAAATTTATTCAATGCCCGTGTTTATTTAAGAGAAAAAACAACCGAGTTACAATTAAACGCGTTACCAATTTTAGAAGAGATATGTAATCTTGATCCAGAGTATGTTGAAGCTCAGGAAATGTTAGCTCAGGTTCGACAAATCGCTGGATCAAGCAATCATTTGGTTGCCAAGGCATGTGCAAATGCTCTAACTCACGGGTATTCAGAAAAAATCGGGGGAAACGACAAGCTATCTTCCTGGGCAAAAAACGTCCTTGAAGCCCGTATCGCTCTTGATAACGTCAGAGCCGGGGATGACCAGCAAATGGAGAAAGCTGAATATTTTATCCATGAGGCTTTGATTGAAAATCCGGACACCCCTTTGGCGGCTGTAGTGCATTTGAAGCTGATCGAATCCAAAGCATCAATGCCCAAAATAGCGGTCAACAACCTGGCACAGATATATCATGAACGTTGGCCTGATTGCCTTCAATTTCTCTTAACCTATGCCAATGGATTGATGGAATCGGGAGAATCTGAATATCGCGGTTAGTTTGCTCCACCATGCAGTCTCGAAAGATGTAACCGGGCAGGTACCAGAAAGGGTGTGGGGAAAACATCATCAGTATGCGTCGATGTGGCCAACGATTCTGGAAATTAACACCACTGGTCCAAACAGCCCATTGAACATTCCTATTCCCGCTGCAGTTGCATCTATCTTAGGTTGGAACCGGATTGCGGCAATGAATCCAGGTGCAGATAGCGATCAACAAACAGGTAATCTCTCTTCTCCAGAGCAATCTGGATCTGAAAAAATATATCCAGCAGCTTCAATCCCCGTATATATTGCTCATTCTAAATCAAATGAAACAGAAACACGCCAACTAAGTGACCAAGCTTTAAATGTTCAATCTGAATTGGAACGCCTTGCTGATGAGCTAAATAGACCGCATTTGGCACGTGAAGATGGACGTTTCCCTATCTATGTGGTATTTACCACTCGTACAGGTTTGGAATCACAATATGGTTCGTCTACTTTAAATATAATTGACCGAGAATTGAAAAGATTAGCCGGTGTGATTCATGGTCGAAAAATTAACCAGGAATATTGGGGCTCCCTGTTATTCTATGCAGATGATTTGACTTCTACTAATCCCTACGGGCTTCAACCCGCCCCATATAACGATCCATGGCAACTGAAATTACTCCTATCTGATCTGGATAATGCTCTTGAAAAACGTGGGGAGCGAATTGGTGCTTTACTCATCGTGGGCGGTCCAGAAATTGTCCCTTACCATAACCTTCCAAATCCAGTAGAAGATGCTGACATTGAGGTTCCTTCGGACAATCCATATGCTACAAAGGATAACAACTACTTCATCAGTGATTGGCCAGTCGGTCGGATTTCTGGAGGTTCTGCAACTAATCCGAATGCCCTGATATCGATTTTGAATGATTTAATCAAACGCTACCAACCAGGCGGGAGAAGGTTCGCATGGTATCAGCGTTTTATTGAATATATTCAGGAATTACATAGAAAAGGCCTCACAAAGAAACAATCCAGCTATGGATACACAGCAGCTGTATGGCGACGTGCTTCATTTGCTGTTTTTCGTTCCATTGGAAATCCAAGTGATCTATTAATATCTCCTCCCACTCATGCATGTGAATCGCCAGATACCGTCATATCTGATGTAATCCCTGAAAAAGAAATAAACTCACCGGATGGATGCCTTTTATTACCGCAAGCACATTTGGGTTATTTTAACCTCCATGGTGTTCCAGATGGAAGCGAATGGTATGGGCAATCAGATCCCACCCTTCCTGAGAATGGTCCAGATTTCCCCGTTGCAATGCGCCCACAAGACATACAAAAAAGTGGTTATACACCTCGGTTGGTTTTTACGGAGGCATGTTATGGTGCAAACATTGCCGGAAAAACAGTCGATGATGCCATTTCATTAAAGTTCCTTTCATCAGGAACACACGCTGTCATAGGATCAACCTGTATTTCCTATGGATCGCTTGCGTCACCATTAAGTTCTGCCGATTTACTGGGAAGTGTATTTTGGAGTCTTTTACAAGAAGGCTTTACTGCTGGAGAATCCCTAAGACGGGCAAAGATACATCTCACACGAGAGATGCATAATCGTCAGGGTTTTCTCGATGCGGAGGATCAAAAAACCCTGATTTCCTTCATATTATTTGGGGATCCGCTCGCACAACCATTTCAAAGTAAAACCAGCCCAAAGACTATGCCCCACCTATCTGATTCAACAGTACCAGTCCCAACCGTCTGTGAGCATTCCTGTGAAAACGAGAAAGATATCCCCGTTTCATTGGAGACAATATCGCATCTTAAAAGTGTCGTTGCCCAATATCTCCCAGGGATGGATGATGCGGATGTAAGTTATTCTCAAGAGCGACAATCTTGTGCTAATTTTTGTAACCATTACCCAGCAGGTAAAGGATGCATCCAACCAAAAACAAATGAGAATAGCAATTCACCTTACAGCTCACAGCGGCGTGTGGTTACATTAAGTAAGAATTTTGAACGGGCAAAGCAAAATCACCGGCAGTATGCACGTTTAACATTGGACGACAGGGGAAAAATCGTAAAAATGGTAGTCTCACATTAAGCTCTTTTAACCAGCATAGGATTACCTTAAGCTTTAAATGTTAACCTTTCGTGGTATTATTTCTTCGACATTTCGTCAAGAGATTATAAAATTTCGGAGAAAGATTGCGGAATAGGGTTTCATTTTCATTTCTTCGCTGGGGATCCTTAATTCTAATTCTTCTTGCTGTGGTAGTGACCGCTCTACTTCTGGTAAGATTTAGTAGGCTTTGGATCAATTTTCCCACAAATCTATCCATCGCGGGTATTCCGGTTGGTCAACTTACGCGTCAACAAGCTGTTGAAAGGTTGCTCACGGTGTATTCACAACCCGTCGAGCTGGTTTACAATGAATCGGTAGTTCATCTGGATCCGGAAACAGTTGGCTTCGTCTTAGACACCGACTTCATCCTGGCCGCTGCTGAACAGGAACGCACACGAATATCATTTTGGGAAGCTTATTGGAATTATTTATGGGATCGACCTGTCCAGCCTGTAGATATCCCCTTACGAGCTACAGTTTCAGAGGACCGGTTACGGGTATATTTACAAACAGAAATAGCCAGCCGATATGACCAGCTTCCAACATCAGCAACGCCAATTGTCGGAACCACAAATTTCACGGCTGGGACGCCTGGATCGGAATTGGATATTGAACGGTCAATTCCATTAATAGAATCAGCTTTGTTTTCACGGAACCATCGTTCAATTGATCTTCCCATCAATAAAACATCTCCCACTCATCCCAGCTTCCAGAATCTGGAAGTGCTCTTACGCCAAATCATTGACATTTCAGGGTTTGATGGGGTGATTGGTCTGTATGTCGATGATTTACAAACTGGAGAAGAAATCAATTTCATCCTGGACCAAGGAACGCAGGTTACTACCCCGCCAGATGTTGCTTATACTGCCAGCAGTACAATAAAAATTCCCATCATGGTATCAGCTTTTAGAAGAATTGGTGAAAATCTTGATGTAGATACGGTGAGAAACCTGGAAGATATGATTGCCAAATCTATTAATTCCGCCTCCGATTGGTTAATGCAAAATAAAATTGATCGAGATAAAGGTCCCCTGGTTGTAACAGAAGATATGCAAACATTGGGGTTGAATAATACCTTCCTGGGTGGTTATTTTTTTGCTGGCGCACCTTTACTGGAAATCTACTCCACACCGGCAAATCAACGTACAGATGTAAGCACTGATCCCGATCCTTATAGCCAAACAACACCTGCTGAAATCGGCCAGCTGTTACAGGATATCTATCAGTGTGCCAATAGCGATGGTGGAGCATTGATCGCAGCATTCCCTGATGAGATCACACAAACTGAGTGCCAGGCTATGATCAATTATCTTGTTCAAGACAGAATCGCATTATTAATACAAGCTGGAGTTCCTGACGGAACAAACGTAGCACACAAACATGGTTGGGTTACTGATATTTATGGAGTCATCCATGATATGAGTGATGCTGCGATCGTCTTCTCACCTGGAGGAGACTACGTATTCACGGTATATATGTATCACCCTGTCCAAATCGTCTTTGATCCGGCTAACGAACTGGTAAAAGATCTTTCACGCGCAATCTACAATTACTATAATATCCCCATTCCGTGACCTTTTTCAACTCATCTGAACATTTCTGGCGGGTATGCAAACAAGCTCCAGGCTTTTTTCCCAGAGTTGTTTGGCAGTCACCAGATCATATGTGTTCGGATCAGAATTGACTGGATGTTGTTTGGCAAAATACTTACCGGTCACACCCTCAACATCTGGAGAGGTTGCCAGATAAATGCTGGTTTGCGCGCCTTCCAAGGGTGACTGGGCGAGGCGCTTCATCACCGGATCCATCAGGGAAGACATCCATTTAACACCCATATTCCACATATCCGTTGCAACCATTCCAGGAGTAAGGGCATTGGCTGTAACATGCGTATCCTTCAGACGGCGAGACAATTCATAAGTGAACAGAATGTTCGCCAATTTCGAGCGTCCATATGCAATAATTGGATTATAAAATCTGCTTAATTGCAGGTCGTTAAAATCCAGGTGCTGGTGGAGATGACTTCCTGATGACACATTGATCACTCTAGCAGTGGGGCTCGCTTTGAGAGCATCGGTCAACAAGTGTGTCAACAAAAAGTAAGCCAAATGATTGAGGGCAAAGGTCATTTCAATACCATCCACACTCTTTTTTCGCTGAAAGAAAAATCCACCTGCATTGTTGACCAATACATCCAAATGGTCATGCAGTTCATAAAATTTGTCTGCCAGTGTGCGGATGCGAGCTTGCGAAGTGAGATCAGCCTCCAAATAATCCACCAAATCACTCCCGCTTTCCTGCCTGATGTGATTCACTGCCAGTGTGCATTTGGTCTTATTTCGCCCAATAATGATCACCGAGGCACCCATCCTGGCAATCTCAAGGGCGGTACAATAACCGATCCCAGCGGTTGCTCCCGTTACCATACACAATTTTCCATCCATCAAACCCATGGCTCTATTTCTCCAAACTCAGTTCGTGTCACCAACGTGCCTGGTGTTGTTCTGCAAAACCGATCAGATTATTAATTTCGATTATTCGATTGTCGTCTGTCGATAGCGTACCTGAATACCTGCCAAACATCTGGTGTACCTCGCTATAGATGATCCCAAGGTTCGTTTTCGCCATTCGTTCCTTGAACGGGACGAATTCCAGATCCAGGCGACCCTCAGAATCTGTAAATTTCCAAGGGTGCATGAAATCAGGCGATTTGTATGTAAAACTCACCTGAGCGAGCTTGTGAACTTTTCCGTTTTGAACCAGGCAGTTTTCAGTTGCTGCAGTGAGGTCTCCAAAGCCACACCCAAGGTTAAGACCAACAGTTTGCCCATCCGGTAGAAACCCCGAAGCACTGGCCCAATTCCAGAAACTGTTATATTCCCAAACCCCCCGACCCCAATCCAAGGACCCAAGGCAGCTTTCTGGTGACAGATTCTCTTGCAGGTTCCCATATTGCAGACTTCCCTCAGCAGGGAGACAATTCATTTTACGATTGTAATAGAAGCGGCGTTGTTTGATCGGGATAACGATGGTCATAGATTCATGATCAGGTGTTTGGTGGAGAAGGATATCGGCGGAAATCCCCCTCCCATGATGAAAGCCAGGCCATGCTACCTGGATGCGCCTTCCCTCGGGTGAAATCTCAAAACGCAGACTGGCATGCTTATCCTGGAAAATACTTGTCCCTTGATGGCTATTGCGTGGGAGCTGTAACCCTCGGCTGAAAGGGATGACCAAGCCCTCTTCGTGGAGCTCATTACTGGCATAATCAAGAATATAGACAAAAATATTACCGGCATAACCCAGATCGGCAATGGTAGCTGAAAAAAAGAGGCGTGGTGTGAAGATGGCATAATAATCCCACCTTTTTATCCGAAAACGCTGAAAATACCGGAGATCATAAAATCGAGCCTGTTCAAGGTTGCAATCCAATAAAGGCTGGCGAGACCAACCCACCTGGACCAGCTGCCCGTGTGAATCTAATAATTTCCCTTTTTCAGTTAGCTCAATTTGCATAACACACCTCCAACATAATTTTAGCATGCCTGGAATTGAGTGTGTACTAACTCACATTTTGTTATCGACTGACAACTCAGTGTATAATACGAAAACGCCCCCGTAGCTCAATGGACAGAGCATCTGACTTCGGATCAGACGGTTGTGGGTTCGAATCCCGCCGGGGGCGCCTATATATGGGGGTAAATACTCGATATACCCCCACATATAGCCATATTCGGATTAATGATCAAATATTTTAGCGCCATTTTAGCGCCATTAATTAAATCTTGAAATGGACCGTGGAAAAAAAAGGTCCCCAAAAACCTTGGAGACCTCTCTTCTCATGAACCAATTTGTATTTCTGTAAAATATTATTTTTCTTGAACGATGAGATAGATCGGGATCGGAGTGAGAGTATCATCCGTCAGACGTGCTGCTGAAGCAAGGAATCGCCGAAGACCACGGCAGGTGACAGCGAAGGCGCGGGGCTCATTCTGAGTCCCAGGAATATTGCTTGCATAGCGAACAAGGGGAGCTAACTGAGCATAAGTAGTTATTAAGATTTCTCGGAAATCCCAGCTCACTAATCCCATAATTGTGGAAGCGTTGGAAACGCCATTCAGGCTCAAAATCCCTTATGGATTTAGATAGTACGAATTATTTACAAGCACCCCGTGTCTACTGGAGCAGATATCCGCACCTACTACCTTGAACACCAATATGTTATCCGTAAAGGTCCATGTGTAAGTTGCCTGACGGGGTTTTATCTTATCGCAGTAACTATCTGTTTCCCAGGTAAGCTCATCGTCCTGTACTGAAAAAGTTCCGACTGAGATAATCCTTCCGGACTTTGAGTATGAGAACTCAAAACTAACATCCTCGTTCAATACCAATTGATAGATCCCGTCCTCCGATGTATACGTACCATATGGAAAAGAGGACTTGGGTTGGCAGCCTGCACAGGCCATCATGATTATGACTAAACAAGCTAATAACAAAATCCTTGCGTTTGTGTGTCTTTTAATAACCATATTTCTCCCTCGTCTATAACTGGTGTACCCGGCATGGTCGTAGGCATTGGAATTCTATTGAACCGGTTATTAGTATGTATTGACCGATTTACCCATGAAGCAGTAGAGTTAAAACGATTTAACTAACCCACATAGAAAACACACATAACTATATTTATTATATAGGAAGATGCCAACTAGTCAATTGGTAATAATTAATGGAAACTTGCTAAAGCCTTCTACACCGGTCATATGGAATATTAATGCAGCTGCTCAACCAAGATCCTTAAGATCGATCGGTATCGGAGTGAGAATTTCATCCATCAGGCGAGCTGCCTCATCCTGAGTTCCTGGAATATAGTGAGCATAAGTGGTCATTAAGATCGCCAGGGAGTGACCCAGCATCCCAGCCACGATGATCGGAGGGATCCGCAGACTACGCATGATACTGCCAGCTGTATGCCGGCAATCATAAAACCTACTCACCGCCAAGCTGGCCTTCGATTCACTATTCCCCAACTATCTACGAACCAACCCTTCTCTGTTTATCGCTTGCCAGTCGATTCAGGTTTACGCCCGATTCCGCAGCTTCTAGCAACAACTACCGATCCACCTCTGGAATCCACCCGCACACCGCGCCTGTCCACACCAATCTCACCCTTTATCGTTTGCGCTTCGCGCTGGCCTTTTTCTGATCCCACTTCCCACTCCCATTCCTAGCTCGGTTAAAACAGGTGTATCATGTTTTAACAAGATGTATCTAATCCGTTTCCTTCCAGATCGGGTCGCGCAGGAGCAGCAGGATGACCAGCGCGCACAGAACCAGCGCGGGGATGCCGATGCCAAAGGACATGACCATGCTGACCGGCGTCACCACCGCGACCATGAAAAAGGACATGGCCTGGTTGTTGAGCGCGTGCAGGTAAGCCGCCGTCCACACGCCCTTCGATTTAAACACGGCGTAAGCCAGGAAGTACGACAGCACCACCGTGTAAGCCGTCATCAGCAGCGGGCCGAGCACCGGCTGGCCGGGGTAGTTATAGCCCATCCAGATGATCGGCCAGTGCCAGACGCCCCAGATGATGCCCAGCAGCCCCACCCCGCGGATGCGCCCCAGGTGGACCAGCTCGCTCTGCAGGTAACCGCGCCAGCCGTATTCCTCGCCAAAGGTGATGATCAGCCCCAGGAACGGGCCAATGATGACCGCGTTGAGAAAGGCCGAGGCGAGCAGGGCCATCGGTGGGATGGCGGCAGTCGTCCCGGGCGGGTACATCTTGGTGATATCAGCCAGCGTGCCGAACTTAAAGACATAGTTCAGCAGCGTCTCCAGGCCATAGAACAAGCACCATGGCCAGCCCATACAGCAGCCAGATGCGGATTTTGCCGAAGGCCATGCCTGCCCCGGCGAAGGACTGCGGCCCGCCGCGCCAGCGCAGCACCAGCAGCAGCACCAGCCCGATCACGCTGAAGATCAGCAGCGAACCGCTGAGCGTCATGGACAGCGCCGGCTGGATCAACCCAACGACCGCTGCGACCAGGTAGGCAAAGGTCATCAAGAAATAATAATAGATGAACCAGCGCGAGGTGGTGCGGTTGGTCTTGTAGTAGATCGGGCTCTCTTTAAAGAAGAACATGCCCAGCAGCAGGGCTGCGAAGGCCGGCATCAGCATCTGGAACTGCAGCATCAGCGTAGCCGACGGATGGGTCAGGCCGCCGTTCAGATACAGCACCAGGTCGACCAGCCAGGCCAGCCCAAACGACAACCCGATGTAAGCCCAGACGTGCGGCCAGTTGACCACCCGCCGCGCGGCTACCTCGGGAACGGACACTGGCTCAGGGATCACCCGGTCTGGCTGTGAAGAATACGATTGTGCCATACGAAACTCCATCCGAAGATATACAAGCCGATCACACGGTTCGCAGTAATGACTTCATGAAAAAAGTGATCTGTCCATTTGTTGGTCCACTTTTTATGTGGTAGTTTGTAATTCGACATCTATCGGCGATGGCAGCGAGGGTATGAGAACCGCCTCGGGTGCCGATGGATGATAGCCTAATACACTGTGTAGTTGAATCTGATTATACTCCTTCCGCCCTTGTTCAATAATCACTTTGGCCTCTCGCATAAATGCAGTTACCCAAGTCATCTCTGGTAAACTAATCGACCGGTTTCTAGATTAATCTGCAGACCAATCATCTCTGTAATTCACCAAAATCCGTGTGCAATTCGATCAGCCCATTCGCTTAAGATCGATCGGGATCGGAGTGAGAATATCATCCATCACACGAGCTGCTGAAGCAAGGGAGGCGAAGCCGAGCGGCTCATCCTGCGTCCCTGGGATATAGTGAGCATAAGTGGTCATTAAGATCGCCAAGGAGTGACCCAGCATCCCAGCGACTATAATCGGAGGGATTCCATGACTGAGCATGATCGAGGCTGCCGTATGTCGGCAGTCATGTAGTCTGATCACTGGCAGACCTGCCATCCTTGCCAGAACTGGAAACTCATGGGTGATACGGTCGCCTCCGATTGGTGTGCCAACATCAGACGGAAAAACCAGGTCATTCTCCTGCCATTTATCCCTGGCTAGTTTTTGTGTTAAATCGACAAGCTTTAGCTGAGCTCTCAGATGATCGGTTATTCCCTGGCCCAGCTGGACCGTCCGCTTTCCCAACTTAGTTTTCGGAGGCTGAAAGACGAACCCTCCACCAGCTGGGTTGAATACACCACGCCGGACATAAATCTGGCGCCTGATCCAGTCAATAGTCTCCCAGTGCTCTTCTCTGGATCCTTCCCAAACCAAGGAATTGAGGTAATCCCTGATCGGGTGAAACATGTGCTCCATCCCCATAGACGCCATGACGTCCAGGGCTACATCTTTACCCTTGTATTCGTATTCACGCAGGCCGGTCATGATCTTGGCCATGTGCAGGTCACTCATACGGGTGCCGTTCACGTAGATCATATCGTTCATGTCGTTTACGGCGAACGTATACCCCTGAGCTACTAATGCTTTCATGTAGTGGCTGGGTTTGGGTTTTTTGGGGGCTGGGCGAATAAACGGTGCAGCGCCATCCTCTTCTGCCCAGCGCAGCAAACTTCCAAAACCAATTTTATTTGCATCGCCAAGCGCCGGGCTGAATGTAACCCATTTTTGAGCGCGTGCACCGGGTTCATATTTGTCAGACTGTTTTGACCATGTATCCCAGGCGATCAACCCCGCTTGTCCCAGGCTAAACAGGCTCATACCAACCTCCAGCCATTGCTGGTAATTGTCTGCCCGTTCTTTCTTGAGGGCATTCAGTGCCCGATGGGCATCTTCAAGCAGGAACGCCCCTTCTTCTGTTTCCTCTTCTCGGGGTGCCTGGTGATCGGTTCTTTCTTCATTGGGTGGGTCCTGCACCAGCTGCACTATCCAATCAGGGGCGGGTGCTACAGGTGTCTCACTTGGATTGAGCTCAAAAATATAAGGTTGATTTGTCACGGATGGGGGAATAATGATCAGCCCCCCATTGGATTTAATATCAATGCCGGCCCCCAGGACGTCCGTTCCACATTTGATGACGCATCCATTGGGGAGATATTGAAAGTATAGGTGGGAGCCATTATTACCAGTTGTAACCGTCACAGTCTCGATGGGTTCCGGATGCTCATTTCGAAGCATATCCCAGGTAATATCACCGCCATGCCTGGGATCAATATCAACCACAAAAATGCCTGCACCACCTTGGTTGGTGCTGCCAGTTGCCATTGCCCAGTTGGCTTGCGGATATTTTGTATGCCATGCATGGATCTTGTCATGGTCTGTTGTGGCAATTTTGTACCCACCCGGGATGAATGGATGTTTTCCAGGATGCTTGCATTCTTTGTCCCTACAGCTGCATGATCCCCCATTGATCAACCAGGTAACTGGGAAGATCGGCCAACCTTTGTTAGCATAGAACCGAAGTTTTGAAAACTTGTTATTGTCCATGAACATTATTCAACTGGGAGGGATGCACCATGATGCACCCCTCCGATCAATCACCAGGGAATATCATTATCCGGCGGTTCAGGGGGTAGAGGCAGCGTGGGTGAGGGTATCGCTGTGGGTACAGCTGCAGTCGGTTTAACTTTATTGTGGGGTGCTTCGATTACATCCTTGATCCGGTTAAAATCACCACCGTCCTTCGTATATTTTTCCACATTAACTAAAACTCTTTTATTAATCAACCTGGAGGCTAGAAAATCTGCAGCGGGGTCGAATTCTCCAGCCAGTGCAGCCCGTGACCATTTATAGAGTTTTGATTTTTCGCTGTAATTTGCAGAGCACCAGGCGAGCAGGTCAACACTTCCCACCGTGTATTCCAAACCTTCAATACCGTCGGTCTGTAGATGGAAAACGAGTTTAATTTGATCACCAAAGGTGCCGCTCGTTTTTTCCAGGCTGGTGATTGTGGCCCGGTATGTACCGGCTGGAATCAAAAAAAATGTCTTTTTGGGTATTTGAAAATCTTGGTTCATTTTAATCTCCTTGAAATTTTGATTTTGTTTGATATCTGATATTGACCTTTTTAATTTTTGAACAATCGCCCTTGCCTTTCCGCCGGGGAGTTTTAGAATTAAATCGCACCAGATATTGAGGATTACCCGGCTGGTACTCCTCCTGCCCCCAACCCACACAAGATCGGGGGCTTTTTTATTCATGCTGGTCCTCATCCTGACCATTCAAATCTTATGATCATCGATATACTTCCAGAGATCCCCGCTGAGGGCGCTAACGGTGGAACCGCCAAAACGAATCGCCGGCAGCTCGGTTCGCAATAGCCTGTAAATTTGCGTTCGGCTAACACGAAGTATGAGTGCAACTTCGCCAGGTTTAAGATGACGACTGGGATCATCGAGAGGATTTAACACTTGATCCATCCTCGACTTTGATTTTTTCCGGGTTATCTACTTCAGAATAATTATTGATCAGCCCTCGGCGCTGTAATTCCGATCTTAAAAGAAATCTAGCTTCTTCTTTCGGCTCCCGTAAATCGATCAATGCAGATTTTAACAAAGCCTCAAATTCTTGTCCGTCAAGAGTTATGTATAGTTTATTCAACTCAGTCCCTCCAAAAAACAAAATCACGTCTATATATATAGCCGTGATTTTTACCCGTCGCTAAGCGACGATTGTGACGTCACAAGGTTACTGATTTATTATATTTCTACAACTCCCATTTTATAGGTGCATCATCCTTATAAATAAATACTTTTCCCCGTTTAATAGTGCTTTGTAAGTATCCTACAAGACTAATCATCTCGTCGGGCTTATTTCTCATATTTTTATAGGAGCGGTCAATGCTAGCCGATATTGTCTGTCGTGCTTTATCAAGTGGAGATTTATTTAGGTTTTTACTCTTACCGTTTCTTGTTGAATTAGATAATTCTTTACTGATAATATCCAAGGATTCTTCTTTTTCCCTAATATCAGATGGATCTCCACCTGCGTCATGTAATACCATAATTTCCAATTCTAGCTTTTCTTTAGCATCAAGAAGATCTTTCTTATATTTAAGATCTAATACTGGATATATGTCGTCATCTTCTGTTATTGATAAATAATTATCAGCATCCCCTAGATTTATTTTTCCCTCGGGAAATAACTTGTTTCCTAATCGATATAATTCGGTTGAAATTATTGCCTTATTAGGGTTACTTAAAAGAACATGGATATAGTGCATTCCTTTACTATCCTTCACCTCCTTATTTTTTTCACCATATTCTATATGCCAACATTCACCATCTCGTCTAAAGATCCCCTTTATAGGTGAATCTGATCCAATACTGCGGTTTGTTGAGATAACTTCATTACTCGTCCTGATTGAATTGCTTTTCTCCGTATTGTCAACATTCCCAACCAGGAATTTAACCGCATCCTTATATGCAGTGTATGGTTTATGATTTGTTCTTGATTCAAAATACTTAAGAGATAAATCATCAAACGGTAAAATCTGAACAACATCGTGGACCTTTACATAATATATATTCTCTGAATATTTGTCAGCGATTGACCTACCTTTATATGCTTCAATGATAAACCAAGCCAACTGGCGCAAGTACTGAGAACAATCAGCCCACATATCTGTAAGATAATAAACTTGCACATGATAGGTGTTAGATGATATTTTTTCTGCAGCAATCCAACCGCCCAAAACACCATCAGGCATATATACAGAGCAAATGATATATATTTTGGTATCTGCATCAAATTCGATCCGTCCATGATAATTTTCGGTAATACCCAACCTTTCATTCCTCGAACGGAGAAGAGCTTTGAATCCCTCAATATCCATTTTAAGACGATCATCATACACGATCATGCTTCTCGCTCCTTTTACATTCCCGCCTGGAGCGCATGTTATAATCGCTCTTACCAGGCAGCTGCATCCTGCTAGGTCACCGCTCCGAGTGGTCACACACTGCGGAGCGATTTTTTATCCGGTGGTGAAATCATATCATAAAATCAGTAAAAATAGAACATATATACTAAATTCGGACAATGGGTGAACTACGCCCGATTTGTGTCCGTTCTGGGTATGAACGAAATAGGTTTTTTTACACCTAAGTTGTTAAATGTGTTCGCATTGGATATTATGACGTAAAAAGGCCTGCATAGACCTATTTATACACCGACTTGAGGCATTGGAGACTGATTATTAAAACTAAACGAAGAAACCTGGAATTTATACAGTAGAGGTCGAAGGTTCGAAATCCCTCCAGGTCCACAAAAAAAAAGGAATTTTCCCCAAATGCCTGCTAATCAGCCAGGCTTGTCGGCTTATCACCACAATTTCTCATCAAATTCTATCTCTTTTCCCCTTAACTAATTTTTCTCTTCAAATCGTATAAATGTGCTGACGGACTTCCATCTCATTCATCCTTAAAAAACGAACTCTTTTGCGTTTCGGCGCATTCCACAAAGTGATTCGCCGCCTCCGATAACCTTACCCCCTTCAGGTAACACAGGTCGATCTGCGTGCTGACACTGGGTGTAATATCCACCAATGTAATTTTCGGATTGGAGAAATAGACTAATAACTGTTTCAAGATCAGCGATACCCCCATACCCTTGCTGACCATGTCGATAAGATACTCGCGATCGATGTTGGTAAGTGCTACTTTAGGTTTAAACCCGCTTTGCTCACATGCTTTGACACTGAGGATGTATGGTAAGGTGTCTGGGATCTCCAGCAAGAAATTCTCATCCGATAACATCCGTAAGGGTATTGTCTTTTGTTTGGCTAAAGGGTGATCTATGGGTAGTACAGCAACGATCGTATCGGTTACGTAAGGGATTTTTATGAATTCGTTTTCTTCATCTTCAATATCGCGGATGAAGGCCACCTCACATTTTCCATGCCGGAGCATTTCTTTAAGATCTCTTGTACTGCCTTGAATTACATTAAGGGTCGCTTGCGGTCGGCTCGTCTTGAAGCTGACCAATACATCGGTGATTTTATACTGGGGTATACCTGCGATTGAGCCCACAGTCACGGTATCTCGAGCTGTCTTTTGGCTGGTGGTTAAAACGGCAGTGTATTTGCCTTGAATTTCTACAATTTCCTTAGCAAAGGGTAATAATAGCTGCCCATAACTGCTGATACTGACCTTGCGGGTCGTCCTGTCAAAAAGGGGAACGCCCAGCTCCTTCTCGATGCTTTTGATATGTTTCGAAAGCGTGGATTGTGATAAATACAGCTGGTCTGCCGCTTCCATGAAGTTGCCCGTTTGGGCGAGAACAACAAATTCTCTTAGGTAGTTGATCTCCATTGGTATGACCTAGATCCAAATTTATTCCAATCTAGAATAAATCATACCTGTATTTGAATTGCTTGTCAATAACAGAATATATACAATGTCATAAAGCATACTTAAGTTGACTATTAATTGAATAGTTCAGGAGGATTAGGCAATGACAAGAGTTATCGTAATCGGTGGTGGAAGCGCTGGAATTGCTGCTGCGGTAGGCGCACGTAAGGCAGGTGCTGAAGTAACCCTGTTGGAAAGACAGGATCAACTTCTTGGGATCGGCCGCATCGCTGGAAGCATGGATGTAGGCGGCAGGTATCCGCTCCACTTGGAGATCGTGGAGATGGGTGCTCCAGAAGTCAACGAAATGCTCGACGAGGTTACCTTACCCAACACGGAAAACTATCGCAACTCCCATTACCCCTGGCACAGCTTGCCGGGCTCGGAGGAAATGACCAAGCATTCCTGGGTATATAACGTGCTGACGGCAGAACCTGCCTCGCGGAGGTTGCTGAAAAAGATGGATGTTGAGATCCGCTGGAGAAGCCGCGTAGTGGATGTGGCTAAAGAAGGCAATCGCGTGACAAAGGTCAAAATCCATAAAGGTGAATGGCTTGAGGCAGATGCATTTATCGATACCACGGGTTCAGCTGGTGGGCAGAAAGACTGCGTCAAGAATGTGGGTGGGTGTGTGATGTGCCCATGGATGCAGTGCCGCACCTTTGGTGACCGGGTGAACCTCACCGAAAAAATCGGTGCAAAGACCTGGAGCATGCGCCAGAAAGACGGCACTCCAGGCGTGAAGTACAATGGGATCTATTTATATAAAGCTTCCTTGTCGAAGGAGTTGCAGGACCAATTGAACTTTAGCCACCAGATATTCGTTCCATTCAGGGGTGTTATCGATTGGGAGTCTGACCCGGAGTGGAGCTGGGCTACCCGGGGACAGGATGGAAACGATGGGGAAGGTCATCCGGCGGATGCCGAAACGAGCTGGAGAGTCTCACCGGATACCGGGCGCTTCCGCCTGTTGGACCGCGGCATCTTCGCCGGTGGCGCTGGACCGAGCCCAATAAAGCTTGAAGAGCTGCGTGAAATCCCCGGATTTGAGAACGTGGTGGTGGCAGCACCTGTTGGCGGACAAAATCTGTGGTCATTAGGCCACGACCTGGTATTTACCGACAACACCATGTTGGTTCCACCGACCGAAAACTACTTTGCCGCCGGCAGCAAGGCCAATTTAGTGGATGTTCAACCCTGCATCAACACCGGCGTCCTGGCGGGCTTTAATGCGGTCAGGAGTGCCACGGGCAAAGAACTGATCGAGTTACCCCGCAGCACGGCTAGTGGAGATATCATTGCCTTCTCGCAGGAATTCCTCAAGAATTCCGACGGCGGTCCTACCACGTTCGTGAGCGCGCATGCCGGACATTATCTGAAGAGATTGAAAGATATCGGCATCTTCCCAGACAATCTTGACAAATGCAAGAAGCGCGTCGCGGACGCTGGACTGACCGGGTTCTTTTCACATAGCGTGATCTAGGTTTATTCACACGGGAATCATATCGAGATCGTAGGGGATGTGTTGGTGCAAAAAGGGAAAATTACGATGGAAACTATACATTGGCAAACGCAAAAGGTCCATGGCAGGGATGAAGTTCTGCGGGATATCGAAAATCGCGCCAACACATATAGTGAAACGGTTGTGCAGGATGTCCGGACGGTAATGCATGACTATGAAGTTGACATGTATCGACTGGTTCTGGCTGTGGGGAAACGATATGGGATGGACACGGCCTATGAAATCATGAGTGATACGGTTGCTGATAAGAGGCTCAAATGGCTGGAGCAGGTGAAGGATGAATTGGGAACCCCCGGAACAGAGATTGAGCAAGGTCTTGATCTGTATCTCAAATACTTCCACCCCAAAGAGGATGACTTCAGAATCATCGAACAAACTAGAGAAAGAGTAGTGTTCAAGCGTAGAGATTTTGTGAATGCTATCTCTCATGCCTGCAATGTGCTGGCACTCGATGTTATTGAGGTTAATAACAAAGTCTATGCAAGAGCAATGAATTTCATGTTTGAAAGAATCGATCTTAATTTAAAGCATGTTTTCCTTAAATACCAGGATGATTGGTATGACGAGATGATTCAAATAGCACATTGATGCGATGATTTTAAATCACTAGTCGCCTGTTTATAAGCCTACCTATCACGCATGCATGAAGCAGGTGACAAAGGAGAGTACCCATGATCACCCAAGATGAATTAAAACCCGCAATCTCCAATGTGCAAGCCCACATGCGGGACGTGAAGTATCCGCCGCTTGTACATCCAGATGGGCGGGTTACATTTCGGGTGAAAGCCCCCGATGCGCATAAATTGCAGATCGAACCCATTAATGGCCAACCTGAAAACAATGGCTACAATGGCCTGGGGAAAGCTGCCTATGACATGATTAAAGACAAGGATGGTCTCTGGACCGTAACGACGCCACCAGCCGTTCCCGGATTACATGGTTATTGGCTGGTGGTTGATGGCGTTCGCGTTAACGACACCCCTACCAGGACCTATGGTAGCTCAAAAATGCAAACCTGTGCCGTGGAAGTGCCGGAACCAGGGGTCGATTTCTATGATGTCAAGGATGTGCCTCAGGGCCAGGTGCGTATGCAATGGTACTATTCGAAGGTAACCAATGCATGGCGGCGAGCCTTTATTTATACTCCGCCGGATTATGATCATAAACCCGAACAGCGTTACCCAGTATTCATCCTGCGGCATGGTGGTGGGGAGGATGAGACCGGTTGGGTTGAACAAGGGCGTGCCAATTTTATACTCGATAATCTGATTGCAGAAGGCAAAGCCAAACCGATGATTGTTGTCATGGACTGGGGCCAAGCGCCGACGCCCGACCAGCCCATCCATATTCCTTCCACGCCGCCCCCACCGGAGATAGGCGAAGTGACAATCAAAGAATTGATCCCAATGGTTGATGCCACTTTCCGCACCATCCCGGACCGTGAACACCGCGCTATGGCAGGACTGTCCATGGGCAGTGTGCAAACATTGTATATCGGACTCACTAACCTGGACACGTTTTCCGCCCTCGGCGTCTTTAGCCGGCGACCCATGTCTGCAGATGAATTTAATATCGACAAGTCTTTTGGAGGTGTCTTTAACGATCCAGCTACCTTCAACAAAAAAATGCATCTGTTCTGGTGGGGGGCAGGTACCGCGGAGGAAGGTATTTATTTTGCAGCCAAAGCAGACCTAGCCACTCTTACCAAGGTCGGTATCAAATCTGTTTTTGTGGAATTTCCCGGCACATCCCACGAATGGCAAACCTGGCGTAAAAGCCTGTATGATTTTGCCCCGAGGCTGTTTCATTGGTAATCAGAAGATATTTGTTGAAACCGGGGAGAATCGTTCGGGATAAGAATCATAAGTGGTTTTCTGCGGCAGAGTTCTGCTAAAGCGGGCACCACGCCCAGGATCTGGCAGGACTCACCAAGTTGTGCCAGCGTTATATCGAAGGCAGGCACGCAATCTATCTGAGCGCTGGTTGTGGACCGTTGATCTGTCAGGTGGTTATTCATTTGGTCAATAAATTCCAATTTGGAATAAATCGAGAGGAAAGTCGAATTGCTTGTGAAAATCCCACACCCTATAATGAAATTACGATTGATGAATGGATGGGTATATTTTTTTTCTCATTATTTTTGGCACGGTGAGGTATCTAGGTAGGTAATAAATAAGTACATAGGCCGCAAATTCAATGGAGGTGCCTTATAGTGTCTGACACAATTTTTCGATCCAAACTGCTATGCACAAATACCTGGCTTATACAGGGTGATGGCTGTACTTCCTATTTGGTTGTGGGGGACGAGTGTGGTGTGGTGATCGACACGGGATTCGCTATAGAAAATATCCAGAGGTATGCACAAACGCTAACTGAAAAGCCCGTTACACAGGCAGCTAATACTCATGGTCACTTCGATCACACAGGTGGCAATGGTTGGTTTGAGCGGGCTTATATGAGTGCAAAAGCACTTGAAATTGCGAAGGTTCCATATCCGAGCAAGGATCCAACGAAGTATCCCACCAATTATATGGTCACAATTGTAGGGGATGGCGATACGATCGATTTGGGCATCCGAAAACTCGAGGTGATTGAGATCCCAGCTCATGCTCCAAGCAGCATTGCGTTTCTGGATAGGAAGGAACGCATTATGTTCACCGGCGATGAAGTGGCAAAGGGTGTCATGCTCTATTGGCAGCAGAACGAACCGCAGCCTACAGTCGAAAAGCATGCACAAAACATGGATAAACTGTTGAAGTTCCGAAAAGAATTCGATTTCATCTGCTCTGGACATGGGGAAGGATTGGATGATGCATCTTTACTAGATATTCTGCTGGAGCATGATCGCTGGATCATGTCTGGAAACCAAGGTACGCAGTTTGAAATGAAAAGAAATGGACCCGATAGTCCACCTCCAGAGGACCTGGTCATATATCAGATCGAGTACAAACGCGCTTCAATCTATAAAGATACATTCGTTGGCTATGATCTACGCTATGTCTACAACAAGAATGTGCGAAACGAGTTCGCTGTCAGAAACCCTGAAATCAGCAGCCATAAAGATATCTAAAGTTAAACGTGGGAGGAGAATGTTATTGAAAAAATAAAAAAGGAATTCATTGTTCGATCCTGGGTATTAAATGCCAATAAGGTAAGAAAAATATGAAAACTAAAGGAGAATGAAAATGAAGAAAAGTGTAATGTTCGCCATTTCAATGATCATGATCATTGCAATGCTGGCGGGTTGCGCACCAAAAGCCACGGAAGCACCTGCTGTCGCCACGGAAGCCCCGGTTGTGGCCACGGAAGCACCTGCTGTCGCCACGGAAGCCCCGGTAGCAGCCACGGAAGAACCGGTTGCAGTCGCAGAAGAACCTGCACCAGATCTCCCATCCGAAGTTATCGTAGCGATTGGTGCTGATCCTTCCAACTTGGGGCCATTCGTCGGTATGAGTATGGGACGCATCAGTGTCCTCACTACCATGTATGAGTACCTGTTTTTTGTCGCAGGAGAGGAATTGACCCCCTATGTCGCCAAAAGTTTTGAGCAGACAGGTGATAAAACTTTTGTGGTTACGCTCTTCGAAAACGTTACCGATAGTGCCGGCAACCCGATCACTGCTGCAGACGTAGCCTGGGCGTATAATGCTGCCATCGCAGCAAATGCTTATCGCCCATTAGGAGATGTCGCATCGGTTACAGCCACTGGAGACTATACCGTGGAATTTGTGGTCAAGGAGACAGCAGGGGCAGGTGAATTTGAAAAGATAGCCACCGAATGCCCCATCGTCAGCCAGAAGTCGTATGAAGCCAGCGCTGACCAGTTTGCGACCAAGCCGGTTACCACTGCCGCATACGTATTAACAGAGTATGTTCCCGGTTCGAGCCTCACTTTTGAAAGACGCGCCGATTACTGGCAGACTGATCCTTCAATGAGCCCTGTAGTTGCCAGTGCCAATGTCCAGAAGGCTGTTTTCCAGATCATTACTGAACCAGCCCAACATACGATTGCCTTGCAAACCGGTTCTGCCGATGTATCCACATCTATTCCTGGCAGCGATATTTCACTATTTGACGGTGATCCAGCCTATAATGTAACCAAAAACCAGGATAACCTGACGAACGTTTTGTCATTCAACGGTTCTGAAGGGAATCCCTTCACCAGCCTCGAACTGCGGCAAGCTGTAGCTTATGCTCTCGATACCACCACACTCTGCAACGCAGTTTCTCCGGGTGCATGTAATCCAGCTCATGCCATTGGTAACAGCAATTTCGAAGGCTATCTCACACAATGGGACACCGAAGATTACTATGGTTACGATTTGGCCAAAGCTCAGGAATTGTTTGCTGCCTCTGGTGCTACACCAGGGATGGAAGTAACATTGTTGGGCCAAAACGATCCGCGCACAGGGCTGGTAGCCCAGGTCATCCAGGCCGCTTTAGAACCAATCGGGATAACGGTCAATATCAGTCAAGTTGAGCCGCCTGTGTTTAATACCACGAAAACCGACCCCACCAAGTGGGACCTCCTCCTTGATGCAGCAGCAGGAGGTGATTACATCTTCAGTCCCTGGCAGTTATTGTTCGATCAAAATAGGTATAATGGGACGACATCAAACTGGTTCAAGGATGATACGCTACAGCAGCTAATGGATACTGCTGCCGCTAAAGAGACTTTCACCCCCGAGAATGTTGATGCTGCATGGCAATATATAAAGGAAACGGTGTATTCTTACGGACTGTTCTCCTATGTTAATAACATCGTAAGTGTCTCAGGCATCACCAATGTATACTTAGATGAGAGGGGCTTTGTTGTACCGGGTGCTTGCGAATACACTGCCGACTTCAAGAGATAACAAGCTAGAATTGCTTACTATACGTAATACCTTGTAGAGTTGTTTGCGGCACTGCTTGAACATACAAATTTTTGTACGGGATGGCAGTGCCGCATGATAAATGAGCCAGCAACATTTTGATAACCGAGGTCTACACCAATGAGTAGGTATATTTTGCGAAGGCTGCTCCAGATGATCCCAGTAGTCCTGGGGGTAACCATCCTGGTCTTCACCATGATGTATTTTATTCCGGGTGATCCCGTAGCCATGATGCTCGGAAGCGAAGCTACCCCCGCACAGATCGCAACTGTAAGGGATCAACTGGGATTGAACGATCCCTATCTGGTGCGTTTGGGTAAATTTGTAGGCGCGATTTTCCTTCACTTCGATTTTGGGCAATCCTGGGTTTATCACACCCCTGTCACTTCGGAGCTGATGCACCGTTTACCACGCACACTCACCATCGCATTCTTTTGTATCTTGTTGCAAATATTTATTGGCATCCCATTGGGGATCATTGCAGCAGTAAAACAGGACACATGGGTTGATCGCTCCGCCATGTTTGCTGCACTTTTCGGCATATCGATGCCTAATTTCTGGATAGCTCTCATGTTGGTGCTCTTTTTCTCGGTAAGGCTGCGCTGGTTGCCTCCTTATGGCATCGGTGGACTCCAGTACTATATCATGCCCGTACTGGCACTATGCTTTGTTGGGGTGGCGACCCAAGCCCGCCAAACACGCTCTAGCATGCTGGAGGTCATCCGTTCTGATTACATCGTTACCGCACGTGCAAAGGGTATGTCTGAGTCGCGTATCCTTATCAAGCACGCTCTTCCGAATGCCTTGCTACCTGTTATTACCGTCATCGGAAACGGCATGGGCATGATGCTGGCTGGCACGGTGGTCATTGAAATGATTTTTGCTATCCCCGGCGTTGGTTGGTACCTGGTGAGTGGAATCGGCAACCGGGATTACGCCATTGTTCAGAGCTCGGTGATATTTCTGGCGATAGCTTTCGCCTTGATCATGCTCATGGTAGATATCGTGTATGCAATCGTTGATCCTAGAATTAAGGCGCGGTTTGCAGGCAAGAAGAGGAGAAAACACTATGCTTAAAACTGCAACCGCACAAGGAAAAGCTGAAAAAATCAAGCGGCAAAGCGAATTATCTGTTGTTGCCCGGAGATTGTCCAAGAATCCATTAGCTGTCATCGGTTTTATCGTGGCTGTTTTCCTAGCGTTTATCGCGATTTTTGCTCCGCTGATCGCACCATACCCATACGATAAACAAGATTTAATGCAAACCCGTTCAGCTCCATCCTGGGAGCACCTGTTTGGCACCGATGAGCTAGGACGTGATGTCTTTAGCCGTGTGATTTATGGGAGTCGATTCTCCCTGAGTATTGGAATCCTTGCGGTACTTGTGGGTACATCGATTGGTATGTTTTTTGGGGCTCTTGCTGGTTATTTTGGAAGCCTGGTGGACGATTCCATCATGCGCTTTATCGATATCGTTCAGTCGATCCCTGGTATCCTGCTCGCAATTACCGTCTCTGTGGTGTTAGGCCCCGGGTTTTTTAACAGCATGCTTGCATTAAGCATCGGCTGTATTCCTATGGCCTGCCGCCTGACGCGTGCTGCGATCCTTGGCATACGCAGCCAGGAGTATTTGGAGGCAGCCACATCTGTCAATGCCAGCACACCCCGGATCATCCTCCGGCATGTCCTTCCAAATAGCTTTTCTCCGGTATTGGTTTCAGCAACCATGATGATCGGTAACATCATCATGGGAGCCGCCATGCTTAGCTTTATTGGCCTCGGTGTGCAACCTCCCATCCCCGAATGGGGTTCGATGATCGCGGGGGGACGAAACCTGATCCGGAGTTGTCCGTGGATGGTCATCTTCCCGGGAATCTTCATCATGCTCACTGTTTTAGCGCTTAATTTATTTGGTGACGGCTTGCGCGACGCATTGGATCCGAAGCTCAGGAAATAGGGATGAGCGACATCATGAAACAAGAAAATGGTGCTTTTCTTTCGGTAAGGAACCTGGTTATCGAATACACCAGAGAAGGTGAAGTTATTCATGCAGTCAATGGGGTCTCCTTTGACTTACAACGTGGAAGGACATTCGGGCTGGTCGGTGAGACTGGCGCGGGTAAGACTTCGACCGCAAAGGCGATCTTGCGCATCCTTCCCGATCCTCCCGCAAAAATCAGAAGCGGGGAAATTTACCTGGATGATGAAGACCTACTTAAAATTAGCGAAAAAGAAATGCGCAAAATCCGTGGTCGAAAGGTATCCATGATCTTCCAGGATCCGATGACGGCACTGAATCCGATCATGAAGGTGGGCGAGCAGATCTCCGAGGTCATCAAGATGCATAATGACATCACCTGGCGGGAAGCAAACGAGCGGGCTATCAAGATGCTGGAAATGGTTGGTATCCCCGGCGAACGGTTTGACGAGTACCCTCACCAGTTTTCCGGAGGCATGAAACAGCGCGTGGTGATTGCCATCGCCCTGGCATGCAGCCCAGAGCTCTTGCTTGCCGATGAACCAACGACGGCTTTGGACGTGACGATCCAGGCTCAGGTGCTTGAGATGATCAACAAGCTGAAGAAGGATTTTAATACCTCCATGATCATGATCACGCACAACCTCGGTGTGGTGGCGGAAGTGTGCGATGATGTTGCTGTAATCTATGCAGGTGAGATCATTGAACAAGGCAGCAAAGAAGCGATTTTTGACCATCCGACACACCCGTATACTCTGGGATTGTTTGGAGCGGTTCCCAAATTAAATGATGATACAGAAAGACTCAATCCGATCACAGGCTTACCGCCTGATCCCTGTAATCTACCCATAGGCTGCCACTTTAATCCCCGCTGCCCTTATGCAACAGAGGAATGCAGAAATGAAAAAATCTGTTTAAGAGAAATTAAACCAGGACATTTCTGCCGCTGCATAAAAGTCAACAATGAGGAGGGATTAAATGGCAGTATTAGTTGAAGTAAAAAACCTGAAGAAATATTTTGAGACACCTGGGGGTATGCTCCATGCAGTCGACGATGTGTCCTTCTCGATTGAACAGGGTAAAACGATGGGTATCGTAGGTGAATCCGGCTGCGGAAAGTCCACACTGGGACGCGTCATCATCCATTTGTTGGACAGCACCGGTGGGAAGATCTATTTTGAAGGTGAAGATGTAACAGAGGTGAATTCACGAAAGTTGCGGAAACTGCGTGAAGATATGAAGATTATCTTCCAGGATCCGTATTCTTCGCTGAATCCCAGAATGACCGTCGAACAGACGATAATGGAACCTCTAACCATCTCTGGCCGCTTTACCAGGAAAGAGAGGGAAGAAGAGGCAGAGCGTTTGATGGCGATGGTTGGCATTGACGAGCGCCTCAGGCTATCCTACCCCCACGAATTGGACGGTGGCAGAAGGCAGCGTGTCGGTATTGGTCGAGCACTGGCCCTCAGCCCAAAATTCATTGTGTGTGATGAACCAGTCTCGGCTTTGGACGTTTCCATCCAGGCACAGGTTTTGAATTTACTTCAGGATCTTCAAGATCAACTCGGACTAACATACATGTTTGTGACGCACGATCTCTCGGTTGTTCGCCATATTTCGGATGACATTTGTGTGATGTACTTGGGTCAACTCGTCGAGACAAGCCCCTCCAAGGCACTGTTCAAGGACCCACTACATCCCTATACCCAGGCGCTTATCTCTGCGGTGCCCACCATCGATATTCACCACAGGACAGAACGCATCATCCTTGAAGGTGAAATTACTTCTCCGATCCATCCCAAACCCCATTGCCGTTTTGCTAAAAGATGTAAATATGAGTGCAAGCCATGTCACGAACCGCAGCACCTTGAAGAAGTACTGCCAAACCATTTCGTAGCTTGCTGCAGGGTCAAGGAAATCAACAACCTGTAATCACGGGTGTTGAAAATCCTGCAATTCACTCACCTCGGTAAGAACGATAAATGAAATCTGCTCACTGAGGATTACGTTTGCAGTTTGCTTAATATTGATGCATTGTGAGACGAGCTACTTCTCGTAATTATCGCCTGGTAACTAATATTCGATACACTCTGATTATTTTGGTAACAATATGACCTTTAAGACACGCATCACGGGCATTGAATCTAACCATGTCACTGCCAGGTTTTCCGTTTTAGGCTGTACAGGGAAAATCCATTTAGAAAATATCTATTGAAAGATTGGGGTAATCAGCCGAACGCAAGCTATTGCTCAAGCACAGCCAATGGGGTTGGTATGAATACTGTATTCAATTTAAATATAATATTTCCCTTTCAGGGCAGAGCCACAGCTTGCCTTTCCTTGCTTCAGACTGCGGGACAATTCGGAAACAATTAGGGAACAGATATGCTAGAACAATAAGGTGATTTAGGAACAATATAGATGTAATAGACAACTTTTTTCCCCTTTTCCCCTACCTGCTCATCTATCGCACAGAAGAAGTCACGGGTTCGAGTCCCGCCAGATCTACTGGAATACCTTCACAGGTGAGCAATTCTTGTTTAACATACCTACATACAGAATGGAAAAAAATCTTGAAGGGTACACTGCGAGTTCAGAAAGTACGGAAAGCCAAGGTTTTGTTATGTTAAGCGAGATAAAGAATGTATGTATTAGGAATCAGTCAGATCTGATTTCTGCAGTTTCGGTGAGTTTGGACCAGGCAGACGGATAATTTGTTTGAGCACAAAAGGCCACGCAAGCAGGCTTATAAAAGGAATACTGAACATTATGATGCCCAAGGCGACGATCGTGTTGCCCCACGGTAAGGATATCAATTGTATCCCTAAACTGCCCATAAGCAGGCCGGTGCAACCCATAAGGGAAGAGACTGCGCCAGTATCTCCTTTCTGCTGCTCCAACATCATGTTCGTTGATGGCGGCCGGTTGCAGCTTCCTGCGATTGAAGCAGGCAAGATGCACAGAGCAAAGATCCATGGCTGCAGGTTCCCAAGAAAGAATACTAGCAGCCCGCTACCTGCTATTGTGGCAAAGCAAGCCCGAACAATATTTTCAGCATGGAAACGTCGCGACAGCCGTAGGTAAATCATCGGGCCGGTAATCATCCCCAGTGCGTTGAGTGAGAAATAAAAACTGTACATCTGAGCACTGAGGTGAAAGTTATCTTGATAAATATAGGTGGAAGATGAAATGAATGCCATGACTGAGATGGTTCCAAGTGAAAATAGAACTAGTAAATATGTGAATCCCCGGTTTTGCAATACCCTCCCCAAGCGTCCAAAGCTCTCAGTTAGCATTCCAGATGTACGCTGTAGAATGGTTTCTTCAAATAAAAAGCTGCCCACTAAAGCCACAATGCCAATGCCTGTCAGGCTCCAGAATATTCCCCGCCAAGACATGATCTTCATCAAAAATGCACCTAGCACGGGTGCAACAGCGGGCGAAATTGTAACCAAGGACTGCACAATAGCCAGAACTGATTCGCGCTTCTTTCCGCTGTAGACGTCTTTCACAATTGCGGTGGCTACTGTTCCGGCGGCACTGCCACCAATAGCCTGGAAAATGCGACACAAGACCAGGCCATCTACAGTCCACATCAGTGTACAAAAAGCACTTGCGATGACATACAACCCCATGCCTGCGATCAGAACCGGTTTGCGTCCATAATGGTCGCTGAGCGGTCCCCACACCAGGGTTCCCAGGGCATAGAAAATAAAGAAAGCGGTCAGGGTCAAGTTAATCCGATCCGCGCTTGTGCCAAAATAAGCACTCATTCCAGGTAGGGCGGGTAAGTATAGGTCAGTGGAAAGCGGAATGAATGCGCTCAACAGTGCAATGAAAACAATCAAACCACTTGCCCCAAGAATTTTTTGCTTAACTTGACCCATTCTGAATTCCTTCAAAATCCAATTGATTGTGAACCCTCAGTTGCACAGCAGCTGTGACCTGGAGATGGTGACAGGCATGTTCAGTGTGATAAACCAAGACGACACCTTCCGGATGGCTTCCGGTCTTGTTCACGGTATTGGGGTAATCGAACCTTCTGGCATGTCCTACCATTGATTGTGGTGTAGCCTGCTCTTGTCATAGCGACTATCTGGTGGCTCAGGCTTGGCCTTGGGGTAACCGAGCGAGACGATGCACAACGGTATGACATGTTCGGGTAGCCCCAGAATCTTCTTTAAGCCTGTCACGTGCTCTTCAACAGGATAGACGCCTAACCATACCGCTCCTAGCTCCTGGGCGTGTGCTGCCAGGAGCAGGTTCTGTGCAGCGGCAGAGCAGTCCTGTACCCAATAGCCGGGGTACCTTTCCAGCTCCAGGTCAGCGCATACAGCAATACCGAGTGGGGCGGCTAGAAGATTTTTGACCGTAGGGTAACACGCCAGCCAGTGCGTTCAACTGCTTGCGCTCGGTCACAAGTACGAAATGCCAGGGTTGCTGGTTGCCGGCTGAGGGTGCTTGCATTGCAGCTGCCAGTAATTTATGGACTAACTCGTCTGGCAAGGCTTGTGATGTGTACTCGCGAATGCTTCTGCGCGTGAGGATTGCTTCCAAAGTATCCATCAAATCTCCTTATTCTCCATGAAAAATGCATTTATAGTTCAGGTCGCCATGGGAAACCGTGGCGACCAGTTAATTCGGCTATTTTATAGATTATACACAGATCCTAAAATTGACCCATCTTCTCCACCAAACCTTTGACGATGGTCGACTCTATATATCCTCTTTGGATAGGCGTGCTTGTCAGTTCAAAGGTGGGAGTATCGTAGGCAGCATCATCGACAATATTGCCGATACGGTCGTTCGCCAGTGTGATCATGAGCGATCCTCGCTACCCGACAATCAACGGAACAGCAGCTGTGCATACGCGTTCAGGCATCTTCGCCGTCCACCCGCACGGTCACTGAGGTGCCGACCGGTGTGTTGGCGAAGGGAGCGAAGTGAGCCACATTGACCGTGGCATTTTGAATTTTGTTAATTGGAGTAATTCCGTGCCTTTGCAGGCTTTGAGAAAAAGCTGGTGATACAGTTGACAGTAGGACGCTTAGTAACAGCAATCCGATAAACAAAAACTTACTAATATTATTCATTGTTATTACCTTTCTTTGATTAGTGGGATATTGGTTTTCTATTGTATTGATTTGTATCTTGTTATTCATCTTTAGCTTTTCCTTGTAATACAGATAAAGTGGATGCATATTATGGTAATTATATAGAATATTTATATAATGTCAGTGTATTGTATAGTATTTGTATCGTTTCTAATCAAATTCTAATGTAATAAACGCCATTTATCCTTACTGTATCCCAGGCTGATGGATTATTTCCTGGTTCTGGTTGCCTAAATTACATTCTTCACATTTTTTTATTTTGACAGTGTAAAATAAGATTAGGATGGTATTTTTCTCAAGTTAAAATAAGATCTCAACTACAGATTCTTCGGATGGTTTAGAAATGACATTTCCAACAGTAACCGGTTCTAATTTGCTCAGAGAGAAGTTGACCTTGCCTCGGGATTTTCTAGGCAGATTCAATCTGGTTTTCATCGCTTTCGAACAGTGGCAACAGATGGAAGTGGATTCCTGGATGGCTCTGGCCAAGGAATTGGAGGAACAGATCGATGGTCTGGTTTACTATGAGTTGCCAACCATACAGAGCAGGAATTCTTTCTACAAGATGTTCATCAATGAGGGCATGCGGGCTGGCATCCCCAACCCAAAAACGCGTGAACGCACGATCACGCTTTATCTCGATAAGGTAGATTTCCGTACCGCGTTGGGTATGCTCGATGAAGATCACATTTATATTCTGGTGGTTGATCGCCAGGGGAATGAGTTTTTCCGTAATCGCGGTCCGTATAGCCGTGAGGGGGAAGTAACTCTGCGCCAGGCACTTTTCCAACTCACCCATAAAGCGAGGGAATGAGTAGGATGAAAACTGTTATAGACGAACCTTGGACTCAAAGACAAAAAAATGCGCGTAGAGAATAGAAAATTTCGGATGCAGCCTACCCGCTTCCCGAATTGATCTTCATGAAGCTCATAGATCATATCGCACCTCGGGTTATCAGCTCGAATCCTAAATATGATTGATCTCCCATGGAGTAAAACATGGTGACAAACTATCTCAAACTTTTCTTTGTCACTCTGATCGCATTCTTAGCGATTGATATGGTATGGCTTGGACTTATAGCACGCACATTCTACCGGAATTATCTTGGCTTCTTGTTGACTCCCACCACCAACTGGATTGCCGCGGTACTTTTCTACCTGTTGTTCGTCCTGGGGATCTTGGTATTTGTAGTTTTGCCTGGGCTGCAGGATAACTCACTTAAGGCAACCCTTCTGCGTGCGGCATTGTTTGGGCTTGTTACATATGCTACTTATGACCTTACCAATCTTGCAACCTTGAAAAACTGGCCTGTACTGATCACCCTGATCGATATGGCTTGGGGAACAGTCTTGAGCGTTTTGGTAGGTTATATCAGTTTTAAGGCAGGCAAGCGGCTTATTTAATGCGATAATCAATGATCAAACTATTTACATAAAAGGAGAAAATAAAATGGCAACCAATGTTAACGACGCAGACAGTTCTATAAGCGTAATGGATCGCAAGTTTACCGGACTGAGACGTTTCAACCTGGGCATGGGAATCCTGCACCTGGTTCAAGGCATCTTCATGATCGCAGTCAGCAATGACACCACTTACCCCATCTACACCAATTTCCTGAACTTTGATATCGAAACCCTTTCACTGGCGCCCAATCCCGAGCTTGTATATGAGTTACCGTTTGGGATAGCCGTAGCTTTTTTCCTGTTGATTTCAGCTGTAGCGCACGTCTACCTGGCTACGATTGGCTACCCACGCTATGTGAAAAATCTTAAGAAGGGAATGAACCCGGTTCGTTTTTATGAATACGCCCTCAGTTCATCGTTGATGATCGTTTTAATCGGCATGCTGATCGGCATCTGGGATCTGGGCGCAATCATCCTGATCTTCGCCGTGAACGCCACGATGAACCTGTTTGGTAATATTATGGAGCTGCACAACCAGAACACCAAGAAAACGGACTGGACAGCATTTATCTATGGCTGTATCGCCGGGATCGTGCCGTGGATCGTGATCATGATCTACTTCGTGGGTGCGGTCAATTCTGGGGATGCCAAGCCACCAGCATTTGTGTACACTATTGTCCCGACATTGTTTGTCTTCTTTAATATTTTTGCCATCAACATGGTTTTACAATACAAAAAGGTTGGCCGATGGAAGGATTACCTGTTTGGGGAACGCGTCTATATCATCCTGAGCCTATCAGCTAAGACCGTACTGTGCTGGCTGATCTGGACCGGCACCCTGGCCCCAGTATAGTACACGCTGTTTTTAATCCTATGTACATCAATCCAGATTTAAATTGCTGAAAGGAAAAGGCATCATTCCATGAAAACAAGCGATCGTAATGCGCTCATCGTTTTCCCAATTTTAGTTTTGATCGGCCTTCTGGTTGCCTGGGCAGGCAGCCAGGGTGGCAGCCGAATTGCAGGGATCCCGGTTTTTGCCCTGCTGGTTGGTTTGGCCTTTCTCATTCAGTGGCTGGCTTTTATCCCGGCTTATTTGAAGCAAACCGAAAGGTTTTACGATCTCACCGGCAGCCTGACGTATATTTCTTTAGTCACCCTTGCTCTGCTGCTCAGCCAAGGGATTGACGCCCGATCTATCCTTTTGTGGGCGCTGGTGATCATCTGGGCGATCCGTTTGGGCAGTTTCCTGGTCCGTCGTATCCACAAAGCGGGCAAGGATGATCGTTTTGATGAGATCAAACCTTCCTGGATTCGTTTTCTGAACGCCTGGACGATCCAAGCCCTGTGGGTTACGTTTACCGCATCCGCAGCGCTGATCGCCATCACGACCGCGACCCGCAAAGAATTGGATCTTTTCGCGCTGGTCGGATTCCTGGTATGGGCTTTCGGCTTTGTGATGGAAGTAGTAGCTGATTATCAAAAAAGCCGCTTCAATGCCGACCCAGCCAACAAAGGCAAGTTCATCCAAAGCGGACTGTGGTCTCGTTCACGCCACCCTAACTATTTCGGCGAAATCTTCCTGTGGATTGGCGTCATGATCATCGCCCTGCCGGTCCTGCAAGGCTGGCAGTGGGTATCCCTGATTTCTCCGGTTTTTGTCACCATACTTCTGACTCGCGTCAGTGGTGTTCCATTGCTGGAGAAAAAAGCTGATCAGAAATGGGGCGGCCAATCAGATTATGAGGCTTATAAAAAACAAACGCCCGTGTTAATTCCCCGATTTCAGCGCGAGACATTAGTCTGCACTACCCATTTTACACCGCATACTACCATGAACACCTTGCTTGGTAATCACTGGCACCATCTGCCTTCAGATGAAGTCCTCGATCTACTGGATACCGACCTCCAAAAGGGATTGGACGTTTTTGAGATCTAGCACAATCAGGAACGCTTTGGCATTAACGTGCTGATCCCGCAGAAGGGTAAATGCCCAAGGTTACACTTCCTGCTCCAGTTCAACAGCTCGCTGGTGATCATCTTGATTATCGCCAGCCTGGTGTGGTACTCGGTATTTGAGTGCAGGAATTCACGGGTATCCAGTGGGTCAGTGTTGATCATATCCAGAAAGCTGTATAAAGCGTAAATATTCTGCCCATTCAGAATGAACAAAAAAATCTCATTACCCTAAAAGTAATACCTAAAAAAAGTCTATGGATGAGTGAAACAGCCAGGACAGGTTTCTTGATCAGGGGAACGAAATAGAAAAGTGAAGGCGATGTTTTTCATGGACATCATTTGCATCAAATCCCAATTTGGACAGGGCAACGGGTCGCCTTTCCTTGCTTCATACCGTGTGCAGTTTGAGTGCAGTTTGTGTGCAATTACACTGGACGGTATGGTAATAAAGTACTTCCTGGACTGAATTACCCCTCATATGCAGCGGTTTTAGTATTTATTAGCACCATATATAGGTGTTAGACATACTGGAATGCTCCATTTTCTCCCTTCCGGGGAGGGTGGTTTTCTTTCGAATCCTTTTCTGCCCTCTTTTGTCAATTTGATAGACTATAATTTCTTACCCCCTTCTATCTACGGTTACCTCAGGGTCAAAATAGCATTAATCCTCTATCTTGTAAGGATCAGACGGTATTACTCTTGCGATATAAAAAATCAACAGGATCCGCTTCCTCATTCACATTCGAACGTTTTGTGGCGCCCCCGTATACGGGATTTCCCAGAAAGTCTGTAAACGCTGCTTGAAGATTTTTTTGAGGCACCGGGATCGAAGCCTGATTTCTGCTTTTCAAATACATTATTGATTCGTATCCTACAAGGACAACCACAACCAAAAAAAATAATCCAAGAATCTTGTACTTACCCATTACTATTTTATAATAGACAAATACCAACTAATAATCAAGTACTAAGGGTGTAAATAATAATTTGACCCTACTTTACGGGGTTCCAACGAGGTGTGTTCTGATGACCGGCGAAAATCCAAAAATTTCTCCCTCCGAAGGCCATACTTGCTGTTTGAGGAGATTGTATCTTTCAGAACCGAATATGTTTAGCAAACGGGCTAAAGTATCTAGCTTCAAAATTTCACTTTCTGGAAGACTGGGAAGGATAGGGCTAGGTTCCATGATAAGGTAAAAGCCTGCCAGGAACTGTTTATATAAGTTTTCTCTACGGGTAAAAACACTTGTCATTTCTTGTTCTCCTCCAAAACCTACATAAGTGCCAGTAGAACTCCGTATACCGATTCTATCTCGAACAATGTCACCAGCTACCGGATCATGTATGGTGAATGCTACGGCTATATAATATTCGGAAAATTCCTCTTCGCCCACCCCAATTAATATCTTTACACACGTAGCATCAACACTAACGCCGTCAATAACCATATTTTTTTCTACAACTTCCCCCATATTCATTACGGGAACATCTACAGCCACACTATTAGGGTAAGAGCCCATAAACTTTACGTCATGCCAGCCAAAATAATATCCACCTTTCTCGAAGAGCACAGCATCGATTTCCCTACCGCTGGCATCAAAAACAGTTGTTATTCTGTCATTCTCGTCACGGATAATCCTATATTCGCCTTGGATTACCCTTTTATAGGTTGCAACCCCTTTTTCGTCGCGGGCGATAAACCACCAAAGTATCGGATTTAAGTCCTCGACACGAACAACCTCTTCGTTTATCGTTGTTTCTGTTGGATTTGGAGTCGGGGTCTCGGTAGGCTCCGGGATTACTGTAACTGTGGGTGTAAAAAACTCGGTTATTTCCGGAACAACCTCAGTTGCGGTTGGGGTAGTTCCTTCCCCTGTTGTTATACCGGGTGTTATCGGAGTCACCGGATAACTGCATCCTGATAGTGTAAGAACGCCCACCATCGTAGCTTGGGCAATTTTATATAAGGCAACCACATAAGTTTTAATTATCTTATCTCTGCAATAATTACTGATCGTATCTGTGGCAATACTATACACGCGTACGAAATCAGACTGCCTCATATAGATTTGCGTAATCTTTTTTTTACCATCTCAGTAAAAGTTTGCGAATTCATGGTTTATTATGCCCATCTTTGAGATAAAATACTCTCTCTTTTGGAACAGCTTATCTCACTGATTTTGTAAAATAATAACACGTTGAATAATTCTGACTTCCTAAACTATATAATAATTTAGGTAAAAGTCAAGACTACCCATAATAAAATAGTGCAAGAAAGTGTAGATCTGTTCGGGTTGCCTTTCCTTGCTTCATACTGCGGTGTAGTTGCGGTGCAAATATCCCGATACAGTATGGAAATCGTGGACAAAATGGACTAAATCGTCGCCAATTTAGTCGAATTTTTGGACTTAATACGACTAAAAATACGTTAGGACTTAACAGACAGCCATAAAATCTCTTCAGAGATGACTGTGGATCAAGTTCTTGTGGGTTCGAATCCGACCGATGGCTTCTTTGTTGAGGACTGTAATAGATAGGATTAGGATAATTTTTCATCAATATACCTAGACACCGAATAAACCGCGTACCGCGCTTCCGGTAAATAAGGAGTATAAATGTGCCAAACGTGCCACATCGCTGGCCACACTTCATAGGTTACCTGGACGCCTTCCTGGCGCGCTTTATTTACAAATGCAGTGATACTATTAAGCAAGATTTCATCCTCACCAACCTGCACGAGAAAAGGAGGTAATCCATGCAGATCTGCATAAATTGGGGAAAGCAATGGGTCGTGTGGATCATGACTGCCGATCAGTGAATCCTGCAAGATATTGGCAAACCTGGAATACATCCCGGATGATAAAATCGCATCCTTATTCGCATTCACATTATAAGATACACCGTCAGCTGTCAGATCGGTGGCTGGACTGATACACACTCCTGCTGCTGGCAATGGCTCACCGGCAGCCTGAAGCGCCAGCATGGATGTGATGACCAGATTACCACCAGCTGAATCGCCCGCCATTATCACCTGATCGGGGCGGATGCCATGATTGAGGAGATAATGGTACGCAGCCAGGCAATCCTCTAACGCAGCCGGGTAAGGATATTCCGGTGCCAGCCGGTAATCGACAGCTAGAGCTTGCTTCCTGGCGTGTTTAGCGATGTGCCCAACCAGCATTCGGTGCGTGTTATACCAACCAAACAACCAAGCTCCTCCATGAAAATAAAGGATCGTCTTTTCTGCATCCTCTGCCTGGGCCGGAATCAACCACTCTGCTGGAATATTCCCTATTTTTATCCGTTGTAGTTGAACAGTATGTGGCACAGCCGGCTTCATAGAGGGGTTAGATATCTTACGCCACTCCTCAACCCTAGGTTTTGAAGCCAGGTAAGCAGCCAGGGCTTTCGATAAGAGGCGAAAGAAATTACTTTGTATACTGGGCTTCATTTTCTTCTACTCCTTATCAAACATTGAGAAAAATGTTATCCATATAAATATACTATGAATATCTCACCTCTCCAGCCATGATCACCGCAAAGATTCCATAAAAATAGAGCTAAAAAAATCATTAATATTGTTATGCCAATCCCGCTATTTTCTCTTCTCTCAGAAGAAGGGAATGCCAATATCAGGATATCTCTGCTCGAATTCCATCCTGAGCTCGCAAAGAATGCAATATAACGGTTTAATCCCCTAAAATAATGAGAGTAAATTTGATCTTAATTGTAATCATGAAATCTCCAGGGATTATACGAAACCTAAGTATAATTGAGAAACCTCATACGATGCATTTGTAGGTAACATATCCAAACGATCACCCTGGGAATTGAGCTTGAAGATACAACAGCAGATGAGAGAGCCTTTTTCGAATTTTGATGCCTTTTTACTGCATATCGAAACGCCCACCAACTTGATGGTTGTTACTGGTTTGTTATTTTTCGACCAGCCGATAGAACTCATTGAATTAAAGAGGATAATCCAGGAGCGCTTACTCAAGTTTGAGCGTTTTCAGCGACGGGTGGTAAACACTGGCCTTATACTCAAATCCCCCAAGTGGGAATTCGACCCCACATTCAACATTAATGCCCATGTACAGAAGATTGGCTTGCCCTCTCCCGGCGATGAGAGTGCTTTGAAGGACCTGGTAAACGACTTGATGGTTGTGCCAATGGATATGACCAAGTCGCCGTGGCGATTATACCTGGTGGAGAATTACGGCGAGGGGAGCGTCATGGTCGCGCGATTTCACCATACTCTGGCGGATGGCTTATCACTGGTAAATGTGTTTACTTCCCTGGGGGATCAGGCTACCAGTTCTCCTGAAGATGGTCCACCCGTATACACTCGTGGTAAAGCAGCTTCGCTTATGGGTAGATTGATCGTGCCGCCCTTGAAACTGACTAGTAAAGTTTTGAGCCTCACAGAATGGGCGTTAAAACAGGGTCTGGAAATGATCGATAACCCAGATTACATCAAGGATACCTTGATGGATGCGACCGGAAATGCGCTGATGCTTAGTAAATATATGATAGGAAAATCAGACCCCCAGACATCCTTGCGTGGAAAACGTGGAATAGCAAAAAACGGTACCTGGTCGGCCCCTATTCCATTGCAAGAGGTCAAGTCGCTGGGCAGAGAACTTGGAGGAACCGTCAATGATGTGATGCTTGCGGCGGTTGCGGGTGGATTACGGCGGTACCTTGAAGCGAATGGAGAAAAGATTGATTTCCTTGATATGCGAGCAGTTGTGCCAGTCAATCTACGCAATAAAGGTGATTTTGAGAACATGGGGAACCAGGTTGGGATGGTGCTCATGCCTTTGCCCGTCGGTCAGCAAGATCCACTCGATCGCTACCAGACCGTAAAGATGCGCATGGATGATCTGAAACAATCGGGGGAGTCTGATATTATCTTCAACTTGCTGAACACTGCCTTATTTAAATCGAAGCTATTGGCTACTGCTATGGTTGGTGTGCTTACTCCGAAGGCTTCGCTGTTAGTAACGAATGTGCCCGGTCCACAGAGGCAAATCACCTTAACAGGAAGAAAAATCCGCCATCCCGTCTTTTGGATCCCGCTACCGAAAGGCTGGGGATTGGGCATCAGCATCTTAAGCTATGCTGGCGAAATCACCCTTGGAGTTGCCGTGGATGCCAGCCTAATCCCTGATCCAAACCAAATTCTGGAGGGGATTGAGGTTGAACTGGAGGCGATGCATGAATGGGCTGCCAATCATGCAGAGGGGTGATGTGTGTCGAGATGTAGGCATACAGGAGTGGACATAATCGATAGACTATTAACTCCCGATCACTTGACTGTAGATCATTTAGTTTTTCCCCCTTTGGACAGGACCGTAGGCTGCCTTCCCTCGTTGATAATTAGTAATAACGGTTCTAAGCATTCATCTCAAAACGATGCAGATGTGATGCAGATGGGTGGTTAAGCAGTGGATTCAAAAGACATGCTGGAGAATTTTAGCCGTATAAATAGGATTCTGTGGACGATAAAACACTATAAACAAGCTGTAGACCACCAGTTCTAGGACTTCGGATCAGACGGTTGTCGGTTCGAATCCGGCCGGGGGCGCCTTATATGTGGGGGATTTAGGTTGATTTACCGCCATAAAGAGTCATTTTTTATCATTGCGATGGGGTTTTGGATTAATTGTGCACCATTTGTGCGCCAATTTATTCTCCAAGAAGAATCCCTGGTGAAAAATAACCAACCCCAGTAAATCTTACTCGGGGTAGATTTTGGGGAAACCTTCACCTACTCCCCTAGGTGTCCAGCACCTTCTGGTACCCGGGAGCGTCTTTGGCGATGGCGCGATGACCCAGCGCGTTTGCATCAATGCCGTAGGCACCCAGGTGCTTCAGCATTTTCCGCACGACGCTCTTACCCGTGACGATATTTCCGGTCAATCCGATGACAAATTTTCCCGGCCAGGCGCTCATTCTGCCTCCTGGCTTCATTTTAGCCTTAGAAAAGCAGAATGTCAAAGGTAATTGCAAAAATTCAGGAGGGGAGTTCATCCCCTCCTGTTATGCCGCCGTAAATGAACCAACTGAGGAAGCCATGCACCAGCTGAAATGGTTCATATTACAGCAAGAGCATTGGAAAACGATTTCAGGGTATTTTAGACAACCTCGAGATGTTTTTAGGAAATTCACCGGGCTGCAAACTACCGGGTAAAGTGGAAGGTGTTGACGATCATCGCAGTACGAGGTCTTCCATCTGCAGGTAAGCAGGAGCCAGCGTGGTGTCGGGCACAAACATCATCCAGTAAAGCAGGTCGTTGTGAACCATGTACAGCCGGCGGTTTAAATCCTGCCCGGTCAGCCCGCCGACGGAATAGGCTGCCTCACCATCGATTTCCATCACCGTGATGTCGCCTCCGGTGTACCCGGGACCCATCACAGACTTGTTATCATCAGCGATCTCAGTGGCAACCTGCTCAGCAGTGCGCCCGTTTGCCGGCTCGACGTAGATGAAGGCTGCCGCGCGATCATCGCTTGGATGACCCTCTCCCGGTGCCAGGAACATGACTTCACTGTCATTTGGGTGTAAAACCTCGTAATCTTTGGGCAGGAACACGCTGAAGCCGAGAGCATCATCTGTGTAAGCCTGTATGCCGCCGATGCGTGCCCCGCTGAAGCCTCCCTTGATCTGCATCCAGCCGTGCCATTTCAGGCTGTCGGCAGGCTCCATGGTGATGAACAGGATGGCTTCATCTCTTCCGTCCTTACCCCAGCCGCTGACCAGGTAAGCATACATGACACCCGACTCGCTGCCAGGAATGGAGAGCGGATCGATGCCACCCATCAGGGTTTTGAGATCGGCATCCTTGACCAGCTCCAGCTTGTTTTCTGTGCCCAGCTGGTCAGCATAAAGGAAATATATGGCCTCATCGGGTGATATCTCGGATTGGTTGAAGCGCCACGTGCTCTCCAGGAAAGGATTGGTCATCCACTGCTGCAGCTTCCCGGTATCGTGCGCGGTCAGCGCCTGGAGCAGTGCGGGCAGAAAGAATTCCGGGTCGGCAAAGATATCGGGGTTGTCAACGGCATCCACCGAGTCGGTTGTGACCGGGGTGGGAACATTTTCATTGGTTGTCACCGGTTGGATCGCCTGCGCACAGCCGGAAAGGAACAATGCGAAGATCAGCAAGAGCGGTGTGAGGATGTGTATTGTTTGTTTGTAAACCATAGTAACTCCTTTGGTATTGTAAATATTCAACGATCAGATTTTTAGATAGATTATACATGAGGCTGCTGCCAGCCCCCTTGGGTAATCAGATATTATGACGTAAAATAATCTATATAAGTTCCATGGTCTGTGTAAATTCTCATTTAACCTGCAACAAAGGGAAGAATGATGCGCGGTGTGCCTGCACCAATCCGACCTAAATATCCTCTCTCAGCCTCTCGCATAAACGCAGAGTGTACGTTGGGTTGAGGACGGATTAGTCTCGCCCGAAACCCAACAATAAAATCAACATTATCCATTTCATCAAGTCAGAATGCTCGAATTTCCAAGGGTGGAATCGCATGTACAGATTCCTTCTCAAACACGCATGCAAAACCCTTGACTTGGAGTCGACTCCAGGTGTTAGAATCTCGTTGGAGGTGACCTATGATAACTGCAGAGGTCGGTGAAAAATTCTGTCTCTCCATGGATACGCTTGCTCAAAAAGTATGTGTTGGTGGCAAGCATAAAATACAGCGACAAAGCCTAAACATAAGAAGACCGTTATGCAAAATGTAAACATGGAACAAGAAGTGATCAATCTCTCTAAGGAGAAGTGGCAGTGGATGTCAGAGCGCAAATTAGATTCCCTGGACGCACTCTTCCATGAAGAGGCTGTCTTTGTTCATATGGGCGGAACCATGTCCAAGGCGGAAGAACTCGATGTCATCAGAAGCGGAAGGATCCACTACAAGAACGTGGATATCCAGGAAGCTTCGGTGCGGTTTATCGGCATGACAACTGCTGTCCTTTTAAACAAAATTCGTCTGGTAGCTGTCGTTGACGGCAATGAGGTAACCAATCCCTTCGTGGTTACAGAAGTGTACGTTCAGCAAAGCGGTACCTGGATGTTAGCCTCACTCTCGTTTACCAGGCTACTCACCCCGTAGTGACACCATTAACGTCAGAAAGATAAGGAGAGATCTATGCAAACTGTAAAATTGAACAACGGCGTTGAAATTCCAATTCTTGGTTTCGGCGTTTTTCAAATAACTGATTCGTGCGAATGTGAAAGTAGTTTGGTTGACGCTATTCAAACTGGATATAGCCATATTGACACTGCCGCTTCCTATCAAAATGAAGAGGCGGTTGGCAGAGGAATCAAACAAAGCGGTGTCGCAAGAGAAAAACTATTTATCACTACAAAACTTTGGATTCAAAGAAATGGCTATGAAGGCACAATAAAAGCCTTTGAAAATTCTCTGAAGCGATTGCAATTAGATTACATTGATCTGTATCTGATCCATCAACCATTCGGCGATGTGTATGGTGAATGGCGTGCAATGGAAGAACTGTATCAACAAGGCAAGGTCAGAGCAATCGGGGTTTCCAACTTTCCTACTGACCGAATCATGGACTTGATGGTTCATAACGAAATAACGCCTGCGATAAATCAGATTGAAGTAAACCCTTTCCATCAGCAAATTGAAACGCAAAAGTTTTTACAAGATAACAGCGTTCAGATTGAAGCATGGGCTCCATTTGCAGAGGGAAGGAATAATATTTTTCAAAATGAATTATTGCTATCAATCGCCACAAAAAACAAAAAAAGCGTTGCCCAAGTGATTCTCCGCTGGCTTTTACAGAGAGGAATTATTGTTCTTTCAAAATCAGTTCGCAAAGAGAGAATGGTAGAAAATATCAGTGTGTTTGATTTTGAATTAAGCACGGAAGACATGACCGTTTTTACAACTTTAGACACAAAAACCAGTAGTTTCTTTGACCATCGTGACCCTGAAAAAGTGAAGTGGCTGGGTGAAAGAAAACTAGATGTTTAATCGCAAGTAAATAACCTCAACTGTTAACATGCGACTGATAAGCATAACTTTCAAATCAAAAGCGGGCTAACACAGCGTGCATCAGACTGGTGGGACTCTGGACGTTTTCAGGTTGGTTTCTTGGATTCGAGTACGGTTCAGTCAAAATAGCGTTTCTAGTTCCACCCACCAACGGTTAACGCAAATCGCTATGATATCGAAATTATACATAAACTGTTATTGATCCTATAACCGCTAGTCTCCAGGTTCCAATCCTGGAGACTAAGGGCACTAATGAAAATCACCCAGGTGGCTAGTTTCTTGAGTATTTCGACAAATTTCAGATAGATTGGCTGCTGCTCAGCTCTTTTCAGTTCTCAGGTCTCTAAGATCGATCGGGATCGGAGTGAAAATTTCATCCAACAGGCGAGCTGCTGAAGCAAGGGACCACCTAAAGGTAGGTGACGGCGAAGCCGAGCGGCTCATCCTGGGTTCCGGAATATTGTGATCGAAGCGTACATAGCGAAGCGAGCAAAGCGCGCAAAGCAAAGCGAGCTATGTGAGCTTAGCAGATCTTAAGATCGCCAGGGTGTGACCCACCATCCCAGCCACAATCATCGAAGGGTGCCGAAGAATACGCATGAACGAGGCAGCTGATGTTATGATCCCTCACAATCAGCTCGATCTTTTTCATTAAAGCACCAAATAAATGATACTGCTCTGATTACATTCTATCGAAGGGTTTTTTATTGAGTATTGGTTACCCATTTTGCAGATTTTCCCGCCTGTTGTCCAAGAAACATGCTGAGATGTGCGCCGTGTTCCTGTACGTGGCGCATATTATACAGTTGAAGCTCTGCAAATGGCACAACTCCCCAGGCGAACCGGCACAACCGGCAGGCATTTTCATCTGACATATCGGCAATCGTCTCCTGGCACTTTAGGCGGCAGTATTCCAGATAGCGGAGTAGCTCTTCGCGTGCGTAGATCCGCGGCAGGACTTCATTCGGTTCCATCTCAACCAGATCAAATGGTACTGGTGGTGCAAAGCCTTCTTCTGCCCCGGTTAAGTATAGGTCCAGCCAAAAGAGAGTATGGTAACATAAATACCAGAACGCCGAGAAACCAGCAGCCACCCACTGGTCTGGCTGATCCTCCCATAGCCTTTTTTCCCACAGTTCATCCGGGCAGTCGCGTAGAGCGTTGCCAAACATGTCGATTGCTGCTCCAAACTGGCGCCATAACATCTCTCGATCAATAATGTTCATCACCTTATTCCTGTGTTATTTTACTATTTTCGTTTCGTTCATCTGCCTGGACAGTTACGAATAAAGAAAGTATTACACTCCCATTTTACCAGTTGTATAGTAAGCCATACTTAGACCCCATTTAGGCATGCTCCATCGGGAGAGTGAACTAATTTATCGAAAATAAACCATATAGCCAAGGTCTGATCAGGCGTCATTTTGATCGAATTCATAAAAGCGAGATCGACTCTAAATGGTTTATAAGCGCTCTCTCCTCCAGGAGCTCAGCATGCATGGATCGCAAGTAAGTGATCCTGCATCCCAATAATGATCATCGAAGGGGTCAAACACTTTCAGATCAGACAGGTGTGAGTTCGAATCCAAGGGAAGCGAAGCGACCGAGGCAAGCACAGCGGACAGAGGCCATTAGCCGAGCCAAGCGAATAGCGGACCGCCGGGGGTGCCTAAATCAGGGGTAATTAAACGATCAACCAGATATGGTATAAAATCAGGGCAAGTAGCAACAGCTCAATCAGCGCAACTAACCCCGGTGGTAAAATAAACTGGTATGGCATTATTCCAGGTGATTGTTCCATCTCGATCAACCTGGATCATGACCTCAGAAGTCATATTTGGTTCGCAGCCACATCCTCTTGTATGATATAAATTCATGATGTAGCTTCCATCTACTTCAGTAATATGTGTTCCCTCGATGGATTCTTGTAAATAGAGAAGGGTCGGGTCGAATGAGGGGTCAAAGGACGCATGAAGACCGGTCATCATTTGAGCATAACTTAATGCTACGGAGCCACTTTCAACGGGGACAAATAGTTCCTTCATCTGCTCGATCGTGTTGACCAGGACATACTCTTGCTTGATCTTAAAGATATATCCCACTTTGAATCGAAAAGCACAACCGGCGATATATAAATCTTCCGGAGCTTTTTCCCAGTAATCGATCTCGGTGCTGCACTCAGCCACCAAAGAGAGGTCTTGATTCGTTGGGTAGGCGATCCAGGATGTATCTGCAAAGATCCACCAGCAGTCGAAAAGAGATAACTGGCTTTCTGGCGGACAATATATGTTGTACTGATCTTCTATACAGCCAGCCTGGATGAATAAATCCTGGGCGTTGGGTGCGAGATCAGCAGGAGGAGGGTAAGCAACAAATTGGGGAATGGCTTCGACCGGAGTAGCGGGGATGAAGTTTTCCCATATATTCCACATGGAGATTGACCAAAGGGGCGGAATGTTAGGAATAGCATTTGGATCATATTTCAAAAAGTAATGCTCAAGGTCTCTTGGGAATGGAGTGTAGGTCGGGGTCATGTTTGGCGTGGTGGTGGGAGAGGACAGAATCGTTCGTGAAGCAGTTTTTGATGGATTCAAACCTGGTCGTTTGGAAGGAGTGGTGGGAGCGGGAGTGGATGGCAATGTGCGAGGAGCAGTGGTCACTGACATCGAGGGTGATTGCTCACCATTCGTACAGGCTTGGAGGAAAATGATGCTCATCCATCCTGCCAGACCGATGAAAAGAAGGCTCCATTTTCGGATGGAGGTAGAATTTTCTGCCATGATTTATCCTAAAAGACAGACAATCGCTGGTAAATTCCAATAATCTGGTATTTCTGTAAACGCACTTCTTTAAAATATGTAAGTATTAATTATATATTCAATGGAATATTGTAATTATGGAAGATTTATTATACGTGATTTCCTGGCTTAACAAAAATTTTGGGAAACTGAGTGAATTAAATAATAAATAAACACCATTGTGGGGCTATTCGCTAAACCACGCAGATCACTTGTGATTTGAAACCGGTCTCCAGGAAATTTGGAGGCTGGATTCTATGGAGAAAGAATATAGCCATCAGACATTCGGATTGATATCAATCGGTATTGGTAAGATAATTCTGGACAATGATTGGCAGCTTGATCCTACATCGTCAGAATGAAATGACCATCAGTGCACAGTCTGATCGAGTGACCCAGCATCCCATCCACAATGAGGGGAGGGATTCCATACCTTCGGATCAGATGATTGTGGGAAAGAATTCCTCCCGGGACGTAGGATTTTATTTTATTACAACGACAAATCCCTTTTATTAAATGACAGAAAACAATATTTATCAGAGATATCATTAGAACACCGTGAATAATTGTTTCAAAAAAAACAATTGCATTCAATTATTCTTTTCAAATGGAAAAGAATTGGAAAATGATTTATCAAGATGGTCATTTTCCCTGTCAGAAATGTTAGAAGAATCGCGATTTGGAAATAACTCTGCACGAACTTCACGTATTGCAGTTTCAATCTCATCAGCAAAATTATTTTCACTACCAGTGAGAAGATAATTGACACGAAGAATACGGGTAATAGTAGAAGAAGCCAGACAAAGAATACGTAGAATTGCACTTAATTCATAGAAATCTGTAGATGAAGCACAGGATTTAACTAAACGACGAGTAAAGACTTGAATAAGAGCGATCTCATCGACCAGACTTTTGAGGTCGGTTGTTTCGACTCCAGAAAGATCACGCTTTTTAATGCGGCGGGTATAGAAGCCATGTTTAAATGCATTGGAATTGCCAAGAGGTGCGCCAGGACGTCGATGTAGAGTAGATGTTTTGCTAGACATAGGCATGAATGGAAAGATTTTATAAAAAAAAAGTGCAAGAGAGGATATGTAATATTCCCGTACCAAGATTGATTATATGTAATTACTCACCAATCCTGTCCAATATATATGCCATCAATAATGTTTGCCACGGCAGTTTACTAAACTACAAAATACGTATCTACTGGCTGGTATCATTGTTTATTCGTGAATTCGTGTGTTTATTATTCGTGGACGGCTCCCCTGAACCCTAAGAACACATCGGCATATAATTCGTTTTATCTATCAGCCTTTGGGCTATTTCCTATAATCTGGGCTGGTCGGGTTAAAAGGTTTAGGGGTGAGTATTTACGATTATATTATAGCACAATTGTTCTAATCTACAAGGGGTTTAAGCAAATTGAGGAATATTTTAAGATTCTCATCCAAGCTACGTCTAGCGTAAAAACAACACCGCAGCCAGGCTAAAGGAGATCAGGTAGGCAAGCGGGTAGATGTAATTAAAAGGCGCTTCGAGACGGTCGGCTTTCTCGCGCTGGTCTTTCTGTTCCAGGTACTTAAAGTATACGTTCAGCACCACGACCAGGGTATTGATGATAAACGTGATGGCCATGATGGCATCCATGAAGGTGAGATAGCCCATGCGAGGATAGTTATCTCCCAGGCTGAAGCTGAAAGCGATGAAGAGCAGCAGGTTGCCGGTGGCAATCTCGATGCGGCGGGTGTAATCCTTGAGGAAGAAAGTGATATAAGAAACACAGATGATCAGTAAGATAGGAACAAAAAAGCGGAAAATATAATAATCCAGGTGGCGAGGGGCGGAGAAGTGGAAGGTGAAGCGTGAAATCGGCGCTTGTGTGCTGGAGACCGCATTGCTGATCTGGGTGTCGAAACCGGTCAGCACGAACTCGTCTTCGCCATTGTTGGGGTCGATTTCGCTGAATCCATCCATGGGGGCAAAGACGTATTGCTCCTCCGGGTAGAGCATGTCCACCTTGATATAGAAATCCTGGGTATCGAAGGGAAAGGCGGTCCAATCAAAATCGATCTGGAAGTTGGTGGAGAAGCGCTCGAGGTAGGTTACGTGGCCATTGGATTCGACCTCGATCAGACGGTTCTGAGACCAGCGGTTGCCCTGCTGGTTGAAGAAGGTGAAGTCGGGCCATTGACCCTTGACGTCTTCAAGGAACTTGTTGTAGCTATTCTCGGTGTAGATGCGGGAGGTGCAGCTGCAATCATCGGGGTTGAAAGCAAGGGCAGGGTCGGTCCATTCCAGCTTGAGGGTGCCCACATCGTTCATGATCTCGTTGGGTTGGTCGATGTTGATGATCTGCTGGAGCTTGAGACCGACCTCAACTGGGATGGCGAGCTTGAGCAGGCTGCCGGTGTTGGGCTGAGCCTGCCCCTGCAAAACTTCGGGGGCATTCAACCCAACCAGGAGCTCGAAATCACCGCTGGTCAACTGCCCGTTGATAGAGGCAGCAATGATCTCGAGGGTGTAATTGGCGCCTCCCTGCGGGAAGGCTTCCTGGAGGCTGCCACTACTTGCCTGCCCGTTCAGGTTGGCTACACGGACAGGCTTGTTGCCGTAGTCGCGCAAGACCAGGATGGGCTTGAGATCCCCACTGGTAGCCTGCAGGCTGGCGTAGAATGTGTCGCCGGGATCAAAATCGCGCAGTGCAATCTGGAGGGAAGGCTTGTTTGCATCCAGAGTACCACTAAGCTGCTGAACGAGCTCCGTCGCCAGGGCAGACTGGTCTTGGACGGCAATGACGGCACCCGTGGGCTGGGCAGTGCCATCCAGAACCTGGGGAGCATCGAAGCCGAGCAACAAGCGGTAGCTGCCATCCGTCGATCGACCAGCAGCGGAGAGCGAGGAGCTTACAACCAGGTAATAATCACCCGAGGAGGGTGTGATGAACTGGAGGGCGGCTGAGTAGCCGGGACCGCTGTCGTCATCCCAGGCGTGCGTATATTGGTCGCGCAAAGCTGGAAGGTCGAGCAGGGGGGTAGCTGAGGTGCGAGTAAGCTCAGCCACAGCGTCTTTATAGCTTTGCAATGTGGCAGTTAGATCGACACTGGCAGGCAGGATGAACAGGACGGGGTCTAAGTTCCCGGAGGTGTTCTCCATGAAGGCGAACAGGTGCTGCCCCTTCTTGAGACCATCCATGCGGAAGACATCCACCTGACCGGAAGCGAGGGAGCCGGTGAGTTCCTGGACAGGGGGAGGTTCCTGCGCAACGCCAACCCCCAACGGCGCAAGCAGCAGAACGATCAGGATAGGAATGGTCAGGAAGGATAAACGCATAGGGCGGCTCCGGGAGTTTTTAGATTAGTTGGATTATTCGGTGGTGGTGGCTTGAAGGCGCCCGGAGCGAATGGCTTTGAGCAGCTCTGCATGGTCGCGCTCGTTCTGAGTAGCGTAGGCAAGGCTGAATTCAGCGATGGCATCTTCAAAGGCAGTGCTTTTCCCAAGGTAACCGGTGAGCACAGCTGCATCACCCGAGCGGGCATGGGCACGGGCAAGCACCCTGCCACACAGGCCGGCATAACTTTTAAGATTCACCGGTTTCATAATCTCAATGACGGGTTTAATCTTGGCGTCTGAGAGCTGGCGAACGTAAAATTGAATCCTCAGCTTACCTGTACCGGTGGTCCATCCCAGGAACATATCACCAGCAGACTGCATGGCGCGCTGGCCTACCACCACACGCTGCCCGGCATGCTCAAACGGGTTAGCCCCGCAATATGGCTCCAACACGGATTGGCGGGCTTGTTTGAACTGCAGGAACAATGGATCACCCTTACCAGACAGCAACAACATGATGCCGCAGGCGGTGCCCACGCTGCCCACCCCCACCACTTTGAAGGCGACATCCACGATGGAAAACCGATTTAGCAATAAACTCACCCCCAGGCTAAGGTTCTTCTTTAATCCTTGCAGCGTAGAATTGGCAGTCTGTCAGGTATTCTTTATCACGCTGGTCACCAAAGTGGTAGATCAGGGGTGGCTGGTCAACGATGCGGGGGGTATCACCGGCAGTGAAGGTGAGCTTGGCAAACTCCTTTTCATGGGCGCTCTGCTCGGTGGCGCTGGCTAGTTTCTTGGTATAAAAGCGTTTAAGATCTTTATCGGCGATACTCTCAAAGACGTCTTCGAGATCGAAGGTATCGTTCCAAACATCCAGGGTTGACATTTCGGTATATTCTGCCATGCGCTGGCGATAGGCCTGGGCAGCCAGCCAGGCGGCTTCCTTGCAGTCAGCCTGGTCGAAGCCGTTGGATTGCCCGGCAACCAGAAAGCTGGCTGCCAGGCGCTTGAGGTCCCATTCCCAGGGAGCAAACGAAACTTCATCAAAGTCGTTAATGTCAAATACCAGGTTGCGCTCAGCGGTGGCGAAACCACCAAAGTTCAACAGGTGGCAGTCGCCATCGGCGACCAGGGTAAGACCGGTGGAAGGCGTGTGGGAAAGGTCAGAGGCCATGATGGCGGCGGCTCCGCGATAGAAGGTGAAGGGACTGACCATCATGCGGCCGTAGCGGATGGGAAGAAGCTCCTCCACGCGGCCTTTGCTGCTTTCGATCAACAGTCCGACGGGGTCGAGGCGGTTAGAGGGTGGTGCCCATTCCTTTTGGTTCTTGCGAGGGGTGACGTCACGCAGGGCTTTGCCTTTAGCGAGGCGTTCTGCAACCTTTAAAGTATGGGTCTGCACTGGGATGGGGGCTTTGGATAATTTTGGAAGGCTTGCGTCGGACATGATGGCTCCTTTCAAATGAAAACAAGTATGAAATTGCAAACGATAAAGGTCTATTAATCGACAAATTATAAATCATTTGTGGCTGGTTGTTTCAAGCATTTTTTATTAGAAACCGGTTATTGATCCTAATTCAGGCTATGCTATGCAATGGCAGCTCAAATAGAGATCGAGATGCGTTCAGGACAGATCGGAAAGCTCGCAAAAATAAGCTTGAGCTAACCATGAAATCGCCAGAAGATTACAAACGAAATTCTCCACATAACCCAGAAGCACTGTGGGGGGCAACCCACACCTGATAACGACCTGGCTCAACACCCCTGGAGCCATCGAAGCGGGTGAAGGCGAGCATTTCCTCAGCCAGGGTGAAGGATACACGCCGGGTTTCCCCGGGCTGGAGCTCGAGGCGCTGGAAGCCTTTAAGCTCACGGACCGGACGGGTGAGGGAACCCACCAGGTCGCGCACATAGAGCTGCACCAATTCAGCACCAGGCCGATCGCCGGTGTTGGTGATGTCAGCAGTGACCATGAGGTGGTGGCGCAAGACCGGTTGACTCAGCTGCAGGCTGGAATATTCAAAAGTGGTATATCCCAGGCCAAAGCCAAAGGGAAATAGAGGCGAGTTCGGCAGGTCGATGTAGCGTGACACGAACTGACCGTCAATCGTCACAGGACGGCCTGAATTTTTGTGGTTGTAATAGATAGGAACCTGCCCAGTGGTGCGGGGGAATGTGATGGGCAGGCGACCTGAAGGGGAGTGGACGCCAAATAGGATTTCGCCGAGCGCTGCGCCCCCTTCTATCCCTGGATGCCAGGCATACAAGATTGCATCCAGCTGGGAGTACTGGCGGGTGAGCAGCAATGGCCGGCCGGCGAATACCACCAAGACGACGGGTTTACCAAGGGTGACCATTTGATCGACGAACTCAGCCTGGCCAGGAGGCAAGCACAGGTCACTCACATTGGCATTCTCACCGGAACGGCGGGGATGCTCACCAAGCAGAAGAACAATCACATCAGCTTGCAATCCAAACTTCAGGGCCTGTTCGTGATTTTCGGCAAACCACAGGTCCACATCTTTGGGGGCGACTGCTTTTAGTGCCTGATCTAGCGGTACAACATCCTCGGGACGACCGTCAGGCGTCCAGGTGCCAAAAAGCTCTGCCCTGGCATTGATAAAGCTTCCAGCCACCAGGATCTTTCGGAAGCCGCTCAAAGGTAAGATCTTGTTTTCATTTTTCAGCAAGACCATGGATTGACGGGCAAACTGACGGGCGAGCTGGCGGGATCGATCTGTGAGCAGCTCACTCGAGAAGCGTGCAGGGTCGGTGAAGGGGTGGTCAAATAGGCCAGCACGCTGCTTGATGCGCAAAATGCGGCGCACGGCTTCATCAAGCTCGGGGAGGGAGGCACTGCCATCCCGGACATTGGCGGCGAGGGATTCCAGATAAGCGCCGCTGACCATGTCCATATCCACGCCGGCGTGCAAGGAAACGGTGGCAGCTTGCGCTCGATCTTCAACAATGCCATGGTGGACGAGCTCGGCAACTGAATCCCAATCTGAAACGACAAAGCCATCGAAGCCCCACTCGCCACGGAGCACATCGGTGAGCAGGCGGCGGTTGGCAGTGGCAGGGATACCATTTAAATCGAGGAAAGCTGACATGAGGGTGCCGACGCCTGCGCGCACCGCGCTTTCAAAGGGCGGGAGATAAACATCCCGGAGGGTTGGCTCAGAGATTTCACCGTTATCATAGTCACGCCCGCCTTCGGCGGAGCCATAGCCCACATAATGTTTGGCGCAAGCCACTATCTTATCAGGCTGAGCCATATCCTCACCCTGGAAGCCCTTCACAAGGCTCACAGCCAGTTGTGCACCAAGGTAAGGATCCTCACCATTACCTTCGGCGACACGACCCCAACGTGGATCACGGGCAATATCCAGCATCGGAGCGAAGGTCCACTTTAATCCCGCTGGCGCTGGCTTCCTTAGCAGCCACTGCAGCTGCCTGCTCAGCCAGTGCCGGGTCGAACGCGGCGGCTTGAGCCAGGGGAATGGGGAAGACAGTGCGGTAGCCATGGATCACGTCCCGCCCAAAAAGCACAGGGATCTTTAGAGGGGCTTCCAGCGCAAGCTGCTGAAGATAATTCGACTGCTCAGCACCAACCGATGCTGAAGCGCCCTGACCCGTCAATGCACCGGAGGCATTGATGATGGAACCGACTTTCCCTTGCCGAACAATATCAGCATCAAACCATTCAAACGGATGGATCTGATTCAGCTGTCCAATCTTCTCCTCCAGGGACATTTGACCCAACAGGTTATCGGTAAAAGTATCTGAAGAATTTTTCATAGATTTACACTCCCGAGCATGAGTTACCCGTTGAACAGGCATTCATGGACCATATTTTTATGGGTGGCACACCGGTAACAATCCACCTTGAGATCGGGTGGATGGTCTAATATAGAAATAATGAGAGGTGTTTTATTCGGTTAGTATACATCCACAAGCAACGCTTCAAGTGAGTGCAGGGTCAGGTCTACAGGGTTGGATAGCCTTGATGCAAAGGTCGTACTTTCAGGTTGAATGCCGACCAGCAAAACTTCGGCACCGGTTCCGTCTTGAATTATCACTGCCAGGAATGCCAATCCAGGATTGCGAGTGAAATTTCCGATCGCACGAAGCTGATCAGCATCCAAGACGGCGATGCAACCTGGCTCAGCACCCAGCTCAATCGCAACGACGATCAGCACCACTTCAGGCTGAGCTGCCCTGATAGAGCTGAGGAAGTTTTCTGGTACTTCACCTGCGTTGATCAGGGTTGCATCAACCCTTCCATGCAGGAGATCCACCAAATTTGGACCAATGGCATCATCCCCTTGTAATAAATTTCCCACCCCCAGGATGACGGTACGTTTTCCGCGGAGTCGCTTTGCCAAGGCATCTAACATTGATTTCCCTGTACACGATTTGTAATTTATTTCACATGGATGCTGGGTTGATTTTACACTGCACAATCTGTAATGTCAAATCAATTGGAAGTATACTTGTTAATATGAAACCAAGGTTAAATCAATGAATAGCAGAGAGCGGTTTAATCGAACAATGAAATATGAAGTTCCAGATCGACCTCCCCTTTTTGAAGATGGCGTCAGAGATAATGTGCTTCAACTATGGCGCACCCAGGGACTGAGTAAAAAAAGCAGACTTGAGACTTTGTTTTCATTTGACAAGCGGGAGGAGTTTGAACCGAATTTAGATCCCTTGCCCACGCCATCGTATTGGCCAAGAACCTCTACCGGGTTGAAAAAGCTTGCCAGCCACCTGAATGCCGAGGATCCAAAGCGATTCCCTGACGATTGGGTTAGCAAGACCCTTGAATGGAAAAACCGCGATTATCCATTGATCTTACGCATCCACAATGGATACTTTTTAACTTTGGGTGTACACGGTTGGCGCCGCTTTACCGATGCGATTCAACTTTTGGTGGATAATCCAGGTTTGATCGATGAATGGATGAATGTATATGCGGAATTTTCCACTCGAATGGCAACCAAGATACTGGCAGAAGTGGATGTTGATGCTGTCTTGTTCAGCGAACCTATCGGGGGTAATCATGGCCCGCTGATTTCACCTAAAATGTACTCTTCGTTCGTATTAAACAGTTATCAACCTATCCTGGAAGCGATCAAACAATTTAATGTTTCCAACGATCATCTATCGTACGTATGCCAATACGCGGGTATTACTGCCATCGGTGGTTAACGCTGGATTTAATTGCCTGTGGGCGTGTGAGAGTAACCCTCAAGCAATGAACTATGGTGATATCAGGAGGGAATTTGGGCGGGAATTGCGTCTTATCGGAGGAATTGATTCGGATAGCTTACGACAAAGTCAACAGGAAATTCAGAAGGCGGTGTTAGACGCTGTCCCTGCGCTATTGCAAGAAGGCGGATTTATTCCTCTGGCAGATGGCAGAGTGCGTGAGGATGTTTGCTTTGAGAATTATGTATATTATCGGAAATTATTGGAATCAGTCTGCCGGGATTAAGTCATCCAGGCTGAAAATAATTCATGAGCCATCTTATTCGGCCATTGTAAAGCTATGTTTCTTGAAAGTTTTCGGTAGATTTTTCCAAATAAATACAATGAGAAATATCATCGTAGCCGATAAAACTATAGCAGCACCAGAAGCAATATTGACATAGTAAGATAAGTAAAGTCCAATCACACCAGAAATTGATGCGATCACACTCGCCGTGATCATCATGATTGGCAAACGGCGAGTCAACAGGTATGCGGTGGCTGCTGGTGTGATCAACATGGCTACCATTAGGGCAATACCGACTGTTTGCAGTGATACAACAATGGTCATGGCGATCAGGACCATCAATAAATAATCCAAACCTTTGACCGGCATGCGAAGCGTAGTTGCCAGGATTGGATCGAATGAAATCACCAAAAACTCTTTATAAAAAATGATCACGAGCAGGATGATGAAACCCCCAAAGAGGGCAATCCTGACCAGATCAGAAGCGCTGATACCCAATACATCACCAAAAAGGAAATGCGATAAATCGATGGTGTAATTTTCCACCGTTGAAATTAGCGCAATCCCCAAGGCAAACATGCCAGCAAAAATGATGCCTATGGCGGTGTCTTCACGAAGCTTTATATTCTTCCCGATGGCTCCAATTCCCAAAGCGGAGATGATGGCTGCAAGCATTGCCCACCAAAATAAAGGTTGTCTCGCACCACCACCCACTAAATAACCTATGGCAACACCTGGCAAGATCGCATGGGCAAGCGCATCTCCGAAAAAAGCCATGCCACGTAATACCACATAGGTACCAACCACGGCACATAATGTGCCCACCAGAATCGCCCCAACCAGTGCCCGGACCATAAAAGCGTAGTGCCAGGGAAGTATTAGCCAATCAAGCATGGATATGATCCCCTTCCTCGCAACAAGTATCCTCAAATACCAGCACGCCATCTTTTGTGGTTATCATGCGTAGGTGATTTCCATAAGCAGCCGATAGGTTTTCAGGAACGAATACCTCCTGCGGAAGACCGACACCAATCAGGTGCTTATTCAATAACAAGACCCTGTTGAACCTTTCAGAGGCCAATTTCAAATCGTGCATTGCAATCATGACAGTGACTTTCTTTTCTTGTAGCAAATCCAATATGCGGAAGATATCCTGCTGAGTATTGAGATCAAGGCCTGTGAGGGGTTCGTCCATCATAATCAATTCCGCCTCTTGTGCCAGGGATTGGGCAATGAAAATTCGTTGCTGCTGACCTCCAGACAACTCATTGATTTGACGCCTGGCATAATCTTTCATATCAACGAGGTCCAACGCATGGTGGACAATTTCCCAATCCTTATGCGATGGCCACCGAAATGGGCCCATTTTACCCACCCTGCCCATCATTACTACGTCAGAAACATTTACCGGAAACGACCAATCCACCTGATTTCGTTGCGGTACGTAAGCAATGCAAATATGACCTTTCGGCTCATGCCCGTAAATTTGAACCAATCCATGGGTTGGTTTGAGTACTCCGGCAATAATTTTGAACAGGGTACTCTTCCCAGCGCCATTTGGACCAACAACTGCCATACGCTCGCTCGCATCGACATCAAAAGTAATTCCATCAAGGGCGACTATGTTTCCGATCTGAAATCCAAGGTTGGACACTCTTAGGGTTGGTGTATCTTCTTCGTGTTGAGGAAAGCGATGTACTAAATAATTAGAGCTCTTAAATATATTCATGATATCCCTTCCATCACTTCAACGCATTGATAATTGAAGTGACATCATAGCGCATAAAATCTAAGTAATTACCAGCCTCTCCCCCAACATCGGATAATGAATGCATGTATAGTGGAACCAGCTTGATTCCCGTATCTTCTGAGATTCGTTGGGCAAGATTGGCATTACCGCCAACATTGATAAATATGGCTTTAACACCCATGGATCGTATGGTATCTTCAATTTGAGCAATATCTTTTGCTGAGGGCTCTGCAAGCGAACTAAAACCTGGAATGATTGTGCCTACCTGAGAAAAGCCGTATTCAGTAGAAAAGTAACCAAATACTAAATGGTCAGTGACTAATTTCCGATCCTGCTCCGGGATCACGGAGGATTCGGAATGGATCCAGGCATCCAATTCTCTCAATTTCGCTTGATAAGCCTGACCATTTTCGTGATAATATGGGGCGTTATTTGGGTCCTGCTCCGATAAAGCCCGAACGATATTATCTACCCAGATGATGACATTATTCGGGTCCATCCATGTGTGTGGATCATCAACTTGCTGATTGGTTTTTGATCCTTCGTCAACCATGGTTCGATATTTTATCCCACCAGATACTTCCACCACTTTAGAAGAACCACCAATATTGTCCATGAGCGGTTTCAGGAAAGCTTCCAAACCGACACCATTCGCAAATATTATCTTCGCATCAGCGATAGCTGCTGCGTCCTGTGGTGTGGGTGAAAAGCTGTGTGGATCCGTTCCAAGAGGTAAGAGCACGTCCACGGAAATTTTATCGCCACCCACTTGTGAGACCACATCTCCGACCAGGCTGGTTGTGGCGACGACATTTAATTCACTCCCTACCGGTACTGGTGACGATTGCTGACAGGCGGCCAGTCCCGCAACCATGGCGATTAAAACTGGGAAGGTTAGAGTGATCCGGATTAAATTCAAGAAAATATTCGCATTCCGCATTGACATCGACCTAAATAATACTTTTATAGATGCTTATGTTGACATTCCTGGCAAATACCAATCAATTGTAACCAATGTTCTTGCACCAGATAACCTGTCTTTTTTTCTATCCCATTCACAAGCTCATTTAAATCATCGCCATGAAAATAAATCACCCTTCCGCAGGAATGACAAACCAACAAGTGTTCATGCCCGTGGGAAGCAGCAATATATGCTTGACATTTCTCCTTTTGATGAACTCTCTGGATTAAACCCAACAACTCTAATTTTTCTAATGCTCTATAGATACTAACCAAACCTATGGTTGGATATTGCAATTGAGCCTGGTCATATATTTCCGATGCAGTTAATGCTTTATCAGAATGAGCAAGAATTTCGATTACATAGTAGCGGGGTCCCGTGATTTTATATCCACGGGTCTTTAACTGAAACAACCAGGCATCGGAGATATTGTTCAAATTGTTATTCATACCACCTCGTTATTGAAACTAATTATCACATGATAATAATTATCATTATAATGCTATCACAAGTGTTGTCAATCATAGATATGTCAAATAAATTTACTCTGTGCAAAAGTCTTACTTTGTGCTATATTTAGCGGCTGTGTCTAGCCATCAAATTTAGATGGCTTGCTTTCCGCCCCTGGTGAGTCGCTCGGCAAAATACAGGAGCAAACCCGAGGAAAGGAGGAATTTCCCATGCGTGAATATGAACTGGTTTTTATTGTACACCCTGATCTGGATGATACTGCGCTTAATGACGTAGTAGAAAAAGTCAGAGGATGGATCACTGAAGCTGGTGGTTCTGTTGACAAAGTTGATCTTTGGGGTAAACGTAAAATGGCATATATGATTCGTAAGCAAAAAGAAGGTCAATATGTACTATTTAAAACCCAGATGGAACCAGCTTTTGGTGCAACCTTGGAGCGTAATTTACGCTTTTTGGAACCAATCATGCGGTTCTTATTAATTAGTGTAGATTGAAATTCACAAAGGAGTCCAAAATGAGTCGTGGACTAAATAAAGTAATGATTATTGGCAATCTTGGACGCGATCCTGAGATGCGATACACACCTTCTGGAAAACCCGTGACAACTTTTAGCGTAGCGACCAGTCGATCATGGAACACATCAGATGGTGAGAAACGCGAGGAAACCGAATGGTTCAATGTCGTTGCCTGGAGTAGCCTTGCAGAGATTTGCAAGCAATATCTAACCAAAGGTCAACAAGTGTATATTGAAGGTCGATTACAGACACGACATTGGGATGATCAGGAAGGAAACAAACACACTTCGGTGGAAATCGTTGCAAATGAAATGATCATACTTAGTGAACGTCGTGAAACAGGCGAAACTTCAACCGAATCAAATACGAATGAAGAGGAAGAATTCCCATTCTAATATCAGAATGGCAGTCAAAGTAGTATTGAAGCAGGAAAAATAACAAAGGAGTGAGTACTCGTGGATACAAATGAACTATCATCCGATGCACGCGGTGGTGCAAGGCGTTTTTATTCTCAACCGCGTGTTTGCCAATTTTGCACCGATAGAAGTGCAAAAATCGATTATAAGCAGACCGACACCTTGCGTCGATATGTCACTGAAAGTGGAAAGATACGACCTCGCCGTCAATCCGGAGCATGTGCAAAGCACCAGCGAGAATTAGCACGCGCAATCAAACGTGCCCGTCATCTGGCTTTGCTACCCTTCACCGGTGAAATTCTCCGATAATGAAAGGCATGTAAAGAATAATGGGTGATCAGCATTCGCCTACACCCAGAATTTCATGAGGTCAATTTATGGCTAAAGGACAGAAAAGTCAGCTTGTTACGAAGAAACATCTTGCTCGACAAGAGCGAGAACGATTGCAGAATCGTTATATCTTGATAGCCAGTATCGTAGTCATTGCCATGGTTGTAGGACTGATCGGTTATGGAATTGTTCAACAATACATCCTCCAACCCAATCAACCTGTCGCAAAAGTTACAAACAAAGTTATTACGACAAAGCAATTTCAGACCTATGCTCGATACTTACGACTACAATACATTCAGCAATATCAACGATACCAGCAATTAGCCCAGCTTTTTGGTAATGACCAATCCAGCATGAGCTATATTCAACAGTATTTAGGGCAAATCGAATATGAACTTGAATCAACGAATATTGGCGAGAACTCACTGGAATTCTTAATCGCGAATCAAATTATCCAAAAAGAAGCAGATACTCGTGGTATCACAGTCTCTGAGGAAGAAATCAACAAGGCACTTCAAGATTACTTTGGTTATTTTCCGGAGGGCACTCCTACCACTGCCCCAACCAGTCCCTCTGTGCCAACCTCAACTTTGAATCCGACCCAAATAGCCTTGATTCCTCCTACAGCAACAACAGCGCCATCAGCTACGAATACACCAACACCTGTCATAACCACAACTCAGGAAGTAGCAGAAGCAACACCAACGATTATCATCACACCAACTTCTCCAGCACAAACAAGTACGCCATTCCCTACGCCAACTGAATATACTTTATCGTTATATAAGGATGAATTGAAGACTTATATGACAAATATTAAACCCATTGCTGATCTTACAGAAGCTGATTTCCGTTGGGTCTTTGGCATGCAACTTTTAAGTGAGAAATTGTTTGATGTAATTACTGCCGATACTCCCAGAGAACAGGAACAGGTATGGGCACGCCACATCCTGGTTAGCGATGAAGCGCAAGCCCAAGCAGTCTACGAACGCCTGACCAGTGGAGAAAACATCGAAGCCGTAGCTACTGCAGTATATTCTGGTACCGGAACAACAAATCCAGTCGATTTGGGCTGGTTCGGGCATGGGGGGATAACGGATGCCAATGCAGAAAAGGCAGTGTTCGATTCACAAATAGGTCAAATACTAGAACCCATCCAAACAGCCGATGGCTGGGAGATATATCAGATCTTAGGTCATGAAATCAGATCATTAAATGATACAGAATACCAGCAGCTAAAACAAACAGAATTTAAAACATGGTTAGATGAACATATAGCCGCCGAAGATGTGCAAAAGTTTGATATTTGGAAGGCCAGGGTTCCCATCAGGCCTACAATTCCACCAACTCAGCCAGCGCAATAAGTCCGGAATATTCAATTTTTATACATTTAGTTGCAAATTAATTCACAGTGCGCAAGGGTGTTTTCACCCAAGCCCACTGTGAATTTTATTTCTGTTGGGGTATACTCACCTCGTAGAGTTAATCGAGGTAAATATGGATAAAATTACTATAAAAAATATTTATGCACGCGGAATCATCGGAATTCATGACAGGGAACGAGAAAAAGCCCAGGATATTTTAATAAATATTGATTTGTTCACTGCAAATCGCAATCCGGCCACACCTGATGATATCAAAGAATGTGTTGATTATAGTGAGGTGACAAAGAAAGTGCTGGAACAAGCTGAGAAAGCCAAGCGATTCACGGTTGAAGCACTGGCAGAAGATATTGCTCAATTATGTTTAGATGATAAAAGGGTGTTAAAAGCGACTGTCCGGGTTGAGAAACCCGGAGCAGTACGATTTACACAATCCGTTGGGGTGGAGATCGAACGAACGCGCGCTGCCTCCTAATTAAAATCGCATAGGTTCAGAACCACGCGAAATATTATCCAAGAATTCCTGCCTTGTAGCCATATTCTTACGAAATGCCCCATGGACAGCAGAGGTTGTCATGCGGGCATTTTGTTTCTTAACCCCGCGCATCATGGTACATAAATGTAAAGCTTCGACTACCACAGCAACACCCTTTGGCATTAATGCTTCATTGATAAAATCTGCAATTTGACGGGTCATCCGCTCTTGTACTTGTAAACGGTGTGCAAATACATCCACAATACGCGGAATTTTTGATAGACCTATGACCTTTCCATCCGGCAAATAAGCAACATGCGCTCTTCCCATGAATGGTAGCATGTGATGTTCACACAAGGAATAAAATTCAATATCGCGTACGATAACCATTTCATCGTAAGTAACTTCAAAAAGCGCATCTTTCACAATTTTGTTCGGATCAACCCGATACCCAGACAGCAGCTCAGTGTACATCGATGCAACACGTTCGGGAGTCCTTAACAAACCTTTACGGGATGGATTTTCACCAAACGCAGTAAGCATCTGTGTTACTGCATTTTGGATAATTAGCAAGTCCATGTCTATGGATGGACGCATCTCATCCATGATCTCGTTTGAGTTGTTTTGTTCATCTGTCATATTGTTTCCTGAAGTCGTAATTAGCGATTTACAATATTATTTAACAAAGAATTACTTAACTAATTTCCGTCTCAATCAAACCGTATAAACCATCACGGCGAAGATAAAGGACATTAACGGAATTGGTAACAGGGTTATAAAAGACAAAAAAGTCTTCATGCGCAAGCAATTTCATCTGTTCGAGAGCTTCAACCTCATCCATTGGGGTGAGGATAAATTTTTTCCGGCGCACAATCAGCGATCGATCTTCTTCACCTTCTTCTTCAGTGACATCAGTAACAACTTCAGAAGCTGTTTTACCATCACCTCGCCCTTTTTGGCGTTTTCCTTTGTATCTCTCCATTTGTCTTTGTAATTTTTCTAAGGCGCTATCCAGGGCGGTATAGACATCATCTGAACGTTCTTCAGCCCTCAGTATATATCCTTTACCTCGAACAGTAATTTGAGCAACTTGTCGATCGGAAGCACTTCGAGCTGACTTGATAAAAGCCAAATCCACCCTTGCTTCATCAACATCATTTAAAAATCGATCTAATTTTGATACTTTCTTTCTTGCATAATCATAAATACGATCAGTAACTTCTATATTTCGTCCATAAACCTGTACATTGAGAGTCATTGGAAAGCCTCCTAAACTATTAATTTATCGTGCGATATGGATAAAATCCATAATTATTTTTGGAGTAATATATTTATCACATTCAGTGGATGATCTATGATAAATCAATATCTCCTTTGGGTGAATACACAGCCCTAGCGAGAGAAAAACCGTATACATTGGATGCCCCTCCATCCAATAACGCCTTTGCACATGCATTGAATGTCGCTCCTGAGGTTGCCACATCATCTACCACTAATACATTTTTACGATGCACCAAATCAGCGTTTGCCTGGAATGCACCAGTCATATTATCCATACGTTCAGTAACTGTTAAACCAACTTGTGTCCGTGTCTCACGCGTTCTCAATAATGCTTGCGATGAGAATGGGGTCTTCAAAAAGAGCGCTATCGGACGTGCAAGCAAAGTCGCCTGATTATATCCACGCTCCTTGAAACGGACAAGACCTAATGGTACCGGAGTAATTAAATCGAATGGCCAATTAAGCTTTTCTAACCTCATTATCATTAATCGAGCAAGTACTTCTCCTAGCCCAATATCATGTTGATATTTAAGTCTATGGATTGCCTCCCGAATGGATCCGGAAAAAACAGCATAAGAACGGAGGGATTTATAAAAAGGTGGAGTTATTTGACATCTCTCACAAGGTTTATTTATTAAGTTTGGATTACCACAAATTGGGCAGATGGGTGGCAGTATCTCTAAAGTATTTTGTGTGCATTGAACACACCACCTTGCACCCGCAGCACCGCAACCTCCGCAATTGGGAGGATATAACCAATCCAATGCCTCCCATAGTAATTGATACGCTCGATAGGCCAGATTTACTGGCATATGACCATAATTAGTGAAAACTTATGAATATTATAGATAAATTCCTAATTTAACCACCGAGTGGACCAACTCCTTGTTCGATCAGTATTAAGAACGCAGGAGTCATCAGGACGATACATAATGCTGGAAAAATGAATAAAGCCATTGGGAGAAGCATTTTAATGGGTGCTTTATGTGCTTCTTCCTCTGCTAATTGGCGGCGTCTTATTCGCATTTGGTCAGCTTGTATGCGGAGAACATGAGCCATGCTGACACCAAGTTGCTCGCTCTGAATCACAGCTGCAACAAAGCTTGTCATTTCGCTCACGCCCAGACGGTCGGCCATATCACGCAGAGCTTCACGACGTAATTTCCCTAATTGGATCTCACGCACCACTCGCCCGAAAGCACGTCCTAATTCATTATCCCACTTCTCATAAAGTTTGGACATAGCTGCATCAAATCCAAGCCCTGCTTCCACACAAATTGTTAATAAATCCAGACCGTCCGGCATTCCCCGACGAATCTCTTTTTGACGTTTATCAATCTTGCCTTGTAAGAATAGGTCAGGTAAATAAAAACCAAGGATAGCTGCAGGTATTCCAATCATAAGGCCTTTACCATCCATAAAACTACCTGGAGCCGCAATGGAGTCTAGGATGATAAATATTGCTCCTAAAGGGATCCCAACGAAACGCAGAGCAAACATCACAGCAGGATCCAGATTACCAGGATTTCCAGCCATCTCCAATTTTTTTGCCATCGAGTTAATCGAGTTTTGAGGGGTAAATCGCATAACAAATTCACCCATCTTTTTTGCGATAGGCATTATTATTCGTTGAGAAAATGGTTGTGAAAGTTCAATTTCCTCGAGAGAGACAGTTTCTCCCCGTGCTGCATACTCAGCTAACCTATCCTCCAGTGGATCAGCGCCTTGAGGAGATCTTAATTCCAACAATAATCAATATTATTGCACCAAACAATATAACCACACCAATAATAATTATGGGTAATGTGAGCATTATTCTATCTCCTATGATAGAAACACTATACCTCGATTTTGGCAATTTTCTGCATCAAAAAATATCCAGTTATTATCATAAATAATCCAATGATGAGGGCTGGAATACCAAACATACGCGTGGCCGGGTTAAAAAACCTCATCATGTATTGTCTGTTAATAAAATACATAATAATAATAACTGCAACAGGCATTATTGCTAAAAATCTTCCTGATGTCAACACCTGGGAGGTTAAAATCCGGATCTCGCCTTTTACACGTACACGTTCTCGAATCGTATGAGAAATTGTATCCAAAATTTCTGCTAAGTTACCACCAACTTCACGTTGAACATTTATTGCAGTCACCAATAGATCGAGGTCCTTACTTGGAATTCGACGGGTTAAATTTTCCAATGCGACATCCATTGGAATGCCGATTTGCATTTCTTGTACAACACGGCGGAATTCATCAGAAATTGGGGGAGGCAACTCTTTACTGACAGCCTCCAGGGCTTGCATGATCGAATATCCTGCTCTAAGACCATTAACCATAAGGCTCAGCATATCGGCAAGTTGATTATCAAATTTTATTAATCTACGGCCTTGCTGACGTCTCATATACAGTGTTGGTAAAAAGAAACCAATACCAGCCCCAATAATCACACCTGGAATACTTGCGAGCTGCTGCATTGTGGTTCTCTCTGGACCGGAGCTTAATCCACCGCTCAGGATAAATCCCACTATCCCCCCTACGATCGTTAAGATTATCGTAACAAGTATGAACTCACCTGTTTTCATTTTTATATCAGCACGTGCCAATGAACGGGTGAGAGATTGTCCCCACGTGTACCGGGTAGCTTGTTTCCCTACCCAGTCACCAATAATTGCCTTTTTGGGGATGACTTGTACCCCTTGTTCTTCAAGATATTCGAGGCGGTCATCCACTAATGAGCGTTCTTCAGTGGCTGTAAATATTAATCCTACCACCAATAAAATTAGGGCAAGCGCTCCACCAAAGATTAGAATTGTTGTAGGACCCATGATTAATCCAAGTAAATTCAATTAGTTAGTTTAATAACGTCTGCGTTCTCCAATGCCAAATATCGAAGGAGGCAAATGAATACCAGAGGTTTCTATCTTTTCCATGAATTTTGGACGTAAACCTGTAGGACGTAACCGGCCAATAATTTTTCCACCTTCGAAACCAGACTGTTCAAAGACGAAAATATCTGTCATCGTGATGACATCACCTTCCATACCTGAGACTTCGGTGATATTAACTACTTTCCGAGTGCCATCCCTCATACGCTCTTGGTGAACGATAAGATCAATAGCTGATGAAACTTGCTCGCGAATCGCCCGAACGGGTAATTCCATACCAGCCATCATAACCATCGTTTCCAAACGAGCCAAAGTATCGCGCGGGCTATTTGAGTGAGCTGTAGTCATCGAGCCATCATGCCCTGTATTCATCGCTTGCAACATATCAAGCGCAGCTTCATCCCGGATTTCACCAACGATTATTCTATCGGGACGCATACGTAAGCAGTTGATTACCAATTGGCGAATAGTTACCTCACCCCGCCCTTCAATATTAGGTGGTCGCGATTCCAACGTGACAACATGTTCTTGACGCAATTGTAGCTCGGCAGCATTTTCGACAGTAATAATCCGTTCATCAGCAGGGATATATTGAGAAAGGATGTTGAGCAAAGTAGTTTTCCCAGAACCAGTACCACCTGAAATAATCAGATTAAGCCTTGATTCTACACAGGCTTTAAGAAATTGCAGTGCCTCAGGTGTAATGGTCCCGAATTGGATCAATTGCTCAAGCGTGATTGGATTTCTAGCAAATTTCCGAACAGTCAGCACAGGGCCAACCAATGAAATTGGCGGAATGATAGCATTAACACGTGATCCGTCTGGTAAACGTGCATCTACATACGGACTTAACTCATCAATTCTCCTTCCAAGTGGAGCAACGATTCTATCGATGATGCGCATGACATGCTCATCACTTTCAAATGCCATTGGTATTCTAGTGATCTTACCCGCTCGCTCAACATATATATTTTTTGCACCATTTACCATTACTTCGGTGATCGTTTCATCTTCGAGGAGAGGTTGTAGAGGACCATACCCTAAGATTTCTGCACTGATTTGCTCAAATAATCGCTGTCTTTCTGGTCGTGAAAGGACAATATTTTCCTCAGCAAGCACTTGTTCAAAGAGATCTTGAATTGTGGTTCGAACTTCATTCACTCGGGTAATATCCATGGAAGGATCTAATTCGGATAGTAAGCGATTTTGAACTCTGGTTTTAAGATCTGTATATGTATCCCTTTGCCCGCTCACCCCAGGAGGTACAACCCGTCGGGCTTGTGTCGTTATCAGGCTGGGTTGACCCCCGCTGCTTGGAACTTGTCCGCTTGGGGGTTGCCCGCTTCTACTTTGTTCAATTCGCTTCAGGAGAGACATTATGAATCCTCCAATTCAAATCACTATTTTTTACCCGAACCTTTAATCACGGATAAATCATCAGTTTGAGACTCAAGGTCAGAAATCCGTTGTCTTACGACTTCTGCAAGAGCGAGTATCGAGCGTGATATAGGACGAGATTTATCAACCAGTAGAAACGGTATCCCTCGATTAACTGAGACAATTACCCTTTCTTCATACGGTATTATGGATGTAATTTCTTGCTTAAGATTCTCACTAACTTTTTCAGGCGTGATACCAATCCGTTTATCAAATTTATTCATCACAAAGATGATCCGTCTCCTGTCAAATCCTAAAGCGTCAATCTCATCCAAGAACAATCTCGAATTTTTTATCGATGGAATATCCTGAGTAGTTAGTAAGATGAGTAAATCGCTATTATCAATTGCACCCGCAGTAATATTTGTTAGAGAAGATGCTGTATCTATGATGATATAAGAGTAAATTTCTCTTAGAAATTTAATTACTTTTGATAATTGTTCACCTGAAATTGTATCCGCATGCTCAGGTTTCATGGGCGCAGCAAGAATTCGAATCCCAGATTGTGCGTGTTTTAAAGTCACACTGTTGATAATATCTGGATCTAATTCATCTGCGCGTGGTGCCAGGTCTAGAATACTATTTTTACCCTGTTCATTCAGGAATACCGAAACATCACCGAACTGGAGATTTGCATCAAAAATTAGAACCGAAGTATCTTCATTGTTCAAGCACACAGCCAGGTTGGTAGCCAGGGTAGTACATCCTGCACCTCCCTTTGGACTATAAAAAGTAATCACTCGCCCCCCAACACCTGGGGTTCCTGAGGGGCGGGTACCACCTACTCGTGTAGTTTGAACCCCACCAGATTGAGGAGCTTTGGATCTTTCATCGCGAGCCATCGCACCTGCACGACGGATCGCTGAATTCAATTCATCAATGGTCGGTGGTTTGGTTAGAAAATCCCGAGCACCAGCCAGCATCGCCCGGCGCATATAGTTGGGATCGTTTTGAATCGATAAGATAATAATTTGCGTAAACGGAACCATCTTTCGAATAATTTCCGTTGCAGCAATCCCATCCATATCGGGCATATTGATGTCCATCAATAAGACATCGGGTTTTACATCTTTGGAGATGTCTATTGCTTCCCGACCGGTTCTTGCAACCCCGACTACTTCAACATCAGGCTCGAATTGTAATAACTTTCTAATATTCTCACGAGTTTCAGCAATATCATCTACAATTACTACACGAATTTTCTCGGTATCAACCATCTATCGACTCCAAAAATGGATCATTGTTATGGCTGTGGTGTCGGTGTATTATCATTTGGGAGTGATGGTGGTATGAGTGCTGGTAACGCAGGTTCAAATCCGTAAGGCAATTTTGCTGGGATCGGAACATTATATTGATCAAGCAAATATTGCAGTGTAACAGCTTCGGTTGTTGGTACTTCTGCATCACGAGGATTGCGCAGAACCAAGGTCAGTTGTGCGCCACCATAAATCAGATAATTTAGCGTAACAGCATCTTGTGGGGACACTATTAAGGTAATTACATCCGGAGGCGATGGTATTGGGGTCGGTGTTGCTGCAGCTTGCTCTGGAGGCGGTTCTGCACCTGGTTCAGGGGTGGCAGTTGGTGCAGGTTTCGTCGCCTCCAATGCCGCTTTTTCAGCAGGAGTCAGGAAGTTCCCCATTTGAAGTACCCTCACGTTTTGGATGAGAGTTTGACTGACCAGACGTGGGCGTTGCTGTTCGGAGGGTAAAATATAGAATGTCTGATTCATAAGCGGATCATTTTCAGGACGACCTTGCACAGATGGTCCAGTAAAAGGTTGTGCAAGTAAAGTTATCGTCGTGTCTGAAAGTTGACCACCTCCAGCAACTATTCCACCTCCGGGACCGATCACATTCCCGGTCCAATTGGGCAGCTTCGACTGCCATATCGTATCCAGATCCACAAATAGCATGGTAGCGATTACATTTACATGGTCTCCCCGTTGTGGTGCATAGGATACGCTCGACAAACGAGTTATCGGTATAGATACAGCCACCATTCCTGGATCAATAAACAAGGCATCATCTGATCCTTGTGCTGTGTCTGGTGAATCTGTAATCAATGCAGATGTCACTACAACATATGGATCCATGTTGAACCGAGCCATTTTCCCCACAACCTTGCTCATATCGGTGAACATGATTGGGGAGACCAAATCAGCTGGATAATCGTTCAAGGCTAATTTATCAGCTGATATTGTTTCACCGCGCTCTACTCGCTGTGTAAAAACAACAACTTGAATTTGTGGGATGGGTGTCGCAGTGGAAATGGGTTCATTTGCAGCCTCACTTGTCGGCTGTGAGAATATGATACCCCGACTGTATAGAAGATATACCAAAGCGACCCCAATCACCATGATCAATGCTAACCAAATGAATATTCTTCCTCGACGCATATCAACCTCCCAAGGACCAAATATTTGGAGATGCAGTGCTTTTAATCATACGACCTTTTTCAATCAAGTCTAGTACAGGGGATTTTATCCCCAATCTCACTAAGTTTATATGAAATTGTAAAATCACGCCACCCTTATGTTGCAAGATACAGACCATTTCAATAATTAAAAATTGGACCCGGCAGTGCCGGGTCCATGATTTGGAAATTGAGGTTTCTATGACCCAGCCGTTCCAGCAAGAGCTGAAGAAATCCGGCTAAAGACAGTCGAAATCTGGGTGCCGAGTAGGGTAAGAATAACAATGACAACAATCGCAATCAATACAATAATCAACGCATATTCGACCATACCCTGACCCTTTTCCTTAGGCGAGAACAACATGACTTGTCACCTCCTTCCCATTATAGTTTCTCTGGTGCTTACCAAAGTTAGCAATATTATATGTAATTTCTTCAAAAAAATCAATGTATTTTCCCTTAATGTATCCTTACAATTATGCAAAGCTGGCTGCATTTGTGGTTGGTATCTGAAACAAAATATGAGTACCATGGTTTAATGAACTGTGGATTTCCATGGTTCCTCCCAACATTTGGACCCGGTCACGAATAACTTGTAAACCCATACCACCCTTTTCATCGATTTTTTCCACTTCGAAACCTTTCCCATTATCTTCTATGCTTACACGAATACCTGATGCGGATGAGTCCATTTGGATGATTACTTGAGTCGCCTGACTATGATTAGCAATATTGCTTAGTAATTCTTGGATGGCTCGAAATACCATTACTTCGAGGTATGGCTCGAAGCGCTGTTCCATTCCAGTGGATACCAAACGCACCTCGATCCCCGATTGCTCCTTGAATGTTTCGACGTATCGAGATAAGGTGGGGATTAATCCTAAATCATCTAGCATCATTGGCCTTAAGTTGAAAATAAAATCCCGAACTTTTTGAAAAGTCGATGAAGCAGTTGATTTAACACCAACTAATTCTTCCTTAGCTTTGACCTGATCAACATCGAATAGTCGCATCGCAATCTCAGCTTGTAAAATGAAATTAGATAGCGCTTGAGCTGGACCATCATGCATCTGGCGTGCCAGCCGGCCACGTTCTGCTTCCTGTGCTTGAATGATCATTTCCACGGTCTTTGCTAAGGAAGTTTGATCTTTCTTGGATCCATTGGTGGAAATTTCTCCTGTATCTAACACTTGATTAACTCGCTCCAAAATTCCAAGGTAATGCTCAATATGGGTGTGATCACTTTGTAGCTTATCAATTTGCCCCCGCATTACAAATAATCTTTGTTGGGCATCCAAAGCTGCATCGTAAGCCATACGAATATCAGCTTTTGACACAGACTCAATTTGAGCCAGAATTTGTTGCAGATGAGCGGATATTGAAGCGTTCCTCTGTTGCAATCGAGAAGTCTCAAGCTGGCTTTGCTCAATCAGCATGATTATTTCTTTTAATTCCTTTTGTGCCTGGTCAAATTCAACCTGGCAATCCTGCCTGAGCTTTTCCCATGATGTTTGTTCCACTGGTTCTTGAGCCTTGCCTGGCAAATTCATTATCCTAACTCCTCAACCTGAAAATTGCTAACGAAACTTCTCTCATCGAGTATAGCACATGACATCTTAAGCAGCAACAGCCACCACCTAACAATTTTAAGAGCGTGATGAAATTTGCACTAATGTATAATGCTCTTATTAAATGAAGTTCATGGTAAAAATTTTCATCCCGTGAAAAAATATTTATTCAGAAAGAATAGTTGTTAATTTTCCAAATTGCGTTTGGACTGTAACTTGCACATGATATTTCAAAATGATTCAGCTCGGAATTGTGTCAAGCACAATGTGGCTCACAAATCAGACGGTTGGTAGACAATAGATAAATATCAGGAAAATATTTGGTTGAAATAAAGGCTCAAGAATTGATAGGAACAACCATGAAATTATCAATCATTATCCCCGTTTACAACGAAGAAAATTCAATTGAAGAAATCGTTGAACGAGTTGTCGCAACGAGTTTTGAAGATATTAAAAAAGAAATCATAATTTCAAATGATGGTTCAACGGATGGAACGTATAAAATCATACAGAAACTAAAAACAAAATATCCGGAAATCATTACGTATCACTCACCCACAAACCTAGGTAAAGGGGCTGCTGTCCGTTTAGGAATCGCCATATCAACAGGAGAAATAATTACAATTCAGGATGCTGACCTGGAACTAGACCCAAATGATTATTCATCCCTTCTTGCTCCATTACTTAAGAGTGAAACCAAGATCGTTTACGGTTCAAGATTTTTAAACTTAAACCAAAAACTTAAAAAAACATCCCGTTTAGCCAATCAGTTCTTAACATTTATGACAAATATCCTCTTTACCGGGCACCTATCAGATATGGAAACGGCATATAAAATGTTTTTCCGGGACACATTAAGTGGTATTCGATTACGTTGTGTCCGTTTTGATTTTGAACCTGAAATTACTGCTAAATTTTTGAAAAAGGGATTAACAATCCGTGAAGTGCCCATATCTTACCAACCTCGAACTGTTCAAACTGGCAAAAAAATATCTTGGATCGATGGTTATGAAGCGATATATACGCTTATCCGGTGCCGCTTCTTTGATCATTAGTTATAGTATGTTCGTTATTTAACCCAATTATTTAAGGATTAGGTATTTTAGGAAAAGAGTGAAAAGAAATATTTTTTTGTTATTAATAATCATTGTTCTAGTTGCCATTTTATGGGTGATTTATTCCCGTATCATTGTCTTCCCACTCCAAGATTTTCTAGAATATTGGGCATCAGGTAGACTCAATATCACAGGCGGAAATCCATATGACCCTAATCAAATGATGACCTTAGAGCAAACTGTAGGATGGAATCTGGACAATGCACTCATGATGTTGAATCCACCATGGGTACTATCTTACGCAATGTTGGTTGGAATTATTTAGCTACCCGATTAGCCGTTTTTTGGGTTTCTTAATCCAGATAGCCATGGTATGCACAAGCTCCATTTTATTATGGAAGATATACAACGGAAAAAAACTTAACGAGTGGATAGCCTGGTTAGTAGTTCTCACATTTGGACCAATATTACAATCACTTAAAATCCGGACAAGTGACAATCCTGGTGCTTATGGGTATCAGTGGGTTTTTTGTATTTTATTGTAAAGAAATCTGATTTTTGGGCAGGTGTATTTGCAAGTCTGGTATTGTTCAAACCTCAGCTGTTATATCTTTTCGTTTTAGCTTTATTTTTTGGTCCATTTCACGACGCCGATACACTGTTATAATCGGTATATTCGTTGCACTGATAATTTACCTGGGTGTTAGTCCTGGTTATTCAATCCACGGATATTTTTCTCAATACATATACTTGCTAAAGTAATTACCCATTACAAATTTGGATGACACCAACATTGGTACGTATCTAAGGATGGTAATAAATTCCGAAAGATTTTATATTCAGTTTATTCCAGCAGTTGTTGGCATAACGTGGTTCCTAATGTTTTGGTATAAGCATCAGAAATCATTTGATTGGATTACTGATCTGCCAAAGATCATCCTGATTTCAATTGCGACCACCCCATATGGTTGGACTCACGATGTTGCTGTTTGTGTAATCAGCGTGATTCAAATTACGGTACTTTTTAATTTTAGCCTATGGACTTTCAAAAAAATACTCATATTTACAACATACTGGGGAAGCAACCTATTAATCATGTTTTTCAGAATAAGTCAAATATGGTTTTGGTGGTATCCGAGTTTTCTTTTACTATGGTATCTGCTATCCTATCATCATTTATCTAGCAATAAACCAGTAATTAAAAACCCCGAGTTAGTAGAAGTCGCAAATTATGGATGAAACCCCTCGACAGCAACGAAAAAAATATCGAATACTTCTTTGGATCTTACTTGTAATAAGCCTCTTGGTATTGGCAAGTCTTGCGCCAACACTTTCCAAACCAAAATACTTGAGTGGCGATGACTTTATGACCTATTGGGCAGGGGGAAAACTTAATCTTTCTGGCGAGAATCCATATGATCCCCTAAAAAAAGAAGCATTACAAATCGAGTTAGGGGATGTAGCGACAGACGAAGATCTTATTTCAATCATGCTTAACCCTCCCTGGGTGGTAACATTGGTTATGCCTTTTGGCTTATTAAGTTATCCGATTAGCCGGTTGGCGTGGTTATTGTCCTCAATTGGTACAATATTATTTAGCACACAACTACTTTGGAAATTATATAAAGGTCCACCCAAGCAGCAATGGATATCCTGGATTATCATATTATTATTCGCACCATCAATCTTGGTGTTGAGGGTTGGACAAATATCCACACTACTCTTACTTGGCATTACTTTATTTCTCTATTTCATAGTTTTACACGAAAACGATTGGGCAGCTGGTATTGCGATAGCACTTGTTGCTTTTAAACCTCAAGTGATAATAATTTTCTTATTGGCTTTATTATTTTGGATAATCGAATATCGACGTTGGAAGATACTAGTCAGCAGCATCGCAAGCGCTTTATTATTGACCTTGGTAGCATTGATCTTTAACCAACGAATCATTTACCAATATGTGGCGATGCTAAATGCTAGTTACATCCCTGATCTAGCTACTCCAACCATTGGTTCATATTTGCGGTTCTTCTGGCTTGGGACTGATAAATTTTGGCTCCAATTTCTACCAACCATTTTTGGAATCGTGTGGTTTATTTATTATTGGAATAAAAAACATAAGTCATGGAACTGGCTTGAAGAGTTACCCTTATTGTTATTAATTTCCATTCTCACTGCATCTTATTCATGGACATACGATCTGGTTATCCTCTTACCTGCCGTTCTACAGGCAGCAATTTGGATATTATCAGATTGGAAGCGCTGGTCTACTTTTTTTCTGGTTCTTTATTTTTTATGCATAAACATTCTCTACCTAATATTACATAGAGCATTAAATGACTTTTGGTTTTTCTGGATGGCACCAGCTATACTGGTCTGGTATCTTTTAACAAAAAAAGCATACACCAATCATGAAAGCCACGGCAACTGAGTGAGTAAAAGCACAGTGAGTTCTAATATCATAAAGTTTATAAATAGCAAAAAGATCCTTACATCGCTATTAGTAGTAGGGTTATTACTATGCATAGTATTCTTAGTGAGAAATTTTCAAAAATTATTAGTTAATGATTTTATTGAATATTGGTCTGCTGCCAAAGCATTTATATATGGGGGTAACCCGTACAATTCAGATGAATTGCTTTTTTTTCAAAAACAAGGTGGTTCAAATAACTCTCAGCCATTAATGATGTATAACCCGCCGTGGACATTGGCATTCATATTAATTTTTGGGCTTCTTAACCGGGCAATTGGTCAATTAATTTGGCTGTTAATAAACATTAGTATTATGCTTTTCAGTGCACTTCAACTATGGAAGATATATACTCGTCAGTCTTCTCAACGTTGGATTGCAGTGTTGGTTACTTTCTGTTTTGTGTCAACGATCATGGTACTCGCATTAGGTCAGATTACGCCATTCGTTTTATTAGGCTTGGTTGGATTATTAACCTTCTTACCTAATCCTAAATATGATATTGCATCAGGATTGAGCCTGGTCCTTATATCTATAAAACCACAATTGGCTATCATTTTTTGGTTTGCTTTAGTTTTTTGGGTAGTTAAACAACGCCGTTGGTTAATCCTAATCAGCGGAAGTGCGGGTTTAATAATCTTAATTGGGATATTATCGATTTATAATCCTCACCTCATTCAACAATATCTCGGAATGCTTCAGACTAATCAAATATTCATGTGGGAAAATCCAACCATAGGTTCATTTTTACGTTTATTTTACATTGATAATAATAATTTTTGGTTTCAATTAATGCCAATCAATTTTGGAGCGATATGGTTTATCTATTATTGGAGCAGAAAACATGAAACTTGGAATTGGAAGGATGAAATACCAATTTTATTGCTTGTTTCTATTCTGATATCACCTTTTACATGGACATATGATTATGTAATCTTAGTGCCAGCTATTTTATTGGCGGCGAGTTGGTTATTTCGTGATAGGAAAAGACAATCAGCACTGCTCTTTGTTGGCATCTATCTGACTATGAACGTACTTGGATTGATCCTCCATGCAAGATTAAGTGATTTCTGGTTTTTTTGGATGGCTCCAACATTGCTTGTGTGTTTCTTGTTTATTCGAAAACAATATTTTAATTCGATAAATTCTCAGGGAGTGATTGAATCTTTATAAACATATGGCTCAAAATTCCCTCTCTACTCTAACAATTAAATCTAATCGACACGGAATCAGCCTCGATATCCTGTGGGTCTTGGTGATACTTTGTGGTTTCCTTTTCATCACATCTTTAACCCCATTGCCTCCAAATGATTTTTGGTGGCACCTAAAGATTGGCGAGTATATATATACCAACCACACCATCCCAACTACGAATATGTTTGCGTGGACTTTACCTGCTAACCAACCATTTTTTTATGGTGCCTGGTTTGCAGAACTCTTATTTTATCTCTTGTATCGAATGGGTGGAATTGCACTCATTATTTTTGCACGTACGATTATTGATCGGGATCACCGTATGGCTTGTTGCTAGTGAAGCACGCCGACAGAGTAATTCATGGCGGATATCAGCAGGGGTAATTACCCTTCTATGTCTGATGATCCTTAATAATTTAATCGTGCGAACACAGATGTGGGCATGGATCCCGTTCGTCACAACATATCTTGTATTAAAACGTTACACGGCAGGGGAGCTGAGCTGGAAATGGCTATTCTTATGCCCGATAAGCATGATCCTATGGGTGAATGTCCATGGAAGCTTTATATTAGGACTGTTACTGCCAGGAGCGTTCTTCCTTGGCGAAACAATCAGTAAGCTGCTGAAGCAACCAAATGCACTAAATTGGCATCAGATTGGATGGATTGGATGTACTGGTGTACTTATCTGGAGTGGCAGTTTTGATAAATCCACGTTTTGTGGAAATTATCACCTACACCATAAACCTACTCACCGACCCACCGAGCCAAAAATTAATTGAAGAATGGCAATCACCCACCCCACATGGAATCGCCAATATTTTTTTCTTCATAAGCATTATTATTTTCATCATCATGCTTGCATATTCCAAATACCAACTTACACCAACAGAGATCATCCTGTTTATTGGTTTTTTGTGGCTGGCATGGTCAGGTCAGCGTTATGTTATCTGGTTTGGAATGATTTCAGCGCCAATCCTCGCACGGCTTATTAAAGATCTTCCACTTAAAATGCCTTCATTTACACCTCAAAAGAACTGGCTGAACCTATTAATATTAATATTAATATTTATCCCAGTAATTGCAGTCCAACCCTGGTTTGTCGAAAATTTACCTTTGCCAGACGATTACTGGAAGTTTGTCTTACGCAATACACCTTATGGACCATTGAACAGTGTGGAAACACCAGTGGGGGCATCTGAGTATCTTACAATCTCATCCTGGTGGAAACCTATTCAATGAAATGGGATATGGTAGTTATTTAATTTGGGCAATCCCAGAGCAAAGGGTATTCGTTGATCCCCGGGTTGAACTATACCCATACGACCAGTGGATGGACTATATCCAGATCAATAACGGAAGAAATTACAATGAAATCCTGACGAAGTATGGAGCGGACAGAATATTGTTGGATAAAAAGTTGCAACCTGATCTTGCAGCTTCATTAGCTAAAGATCAACTCTGGAAATTAGAATATGATGATCAATATTCACAGGTATGGGTAAAAGCTTCTAAATAGATGCTTCATAAACAAACTGACAGAAATGAAAAAGTATGCTTTTTACCCGTTTCTCTTCGCAATTAATCCAATCTTATTGATGTACTTTATTAATATTAATGGTATTCCGGTATCCTTACTTTTCCCAGTTATATTTCTAACTCCTCTAATTGCCCTTGGATTAATGTGGTTATTACATAAATACTTTAAAGATATTCACCGAGCTGGATTTATTGTCTTTATTATTACGTTATGGTTTTTTTACTATGTACCTATTTGTATCTGGGCGAGTAACTTTGTCATCGAATCGATTTCTTACTCATCTCATTGGATTGTCTACCTTATATAAGAGTTCTATTTTTTTTTAATTTATTTTAAGTAGATAAATATGACAGAAGATATCCTCACAACAGACAATTACTTACTTTCTCAATAAATATAGGCAACCAAATATGACCTGGTGGATGCGATTCAATCAATTATTAAATCCTCGACGGATGAAATATGCGTGGGTCGCTGGGGGTACATTATGGTTTGCATGGTTGCTCAGCTGCATCTTAGGTGCGGGTAATATGGATTTAGCAGGACATGTCGTTGGTACAGACTATATTACGATATTTGCCTCCGGGATTGCAATCCGGCAAGCAGAGAGCGCCAACCTATACAATTTCGATTACCAAGCTCAGCTAGAACAATCGATTGCTGGACCTGAGCTGACAACCTTTAATGCCTTTATTACACCACCATTCCTTGCCTGGCTTTTTGTGCCATTCTCTGTCTTACCATATATCTGGAGTTTTACTGCCTGGAGTTTACTAAGTATATTATTCCTGTGGATGAGCCTTAAATTACTATCCACAGACCAACCCATGAAAACTTTTTTATATTCACTCACTTGGTTTCCCATATTTGCCACCATCAGTTTTGGAGAAAATAGCTTACTCAGTCTGTTCATACTTAGCCTCACATTTTGGCTTTGGCGAAAAGAAAAATATCTATTGGCTGGATTAGCAAGCAGCTTGTTGTTATATAAACCTCAATTAATCTTAGGGGTAGGTTTGCTCTGGTTGTTGGAATACCGGCGTAGCTGGAAATCTTTGCTTGGATTGGTTCTAGGAGGTGCTTCTCTGGTTGGTATATGTTTTTGGTTATTACCCGATGCCAGTCGGGCATATCTAGAACTCGCACGCAATACCATTCCAGGAATGATATATCAAGATCAATTCCCACTTTGGCATCTGCACTCCCTGCGTGGTTTCTGGCTCCTGTTATTCCCAGGTCAAAAGTGGCTGGTGGAAGGATTGTCGCTGATTTTATCCGCAGCTGGAATTGTGGCGTACATCTTTTTTTGGAGTATAAATCGAAAGGAATCGGAGTTGTTATTCGCAGGAGCAATCTGTTTGACGGTGTGGATCACTCCGCACGCCATGATCTATGATTGGACAATCCTGCTTATCCCGGCTGTTTTACTTTGGCAAGCACGTCCTGATCTACGAAATTTGTGGAAACCACTGTATGCATTAATTTGGATGGCAACATTTATCAGTGGTGTTCTAACCTATGAACAGTTGAAAATTCTACCAATAGCAATACAACTCAGCCTTCCGATATTGTTTTTTGTGTATTTTGAAGCGTACAAAAATTTAAAAAAACCACCATCAAATAATGTCATTCAAAGAACTGTGGAGTAATCCCTTTAAGTTAAAATAAATCAGCTTAATTACGTTCAAAAAGGAAAGCTGAGCTATCTTTATACAAAAAATCCCATTCCCCTGATTCCTGAACTGCCTTTAATCAGAGCAGGCTGCTCCGTTGGGTTAAGCATCAATGTATTCACCCCATACTCTTTTAATAGCTCTTCCCAATCACCAGTCGCGTTACTGATATTGAGATAATCAATCCACACTTTCTCTGGGAATAATTCAATCCGCGAATCCACAAAAACCTGATATTTCGGATAAGCAGCCCAAATCAGGTAACTACCGAAAGAAATTCCATTAAATAACTGGCCTGGTGGATTTTTCTCTAAGAGCACTTGTGTTGCCTGAATTGGCGTTTCTGCTGATATTAATCCCGCCTTAGCTTGAGGTAGCGGTAGCCTATCCTTAAACCAAGGAAGCGTAATCACAGCCATACCTATAAGGACTATACAAAAAGTGAAATTTAGTAAATTCGATCCCTCTGAGCTTTTGGTCTGAAGATTTTCTCTTTGATATCTTTTTACAATGTAGGAAATATGCTCAGCAAGGATAGGTGCCATCACCATTCCGAACCATACGCTTCCTCGCGCAGTTTTCACGCCCAGCAGACCAAATAGTAAGAAAGTTGAGATTTGAAAGAAATTTGGACGTTTGGGTGAGAGTACGAATACTACAATACTACCAATCAACCCTATGTAGAAAATCACTCCCATCAATGATGTAAGAGAAGGAGGAGCCCACTCAGTGACAAGATTTTGGACCACAGAATTCCCTAAAAGGGTAGTAAGGTAATTTATTATTCCCAATCCTCGTGGATTAATTAGGCAGATCAGCAGCGTTATACCAAACGTGAGCGCAGGAACCAGTAACCCTTTTTTTTCGCTTGCTTGTTTATCATATTTCCTATATATGATCAAATCCCAGATTATCTGCCCTAACCATAAAGCCATAAGAACCAAACCAATAACAAATGTGCCATGGCTGTTAACCCATATAAACATGCCTAAAGGAAAAATAATCAACCAGCCGAATTGATGATTTTCCTGGTATTTATAAATAGCGAGCAAGAACAGACTTGCCAGTAAAAATGTAATGCCTTGAGGCCGCACGTTCCAATCATTTAAACCAAGTGCTGCAGCAAATAACACTCCAAAAGCTGCTATACGCCAGCTTTTTGAGGTCAGTTTACATATCCAAAAAATAACGGCATAAGCAGAAGTAATGATCAGGCTGTGAATAAAAACAACCAAAGCTGGACCGCCGAGCTTATAAATGCTGTAAAGAAATATTTCCATCAGCCAAAACATTTGATAAGAGGGGTAGGCTTGTCCATTTGCAGTATATGAGTAAATATCGAAAGTTGGTATTTTTCCTGTTGTGAGAATCGCACGACCAATGGTGATATGCCACCAAAAATCGTAGGGACGAATGGGATGGGTATTGATAAAAATAAAAATTCCCACAAGTGCTGTAAGCCCCCAAATATGTTCTACAGAAAGATGAAATCTAATAGGTTTCACCCAGCCTCAATTCCTCCATTAACAACCGTTGTGGTTTAAGCGCCCACCACCTTACCCAATACAGACCAATGAATAAGATTAGGGGAAGTGGAATGAGTAAATTTAGCTGCATTTTTGGATGAGCGCTATTCAGGTTACCGGTAAATAAAACCCATTCCCATACAAAGATAACAAAAGTAAGTAAAACCGAAATCCATTGTCCTCCCTTTGGCCAATGTTCTGTAAGCATAGCTGATATGAGTATAAGCGGAAGAATCAAACCCGTAAAATTACCAGGTATCGCAGGAATACCAATCCATTGACTAATAACCATTGTTAAACATGCGGTCCATAGAAACCAGCGAAAGTCCTTCTTCAATGCAAAATACCATTCAATAAATAAAATTATCACCAAAATGCCGGTCATCATCCAACCAAATTGAGTACCTAATCCTGGCCACAATTCTTTGAAAAACATCCCAGGATTCCCTGCAGGGAAATTATCTGAGAAATTATAGAGAATCTTAAGATATTGTTCAATCCAACCTGGAACGAGGAAAAAAACTAAGACTGATAGAGCTATTATTGTCATCACATACCATATGATCAACATTTTATTTCTTTTTGATATCCCCCAAATCAGCGTGAATAGAATAACCAGGATGGTCATTGGGGGTTGGATAGCTGCCAGAGCTAATAAAATGCCACCAGCCTCATTCCAGTGATTTCGAATCGCTAGGAACGCGCCAACAAGAAAAAAAGCTGCCCAGATAGACAGTCCCCCGTCCAACCAGGGTAGAAACACATGATAGCTAAATATCGTTATTGCTGAAAACAATAAGAAGATGTACCAGGAAGGTTTCCAATCAGTTATTTTTAGACCAGCAATTAAAATGAAAAATATAGCTATTAATTGTCCACTTAACCAAAGTGCATGGGCAAGGACTTTATTCTCAATTAATGCAAATGGGAAAAAAATAATCCCGGAATACAAAGGTGATGTATACCTTGGAGAGATACTCACATAAAAACTGTTCTGGGATCTTACAGATTCCTGAATTTGCTTAGAAATTGAATCATCATACGGGCTTAAGCCGCTTGTAACTAAAGCACGTAAACCAATCCATTGAACAAAAAAACCTTCTCCACTAATATTCTTTTTTGAAAAATTATAATTACCCCAACCTAAAACAATGAAAATACACACAATCAATATTATTGCAAATCCCACAATTATCGTATTCGATCGATTCAATGCATCTCCATTTACTCTCGCAAAATATTAATTCAAAAATAAAAGCTCAAACTTATCGTTAGTTTATTAATCTATCACTTTGAATTTATTAAATTATACGCTATGATTATAGTGATTCCCAGGAATAATCGAATCATTTAGAGGGATATATGGCAGAGAGACATAATTTTTCCAGGAAACCGATAAATAGGTTATCAATATTCGTCTCTACTATAATAATTGGGAGTTTCATCATTCCGTTTTATGCATCCGACACATATACGTCGGAAATTCCTCAACCTATTTTACCAATTGATTATTCTGAAACAACACCATTGACTGATCCCCCATTAGGTGTTCCATCCTTTACCTGGTCAGATGTCAGTGGAGCGACAAAATATCGTTTACAGGTGGATAGTGATGATTATTTTAATTCACCAATAATGACTATCACAACAGCCAACACATCATACACTCCTACTTCTTTAAGGTATCTATTTGCTGATGGAGAATGGTTTTGGCGAGTACGTGTAGAAGAACCTGCTCCAATTGGTTTATGGAGCGATGTTATGCATTTCACCAAGACCTGGGCAACTGAGGATAATAAACCCACCCTAATAGCCCCAGAACATGATGATGTTATCGCATTTTTTAATAGCCCAGTTTTTTCATGGACTCCAGTATTGGGTGCAGCAAAATACCGCTTTCAAATCGCTGAGGCAGAAGGTAGCTTCAACGACCCAATAGTAAGCGATGACACGGTTGTGCCTACCATTCAACCAAATGATCGATTAGAAAACCAAGAATATTGGTGGCGGGTTATCCCAGTGGATAGTGCTGATCATTTAGGCACACCAAGCGAGATCAGGAAATTCACCATGGCATTTGGGACACACCTGATGGATCTTGTACCTACCTTGCTAACACCAGCGGATGAGACTTATCCAACTTTCACACCCACTTTTCATTGGACGGCCGTAGAAGGAGCTGAACATTACATTCTTGAATACACATCGGAAGAAAATCAAAATTGTGATTTCAGTAAGGGAACCATTATAAACACAGGGCAGACTTTTTATACACCCACCGATACTTTTCCGAACAATGCACGATATTGCTGGCGTGTAAAGGTAGAATCAGGTTCTGCTGTGGGTGAATATAGTGATATCTGGCACTTCGAGAAGAGGTGGTCTCTTCAACCCCAATTATTAACTCCTTCTTATCAATTCGAAAACGGTTTATATCCTATCTATAGCTGGACTCCTGTTCCAGGAGCTTCCCGCTATATGATCGAGATTTCTGAAGATCCTTACTTTAATGATATATTCGAATCCGCAATGACGGCAAATACAACCTATTCACCGCAATCGAAATATTATGGAACTGATTATTATTATTGGCGTGTAACACCTTATGATGGTGGAGGAGAACCAGGCTTAACCAGCGAGGTTTGGGAATACCAAAGTAATTACGATTCCACTGCCCCGGTCTTGATCTATCCACTTTATTATTATCAACCCAATGATTACGGCGAGTTTATAATGGATCCGGTGGAAGACCGTACGATTGCTTACCCAGTCTTCATCTGGCACAGAGTCATGAACGCCACCCCTTATGGAGGCATATTCGCTTCTGCATATCGTATTCAGGTGGATACCACGCCTAACTTTAATAATATTTTATGGGAATACGATACAGAAAATACCAGTGCCACACCGATCGAAGGTGATGATTTTACACCACAAGTAGGGCAAGATTATTTCTGGCGGGTGTGCGTGTTGGATCACATCGGTGGTAATTGCAGGACCAATATTCATTCAGGATGGAGTCAAATTTGGAGAGCCCGCTTTGATACGAATATGGCACTCCCACCGACGGATGGAGATACGCCTGTGCTACTCCGACCTGACTATGGACAGGAAATCGTCGAAGCCACACCGCTTTTAGAGTGGTTTCCATTCCAGGATGCAACCGAGACGCAATATCAAGTAGAAATCAGCCGTGATTCAGATTTTTCCAGCAGAGATATCACAGAGACAATTAACATTCCGTCGTATTCTCCTCCTTACAGCCTGGTACAACGCAGCCTTGGACGGACTGATTATGGGACTTTTTATTGGCGGGTGCGAGGCTTGGATGACAATCAATGGAGTGCGTGGAGTGATTTATGGCGCTTTCAAATTGCTTCACAATCTGAATGGCGATTTACTCGCACACTCGGAAATCAAGACAACCGATTATTGATTGGGTCCGATCCTATTAGCGATACGTATCCAACTTATGATCTGACATCATTATTTGCCTCTCAATCAAATGGCTTCTGGTTCCTGGGTTTCGATGCCATCTTAGCCTCTACAGACATGACATATGTCATTTATATTGATATAGATCATGTGGATGAGTCCGGTGCAAGCACACCTCCCGCACGGTCTTACCAGGTTAGTACCATTCCTGCTCACCATCCTGAATACGCTATATATGTGGATAAGTTTGGAGGAATTGTCGATGCTCAAAACACATGGGTGTTTGCCTGGGATGGAATTAATTGGGGTGTTGGGCAAATGCTTGACGACATTGGAGGCCATATCTATGCTTCCAACGACTTTGTTGAGCTCCAATTACCAAATACTGCAATAGGGATGAGTCAGATCAATAGCAGTATTTCTGTAATACTATTCAGCGTCGATACTAGCACTGGTTTAATACAAGACTCAGTCCCTAGCGATGCAGGAGTTCCTGGCGGTGCACGACTGAACCGCTTCAGTGCTGTCTCAGAGCACATGAACCTAATCGCTCCACCTAACTCAGCCTCCGGAGATCCAACAACGATCCCTTCCGTTTTACCTTTCTATTGGGACTGGCCAACTGGGAGCAATACTTCCACTCCATTTTCGGGAATAAAACTAGAAGTGTATGATGATCCAGGTTATAACAATTGTGTCGCTGAATTTAACCTTGACTCATCAGATCCGTACTTTGGCGAGAATCATGTCGTTCTTCTAGACGATATTAACGGTGATGATACCTATTATTGGCGCGTCCAACCAAGATATTGGTATCCCGGTTTTTCACCTGCTTATGGATCCTGGACAGGTGGATGGAGCTTGCGCCGACTGGGATTAACCGCTAAAAACCTGAAGACCTCAGTAAATTGGACTACGCCCACTTTCAGCTGGAATATGGTGGAGGGGGCAAGCTCATATTTGCTGCAGGTATCAAATAATCCAAATTTTGACCCAACAATCATTAATCAAGTTACACCAATGACAGCATATACTCCTCCAGAGACCTTGAAACAGGGAGATTATTATTGGCGGGTGCAAGTCAACCGCTATAACGGTGTAGAAAATGATTGGTCCGAAGTGGCGCAATTTAGCCTCATCCTACCAACACCCACTGGTCTAACCCCAGATGGCTATGCAATGGTCCACTATGCTCCAACTTTATGTTGGGATCCATTAATTAAATACAACGATGAAGCTCCATATGAGCCTATATTATCAGCATGGAAATACAAAGTAGAAGTAAGTCGCGATCAGTACTTTAGTGTTATTTATGATTCAATTACTACCAACAACAATTGCTGGACACCGGTGGAAGGATATCATGATGGTACCTATTGGTGGCATGTAGCTATGATCGATGGAAGCGATAAGATGGGTTCTTATAGTGATTCAGCAACTTTCATCAAGCAATACCCGAAACCATCTCTTATAAGCCCGAATGGCGGATCAAGCCCTGAAACCCCCACATTTATCTGGACGCCCGTCGATGGTTCCGCTGCATACCGGTTTGAAGTATCTGAAGAGCCGGATTTTTCCTCTTTATATGATTACGTTAATACCATCAACATCAAATTCACACCAACCAAGCATTATGCAAGTAGTGCGGTATATTACTGGCGAGTTGCTATTCGAGATCAAAATGGTAGGCAAGGTCTCTTTAACGAAGCAAGCTTCCAAATAGGAGGTGGGAATTACACTTACCTGCCACTAATTGGGAGATAATTTATATCCTCCCAATCTAGCTCCCTAAGAATTTTCTAAAAAAGTTGGTGGTAATTTATAATGTTGTTGAAGCTGTTCACGAGAAACCCCACGCGTCTCGATCCGTTTTCCCTGTCCGACTCCAGCCCAAGCAGCCCAACTTAAATACACGATTTTATCAACAGATATGCCCATTAACTGTGTACAGGTGATATCCACCGCAAGGGGGTCACTGCCAACGGCTAATAAACCATGCTGAACCGGATCACCATAGAGCGGACCATTTCCTTCCATACCAATAATCCCATCAATTATGGATATAACGGGCGGGAAGGATTGATATAGACCAATAATTACGGGGTTTATGCCATTCATATGGACAATGTTCTTTGGCCAACCATATCTAGACCCTGGTATCGTCCCTATTAAATTTTTTAAACTCAAGGTCACTCCGGTCCAATGATGGGTTTTCAACTTTGGAATTGAGAGAATAAAATCTGCTTCGCACACATGTCTGGGCAGCCATAGTTTGTCAAGATTCAGAAACCAACCATCCTGTGGTTTAATCTGCATTAGTTCATCATAATTTAAATCAATGAAAGGAATATCGTGTGTGTCTAATACCTCTAATAATCCACTACTTTTTGCAATTGAATACGTATCACGAAGGAACCCAGATCCATCCGCAGCTACAATACTTTTTACCTTCAAGTCTCGAAGGAGTTCAATAGCTGCACCGATGACTCGAGGATTGGTCGGTGCAAGGTTATCCTTCCCGGTATCAATAAGATTGGACTTTATTAAAATGCTTTTTCCACTTAAATCTGGCATCTCTGTAATATTCCACAAATCACGGAGCGTTGAAACCAGGTCGTCATCGTATGAGGAGCATTTTGCTAATCCAACAATTGCTGGTGGTCTAATTTTTTGTAATTGTCCACGCAAAATCCAACGGTAAAAATTCAATGTCCCCGATTCAATCGTTTTCTTCTGAATATAAGTCAAGCCCAGCCCAATCCCACCTAATAAGGCTATACGAATGAAAGCCCGGCGATTTAATATTGGTTTTGGCATTTAAAAATATCCTCTTAATGCCATCATAGCCCAGGCCGTGAAGAATGTATTGTTGTTCCAACTCCCATTTGGTAATTGATTGTCAGTTATTTGTGCGCGCGCATACTCATTATCTTCTCCCAAAGTTTGGAGCGCGACTGAAGCACTTGATAAGGATAATATACTCGGATCCAGTTTCATCTCCAAGCTAAGTGCAGATAAATCGTCGGGTATGATCTCATTAGGATCAACCTTGGATAATGCTAAGAGCACCAACGAAGTTCGAAATGCATGCGGAAGTACGACAGATTCGTATGGTCCTGCATTACCAACATCCCAGCCTCCAACCGGCGTCCGATTTTGGCGAAAATATTCGATTGCAGCTTTCATTCGTATTTCAGCTACCTGCGATAGTTCAATCCCTTCTAGTGCCAATACTACCAGCGCAGTTGGTTCAATCCAATAGGTTTGTCCTGGTAACCAAGGCCATACAAGTGCACCTATGTTTTCGTGAAAAGGAATTGTGTTATTCCTGAATTCTTCATGGGTGATTTTATTCGTACTTACATAGGATAACCACTCCATACCCCTGGCTATCGCATCATGGCTTTGATTTGATTTCTTCAAAGCAATCAATGCCCATGCCGTATGCCATCCACTTTCTGGATCATCCTCGTGTATTCCCCATCCTCCATCCTGATTTTGACTGCGTATCAGCCAGGAAATTCCCATGTTAAAAGAATCAATAGCTTTTTCCTCATCCCGGATAGCTAACAGCACTGCTGCAGTTGGTTCAACTACGGATTTTTGGCCTGCTGAATATCCCCATCCCCCTGCGTCATTTTGAGCAGAGGTCAAGTAGTCGATCGATGAAAGCATAATGTTATTTTAGATTTAAACTCCGAGGGAAGGATTCGCCACTATTCTTTCTTATTTACCCTAAATATTCGCGCAACCTGCGGCGAATGGCTGGGTGGCGTAGCCGGCTTAGTGCTTGAGCTTCGATTTGCCGTACACGCTCGCGCGTAACACCCATCTTCCGCCCCACTTCTTCCAAGGTGTACGCTTGCCCATCCAGCAATCCATATCTTAATTGCAGGATCCGCACTTCCCGAGGGGGTAATCCATTTAAAACAATATCCAGGTGTTCACGTAGTAAATTATAAGTGGCTGTTTCATCTGGGGCAGGTACTTCCTCATCCTGTATGAAATCTCCCAGGACTGAATCTTCCTCATCATCCGTGGGGGTTTCCAAAGAGAGCGGTCGTCTGGCGACCTGGATCATATTCTCTACTTTCTGAGGCGTCACTTCAAGCGCTTCTGCCAGCTCGTCCACAGATGGGTCACGTCCCAGGCGTTGTGTGAGTTGATGCTGCACCCGTAAAAGCTTATTAATCTGATCGCCCATATGTACCGGCACACGGATCGTGCGACCCTGGTCAGCAATGGCGCGAGTGACAGCCTGCCTGATCCACCAGGTGGCATAGGTGCTGAACTTGTGACCACGGCGATAATCAAATTTTTTGGCAGCCCGAATCAAACCAATGTTTCCTTCCTGAATTAAGTCCAGGAATGGAACACCCCTTCCCATATATTTCTTAGCCACACTAATCACTAGGCGGGAGTTGGCGGTAATTAAATGCTCACGAGCCAGCCATCCATCTTCAATCAACATTTGAAGCTCGGCTCGTCTTCGCAAGTTCACATTCCCTCGTGCAAGCTCTTCACGCGCCAACCTACCGCGCTCGATGCGCTGTGCCAGCTGGACTTCTTCTTCGGCGGTTAATAGAGGGACTCGCCCAACCTCTTTCAGATACAAACCGATCGTATCATCTGTGTCAATATTGGCTAAGTAATTATCATCAATAATGACTGCCCGGTGGGCTTCTTCTTCTACTTCCTCTTCCACAACAACCAGCTCATCCTCGGTTGGTGCTCCGGTAGTCACATCATCAAGATAAGGTATCCCAGCACTGATCAAAGCAGCGAAGGCTTCTTCCAGCTGGTCAACATCCTGTTCAGCTTCAGGAAAGAAGCTCAGGATATCATCGATAGTTACAAAGGATTTTTGCCTTCCAAGCTCTATTAGCCTGGCCAGGGCTGGGTGTTCATCCTCTCGATTTGCTATTGCATTTATCAATTCTTCATCAATCATTTTCACTCTCTAACCGGTTAATCCCGGGGGATATTATTCCTCTGTTCTAATCAGAATACACTTTTTTTCAATGAAAATCAAGTACCAAATCTCACAGCTTTTTGCATTAACACTATTAAGGCGTTGAAGTTATTGGGATTCCAGAATTTGCTGGTAAAACTGGTTCCGGCGTAGTGGCTTCTGGCGTAGTGGTCGCTATAAGAGGTGGATTGTTCAGCAATTCTAAGATATCATCCAGCACCAGCTTGTCCACGATGAATATAGGACCAGAATCATTACGGACATAGTAACCATTAGCTATTGGTGTTAGTGATCCAATATACGTGTTCATGATTTCGCCATCTGCTGTTGTCAGCCTTATGGTATAGGCTGGGACAACCAATCCAATAGAATCAAGTGGTGGGGATTGAGTTAAAGTCTCCTGAGCTGTTATAACAAATAGTTGTGCAAGAATAGAACCAATCTGGAATGAATCCACTTGATCTAAAGATACATCGGTAATCGACCATTGGTTGGATTCAGGATCGTGTTTGAACTGAACTTTTTCTCCGGTTGAATCAAATATATCGACTAAACCAACTTGCTTTCCATGAAAATCATAAACACTTGGAAGTGTCACTGTAGGGGTTGCGGTTGCTGCGTTAATAAGATTGTCGGTTTGGTTACGTTGAAACAACCAAGCAAACCCAACCAAAATCACAAAAACAGCCACCATGATCCAGGTCGAACGGCGTACCATATGTGCTTATCCCTGTCTCCTGCGCATAAACCATGTGGCGATACCCGCTACGATAACCATCCCGGGTAGGATAACCAAAGATCCTAATAAGATCATGCCAAGCATATACGGGGTAGGCTGAACGAGATAACGATCGACAGTAGCCTTGGGAGTCAGATTGATCAAACTATCATCTTTTGCCGCCCAATCAACAGAATTAACGATCAAATCCTGATTTCCATAAAACCCAATATTTGTATCCAAAGCGAAGTGTGCATCACCAAAAACCACCAGTCGGGAATTGTTGCTATCCCCTTGGGTTGCCACTCCTAATGCTATTGGACCAGGTATATCTATTCCCTGGTTAAATTCATACGTCTGATTTTGAACCGAAGTCATATCCGTCTCACCCCAGGATTGTTCAACCGTTGAAACCAAGTTGGTCTTTTTGTATTCGATACCAAGAGAATCATCTGCAGTCACACTTCGAGCTGTTGGAAATCCTGTTGCTGTTTGAGCCAATCCCTGAGTGATTGCATGCTGAGAACTGGGAATTCCGATAACAACGAAGGGTTGTTGAAGCGATTGATCACCTGTAACATCCACAACAATATCGTTTCCAATCACAATCCCATAAGTCTGTGCAAGATAATTTATCAATGGGTCAGTTGCATTTCCAGATTGAGTGAGTATTGTTGGCTCTTCCATGACAATCATTGAACCACCATTTTTAAGATATCCATCTAACAAACTCACCTCAGAATCAGATAAAGGCTGTTGAGGTCCAGCAATAACGATCACACTTGCATCCGGTGGTATCTGTTGTGTTGCCAGAAGATTAAGGCTTGAAACTGTATAGTTTTTCGATTCAAGGGCAGTTTTTAATTGAGAATAGGTTTGATCACTACCGCCTTCGATTGGAAATTCTCCATGTCCAGTCAGGAAATATACTATATGTGTACCGGGGTTCATTAACCGGACCAGCGCCCCGGTGAGTTCCTGTTCGGAAACATTTGATAGAGGTAGTTTATTATTGCCCATATAAAGCACAACTGACCCATCATTCTTGATACCAGCATCCTGTGCTGATACCGGATCCTTATTGGGGTCGATGAACTCATATTGGAATTTTCCATCCCCTTCATATACATATCGATCTAATAAAGATATCGCATTCTCCTTTGAAGAAGCCAATGCTGCATCCGTTGTGTAAAAGGCTTTAGCAATTACGGTATCTGGGAGTTTTGATAATACATCCAAAGTTTCTTTTGCTAATGTGTTCGATTGATCTGTCGTTAGATCCCACCGTTTTGTATTTTTATATACAAGAAAATTAATTACCACTAATATTCCTACAAAAGCTATTATCAAAAGTAAAGCGTTGCTACCATATCGCCCCTGCCTGCCAATCAAAGCCTTGCGGACTACTCCGGGATCAAGCGCAACATAAATCGCTAATCCAATAACGAACAATCCCAGACAAATCTGAAGGAATAGATCCCATTGGTGTAAGACAATATAGTATCCAATCCCAACTGCCAAAGCAATGATTGAAATTGAAATCGAAGCTCGACGAGCAATTAGACGCCATTTAGGGGTCATTAGCGCCACCTCCGGATATCCAATGATATCGTTCCAAGGAAAAGTGCCAGCGATGTCACGCTAAGATAATAGACGATATCACTCAGATCAATGGTTCCTTGAATAAAATAATTAAAAAAATGGTTACCAAAATCCAGATAGGTTCCTATTTGACTACCTAAACTAGTGGCGGTTGTCGATAATTGGGATAAAAATATTAATGCCAGTACAACAATCAGGTTGGCGAAAAAAGCTACGATTTGGTTATTAAATAGAGAAGAAATAAAGACACCAATGGCGGTTAAACCTGACACCATTAATGCCAATCCAAAGTAACCCGTTATTAATATTCCCTGATCAATCCCAGGTTTTACTAAAAAATTCAAAACGATTGGATAGATCCAGGTAATAGCTAATAGACTGAGCATAAATAAAAAAGCTCCCAGCCATTTGCCAACGATAAGCTCCCAATCTTTAACCGGTGCGGTTAATAAGAGTTCAATCGTTCCCATATGCTTCTCTTCAGCGATGGAACGCATGGTGATTGCGGGCATGACAAACAACAATAAAGTCACCATTGGTCCAATGATAATTTGAACCGTTGGAGCATAAGATTGTTGATAAGCTGCTTGGAGAATTGCCTGACGTAGATTTAGATAAAAAAGTAATCCCAGGATAAGCAAGAAAAAGAAAATAACCGCATAGGCAATTGGACTAACGAAAAAATGCTTATATTCTCGACGGGCTATGATCCACACATTTCGCATGAGTACCCTTCCTTAACAAAGCCATTATTCACAATAAATTAACCAATAAAGTTACGATTCCTCATCCGAGTCATCAGTGCTTGGTGGCTCAGGCTCTTCTCGAGTTAATTGGATAAATATATCTTCCAGGCTAAGGTCGATTGATTTCAATTCCAATAAATCAAAACCTTCTGAGACAACTTTACGAGCAATATCAGGACGTATATCCTTTCCTGGTGCACTTTCAGCTTCAACGTGACCTTCTTGTATCGTTGATACCCGCCCGATGCCACTAATCGCCCGAATTGATTCTTCCAATCCATCACCATCACCCTGGACTCGAACTGCAACACGTTGCACTCCGGTGAGTCCTGCTTGTAAACGCTCTGGTGTATCCTCAACAACAATTTCGCCTTTATTAATAATCAATACCCGGTCACAGATTTGTTGAGCTTCGGAGAGAATATGAGTTGAGAGTAATACTGTCCGGTGTTTTCCAATTTCACGAATTAATGTACGTACTTCCCGGATCTGAGCGGGATCTAAACCAATAGTTGGCTCATCCAGGATAAGCACATCCGGCTCATGAACCAATGCCTGTGCCAGTCCTATCCTCTGACGCATCCCTTTGGATAAATTGCTGATATATCCATTAGCTCGTTCTTCCATGTGGACAATTTCCAATACATCATCAACACGATCTTCAGCATTCTTTATATGCCGTAAATCAGCCATATATTTCAAGTAATCAAAGACAGTCATATCTGGATATAAAGGTACTGTTTCTGGTAGATAACCCACCCGTTTCCTGACTTCTAGAGATTGGTCCAGCACATCAAAACCACATATGTGGGCAAATCCACTGGTTGGTGGAATAAACCCAGTAAGGATACGCATTGTAGTGGTTTTACCCGCCCCGTTCGGACCCAGAAACCCTAATATTTCACCAGAGTTGGCTTTAAAAGTCAGATTGTTGATCGCTCTGCGTGGACCATAATCTTTCGATAATCCCTCAACTTCAATCATAAACGCTCCTGTAAAAACGAAGAAAAAGCACGGCTGCCGAACTCACGGAAGCTGTGCTAATTGACGATTATGCTATGAGTAATCCGCATAATCTAATCGCCAAAATAATCTAATCACTGAGTAAGACTATACATTAAAAAAAGTGGCAAAGTCAAGTACTTCAATGAAGTCTAATGAAATGCTAATCTATAAAACATTTATTGAGTGAATTGACTTTTTTTATTTGATTAGGTAAAATAGCGCCACTACGCGGAATAATTAATAAATGCATAAGATTGGTTTAATTTCGCTTTCGTGCAACCCAGACGCATGTGCGTGTGGGAATTTTGTTTGTTTAATATATTTAAGCTGAAGTGGAGGAGTTATGAATATATTAGGTCTTGCCAGGCACGGTTTAACTGATTTTGAACAAATAGCCATAATCGGTGTTGTGATTACAGCTTTTATCAGCCTACTTTATGCATGGTTCTTGCGAGGAAAGGTCCTAAAAAAGGATAAGGGGACTGCAAAGATGCAGGAAGTATGGAATGCAATTCGGATTGGTGCAAATAGCTATTTGAACCGTCAATTACGGTCAATCCTTCCGCTGATCCTGGTACTAACAGTGGCATTGTTCTTATCGGTATATATCGTTCCTCCATCGTTGGAAGCCCGTGAGTGGCATTGTATCTTCCTTCAAGGGGTAGACGCCCATAACCTCCAGGCTTTATCCACCTGTGCTGAGGGTATCACCAAGGCGGCTGCTCCAAAAGCCTATCAACAAATCTTGCTCATCATTGGTGTGGCTCGCATGGTAGGCTTCATTATGGGAGCAAGCTTCTCTCTAACAGTAGGCCAGCTAGGGATGCGTATGGCTATCCAGGCTAATGTCCGTGCAGCATCCGCTGCGCGTCGTGGGTTTACTGAAGCCCTATCGATTGCCTACTATGCAGGAACAATAACCGGAATGTTAACCGATGGACTCGGATTACTGGGCGGTACGATGATATTCATGGTATTTGGTCGTGCTGCCCCTGATGCACTTCTGGGTTTTGGTTTTGGTGGAACCCTGCTGGCCTTATTTATGCGGGTCGGAGGTGGTATTTATACCAAAGCAGCTGATGTCGGCGCTGATTTAGTAGGCAAAGTAGAACAAGACATTCCTGAGGACGACCCTCGTAACGCGGCCGTAATCGCAGATTTGGTTGGTGATAATGTCGGTGATTGTGCTGGAATGGCAGCTGATATATTTGAAAGCTATGAAGTAACCATCGTTTCGGGCTTGATCCTTGGTTTGGCTCTGGTGGCTGTGACCGGTAACTTGATGTGGATCATTTATCCATTGATCATCCGAGCCATTGGTGTGATCAGCTCAATTCTTGGAACCTTTACAGTACCAATTTGGGAAAAATTCCCAATTAAATTCTTGCGGGCACGTGATGCTGAAGAAGCCATGTTCCGTTCATATGAAGTCTCCAGTATCAATACAATTTTTTGGGCTTTTATTCTGGCAGTTTGGTACGCCGACGACTGGAGGTTAGCCGCCTTAACGGCAATTGGTGTAGGCCTGGCAGTCGCGTTCAATCCTCTCACATCATACTTCACATCCACAAAACGATCTCCTGTGAAGGAAATTGTTGAAGCCACTCGTGGTGGTCCTGCAACGACGATACTATCTGGTTTATCTGTTGGTATGGAATCGAGCGTCTGGGCTTTGCTGCTAATCGCGATTAGTTTTGTGCTTGCACTCCTGCTCTACAACACGGATGGAACGATCTATGTCTTATATGCGGTCGCGATGATAGGGATTGGAATGCTTAGCCACACAGGAAATAATGTCGCAATGGATTCATATGGCCCAATATCAGACAATGCGAATGGCATTGGCGAAATGGCATGGCATGATATGGACGATGAGGAAACACGGAAAGCCCGGCAGATCATGGCAGACCTGGACGCAGTTGGTAATACCACCAAAGCAATCACCAAAGGTGTTGCGATTGCTTCCGCAGTGATCGCCGCGGTAAGTCTGTTTGCTTCTTTTATAACGGATGTAGGCAGGGTTCAGATCCAGCTTGGGTTTGAGAAAATGGATGCAATTAGAATTTCGGACACACGTGTCTTTATAGGTCTGTTATTAGGAGGTGCACTCCCGTGGTTGTTTAGCTCTCTCTCCATCAAGGCAGTCACGCGTGCAGCAGGACTGATCGTTGAAGAAGTACGCCGGCAATTCCGGATTCCGGGTTTAATGGAAGGAAAAGTTCAACCAGATTACGCAAAGGTTGTAGGGATATCTACGACCGCAGCTCAAAAAGAACTGATCCCGCTTGCCACAATTTCTGTCCTGCTTCCACTTGCTGTTGGGTTGATCTTACAGGTTGAAGCTTTGGGTGGTTTCCTTGCTGGCATCATCCTGATCAGGTCAGTTATTAGCAGTCTTTATGGCAAATACCGGTGGTGCTTGGGACAATGCAAAAAAATCAATCGAGGATGAACCACGCAATCTCGCAGCAAATACTGGTAAAGGCTCTGAAAGACATAAAGCTGGGGTCGTTGGTGATACAGTTGGTGACCCATTAAAAGATACTGCTGGTCCGGCATTAAATCCGATGATTAAAGTCGTCAACTTGGTGAGTTTAATTGCTGCACCTATTATCGTTAAGTATAGCCAATCGTATACTATTTCCTATGTAGTCGGTTTTCTTTTATTGGTAGCGGTAGGTTGGGCAATATCACGCAGTAAAAAACCAGCAAAGCCAATAGTAAATTAAATCTCATACAATGTCTGAAGATTCCCTCCCAAACCTGGGAGGGAATTTTTTATATTTGGTCAAACACTTGCAACTTCTGCTAGAATAAGGCATACTTAATGTTCGGAGTATACAGCCATGGCAATTATCCCTTTACGTGCATACAATCGTGAGATAGAAGGCATGATCGATAATGGGCAACTGGATGAAGCCGTTGCACATTGTCGCCATATCCTTGCCACATTTCCAAAGCATATTGCCACCTATCGGTTATTAGGTAAAACACATCTGGAACAGCAGCGGATAAGTGATGCAACGGATATATTTCAACGGGTTCTCTCAGCAATACCGGATGATTTTATATCCAATGTAGGTATGAGCATCATTCGCGAGGATGAAAATAATCTAGATGCTTCTATCTGGCATATGGAACTTGCATATGAAGCTCAACCTTCCAATACCGCCATCCAGGATGAATTACGACGCCTTTATGGTCGTAGGGATGGAACGCAACCTCCAAAAGTGCGATTAACCCGCGGAGCGTTGGCAAGAATGTATGCAAAAGGAGGATTGCTTGATCAGGCTGTGGCTGAGCTGCATGCGGCCATTTCCGAAGATCCAAATCGATATGATTTACAGCTATTGCTTGCGAGCATGTATTTCCAAACTTCTCAGCGCGTTGAATCTGTTGACACCTGTGTAAATATTCTCAAAAAATTACCTTTTTGTCTGGCAGCCAACCAAATTCTTGCAGTTTCTCTACCAGAGATTGAACAATCAAGTGCAGGTAAGAATTACCGGCAAGTTGCCATATCAATGGACCCATACTTTGCATATGCAGCTCAGGATGCAATTACATCAGACCAGGTGCCAGAGAACTCCGTTAATTTAGAAAGATTGGAGTGGAAATCAGGTATCCAAATGAATGATACCGCACCTCAACCAACCTGGGCAACCTCACTGGGAGTGTCATTGGAGAAAAAACCTGAAGAAGTATTACCAGATTGGTTAAAAGGAACAGAATCTCCTGCACCAGCAGAACCGAGTGAAAAAGTTCAACCGAGCGTATCACCATTTATCTGGGATAACCAAGAAGTTGAGAGAATTATCCAAGATGATAGCAAACCAGAAGGGGAAATCCCAGATTGGATGAAAGATGCGGGTTGGAAACCTGTGGCAGCCGCATCTGTGCAAAAACCCATTGAGACAATTAATGAACCACCGATTATAGAAGTACAACCCCAGGAAGAACTTGAGAAGGCTGAAATACCAGATTGGTTGCGTGGAATCGCACCTGAAGGCGCTTTAGAAGAAGCTCAACCTTCTTCACAACCGATGGAAAAGGAGGTTTCTCTTCCCTGGTTGGAAAAACAACAACCCGGACCGACTGATTCGATCATCCAGTGGTTGGAAGACGCAAAACCTGAAACACCGGTCACCTCACCCAAACCAGAAGAAATCCCTTCCGAGGTATCAGAGGAGGAAGTCCCTGATTGGTTAAAAGATTTGGACGTTGCGTATCCAACAGCTGACCAAGGGGAACAAAAAGTAGACGAAAGTCCAACCATTCCTTCTGCAACGCCTGCATTTGTTGAAGGGCTTGTAATCGCAGAAGCGTTTAAGGAACTAGAGACCAAAAAACTTTCATCGGATGAACAACCTGAGCAAGTTGAGAACATTGAGCCAATACCAGGATTTATCGAGACACCACCAACTTCGGAAGCATTTGAAACTGAAGAAATGCCTGCAGCATTTGCCGACGAGTTGCCTGACTGGATCAAGGAATTAGCTGGAGAAACACCTGACGCTGTTTCATCTACCACTTCTACGGAAGAGCTCAAGGTAGAGTTACCAATCACTGAAGAACAGCCAGTGTTTGAAATTCCGGAATTGCATGAAGAGATGCCATTAACCGAACCAACTAACGCTGGTGTAGAAATTCCTCCGATTGAAGAACCATCCATTTTAGGTGAAGAGCCAACACCTGTCGAGCCTGTGATTTTTGAAGAACAAACTCAATTAGAACAAGCTGCGATTGTAGAAAGTGAATTTGGCACTGAACCTTCTTCAACTCCAATCGAAAATCCTGCCTTAGCCTGGTTGACAGGTTTGACAATCCAGGAAAGCTTGAACGAGGAAGAACAAGTTACACCTGTTGAAGATCAGCAAGCAACACCACCCGAATGGGTGAAACTTGAAGCTGATGCTTTAACAGAAGAGACAACACCCGAGGTGGAGCCGAAATCGGAAGAAGCAGCCGCAATCCCTGCTGAAGAGATCCCTGATTGGCTCATCGGCCTGGGAGAAACATCGGAAATTGAAGAACTCCCGCAAGAGCCTGTTTCAGCAGTCTCACCTGAATCTTTGGCACCCCAAGCCGATGAGGTTCCCGCCTGGTTAATTGGAGCAGAACTATCGGAAGCCGTAAAAGAAACTCCCGATATACCTCAAGAAACCCTTGAAAAAGAAGAAGTGCTTCCGGATTGGATCAAAGAAATCACAGAAACACCAGGTGAAGAATTGCCAACACCCGACTGAACCAGCTATTACCCCGACGCTTCCTGTTCTTCCTTCGGAGCCAGTCTCGGAATGGATGCCAGAAGAAGCTCCGGTTACTGAGTTCGGGGAAGTTAAATCAGTGGAACTTGAACCGGTAGAATCAACTTGGATTCCTGAAGAAGAAGCTCCCCCTCATCCTGAATTTGCAGAACCTGGTGGACCTGAAATAGAATCTGCTGCATTACTACCTGAACCTGCGATTGTGCCTGTTACCGAAATAAAAGAAGCTGAAATAAATGCACTAGAGGATGCCCATGTTGCACTAAACCAGGGGCAACCAACACAGGCTGCTGCGGTTTATTCACGATTAATAAAACAAAACTATCAGCTTGATGAAGTGATCAAAGACGTACAGGAGGCGCTTTATCGCTTTCCTGTCGATGTTAATCTATGGGTGACACTGGGAGATGCATTTCTCCAGACAGATGAATTACAGGACGCCTTAAATGCATATAGCAAGGCAGAGGATTTAGTCAGGTAGCTATATATCTGGAAATCTAATCAACGTGAAACGTAACATAATACGTTTCACGTTGCGCGTATCATCAAATTTCGGAGGGTAATATGGAGCGTTCATTGGTGCTGGTTAAACCAGATGCCGTACAGAGAGGCTTGATTGGTGAAGTGATCCTCAGGCTTGAAAGGCGTGGACTGCGTTTGGTTGGCGCGAAATTCATTGCCGTTAGTAACGAATTGGCGAAAACTCATTATGCCATACATCAAGGGAAGCCATTTTATGAAGGACTTATTCGCTATATTACCTCCGCTCCTGTAATGGCAATGGTTTGGGAAGGACCTAACGCAATCAATGCAATCCGTCAGACCATGGGAGCTACACGCCCAACTGATGCGGCCCCAGGATCGATTCGACATGATTTCGCACTTGAGATTGGTCGAAATCTAACCCATGCATCTGATACACCAGAAAATGGTGAAAAAGAAGTTACCTTATGGTTCCGCCCTGATGAACTTGTAGTATGGGATCGTGCGGTCGATCAATGGGTATTTGAGGACTAAGGGAATAAGAAGTCTATTTTATATATAAATAATTGACTTTACCGTGCCGTGTCTCTTTCTGTAAAACGTTATAGGTAGCTCAAAGGAAGGAGACACGCAACATATTAAGATATAATCTAAGCCTTTGAACAGTACTACGTTAAAGGTAGTAATCTTGAGGCATTAATGGTAGTTACCCCAGCTGATATCCAAATTAAACTTGAGCGAATACTTCCAACAGTCCAAAAACCAGGCCGATATACTGGTGGGGAATTAAACCAGGTAATCAAGCAGTGGGACTCTGTGGATGTTCACATCGCGCTTGTGTTTCCAGATATTTATGATATTGGTATGTCAAATCTCGGGCTGACAATACTATATGAATTAATTAATCAACGCTCCGATGCGCTTGCTGAACGTAGTTATGTTCCATGGATCGATATGGAAGCAGAGATGCGCAGAACGGGGATTCCTCTCTATTCGCTTGAATCCAAGCATCCTTTAAATGCATTCGACATCCTCGGGTTTTCACTCCCATATGAGACCCTCTATACCAATGTTTTAAATGCCCTTGATTTAGCCGGTATACCGATGGCCAGTAAAGATCGCAATGAAACACACCCACTAATAATTGCGGGTGGGCATGCCACTTTTAATCCAGAACCGATGTATACATTTGTGGATGCCTTTGTGATTGGTGAAGGCGAACAGGTCATTCATGAAATTATTGATACGTACCAGACATGGAAATCATCAAAATCCTCCCGCCTGGAATTGCTGGTAAATTTATCCTCCATACCCGGTTTATACGTCCCCAGTCTCTACCAGGTAAAATACAAACCAGATCACACGATCGATAGGCATGAAAAACTATATGAACAAGCAAATTATCCAGTCATTAAAAGGATAGTGCCTCAGCTTCCCCCACCTCCCACCCACTTTATCGTACCAAATATTGAAACAGTGCATAACAGGATCCCTGTTGAGATTATGCGTGGGTGCACACGTGGTTGTCGATTTTGCCATGCTGGGATGGTATCAAGACCAGTGCGCGAACGCAGCGTAAATGAGATCATTCAGGCAATTGACGAATCACTGAAAAACACCGGTTTTGAAGAAATCGGTCTCCTGTCGTTATCATCCTCTGACTATACGCATATCACGGAGCTCGTAAAGACAGTCACAGAAAAATACTGTGGAAAACACCTGGGGATTTCCCTACCCTCCTTACGTATTGATTCTTTTTCTGTAGACATTATGGAATTACTAAAAGATTCCCGTTATGGTGGCTTTACCCTCGCTCCTGAAGCAGCTACTGAGCATATGCGCAATATCATCAACAAGCCCGTCAGTACAGCTCAATTGCTTGAAACTGCGCATCAAATATACTCACGTGGATGGACTACCATAAAACTTTACTTTATGATCGGTCATCCCTCTGAAACACTTCAAGACGTAAAGGCAATCGCCGATTTATGCAAGGCTGTCCTCTTACAAGGACATAATGCTATCGGGCACCGTGCTAAATTAAACGTTGGAATCTCCACATTTATTCCGAAAGCGCACACACCTTTCCAATGGGTGTCATGTGATACGGTTGATCAGATACTGGCGAAACAAGAAATATTAAAACGTGAGTTACACCATCGGGATATAAAACTCTCCTGGACTAATCCAAAAGTCACGTTATTGGAAGCATGGCTTTCACGAGGTGATCGACGCCTAGCAGATGTAGTTTTCCGCGCCTGGCAAAATGGAGCAAAGTTTGACGCCTGGCAGGATCAATTTAAATTCAATGCCTGGACAGATGCATTTGCTTTTTACCAAATTGAGCCATCATTTTATAGTCACCGCGATCGGAAATCCGATGAAGTCTTTCCATGGGACCATATCAATACCGGTGTACGCAAGAAATATCTGCTTCAAGATTTTCAGTTAAGCCTGGAGCCTCAAATCCGTTCAGATTGCCGCAATCAATGCTATGCATGCGGGATCTTGCCAATGTACGCTGATTTAAGGCGGGAGAATCCAGGAGAAGCCTGGTCTTGCCCGGAAGTTAAATCTCCTCCGAAAATAGTGGGTAGAAAAACCCCCGTTTAAACAATCTCAATTTTTGAGCGATGATGATTTAATGCGAATCAGGATCACATTTTCAAAATTGGAAGCGATGCGGTTTACAGGCCATCTGGACTTGTTCCGTTCTTGGGAACGAACATTCAGACGTTCTGGTTTACCCCTGGCTTATAGTCTAGGCTTCCATCCACAGCCTCGACTTAATTTAGCCTGTGCTCTACCATTAGGCTTCACCAGTGATTGCGAAATACTCGACGCATGGCTGGAAGATGTGATCGATTTACTACAAATCGACCGGGCACTCGGTGGGGTACTTCCACCTGGTTTGGAAATTCATGACGTGAGGATCATCGATAATCAATTACCAGCATTACAAACCCAGGTCACTTCAGCTGTCTATGTGATTACATTTCTGGATAATATCCCTGATCTATACGACCGATTGATAAGGATTAAATCTGCTGAGCACTTGTTACGCAAACGCAGGGATAAAACCTATGACCTCCGTCCATTAATCGAACAATTAGCCTGTTTACCTAATTCTGAATATGGAAATCAGAAACTACGCGTCCGGTTATCCGCACGGGAATCGGCCACAGGCAGACCAGAAGAATTACTCGATGAAATGGGTATAAAATTCGAATCTACGCATGTTCATCGTGAAATGATAATTCTTAATAGTTGACAGAATTGCGCATTAAGTTTAATCATGCTATGTTGAAAAATATCATCGGATGACATTTCGCTGTGCCAATCCTGGGCGTAATTCTATCTGTATTATTCAGTTTCGTTCCAATGCTATTATTCGCAGGTATAGTTTATTGGACAGACCGTTATGAGAAAGAGCCTAAACTGCTACTTGGCGGAGTATTTATTTGGGGTGCAATTGTAGCAGCTGGTGCAGCATTCTTCGTCAATTCGTTCCTTGGCTTGGGTGTATATTTTTTTACCGGATCACAATCATTTTCTGAATTCTCGACATCGTCTATCATTGCGCCAGTCATCGAAGAAACCCTGAAGGGCGTAGCATGCCTTCTGGTATTTTTGTACTTCCGCCATGAGTTTGACTCAATCCTGGATGGAATCGTTTATGCAGCCATAACTGCCCTCGGATTTGCCGCAACTGAAAATGTATATTATATTTATACCTATGGATTTCAGGAAAATGGTCTGCGGGGGATATTTTGGATGTTCTTTATCCGTGTGATATTAGTAGGCTGGCAACATCCATTCTATACTTCATTTATTGGAATCGGACTGGCAATCTCCCGTCTTAATCGAAATCGATGGATAATTACGATTATTCCAATCATTGGATTAGGAATAGCAATCATAATGCACTCGATCCATAATACCATCTCCGCAGTATTTCAAGGGCTAGAAAGCATCGGCATTGAATTGATGTTTGATTGGTCTGGATGGATTGCAATGGTAATTTTTATCATTTGGGCACTTTATAGAGAACAACGTTGGATCGTAATCCAATTGGGTGAGGAAGTGAATCATGAGATTATCACACTTGCCCAATATAAAACGGCATGTTCAGCTTGGGCACAGACTTCCTCGCGGATTGTAGCCCTGTTTTCAGGGCAATATCACTTGATTAATCACTTTTACTCATTAGCTGTTGAATTAGCCTATAAAAAGCAACACCATTTTTTACCTGGTGAGAGGGAGGGTAATCAATCTGAAATTGACCGATTACGGGCAGAGTTAGAGCAGTTAAGTTCTCAAATTACTGCTTGAGTACTTTATGCATTCATAAAAATCGGAGAAAATAATTCATGGTAAAATAATCATCCTTGTGCCCCTGTAGCTCAGAGGATAGAGCGTTGGCCTCCGGAGCCAAATGCGGCAGTTCGAGTCTGCCCAGGGGTACTTTTATTTTCTCCTTTTTTTATTGAACAGATTTCAACTCAGATATCCAAAAAGTGGTAAAAGACAATTATGTTTTTTTTGGTCGCACTAATGATGTAATCACCCCCATGAATGTGATCAACGATGCGGTTAGGAAACTGAATTGAAGAGCCCTGAATATGATTAAGTCTTGAGATAAACCACCTGTAACAATCAAGCTACTGCTTCCATGAGCGAGTGTGGTTGTAAATACAGCCCCAGCGACACCTACTCCTAAAACCATTCCAAAATTACGTGCAGTTGCCAGAATTCCTGCTGCTATTCCTTGCCGGCTCTTCGGTGCAGAACCCATTAATGCACTGTTATTCGGTGAGATAAAAATCCCCGTACCAAAGCCAACGATTGCCAGAGCAAACATTATGTCTATTATCTCAGATTGTGCGCCAAGCCTGGATAAGAAGAATAAACCCAATGTAAGGATTGCCATCCCGAACACTGCCGGAATGCGGGTACCAATCCGATCTGAAAGTGAACCGCTGATGGGAGCAACAATTGCCATGATCAGGGGTTGGGCAGTAAGAATCAATCCTGCTTGTGCGGGTGTGAAACCTCTGCCTTGAATCAGGTAGTACGGCATAAGAAAAATGGAGCTATAAACCCCTATATAATTTAACACCGCACTTGCGGTAGTCAGGGAAAATGGAATCTGTTTAAATAGGTTGAGATCCAACATCGGATTTTCGATATGTTTTTCAATATAAATAAACACCGATAGAAAGATTATGGCAAAAAAAATAAGGAGTAAAACGAAACTTGACGTCCATCCCCAATCTGATCCTTTATTAAAACCAAGTAATAAAGCACCTAGTCCCAACATGAATGTGATAGCCCCGGCGAAATCAAATTTTTCTGTCTGTTTATGAACTGCATCCCTCGGAATAAAATGTAAACCCAACCAGAAGAACACCAATCCAACCGGAACATTGATGTAAAATACCACACGCCAGCCGAATAAACCAGCTAACCAACCACCTACGGATGGCCCTACCATCAACCCAAGGTAAGTCATCGTTGCTTGTAAACCGAGTGCTTGGCCTCTTTGTTGTGTGGGAAAGTTTTTTGTTAAGATAGCAGGTGAATTTGCAGCCAGCATGGCTGCCCCTAATGCTTGAAATCCTCGGAATGCAATTAACAAATCCACATTTGGTGCGATCCCAGATAATAAAGAACCAACGATAAAAATCCCAAAACCCGATAGATAAATTACCTTGTGCCCACGCATATCCCCCAATCTGCCGAAACTTAATAAAAGACCACTCAGGACCAATAAGTATATCGTTACCACCCATTCTACACTGGTTATTGATTCATTAAAGCTTTGACCAATGACAGGCAACACCGTATTGGCCACGCTTGTATCCAGCGCGGTCATGAACGTCCCAACTCCTATTGCCAATAAAATCCCCCATTTGCGAGAATAATCCATGGAAGCATCCATGGATTATTCTTTCACCAGATTATGTTTAGGGTGATCCTGCATGATAAAGATCAACACCAAAAATGTTGCGAAAGCCCCTATCGACGTGGCGAGGAACGTGGCATTGTATCCAGCATAATCAGCCAACCAACCAGCAAAAAGAGGGATGAAAAATGCGGTTGGGGCAATTAATGTATTCGCCATACCAATATATGCAGGTTTCTCGTGCTCTTGACCAAATTTCAGAGTCATTGCCATGGCAATCGTCCAAACAGCCACATTGGCAATGCCTGCCAGTGCGTATACAAGATAAAACCAAGCCACCGTAGGTGCCCATACTGCAATACCTGCACTCATTGCAGCAGCGATCATTCCGATCGCCATAACACCTCGATGGCTCCATCGATCGCCAAGCCAACCCATAACGAGGTTAAATACCGTCTGGGTAACCATCATTATTCCAGTCAATATTCCTGCGGTCGCTTCATTTACTCCATAAAAGCGTACCACATACACAGAATAAAATGCAAAACCAACGGTTCCCAGCTGGGCTAAAATCCTCACAACCACAAACCATCGAAAATTTATATCACGTTTAAGGATCGTTTGCAGATCCTTCCAAAATATCTTACCTTCTATTGTTCTGGTTTTTGGGATTGATGGTTCTTCGCGAGTGAAAGCAATTACCACGTAAGATATGATAAATGCAATACTAGCAATAAAAAAACATAAGGTAAAACCGGTGGTTGGTATATTGTTTGTCAATATTATCCCTGCAACGATAGCACTTATAAATGCCAATAAATTCGCCGCTCCAGATTGAATACCAAAAAAAACTCCCCAGCGCGCAGCAGGGATGATTTTTCCGATCATACTTTGCCAGGCAGTGGCTGTGAGACCGCCTCCTAAGCCCTGCCAGATTAATAGGATGAATGTTAATGTTAAGGCAATTTCAGGACCAATCTGTGGAACAAACCAGGAAACTACTGCCAACCCCAAAAATGGCCAACGTTCATGAACGGTAAAAAACATGACCATCGGTTTAAATCGTTTTTGCTGGGAAACCCGATGCGATGTGAATAATTGTGGTAACTGCCATCCAACCACATGAATCGCTGGTATCAGCCCAATCAGAATGGCAGAATCAGTTAGGGTACTAACAAAGAGAGGTATGACCGTTGAAAATGAGGCAAATCCCAGGGCAAATCCAAAAAAGCCCCCATCAAGTACATTAACAATGAAATTAAATGGAAAATTTTTGTTCTGTTCGATTGCCGATGAGTTCAGTGTTGCCACGTATCTTCAATGCTCCAACATTGAAGTTTACCATAGCGCATCGGAGTTTTGAGTTCTCATGCCTGCTCAAAACCCCATTGTGAATCTTCAAAGTTTGGATATATTACCCACCCCAAGGCATCTGGGAATATTCTTCAAATGCCTTATCGTAAAAGTGTTTAAACAATCGTTCATGACCGCGTTCCCATTGAGCTAGCATCCTTAATACCTGCCTGGCGTCCCCTTCAACCTGGTTGGCTGCTGACTCGTAAAATTCTGCGAAATCGCGTTCAATGAGATAAGCCATTCGGAGCACTGGCAGGTCTGGGACCATTGCTTCAGCAACTGATTGATCAATATATTCAGACTGCGCTCTCTGTGAGAAAAAGCCTGCCTGTTCCAACAATAATCCATAATCAGGATCTCCTGATTGTCCTTCCAAAATACTGATCTGGTTTTGGATGAAGTTGATGTGCTTTTGTTCTTCAATGGCCAGCTGTTGAAATGCATTCACTGCCGCGGCATGGCTCAACCTTGTGGCATTCTCATCAAAAAAGCGTTTGCCTTCATATTCTCGACTCAACGCATATTCATAAATTTTTCGGATATCCATCCACACCTTCCTATGTACTTTAGATAACTTCGACCTTGACAGCGCATACTTTATACTCAGGTATTTTTGATATTGGATCGAGAGCGGCAATAGTCAGCTCATTTGCCGATGCATCAGGGAAATGAAAATTCGCGTAAACCATTCCTGGAGGCACACGATCGGTAATCCAGGCTACTGCTTCAATGCTGCCTCTTCGTGAGGAGACTCTCACACGTTTATGACCATCCACTCCTATTTGCCTGGCGTCTTCCGGATTTACCTCTATCAAGGCCTCTGAATAGATTTCCAACAATCCCTTGGACCTGCGGGTCATTTCACCCCCGTGCCAGTGGTATAACACCCTACCTGTACTCAGGATCATCGGGTAATTGTCATCTGGCATTTCTGCGGGTGGGATATGCTCGATGGGTGCAAATTTCCCTAAACCCCGCGCAAACTGCCCAACATGAAGTATGGGTGTTCCCGGGTGATTTAAATCTCTCACAGGCCAATGCAATTGATCGCCACGTTCTAATCTTTCGTAACTAATGCCAGCGTAACTAGGAGTCAGTGAAACGATTTCATCCATAACCTGAGTGGGCTCCGTGTAATTCCAACCTGAGAACGGAGCAATGCTCACTTGTCGTTGACCATTCGCCAGCACTCGTTTCGCTAGCTCTGCTATGATCCACCAATCTTGACGAGCATCACCCAAGGGTTCGATCGCCTTGTGGACCATTTGCACCCTGCGTTCGGTGTTGGTGTAAGTACCCGTTTTCTCTGCAAAACTTACTCCTGGTAAGAGTACATCTGCATATTTTGAAGTCTCTGAGGGAAAGATTTCCTGGAGGACGATAAACTCACAGCTATCGAGGCAATGTCGGATATGTGCACTATCCGGGTCACTCATTACCGGATCTTCACCCAGGATGTAGAGAGCTTTAAGTTTATCTTCACCTGCTGCTGGGATCATCTCAGTTACTGTCATCCCAACTTTATTAGCTAATGTCACCCCCCAGGCAGCTTCAAATTTTTGCTTAACAGCATCAATGGTTACAGCCTGGTATCCGGGGTAGACATTGGGCAATCCACCCATATCGCATGCGCCCTGTACATTGTTTTGCCCACGCAAGGGGTTCACACCCCCACCTGGGACTCCAATGTTGCCCAGTAACATCTGGAGATTAGCCAGGTCCATCACATTCCGCACACCGACGATATGCTGGGTGATACCCATTGCCCAGATCACTGCCATCGGTTTGTTTAGCGCTAATAGTTCTGCTGCCTGGATTAACTGCTCTACTGGCACTCCTGTGATTTCTGCGACCTTCTCAGGGGTGTAACTTTCTACAACGGTCTTGAATTCCTCAAAACCTTCCGTACGATGCTCGATAAATGATTTATCTTCCCATCCATTTTCCAGGATGATATTCATAAGGCCGTTCAAAAGCGCAATATCTGTCCCGGGTTTATGCCTCAAGTGTAGGGTAGCAAAATCAACCATATCGATCCGGCGTGGATCTGCTACCACCAGTTTAATCCCCCTGCGTAATACTGCCTGCCGTATCATCGTCCCGAAGACCGGGTGTTGTTCGGTAGTATTCGAACCAATGATGAACATTGCGGCTGGCTTGATCAGCGACATCTTTCATCGAGTTGGACATCGCACCTGAACCAAATGAGGTGGCCAGACCGGCCACGGTGCTGGAGTGTCAGAGACGGGCGCAGTGGTCGATGTTGTTTGTCCCTATGACCTGCCTGGCGAATTTATTCATCAAGTAGTTTTCTTCATTGGTACATTTAGCTGAAGTAAGCACACCCAAACTGTCGGACCCATGAGCATGGCGAGTATTACAAAGCTTATCAGCAGTGATGGTGAGGGCAGTATCCCAATCGACTTCAACCCATGCGCCTCTTTCACCATGCAGTCGGGTTTCACCTTCTAATAAATACTTCCGCACCTTCGGTTTCAACAACCGGTCTGGGTGGTGAATGTAATCAAATCCGTATCGTCCCTTGACACATAAAGCCATTCCATTGACTGGTGCAGCCGGATTTGAAGTGACTCCTATCACTCTGCCATTTTTTACATTCAGATCAAATTTGCAGCCCACTCCACAATAGGAACAAGTGGTGGTGACTTTATTGATCTGGTGAGCGCGGCCTAGACCATAAGATAATTTATCGCTTAATGCCCCGGTTGGGCAGTATGCTGAGCATTGTCCACAACTCTCACAGCGTGCTTCAAGCATGGTGGTTTCAGCACCGGCGACAATCTTCTCTTCAAACCCACGGTAAGCCACCCCCCACACAAATCGTCCCTGGACTTCAGCACATGCCAGTACGCATCGTCTACATAGGATGCATTTGTTAAAATCCACGCGCACGAATGGATTTGGGTCGCTATCAACAGAATATCGAGTACCCTTGCTGCCCCACTCTGGTACTTCCACCTGGTAGTCATAAGCAAGGTCTTGTAATTCACATGACCCACTTGAATCGCATACCAGGCAGTCTTGAGGGTGATTAGCCAGCATCATTTCAAGCGTCAGTCGTCTTGACCGGATCACCCTTTCACTATTGGTCAGCACTACCATTCCCTCCCAGACATTAGTAACGCAAGTTGCTTGTAAAAATCGTTGGCCTTGAACCTCAACCACACATATCCGACAATTGCCAGTTGGTGTCAGGTCGCGGTGGTAGCATAAAGTTGGGATGACCAATCCATTTTGGCGAGCCACATCCAGAAGCCTGGCTCCTTCAGGAGCATCAATCATTTTTCCATCAATGGTGAGTCTGACAGTCATACCACATCCTCCTGATATATTTCAACCACTAACTTGACTTCTCGGCTTCTTTGAATACCTGACTAAAATGGGTTAACGCAGAACGCATTGGGATGGGTACAGATTGACCCAACCCGCAGAACGAAGAATCAAACATCACATCGGCAAGAGAATTTAACTCAGCTACATCTCCGGGAATTCCTTTACCATCTACCATACGTGAAAGGATTTCATGAGATCGATAGGTACCCACCCGGCAGGGAGTGCATTTTCCGCAGGATTCTGCTGCAAAGAAATGCAGTATCTCTTTTAGAAATGCCACGGGAGAGACCCGTTGATCACAGACCAGGAAAGCACCAGCCCCCAATGAAACTCCCTTGGTGCCGGACGCATAATCGATGGGTATATCCAATAATGTATGCGGGACAATCGTACCTGCAGCACCACCTGTGAGCGCAAATTTGAATGAGGAGCCTGGCTTCATCCCTCCGCCAAAATCCCCAATGATTTGGCGCAAGGTTAATCCAAACGGCGCTTCAAATAATCCCGGATGGTTGATGTGCCCCATAAGCATGTATATCTTCGTACCAGGTAAAGCAGCTCCACTAAGCGTGCGGTACCAGTCTGCTCCGTTCAGTACAATGGCTGGAACTGCAGCATACGATTCGACATTGTTGACCAGGGTCGGCAAACCATGGTAACCAGCTGTGGGCGGATAGGGTGGTCGTGTGCGCGGCTCACCACGCTTACCCTCTAATGATTCTATCAATGCAGTCTCCTCACCACATATATATGCGCCAGCGCCGAGATGCACGTGAATGTGAAACGAAAAATTACTCCCGTGAACCTGGTCACCTAACCAACCTACTTGTTCTGCTTCCAAAATTGCATGTTTTAATCGCTCTGCCTGAGTTACATATTCACCTCGAATGTAAATAAAGGCTTCATGGGCACCGCATGCATACCCTGCAAGTGCCATTCCTTCTAATATTTGGTGTGGATCAGTGTCGATTAAAACCCGATCTTTAAAAATCAATGGCTCCGACTCATCCGCATTGCATACGATATATTTTGGAGATCGTTTAGCCTGAGCCACAAATCGCCACTTTCTTCCAACCGGGAAACCTGCTCCACCTCGTCCCGATAACCCGGACGCCTCGACCTCAGCTAAAACCGCCTCTGGAGTGCGTTCCAGTGCGGCTTGCAATGCCTGGTAGGCACCATGTTCCAACGCAGAATTGATTGAATCAGGATCGATGGTACCCGCTTTAGCCATCATCACACGTGTCTCACCCTTTCTAGGCACGCTATAATCCTTTGCTTGACCTTGCCATGCGCGGGTAATTTCATCGCTGCTTTCCGGTGTAAAAGGTCCAGCCTGCCGATCATTAATCAACATTGCCGGAGCTCTATCGCACAATCCAAGACAGCTTGTTCGTTCGAGTTTCCAACCAGGATGCTCAGCGAGGGCAAGGTCAACCGCTTGCCGTGCTTCACCTGCCCCACATAACCAACAAACAGGCCCATCACATACCCGAATGGTATTTCCAACCGGCTTGCTTAAATTCAACATTGAGTAAAATGAAGCAATACCATAGGCACTGGATGGTGGAATATCAATTGCACGACCCACATCCGTGATGACACTTTGTTCCAAATTCCCATGAAGTCCCTGAAGCTTGGCAAGCATTTCTAAAATCGCTTCGGGAGAATTGGCGTGTTCGTCTGCCAGGGCAGTGATCTCCGGGTCGATGGGTTTATACTTGATAATTTTATTGGTCATTTTGCCTCATTCAAAATTCTCTCATCGGTTATCGATGTGAGAATCCTCTCTGGATGTGTAAAGACTATAAATCTCCGAGGTCGCGCATATCCAATTAGTGTAATACCTGTTATATCAGCAATTTTTATGGATAAACTGGTTGGCGAAGTCCTCGAGACTGCTATATTATAGGAAATTGTGTTTGGCATTTTATTATGCAGGAGAGTTATTCAAGGTTTTTGATCATCCGCCATGCGGGTTCGTGGACATCCCTGCGTTTTCCTTTATCATCGATGTATGACCACCATCCTGGATCAGAACCTATAACGGTATAAAGTAGCCGCTCATAAAAACGTCTGGCATCGGGGTTATTCTGACTTACATTCAGCGTGGCCTTCTGGAATCCGCGATGTTTCAAGTCAGTCTCAATAGTATGCATCATCAACGTACCTACACCCTGATTCCGATATTGAGGTTGGACACGAAAACCATATATATAGGCACGCGTGCTACCGTCTGCCAATTCTTGACGGTTTCCAGCTAGTGATACAAAGCATTGACCAATCAGGCCTTTTCCATTAAATTCAGCAATCCACATGATGGCTTTTGCCAGCTGAACTAATGTATAAGTATCCGCATACAATCGCCGGAAATGAGTATATTCACCATCCCATTCCAGGTCTGGTAAATCATCCTTGGTGGCTTGGCGGATATATACCTGGTTCACTTGAAATCAACTCATCAAGAAATGCTTGTTCCTGAATAGTGTTTTCAATTTTACCATCCAGCCAGCCATCGCGAATGGCTCCAAGGATACGCTTGTAAACTGGTCCAGGTGGCAAGCCACGAAGTTTCAAGTCATTCCCTGTGATCGTTGGAGTAATTACGTCCATTCGATTCATATAGGCTTGAAGGTTGGAGCAGACTTTCTCATCGCTGGCTGCCAAAAATGCTGCGTTGATTGCCAGAGCTGGCACACCCTCCAGACGGCTGGCAATTTGGCTGAGTTTGGCATTTGCCAACCCGGGGAGGTCTTTCCAAAGATGACTCGCAGAGAGCACAACTGAATTATGGGTTTCTGGAAAGCGTAATCTCCGCAGTATGGCTTGAATTTTTTCTACCGGCATTTGAATGAACCATAAGATATATGCTAATTTTCGTTGATTATTACCCCGTTTCAGATCAAGTTTCAAATTTACGAAAGGCATCGATTCCAAATGCTCAAGCGATTGAATATTTCGTTTACTATTCTCATCCCAACCCAATGCAGGATGAATCTCACTCAACAGACCCAATTCCGACAGGCGTTCAAGCATGGGTACCCTATTATCTTCATCCAGGATGTGATCCAGCTCGTGACGGATTCTATCTCCAGAAATCTGCCTCAATAATGATCGAGCCTCATATAGTAAGTCTTGGGTGCGTTTCTCTATAAGAAAATCGAAACGCTTCTCAAAGCGCACAGCTCGAAGAATGCGGGTTGGATCGTCTACAAAGGATAGCGAATGCAAGACCCTCACCAAGCCTTCACGTAAATCATTAAGTCCATTCCAATAATCATGCAACTCACCATAATGATTTCCATCCAGGCGTAATGCCAAAGTATTTATGGTGAAATCCCGACGGTGCAAGTCAAGTTTGATGCTACCCCGCTCAACTGTAGGTAACGCAGTTGGATGAGTGTAAAATTCTGTTCTAGCAGAGATCAAATCTAAAAATTCGGGTAAATTATCAGCATTCTCAGTCTGATTAAGTTCTTTTGCCAATCTCGTACGGATGTTAGCAATTAGCCACTTGCTAGTACCAAACCGAGCGTGAGTGGTCAGGCGTCCTCCATATCGTTCTTGCAGAAGGCGCGCCATGGTTATCGCATCTCCTTCAACCACGAGATCGAAATCCTGACTGGATCGTTCAAGGATCAGATCACGCACAAATCCACCCACGATATAAAATGCAACTTTCTGTTTATAAGCAACTGCTGCAACAGCCTTTAATAACTCTAACCTGGCTTTTGGCATGGCAGCTTCGAGCTTATCGGCATAATTCAGGCGCCTCTGCTGTGTGGTTTCTGAAGTAAGGATTTTTAGGAGGTCAGTACGTGTGACAATACCAATGATCTCACCATTACTTTCGTTAACCACCGGTATTTGCCCCCAACCAGTATCAGTCATCAGATGCTGCAAATGATCGATTGAATCATCTGGATGAATCGCCACTTCTCCAGCATCCATCAGGCTGGCAGCAGACAGGTTTAATTTATGCGCCAAAGCGCGATCCACAGCCCTACGGGTGAGAAGACCTATTACCCGCCCATCTCGTACGATCGGATAACCTTCATAACCAAATCGTTGCATACGTTCAGCTGCTACCTGAACCGGTGTATCTGGTGGGAGAATTTGTGGATTATGAGACATTATTTCCGACACTGTGATCGCTGGCCGAATATATTCAGGAAGCATGCCTATCAGCTCTTCATGTACATCATCCAATTCTCGTCCTTTAATCAGGCTGGCCGCTGCCCTTGAATGCCCACCTCCTCCAAAACGGGCGGTTATCTCTGCAACATCAATGTGATCGCTGGTTGAGCGTCCGATCATCTGGACTCCACTGCGCGTCGTAATTAGCAAAAATAATGCATCCGGATCGAGTAGATCGCGTAGCTTGTGGGCAACAGTGGATAATTCCTCGTCCAGTCCATGTGCGTTTCCACAAGCGATTACAACAGTATGTCCATGAATGTGATAGCTCTCCAGATGTTCTCGTAATTTGTCATATAATTTCTGCTGATCAACGGAAAGCGGGTGATTAAGGAAGTCAGCTGCGATGCGTAGATTTGCTTCTTGCTCTAAGAGATAGGAGGCAGCATGTAAATCACGCGCAGTCGTCCGAGTATATGTTAGAGATCCAGTGTCTTCATAAATACCTAATAATAAAGCTGTAGCCTGGATCATCGTTAATCCACCATTTTGTTTTTGCAAATCCTCCACAAAGATGGTCGTGGTCGCCCCGACTTCCTCGCTGGTGATCGTCCAGGCTAATTGAAGGTCAGATCGGATGGGATGATGATCAACAACGTGTACACGAGTATCTATTCCAACTCCACGAATCGTTGCCATCGTTTGTGTATCGACCAGGCAAATAGATTCAACGTGTTCATCTGGTAGGTCTCTTGGATCTACAAATGGCAATTCAGCTCCATATAGAGTTACAAATGCACGCACATTGCGATTCATTCTTCGAGGTAAAACTGGTATCGCCATTTCATCTAATAAATATGCACCCAGCAAGGATGCCAGGGCATCAAAATCGGCTTGTTCATGAGTCAGGATTATCCGCATATCCTACCAACCATTCTCGTTTAATAATTTTAATCGACATTTTGATTTATGAGATAAAATAGGCACATTCTATGGAAAGAACACCTGAGCAGCTTGAAGCTTTATGGAACAACTTGCTCTCCCGCCAACCTGAGCTTGTTCGCGTTGCTTTTAATTCGCTCGACTCGTCCAACCAGGAAATTGTTCTTGCTCATTTAAAAAATATGGCAGGAGAATCTGGTTGGCAACCCGAACAGATTATCTCTGCAAAAGCCGCACTACATGCGTTGGAAGGTCAAATAGATCAGGAAAAATAATGGACATCAACGAAATTACCCAAGCCATGCATGAATTCGTCCGCACAATGGGCTGGTATGAAACCAAGAGCCCACGCCCGCAAACCTTGCGGAACCTGGCAATCTCACTTAACCTGGAGGCTGCCGAAGTTTTAGAGCATTTTCAATGGGATGATAGTTTGAAAGATCCACAGTCATTTTCCGATGAATTAGCCGACGTCATGTTGTATCTGCTTCAGCTGGCCAGTCTGTCTGGGATTGATATGGAAAAAGCAGTCCTGACCAAGCTAGAAAAGAATTATCACCGGAAATGGGATGAGCAGGAATAATCCATGAATGCCCGTGTAACTGTATTCGGTGGTTCGCAGCCCAAACCAGGGGATCCTATTTATCAGGACGCTCTGTATTTAGGAAAAAAGCTAGCACAAAACGGCTATATTGTTCTCAATGGCGGCTATATTGGTACGATGGAAGCTTTATCACGAGGCGCAGCTGAAGCAGGTGGCCATGTCATAGGGGTTACATGCGATCAAATTGAATCCTGGCGACCCGTTAAAGCCAATCAATGGGTAACGGAGGAATGGCATTACGGTTCTCTTCAAGAGCGGATGTTTGCCTTGATTGAAAACTGCGATGCCTACCTCGCACTTCCTGGGGGTGTTGGTACATTGGCAGAGATCATGCTTACATGGAATCTGCTCCTTACACATGCTCTTACTCCCCGGCCTTTAATATTGATCGGACTTGGCTGGCAAGTGACAATTCAACATTTTATATCTGAGCAAGGTGAATTTATACCCGAAAATCAACGTCAATGGATCTCTTTTGTGCCGAATGTCGACTCAGCGATAATCCGGTTACAGGAATTAAAGGTAAATAATTAATCAAGAAGGATAAGGAAATAAACATGACTGAAGAAAAACTCCCCTCCCGAAAAGACAATTTTGCAGATTGGTACAACCAGTTGGTTCTCAAAGCCGAGTTGGCAGATTACGCCCCAGTTCGGGGTTGTATGGTGGTGCGCCCTTATGGATGGGCACTATGGGAAAACATGACCGCAGCCCTCGACCGGCGGTTTAAAGCCACTGGTCATGTCAATGCAGCTTTCCCGTTGCTGATCCCCATGTCTTTCTTCGAAAAAGAAAAAGCCCATGTGGAGGGGTTTTCGCCAGAACTTGCCGTGGTTACGATTGGGGGAGGTGAGAAGCTGGAAGAGCCACTGGTTGTCCGTCCAACTTCGGAAACCATCATCGGTCACATGTATTCAAAGTGGATCAAATCCTACCGCGATCTGCCTGTGCTCATCAACCAGTGGGGTAGTGTAGTGCGTTGGGAGCTGCGTACCAAACTCTTCCTCCGTACACTTGAGTTCTACTGGCAGGAAGGTCATACTGCGCATGCCACCCCCGAGGAATGCCAGGAGGAAACACTGCGTATGCTGGATGTCTATGCTGATTTTGCGGTTGAAGATGGTGCCATCCCAGTGGTCAAAGGGCGCAAGAGTCAATCTGAAAAGTTTGCCGGTGCAGACAATTCCTACAGCATCGAAGCGATGATGGGTGACACTCGCGCTCTCCAAGCAGGAACATCCCACAACCTGGGTCAAAATTTTGCAAAAGCCTTCGATATTCAATACCTAGACAGGAGCAATCTCCTTCAGTATGTATGGACCACTTCCTGGGGCCTCTCAACTCGCTTCGTAGGAGCAGTCATCATGACACACGGAGATGAACAGGGTCTCGTTCTGCCCCCAAAACTGGCTCCTTTCCAGATTATTATTGTTCCAATTTACAAGAACGATGAGGAAAAATCACTCGTCATGCCTGTTGTCGCCAGAGTTGGACAGGAGCTTAGTGTCTTTCGAATTAAAATTGATGACCGCGAGGAGGTCACCCCTGGATTCAAGTTCAATGATTGGGAGATGCGCGGAGTTCCTTTGCGCATCGAGATCGGACCAAAGGATGTGCAGAAAGGTTCCCTTGCGTTTGCTCGTCGAGACGCCCCTGGTAAAGCTGGTAAATCATTCGTAAAGCAAGACCATCTAGAACCCCAGGTCAATGAAGCTTTGCAGTCTATCCAGACTACTATATTTGAACGCGCGCTTGCCTATCGACGTGCAAACACTCACGAGCCAAAAGATTACGGAGAGCTGAAATCCGTGGTAGAAAATGGTTGGGCTTTCTCCTTTTGGTGTGGTGATCCTGATTGTGAAGCCAAGATCAAGGACGAAACCAAAGCCACAACGCGTTGCATCCCCCTTGAACAAGATCCAGGCCTGGGAGCCTGTATTGTGTGTGGCAAACCTGCCACGGAAAAAGCCATATTCGGACGAGCATATTGATGGAATGTTCTAACGTGTAAACGATTAATCGTTCAAACGTTATTTTCTATGCCCGCCATCCAACCTACCCGACTGAAGAAACAAGTCTCTGCGCTGGCGAGTAAATTCAACCAACCAGCCTTGTTTGTACGAGAATTACGCGCCATTCTCGACCTGTATACCGATCATACTCAACGACCAGGACAGTCAGGCGAACCTTCGCCACTGATTGCCACTTATAAGGTCCCACCTCCGGTCATGCGTCAGGTATGGCATGAGATTCTACCTTTGGCTAAAAAACATCCAGCTGATGTATTGCCCCTGTGTGACGCTTTATGGGCAGAGCAAAATTATGATCTAAAACTACTGGCTGCCCGTTTGCTTGGTCAAGTAGCTGTAGAGCCTTCCAACCCTGTGATTGATCGACTTAACTCATGGGTTAGTCAGGGCTTAGATAAACTTATTTTGGATGGGCTATTTGATTACGGACTTGCCCGTTTGCAACAAGAGGCACTCGGTAAATTAATGGATCTGATTTCCATATGGATGGACTCTCAGAAATTTACCACCCAACAGGCTGGTCTGCGTGCGTTATTACCCTTGATCAACCAATATGGAACTGAAAATCTGCCTACAATCTTCAGGATTCTGACACCTTATCTACGTGTCACCCCTACCCGCTTGCGCCCGGATATCATCACTGTTCTAACCGCCTTGGTTCATAGCTCCCCCGCTGAAACTTCCTATGTCTTGCGTCAGAACCTTTCTGCCCCTGATAACCCCGACACCGCCTGGCTCATCCGCCAGGTATTAGGCGAATTCCCAGAGGAAGCACAAACCAGCTTGCGACTTGTGCTAAAGGAAAAAAGATAAGATACCACCCAATTGCTTGATCAGAGTATAGACGGTTTTAAAACTATGCTTTTAGCCAGATATTCGCTGCTTCAGGAGATTCTGCCCTGGGTATGAGTGAAATAGCTCCCTGCGGGCATGCAGCCCGGCATACCCCGCAACCGAAGCAATTCTCAGGGGAGATGGTAACTTTACCCAGTGCAGATGAGTAGAACTGGGCACCAAACTGGCATTGACTCATGCACTCCTTACAGCCAGTGCACAGGTCCAAATCCACTTGGCAGATATATTCAGCATGGAAGAAGGTCGGTACACCACGGTTCTTAATATATCCACGGTACGCTCCACAATCACCATCGCAATTGCATAAGCCAATCACAAAGGGTGTTACCCCACTCCACACGGAGTGCATCAATCCCTCTTCATCGAATTTCCGGATAATCTTCAATGCTTCATCTTTTCCCATCACTTCAAGAGAAGTGGAAATATCCGGGAATTGCCCGAGCATATGCCGTGTATCAACCCCCAGCCCAAAACAATAACGTTGGTTGGTAAGGCCGGTGTTATCGTAGCGGCAACCACAAGGCATCCGGGTTATCGAATCTACTAAACTCAATACTTTCTCAACATCCTCGATGGGTAATACCTGCCCGAAGTGCTCGATCTTATTCTGGATCAAGATTTGCTCGTTGTTTGATGGTGAAATAGATTTTTCAGGTTTCCCAATGTCTGTTTGGGATTCTACAGGTGCCTGACCGCCAGAGGCTGGAAGAATGAACACCTTGATAAAGTTATCCATCCATTCGAGGCGAGTATTATATCCAATCATACTTTTTTGATCAGGTGTTAGATGAGCATTGAGTAGCTCGCGTGAATAATTCTTCATCTGCAGGTACCATTGCTTGCCCTCTCCATGCTGGATACAAAACTCACACATCATAGCCCTCCTCAGGTTAACCTGAAATGATTAACCTATTAATATCATACATCATATCTAACAATTTTACATAGGTAAGTCTATTGTGTATTTCACAATATATGAAAGACAACTATCTGAGATACTTCCAACCCCCACTATGCTTTGTCCTAAAACGAACAATCATACCAACTAGCTCTTTACTCAGTAAACCCCTTGCTTTTCTACAAGCTTAAATCCATATACTTCACTCTGCTCACTCTGTATTCACTGAATCTTAATTGTAGAATCTATTACTCTCTGGTATAATCCCCCCGCTGACTAGACCGCGTGGTGGCTGGTGCTGCCGCGTTGGAGACCTGCTAGAAGCAAATATAATCTAAATGGAGCAGACGTCATGGATAAGGAAACAAAAGCAAAAACAATGGAAATTTTCGCCCGACATGAGGGCGATACCGGATCACCGGAGGTGCAGGTTGCCTTAATATCCAATCGCATTTCCGAACTCACCCAACATTTACGTGAGCATAAGCATGATGAATCATCTCGTAGGGGATTACTCAAATTGGTTGGCCACCGCCGCCGATTACTTGCCTACATCAGGCGCAACGACTATCAGCGCTATATGGCGCTCACAGACCGGTTGAACATCCGCCGGAAATAGAAAACCCACCCTAGAGTAGATGGGATTTTGATTTTCCCATCTACTCTTATTTTGGGAGAATATTAACCAGCCTTAGGTCGGGAATTGATGGATAGCGATAACACAGATGAGGCGACTTATTCCAGTCGTCTGGCTAAACAAGGCGGTATATTTATACCGCCTGTAAGCGTTTATCGCTAACTCTCAGTTTCTGACCTGTATGGCAATAATTATAAGGAGAAACTGAATAATGAAACCTGAATCAAAACAATTTATATCGATGGTAGGAGGAAAACCCTTTACCTTCGAAACCGGTACACTCGCCAGTCAGGCAGGTGGAGCTGTAACCGTCCGTCTTGGCGATACGATGATCTTCGCTGCCGCCACAATGAGCCCCGAGGTGCGCCTGGGGATCGATTACTTCCCCCTCACAGTAGATTATGAAGAACGCATGTATGCAGGTGGTCGGATCCCCGGTTCGTTCTTCCGCCGTGAAGGGAGACCTTCCGAGGAAGCCATTCTCATCGCACGTCTCACTGACCGTCCATTGCGTCCGCTCTTCTCAAAAGATCTGCGGAATGATGTCCAGGTCATTCTGTACTCGTTCTCAGTGGATGGTGAGAACCCAATCGACATCCTATCCATCAATGCAGCATCAGCTGCCTTGATGATTTCCGATGTCCCCTGGGGCGGTCCCGTTGGAGCCGTCCGAATAGGTCGTAATAACGGCCAATTTGTGGTTAATCCCACCTCTGCTGAACAAGACGCCTCCGACCTGGATCTGCGCATCGCTGGCACGCGCGATGCCATTCTGATGGTCGAGTGTGGTGCTAAGGAGGTGCCAGAAGCCGTAATGGTGGATGCGCTTAATTTCGGACACGAATCCATCCAACCCCTGATCGATATCCAGGAACAAATGAGGCGCGAGCTTGGGAAACCCAAGCAAATCTACCAGCATTTCATCCTGCCAGAGGCTATCCAAACACCGGTCAATGAACGTGCAACTGTCCGGCTTAATGAAGCCCTGGATGCTCCCCACTCCAAGGCAGAGCTCGATACTGTCATCTCCACTCTTCAGAAAGAAATTGTTGCTGAGTTGACCGCCCAAGATGAAACCCTCGCCTCAAGTGTGATCGAAGCAATCGATGAAACGCTTAAGAGAGTGGTGCGGCAGCGCATCCTCGAGCGCCAAATGCGACCTGATGGACGAGGGCTTACCGATATCCGACCCATCTGGGGTGAAGTAGGCATTAGTCCGCGTGCACATGGTTCTGGGTTATTCACTCGAGGTGAGACCCAGGTACTCACCCTTGCAACCCTTGGCACTCCCCGTGATGCTCAAGAGATCGACAGCCTGACCGGCACGGAAGCCAAACGTTACATGCACCACTATAACTTTCCTCCCTTTTCCACTGGTGAAGTACGTCCGTTACGTGGCTCTTCCCGTAGGGATGTAGGTCACGGAGCATTGGCAGAACGCGCCCTTCTTCCAGTTATCCCATCAGAGACGGAATTCCCATATACCTTACGCCTGGTATCTGAGGTTCTTTCCTCCAATGGCTCCACTTCTATGGCTTCGGTGTGTGGTTCCACCCTGGCTTTGATGGATACTGGTGTACCCATCAAAGCTCCGGTAGCAGGAGCTGCCATGGGATTGATCAAAGATGGAGAACGTTATTCCATTTTGACTGATATCCAGGGTATAGAAGATCATCTGGGCGATATGGACTTCAAAGTCGCAGGAACACGTGACGGTATCACAGCATTGCAAATGGATATCAAGATCAAAGGGATCACTTCTGAAATCATGTCAAAAGCCCTCGAACAAGCCCGGGTTGCCCGGTTGTTCATCCTGGATAAAATCCTGGAGATCATCCCTGAGCCGCGCAAAGAACTTAAATCATTTGCACCCCGTATCACGGTGTTGCATATCCCATCTGACAAGATTGGAGCAGTCATTGGCCCGGGCGGAAAGATCATCCGGAGCATTCAGGAAGAGACCGGTGTAAAGATTGATATCGAAGAAGATGGTACGGTGTTTATTGCCGCCACAGATGGACCGGCAGCCTTACGGGCAAAAGAGATGGTTGAAGAAATTACAGAAGTACCTGTAGTTGGACGAATATACACAGGCAGGGTAGTCAGAACGACTGATTTTGGTGCCTTTGTGGAAATCCTCCCCAACCAGGATGGTTTGGTTCACATCTCTCAATTGGATAGCGAGCGGGTGAACAAAGTCGAAGACATCGTCTCTGTTGGTGATGAGATTACCGTTATGATCACAAACATTGATGAGGCTGGTAAAGTACGCCTCTCACGTCAGGCGGTCCTGGAAGGATGGTCGCTTGAAGAAGCTTTATCTCATGATCGTCCATCCGGAGGACGTTCCGGAGGTTCACGTAGTGGAGGTGGTGATAAGCGCCGCTTCTCACGCAATCGCCGGTAATGGAAAAAACAACCCGTTTTCATAACGAAAACGGGTTGTTTTTATATGCTAAAATCAATCCAATGGGAGCAAAATTCTCAACTACAGAGTATCGTTATCCATTTGAATTCTTCATCCTGTTCATAACAATTATTACGGTACTCCTGGTCATTGCACTTACCGCGGCTGCCACTGTTTGTAGTAGCGCAATATTTGTGCCTTTGGTCGTCATCCTGAATTATTTCTCCACTCGAACAAAACACAATGACTTGTTGTCGCAAGGACAACAGGTAACCCCTCAGACTGCACCTGAGATAATTCCCCTACTTGAAACGAATTCACTTCGTTTACAAGTGGAAAAGGTGAATGTTTTTATCGTTCCTTCGAACCAATTGAACGCATACACCTTTGGAATGGATTCACCTAAAGCAATTGTGCTGTACTCTTCGTTATCTAAAATCATGGACCAAGATGAAGTTCAATTTATCTTGGGTCACGAGATGGGTCATGTAAAACTTGGACATACCTGGTTGAATACCCTTGTGGGTGGCATGGCTGGAGTTCCAAGCTCATTTGGTGCAGCCGCAATTATGGAATTGGCATTCCGATGGTGGAATCGAGCATGTGAATACTCAGCTGACCGAGCAGGAGTTCTGGCGTGTGGCAAACCCAATAAAGCTATCTCTGCCCTGGTTAAGCTCGAAGCTGGACCAGTGGCACTCACCCGTACTGGATTACAAGCAGCTATGCAACACATTGAAACTGACGATGATGATGTCATGAACAACCTGGAAGAGTTGATTGCTTCACACCCCATGATTGTCAAACGTATCCATGAAATCAGTAATTATACAAAAACACAAGCATATCAACACCTGCAATCCTTGATGGATCAAAACCTTTCAGCGTGATCACAACCAGATTTAATATTATGAACCTCCTTAAGTTCGTTAAACGCATGCCAAAGATAGAGCTCCACATACACCTAGAGGGATCGATACAGCCTAGAACTCTACTCAAGCTAGCACGCCGTAATCAAATAAGGTTGCCTGCAGACGACACAAGCCTGGCAGAAATCTACCGTTTTAGTAATTTTGAAAAATTTTTAGAAACCTACTTATTGATCACCAGCTGCCTGCGTACCCCTGATGATTATCAATTGATTGCATATGAATACGGATGCGAATGTGCCAGGCAAAATATTCGCTACGCGGAAGTGACATTCACTATCGAAACAAATATGTCAATAACCGGGTTATCTTGGCAGGAGATCTTGAAAGGATTGAATGCCGGTAGGGATCAAGCTCATAAGGATTTTGGTGTTTGGTGGCAATGGATCTTTGATATCGTGCGGAATGTTCCTGATACCCAAGAAACCGTTCTCAATATTGCTCTGGCAGCCCGAGAAATGGGAGTGGTTGCCCTTGGACTGGGTGGAAGTGAAGAAGGTTTCCCACCTGAGCTATTTATAGATACATTTAATCTCGCAAAAGAAATGCACCTCCATAGGGTCCCTCATGCGGGTGAAATTGCCGGTCCTCAAAGTGTATGGTCTGCGTTAAAATTACTGCATGCTGAACGGATTGGGCATGGTGTGAGAAGTATTGAAGATCCAGAATTAATAGAATACCTGCGAACAAACTCAATTCCCCTGGAAATTTGCCCGACCAGCAATGTTTGTTTAAGGGTCTACCCTGATTATGCTCATCACCCGCTACGAAAATTATGGGATACTGGAGTATTATTAACCATAAATTCGGATGACCCACCCATGTTTAATACCGACTTAACCAATGAATACAAAGTATTGGTTAATGAGTTCGGTTTTTCTCAAACCGAGTTAGAACGAATCAGTTTGAACGCCATCCAGGCAAGCTTTTTAAGCCAAAGAGAAAAGCAAAAATTGGTGCAGGAATTCAAGGATGAGTTTGTAGAATTATCCAAATCAGAATGGTGAGGTGAATATGAATACTGAACACAATCCCTATAAAAAATTAGCTGAAAGACTGGATACCCTTCCGAATGGTTTCCCACCCAGCGATGATGACTCTGAACTAAAGTTGCTAGGCAAACTTTTCTCACCCGAGGAAGCTGATCTTACCTCACACCTCCGCATAATACTAGAATCCTCAGCCCAAATTGCTGAGCGTCTGGGGCTCGAGCACACCCCTACCCGCCAGATGCTAAAAAGTATGGCGCGCCGAGGGTTGATCAGAACTGGTAAGGTGGATGATGGATTGGGTTATGGATTGTTACCTTTCGTGGTGGGTATTTACGAAAATCAACTAAGTATTTTAGATGAAGAGTTAGCCCGTCTGTTTGAAGATTATTATCAAAGTTCATTTCCAAAAGTTTTATCTATACAACCCTCCATTCACCGGGTGGTTCCCGTTGGAGAGAGCATAAAAATGAATATGCAGGTGGCTCCATACGAGTCTGCGGCAGGAATTATAGAAAAAGCCCAATCTTGGGGCGTTCAAGATTGCATATGCAGGGTTCAAACCCGGTTGATCGGAAAACCGTGTAAACATCCCGTGGACATGTGTATGGTGATGAGTCCGGTTCCAGATGCCTTCGCCAACTCAAATGAGATAAAATCACTTACGAAAGATGAAGCCTATGCCACCCTTCATCGAGCAGATCAGGCAGGACTGGTTCACTCGGTGAGCAACAACCAACGTGGAGACTGGTATATCTGTAACTGCTGCACATGTTCCTGCGGCATCTTGCGTGGAATGGCTGAGCTCGGTATAGCCAATGTGGTCGCCAGCTCGGCATTCATAAACACAGTAGACGAGACTTTATGTAATGCATGCGGTCTATGTGTTGAGAGTTGCCAATTTGATGCACTTACTGTTGAAATGGTTGCCATGGTAAATGAGACACGCTGTGTTGGGTGCGGTGTGTGCGTGGACACCTGCCCGGACAATGCGTTGATACTAGTGCGACGCCCAGAGGAAGAGGTTAAACCAGTGCCTGTCAATCTATTGGATTGGGGTATGCAGAGGGTAAAGGATCGCGGGATTGATATAACGCCTCTTTTATAAATCAATCGATCAGACTAACTATTTTCAGGAGTTTGCTTTTCATCTTGGGTAGGTAAATAAGGCATTTGTGGTCCAGGCACACCTAATTGCTGGGAAAGGGCGGCTCTCATCGCTGTGCGGTCATCCCATGCGTACTCGGTTTCCCCAAAACACATAGATTGCTCGTGGCCTTTCCCACAGGCGATAACAACATCCCCTGGGCGTGCTAAGGAAATGGCGAAGCGGATTGCATCCCCGCGATCAGGTATTCGCCAGAAAGTCTCTCCTTCGACGCCGCCCTTGCGCTCAGCTCCAACTGCCATCTCCACCAGGATATCCTCCAACAATTCCGTGCGCGGGTCCTCGGCTGTCAGCACGGTTAGGTCAGCCAGCTCAAGCGATGTTTCCGCCATCATCCTGCGCTTCTGCCGGTCACGCAATCCTGCTGATCCAAACACAGCAATGACCTTTCCATGTGTAAGTTTACGGGCTGTCTCAAGCGCTACTTTAAGTGCATTGGGTGTGTGGGCAAAGTCAACAATTGCAGTAAAATCCTGCCCGAGATTGATCATTTCCATTCTACCTGGAACACCCGTTAATGAAGATATCCCAACCTGCGCAGCTGTTTGGCTCACTCCCAGCCCATAAACAGTAGCTGAAATAGCTGCGAGGCAATTTGAGATATTAAAATCCCCCATCAAAGAGCAATGGCATGAAAATCTTCGGTTCATACCAACAACCTCAAACCTCAATCCATGTTTCCCATATTGAATATCTTCAGGGCGAATATCGGCTTCCGGATGAAAACCATAGGTCAGGATTGACCCAGTGGATACCCCTGAAAGGTATTCAAACGAATCATCATCCCGGTTTAATACCTCTAAACGAGGGTTCCCTTGTGATTTGGGCAAGGTGGAATCTAAACTAGCAAATAAGCGTGCTTTAGCTGAGCGGTATGATTCAAAAGAACCATGATAATCAAGGTGCTCATGGGTGATATTTGTGATAACCGCCACGTCGAATTCACAAGCATCAGCACGATGTTGTGCGAGCCCGTGCGAGGTGACTTCTAGGACCACGTGGGTGAGTCCTGCAGAAACCATGTGTGCCAGATACCTTTGCACATCAGGTGCATCAGGAGTGGTCACATGAAAACCTGTATCCAGTACCTGTTCTCCGACGATTGCATTGATTGTTGAAATCATCCCAGCCTTATATCCCGCTGCCTTTAGGATGGAGTAGATGAGGTTTGTTGTTGTGGTTTTACCATCCGTACCTGTCACACCAATCACAGTTAACTTTCGAGCAGGAAATCCATAAAATGCAGCAGCAAGGTGAGGTAACGCTACACGGCTGTCGTCCACCTGCAGGTAAGGCACCTTCAAAGAAGTTGCTGGTTTCGTACCAACAACCGCAACTGCGCCTCTGTCTATCGCATCTGGAATGTATAGATGCCCATCTGTTGTTTCTCCCGCTAATGCTACAAATAAATTCCCTGGATTGACCAATCTTGAATCGGATACGATCCCATTGATTTCTGGATCATATGAGATCAAGCGGGAAGCAAATTGATATTCGCGCATTAACTCAGATAGTTTCATAGTTTAATCGAGACGCCCTAGGGCACATTACCCAGGGCGTCAAAAAACCTTCTTCACATGCAGAACAGGACATCATCGAGACTAACCGTCCAACTGCGATTAAAACTATAATTTGCTATGATATGGACTGTCGCAAGGATTCCAATTGACCTGCAACCGAGGCATCCAATACTTTACCACCTACTCGAATAACTAATCCTCCGAGGATATTTGGATCAACCCGGAAAGAGACCGTAGCCTGGTTGCCTACTTTTGAGAGAATATCTTTTTTCACTGACTCCATTTCAGGTTCAGATAAAGGTAATGCACTGGTCACTTCTGCAGATGAACCGGTAAGGGATGCTCCTTCTAAAACCACTACTTTTCCAGCTCTAACTCCGGAGAAAAATTCATCAATCAAAGCATGTTGTCGTTTTTCATCTAAAGCATCGCCTACCAGTTTTTGAGCTGCGGCTATTGCTAAAGCAGCCACCTGGCTGCGTAAATCACCCAACATACGGTCTCGTTCAATTTGCACTTCACCTAAAGAAGCTTCACGTTCCTTGGTTGCCTCCGCGTTGGCTGCAGCTCTTATATCTAATGCAGCTGCTTCTGCTCTTTCAGTCGATTCGTGTATCACCTGACTGGCTTTATTTTGAGCATCCGCTACGATTTTTGCTGCTTCTTGCTCCGCATTTGCCCGAGCTTCACTGGCAACACGAGCATCTTCTAATCCTTGCGCAATCTTCTCTTTTCGCTTTGCCAACATATTCAGGATTGGTTTGTATGCCCAGGCATATAAAAGAATACACACAATGGTGAAGTTTAATATCTGGAAAATTAAGTAACCTAAGTTTATACCTAGCTTTGCCATGATAGATAATCTCCAAATAATTAGGTAGCGAAGATAATGATCAACGCAACAGCCAAGGCGTAGATAGCAACTGCTTCAGCGAACGCCATGCCTAAGATCATGTTCGTTTGGATGATACCAGCAGCATCTGGGTTGCGACCCATGGCTTGCACACCTCCCGAAGCCGCTAAACCTACACCAATACCAGCACCAATCGCACCCATCATAGCTATGCCAGCACCTAGTAATTTCATACCTGCTATAAATGATATGGGGTCATTCATGATAAAAACTCCTTTTTATATAATATACCTTGATCGAATATTACTCTTCAGCATGATGGCTGATTATGGCACCGCTCATAAATACCGTTGCTAAAAGGAAGAATACATAAGCTTGTATTGCACCAAAAAATATTTCAAAAATATATAATAAAGGTGGAATAACGACGGGGATCAACGCACCAATAATAGAAAGTAATAATACGCCAGCAAAAATATTACCAAATAGACGAAAGCTAAACGAAAGGATTTTCGCTAGCTCCAGGATAATTTCTAGAAAACCAACTGCGAAGTTGATCAATCCAAATATTCCCCCTGAAACCAATTGCTTAACTGGTAAGAATTTCGAAAAATATCCAGGCCCTAGTGACCATACTCCATAAGCCTGAACTGAAACGACAGTTATAAGTGCTAAAGCTAATGGGAAATTTAAATCAGTGGCAGATCCTCGCAAGAACGGTATGACCTCACAAACAGTACAGACAGCTGCATGTTCTTCTGTGGCAACTTCACCGACTGCAACAGATACTCCAGGTTGGCCTTTATCGATTGTATACACTGCGCGCTTCGCAGTCTGCAACAATTCTACTGCTCCATAGCCTTTACCTAGTTTCACCTGTTCAAGGATACCAACACTCTCAAAACCTGGAACCAGTTTTATCATATTAGCGATCAAAACTAATAGAAAAATTGTGGCGGGTATGGGAAAGATGCGCTTTGCCCATTTTCCCGCTGTCCCTTCAATGCTGTTCCACATGAATTCGAAGATAGCTTCAAAAGCATTGAAGAAACCGCCTGGTACCAGATTACCACTCTTTACAAAACGATAAGCTCCTACAGCAATGAGGATCAGGAGCAGGTCAGCCAATAATGTTGCCAGTATTGTATTTGTCAGTTCAAAATTACCAATGAATATTCCAATTGGTTCTGGAGGCAACACGACGACGGGGCTAATTGGTTGTAAAATCGAAGGGCCCATAAAAGCGCAATAAATACCTACAGCAAAAAGTGCCAGAATGATCCAGCGCTTCACTCCAAATCGCTTCTTCGGCTTTTCCTCACTCACGTTTCTCTTCCTCCTCTACCGGTTTCCTTTGCTTTGATACCGGTTCCTGGGGGTTTACATTTTTTACCGCCCTTATCGCCAGCTTATAAGAAATATAGAGCGAAAGCGGTGCAGAACCTAATGTCAGTCCAATTGTAAAAAGTGGCTTTGTGCCCAATAACTTATCTAATGCAATCCCGGCGAAGACTGCTAATAAGATAATGATTAGTGATGCACATCCTACCTGCCCACCGACTGAATATAAAGCAAAATTATTAACAGTCTGGTTTTTTTTACTTGGCTCAGCAGGCGTATTGCTCTGGCTCATAGCGGGCAGATTTTACCATAATGGTACTACTGCCGTCAACACAATCGATCGATTTACTAATTAATAGCGTGACAATATGACAATCAAGCTCAAAAAATAGAGGCTGAAATTATATTTGATAAATTGAACCAGGGTCCAAACAATGTACCTACCAGGATGATTCCAATTACGAGGATGCTTAATGCAATCGAATAAGGTCGTGAGATGGCTAATGGTTTACTTTCATCATCCGAGCGGAACAGATATACATGTTTGAGAACTGTCAGATAGTAATAAAGTCCTACGATGGAGTTTATCACACCGATAAATGCCAGCCAAACCATGTCAACTTTAACTGCCGCAGCAAATACAAAAAATTTTGCCATAAACCCAGCTAACGGTGGCATCCCTGCTAAAGAAAGAAAAGCCACTAACATCGCCAGAGCCAGCCATGGTTTGCGCCTGCTCAAACCAGAATATGCTGAAATATCATCGGAGCCAACTACATTCGAAAACGTGACCACAATCCCGAAAGCAGCAAGATTGGTAATCAGGTAAGCCACCAGGTAGAAAACCACACTCGATATGCCAAAAAACGACAGCGCGACCACGCCTATCAGAATATATCCAGCATGTGCTATAGAAGAAAATGCCAATAAGCGTTTGATATTCTTCTGGACTAACGCCAGTACATTCCCAATCGTCATCGTTAACACAGCAATAATAGCAAGCAAATTGTTCCACTCAGGGGTTGCAGAAGGAGTGAAGATGGTCACTAATATCCGTAATAAAACCACAAAACCAGCTGCCTTTGAGGCAGTTGATAGAAATCCTGCGATTGGGGTTGGTGCACCTTCATAAACATCCGGAGCCCAGAAATGAAATGGGAATGCAGAAATTTTAAATAAAAAGCCTACAAGGATCAGAAGAAGGCATCCGACGATCGTGACTTCAGAAAATTTAATATCATAAAAACTCAAAGCAATCTGGTGAATATTCGTCTGTCCAGTAAATCCAAATAATAAGCTGAAACCATACAACATAATTGTTGATGCAGCCGCACCAAAGAGTAAATATTTAAAACCTGATTCCGTGGATTTATCATCGTGGACCATGAAACCGGCCAAAATATACATTGGGATCGATGTGGTTTCAATAGCCAGGTAAAGCATCGTAAGATCTGCAGATGAAGCCATCAGACACATACCCACAGTAGATACCAACATTAATACATAGAACTCCCCTTTTTGACCGACCCCCTTCATATCCATCGCAAACATAGCTGTGATTGCTGCTGCAAAAATAAACAACAAGGTGAAGGCAAAACTTAACCAGTCTTGTTGGATCATACCGCCAAAGATCAACCTGCTATCACCAAGGGGGCGGGAGAATAGCACGGAGAGCACCATCGTTAAGAGCAACCCACTTACTGTCATCCAACCCAACCCTCGTTTTACCTCAGGTTTCCAAATCGCATCAAAAACGAGGATGAAGCCTGCCAGTATTACAAGAAGAATCTCAGGTAGGATTGCTAATATCATTTTCGGTTCGAAGGGCTGTATGGACATTTATGCACCTCCAAACAGGCTCAGGATATGATTAACTCCTGAAGATATCATATTGCTCATAACGGATGGGAATACCCCGATGGTGATCATGATGACACATAATACCGCCAGGGCAACTTTATCCAAAGCATTTACATCACCTATGTGATGGTCGAATTCTTCAGACATCGGTCCAAAAAAGACTCGTCCGATAATCCGAATAATATATGATGCGGTAATTACTATCGAAAGCGATGCAACAATGGCAATGATAGGTTTGGCTTGCCAGACGCCCATAAAGATCGGAAACTCAGCCACGAAACCTGAAAATCCTGGCATTCCCATAGAAACCAGGCCACCGATAATGAAGGCGACTGCGACCCAAGGCATCTTCTTCGAAAAACCTCCCAATTCTCCGATTTCACGGGTGTGTGCACGATCATATACCATACCAACAACAGCAAAGAAGAGAGCCGTCATCACACCATGTGAGAACATCTGCATACCCGATCCAGTCAGTCCATCTTTATTAAGGGTTGCAAACCCAAGCATCACCAGTCCCATGTGCGAAACTGACGAAAAGCCGATGACGTATTTGAAATCTGATTGGACCATTGCGATGAACGCGCCGTAAACAATATTGACCAGTGCTAAAATCAGGATCAACCAGCTCCAATATTTAGCACCAACGGGTAATAGCATAATTCCTACACGTAACGCTGCGAAAGCACCTAATTTCATCAAGACACCTGCATGGAACATGGACACCGCGGTGGGTGCTGCAACGTGACCGTCAGGGCTCCAGTTATGAAACGGGAAAATACCACCTAGTACAGCAAAACCAAAGAAAACAAAGGGGAACCAAAATATCTGGAAGCTTTCTGAAAAATTAGCCTGTGCCAATTCGATCATATTGAAGGTATTCATTCCCGACTTGAAATACATCGCTAAACCCCCAACCAGAGAGACCACCGAACCGATGAACAAATACAGTGTGAGCTTCATAGCTGCATATTCGCGGGTTTTTATCCAACCCCAGATCGAGATCAGAAGATACATGGGGAATACAGCTATTTCATAGAAAAAGAACAACATGAACAGGTCTTGCGCAACAAAGACACCAAACACACCACTTGCGAGAATAAACAGGAATGCAAAGAATTCACGTGGACGATCATCTATCCCCCAGGAGATTAATACACCTGTGAACATTACCACCCCTGTCAATAAGACCAAAGGTGCGTTCATTCCATCCACACCCACGAAATATGAAATACCCATTTGAGGTAGCCATTCATATTTCTCAAGAAACTGATAACCGCCAGTGATTACGTTGTAATTAAAGTAAACCCAGCCTGAAAGTATTAAGGCAATCGTTGCAGCCGCCAAAGCAGTGACACGCACCTCACTTTTTCGGTCACTTGGGATTAATAAAATCAACATCCCAGCGATGATGGGTGTGAAAACGATAACGCTTAGAATTGGAAATTGCATGTTTCACCTCAAAAGCAGGTTACAGGATGTACAGGAAAACCAGAGCTTGCTTTTTCTCCTATCCACCGAACAACATTTGCATTGCAGAGTTAATCACTCCTAAAATCCAGGCAGGCCAAATACCTATCCATAACATCAAGATTACAAGTGGGCTAATGACGACTATTTCGCGAAAATTTATTTCACTGATATGTCCGATCCAATGTTCATTTGTTGGACCATGCAAAACTTTCTTGATCCCCTTTAGAATATAGGCACCAGTGAAGAATAAACCGATCATCGATAATGCAGTCGCAAGAGAAAATATCGGCCAGGATCCTCGGACAACCAGGAACTCTGAAATGAAACCATTTAATCCCGGTAATCCCAGGGAAGCCATTGAAGTAAATATGAGGATTCCCCCATAAATAGGGATGAGGGTGAATAATCCGCCAAAATCATTTAAGTTACGGGTATGGGCTCTCTCATAGATCACGCCAACTAAAAAGAACATCCCCGCGGCAGATAATCCATGGTTGAACATTTGTAAGACTGCCCCATTTAGAGCTAATAACGCGCTCTGTGTGCCGGTTGCATAAGCTGCAGCAGCAATACCTAAAACAACAAATCCCATGTGGTTGACAGAGGAATATGCCACTAATCGCTTGAAGTCATCCTGCCCGTAAGCAGCCAGGGCACCAAAAATGATCCCCATTACAGCCAGAAATGCCAGCACTCCTGCATAGCGATGGGCTTCTACTGGATAAAGTGGCAGAACCAAACGCAAGAATCCATAGGCGCCAAGCTTGAGCAAAACACCTGCAAGGATCATCGAGCCGGCTGTAGGTGCCTCTGTATGGGCATCCGGAAGCCAGGTATGGAAAGGCCAAATCGGTACTTTAATCGCAAAGGCAATCACAAACGCCCAGAAGGCAATCGTTTTCACTGTTTCAAGTGAAAGGTTAAATGGTATGGTGCCAAGCTTAATTGTCGGTTGGGAACAAGGAGAAAATTCGGGGTAGATCAAAAGTCCCGAAAGAAACACCAATCATCTGAATTGCAAGGAGTAACCCTAAAGAACCTGCCATGGTATATATCATGAACTTGAAAGAAGCATAAGTTCGAGCAGATACTTTACGTCCACCCCAGATCTCCCTCTCACCTTTCTCACTTCCCCATTGGTTGATCAGAAAGTACATCGGAACCAAACCAACTTCCCAAAACACAAAGAAAACTAATAAATCAAGAGATAGGAAAACCCCAAGCATTCCCGTTTCCAGCAACAAGAACATGATCATATACGGTTTTACCCGTTCATTGATATTGAAGGAGGCAAGAATGGCAATTGGGGTAAGAAGGGTTGTTAGAAGGACCATCGTCAGCGATAAACCATCCACACCCAGATGAAAGGATGATCCAATCGCTGGATACCAGAGACTTTGCACCTGGTATTGGAAACCAGGTACATTTTGATCAAATGAGCGCCATAAGAATAACGCGAAACCAAACGCAATCAAGGTACCAAGCAGGGTGACCCACCTGATCAGCTTTTTCTCTCCCTGAGGTAGAAAGAGTATGAATAAAGCCAACAATGTTGGTGTAAACAAGATCAAAGTGAGAATATTATTGGTGAAGAAACCCATCATTCACTCCTGATTCCTGCCAGGTTTACTGTCAGGGTAGCTTACTAGTGTTGCAAAGATGTAAAAACGAAGAAAAACATCGCGCCAAAAACCAAAATCAACGCCATAATTAGATATTGCTGTACCCGACCTGTCTGGATTATCTTTAAATTCCTGCCGACTTTCTTCACGCCTTCACCTACGAAATCACCAAATCCATTCACTATCGGTTTATCAAAGTAGTTGCGTAAGATCCCACCGACACTTGATGCGATCCGGGCAATAAAATGCAAGATTCCATCAATTATTTTTCTATCAAGTATTTGGTTGGTAAAGGTATCAGCCATCCAATATGCTGGTCGAACGAAGATAATATTGTATAGTTCATCGAAGTAGTATTTATTCTTCAATACGGTGTAAACAGGTCCAAGCGCATGTTTTAAAGGATCTTCTGCCCCAACTTTTTGGTTTCGATACACTAACCAGCCAGCGGTCAATCCACCTAAGGAAACTAGCACAGAGACGAGTAAAGGCCAGATAGAAAATGGCAAGGCTTCTGGAAATTCAGCCAGGGTGCTTCCAACGAACTCATGGACAAAGTTAGGAAGTATCCCACCAATGACTGGAAATGATTCTGATATGCCCGACCACCCAACTGCAATCGCAAAAACCCCGAGAATAATTAATGGCAGTGTCATCGTCCAGTGTGTTTCTTGGGCATGTTCAGCTGACTCGGTGCGTGGCTTACCAAGAAAAGTCAAAGTAATTTGGCGCATGGTATAGAATGCAGTTAAAAGTGCAGCTAAAGCTAATATGATGAACACCACCCAATGCCCATGACCAAATGCATCTGCAAGTATTTCATCCTTGGACCAGAAGCCTGCCGTTATCAATGGAAACCCAGATAATGCTAGTCCACCAATTAAAAATGTCCAAAAGGTTATTGGCATTTTCTTCCGTAAACCACCCATATTGAACATGTCTTGTGGATCGACATGTTCCCCGGTATGTAACACACCATGCTCAACACCATGGATGACTGAGCCGGATCCTAAGAATAATAACGCTTTAAAGAAAGCATGGGTAACTAAGTGAAACGCTGCAGCCACATATGCACCGATACCTAATGCAGCAATCATGTATCCCAGCTGAGATATGGTTGAATATGCCAGTACCCGTTTAATATCATTTTGCGCTACTGCAATTGTGGCCGCAAAAATAGCGGTGAAGGCACCAATAATCGCCATAAGCATCATTGGCGGAGTTAATTGACCATGCACACTCCCGGCTTGAAGGAGAGGGTACATTCGGATGACCAGATAAACACCAGCTGAAACCATGGTGGCTGCATGGATCATTGCAGATACAGGCGTCGGTCCTTCCATAGCATCTGGTAACCATACATGCAATGGCCACTGAGCAGATTTGCCGACCGTCCCGAAAAAGAGCAAAATACCAATCAACCCGGCAGCCGAGAGACCCAAAAAGCCTCCAAGTGCAGGAGTTTGAGCAAGTATATGTAATGTCTCAGGTTTGAAAATATCCGAATAGCTAAGTGACCCGATCGCGGTATAGAGATAAGCAATCCCAAGTAACATGAACACATCGCCCACCCGTGTAGTCAGGAAAGCTTTGATCATGGCAGCCCTGGCTGTCGGCTTTTGATACCAAAAACCGATTAATAAATACGAGCATAAACCCATTATTTCCCAGCCAATGAACAAAGTGAGCAAGTTGTCTGAAACAACCAGCGTATACATGCCGAATGCGAACAAACCGATAAACGCGAAAAATCGAGCATACATGGGTTCGATGGATGGGACGATATGTTTATGCCCATGCTCATCTGCGATACTTGCTCCGTGAGGCTGCAATCCTTTCTGATCGTGTTCGCCTTGGGGTTGACCGTAATTATGGTAACCAACGCTATAAATAAAAATCATCAAGACTGTCCATGAGACGAAGAATAGAGTAACTGCCGTGAGTGGATCAACCCAAATACCGACTTGTAACCATGTGTTTCCGGTTGGTATCCAATTAATTACTGACGAAAATGGGTTTAAATTTAGGTGTTCGGTATTAATTGCACGGAAAAATACCACCATGCTACCTAACCATGAAAGAAGAGCAGCACCGATAGCGATGCTATGACTGAAGGCTTTATAGCGGTTGGTGAGAAGAATAATTAAAAAGAAAGCTAATAGTGGAGGAAGCGGAAGGAGCCAAACAAGCAAATCAGTCGACATAACAACCCTTTCTTATCACCACTTCATCAAGTTCATATCTTCAGCCACAACTGAATTGCGGCGGCGATAGATCGAGATAATCAAAGCAAGCCCTACAGACACTTCTGCGGCTGCGACAGCAAAAACGATAATAGCAAATGCCTGTCCGGAAATACCTTCAGGTGCGCGATAACGCCAGAAGGCAATCAAATTGATGATTACTGAATTTAACATTAATTCGATACTCATTAGAATGGCGATAGCATTTTTTCGAACTAAAACACCATATAGACCGATACAAAAAAGGATAGCAGCAAAAGTCAGGTACCAAGAAAGAGGGATCATTGCTTCTTCTCTCCAGCTACATAGATTGCGCCAATCATACCCGCCACCAATAATACCGAAGCTAGCTCAAATGGTAATAAATATTGGTCAGGTGAGACAAGAGACAAACCCAACTGTACCAGTTTGCCAGATTGATCCAGCATTACGGGGGGTAAAGTTTTGAAGCCCTGCCAATTCGTGAGAATTAATGCTATCCCTGCAAATAATAACAGTGCGATCAGAGCTCCAAGCCACCAATTGGAATTGGACTGAGGACCTGTATCTTGCATGACACGCCTGGTGAGCATTGCTGCAAAAATAAAAAGGATGGCTATGGCACCAATATATACAACCACCTGGATGACCGCGAAAAAACCGGCGTTGAGCAGCACATAAAACACAGCAATCCCACCGAGCGTCAAAATAAGCCATAATGCCGAGTGAATAAGGTTACGGCTTGTCACTACGGATACTCCTGCTAACAGTGTAATAGTAGCGACAACCAGGAAAATTATTTGCTGAGCTGTCATAAATAATTACTCCATCCTATGAGATCACCGATGCTGGAGGTTCAGGAGCTACAGCTACTGGGCGGGGTTTTGCTACTATCCGTACAGCCTTTATGCGGTGAGATTTCAGGATTTGAATGGTTATCAGGATAACAACGAGGTTTGAGAATAAATGTAGGCCTGCTCGTACCCATGGCAAGGTTGAATATGTAAGTCCTAGATCGGGTGATATTAATAAAAAGCCTTTTTCAACGAAGGCTGTCACGATTAACATGACCAGTGCTAAAGGAGTGAGAAATTTCCAATTGAAATCTAACATCTGATCGATACGTAAGCGAGGCATAGAGATCCGTATAAGAACGACCACAAAATAGACAAGGAACGTTTTAATAAAAAACCAGGCAACACCAAGGATGGGCACCTGTTGAGCCCATGGCCCTCTCCATCCGCCCAAAAATAGAGTTGCCACGAGAGCAGAGATTGTGAAGGCATGCAGGAACTCACCCACATAAAACATACCGAACTTTAATCCGGAATATTCAGTTTGATATCCAGCTACAATCTCTGACTCAGCTTCTAACAGATCAAAAGGTGCTCGACCGGTTTCAGCCATGCAACTGGTAAAAAAGATAAAGGCAGCTACCGGAGCAAGGAAAATAAACCATACTTTTTGAGCATATACCAGGCTGTTAACTCCCATAGACTGCCCCAAAAGCACAGGAATGAGCAATGCCAAAATCATGGGCACTTCATACGAAACTACCTGAGCAACTGCGCGAAAAGCGCCGATTAGCGAATATTTATTATTGGAGGACCATCCAGCCAGGATTATCCCTAATGCACCTATCGAGCCGACAGCCATAAGATAGATCACTCCAACGTTTAAATCTGTTCCTACAATAGTCGGTGCAAATGGGATAACTGCCCAGGTTAATAAAACTGCGGAGACGGATAAAATGGGAGCAAGGTTGTAAACAATTTTATCTGCACCAACAGGTGTAATGTATTCTTTTGTGAAAATCTTGATCATATCCGGGAATGTCTGGAATATCCCCCATGGACCTACTCGATTAGGGCCTAACCTGTCTTGAATACGCCCGTATAACTTTCGCTCGAGCCAAATGGTGAAAATGACTAATGAAAAACCGAATACACCCAACAAAAAGGCACCAATGAACTCGGATACTACGGTTACCTGGATCTGAGACAATCCAAAACTAAGTAAAAGTCTAGCTAACAGGTCGGCTATGAAAGCTACCGGATCACTTATGAAATTCATCCTGCTCTCCTAAATAATATTGCTTTTCACAATTTTTCCACAAATAAAAGGCTGAGGGATAACTCCATCAGCCTTTCAAATTATGTTTACTACAACACTACGCCCACTCCAATACACCTTTTCGCCAGGCAGCTAATAATTCGACGAATAATATTAAGATGAAAATAACTCCTGATAATAAACCAAACATTGTGAGTTGCCCAAAAGCTACGGCCCATGGAAACAAGAAAACCAGTTCAACATCAAATACGAGGAAGGTTAATGCAAAAATATAGTATTGCACACGAAATTGAACCCAGGTATCCCCAACGGTTTCAAGACCGCATTCATAAGTTTGTGATTTCGTTGAGCTTGATTTGTGGGGCCCAATTATTCCCGCTAATAGAATTGGGACACCCGGGAATAAGGCGACGATGAGAACAAACAGACCGATAAAAAGCCAATCACTTTGCATGGTGATGCTCCTGCAAATGGAATGAAATTCAGGACACCCAAAAAAATGACATTATTTTCAAACTTTCAATCGTTCTCTGGAATTAACTCGGTTATTTTACCATAAGTAAAAATCATGTCAACTTACCTAAAATCATGTCTTTAGGGTGACTACACTACTTTTATTTATCATTCATTGCTTGAAATAATCTCTTTCAATGTATAATTTTGCCAAAGGATAATAATTATGCGGTTCGAAGACTTATCATGGTTTGATATTGAGAAGTATTTACAAATTGATGATCGCTTGATAATGGTTTTGGGCGCCTGTGAACAACATGGATACTTAAGCATAATGTCAGATTCAAAAATCCCGATGGCGTTAGCGGATGCTGCCAGCCAAAAGTCAGGTGTGTTGGTCGCGCCAGGGGTTAATTTCGGAATATCACCTTACTTTATGAATTACCCCGGAACACTGAGTTTACGCGCATCCACCTTTTTAGATATCGTCGAAGATTTAGTTCGATCTGCCCATCACCATGGTTTCAAGAGAATTCTGATTGTAAATGGACACGGAGGAAATGATCCTGCTCGAGCCAGGTTATATGAAGTGACAAACACAATTCCTGACCTGCAAATAGCATGGTATTCCTGGTGGCAATCACGAAGTATAGACACTGTTGCACTGAAATATGGCTTGCGTTCGTATCATGCAGCCTGGATAGAGGCATTTCAATTTACCAGAGTTGGAGATCTCCCAAATGGTGACAAAATTCCGCCCCGAATCCCTGGATTGGTCAATTCGAAGATAGCTCGTGAGCTCTATCAGGATGGAGTTTTTGGAGGACCATATCAGGTCGATGATACAATCATGGCTGAAATATTTGCTGCAGCCCTTGAAGATATACTTCAATTGATTAAATTTGAATAGTTAGTCATTCTTTTCGTAGTCGATCTTATTAGAAAAGTATTTGGAGAATAAAATGCCAGAACCTAGCAAGCAAATAATCAGAACTGAGAAAGCACCAAAAGCCATCGGTCCATACTCCGCAGGTGTAAAAACCGATCTATTCATTTTCACTGCCGGGCAGCTGGGAATCATTCCGGAGAGTGGAAACATTATAGATGGGGGTATTGAAAACGAGACCAGGCAAGCATTAAAAAATATTCATCACATCCTAGAAGAGGCTGGTTCATCATTACATTGGGTCGTGAAGACTACGGTATTTCTTCGGAATATGGATGAGTTTTCTCAAATGAATGCTGTCTACGCAGAGTTCTTTAATGAAAATCCTCCTGCCCGCTCCACCGTCCAAGTGGCAGCTCTACCAAAAAATGCTAGCGTTGAGATCGAAGCAATTGCTTTGGCCGGTCAGATATAAATGGATTTAGAAGAATTGACCTGGTATTTTACATTCTAAAAAATATCTCAGTGACATGATTATTTATGTCGCATCCATGACGCCATATATACCAGACATTTATTCTATTAGTCACGCGAATACATTTTGTTAACACCACGAATAGTAGAAATATCAAATTATAAGTTATCCTTGTAAAGTAATCGAGCAGAGTAGATCGACTCGTAATTATCAAAATAACCAAACCTATGATTAATGTATCTGTGATTGTGCCATGTTTCAATGAAGAAGAGACAATCCTGCAGTTATTAGAGGCTGTATATAATCAAACCTATCCTTTGGATGAAATCGAAGTGATTATTGCTGATGGGCTGTCCACAGATAACACCCGTGAGGTAATCAATACTTTTCAATTAAGCCACACATCTCTAAAAATTCGAATCATCGATAATATAAAGCGCGTCATTCCCTCAGGATTGAACCGAGCTATTGAAACTGCTCAGGGAAATTTCATTATTCGGATGGACGCCCATTCGATCCCCAACCAGGATTATATAAAAAAATGTATCGAAGGATTGGAGAAAGGCCTTGGCGATAATATTGGAGGGATTTGGAAAATCCAACCCGGAGCGAATACGTGGATAGCAAAATCGATTGCTATTGCTGCTTCACACCCATTAGGTGTTGGTGATGCACTTTACCGGATAGGTGGCACAGCCCAGGAAGTGGACACTGTTCCTTTTGGGGCTTTTCACCGGGAGTTAATTGAAAGAATAGGAATGTTTGATGAAACCTTGCTCACCAATGAAGATTATGAGTTTAATACTCGAGTCAGGCAATCAGGTGGCAAGGTTTGGATGGACCCATCCATTCAGTCGGTTTATTTTGCACGATCAAGAATAAGGGAACTTGGACACCAATATTGGCGTTATGGCTATTGGAAAGCTCAAATGCTCCGAAGATATCCAAAAACCTTGCGTTGGAGACAAGTCCTTCCCCCCTTATTCGTATTAGCTTTGATAAGCCTGGGATTATTATCCTTAATCTGGTATCTCGCACGTTGGATGTTAGGTATTATTGTGTTACTATATACATTGGTCATTGTTATCGTAGGTATTCAAATGAGTTTCAAGTACAAAGATTTTTCTATGTCCTTAGGTATCCCATTAGCAATTGCTACTATTCATCTTTCCTACGGAACTGCACTCCTCTGGGGTTTAGCTATTAAACCACAGGTAAAAACACCTCACAGATGAATAATGTAAAGACAACCCCAACCTCAAGCATGTGGAGATTACGTCCGCGGGAAAGGAGGACTCTCCTACTCCTGGGCGATTTTATCATGGCAGAAATTGCCCTGATCGTCGCTATATATGTTTGGTCTTTTGCAGATATATACCAGGTTTTTACATTGAGTTTTGTTGCCCACCTACCAAATTGGTTTTTCCTACTTCCTTTCATATGGCCTTTACTGATGGCAAGGCTCTATGATGAACATCGGGCGCGCTACCCAGAACAGACTTTACGTAACATTGCTTTCTCAGCATTAATAGGTTTGGGTCTGTACATGGTTTTTTACTTCACATCTGAACCGAACTCATTACCCAGAATTGGAGTTGCTGCTTTTATTATTTGTGTATTTTCGCTCACTTTAATTTGGCGTTTGATATATATACGGATATTCACAGCACCACAATTCATGCGCAGAATTTTACTCGTCGGTGCAGGTGAGACTGGTAATATCATACTTAATATAATCAACCAGATCAAACCTCGTCCGTATATCCTGGCAGGAATTATCGATGACGATCCTCAAAAGATTGGAAAAACTATCGAGGGATATGAAGTTTTCGGCGGGAATGATGTATTACTTCAAGCAATTTGCGATCATCAAATCACGGATTTGATCGTCGCTATTTCCGGACAGATGCAGGGAAGCATGTTTCAGGCATTGTTGGATTCACAGGAACGTGGCGTGGAAATCATCCGTATGCCTGTAGCATATGAAGAGTTACTACACCGAGTGCCTATCCGCTATCTCGAAGCAGAATGGATTTTACGCTCATTCGTAGATAAAGCTCGATCTGAAACATTTTCTGAAATGATCAAGCGTGGACTTGACATCCTTGGCGGTCTGGTGGGAATGCTCCTTGTGCTATTTTTCTATCCATTTGTGGCTATCGCAATTCTATTGGAATCCGGGCGACCCATTTTATATAAGCAAGTCCGCATGGGACGGGGAGGACAACTATACAATATATATAAATTCCGAACGATGTGGCAAGACGCTGAAGCAGATGGTCAACCACAGTGGGCAGAAGAAAACGATCGCCGGGCAACTAAAGTTGGGCTCTTGTTACGAAAAACGCATATCGATGAAATACCCCAGTTTTATAATGTATTACATGGAGAGATGAGTTTGGTGGGTCCACGCGCTGAGCGTCCTGAATTGGTGGAATGGTTCCAGAAACATGTACCTTTCTATCGCGCACGCCTGTTAGTTCGTCCGGGGATGACTGGATGGGCTCAAGTGAACCAGCAGTATGCTTCGACAATTGATGAGACGATTGAAAAACTTGAATACGACCTATATTACATCATGCATCGAAATATCGGCATGGACTTACGTATCATTGTTCGAACACCCTCTTTGATTTTTAGCCTGAGAGGCAGGTAGCTTGAAACCTCATTTCCTTGCCAGAAACCGTACTGTTTTAATCGGAGATTTACTACTTATCATCGTGTGCGTGTTAGGTAGCTTTGTGCTCCGTGTTCCTTTAGGTGCCAGGTTATATGATTTTAGATATCAAATACTGACCATGATTGGTGTTGCTCTGATCATAAAACCGCTGGTTTACTATCAATTCGGCCTTTATCGGCGGGTGTGGGCATATGCGAGCATCCGGGAATTAAAGTTGATCGCCATCGCGGTTACAACTGCTTCAATCATTGTTTCAATCATTGTCATTTTGTTATCAACTTTAATGGTAAATAGGGATTTTTCTCGCCTCGTGCTCGTAATTGACTTTATGCTATCTCTCCTTGCTGTGGGGGGATTGCGTTTTGCCTATCGCTTAGTTGCGGAAAGCCAACTAACATCTAAACAGTCTGAAAGCCGGCAGAAACGGGTTTTGATCGTTGGAGCAGGAGATGCTGGTGCACTCGTCGTAAGGGAAATGCAACGAAATCCACAAGCCAATCTGACCGCCATAGGGTTTGTTGACGATGATCCAGCAAAGCTAAAACAGGAAATTCATGGAATTCCTGTAATAGGAAATTTAGATGAACTCGGGCGGTTGATTGGACTGAAGCAAGCAGATGAAGTCATTATTGCAATTCCGAGTGCTTCAGGACAGGTTGTTCGCAAAGTTACTGAAATTTGCAGAATAAAAAACATTCCATCACGAACCATGCCTAGTCTGCATGAATTAATTGGTGGAAAAGTCAGTGTTAATCGTCTACGGGAAGTCGATATCACTGATTTACTCCGACGAGCTCCTACAAATATAGATAATGAGCTGGTTGGATTAAGCCTGGGAGGACGTCGCGTGCTTGTCACAGGGGCAGGTGGGTCGATTGGACGTGAATTGTGCCATCAAATTGCCCGTTGGGAACCAAAGGAGCTGTACCTTTTGGGGCATGGTGAGAATAGCATCTTTGAGACTCTCATCGAACTTGAACAGAGCTATCCCTCATTAAAACTTCTCCCGCTTATTGCAGATATCCGTGATAGAGAGTATTTGATCCACTTATTTACCACTTATACACCACAAGTTGTATTCCATGCAGCTGCTCATAAGCATGTGCCGTTGATGCAGGCGAACATCGAGGAAGCAGTGAGTAATAACGTTCTAGGAACACGCAATGTGGTTGAAGTTTCACTCGAGAGCAATGTTGAGAAGCTGGTGATGATATCCACTGATAAAGCAATCTGTCCCACCAGTGTATATGGAGCTACAAAACGAATTGGTGAAATGCTCATCTTGGATGCAGCGCGTAGGACGGGAAAATCATACTCAGTTGTTCGTTTTGGAAACGTTCTGGGAAGTCGAGGCAGTGTTTTATTGTTGTTCAAGCGACAAATCGATTACGGTGGTCCAGTTACGGTAACCCACCCAGATATGCAACGCTACTTTATGACTATTCCAGAAGCGGTTCATCTTGTACTTCAGGCATCCGCAATGGGAAAAGGTGGTGAGGTTTTTGTATTAGATATGGGTGAGCAAATCCGGATTTACGACCTAGCTCAGGACCTGATCCGTCTATCCGGCTTAGAACCAGGTAAAGACATAGAGATCATATTCACCGGAATCCGCCCTGGAGAGAAACTCAGTGAAGCATTATGGGATGAGGGTGCTGATTATGTTCCTACTCAACACCCAGATATTCTCCGTTTAAACGAAAATGGTATAAGCACCAGTTTTGAATTACAAGGAGCGGTAACCGACCTGATAGGATTGGCGAAGCAGAGTGATCCTGATCAGATCGTAAGTATGTTAAATCGCATTGTCCCTGGTGCGGTTGTCAGCAGTAAACCATTACCAGATATAACTTCTGTAATCTAACTAGTTATGGCAGAATCAAACATCGAGGATTGGGACAGCTTATTGACCCGCTATCCGAATGCTCACATCCTGCAGTCTACAGCCTGGGGGCAATTAAAAGTAGATTTTGGATGGAAAGTAACACGTGTTGTTTTACCAGATTGCGGTGCACAAATATTGATCAAAGAAATATTACCCGGGTTCCGTTTTGCTTACCTACCAAAAGGCCCTGTTGGCATAGATTGCCAACATCTTTGGTCAGAAATCGATGGAGTATGTCGTCGATTGAAATGTGTTTTTTTAAAGTTTGAACCTGATACCTGGATTAATGATGATAATAAAAACAGTCCGCAGCCTGAGCAGATACCGAATAACTTTATATTAAGTACACAAAGCATTCAACCTATGCGTACATTAATCGTTGACATCACAGGCGAAGAAACACAAATTCTTAGCCGAATGAAGCAAAAAACTCGTTACAATATTAATCTTGCCCAAAAGAAAGATGTAATTATTAAAACCCGCACTGACCTCAGTACTTTTTATGATCTGATGGAAATTACTGGCCAGCGTGACCAATTTGGTTATCACAGTCTGGCATATTACCAACGCGCATTTGACCTATTTCATGCCCACGATCAATGCCAGCTCTTAGTCGCTGAATATGAACATATACTACTCGCAGCTTTGATAATTTTTAGGTTTGGGAAGCGAGCCTGGTACTTCTATGGGGCGTCTTCAAACTTGCACAGGGATAGAATGCCAAATTACCTGCTTCAATGGGAAGCTATCCGCTGGGCAAGGTTACAAGGTTGTACGGAATATGATCTATGGGGTGTCCCAGATGAAGATTTACCCACTTTAGAAGCAAATTTTTCCCAAAAGAATTCTGGTCTCTGGGGAGTATATCGATTTAAGCGTGGATTTGGAGGCCAGCTAAAGCGATCAGCAGGTCCATGGGATCGAATTTATAAACCAAATCTTTATCATATATATTCATTATGGTTGAGATATCGGAAGCTTGAGGGTTAACAAAATTGAGGTGATTATTTGGTTCCAACAAACCCTCCACAGATGAATCCGATAAATTGGAATGCTACCATCGCTGCATTGCCTGGAGCACATATTCTTCAAACCTGGGAATGGGGGAAAGTAAAATCACAATTTGGTTGGCAACCTCATTATCTTTATTGGCTTCAAGACCAGGATCAGGTTGAGCAAGTTATTAATAGAAATCTGGATGAGCATAAAAATAAACACCTGGTTGCAGCCGCGCTTGTCCTTCATCGAGCGATAACCATTGGTGGATTATCCCATCGTATGGGGGTTATATATATTCCAAAAGGTCCTTTACTAGATTGGGCTAATATCGCCTTGAGAAAACGGGTACTTCAAGATTTAGAGATTTTTGCTCAAAAACACAACGCAATATTTATCAAAATAGATCCGGATGTGGAAGTTGGTATTGGGATTCCAGGAATAAATGGATCGATAGAATCATCCCTTGGAGTTGATCTTATTGATGAGTTGAAAACCAGTGGTTGGCAATACTCAGATGAGCAAATTCAATTTCGTAACACGGTATTAATTGATCTTCGATCGAGTGAGGAAAATCTCCTTGCTAATATGAAGCAAAAAACCCGTTACAACATCAACCTATCAATGCGTAAAGGGGTATATGTCCGCACCGGGAAAGCAACAGAACAAAATATGCTTTTCAAAATGTACGCTGAGACTTCCATCCGCGATGGTTTTGTTATTCGAAATGAAAAATATTATCAAGAAATCTGGAATATATTTATGAATAACCAAAATACAACCACCGGAGAACAGCCGATTGCAGAAGCTCTGATTGCCGAAGTAGATGGAAGTCCAGTTGCAGGCGTGATCATCTTTCGTTTTGCTGGGAAAGCATGGTATTTATATGGCATGTCCACATTAGCCCACAGGGATAAGATGCCAAACTATCTGCTTCAATGGGAAGCGATTAAACGTGCCAAAGCAGCAAATTGTACTATTTATGATTTATGGGGTGCTCCGGATGAGTTTGTTGAAACCGATCCATTATGGAGTGTATACCGTTTTAAAGAAGGCCTTGGAGGAACAGTCCACCGTTATCTTGGTGCCTGGGATCTACCGATAAATCGCATGTTATACAGGATTTATTCAAGGACTCTACCAGGCTTGTTGGATATCATGCGGAAACATGGGAAGTCAAGCACCAGGCATGTGATTGGAGGATAAATATAATGAGAACTATCCCAAGCATTAAAATCGCTCACCTCCCTACTCCAGTGGAAGCGCTTCCACGTCTTACGGCTGAATTAGGAGGACCAACCATATTGGTCAAGCGTGACGACCTAACAGGTTTAGCATTTGGGGGTAATAAAACCCGCAAGCTTGAGTTTCTGCTTGCTGAAGCTCAAGCAAATGGAGCACATACAGTCCTGACAGCTGGTGCCGTGCAGTCAAACCATTGTCGCCAGACTGCTGCAGCCTGTGCTCGCCTTAATTTTGCTTGTACTCTTATTTTGTCTGGTGAAAAACCTCAAATTGCAACTGGAAACCTGTTATTAGATCAATTATTTAATGCAGAAATAATATGGAGCTCACCTGAAGAACGTGACGAGATACTTCAAAAAACTTTTCAAAATGCCTGGGAAGCGGGTAGGAGACCATATTTAATCCCGTATGGGGGATCAAACACGACTGGTGCGACTGCGTATGTTTATGCTATCCATGAATTACTCACCCAACAATATCAACCTGATTGGATCGTTTTTGCTTCATCATCTAGTGGCACGCAGGCAGGGTTGGTTGCCGGTGCAAAGATATTTGGATTCAAGGGAAAAGTATTGGGAATTAGTGTGGATGAGCCAGAAGATTCTTTAAAAGATCGTGTGGCAACGCTTGCAAGTGCTGTAACTGATTTTCTGGGTGAAAAAACCAGCTTTCTCGCTCGAGATATATTGGTTACCGACAATTATCGTGGCGCTGGATATGGGGTGATGGGAGCAGCTGAGATTGAAGCTATACGGTTGTTTGCGCGAACCGAGGGGTTAATCTTAGATCCTGTTTATACAGGTCGTGCTGCTGCTGGAATGATCGACCTGATCCGCCAAGGCTTTTTTAATCCTGATGAGACAGTCCTTTTCTGGCATACTGGGGGTACCCCGGCAATATTCTCAGATAGATACGTGCAGCTTCTTAACCCATGATAGATTTCAGGTAGATACTCTATCTAAATCTTTTCGCCTTCAATGGTCACGTAACAGAATTAAACAATCCCTAAAAATTGAAAAGAAATAACCAGGACATTTTCTAGGTTATAGCGTAATCAGGATCACACCCGATTATCAGCGATTTCGATCAGGTTCTTGGAATCGTTCAAGTAATCGTCCTAGCCGGGTAAGCCAGGATAAATTCCTAATCTCTTTTCCTGCTTTACGGGCAACCTCAGCATCTGCTTGACGAGGGCTATAGATGGAAGTCTGATACTCTGCCAACAATCGCTCTGCTGGGATTGATGCACTTGGGATTGCCCGAATAAGCGAATTTGTCCTTTCAGTTGGAGTGTCTTGGATGGATGGATTCTTTCTCACACGCTTTAAGGCGTAGTTTATCTCCATGTATGAACGAGACAATGGAGGAAGTTTCCGGAAATTAATCCAATCGATTAAAAAATCTGGTGGACGAATTCCAATCTTTCGTAAACTTTTTTCCATCACTTCTGGGAATTCTATAGAAATCCTTTCCAGGAATGGCCTTACTTTAAATCCTTTGTAAACCTGCCATGAAACAAAAGCCAGTATCCCAATGGATAATATTAATAAAATTAATTTTATGATATTTGTAATTGTCCAAAAATTGGTAACATCGCCTAATCCTGTGGCGTTCTCATCTGGTTTTTGTAGATCGGGATTATTCAGCTCATTGGCTAAACCTGGATCATTTTGGTTTCTCTCCGGCTGGTTTTGATCAGGATTGGTTAATGTCTCTCCAGAAGGTCTAAATAATGGAGGCTGAGAGACAGTCGGCTCGAAAATTACCCAACCTAATCCTGGAAAGAATACTTCTGGCCAGGCGTGGGCATCTTTTTGACGCACAACATAGGTTGAGGTTTCACTTACCAACTCACGAACGTTACTGCCTCTTATTCCAGGTGGGAGTCCTTCAATTGGCGGGGTTTGACGTTCACCCTGAGCAAAACCAACACCTATCCGTGCGGGAATGCCCAATGAGCGGAGTAATATAACTTCAGCTGAGGCATAATAGTTACAAAATCCCTTTTTATTATCAAAAAGAAACCAATCAATGCGCTCCTGATTCGGTGGGGGTTGAATTATTGATTGAGTGTATTCAATATTATTGCGTAGATATTCTGTCACGGTTATGGCAATATCATAAGGATTACTCAAACCTGTAGCAATTTCTTCGGCCAATTCTTTCGTTCGAGGGGTGATATTTTCTGGCAACTGCAGGTAATTCTCTTGAACCCATTGAGGGTAGTCTGCACCAGCATCCCGGAGCTCAATCTCAGTCATAGCATCTATTGCAGATCGCATTGTGTACTTCTCACCAGGATGGACAAACCCTTTGCTCATCAGCGAACTAAAATTAACCGTCCCATCAGGATTAACTGAAAGATTAGCCTGGGTTGGTCGATTAACCCATAATGGTTCTGATAGGGTGTAGAGGTTTGAAATTGGAACATGTGGGAAGAATGTTGAAGTCACTACTGGACGTACGTCGACACCCGGTTGATTTAGATCCAAACTCTCTGGATTTAAATCATGTGCTGTTCTCAAATTCGTCTGCCATTGGCTGTTTTCATAATTGTTATAACTCCTGGCTTCCCAATAATACCTATACCCGTCTGAAGGATTGGTAGGTGCTTCAACCTCAAAGATCACCTGATCAGATAGTGGGCTACCCAATCCAAGCGACATCGTAGTACCATAGAAATCCTGAACCAAGCCAACAGAGGCGCGCAAGGAAGCAAACATAAAACCTAAACGATCTTTCGTAGAAAGCCATGGCCGTGCCGCTGTTTGCCAGATTTGGGCGGCTGGTTTAAACGATTGTGCCACTACTGGAACATTCCAGGCAAAAATTACTAAAATCAGCGATAATACCAAAGCCACGCGTAAGAAATCAAAACCGATGTCAGGCGGTGTGTGGGTTCGATTCTCCTTCCATTTTGCACTGTTTCGAAGGTAAACCAAACGTGCAACAAGTAGAAGGGCAAAAAAAAGATAAAAAGCGATATACCACGAACGGCTAACTAATAATGGATCAAATGAGTGAATAACAAACGTTGCAATACCACCCGGAATAACTACTTTCCATGGATTGCCTTCCCGCATTAAGATAAACCCTGCATAAATCGATAAGGACCAGAATAAAATTGACATTAATGCCAGGAAGAGAATATTATCTGTTACCGGTTTCCTGGCTAATAATTCTTGAAAAACCACACCTAGCCTTCCCCAGAGGTTTATCAATCTTTCACGCCATTCGATTTCTTGCTCTAGAGTCAATCCAATTTGCCATGGAATCAGGATCAATCCATATGCAAAGGACATAAAAACCACCCAAAAGCGATTAAAAATGCTTTTTCCTAAGGCTAAACCCAGAATGGTTCCAAAAAGGGTGATTACCTGGACCAGGTGTAGCTCTTCCGTCCAGCGGGTCGCTACGAGACGGCCTGCTGCGAGTTGCATGGTAATAATTAGCAGGATCGCGGTTAGCCAGTCCCCCCAACGTATAGTCTTATTTTTTGCAGATAAATCACTCATAATACCCATTATCCACGATGCCGTGTTATATTCTATCAAAATACCCTTAATAATAGATGATGGTTCAATAAATATTATGACCTCATCTGGATAAATAAATCAAGTGCACCCATTTAGAGTGCACTTGATCGATTTAGCTCACAATATTTACCAATCGCCTTGGAACAACGATCACTTTTCTGGGGGATTTTCCACCGAGGAATTTCTTGATTGCTTCACTTTCCAATGCAGCAGTTTTTGCATCTTCATCTGAGATATCCACTGGGACGGTAATACGATCCCGCAGCTTGCCATCAACCTGAACGATCAAAGTGATCAGCTCTTCAGATGCTGCTTCTACATCAACATCTGGCCAATTTTGTTGGTGGATTGAGTACAGTTTCCCATGGAACTCCCATAATTCTTCAGCAATATGCGGTGTTACTGGTGCCATCATCTTTAGATAAATATCTACAGCTTCATCCCATTCGGCATTACCCGCTGCACCTTTATCGCGTGCTTTATACATCTCATTGAGCAGCTCCATCAATCCAGAGACAATGGTATTGAACTCGAACGCTTCAAAATCATGCGTAATTTGCCTCAAGGTTTGGTGCAACTTGCGGCGTAGAGAACGTATAACCTCTGGATCCGGATTTCCTTTTTCTATTGGATCGGTGAACAAGGTCCATGCCCGGCGCAGCCAACGAGAAACACCCTCGATTCCGGTGTTGCTCCATGGTGCACCCATATCCCAGCGGGCATAGAACATTAAATATGCGCGGACGGTATCGGCTCCATACCGAGCAACCAATGGATCCGGTGCAATCACGTTACCCGCCCTCTTGGACATCTTTTCATGATCCTCACCCAGGACCATACCCTGATTCCTTAGCTGCATCATCGGTTCTGGTCCTTTGGTAATGCCCATATCACGGCAGGCTTTGTGAAAAAAGCGGGTGTAGATCAGGTGCATGTTGGCGTGCTCTATACCACCAGTGTAGGTATCCACTGGCATCCAATAATCGTATTCGATTGGATCGAAAGGTCCCTGGTTATATTTAGGGCTCAAATAGCGCAGGTGATACCAGGATGAGCACATGAAAGTATCCATGGTATCGGTCTCACGAAGCGCAGGCTTATGACAAACAGGGCAATTTGTATGCTTCCATGTTGGATGTATAGACAGTGGGTTTACGCCTGTCTTCCGCCATTCCGCATCATCCGGCAGCAAGACGGGTAACTGGTCTTCTGGCACTGGGTTCCAGCCGTGGTCATCGCAATGGACCATGGGGATCGGCGCGCCCCAATAGCGCTGGCGTGAAATTAACCAGTCACGTAATTTGTAATTGACAGCTGCTTTCCCTATACCTCTTGCTTCAATAAAAGCTATGGCGCGGTTAAACGCCTGATCACTAGGTGTGTTGGTTAACTCACCTGAGTTAACCATCGTTCCATTGGCAGGGATGGAAACTTTCATAGTGGCACCATCCAACGGTTCCATATCAGTGGGTTGGATGACTACACGCACTTCCAAACCATATTTTCGGGCGAATTCAAAGTCTCGTTGATCATGGGCTGGAACAGCCATAATCGCTCCTGTACCATAGGTCATCAATACATAATCGGCAATCCAAATGGGAATCTTCTCACCATTCACCGGGTTGATCGCATAACCCCCGGTGAATACGCCTGTTTTTTCCTTATCCAAAGATTCGCGATCTATATCTGATTGGCGTGCTGCCTGTTGGATATATGCCTCGACTGCTTGAGATTTATCATAAGTGGTAATTTTATGAACCAATGGATGTTCCGGCGACAGCACCATAAAGGTGGCACCCCATAAAGTATCAGGGCGAGTAGTGAAAATTTCAATTGGATCGCCTAGCGTGGTATGGAAGATTACCGATGCACCTTCCGAGCGACCAATCCAATTAGTTTGCAGAGTCTTCACCCGATCGGGCCAATTGATGGTGGAATAATCTAATAATTCATCTGCATATTTCGTGGTTTTAAAGAACCATTGTTCCAGCTCTTTTTTAATCACCGGTGTTCCGCAGAGCTCACAGTGCCGGTCTTCACCCCATACCTGTTCGCGCGCCAGGGTGGTTTGATCCTTTGGACACCAATCGACAGGAGCATATTTCCGGTATGCCAGGCCGTGCTTATAGAGTTGAATAAAAAACCACTGTGTCCAACGGTAATATTCCGGGTCACTAGAGATCATCTCCCTATGCCAATCCCACATGGCGCCCATGCTTTTCAGCTGTTTACGCATAAAATCAATGTTGGAATAAGTCCACAGTTTGGGATGGATGCCTTTTTTTAAGGCAGCTCTATCAGCAGGCAAACCGAAGGCATCAAACCCGATCGGGAACATCACATTATAGCCTCGCATACGCATGAAGCGTGCGCGCGCATCCGAGGGCGTCATAGCATACCAATGACCAATGTGTAGGTCACCTGATGTATAGGGTAACATGGTCAGGGCATAATGCTTTGGCCGGTTGCTATCGATCTCTGAATGATACAGACCATCCGCTTCCCATTTTCCCTGCCATTTAGGCTCAATCTCCAAAGGATTATAATTTTTTATTTCTGGCATTCGTTTCTCCATATTATCAATATTGATTCGTGATTTTGGTCACTCAGGCTTTTGAGCAATTACCACCATCCTATTTGATTCAGAGGTCAATTCCTGTTGATCCCAACCGTCATAGATATGTTCTAACTTCAAACCAGCTTGAATGATCACCTCGTGAATTTCATTTGGATTATATATGCGGTGTGAAAATGGTTTATCCTTCCTTATTCCGTCGCGATATACAATCCGTTTATTATATAACCTTCCATTAAGACTATCAAAAGACATACGGTCAATCATCAGATTTCCTTCCTTCTCAACAACGAAAAAAGGCGTCATTCTTTTCAAGAAGGTATCACGGTTAGGAATATCAAAGATCAACAACCCTCCAGGAAGCAAAGCATTACCCACGTTCACCAATACCTGCAGGTTTTCCTCATCAGAGAAATACCCAAACGCAGTAAAAAGAAGCAGCACACAGTCAAATTCGTTAGTAAAGGTGATGGTTCTCATATCACCATTCTGGTAATGCACATTCACACCGCTTTTTATTGCTTCTGTTCTGGCAATATCCAAAAAACCAGGAGTGATATCGACGCCGGTCATCTCGTGACCCAATTTTGCTAACCGATTAGTATGCCTTCCAAAGCCACAGGCTAGGTCTAGGATTTTTCTAGGTTTATCCAGCTTGAGCAGCTTGACCAGCGCATTGACTTCCGTATCACTGCGCTCGTCAGTTAATTCATCCTTGTAAAAATATAAGTAATCATCAACCTCAAATACCGCAGTACAATCAAAATCCAATGATTCGGTTGTTTTTTCATTGACCATTGGTTGTCTCTTCTGGGAGACTTCAATTGCAGTCTGAATGATCGTATGCGCAATTTCAATCCTTTGTAACCAATGCATCGGATCGGCATCATATTTCTTAGCAGCCTGTGCTTGTTCATCTTTACTTGCTGCCTGTTGTTGGAATTGGTCGGCTGATTCCCAATCCAGGCCTTCCACCTGGATGAATTTCAATTCAAAACCAGCTTGTTTTAATCGAATTGGCCATTCAGCATCTGTCCCAATGGAATTATCGGATTGGCAATGGTCGACGATGTATTGTGCCGCAGAACGACTAAAGCTTTTTGAGCCTGCACTAACATCCAAATCTGTGTTCAAGATATGGGAAGCAACCGTGTTACTTATCTTCTCCGTGGTGATCAACGCTTGAGGATGTGTGAGGTACGCGGTTGGTGTTCGCCCGAAAATAACACAATCATGTCTTTCAAGTTCTCCAACCATGCGCTTCCATTCTTCCGGTCGGGTTTCAACCCAATGAAGCAACCTGTCCATATCGACATAATGAACAAAGTCTGCGGGAATATCCAATGCTTTCTTTACAGCAATGTACCTACCATTCCGTTCCTCAGTAATCACACTAAAGGTTAATTTTGGATTCTGAGAAAATTTTCCTGAGGTGAATTGTCGAATGACACTCTCATCATCACTGGGGATGAATGTAATCACAATACCGGTATACTGAGCTTCAAGCAATGGTAAAAACCGGGTGAACCGAGGCAACTCACCCCTCGGGTACCATGATGTAGCTAAACAAACACTCATTTCTTCTCCATCTATTAAAAATATATTTCTTGTTTGTATGCTGTCGGATTTAATCCGTTCTTCAACTAATAATATATAAATCACTAATCAATAAAATTTAGCTTTCTAAAATGAGTATCGAGAGGATCATCGAACTGGTATATTTTTTGCATCATCACAACCTGAAAATATCCCATCCATCGAAGAGATCCTATGACAAACCGTCAACGACAAGAACTCTGGCTTCAACTATTAATCAACATCTCAAAATTCGTAGACAAGAAAGTATCAAAAACAGGAGAACACTGCGAAAAAGTAGCCAAATGGGCCAGCACGACAGCTCGTGAACTTAACATGAGTGATGATGAAGTAGATAATGTGTATTGGTCATCCATCCTTCACGATATCGGAAAAATCGGGATATCCGAACGGATCCTCCGTAAAAAGGCAGCACTCACTGAAGATGACTGGATCTTGATCAAGATGCATCCTACGATCGGCTCGAATATCGTTAATTCTATCGATGCTTTACCATCATTAGCACCAACGATATCCGCACATCAAGAGAAATACGATGGGACCGGATACCCGAAAGGCATCAGTGGGAAGGATATCCCTCTTGGAGCACGAATCCTTGGAATAGCTGATGCTTATCAAGCTATGGTTGAACATCGATATTATCGGGAAGCGCGTACCCATGAGGAAGCAGTTACTGAATTGCGAAAAGTTAGAGGGACTCAATTCGACCCAGACGTGCTGGACGTTTTTATTGATGTGGTCAATTCAGAGACTGTCGTTTGACCTTCCATATCGTTTATATTATTAAAGAACAAAAAACCTTCATCCATCCAGGGACGAAGGTTATCTCCGTGGTACCACCCTGATTGCCATTCAACCCATTGTTTCTGCAGGTAGAATAGCCACTCAGTTTCGCGATAACAGGCGAATCCTGCCAACAGTTTTATCTAAGTGAATTGAATTCTCTTAGATGTTTACTGTTGAGGTTTGTTCTTTTATACAAGAACGGCAGGCGAGTTCAACCAGACCATATTAATTGCTGTGCTCCTTGGGCACTTCACCGGGCTCACACCTCGCTCTCCCGACTCGCTGAAGGATGGTTTACTACTCCTACCATGACCTTTGAGTGGACCCAGAGGGATTCGAACCCTCGGCCTTCTCAATGCCATTGAGACGCGCTCCCAACTGCGCTATGGGCCCTAAAATGTAGCCCGAATTGTACTAGTAAACAAAAAAATAGTCAACCAGTGGGCTTAGTTGACAGATGGAATGCTAGAGGTGTTTGCAGTGATGTTTTCGGAATAGGATGATGTTTGGCTTTCCGAATCCTTTTCATTGCTTACTCAGATTTATCCTTCGGCTCATGGTTCGGCCTTATAGTCTCCTTCACCGTTCCCCACAATCCCTTCACATGCTGGGCCGCCTCTTTCCTTTCCTCTTTTTTCTCCTCACCCGTATAGCGCATTAATATCGCTACGGTGCGAGTGCCATCGAAATTCTCCATGATGATCAGCACCAGCAATGTCATCGGCACCGCAAGGATCGCACCAATACCGCCTAACAGGTATCCCCAGATTAGCAGGCTGACAAATACCACCACTGGAGATATCCTTAACCTATCGCCCATCATCTTCGGTTGGACGAAGTTCTGTACTCCCCCATTGATAACAACATAGGCAACAAAAACGATCAGCGCAGTTTGCAGCCCGTACTGAGCATAAGCCAGAAGAACGGGCGGGATCAAGGCGATCCAGAAGCCAATCGACGGGATGTAACCCATAAACCACGCCAGCAGACCCCACAGCAAGGCGAAGTCTACACCCATGATCAACAGTAATATCGTATCACCCAGGGCCACTAAAAAGTTGATCAGAGTCAGTATGGTCATATACTTGCGCACATCTTCGGTGAGAGAAGAAATACGACTGATGATCGAGGAACCTGGATCAAGTCCCAGACGTGAGGGTGTGGGCAATGCCATAGCAGCGCTGATCATGAAAAGGAAAATCACCAAAGCCAGACCGAACTGAACCAATAAATTAAAGACCACTTCAATCAAGCCCTGAGCGACCGGCCCCAGACTGCGGGTCACCTGGTCTATTTGGATACTCAATTGAGACCCCTCTGGGGCAGAAAGGTCTTCCGCAGATTGCTCTGAACCGCTTGCCATATAAGTTGGTAATTCGGTGGCAAGTTTTGAGACTGAGAAAAAAACCGTTCCAATAACCAGTCCCAGGATTACAACCACTAATAGAATGCTCAACACCAAAGATAGCCAGCCAGGTAAGCCACGTTTGGATAGCAAACTTGGAAGCGGTAGCACCGTGATGGTGATGACTGCAGCCAGCATGATGGGGTTGATGATTGATGCAGAAGCGCGGATCCCAAATAAAATAACAAATACAGCTGCAAAGCCAATTAGATACACGACCAATCGATTAGATAAATTATTCATCGATCACCTCCATAGTAGCTTTCGAATTATAACTGTCATACCGGGCTTCTCTCATCGCTAGAAGAGCAACCAGTAAGACGCTGATCAAAACTGCAACGGCGACCACAGGCGCTGTTTCTGACTGCACTAAAGCCAGGGTGAAGAGTGCCGCGAATAATGGTGCCTTAAGAGCAGCCACAAGCGCACCAGCCAGGGTTGCAGCCACAGTTACAGCGACGGGAGTACCAGGGAACAGGAGATGGCCTGCCATACCCAGGGCAACCCCAGCGAACATGATCGGAAAGACATAACCACCTTTCCAACCGGTTGCTAGCAGCAAGGATGTTGCCAACAGCTTACTGAGCACCAGGACGATCAATATGATAAAACCAATCTCCGCTGCTTGTTGGACCAGTTCCGGGGTCTGTTCTTCTCCGGAGAACAGGGTCAGCGGTATCACTACTCCGATGATCCCCATTCCCACCCCACCGATCAACCCACGCCATACCATGTGAGCCTTCATTGGCTGCATCAGTTTTCGCAATCTTTTGAACATGAGGGTAAAAAGCACACCAGCCACACCACCCACCAGGCTGAACGGAACTGCCTGGAGTAGATCTTTAATAGCGGGCACATATACTGGAAAAGAGTATAACGTGTCCGTAATACTTCCTGTCAGAGTCACAAAGACAACTGTAGCCACTGCCGATGCCAACAGGTTGGGAAAAAGCCCCCAAAAATAAATCTGCGCACCCGTCATTCCACCCTGGGCTGATTCTAAACTCAACAGCGCCCCACCAAACGGGTTGGTGATGAAACCGCCAGCATGCCGCTCATCACCGTAACCCATCGTGCGGATTTTTTAGCTCGTCGAGCTTGAGCTTTTCCGCAACCAGCGTCCCCAGCCCACCGCAGGCATCCGCAAGCGGAGCTTCAGGTCCCAGGCTGGCACCGGCGATGAGGGCGATAAATGCAGTGATCACGATCCCAGGTGCGTGGCGATAATCGAAGCGACCAGTTTTACCAAAATCCTGCATCAGCTCGGAGAAGCTGGCGTTATGATCCCCAAAGATCTTCACCAATAGACCGACCAGCAAACCACCGAGCACACAGACGAGAAATGTGAATAAGCGTGTATCCACTCCAAGAGCAATTAGGGTTTGCTCCCAAACCAGGTTTGCCTGCAGGTTTACCAGGGCAATGAATGCAAATGTAACCACAGCGCTAACAGCACTTGTTAGAGCGATGAGCAACATCAATCGAAGGAAGGATTTCAATTTAGCCTGCGGGTCGATCATGGTTCCCTACACTCCACCAACCTGGCTGGATATACTACGATACTGATATTTATTTCACTTATTTCTCTATTTCGTTTTTTCAAGCAACCGGCGCATTTCAGCCAGCTCATTTTTGATAACAGCTAATTCAGTTTCGACTGTTGGTATAGGTTCTGTCTCAGGTTCTCCTTCCTCTTCGGGGGCAGTTGGCGAGCCAACCAATAGGCTAGCGAGGATACTGGCCAGGGCGCCAATAATTCCAACACCTGCAATCATGATGAACATAGCGGTGATGCGACCCCCTTGGGTGACTGGATAGTAGTCGCCATAACCCACGGTGGTGATCGTCACCATCGAATACCAGAAAGCATCCCTCCCAGTAAGTATCTTCGCATCCGGCGAGGCGCTTTCAAATTGGAGCACCAGCACACTGGCAACGGTCAAGACGATGATCGCCAACAGGATGGTGATAAATCCGGCATACTGGCCGCGATTATCAAGTACATCCTTAATCAGTTTCTTTTTATTTTCACCACGCAACAGTTTAATGATACGTGCAAAACGGCTCAGGCGTGCCAGGCGTAGGAGACTACCATATGGAGTTATCCCAAAAGAGGGGATTGAACCGAGCAGGTCCAGCCAACCTCTCTGGTGGATAAAGTAATCCGATTTCTTCGGCGTTGTCATCAGATTGTAGAAGAAATCGACCAGGAAAATGATGCAGATAATGTTGTCATAATAGGATAGCAACGTGAGGGTTGGCTCCGATAGAGGCAATAGCATTACCACCATCACTGCCAGAGAAAGGACCGTCAGGACAAGGATGAAGATGTTGTAGGCATTGCTGTGCTGGCGAGGTGAATTACTCTCATGTGACATACGATTACGCATCTTCTTTATGTTTTCTTAGATTCTCCTGAAGGAGGTACACGCTAATAAGCAACACCCAAAGGGGGAACAATAATGGTGTCCAGTAAAACAGGTTGACAGTGAGCAAAAGGATCAGCGCTAACACCAGACCAAGGAACGCCATCCAGCGCGGGATAATCGCAGTGCGCAGTGATAGGGTACAGGTTGAAATCATGAACACCCCTGCCATTTTCATCGTATAGACAGTCATAATCTCGTAAACCACGATGCGGCCAAAAGTGTATATACCGGAATTGATGAGCATAGCTGGGGAAACCCTAAAAACGCTGATTATGCCGCCAGTAACCGCTGCGGATGCGAACAACATGCCAAGAAATAAAAGCCCACTGCCCAGGAACACGGTGGCAAAGAAGCGATCTTCATTACTTCCCAGGCGGTCGCGTATCACGCCAATAAACCACAAAAAGGCAATCCCTGCAAACGGTACCAGATTCAAGGCAAAGCTAACCGTACTCGAATAGCGAGAAAGCCAATCCCCTGCGTCCTGTGGGTTGGCGGGGATAGAAATCCGGGTGAGCACCAGGCTGGTGATGAGTAATACTGAAAACAAGATCCCGGCGATTGCCGCAGCCCGCGGTGTCGTCAATCTTGATCTAGCTACGCTGATATTTTGATTCATGATTTATTCCTCAAACAAACAAGATAACTCTAAAAAAATGTACCGCAAGGTGTGCAACGAATCGTACGCGCCTCGTCTATCGCATGGTTGACTGCCGGCTCATGGCAATCTTTATATCAGGTTCACTATCCGGGATCAACTCGCCGGACGGATCCACTGTAACACGCTTGATCGTTCCAGTGAAGCGGAATTCAATGCTATACTCTTCAGTAGCTAGCGGAGAGCCACCGTCATATCCGCAGGAAAGACCCTCCGTTCCGTACTGGTTCAGAACCGAGTGGGGCATGTTGATGCTGGCGACCAGTTTGAGGTTGATGTCGAGTTGACCGCGGGCTGGCACTCCTCTCCCCTCTGCGACATTAGGTTTTCCAGTGGGCTCGAACTCATAACACAACTCGACATCACCCAATGGGTATACATCGCCGGACATGAGCTAGAACCTGTACCAACCGACCCAGTTGGACGGTGTTCCATCTTTGTATGTCTTAATTGGCATATATTTCTCCTTTTGGATGGATTAATATAGGTTGTATTCAACTGTTAGTGGTATAACGATCAGATTAGATCGTAGGAGCATTTCTATTATAAATTGAAATACTGGATAAGGTAAAGCGCTACTCATAAGTACTTTACAGTAGAGATCTGTATAATTACCAATCCCATCTAACGTCATAAAAACAACCGTCAGAGCGATGGCAAAGATGAGCCAGGTAAATACACTAACTCTCACCTTGACGATCGACCAGCTTGTTATGCTGTTGAGATCGAACTAAGCGAATCCGGTCGAAGAGTGCCAGCAGGATGACGATACCATTGATAAGGTAGACCATGGTAAAAATCTTAGCAACTGGCGTTGTGGGGGTGAAATCTCCATAACCCACAGTACCCAGGCTGACCACACAAAAGTAGAGTGAATCCAGATAACTCCAACCTTCAACCCAATGATAGAAAAACATTCCAATCAGCAAAGTACATAACGCCCAAAGAAACGCTGGCCTGGAATCTTTATCACGCAATACGTCAATGAGAAACAAGTTCCTGATCGGACGATATCTCTTTATATCCTTTTGCACTACTTGTTCGCTGTCTTTGAGTGATTCTTTTTTCTCCATGGTTACTCTCCCAGACTTACCCATTCATACAGACATAAGCTGATTATTGATCCACTTCTTCAATTTACTGCCAGAACCCATTCAAGCAACGTAACAATAGTTGTCACGGTGTGATTGGTTTGTTACACGAAGCGGGCAAGCTGACCGGGGTATTGGTATTTATACCGGTCAATTCGATCTGCACATCAAAGTCACCCTTGAACTGGAGCGGATCGTATGTGCCGCTATATCCACCAACAAAGGCAAGCGGATAACCGCCCTTGGAATCGACATACAGGTCTGCGTCTTTGGCAGCCCACAAAGCTTTCCCAAACGCATTTAGTTTCGGGTCCTTGCTTTGTTGTGCAGCGCTAAGGAAAGCATCCCCATCAATCACATAGTGCTTAATAGGAACACCGTTCACCTTTTTTTCTTCAACCAGCTTGCCGCGGGCAACCTCACTGCTGGTAAACATGCTCAAGAGGCTTTGCGGATTCATCTCGTCCAATGCAGCTGTTGCTTTTGAGTCAGCAGGTTTGATACACACCGGGAATAAGCTATTGACCACGACATAGGTGCCCTGGGGAACTTTATAGATATCAACACTGGAAGGTTTGAACAGACCCATTAGAGAACCACCGACCTGGGCAGCGATATCTCCCAGCAGGTTACCCGTCACGGTAATCCGGCTCTTTCCTTGGTCTGTAATCGTCAGGTCAGCATTTAAATTTCCTTGGGTGCGTTCACCGTTGATTAAACCATTCACATCTATCTTGATCGTGGCATTCAACGAGTTAAGATCGGTAATCGGCGTGAGGGGGATCAGGTCATCGGGAGGCATAGTAGGTGTGCTCGTTGGCGATAAAATTGATAGCAAAGTTGTTCCTGAGTAAGCTGGGACTATCACTACGATTGCAATGAGCAATCCCCCTGCGATAATTGCTGCAACCATCCAAAGAGAAAGAACTGTTCTGGAGCTTTTCATAGTTATCTGCCATTCTTTTATTTCTTATTGAAATTCGCAGCCAGGGCACCATCACTGGTACGTAATTCCAGGACATTACCTTCGATTTTATAGGTCGCAGCAGTCTGAAGAGCCGTTAGATATTGCATTTCTTGATCCATAACACCCTCAGGATCACCGCAAGCCATCCTTGTAGATGCCAGGGGTCCGATCGTGATCTGGTGCCCATTTACTTTGTACGGACCGTTGTAAGTATTGCAGCCACTATTCCCTGATAGAGTACCATCTGCACCGAAATCGGCTGTCAATGTCGTGCCTATCATGGCGCTAGTTACGGCCTGCTTGCCATTATTGTAGCTGATTGCCTCCCAGGAAGAACCTGCCAGATCCTGAGACTGAGCCTGGTAAACCGCCAGGTTTGACTTGTCAGCACCAAAGAGGGTTAACTGGTCTGCTTTGATAGAATAGGTTTTCGCCTCGCCCAATGCGTTCAAATAAGCAGTCTCCTGGTCCATTACTGCCTGCGCACACATCTTCATCGTAGAACCCATCGGTGAAGGAAAGGTGATGGAATTACCTGAGACCGAGTATGTGCCAAAGTATTGATTACAACCCGCTGATCCACTGATCTTGCCATCAGAGGTGAATAGGGCAGAGATACCCGTGCCTGGCACTAGCGATTTGCCATTAAGCTCTGAGAGTGTCCAGACCTGACTGCTTAGGTCGCCGCCATCTTGTTTGGAGGTACTGCAAGCTACCAGGGTGATGAGAGCGATAGATACCCCGAGTGAGAAGATGAATTTTTTCATTAGTATGCTCCTTCCTTTATTTTAACTTATCTTCTATAACGAATAAAAACATATGCTGGTTCAATTTTCCACGTTCTTTGTACCAGTTCTTAATCATTAGTGAATGAAATGGTATCCTACAATGAACTTAAAGATTGGCAGGTAGTACGGTCGCTTGGTATTTCTTATAATAATAATGAGGTAATGAATTGAATTTCACGAGCCTTTGTCATACCAACAAGAGCGTTGACATATTTTCCACGATATGTTCACAATACAGATTCTGCCAATTCGGGTGCAGGTTAATTATCAATAGCCTGTACCCAAAAAACCAAATTTGTGGTCAGGCGTCAGCTTTCGTCAACCTAGAAAGGGCTGTAGGCATCACAGTCAATCTGATCTATTGAGATTATTCGAGGGGAATGGTTAACGTGATGGCATAACAGCGCATTGGAACGAGCACGAAAATTACCTGTTACGACTGGTGGTAGATTGCCAATGCTTTGTGGACGATTGCTCTCATGGTGCACCCTCTCCTGCAGTCGCACCAGTGTGTATTCATACTTCATTACACAACCGGTTTACTCTCACTGAGAGTTGTGCGCACCGGTTGTGTAATTTCGACTCGTTGCTATTCCTATTTTCGGCTTCTGCGCAGGAAGAACTTATATACTTCGTCCACCAGCAGCAGGGCTAATGCAAACACCAGGCAAATGATTACCTGGTTAGTGTTCAGATTTGTTAAACCCAGGAAGCGCTGGAGAAAATCCAGATTGAGTGGTAAAAGGATCATCAAGAGGGAAATTCCGTAGAGCATAAGCTGGTGTCTATTCTTCAGGATTTCACGGTTGAAAGCACTGCCGGTCTCACTGCGTGAGCTCAGGGCGAGTACAACAACGGCTAATGAGAAGAAGACGAATCCCATCGTAAACGCAATTTCCTTACCTGATGCTTCATATACCTTTTCAAGATAAATCGTACCAATTGACATCAGGAACCCGATGAAGGTAATACGAATCCATTGTGAACCTGAAAGGATGGGTTGCTTTAATGGTCGGGGCTTGTGCTCCATCAGATCCGGTGCCGGGTCATCGAACCCCAGCGCTAATGCAACCGGGATCTGAACCAGGAAGTTGATCCACAAGACTGTAAATACGAGAAAAGGTGTTCCCCCAAGAACGAGAAAGAACGCAGCCAGCAGGTATGAAACGATGAACGCCACCAGCGATTCCATCTGGAAACGGACGAAATTGAACAGATTGTTGTAGATGGCTCGCCCGAACTCCACCGCCTTGACGATGGTGGCGAAGTTATCGTCGGTCAGGATCATCACCGCAGCCCCCTTCGAGACTTCGGTGCCAGTGATACCCATTGCCACGCCGATGTCTGCCTTCTTCAAAGCAGGGGCGTCATTCACGCCATCCCCAGTCATGGCTACGATGTTATCCAGTTCCTGGAGCATGGTCACCAGACGGATCTTGTCCTCCGGGGCGACGCGGGCTACCACACCAATCTCGGGTAACTTTTTCTTCAGCTCCTCGTCACTCAGGGCTTTAAATTCGGCACCGGTGAGAGCGGTTCCGGTGATACCCAGTTCCTTTCCAATGGCAGCGGCCGTTACGGCATGGTCACCAGTGATCATGCGTACCTGGATCCCTGCGCTGTGACACTTGGCGATGGCATCCTTGGCCTCGTTACGGGGCGGATCGACAATGCCGACCATGGCCAGGAGGGTCAGATCCTTCATCAGATCGATCAACTTTGCCTTCGGATCGAAGGTTTGCGGGTCGAAGTCTTTGCGCGCCACCACCATGACACGTTCACCCGCTTTCGCAATACGCTCGTTTTCTTCAAGTGCCAGCTTGCGGTTCTCGTCCGTGACGGGTCGTTTCTCTTCACCGGGCAGCCAGAAATAACTGCTGCGGGCGATCAACACGTCTGGCGCACCTTTGACAAAGCAGCGCACCACAGACTTACCCTGCTCGTTGGTCATGTCATGGAAAGTTGCCATGAACTTGTAATCCGAGTCAAATGGCACCTCCGCCACACGGGGATACATCTGGCGGGCACCATCCACACTGATGCCACCCTTCTCCGCCAGCACGATCAGCGCCCCTTCGGTGGGATCACCGATCAGAGCTCCGTCGTCGAGGCGAGCGTCCGCGCATAGCGCCATGGGCAGCAGGATCTGTTCGAGATCAACCTTGGCACCACCAGCGCTCAACAGCTTGCCTTCGGTGCTGTATACAAGGGTATTTTTCTGCCAGGGCTGCAAACCTTCGATACCACTGGCAAGTCTATATTCCCCTTGGGTTCCGTAGCCTTCACCAGTCACCGTAAAGCGGTTCTGACCTGGGATGGTGAACTCACGGGCGGTCATCTTGTTGAGGGTCAGGGTGCCGGTCTTGTCGGAGCAGATCGCCGATACCGAGCCCAGCGTCTCCACCGATGGCAGGCGCTTGACGATGGCGCCTTGATCGGCCAACTGACGTGTGCCCATGGAATACATGGTGGTCACCACGGCTGGCAGACCGGTTGGGATGGCAGAGATAGCCAGAGCTATGCCAGCGATGAAGATCGTATCAAAGGATTGTCCGTTACGCCAGCCCAAGATCAACATGACAATGAAAGCCAGACCTGCTAATGAGGCAATGACCACGGTAAGGCGGTCGAGCTGCTTCTGAAGCGGTGTCTTGTCCGCTTCGGTCTTATTGAGCAGATCAGCGATGTTGCCCATCTCGGTGCCCATACCGGTGGTAGTGACGATCATCTCCGCACGTCCACGGGTGACCGAGGTGTTCATATAAGCCATGCAGTGGCGGTCACCCAGGGGAGCATCAGCTTTAGCGATGGTTTCGGTGTCTTTAGGAGAAGCAACGCTCTCACCGGTCAGGGCGGCTTCCTCGATCTCGAGGGTGGCGGTCACAAACAGGCGACCATCCGCCGGGACGCGATTGCCGGCCTCCATCAGTACGATATCGCCTGGCACCAGCTCCTCGGCATTCACCTCGACAGCCTGACCATTTCGGCGCACGCGGGCGATGCTCTTCATTGCACTTGCCAGCGCAGCCAGGCTGGCCTCTGCTTTGGCTTCACCCCGCATGCCCAGGATGGCGTTGAAGACCGTTAGACCGACCAGCACCAAGGTGGTTCCCCAGGTTCCGGTGAAGATCTGGTTGATGATCGCCGCGCCGAGCAGGACGAATTGCATCAGGTCTTGATACTGTTCCAGGAACGATTGCCAGCCTGATTTTTTCTTCTTCTCTGCCAGGCGATTCGGGCCATATTTCTGCAGACGAGATTTGGCTTCGTCTGAGCTCAAGCCTTTCGCCGGGTCGACCTGAAGTTGTTTACCAACCTCTTCAAGCGACAGGGTGTACCATTTTGGTTGATTATCCGTTGATTCTGCCATTATCTGATACCTCCTTTTTAGTATTTTTCTGGGACATAGTGGTATGGGTAGTCAGGTTCTTTATACTCGCCTTTAGCCTGGCGTTTGGGGAACTTGATCGGATCGCGTGGCACTTCTTTATATGGGATCAGGCTCAAGAAGTGCGTAATGCAGTTCAAACGCGCCCGGCGCTGGTCGTTGGAGGGCACTACATACCAGGGACAATCCGGCGTGTCGGTAGCAGCAAACATGGCATCGCGCGCCCGGGAGTAATCGTACCAGCGGGCTTGGGCTTCCACATCCATTGGGCTGAGCTTCCAAATCTTGCGATAATCTACATTGCGCTCACGGAAACGCTTGGCTTGCTCTTCTGCACTTACCTCCAACCAGTACTTGATCAGGATGGTACCGGAACCGATGATGGCTCGCTCAACCAGGGGAGTAAACTTAAGGAAGGTATCCACCTGTTCCTGGGTAGCAAAACCCATCACGCGCTCGACACCTGCCCGGTTGTACCAGCTTCGGTCAAACAGCACCACTTCACCTGCCGCTGGGAGATAGGGCATGTAGCGCTGGAAGTACATCTGCGATTTCTCTCTGTCCGTTGGTGTTCCAAGAGCCACCACGCGGAAGATGCGTGGGCTGACCCGTTCGGTGATGCGTTTGATCACACCCCCCTTACCGGCTGTGTCACGTCCTTCGAACAACACACAGATCTTTGCCCCGCTGACCTTGACCCATTCCTGCAATTTGACCAGTTCGACCTGGAGCTTTTCCATCTCCTTGTCAAACTCTTTGCGACTTATCTGAGGGGGTAAGCCTTCGACAACTGCTTCTGTAACGGCAGGAGTATTATTTCCAGAAACGAGCGGCGAACCGGTTGCCTCTGATCTCCCCTTACCCTTACTTTTCTTACCTTTCTTCTTACCTTTATCCTTTGCCATGTATCTCTCCTTTCAAGGGTTGATTCGTATAATTTGTGCGTGATTCTACCAGTGATTCTCATTTATTCTAATTACCGCTAACATGGTCTGGTCAATGAAGGTCGTAACCGTACCCCATGAATACTAAAATAGCTGCAGCTAAAAAAGTATTAAGGTTAGGAAACCTAGCAGCTTGATACTGAAACCGTTCTCGTCTGCCATCATCGTTTGGTATTGCATTCTATGATAGGCTATATAACACCGCCTACACAAAAGAGTTATATTTGCTGTTTAGGACAGCGCTCAGGATGAACTGGTTGGTTTGCTCCTGGCAGCTATAAAATGCCATAGATGTGATCCAGGATAATTTTGACTGCCGGATTTTCAGCATCATTTGAAGCATCTTTCACCATCTGCAGCTTCTGAATGGAGGTTTGGCATGAGTTCCGGTGATTATCACTACGGACTATAAAAAACCCTGAGGGTTGAGATCAATACCCTCAGGGTTTTTATATTTAGTGTAGCGTTTAGCTTGCCAACATGCTCTCCATCGCCAGTTGAGCTTGATGTTGAGGGGTACCCAACGAAAAGGTCCATTCAGTGAGCAGAGATCTAATTGCCCTTTCCAGGATGGATCTCTCCTGGTCGTTCAACTTGGAATTGCGCTGGTAATAGGTCAAATCCCTTACCACCCGACATATTGAAGCTAATTGACCATCTTTTAATTGATCTGAGAGCTGCTTTTTACGTTCCACACGGTCCTCCAGCAAACTCTCATTCTGGCTGGAGAGGATCGGCAAAGTCTTGATAAATTCCTCCGGAGGCGTGGGGAGTCGTAAGCTGTTCTGCCCCAGATCATCCATCGGAACCCAGATAGTCATATTATTTAATTGGATTACATAGCAGTTTGCCAACTGCCCATTGATAATCTTTTCCTCAATCTGGGTGATCTCACCAAGGCCAAATGTACAGTGAATGACTTGATCACCAATACGAAAGCCCATTTCACACCTCTCTCCCTACCCAAATGCAATTCACGGTTCGGGATGCAGGGTATCCTGAACCGGAAGGTTTGAAAACAATTCTACCAGCGTCTTTTATTGCCGTATTTTTGCGGACGCTCTTCGCGGGGTCGGGCAATGTTCACTTTAATCTCACGGTTATCCAGTGTTTTTCCGTTGAACATCTTGATGGCATTCTCTGCTTCTTCCTGATTGCTCATCGTCACGAAAGCGAAACCCTTTGTGCGTCCGGTATCACGATCTTTGATCACATCTACTGCGACAACCGTGCCAGCTTCAGCAAATTTAGCGCGCAGCCCGTCCTCGTTTGTATCGTAGGACAGATTTCCAACATATAATTTTGAATCCATTTTCTTTTCCTTTTTTGTGTAATCAACTCACCTCAGTCATCCCGGCATCTAGGCAGCTGTTATTAGATCATCCAGGATTGACTTCGAGAAAAGAAACCGCCATTCGATGCAGAATGGCAGCTTATATAACCGAGCGCGAATCTGGAGTCCGTGTGTATATTATTATATCAGACATTACTAGTTTTGTCGGATAAGGAAAATAATAATTTGCTTAGCTTGTCCGATCAACATTTCCAGAGGGTCCTTATGGTCCTCTCACACCCTCCACAATCTTAATGGAGGGGTCCTTGAGATGGTCAGCAGCAATCTGGGTGCAGACCAGACTTTCAGGAAGTGCATAGCCTGGCATGTGTGAATCCATTGGCAGTCACTCGACCAAGGTGTAAAACTCTCGTCTTCCGTTATCCACAAGTGGTACCATACGTTCAAACCAGGCGGGGAAGCGATTGTCGCTGAAAATCTTTTGAGCATCGGCTTCCCATTCACTGAAGCTAGGGTACTCAGCTTCGGTAACTACGGTGAAGAATTGACCGCTAAGGTCGGTCATTATCCGCGACATATTCATACCAGGGAAAAGGTCATTGCCTTCTTTGAACAACTGAACCAGCTCGTCACCTTTGCCATATTTAGCCTGATAAACACCACGCACAATAATCATCTGAAGTCTCCTTGATTGATACTATAATGATAAAAGGGTAAAACAGATATATAAGATTTACTTAGTCTATTATATCTTATTTTAGGTCATAATAGTTTCCAAATATTGATAAATACCCAATAGTGCAAAAAAAATCTACTTTTTTCGATGGAAACCCAAACACTTATCCCAGTCATCTTCCCCAAGCTGCAAATCCCCCCATCCAGATTACGACTCGTCTCCCGGGAAAGGTTGCTGAAGGCGCTTAACGGGGGATTGCACCGTAAACTGACCCTGGTCTCGGCACCGGCTGGGTACGGCAAGACAACGCAGCATAGCGAATGGGTTGCTGGTTGTCAATGGCGGTTGGGCTGGATCACTCTTGCTGCTGCAGATAATGACTTCGAGCGCTTCCTGGCTGATCTGATAACTCCCATACAGACCGCCGAGGCGGGCTTGTCTAAACTGGAAGGCATCCTGGGAGCACGCTTCTCCCTTCAACCGATGCCGATAGATGCAACCCTGGCGATTCTCATAAACTAGCTATCCTCGGAATCTGAACGGCTGGTAATTGTGCAGGACGAGTTCCACCGCATCGAGAATCACGAAATCCACGAATTTCTAAATGCTCTGCTCGAGAACCTGCCGCAGAATATCCATATCGTGATCTCCACACGTTCTGATCCGCCCTTACGCCTGGCTCGCTTACGAGATGAGGACCAATTGAATGAGATTAAGGATAAGATTGTCGCCCTTTGGACGATTAGGGCTGCCGGAGAGCAGAACACCAAATGCATGGGCTGGGACACAACCTTCGATCATGGAGACTATGGGAATGGCTACATACTTGTGGATGCCCAGGGACACATGGTGGGAGAAGAAGTATTGCGGGTGGTGGGTCAGATCGAGCGGATGGTATCGCAGATACGCATTGAGGCAGAGGAGAAAGTGGTTTCCCGTTCGGCAAAAACATCTGAGCACCAGCGCGCATGGATGAATGTTCAGCAGGTTGTTTCCATCAATATCCATTTGGTATTGGTGCTGATCGACCACATTGCCCTCACCTCGGTTTCTGGTGAAGTGGGGACCAACATCTACCAGCATTTAAAAATAGATTCGCCTTTCACGAACACCATCATGATCACGATGGTGAACGACCGGATTAGCAACATCATTGACGATGCTGCCTCTGACACCCCCATCTTCGAAACAATAGGTACACCTCTCCAACCAGGATACGCAGAGTCAGCTATCGTCCACGGCTTGGTTGAGATGATGGTCATTACTAACTTATCACCATACTCTAGGTTTTTTTTACTTAAACTCGTGCCTGGTAGCTCTTGAACGTTCAACCAATGCTAAATCAGAAAATTTATCCAAAAATGCTCTCTCTAGAAAAGCTTTATCGTTCCACTCCTATAGAGTGAAAATATTAAGAATACATCAAGTGCTTGTCCAGGAAATCAAGCACCTTTTTCACATTCTCTGGTGATTCAAATCCGGGATCTGCATGTTCAGCATCTTGGATCAAATCCAATTTTACCCAGTCTTCACCAAGTGTTTTTGATAATTTTGCCGCAAAATTCATGGATTGCTGGACCGGGACGACACAATCTTTCGTCCCGTGTTGGAGGAAAAACGGTGGAGCACCAGGTCGAATATATGTTTCAGGATTGGCCGCTTTGACTCTTTCGGGTATCTCGGTTATTTTTTGACCTAGCAGGAGGGATTCTGGGGAGTTTACTCCATTGTGACTTTGATCTTCTTGAGGGCATAGTCCATTCACTGCCAATTGTTCGTCCATCTTGAGAAAATCTGTCGGTCCATACCAGGCAACGACTGCCTGAACATTACATGGTTGTTCCGGGTTTCCCAGACTCAGGTCTTCCAATTCTGGAATACCAGCAGAGGTACCCAACATAGATGCTAGATAAGCCCCAGCCGAGCCGCCCCAAGCCGCGATTCTTTGCGGGTCAAGTTCATAGCGAGATGCATTCGCCCGTATCCAGCGGATAGCAGCTTTGACATCCTGAATTAAAGCCGGGAATTCTGCCTCCCAACTTAATCGATAATTGACTGCAATGACTGCATACCCCCTTTTCAACCCATCCAGCATGGGCATGACCTGCATATCAGATTTGTCACAGCCCATAAAAGCTCCACCGTGGATCGACACAATGACCGGGAAAAGGCCAGCCATGTCATCTGGTAAATAAAGATCGAGCTTCTGTGCAGGAGACTGGTTTGCGTAAGGAATATCCAGGATTTTTCTTTTTATATGAGCCGTATTCGCGAGAGGATGAATAGCTTGGATTGCATAGTGAGGTTCAGGAGTGGAGTTATTTTGATCTATCATTCGTCTACTTGTCCCATATTTTGCTATGTCTTTTTAACCAATTTCATTTATCGAGTTTTTCTGTTATGTATAAAAAACAATGAGCGTTATCCTTACTACACCCTCGACCACATCAACGAGATGCATAGTGCTGGTTTAATGCTTGGCAATCATTTTCTCCTCATAAAAAAATCTTATCATGTATCGTTTACTCTAATCCGATACATATCGTTTATTACTATACTAAATTTTATTGACAAATGACATAAAGTTTGGTATTCTAACATAGTATTATACTGCAAAACTCATTTTCACCTGCCGGTACAGCTTGATGTACTTAAATCTCAGTATTCCTTGCGACTACTCATTAACAAGTGTTCTTAGATCCGTTATCTTTCTTCCAAATCTCAAATCGAAGGAGGCGAGATGTCCGAAACCTATAATTTAATCGATGCCACGATGAAAGTCATCCAGGACCGGCGTAGCATTCGGGAATATACAGACGAGCCGGTATCAGATAAAGACTTAGATATGATCTTGGAAGCTGCCCGCCAGGCTCCATCCGGTGAAAATGCTCAGCCTTGGCGCTTTGTCATTGTTACCAATCCTGTGACTCGAAAGAAACTAGGAGCCCTGGCTGGTGGAGGCAGTGGACGTCGTTTTACCGCCGAATTCGTCACCAAGCAGATGCAGGAACGTTTCGCAAGTCTTCAAGATGAGGAAAAGAAAAAAGCAGCGTTTGAAAAATTGACCTCCGGTAAGGTTTCTGCTTTCCTGGCCGATGCTCCATTGGATTTAGTGGTTTGCGGGAAGAAAAATGTCTGGGATATGCCCTTTGATACTTCTGCGGCGATTGAAAACATTTTACTGATGGTCACTGCTTTGGACCTTGGCGCTTGCTGGGTGATTGCCCCTTGCATCGACATTCGTGATGAAGAAAGGGTTAAAGAATTGCTGGGAATCCCGGAAGAATACAAGGCTGTTAGTATTATCTCCATCGGTCATCCCACACGACCTCACCGTCCACGCCCCCGTTTACCGAGAAGTGATCTCGTCTTTACCGAAAAATGGGGAGAGGCTTATTATAAGGAGCAGCCATGAACGACAAAAAAACAATTCCCTTAGATTACGCCAATGGTTTGATGTACGAGCTTGAAAAAGCATTCTGGGATGAACGCGGACGAGGGGCGCGCTTCCGCATGACGACTGTTGGTCGAGAATATTACCAGGATCGAGTTCGACCCCAGCTTCAAGCCTCTGTGTTGGAGCATATTCTAAAAACAGTTCAGGATGTCCTGGAAAAAGATGGGCTTACTGGTCAGGTCTCATATGATAGGGATGGCCGATTACTTAGGGTGAGCGTCAATCAATGTGTTCATCAGCAGGTCGAGGAAAGGATGATCGCACGAGGTATCGAACCTTTTACCTGTGTACCCGCAAACCTGATCGTGCTGGCAATCGAGGAGAAACTTGACCGTCCAGTCGAATTAGCAGAGATCAAAATGGATCAAAGCGGTTGCCACCTACTGCTGGTTATTTTCGACCAGCGACCTACGCTTGATTAGAGTGTTTTATGACCAAGTTAACCACCATCAGCGAAGCAGTGGCTTCCATACCATCGGGTGCACACCTCTCCTTATCTGGCTTTGCTATCACACGCTGTACGATGGCATTTTCACGCGAAGTCATCAGGCAGAGAATTAATGATTTGACCATCTCGCAATGTGTTGGTGCGATGGATGCGGATATGTTGGTAGGTGCTGGAGCTGTTGCTCGCCTGATTTACGGCGGTGGCTCACTTGACCGCTTCGGCCGTTTGAATTGCGTGAACCGAGCAATCGAGGATGGTTCATTAGAAGCAGAGGAATATAGCAGCCTTTCGGTAGCCTTCCGATACTTAGCTGGCGCTCTTGGAATTCCATTCATACCCATCCGTTCACTGCGAGGATCCGATCTGCTGGCTCAAATTAAAGAAAAGTCAGGTACTAACCTGGCAAATATCGTGGATCCATTCACAGGGGAAGATTGGCCAGTGCTCAAACCGCTTCTCCCAGATGTAGCAATCGTGCAGGTTCAGGTTTCTGATGAGGAAGGCAATGCTTGGATTATGGGACCTCGTTGGGATAATTTAGAACAAGTGAGGGCTAGCAAGCGTACGATCGTTATTACCGAGCGAGTTGTCACCGATGAGACAATCCGTCAGAATCCGGAGCGGACCGTTATTCCAGGATTATTTGTCTCGCATGTGGTTGAGCTGCCTTTTGCTGCCCATCCGACTTCTGTCTATCGAGCCTATGATTATGATGCCGAGCAGATCCAGGCTTATGTGGAAGCCACACGTACTCCGGAATCTTTCCGATCATATCTCGATCAATATGTTTTTGGCGTCAGAGACCACTCGGAATACCTTGAACGGGTCGGTGGTTTACAACATCTAAACAGCCTCCAGGCTGACCCGGTTCTGGGATACTAGGAGGAACCATGGACTTTAATTACACTCCCTCCGAATTAATGGCGGTTGCTGGTGCTCGCGAGCTGCAAGACAAAGAGGTAGTCGCTGTCGGGCTGGGTCTTCCTGTGGTTGCGTCTTTCCTCGCCAAACAAACACATGCCCCCAACATGACCATTCTCTTTGAGCTAGGTGTGATCGACCCCCAGCCGGTGGATTGCGGGGTTGGCCTGGCTGATCCGAGGGTTTGGTACCGGGCAAATGTGTTGAGCAGTTTTGTGGATATCCTTGGTGAGGTATTACACAGAGGCCGGGTAGATGTAGGCTTCTTAGGTGGACTTGAAGTGGATCAATACGGAAATTTGAACACGTCCATGATCGGAGAACCGAGGGGAAAATTTCGTCACATGATCGGTAGCGGTGGTGCGAATGATATTGCCTCCTGTTCCAAGCGAACCATTATCATAATGCGACACGAAGAGCGCAAGCTTAAAAAGACGATTTCATTTGTTACAAGTCCAGGATATATTACGGGTGGCGATAGCCGTGCCCGGGTTGGATTGTCAGGTGGTCCCAGCCGGGTAATCACGGATAAAGCTATTTTTGGATTTCATCCGGATACAAAGCAGATGATGCTAATTTCCATCCATCCAGGTATTACCCTCGAAGATGTGTTGGGAACAATGGGCTTTTCCCCAGTTCTTCCGAGGCACGTCCCCTACACGGAACCGCCTACCCAAGAACAAGTGCGCTTAATCCGAGAAGTGATTGATCCACAGCGTATGTATATGGGAAAAGATTGATTTTTACCCAGCAGAAGAGAGTATTTTATGCCTTTTATTGTTACTGATAAGTGTATTTCATGCGGTGCCTGTGTGGCTGGTTGTGAGACTGGTGCGATCACTGAAGGTGAGACCCAATCGCATATAGATGTTACGATTTGTATTGAGTGTGGTACCTGCCAGATTAACTGTCCATCCGATGCGATCATCTTTGTGGAGGAAACCGAAACGAGCGTTCAACCTGTCTCAAAACAGGCAAGCAAATAGTGCTTCACTCTTGAGAATTAGTTGTACAAGATGATCGTGGATAGACGAGACCGCTTAAAATCCCAGGTCATTTCCAGTGATATCTAATTCCTTTCGCAGAACTTGTAATGCCTTTTGTACGCCCGGTGTGATCTCCACTCCATCAGCCTGATTTCGCAATGTATTGATGTATTCCTTCTCCCCTGCAGTGTAGATACGAGGCTGTTCTGCCGATTTCCGTGAGGATCGTAGTTCCCGCATCATGTTGCCTGTAATTTGTTTAAAATCTTCCAGGGGGATAAAATGCTCCACATTAATTGCCTGAAAGAAGTGACCAATGCGTAAGAATTGTGTATTACCATCATGATCTGTATCATGCAACATGGATAGATATGCACCGTTTTGGAAAGCCGCAGAGAAGATTTCGACGAAGGTTGATAGTCCATAACCTTTATGACCTCCCATCAATTCTCCTATCCCACCAAGGGGGAGCAATGCCATGTTGCCCTTGTTCATTTCCGCAATAATTGAACTGCTTTCCGTTACTGATATTCCCTCCTCGTTGATCACCCATCCCTGAGGGATGGGTTTGTTGGCGCGTGCAGCGACCTCAATCTTTCCACGCGGGATAACTGAGGTTGCTGCATCGTACATATAAGGAAAAGCTTCGTCGGTTGGAGCTGCAACTGCAATAGGGTTGGTTCCTAGCATGGGTTCAGTACCGAATGTCGGTGCAGTGGATGGATGGGCATTAGTTACGCTCAAACCCACCTGCCCTTCCTTAACTGCCATCAGGGGATAGTATCCTGCCACACCGTAATGGCTGGAGTTACGCACTGCAACTGCCCCTAACCCAAATTTCTTAGCCTTCTGGATGGCTAATTCCATAGCATGTGATCCAACAACCATACCCATTCCATATCCGCCATCAATGACTGCAGTGGTGGGCGATTCTTTAACGACCTTCCAATTCGTGACGGGAAGCTGAAGACCTATTTGTTATCCGTTCTTGATACATCTTTAAATGCGCCACACCATGTGACCGCACCCCCCATAAATCGGAGGTGATCAACACATCGGCGATAATCCTGGCATCCTCCTGAGGGACCCCCATTTTAAGCAGAGCTACAATCATAAAATCGACTAGGTCTTTTACAGGGACACGAATGTTTTGATCTGACATAATATGCTCCAAATTTGATTTCATTCAGGGAATATTTTTCCGGGATTCAGGATATTCAAAGGATCGAGGGCGCGTTTGATATTTCGCTGAACCTCGATGGATAGCGATCCAAGGGCACGTTCCAGGAAGGGTCGTTTAAGCACTCCTACGCCATGTTCGCCGGAAAGTGTTCCCCCCAGAGAGAGTGAGGCATCAAATATTTCTCCCACCATCTTCTCAACCTTGGCCCACTGCTCGGGTTGTCGTTTGTCGAAGAGGATATTTGGGTGCAGGTTTCCATCACCCGCATGACCGAAAATTACAATCGGTAAGCCGTATTTATTACTGATAAGACGTAAGCGCTGAACGATTTCAGGTATGGCACTACGGGGTACAGTGATATCCTCTCCAAGTTTATTTGGAGCCTTACGTGCCAATGAAGGAGCCAGCGAACGGCGTGCCTTCCAGAGTGCAGTGCGCTCAGCTTCGTTTTTAGCAATCTTTACAGAACAGGCGCCACTTTCGTAGCAAATGCTAACACAAGCCTCAATTTCACGAGTGACATTTAGGTCATCCGATCCATCAGTCTCAATGATCAGTGATGCCTCAATCTCCGTGTTTAATCCCAAATTCATCGCCTCTTCGATGCACTGTATGGCTGTTCGGTCCATCAGTTCGAGCGAGGCAGGCACGACACCAGCCATGAGAATGGCATTGACAGTTCGAGTCGCATCAACCAGTGAATTAAACTCGGCCAATGCGGTTTTAAAGTGACTCGGTTTACTAACCAAACGCAATAACACCTCGGTAACGATGCCAAGGGTCCCTTCAGACCCAGTGAAGAGGCCATTAAGATCATAACCTGTGACGTCCTTGATGGGTTTACCACCCGTATTCAAGACCCTGCCATCAGCCAGCACAACGGTCAACCCAAGAACGTAGTCTCCTGTTACGCCATATTTTAAGCAACGTGGTCCTCCTGCGTTGCAGGCAACATTTCCACCGATGGTCGAGTGACGAATACTGGAAGGGTCAGGAGGGTAGAAAAATCCAAGCTTTTCTACGGCCCCTTGCAGGTCAGCGGTGACAACTCCCGCTTCAGCCGTTACCGTAGAATTTTCGGGATCTATCTCTAAAATATGGTTCATGCGAGTGAGACACAAGACAATCCCGCCATCTGGAAATGGTACAGATGCTGCTGCCAGCCCTGACCCCATGCCGCGTGGCACAATTGAAGTACGCATTTCAGCTGCCAGCTTCACAATCTGACTGACTTGTTCCGTTGTATCTGGTAACACCACTATTGCAGGTCGAGCATCACTGAATGTCCCATCATAACTGTAAACGGCCAGGTCTTCAGGTGTATACAACACACCCGTTTTTCCTAATATTCTCTGGAGACCATCGATCAATCTACTTTGCATTTTCCGCCTCATAAGCCTCATCTAGCAACGTGACCGGGTGGACAACCCGTATATCCATCCGCCGACGTTGAATACCAGTTAATAATTGCATCTGGCACCCCGGGCATCCCGATGCAATAACTTGGGCTCTGGTGCCTGCGAGATTGACTAGCTTGCGATCCATAACCTTTGTGGAAGTTTCGTAATGGGTGATGAGCTGACTGCCAGCTGAACCACAGCACCATTCTGCTTCTGGTAACTCGACAAAGTCAAGTCCGTCGATGAATGAGAGTAGCGCACGCGGTTGTTGCCATACTTTCTGCCCTCGGCGCAAATGGCATGGATCGTGATAGGTCACGCGTGATTCGACCTTTCCCTTCGGTTTTTCCAGATGAATTTCAGTCAAAAACTCACTTATATCTCGTATACGAGAGCTGAATACCTCAGCCCGGTTTGCCCATTGTATATCATTCTGGAGTAAGACTTTATAGTCCTTCAGTGTGGAACCGCACGTGGCACAATCAGTGATAACAACGTCCACGTTGGCTTTCTCATAAGTTTCAATGTTATGTTTCGCTTGTGCTCGTACCAGGTCAAGACGACCGTAGCCACGGGCAGGCATACCGCAGCATTGGACATCCCTGGGAGTGATGACAGTACAACCATTGCGCGCTAAAACGCGTACAGATGCTTTACTTTCCTCGGTGAAGAGCAAATTCTGTGCACATCCTAGAAAAAAACCGACTCGAAAGCGGGTCGTATCGTTCGCATCCGTCATTTCAGGCAAAACCTGGCGTAGAGGACGCTGTGGGAGGTGGGGTAACATAGCCTCCATGTCACGCAGCTGTGAGGGTAGTAAACGAGTCAATCTTAGTTGGTAGATAAGCCTGCGTATCCCTGAGTGTTCATAAAACCGAAGAGGCAGTGTGGCAGTTTCCATCCGACCTGGATTTGAAACCAGACCTCCAAAGAGCGTTTGCTTCCAACCGGCTGGTTTAATTTGCTCCTTGATATAGCGCATGGACAGGGTTAGCTCAGCTGGTCTGATACCAACCGGGCAAATCTCATTGCACGCCAGACAAGCAAAACAAGCATTCATCTGCTCTACAAGATTGGGAGAAAGTGTTAATTCTCCTTCCAGACTTTTGCGCGCCAAGGCGACTCGACCACGCGGTCCAGCTATTTCATTCAGGTGCTCTCGATAAGTAGGGCAGACTGCCAGGCACAACCCGCAACGGATGCAGTTCAAGTAATCAGTTTCAACTGGTTTTTCGATATTAGGTAGCACGTCCATAAGGATTAGATCATCTTACCAATAAATTCATTCCCATACAGATACATCCAGGATAACCTTGAGAATATTCTCCTCATGCTGCTCGTACAGAGTGAAAGCTTTTCCAGCTTCCTTGATGGGCAGTCGATGGGTGACCAACCATGCTAACTCCTTATGGTAGGTGAGGAAAAGGTCTCGCGCCCTAGCTAAGTAATCGCTCCAATCAGGTGTGACAACAGCAATCAATACAGCGTTTTTACGGAAAAAGGTCTCATACTCGATGGGATAAACTGGCTGGTCAGGAACACCAAAGGCGAGGATGGTGCCCTGTTTCCGAACCAGTTCAAAACAATCATTAAGTGTTTCTGTTTGGTGGCCAACCGCCTCGATACAAATATCGAGTGGCTGCCATTGATCGGGTACTTGCCTGGAAGCATGTACAACCTCGACACTGCGCATTGATGATGTCTGATTTGCTCCCAGCTTTTCTGCCACCTGGCAGCGATATGGGTTAGGATCAATTCCCAAAATGTGCCCTGCCCCGCGCTTTTTAAGCAACCAGCAAAAGAATAAACCGATTGATCCCAGTCCGATCACAGCTACAGATTTTCCCTGGATATCTTCAAGCTGGTCAACTGCATTAAGAACAGTTGAAAGTGGCTGGATGAGGCAACTATCATCACAGCTGGCTAACTCTTCTGGCAAGGGGATAGCTTTACCTGCCTGGGCAACGAAATATTCTGCTAACCCCCGGTCACCCTCCGGGATTGCCAGCACCAGGTCCCCTGGTCGGAACTGCTTCGACTGGCTATCAACCACCACCCCCACGCTTTCATGAATGGGTACGCCTGGATAGAGTGGGTAAGAAATATAGCGTTTGTTTCCATTAAAAAAGGAAATATCACTTCCACACAACGAGGCCCAGAGTGTTTTTACCAGAATCCGCTCAGGGGAGCTATTATGTAACTCCAGCATGGGCAAATTTACCATTTCGAACTTGCGCGGTTGCACTAGTTGTAATGCTTTCATAATGTGTGCTTTTTATTTCTTTTTTCCAATCACGCATAGGGTCAACATAGCGTGGGAGACAAACAATACCTGGCATTCTGTATCAAATTTATTGGTAGCCATGTCTAACGCCTCATCCATTGCTGCAGTTGGGTTTTAAGGCTCATTGTCGATGGCACGATAACGATCCACGAAATTCGTACCGAGTTTGGTGATTTTTTCAGCGTCCATGGACGAGAGGTGCATGCCTGCCGCATAAACGCATTATTTCGTCATCCAATATTCCCGCTTTTTCAAGCTCCGTCAAGAGCGCTGTGACCAACGGGTAGTCAGGGCTGCCATGTAAATTGTCTGTAAATACGATGCAAATCCGTTCTCCAGGTTTGGTGTGTTCTCGAAGTGGAAGGTTGCCGATAGGATGGGTTAGCGCATCCTGGTTGGCTTGGGGTATATCTATCAGATTTTCCGCCTGGTGTGAAATAGCTATGTCTGTATGCATCCTGGTAGGTAGTTTAAATTCGAAGAATGATTTGCTATTCGGAACCCGATATTGTTTTTCAGTCATGATGTAACCATTTAATGAACAAGCTGATTGTAATCTCGTTCGAGGATTTTTAGCATATAACCAAACATCTAATTATTGTTTCGCCTGATGAAATATGGTTTCATTATTAAGCATATCATCACTCTATTGATGAGTCAAGTTACAATCATCATACCAATGATCATGCACGACAGTTACATAAAAGTGTTGTTCCACTCTGTGGAATTGATTGACATCAGGTGAAACTTCTGCTATACTCTAAAATGAAACCCGGTTCTGTTACACGAAACAAAGTGGTATTCAAGATCCATACGGAGAACGAAACTTGTCTCAGTCAGTACGTGCAGTTGAAAGGGCTCTCGATATCCTCCTGTGCTTCACAATGGATAGACCAACCCTATCACTGACTGATATCGCTGAGCGAGTTGGCATGCATAAAAGTACAATTCACAAACTCTTGGCCACCCTGGAGAGTAAACGTTTTATTAACAGAGATAAAACAACCGGGATGTACCAGCTAGGTTTCCTTTTTATCGAACTTGCCTCCATAAAGCTTCAAGATTTAGATGTCCATCGCTGGGCATTACCATACCTGCAGCAATTATCCCTCCAAAGCGAGGAGACCGCGGACCTGGCGATTCTCGATAATGGCTATGTAGTGTACCTCCAAGTCGTTGAAAGTACACAGCGAGTCAAAATTGCTGCAGCTATAGGAGAACGACTACCAGCGTTTTGCACAGCATCTGGAAAGGCATTCCTGGCTTATTTACCCGAAATACAGGTTCGCCAGATTCTCTCACAGGGCATGACTAAATATACTGAAAACACCCGGGTCTTGCCGGAAGATTTATTTAAGAATCTACGTCAAACACGTGAACGAGGATTTGCTATTTCCGAGCAAGAGTATGAAAAGGATATCAATGCAGTTGCCGCACCGATTGTGGATGCGAATGGCTACCCAATTGCGGTAATCGCCATTGTTGGTCCCGCTTACCGCATGTCTCATGATCGCATGTTAACGCTTGGTCAAACTATCCGCGAGACGGCTGACGCGATCGCTCGTGAAGTGGGTCTCGCTGCTTTACCTGTAATCCTACCGAAGGCAATTGTTCTACATCCAGAAGAAAACACTCACTAGAGAGGCAATATTATGATGGATAAGCTACCGTTTGTCAAAGCTGCAGATGTGGAGGGGGAATATCGCCTTCCTCCACGTGTCTCCAAGCTCTTATTGGCTCCCAAATTTGGAGGAGTTAATAACGTCTCAATGGGAATGAATATCACCGAGGTTGGCAGCATGATCCCAGATCATAAACATGATGACTCCGAAGAAGTTTTATTTCTCATAAGTGGGCATGCCAAAATCGTGATTGAAGGCGAAGGAGAATGGGAAATTGGTCCTGAGACAGCCTTTTATTCTCCACTTGGCAAGATGCATCGTGTTGAAAATATCGGCGATGAGCCACTGAGGATCGTTTGGGTGTATTGCCCACCCCTCCCTGCTCATCGTGATTAATCTAAAATCAATTCATACTTAGGAGCTAAAAAATGTTTGAAGAAACTCGAGAATACGTAAAAAAGCTTGGATTACCTGCTGGTGACCTATTTGATATGCCCTCGTCTGCTTTGCGCTTTCCAGATGGGGCAGCCTTTCGGATCGAGGTTCCCACGGTCAACTCGGCTGAGGCAGTCGCAGCTTTGCTGGATACTGCCACCAAAAATGGTATCACCATTAACCGTGTCACTGAGACTTATGGCATGTTCCGCCATACACGTGAGGAGATCAAGGAATATTGCAAGCTATGCAACGAATATGGTGCTGAATTGTTAATGTCCACAGGTCCGCGCGCCACCTACGATACTGGCGCAACCGTCCTTTCACCGCAGGGCGTCAGGATCAGCTATCGTTTACGTGGCATGGAGCAGGTGCTGCGCGCTGTTGAGGACATAAAACGCGGTTATGACCTGGGTGTACGTGGCTTCCTCATCTACGATGAGGGCATGTTATGGCTGGTTGGTCAGATGCGCAAGGACGGAGCCTTACCAAAGGAGGTCGTATTCAAGACTTCTGCTCATCTCGGGCAGTGCAACCCATGTTCATTCAAACTTTTAGAGAGTTTGGGTGCTGACAGCATCAACCCGGTGCGGGATCTGCAGATTCCTATGATTGCCGCCTTGCGGGCTGCCGTTCAGGTGCCCCTGGATGTGCATACCGACAACCCCCCAGGATCGGGTGGTTTTATTCGTGTATACGAAGCACCAGAAATCGTTCGCGTGGCTGCACCCGTACATTGCAAGACCGGTAATTCAGTTGTCAGTGGGCATGGCGAAATGACTTCTGCGGCGGATGGTAAGAGAATGGCAGACCAGGCAGCCATCGTAGTTGAAATGGTCAATAAATACTATCCCGAACTTAAGCAATCATCGAAAAGAGCAAGCGACTTGCGCTTACCAGCGGTTTAACCAATTGCAAATAATTGATTTGCAGCCAATAAAGGAGGCTTATTATGGCTACCTGGCAGTTTCCCCCTGAGAATGGGCATATGGAACGACCAAGCGGTGTGTACTATCAGACAATGAACATGACCGAGATCAATGCTCGACTTAAACAGAATGATCTGATCATTATTCCTGTGGGCAGCACGGAATGTCATGGTGCTGCACAGCCACTTGGAGAAGACACTTTCCTGGTCTCCCGCATGGCAGAACAGGTGGCTCTTCGTACCGGCTGCACGGTCGCAGAACCAGTCTGGTACGGCTCGCATCCATATAATCACCTTGGAATGCCAGGAACGGTCGTAATCCCGGAAGATACATTCCTGGCAAACCTGCGGGGAATCATTGCAGGCTTTTGGAATACCGGCTTCCGTAAGCAGATCTTTCTCAATGGTCATGGTCAGGAAGAAGTCATCCCACTTGCGCTGCATCAGTTTGCCAAGAAGTACCAGGTGCCTTGCATCCTGATCTCGCTGCATTGGCCAACGGTGATCCATGATTACCTCAAAGATAAAGCTCATGGTGGTCCATTCGAGACACCTTTCCAGCATGCCTGTGAAGTTGAAGCTTCATATTCTCTTGCCCTATTTCCTGAGTTTATGGATATGAAGCTGGCGGTGGATACCAAGCCAGAAGGATTTCTACCACCCGGTTATGTGGATAAAGGTGGTGAAGTTTACCATGCACCAATCAAGGGGCATGAGCATGTCGGCTTAGGTGGAACCGAGGTATTGGTCTATCCCGAAGGTGTTATCGGTCGCCCGACCCTGGCTGATGCCGAGAAAGCCAAGCCCGGTCTGGAGGCATTGCTGGATTTCATGGTCAAGTTAATTAATGATATCCTCACCCGTTTCCCAGCCGGCCAGCTTCCTCCAGCGGAAAAAGTCACTCAACGTGATCGGGAAGAAATCGAGGCATTGCTTAAAGGACCTTTAAATGGTGGTAAGCATATCTATACCGTTGCTTACCCACCATAAACCGCTTTCATCTATGTTGTCAGCGTCTATCTGCCTTCAGAGGTTCAAGACTTTTCAAATTTGAGATTGTGAGTGCATAGTATAGATTTTTTGTTGTGAGGATCATTATGAAATTACTACGTGTGGACATGAATAAGTCTCAGCTATGGTGGGAACCGGTTCCCCCGATATATGAACATCTGGGTGGCCGTGCGCTGATCGCTAAATTACTACTTGAGGAAGTACCCCCAACCTGTGAGCCCTTAGGTCCGTTGAATAAATTGATCTTTACACCTGGGCTTCTGGGTGGCTGCAGTGTAACCGCGGCTGGCCGTTTATCTGTCGGTGGAAAAAGCCCGTTAACAAAAGGTGTTAAGGAAGCCAATGCCGGTGGAACTGCAGGTGATACTTTAGGCAAGCTGGGTATCAAGGCAGTAGTCGTTGAAGGTCGGGCACCAAAAGGCAGTTGGTCTATTCTCCATATTTCTGGAGATTCAGCAAATTTATTACCCGCAGGTGATGCACAAGGTTTAGGCACTTATGCTACTTCTGATCTACTTCAGGAGCGTTTTGGAGCCGGCAGCACAGTGATATCAATCGGTCAGGCAGGAGAAATGTGGATGGGAGGAGCCGGTATTTGCATAACCGGCGAGGGCGGACAGCGCAGTAACCATGCTGCCCGCGGAGGTTTAGGCGCGGTCATGGGCAGCAAAGGCTTGAAAGCCATTGTGATTGACAGGCCAGTGGGGAAGATTGTCCCATTGGCGGATAGTGAGCTCTTCCGGACCGCAGCCCGAACTTTTGCACAAAAACTCATCAATGACCCGAAGCTGGGCGCCCAAGGCTCGCAACATTTGTATGGTACTGCCTCGATTGTGGCAGCCGTCAACGAAATGGGGGCTTTTCCTACACGAAATTTCTCCAACGGTAATTTTGAAGGAGCGGAAACACTACGCGGAGAGTACCTACGCGAAGTCACATTATCTCGAGGTGGAGAGGTGGGCACTCGTTGCATGCCCGGATGTGTGATCGCCTGCCGTAACGTTTACGTAGACGCATCCAGCAAACCGATCGTTGGCACTCTCCAATTTGAAACCATAGCCTTGCTGGGTTCAAACCTTGGCCTTGGTAATCTTGATGAGATTGCTCAGTTAAACCGTATGTGTAACGATTTCGGCCTGGATACCATCGAGACGGGGGCTGCTTTAGGCGTGGCGCTTGAGGCAGGTTTGGGTAAATTTGGTGATTTCGAATCGATTCAAAAGTTGTTAGCACAAGTCGGTGAGGGGACCGTCCTAGGAAGATTGATCGGCAATGGTGTGGTGGTAACCGGTAAGGTTTTAGGGATAAAAAGAGTTCCAGCCGCAGTTGGTCAGGGAATGCCTGGATATGATCCGCGCAGCCTGAAAGGGAACGGTGTTACTTATGCCACCTCACCCCAAGGCGCAGACCACACCGCCGGGAATGCGTTTGGTGCACGCAAAGAGGTCAATCCGCTAGGTACCCAGGGACAAAAAGAACTATCGCTCCGATTACAGATCATTGCTGCCATGCTGGATAGTACAGGCTTGTGCCTGTTTGCCCGGCCTCCAATTATTGCCAATCCGCAGCTGATGGTGGATATGCTGAATGCGCGTTATGGATGGGGTTGGACGATAGAAGATTATGACCGCGCCAACCGTGACGTTTTACGTATGGAGATTGAGTTTAACCGTCATGCTGGTCTCACTGCAGCAGATTATCGTATCCCTGAATTTATGTGTGAAGAACCATTGCCGCCTCATAATGTTACTTTTGATGTGCCCGACTCTGACTTGGACTCGGTATTCGAAACTTTATAGGTGGCATGTGAATATCTCTATTGAACTCTTCGGTCAGCTAGCTCCTCTTTCTCCTAGGCGGCAAATCCTGGACCTGGCGCCTTTGGCCACGGTCCAGGACGCTGTGGATTTTCTAAGATTGAATCCAGATGAAATTGGGATGGCTACCATCGATGGTGTCCAGAGTGAGCTACAAGACTCACTTTCTCCAGATTGCCGCTTATGTTTCTTTCCGTATCTTTCTGGAGGATAAGGGTATAAAAAAGACTAGCTTGATTTAAAAAGACCGTGTCTGGAAATAGGAGGGACTTGCGTATTTTAACCATTAAGAGGCTGTAACGAGAATAGTAACATAACATTTATATAACCTCAATCAATCAACATTCTTTCTATTGAAGATACAAAGATTTTTGCAGTCCTGGGGAGTTTTCTTTTCTTTAGATATGTTAGTACGATATTGCTTTCGATGATTTCATCTAGAGGAATTGCAATATCTTCCGGTGTCTTATAATAATCGAATAATTTCTCAGGCATCAGGGCAACACCAATATTCGAGGCTACCAGGCCAAGGATGCTCTCAATACGAACACTGGCGTAGAATACTATTGGTTTGAAGCCAACCTGCCTGCATGCTTCTAATATCACTTCGTGTAGAATGGCAGCTTTGTCAAACATGATGAAGTTTTCGTTTGAAAGTTCTGCCAGTGCGATGGTCTTTCTATTTGCAAAGCTATGATTGATTGATACAACTACTACTAACTTATCTTTGCAGATCTCGATACATATACATTGATCTTTATCTATGTAATTATCACGAATAAAGGCCAGATCATATTCCTGAGCTTTTAAAGCTGGCAAAATACTTGCTCCCTCTCGTTCCTCTAAAGCAAAGCGGATATTCGGATACAGGCTCTTGAATTGAGCAATATAACCGGTTATCCCATACTGTGCGATCACTGGAATGGCAACAATGGAAAATGATTCTGTCTTAGCTCTATATTCTTCAAGATCTGCCCACATGGTTTTATAAATATCATCAAGCCCCATTGCGTGCTTCATGAACGTCTCTCCAGCAATGGTAAGGGATATTTTGCGTTTACTTCGATCAAAGAGTTGGCAGCCTAATTCATTTTCCAGTGCGATGATTTGTTTTGATAGCGATGATTGAGAGATGTAGAGCTTCTCGGCTGCAGATAAAAAGCTACCTCTTTCCACGATTAATAGAAAATATTGTACCTGTAGAATTTTCATAATCTCCCTGCTGATCTATTCCATTATAGAATAGATTGTATCATGGAATGAATTGATACAAGATAGATGGATATGTTATTCTAAACAATATTATTGGATAATGATTTTTATAAAACCTAAAATTCAATAATAAATGGAGAATTAGCATAAAAATATATAATCTTGTACCTGGTAGTTGTGATAATGTTTGTATCTGGATATAAGACTTCACCAGAAACAGCTACAACGGTAGTATTAGCTCCCATCCCGGCCGAAACGGAAGCAGCTACTCCGAGGCCAAGCGAACCAAAAAGAAACTCAAACCCGTGGTCAGTCTGCCAGCTCTGGACAATCCACAAGTGATTGGATTCCAGTTTATGGTGAATTGAGGATAGAAATGCGAATCTTAACCGTTGAACAGCTTTGTAAAGCTTTTGGGGGATTGAAGGCCATCAATAACCTGGATTTTTATGTCGATGAGGGAGAGATCATCGGCATCATTGGTCCCAACGGTTCGGGCAAGACAACTGCGTTAAACCTCATAACAGGGTTTCTAAAACCCAATACAGGAAAGATTACTTTTCATGGTGAGAATATCACGGGTCTCCCACGATATAAGATCAATAAAAAGGGGATTGCCAGAACCTTTCAGCTGTGCAAGCCTTTCCTAGATTTTACTGCCCTACAGAACGTGATGGTGGGTAGAGTATATGGTCAGGCACCTTGTGAGAACATGAAAATTGCGGCAGCTGAATCAGAAGAGATTCTCGATCAGGTAGGCTTACTCAGCAAATCTCAAATATTGGTTAAAGACCTTAGGGTTATGGAGCGGAAAAGGTTGGAATTAGCCAGAGCTCTAGCCACTAAACCGACCATGCTTCTTTTGGATGAACTCATGGCGGGTTTAAACCTCGCTGAGGCTGATGAGGTCTGCCAATTAATTTCGCGTATCCGCGATTCCAAAGTGACCATCATCATGGTTGAGCACATCGTGAAAGCCGTTACGTGCATCTCCAATCGCATTGTTGTTTTAAATATGGGCGAGAAGATAGCTGAAGGCTCTCCTGATGAAATTGTTCACCATCCCAAAGTTATCGAAGTATATCTAGGAAAATCTCATGCTTAACTTAGAGCAGATTGACGTTTATTACAGAGAGCTCCAGGCACTTTGGAGTATCTCGCTGGATGTGAATGAAGGAGAAATTATCGCCCTTATCGGGCCGAATGGAGCAGGCAAGACAACTACATTGAACACGATCAGTGGTCTGCTTAAACCTGTAAAAGGAGATATCTGTTTTCTCGGTAAATCAATTGGTAAGGAGCCGGTTGAATAATATCGTGGAGCTGGGTATTTCGCAGGTGCCCGAAAGTGGAAAAATATTCGCCGGAATGAGCGTTTTTGAGAATTTAGAGCTTGGGGCATTTGTTCCCAAGGCCAGGAAAGAAAAAAAACAAAGCCTGGAGCGGGTTTACGAGATTTTTCCCGCCTATTGGAAAGGCAGAAACAACAAGCTGGAACACTTTCCGGGGGTGAGCGCCAGATGCTGGCCATCGGTCGAGCTTTGATGTCTAAACCTAGTCTGCTAATGCTGGATGAGCCATCATTTGGTCTGGCTCCCATCCTGGTGGAACAGACATTTGAGATGATCAAGAAGATCAATTCACAGGGAGTAACCATCCTGTTGGTGGAACAAAATATTCAAGCAGCACTCGATCTGGCACATCGTGCATATTTACTGGAGAACGGACGGATTGTAGGCCAGGGCACTGCTACGGACCTGTTATCCTTTGAGTCGGTGCGCAGTTCTTATCTGGGATAGATAGAGAAGAAAGGAAAGCGAGGTTTCAATGGGTTTTAGTCAAATCCTGGTGTTTGGAATATTAGTGGGTGCCTTGTATGGCTTGGTCGCATTGGGGCTGTCTTTGGTCTTTGGGGTCACAAAGATCCTTAACGTAGCCCATGGTGAGCTGGTCATGATTGGAGGCTATGCGAGTTTCTGGGCATTCTCAATACTAGGATTAGATCCTTACCTAACGATCATTATCTCTTTTATTTCCCTTTTCTTGATTGGAGCATTTCTCTATAGGCTCATCTTTTCGCGGACGGTAAAGTTGCCCGAGGAAACCAAGATAAAGAACACACTCCTGGTTGCATTTGGTTTATCAATCATCCTCCAGAACCTTGCTCTTCGGTTTTGGACAGCTGACGAGCGAGGGATCACAACCTCATATATCGGAACTGCCTTTACCGTTCTCGGGGTGCGCTTCCCTATCGTGCGGTTAGCCAATTTAGCTGTGGCTGTTTTCTTCCTGATTGCCCTTCAATTATTTCTGCGCAAGACCTACACCGGCAAAGCTATTCGAGCAACCGTGCAAAATTGGGAAGCTGCCTCCTTGATGGGAATTAGCATACATAAAGTTTATCTTATATCCTTTGCCATAGGCGCAGCCCTGGCTGGCGTTGCAGGGACTCTGGTATCGGTAAATTTTTCAATCCAACCATCCATGGGAATGACCTGGACCCTAAAAGCGCTTATTGTAATGGTCCTGGGAGGCCTGGGGAGTATTCCAGGCACCCTGGTGGGTGGTTTGATTCTGGGCATGACTGAGTCGGCCACTTCTTTCTTTATCGATAGTAATTATCGAGAAGTAGCCGGGCTGGTATTGTTCCTTATGGTATTGATTTTTAGACCGCAAGGATTATTTGGGGCAAAAGAAGGTTAACCGATGAAATACAAACGATTAATCTCGATCATTCTACTCAGCATTGCCATATTATTTTTAACCTTATTCCCTCTGATTATAAAGAAAGATAGCACCATTAATTTGGTCATCCTGGTTCTGCTCTATATGAGTCTTGCATCAAGCTGGAATATATTAGGTGGATATACCGGGCAAACCAACCTCGGACACGCTGCTTTCTTTGGTATCGGCTCCTTGATCACGCGTTTGTTATGGATTAGCGGTATCCCCTTCTTTGTCGCTTTCTTGGCTGGAGGCATTGGGGCAGTGGCTTTGGCACTCCTGATTGGAATTCCTGCCTTTAAACTTCGAGGCGTATATTTTGCTATCGGCACATTAGCTCTGGCACAGATACTCAACATCACGGTCGGTAATATCTTTCCAGAGATGTCTTACAACCCTGACATTTCTGATTATCAGCTTTTGCCGCGCTACTATTTATTCCTGGTCTTGGTTATCCTGACCATCAGCTCAGCATATTTCCTGGTCAATTCTAAATGGGGATTGGGAATGATGGCAGTTCGAGAAGGGGAAGATGCGGCGAGAATCCCTCGGGATCAGCGCATTGAAGCATAAACTTCTAGCACTTACAGTCAGTGCTTTCTTCGCTGGATTGGTTGGCGGGGCTTTCGCATATTATCATGTCAGTTATTACTTGAATATGCCATTCAGTCCTGAGTGGACCTTTGATCCAATGATGATGGCTTACATTGGAGGTACGCGGTACCATTATCGGCCCCATCATCGGCTCGATATTCTTTGTTGGTCTCAAGCAGTTCCTGGTTTGGAATGTGGGTGAATATCACTTGATTATCTTTGGCACTTTATTCATCCTCATCGTACTCTTCCTTCCAGGCGGTTTGGTTGAGGCGTGGAAGAAAATCCGTAAGATCCGTCCCAACAGATTTGGACCAGGTAAAAACAGCGCTGCAATCAATGCATGAGAATATAAAGATGTATAGGATGAATACCGTCAAAGAAAGGAGTTGTTTATTGACTTGATTGTAAACCAAATAATTAACTACTTACGTAAATTCAAATATCACATTGATGGAGGATGAAAAATGAAAACCAAGATATTAGGTACGATTGCCCTCGTGTTGTTCCTGAGCATGTTAATTGTTGGCTGTGCAGCTGATACAGCCACACCAGAAGCGGTGGTAGCACCCACAACCGCGCCGGAACAACCTGCAGCAGGCTCAATTGAAGGCATGAAAGTATGCTACCTCGATTCCCGAATCTGGGAATGCCTTTCTGTCTGGTCTGACTGAAGGTGTCAAGACAAAATTTGCCAACGATGACGTAGAGGTGATGATTTACGGCGCTGAGGGCAATGCGACCACCCAGTACAACCAGATCGAGACCTGTATCTCCCAGGGTGTCAAAGGCATGGTCATCATGGCTGCGCTTGAGCCTGAAGGTGTGGCAGCTGCTGTCGAAGAAGCCAAAGCAGCTGGCATTAAAGTCATGGGCGTGCCTGTTGATAAGCAGGGACCGTACGATGCCATCATGCACACCGATCAGTATGAGATTGGAACGAAAATGGCTACAATGGCCTGTGACCTGGATCGATGCAACATATCCGGATGCTGCAGATGACAGTGTAGAAGTTGCAGTGATTGGTACGCAAAAGGAACTGAAAATATCAGGTTACGCTCTGAAGGCATGGAAACTGTTGACGCCTGTGCCAAAGCCAAACTGGTGCAATTTGTTGACGTGCCTGAAGCGACAATATCTGAGGCTGTCAGCGCAACCGAGAATATTTTCACAGCCAATCCAAATGTGAAAGTGGTTCTGGTTGTGGGAGTTTCCGGCGCCCAGGGTGTTGCCGAGGCCATGGCAGCATACGCTCCGGATGATCTGGACGAATACGCCGTGTTCTCCGGTGATGTCAGCCCGAGATACTCAGGAAAAGCTCCCGAAATGTGAGGCAGGGGCTTATCGTGGTGCTGTTGGCATCGGCGGAAGCCTTGATGATCTGATCCAGAGTACCTATACAATCATGAAGGGTATGATCAGCGGTGGAGATTATCCAGCAGAAACATTAGATCCATTGACCACATTTGAGTGCGCCCCAACCCCTGTAGAAGGAGCAGCCAAACCCCCAGCACCGGAATACATCGAGGTCGGCGCCTCGATCCCCCTGACAGGAAAATTTGGTTCTCTTGGCAGCCAGGTAAAAGTCGGCTATGACTATGCTATTGCTGATATCAATGCAGCCGGGGGGGTATATGTTGATGAGTATGGCGTAAAAGTTCCATTGCGCCTCACCGCCTACGATGATGAATCAGATCCCACAAAGGCAGTCAACAATCTGGAGAAAGTCTTCTCCGATCAGAAGGTGGTGGCCTACCTGGGCGGTGCAGCCAGCGGTATGCATGCTGCTACCACGGCCATTGCAGAAAAGAACAAGGTTCCTTATCTGGGTGTATCCTTTGCCTGGTGGAATATACACCAGCGGGGTTACAAGTACCTGTTCTCCCCGTTTCCCAAGTCACCGGATCAGGCCAGGGATGTGTTCAACGCCTTAATGAAATGATCCCTGCCGATCAAAGACCGACTAAGGTCGCCATATTCCAGGAGAAAACTGACTGGGGAAACGAGCTGGGCGGCCTGTTCAAGGCGGATGCCAAGCCCGCTGGTTATGATGTTGTGTACTATGGCGAGTACGCTCCCGGCACAACCGATTACTCGATCGTGATCCTGGAAGCCCAAGCAGCCGGAGCCGATATGTCTACTAGGCATGCCCAGTACACCGGATGGCATGGCAATTGTGAAACAAATGAGCGAATTAGGTTGGGCACCCAAGTTCACCATGCTTGTCAGGGCTCCTGATGCAGCTACCTGGGGTGAAATCCCTGGGAACTGCTGGTGATTACGTCACTATGTTCGCCGGCTGGCACAGCGGCGAGAATTTCCCTGGTATAGCAGAGATCAATGCCAAGCACGAGAAACTGAGTTCGGAAGACCAGCCGATATTCTTGTTGGACCTGCCTATGCCTGCGTGCAAATCCTGGCTGATTCTATTGAAAGAGCTGGCAGCTTGGACCGTGATGCAGTTCGTGATGCGATGGCTGCTACCAACCTGAGCACTGTGATCGGTCCCGTCACCTTCAATGCGGATGGCACTGGCAATGTCTTGAATCCACTAACTCAGTGGCAAAACGGGAAGATGGAACTGGTCTGGCCAGAGCGATCAAAAGACCTCCGACTTTGCCTTCCCAGCTCCACCCTATGAAGAACGATAATTGAAAAATTCATACTCAGAAAGAGATTGAACAGAATCTGGCGATGGCTCCCACAAGTGCATCTAAAGAGATGTGAACCGTCGCCAGGTTCACTTGTATTGCGAGTATAGGCAAAAAAATAGAAATTAAGGATATAAATTTAAGTTACATTGCAAAGGATGAACGAATAAATAGAATATTTGGAAGATTTAATTTTTTAATTGGAGGTGCTAAAGATTATGGGATACGCTGTCGAGATGAAGGGTATCTGTAAAAGTTTTGGGGGAGTCCAGCTCTTAAGTTGTCGACCTGGAGTTGAGACAGGGTGAGATCATGGGGATAGTCGGGGACAATGGTGCTGGTAAATCCACATTGATGAAAATCCTCTCGGGTGCCTATCAGGCAGATAAGGGTGAAATATTTATTTTTGGAAAACAAGTTGAGATCTACAACCCCTTGGATTCGTTCAAACTAGGGATAAGTATGATCTATCAAGATTTAGCATTATTCAACAACCTGGATGTAGCCAATAATATATTTGCTGGAAGAGAACTGGTACGGGGACCGCTGGGGATCACCCTGGATAAAAAAGGTATGTACAAACGAGCGGAGGAATTGATCAAGGATCTGCGTGTGGACATCAAATCTCCAAAATTGAATGTGGCCAGGATGTCTGGTGGGACAGCGGCAGATGGTAGCCTGTGCCCGGGCGATTGCGTTCCAGTCAAAGATCATGATTTTGGATGAACCAACCGCTGCCCTCGGAGTTACTGAAGCAAACAAATTATTGGGTTTGATCAAAAACTTGAAAAACCTGGGCCTGTCAATATTACTCATAACGCAACAAATTCCAGATATCCTGGCGATTGCAGATCGTGTTTTCGTTTTTAAGAGGAGTGAGACAAGACATCCTGAATGTCAGGGATGCAACCCTGGATGATGTTGTAACCCTCATTGTGAAGGGGAAAGAGGGTAACGGCGAAATGGTGAGTGACATTGAATACCAATCTTTTGGGTAATCGCCACCCCAGTATCCCCATAAAGGAATGATCAACTCGCCCGTTGAAAGAATATAAGTTTGGACCAAAGGAGTACAGATACCTGATAATGAAAAACAATCCCCCTTTTTTACAACATCTATCTGCAGAGATTGGAAAGTTTGCCAATAACTACACGCCCTTATTGATATTATTATTAGCTATAGTGATTTTTTCTATCGTAGCTCCCAATTTTCTTACCGTTAATAACTTCAAACTTATGATTCGGCAAATGTCCTTTGTGTCTATCGACCGCGGTTGGGCTGATGTTTGTGATGATTGCTGGGGAATCGACCTGTCCGTTCGTTCACAGATTATTCTTACCGAATGTCGTGCTTTCGCTCATGATTTCAAGTAGCTATGGTTATGGGATCGATTCCCTCATTGCCATTCCAATTTGTATTGCGATGGCCACGATCTTGGGGATGACAAACGGAGTCTCAGCAATATCCTAAAGGTGCATCCATTGATCATCACCCTCGGTACCGCTTATGTTTACAGAGGTCTCGGCTACATTGTTGCAGCTGGGCGAAATATCGACGGTTTGCCTGATTCGTTCCGAGTTTATGGTCGGGGTTACGTTGGCCAAGTACCGGTTCCTATCATTATCATGATCATCGTAGCGATTATAGGAGCCTATTTCTTACATGGTACGAATTTTGGAAGTCGTGTTTATGCGATGGGTGGCAATCCAGGAAGCGGCGCCGCTTGTGGAATAAAATCGAACAGAAAAAGGTGGTAGTTTTTGCCATCTGCGGCTTTGCTTCTGGGATCACAGCGGTGTTACTACTTTCCAGGGTTTTCAACGGACAGGTAACTACCGGAGCAGGCATTGAGTTATGCATTGACTGCTGCCCTTCTAGGCGGTGTTAGCTTTGCGGGTGGTGAAGGCACAATTTTGGGCTTGATCACGGGGGTCATGATCATCGCCGTCTTAAATCATGGCATGCAACTCTTCGGTCTTAGGATTTTTACCAAAATCTCATCAAAGGTGCGTTATTGCTGGCTGCGGTTGGTTATGATCAATATCAGAAAAGTGGAAGGGTGAAAGAGATAGACCTGCGAATGGCTACATAAATTTTTATAGTTTCGTTCTTGATGATATCTTAAAGTTTTTGGTGGACAAAACCAAGGAGGTGAAGGGAAACGCATGGAATAAAAAAAATATTTCAATAGATATGGTGAAAATTAGGAAAATCTTTTCATTCTTCCGAAATGCTTTTGTAGAATGATCTAAAATAAATAATCCTTAGAGCATCTCATGAATGAAATGGAGAGGAATAGAGTGATAGAGGAAAATGTCCGTGTGTTCTCGGTCTTAATGGTTTTCGGTCTGTTATCTGACTGCCGTCAGGACCCAGGCGCACCAAACCAGCAGTTGTTGCCAGCACCAACACAACCGGAAGATGATTGGACCAGCCCCAACCAAACCCGCACCGGAAGGGGAACCCATTCTGGTAGCCATGCCTACCCAGCTTTGGACGATCCACTTATGCTCGCCTTCCAGGATGCATTTAAAAATACCTTTGGCGCTGACTATGATGTTCAAGTCTCCAGTGCCGATGGTAATGCCAATACTCAAGCCACGCAAATTGAGAACTATACCTCCGTGCTGCAATTTCTGTTTGTCATGGCAGTTGAGCCAACCAGCCTGGTGCCCAAGCTGATCGCTGCACACGAAGCTGGTGCTCAGGTCCTTTTTGCTGGTGGTGATCCGGGTGATGAGAATGCCTATGATGCTGTCATGAAGATGAACCAATTCCTATCTGGCGAATATGCAGCGTTAATGGCTAAGCAATGGGTAGACAAAAATTATCCGGATGCTGAACCAGGCTCAATTGAAACTGCAAT